>NZ_JAGGLD010000002.1 GCF_017874255.1 Paenibacillus shirakamiensis | reverse complement strand
CGGAGGGGTTCCACACGTACCCATCCCGAACACGACCGTTAAGTCCTCCAGCGCCGATGGTACTTGGACCGCAGGGTCCTGGGAGAGTAGGACGCTGCCAAGCGAATAATAGAAGCACTGCCTAATCGCAGTGCTTCTTTGTTATGTACATATTATGTAATGATGAATACATTATTTCTTTTTCTGTATTTAAGAATTCGATGTATTTAAGAATTTGATTTGATAAAAAGGAATGAATGATACATATTTAGGATTGTAAACTAAGAGCTTTTTAGAGCCGTTAAGACATTCTCTATTATTTCATCCTAATTTACTATGTTACTTTGTAAGAAGCGGGAGTGTAGGTTTAGTAGCGGCAGGAATGTAATGTAAGTTTAGCTTTAACCTAATTTAATTAACAGTGCTAATGCCTCCGTATGTAGCGTTCATACCCACAAAGGGATGATAAACCCATTAGACTAGATTCATCCTAGTTATTTCTTCTGGAAACGCGCAGACATATCTAATATTCTTCTTAATCTTATTTTGGCCATTTCTAAGGAGCAAATATGCACCGGTTTAATGTTGAGTTATGCATTCGTTCACATAAGGCTTCATTCAGGAATGAGATAAATAGAATACTTTATCTTTAAGTTGTTGGTTATAAATTTTCAATGACACGAACTGGAACAATCACTTTATTTTTTGCTTATTGCAAAAATAAATAAATAGCTCTTATCGTCAGTATCAGTTAAACCTATTAATAATTCTTTCAGTGCCCAGCTCTATCATAATCTATAGTTAATTCATCTCGGTCATGACTGATCCTTCTATAGCAGTTAGTATTCATTTCATCAAATTAATCAATACGGTATTTAGCAATAAGTAGTTAAGTAAATAATAAAAAGACCCTAGCATCTATATATGCTGGAGTCTTTTTATTTGAGCTCATGGTTAAAGTTCAGTGTAGAAAATTATGAACGACTACGTCCGAATGAACGAAGCAGAAGGCTTACAATAAAGATAAGAACGACTGCACCGATTAATGCTGGAATGAAGTAGAAGTCTCCGATAACTGGTCCCCAGTTACCAAGAATAAGTGAACCCAACCATGCTCCGATAAAACCTGCGATGATGTTACCGATGACACCACCCGGAATATCTCTACCCATTACTAAACCTGCTAGCCAACCGATAATACCACCAATAATTAATGACCATAAGAATCCCATGCTTGTCAACTCCTTAATTTATGTTTTGTTGTTGTTGATTACTATTAACCGCTGTGGAGCGGTTTAAACACTTCTAGCTATCTAATTATAAAATATTGTTGCTAAATTGCTTAAAAACGTTGATATACCAAGGAAAAAATAATTGTTGACAATGTTAGGAAACCAAGATTATTTTTTCCTAAAGAAGGTAATGTTAGAGAATTACTATAGAAATGATATAACATAAATCCTTTAATGAGATGGATAATATGAGAATCTTACTCCAGTAGATTAAAATAATACTAGGCTATATTCCACGTGAATAGTACTCCAGCATACGTTAGCCCTGCACCGAAGCCGAATAGAAGAATGAGGTCACCTTTTTTCAAAAGAGATTGTTGATGTGCTTGATGAAGAGCTAAGGGTATAGAAGCGGATGAAGTATTGCCAAAGTATTCAGCGCTCGTAAGAATCTTATCGGGTGAAATGCCTAATTTCTCACCGATGGAATCGATCATCTTTAGGTTAGCGCTATGAGGGACGAACCAATTGACTTGTTCAAGCGACCTATCTGCTTGTTGTAGAAGCCGCATTACGCCATCAGGGACAGTTCGGACCGCCCATTTGTACACTTCACGACCGTTCTGATAGATCATGCCTTTTCCCTCTAGGGGAATGCCGTCCATAACTTGGGCTAAACCCATTCGGTAGACATGCTTGCCCCCAGACCCATCACTCCACAGTACAGCGCCGATAAAGCCTGGTTCAGAGGTATCATGTTCCACTAGTGCTGCTCCGGCTCCATCGCCAAAAAGAATACATGTATTTCGATCTGTATAATCCGTGACTTTCGACATTGTCTCTCCTGCAATCACTAGAACCTTACGATGGAGACCCGCAGTAATTAATCCATTAGCCAAATGAAGTCCATAGGTGAAACCTGCACATGTAGCATTCAAATCGAAAGCTGCTGCGTGAGGGAGCTTTAGATGATTTTGGACAAGACAAGCGACGCTTGGGAAGGGATAATCGGGTGTTGTAGTTGCCACAATGACTAAATCTACATCAGCAAGTGAACCTGCATAGGTAGCGGCTAGATTATTTACTGCATTAATGCAGAGGTGTGAAGTGAATTCTTCTTTCCTTGCAATCCGGCGTTCTCGAATTCCTGTACGTTGAACAATCCAGTCATCATGAGTATCAACGAGCTTTTCTAAATCTGCATTCGTCAAAATAGTTGAGGGTACATAGGAACCGATTGCGGTTATACGTGCCAGAGATGTTATCATGGCTTATGGACTCCTTTAGCGTGAATATTTATAGGATAGTTAGAGTCATTAGACTCATGGAAAAACGGATTGATCAACAGCCGATTTATTAAACTTGACATTGGAAAAAATAAAGATTCATTTGATCAACTGGAAGGTCAAAAAATTAAGAGTAAGACGATGAGTAGTCCGAATTAATTAGCAGAATAGCCACCTACTAAATGGATGATTAATCAACCAATATAATTCATAGCTGAGGTTGGTTGATTTGAGGATAATTACAAACATACTACTTTAAAATTTATTGTAAATGAGACTTGCATAGGACAAAGCCATTATTCGTTCATACAGAAGTAGGTTTAGAGGATAATCACCTAAAGTATATCATTTATTAGTACCTGGTACTAATTTTTTTTAACAAATATGTTTTGGTGAATGACGTTTAGAGTTCTTTGGCAGATGAAGAAATGGTGGAAGTTTGGTAGTAAGGTCTGACTAAGTTAAATAAGTTCATGGCGATGTTATAATCATGGAATAGGGAAAGGGGAGTTTACTTGTTATGAAGAAGGTCGTGCTGGCTGAGAAGCCATCTGTAGCCCGGGAAATTGCCAGAGTGATGGGGAGCCGGGAGAAGCATAAAAGCTATTTTGAAGGACCAGAATATATAGTAACTTGGGCTTTGGGTCATTTGGTAGGACTTGCGGAGCCAGAGGATTATGATCCTAAATACCAAACTTGGAACTTAGAGGATCTTCCGATTTTGCCGGGTCATATGAAACTTAAAGTATTAAAAGAAACTAACCATCAATATAAAGCGGTACAACAGCTTCTTCGCCGTCCGGATGTTAAAGAATTAATTGTAGCGACAGATGCAGCTCGTGAGGGTGAACTGCTAGCCCGCTGGATTCTAGATATGGCGAAATGGAATAAGCCTTTCAAGAGGTTATGGATTTCATCGCAGACGGATAAAGCGATTAAGGATGGTTTTGCTTCATTAAAACCGGGACAGCAGTTCGATTCTTTGTATCAATCCGCACGCTGCCGAGCTGAGGCGGACTGGATGGTGGGTCTGAATGTAACACGGGCACTCACAGTAAAATATGGTGCACCTCTTTCGGCTGGGCGTGTACAGACACCGTCCCTCGGAATGATTATGCAGCGTGAGCAAGATATTATGAATTTTAAATCGGAAGAATATGCACAAATCAGTTGTAACTTGGGGTCTTTTGAAGCGATATGGAGAACTGCTGGAGGGGAATCTAGAATTTTTGATCTTACTAAAGCCGAACAACTTAGGCAGAAGTTAGATGGTCAACGAGGAGTAATAACGAAAATATCTAAGAGTGAGAAGGTAGTTCCTCCTGCGCTAGCTTACGACCTGACCGAACTACAGCGTGATGCCAATCGAAGATATGGATTTTCTGCCAAGCAAACGTCAAACCTTCTACAAAAGCTGTATGAGCACCATAAGTTAGTCACTTATCCTAGGACGGATTCTCGATATCTTACGTCAGATATGGCAGATACTCTAAAAGAAAGATTAGAAGCTGTGGGCATCGGTCCTTATGCCTCAACTGCACGTGCACTTCTTCGTAAACCTCTGTCTTTAGGGAAACGGATTATAGATGATAGTAAGGTTACGGATCATCATGCTATTATTCCTACGGAGCAAACGGTTATTTTGAATGCCCTCAGCACCGATGAACGAAAAATATATGATCTTATTGTCCGGCGGTTTATCAGTCTTTTCTATTCTCCTGCACGTTATGATCAGGTAGCTGTAGTGGTGGATGTTCAAGGGGAGTCCTTGTACGCAAAAGGTACGACGATGAAAGATGCTGGATGGCATGCAGTCTATGATGGAAAAGGGTTCGATGAATCTGTAGAAGAGGGCGCTGAGGAAGATGATGAATCCAAAATACTGCCCGTACTTCAGCAGGGAGATCAGCTTGATGTAATACGTAGTCGAATTAAGCCTGGACGCACCTCACCTCCAAAACGATATACCGAGTCGTATCTCCTCACGCAAATGGAGAAACATGGCCTAGGTACGCCAGCAACACGAGCGGACATTATTGAGAAGTTAGTGAACGCTGATACCTTAGAGCGTCAAGGAAATGCTCTTCATCCTACAGGTAAAGGTAAGCAACTGATTGAATTGGTCTCCAAGGACCTGCGCACGCCGGAACTTACAGCGAAATGGGAAGGGCAACTGGAACTGATCGCTAGAGGGCAGGGACAACCTGAACCTTTCTTGAAATCCATTCGGGAAATGGCGGATCGTCTGGTAAAGGAAGTAAAAGCGAGCAGTGCAGCATACAAACCGCATAATGTATCGACTAGCCACTGCCCTGATTGTGGTACGCGTCTTCTGGAGAAGAAGACAAGAAAGGGAATCGTGCTTACTTGTCCAAGCGATGATTGTGGATATAAGAGGTCTGGAGAGAAACAATTGTCTAACAGACGTTGTCCGCAGTGTCACAAAAAAATGGAGATGAAGGAAGGCAAAGCCGGCCTTTATGTACAATGCCTCGCGTGTGGAATTACCGAAACGATGAATAAAGATAGCAAACATATCAATAAGCGAGAGACACAGCAACTCGTCAAAAAATATGCCAAGCCTGAACCTATGGGTTCCAGCTTAGGTGATTTGTTGAAGGCGGCAATGGAGAAAAAGGAAGGAAAGTAAAGGAAGTAAGGAAGTAAGGAAGTAAGGAAGTAAGAAAATAAGTTAAGTAAGTAAGTAAGAAAGAAAGTAAGAAAGAAAGTAAGAAAGTAAGAAAGTAAGAAAGTAAGAAAGTAAGAAAGTAAGAAAGATGAAAGTAAGTTAAGGGAAGAAGAGGCTAGAATCAATGCAAGACGTGAAAATTTTAGTAAGATAAAGCAACATGTAAATTAAAGCCACATGCGAAGAAAGAGGGAGTGAAAAGGAGAGAGGTGAGAGGTAAAATAAAATACAAAAATAGAGGATAAGACTAAAAAGTGATTAGAAGACAAAGCAAACGATGAAGTGTAAGAAAAGCATAAGAAAAGTAAAAGATGAAGTAGAAGAGGGAATGAAGAAAATTCAAAACGGATGATAAATGGCAGACTGAAAATTGTAAAGTAAAAGAAGAAAAATTGAAGCAAACTACTGACATAAATAACTACTAAATGAATGGAACTAAGCCTGAGAAATAAGTTAGTAGGACTAGGCAATCGCGAATAAAAGAAGGGTACCTCAGGAACATTAACTGTGGAGGTGCTTACTCATGCCAGAACACAAGCCTAAAAAAATTAGCAACCAGAAAAACGATGCCAGCATTTTGGAAGAGCCTTTAATATCCAAACCGAAAAAGCAGGCGGAACTTCCTCCGAGTCTAAATGGTATACCTAAGCAGTAATCGATTCGATCTGACCCCTTAAAGAAGGGGTCTTTCTTTATAACGCGTGTTGTTTGTACAGCCTCAGCGATAAGTTCTATAATGAGAACAGATGAAAGATTCGACTGGAGGTGCATCTGCGGATTGAAGTTGATTTTGCTCTTATGGTTCGTCGTGATGAACATGATAGGCTACGTAGTAATGGCTGAGGATAAAAAGAAAGCGCAACGAAGACGAGAACGCACGCCTGAGCGGACACTGTTTCTGCTCGCTTTTATTGGCGGGGCCTTAGGGGTGCTGATTGCAATGTATAAAAAACGTCACAAAACGCAGCATATTAGCTTTCGTGTCGGAATCCCTGCACTTTTGTTCTTAAATGCGGTGCTTTATGGTTACTTTTTAAGATGAAACGGGTAATTACTTAGATACATACCTTAATTCGAAAGAGGTGCTTTGCAATGGTATTTCAAAAAATTTTATTGGCGTATGATGGATCTGACTCATCGAATAAAGCTTTAGCTAAAGCGGCAGAACTTGTGAAGTTGTCACCAGAAAGCGAATTGATTATTCTGCATGTGTATGATTTCCCGCGTTTTTATATTGCTGAAGGATTTGCACCCGTACCTGACTCTGTGAATATGGAATTTGTTGAGTTGGCTAATCGTACAACAGATGAAGCGAAGAGACGGCTAGATGAGATGGGGGTAAGTGGCAAGGTTGAGCTAGCTCAAGGAGCAGCCGCTGAAGTCATTCTAGAAAATGCCGAATCCCAAGGTGCAGATGTTATTGTGGTGGGTACTCGTGGACACGGCGGTATCCGGGAATTTGTACTGGGTAGTGTCAGTCATAACATTGTGCAACATGCACGAATTCCAGTCCTTGTCGTCAAATAAATACAAAATTCTTGAAGGGGTGCTAAATCTAGCATTCCTTTTTTTATGGAGTTATAATTAAGAAGGTTAAATAAGTAGTGGATGTTTAATCTAAAGACGAACGTTCGGTTTTTGATGTAATGTATTGTTCGTGTTTAGGTTGACAGGGCTATGTCAGGGTTGATACACTAAGTAAGAATAAGGCGCTGTAACAGTGCTTCATAACGACTCTCATATATCGCCGGGGATATGGCCCGGAAGTCTCTACCTGGAAACCATGAATTTCCGGACTATGAGGGAACACGCTTAAGGAAAGGTCGAAGGGCCTTCTTTTATTGTGATTGGCGATTTTTGTCGTCTATTGCATTAATGGATCCTATTTCGTATTCTCTTATGGTCCGGTGTCCAGAAAATACTTGTATTTTCGAGACCACCGGATTTTTTTGTAACTTGAAACGAAATATAGATGTAGTTAAGCAGGTCTATCATTTTATAATAAGGAAAGCGGGTTGAATCATGACAGCTCAGGTATCTGTAATCATGGGCAGCACTTCAGATTGGGAGACCATGTCCCATGCATGTAGCGTGTTAGAAGAGCTTGAAATCGCATATGAGAAAAAGGTAGTCTCGGCTCATCGTACACCAGATCTTATGTTTGATTTTGCGGAGCACGCGGCTGTGCGGGGGATTAAGGTCATTATTGCTGGAGCTGGAGGCGCAGCTCATCTACCGGGTATGGTCGCCGCTAAAACCGTCCTTCCCGTTATTGGAGTGCCTGTGAAATCTGCTGCTCTCAATGGTTTGGATTCTTTATTATCTATTGTACAAATGCCTGGCGGCATTCCTGTAGCTACGGTAGCTATCGGAAAAGCTGGGGCGATCAATGCAGGACTATTGGCTGCGCAAATCTTGGGTGCATTCGATCCAGATATCTCTCAACGAGTAGATTCGAGACGAGCGCGAATTACTCAAGAAGTAATAGATCAGTCGGACAGTCTTGGAACATCATTATGATGAATACGAATCATGAAGAGGTTACTCAGATGAAGCAGACGATTCGTCCGGGCGCAACGATAGGCCTTCTTGGCGGAGGTCAGCTGGGTAGAATGATTGCTTTGGCAGGAACGAATCTTGGCTATCGTTTTGTAACTCTTGAACCTACCTTGGATTCTCCATGTGGCCAAGTGGCTGAGCAAATTCAGGCGGATTACAGCGATGTTCAGGCAGCGCGGGAATTGGCAGCACGAGCGGATGTCATTACCTATGAGTTCGAAAATGTAAATGCCGAGGTTGCTTCATTACTTGAGGAACTAAGTTATGTCCCTCAGGGCAGTCAATTGTTATATACGACTCAGCATCGCCTTCGGGAGAAACGTGCTATCGAGGCAGCAGGGGTGAAGGTGGCTCCTTATGCGGAGATCCGCAGTGAACAGGAACTTCAAGAGGCGGTGGATAAGTTAGGTATTCCATCCGTACTGAAGACGGTAATGGGAGGGTACGATGGCAAGGGGCAGTGGGTCATTCGTCAGGCCTCGGAAATACCTGAAGCATACGCAACGCTTAGTCAAGCGGGTACAGAACTTGTGCTTGAGCAATTCATCTCTTTTGAAAAAGAAATCTCGGTGATTGCTGCCCGTAGCCCCCGGGGGGAAGTGATTACGTTTCCGCCTGCCGAAAACATGCATATCGATAACATTTTACATGCTTCTATCGTTCCTGCAAGGATTTCGAATGCTGTACTTGAAGAAGCGCAACAACTAGCAGGACGTATTGCAGTTTCTATGGGAGCAGTTGGCCTTCTAGCAGTAGAACTTTTTCTGACAGCTGAAGGAGAACTGTATGTGAATGAATTAGCGCCAAGACCACATAACTCTGGTCATTATACGATGGAAGCTTGCTCTACCTCACAGTTCGAACAACATGTTAGAGCGATTTGCAATTTACCTTTGAGTCCTGTCAAACTACTCACTCCTGTTGTCATGGTGAATGTGCTTGGAGAGCATTTGGATGCTGTAGTTGGGCATTTGGTTGAAGGAAATTGGATGCAAGATGGGCAAGATATCAACGTAATTCCTAAAGTTCATCTGTACGGTAAAGAAGAGCCGTCAGCAAAGCGGAAAATGGGGCATATTAATCTCCTATGCGACCAAGTAGAAGATGGACTTGAATTTATACAAAAAACGAATATTTGGAGGCATCAACAAGGATGATAGAGCGTTACAGTAGACCTGAGATGAGAGCAATTTGGACGGAAGAAAATAAATTTAAAGCATGGCTGGAAGTGGAGATTTGTGCAGCAGAAGCTTGGGCAGAGCTTGGCGTTATTCCTAAAGAAGACGTAGTCTTGCTGCGGGAAAATGCCTCATTTGATATCGACCGAATCTATGAGATTGAACAAGAGACACGTCATGATGTAATCGCTTTTACTCGTGCGGTATCTGAGAGTCTTGGTGCAGAGCGCAAGTGGGTGCATTATGGATTAACTTCTACAGATGTTGTAGACACGGCTAACGGATATTTGCTCAAACAAGCGAACGAGATTCTGGAAGCAGATATTATTCGTTTCATTGATATTCTCAAAGAAAAAGCTATTGCCTACAAAGATACGCCGATGATGGGTCGTACACATGGTGTGCATGCTGAACCTACAACATTCGGACTAAAAATGGCTTTGTGGTACGAGGAAATGAAGCGTAACTTGGAGCGTTTCCGCGCTTCAGCAAGTGGTGTGCAGTTCGGTAAAATCTCCGGAGCTGTAGGCACGTATGCCAATATTGACCCCTTCGTGGAACAATTCGTGTGTGACAAGCTGGGTACTTCAGCTGCTCCGATCTCGACGCAGACGCTTCAACGTGATCGTCATGCGGATTATATGGCTACATTAGCGCTTGTGGCTACATCGCTCGATAAGTTCGCAACTGAAGTTCGCGCCCTACAAAAGAGTGAGTTCCGTGAAGTGGAAGAAGCTTTTGCAAAAGGTCAAAAGGGTTCCTCAGCGATGCCTCATAAACGTAATCCTATCGGTAGTGAGAACATCTCAGGATTGTCACGTGTCATTCGTGGGCATATGATTACCGCCTATGAGAATGTCGGACTGTGGCATGAACGGGATATCTCGCATTCATCCGCTGAACGAGTGATTCTACCCGATGCTACGATGCTTTTGAATTATATGCTCAACCGTTTTGGTAATATCATTAAGAACTTAACGGTGTTCCCAGAGAACATGAAACGCAATATGAGTCGTACGTTCGGCGTTCCTTTCTCAGGCCGTGTACTCACGAAGTTAATCGACAAAGGATTTAGCCGTGAAGAAGCTTATGATACGGTGCAACCGCGCGCGATGCTAGCTTGGGAATCACAGCGTCAGTTCCGCGACATCATTGAAGAGACGCCTGAGATTACTTCCGTGTTAAGTAAGGAAGAAATTGAAGATGCATTTAATCCGTCATGGCATTTGAAGCATGTGGATACAATTTTCAAGAAGCTAAAACTGACTTCATCGTAAGACAAGCTGATTTGGGAAGAGGAGGAAGGTAAGATGCCATCAAAAGCTATATCTACTGCCGTAGATTACGTAGATGCACCACTACTCTATAAAGGAAAAGTCCGCGAGCTGTATGATCTAGGAGAACACTATCTGATTGTAGTGACGGACCGAATATCTGCTTTTGACTATGTACTTGAACCCCCAGTTCCTGAGAAGGGGAATGTGCTGAATAAGCTTAGCGCGTACTGGTTCGAGCAGACCACAGATCTCATTCAGAATCATGTGATCCACACCGATGCTTCAAGATTAGGTTCAATTATTAGAGATCCAGAACTACTCCAAGATCGAATTATGGTCACCCGCAAAGCAGAGCGCATTGATATCGAGTGTGTCGTCCGAGGCTATATTACAGGCGGCGGCTGGCGTCAATATGTAGAGAATGGTGAGATTAATGGCATCAAGCTTCCCTTAGGTTTACGCAAAAATGACAAATTGCCGGAGCCCCTCTTTACCCCAGCAGCTAAAAACGACGTCGGTCACGATGAAGATATTCCTTTTGCTCAAATGAAAACAATTGTCGGTGACGAGCTTGGAGAGCAGATGAAGGCTAAAAGTCTTGAGCTGTATGAGTTTGCTAGAGATTACTGCGCTAAACGAGGAATTATTCTCGCCGATTGCAAGTTAGAATTCGGTTTGGTAGACGGAGAGATGATCTTGATTGATGAGATCTTTACGCCGGATGCATCACGCTTCTGGGCAGAAGAAAACTACGCGCTCGATATTGAAATTGATAGCATGGACAAAGAACCGGTGCGTGCCTATCTGGCCGGATCCGATTGGGACAAGAACAGCGCTCCGGAACCTTTGGCTCAGCATGTAGTAGAAGAAACTACACATCGCTATCAGACCATCTACCACCGTCTCACGGATTGAATGGAACCTAGTAGTATAAATTCCAAGCGTATTTCATTCGCATTTTCATACTGTTTAGTTCGTAGAGGGTATACATCTAAATTATATAATTCTAGTAAGACCAATCTTCTCAAATCATATAAAATAACGGTTAGCCTGGAGCCATGCTCTTTGGTGTAACCTTCCGGAGGGAAACCATTTGAAAGCCATCGTCTACGTCACAATCAAACAAAGCGTACTAGATCCACAAGGAGTTGCTGTTCAAGGCGCTCTGCATTCTGTAGGATTTCAAGAAGTAGAGAGCTTGCGTATCGGTAAGTACATCGAGATTGAACTGAACACAGATGATCGCGCAGAAGCCGAGAAACGTGTGGCTGCCATGTGCGAGAAACTGCTGGCGAACACGGTGGTGGAAGAATACCGTTTTGAATTGGAGGGCTAACACTCATGAGATTTGCAGTCTTGGTATTCCCAGGTTCCAATTGTGATATTGATTGTTATAAAGCAGTAGAAGAAATGGGCGAGCAGGTCGATTATGTATGGCATACGGCGACGGATCTATCCGCCTACGACTGTATCCTTGTACCAGGCGGATTCTCTTATGGAGATTACTTAAGATGTGGTGCAATCTCTCGGTTTGCTCCTGTGATGGCAGAAGTGGCCAAAGCCGCTGAGCAGGGCAAATATATTCTAGGAATCTGCAATGGGTTTCAAATATTGACAGAGGCTGGCTTGCTACCAGGTACGCTCCTCCGTAATGTGTCACTCAAATTTTTGTGTCACGATACGGTACTGCGTGTGGAGAATAATGAAAATCCTTTTACTAAGGAATATGCGCTTGGGGAAGAGATTGTAATTCCGATTGCGCATGGCGAAGGCAATTACTATTGTGATGAAGCCACTTTGGCTAGCTTAAAAGCAAACAACCAAATTGTATTTAGTTATGGAAGCAATCCGAACGGATCGCTAAGTGATATTGCGGGAATTTCGAATGAACAAGGCAATGTGGTAGGGATGATGCCCCACCCTGAACGTGCTGTGAACAGCTTAATGGGATCAACCGATGGCAAGAAAATGTTCACATCCATACTGAACACTTGGAGGGATCGACATGACGCAGCAGTTATCCGCTAAAGAACCTACGGCAGAGCAAATCGCCGAACAGCAAGTATACAAGCAAATGGGCGTATCCGATAGCGAATTCGAGCTGATCTGCGGTTTTCTCGGCCGTAAACCCAACTATACGGAAATCGGCGTATTCAGTGTGATGTGGTCTGAGCACTGCGCTTATAAGAACTCCAAACCTTTGTTACGTCGTTTTCCAGTGACAGGTCCACGGGTACTTATGGGGCCGGGTGAAGGCGCGGGTATTGTCGATATTGGTGACAACCAAGCGGTAGTGTTCAAGATTGAGAGTCATAACCACCCTTCAGCTGTCGAGCCTTATCAAGGTGCTGCCACAGGCGTGGGCGGAATTATTCGTGACATTTTTTCTATGGGAGCAAGGCCGATTGCCCTGCTGAATTCATTGCGATTCGGGAAGCTAGAGAGTGACCGAGTCAAATATCTGTTCGAGCATGTTGTATCCGGAATTGCCGGGTATGGTAACTGCATTGGGATTCCAACAGTGGGCGGCGAAGTGATGTTCGATGACAGCTATGATGGCAATCCACTTGTTAACGCTATGTGTGTGGGACTCATCGATCACGATAAAATTCAGCGTGGTGTAGCCAAAGGAGTAGGCAATCCCGTCTTCTATGTAGGACCTCCTACAGGCCGGGATGGTATTCACGGTGCAACCTTTGCTTCGGAGGAACTGACGGAAGAGTCGGAAGCTAGACGTACCGCTGTTCAAGTTGGTGATCCTTTCATGGAGAAGCTGGTTATGGAATCATGCTTAGAGCTTATTGATACTGGCATTGTGTTAGGTATTCAGGATATGGGCGCAGCAGGTCTCACTTGTTCGAGTGCAGAAATGGCGAGCAAGGCTGGCAACGGGCTAGAGTTATATCTGGATCAAGTACCGCAACGTGAAGAAGGCATGACCCCTTACGAAATGATGTTATCTGAATCCCAAGAGCGGATGTTATTCGTGGTCGAGCCGAAGGATGAAGCGCAAGCGCAAGAGATCTTCGATCGTTGGGGCGTAATCTGTGCTAAGGTCGGTAAAGTTACGGACGATGGTCGCCTGAAGCTAATTCATCATGGAGATATCGTTGGCGATATGCCGGTTACGGCGCTTGTCGATGAGTGTCCGATCTACGACAAGCCTTCAACGGAACCGGCTTATTATGCTGAGAATGCAAAGGTAGATACGCTTCGCTATCCAGAAGTAACGGACCTTGGAGGCGCCTTGGACATTGTATTATCTTCTCCAACCGTCGCAAGCAAGGCTTGGATTTATGAACAGTATGATCATATGGTCCGTACGAGTACAGCAGTGCGTCCAGGTTCGGATGCAGCTGTTATCCAGGTTCAGGGTACCCGTAAGGGTCTAGCGATGACCACAGATTGCAATGGACGGTATGTCTACCTCGACCCTGAAGTCGGCGGCCGGATCGCTGTAAGTGAAGCGGCGCGTAACATTGTATGTTCAGGTGCAGAACCACTAGCCATTACAGATAACCTCAACTTTGGAAGCCCAGAGAAACCGGAGATTTTCTGGCAAATGGAAAAATCGGTCGATGGTATGGCGGAAGCCTGCCGAGTGCTTAACGCTCCAGTCATCGGAGGCAATGTGAGCTTATATAATGAAAATGCGAAGGGTGCAATCTACCCAACACCTGTCGTGGGCATGGTGGGTCTGGTACATGATATCGACCACATTACGACACAAGGCTTCAAGCAAGAAGGTGACGCTATATTGCTATTAGGCGTGACAAAGGCAGAGCTTGGAGGCAGTGAATTCCAGTATGCGGTGCATGGCGTAGTAGAAGGACGTCCTCCAGTTCTAGATTTGAATGTTGAAAAAGAACTTTTAGATACGGTATTAGCTGCTATTCAGCAAGGGTATGTTCAATCTGCGCATGACTTATCTGAAGGCGGCCTAGCTGTAGCCTTGGCTGAATCTTGTATCAGCGGTGGCCTCGGTGCTCAGGTGAATATCGATACTGAACTTCGCGCAGACATTGCACTATTCAGTGAGTCACAATCTCGTATTCTCCTGTCTACTTCTGCTGATCAAGCGTCAGAGTTGGAGAGATTTATTAAGGAACGCAATGTTCCCGTTGTTAGGATTGGCCGTGTGGAAGGAACGAATCTTGTGATCGATATCAACCATGCTCCGGCCTTGAACCAATCTGTGGAGGGCTTAAAGCAGGTCTGGGAGGAAGTTATTCCATGTCTGATGAACTGATACCGCAAGGGTTATGGACAGGAGACTACTTTAACGAAGGTTCTGGTCATGATGGAATCTTCAATAAGTTAAAAGAGGAATGTGGCGTCTTCGGGGTGTACGGTCATCCCGAAGCAGCCAGTCTTTCTTATTATGGATTGCATGCTCTTCAGCACCGCGGAGAAGAGAGTGCAGGACTGTGCGTAACGGACGGCGGGGAGTTCAATTACCACCGAGGTATGGGCCTAGTGAAGGAAGTATTCGATAAAGATCGTCTTGCTTCCTTAGTCGGCGATTGCTCTATCGGACATGTGCGTTACTCTACTAGTGGAGATAGTCGTCTTACGAATGCGCAACCGTTGGTATTCAAATACCGTGATGGGGATTTGGCTGTAGCCACAAATGGAAACATTGTGAATGCGCCTAAGATTCGGCGAGATCTGGAACAAAGCGGTTCGATTTTTCAGACAACAAGTGACACCGAAGTGATAGCTCACCTCATCGCTCGCTCCTCCAAAGAGTTTGAGGAAGCGGCCAAAGATGCACTTCAGCAAATGGTCGGTGGATATGCATTCCTGCTGATGACGAACGATAAGTTGCTCGTGGCTTCAGATCCCAATGGACTGCGGCCGATTTCCATGGCTCGACTGGGAGATGCTTACCTGTTCTCTTCGGAGACATGTGCCTTCGAGACTATCGGTGCCAAGATCATCCGGGATATCGAACCCGGTGAACTGCTCATTGTGGATCGAAATGGCCTTAGGGAAGATCGGTTCGCCGAACCGCAGCGTAAGGCACTTTGTGCGATGGAATACATTTATTTTGCTCGGCCGGATAGTGATTTGAATGGTTCGAACTTGCACTCTGCTCGCAAACGAATGGGCAAAATAATGGCGCAGCAATCATTTGTAGATGCAGATGTCGTGACAGGGGTACCGGATTCTAGCATTTCGGCAGCGATAGGGTATGCCGAGCAGACGGGCATTCCTTATGAACTTGGCCTGATCAAGAACAAATATACAGGCCGTACATTCATCCAACCTAGCCAAGAACTGCGGGAGCAAGGCGTAAAAATGAAACTAAGCGCTGTACGCAAAGTCGTGGAAGGAATGCGCGTCGTTATGATTGACGACTCCATCGTTCGGGGAACTACCTCTCGCCGAATTGTGAATTTGCTGCGTGAAGCAGGAGCGACCGAAGTGCATGTGCGAATTACTTCGCCGCCGTTCAAGAACCCGTGCTTTTATGGCATTGATACGCCGGACCGCCGCGAGCTGATTGCTTCATCACGTTCTATTGAAGAAATGCGGCGTGAGATTCATGCGGATTCTCTCGTATTTATCAGTCCAGAAGGGCTGATTGAAGCGGTAGCTGGCAACAATGTGGATGATTATAAAGGAGGCCTCTGCATGGCCTGCTTCGATAATGATTATCCGACGCGAACCGATTTCAATGGGGAAGAAAAGTTTGGTTGCAGTTGTTAGTCTTGGGACTGAATTCATGGAATGAATAGTTCAGGTCCGAATAGATTTCGCAGGTGAATGATATAGCGTTCTAGCGAGAGCAGAAAGTCTTTTTTTATTGATTCGTGCATGTAAGCAGATTTCAAGTCTAGACCTTAAAATTTAAAACTTATAAATCTCTTACCAAAGAGTTCATTATTAATATAGTTATCATTCCATCCACAAGGAGCGTGTCCTACGTGTCTGAAGCTTATAAAAATGCCGGGGTCGATATATCCGCAGGAAACGAAGCAGTAGAACGGATGAAAAAGCATGTAAAACGGACGCTCCGTCCTGAGGTCATGACCGATCTAGGCGGATTCGGTGCGCTGTTCAGTCTGAATAAAGATAAATATGATGAGCCTGTTCTAGTCTCCGGAACGGATGGCGTAGGTACAAAGCTGAAGCTCGCTTTTATGATGGACAAGCATGATACGATCGGCATAGATGCTGTAGCGATGTGTGTGAATGACATCGTCGTCCAAGGAGCAGAACCTTTATTTTTCCTAGATTACTTAGCATGCGACAAAGTTATTCCTGAGAAAATTGAAGCGATTGTAGCAGGCATTGCAGAAGGATGCGCACAATCAGGCTGTTCTTTAATAGGCGGCGAGACGGCAGAAATGCCGGGGATGTACAGTGAAGGTGAGTATGATATTGCTGGGTTTACGGTGGGTATCGTAGATAAAAGCAAAATCATCAACGGTAGCACAATTGCTGCAGGCGACGTAGTGATTGGCCTCTCATCGAGCGGCGTTCATAGTAATGGATTCTCCCTAGTACGCAAAGTGCTATTAGAGAAAGCCGGATTAGCTTTGCAAAATTCCCTGCCTGAACTCGGCGGCGCTGTGCTGGGTGATGTTTTGTTAGAACCAACAAAACTGTATGTAAAACCTGTCCTAGGCTTAATTGAAAAAGTGAATGTCAAAGGCATGGCGCATATCACGGGCGGTGGTTTTTTAGAAAATATTCCGCGTGTGCTTCCTGCTGAAGTGAATGTAGATGTCGAATACGGTTCTTGGCCAATTCAGCCTATTTTCAAGCTTATTCAAGACAAGGGTGAGGTCAGCAATCGGGACATGTTCACAACATTTAATATGGGTATTGGTATGGTCATGATTGTAGCAAAACAAGATGCAGATTATGCTATCGAAGTGCTTAGGGAACTTGGAGAGCAGGCCTATGTGATTGGATCGGTAACTGAAGGAGAGCAGATTGTTACCTTCACAGGAGCCGAGGTCTAATGGGTTCATACCGGATAGCGGTGTTCGCCTCAGGTCAAGGAAGTAATTTTCAAGCCTTGGCTGATGCAGCAGCGCGTAATGAACTTGGTGGTGCAGAGATTGTCCTGCTTGTCTGCGATAAACCCATGGCTCCGGTGGTAGCCAGAGCAGAGCAGGCGGGGATTGAAGTCTTCCTTTTTCAGCCTAAGGACTATCCCAGCAGGGAAGATTATGAGCGCGAAATTGCTGCTGAACTTACTAAGCGAAGCGTAGATCTCATCGTACTTGCCGGCTATATGCGGTTACTTACGTCCGTGCTTGTCGAACCTTACGCAGGCCAAATGATTAATATTCATCCCTCACTTTTACCTGCTTTTCCAGGAGTTAGAGCGATCGAGCAGGCTTACAATTACGGAGTCAAACTAACAGGGGCTACGGTTCATTTAGTAGATGGAGGAATGGATACGGGGCCTATTATTGCGCAGCGCACGGTAACGATTGAAGAGGGCGAAGGAATAGCGTCCATAGAGGAACGGATCCATGGAATCGAACAATGTATGTACCCTAAAGTCGTATCTTGGTTCGCTCAAGGTCTGATTCAGATTGAAGGCCGAAAAGTGACGGTTCTTCATGCACCTTCATCCAAAGCCTAACGGAAATCGACTATTTCCCGAGAAATATTACCACATATTTGAAAAATATATACGGGTAGTAAAAACGCTGTAGAACTTGCAAAAATCGAATCGGAACCGTGCAAATCAAAGGAGGATGCTAAATCGTGAGTATCAAAAGAGCGCTCGTTAGTGTATCGGATAAAACGGGTGTCGTGGATTTTTGCCGCGAGCTGTCGCAACTAGGAGTGGAGATTATTTCAACAGGGGGCACCAAGAATCTTCTGGCTAAAGAAGGCGTACCTGTTATCGGAATATCGGATGTAACAGGGTTCCCGGAGATTATGGACGGACGTGTGAAGACCCTTCACCCAGCTGTACATAGTGGCTTATTGGCTATTAGGGATAACGAAGAGCATCAGGCGCAAATGAAGGAACTTGGACTGGATTATATTGATCTGGTTGTTGTGAACCTGTACCCTTTCCAAGAGACAATTGCAAAACCGGATGTCTTATATGAAGATGCTATCGAGAATATCGACATTGGTGGACCTACGATGCTTCGTTCGGCAGCTAAAAATCATGCTTTTGTCAGTGTGATTGTGGACAATGCAGATTATAGTAAGGTGTTAGAAGAGGTTCGTGCGGAAGGCGATACGACTCTAACTACACGCACACGGCTTGCGGCAAAAGTGTTCCGCCATACGGCGGCTTATGACGCCCTCATCTCCGATTACTTGTCGAATGTGACAGGAGATCCACTTCCAGAGCGCTACACGGTAACTTACGAGAAAATTCAGGATCTTCGCTACGGAGAGAATCCACATCAGAAAGCAGCTTTCTACCGCAAACCTTTGGCATCTCAAGATACACTTACAACGGCGGAGCAGCTTCATGGCAAGGAATTAAGCTATAACAATATTAATGATGCGAATGCGGCACTGCAAATTGTAAAAGAATTTACAGAACCCGCTGTAGTAGCCGTCAAACATATGAATCCTTGTGGCGTAGGCATCGGCAGCAGTGTGCTTGAAGCCTTCGAGAAAGCGCACGCAGCGGATCCTACTTCGATTTTTGGCGGTATTGTGGCTTCGAACCGAATTATTGATGAAGCGACTGCGCTGAGACTAAAAGAAATTTTCTTAGAAATTATTTTAGCCCCAGGGTTCACGGAAGAAGCTTTGACCGTGCTTACTCAGAAGAAAAATTTGCGTCTCTTAAAAGTAGGGGAACTGGCTTCGGGTCAGGACAGACAGAGCCAGCATATCATCACTTCCATCGATGGTGGGATGGTCATTCAAGAGAGCGATGTCCACTCTTTGGATATAACCGATCTAAGTGTCGTTACGGATCGCAAGCCAACAGAAGAAGAGCTGAAGCAGTTATTATTTGGCTGGAAAGTTGTGAAGCATGTGAAGTCCAATGCGATTCTCTTAGCCAAAGACAGCATGACGATCGGCGTAGGTGCGGGTCAGATGAACCGAGTCGGCGCAGCGAAGATTGCTATAGAGCAGGCAGGAGATAAAGCTAAGGGCAGTGTGTTAGCATCGGATGCCTTCTTCCCTATGGGAGATACGGTGGAACTTGCTGCAAAGCATGGAATTACAGCGATCATTCAGCCGGGTGGCTCAGTGAAAGATGAAGAGTCGATCCAAGCTGCCAATCAATACGGTATCGCTATGGTATTCACAGGCGTTCGTCATTTTAAACACTAGAATGTCGGAGAGGGGGATACACAGATGGATATATTAGTAGTAGGTAGCGGTGGCCGCGAGCATGCGATCTGCTGGTCGCTAGCTAAAAGTCCTAAATCAGGTACGGTCTACTGTGCGCCGGGCAATGCTGGTATTGCTGAGGTGGCAGAGATCGTTCCGATTGGCGTTAGCGAATTTGATAAGCTTACGTCTTTTGCTAAGGACAAGCAGATAGAACTTGTAGTCATTGGACCCGATGATCCGTTAGCTGAAGGAATCGTGGATGCGTTTGAGGCTGAAGGAATTCCGGTATTCGGTCCAAGCAAAAATGCGGCTCATATTGAGGGCAGCAAGACATTTATGAAGGATCTTCTGCACAAATATGAGATTCCTACAGCAGCGTACGAGAAATTTGACAATTATGAAGCTGCACTGGACTATTTACGGGGTCAGCCTGTACCGATTGTTATTAAAGCGGATGGACTTGCGGCGGGTAAAGGGGTAACTGTAGCCTTTACACGGGAAGAAGCAGAACAGGCGCTTGCAGACATTATGGTCAGTCAAGTGTTTGGCGCAGCGGGGAATCAAGTCGTTATCGAAGAATTCATGACAGGTCAAGAGATGTCTATTCTCGCCTTTGTCGATGGAGAGACGGTACGTGCGATGCCAGCAGCGCAAGATCACAAACAGGTATTTGATGAGGACCAGGGGCCGAACACAGGAGGGATGGGCACCTATTCTCCGCTACCTCACATTGCGCAGTCCATCATAGATGAAGCTATAGAGACCATCATCAAACCTACGGCCAAAGCGATGGTATCCGAAGGACGCTCATTCCGCGGTGTATTGTTCGCCGGGCTTATGATTACACCAGATGGCAAGCCGAAGACGATTGAATTCAATGCTCGGTTCGGTGATCCTGAGACCCAAGTCGTCCTGCCAAGACTAAAGAGTGACTTGCTGGAGATCTTTCTAGCGGCTGTTAACGGAACTTTGGCAGAAGTGGAGATACACTGGAGCGACGAAGCCGCTGTGTGTGTAGTGCTAGCTTCACCGGGCTATCCGGCCGCCTATCCAAAAGGACTTCTGATTCAAGGTCATGATCAGGTGCAGGAAGCAATCGTATTTCACGCTGGAACGGCTCGGAATACGGACGGAGATCTTGTCACGAACGGCGGTCGTGTGCTCGGCGTTGTAGGTCTCGGCGCTAGCATCGCAGAAGCAAGAAGTAAAGCTTACACAGAAGCGGAACGGATTACTTTTGAAGGCAAGCATTATCGCAGAGACATCGCTGCGAAGGCATTGATGTAAATAGAGGTCGGGGGACACCGAGCGGAAGCAAGAGAGAGATCATACAGAACCATACAGAACCATACAGAACCATACAGAACCATACAGAACCATACAGAACCATACAGAACCATACAGAACCATACAGAACCATACAGAACAATCCCTTTGGAACAGAGAGGGGTTGTTTTTTTTCTTGGATGAACGGGAGGATTAATACGATCTTTGTTATATTAAGGGAGTACATTAAGAGAGTCCGATGATGATCAAAGTAATTTCGAATGTAGAGCAAATAAGCAATTATATTCAATATATCTATACCAATTAATATACATCTATGGGGAATAATTTTTATAAATGTACGCGTCCATTTCTCCTATTCTATTAAGGACACCTGACGTTTATTGAAAAATCCCTCTGAACATCGATATAATAACATCAATCTATAAAATTCAATCTTTTTAAAAATAGGAACGCACATGCAAGAGTTAACTGATATTTATGATTCGCACCTCGTTAAAGCGTGTCCCGAAGGGACGACAAGCGTTCCATGCATAATAGATATATCGTCAATAATAAAACTAAGTACATTCATTTTGGATGTCCAGAGGGCAACGCCCATGTGACCCGCTCTTCTAGGGAGGATGTGGGACGGTTAATAGCAATAGCAATCCAAGGAGGAGAAAGCAATCATGCCCATTTCCGCGGGTATTCACCATATAACGGCTTTTGTGAACGATGTCCAGACTACCGTCGACTTCTATGCAGGGGTGATGGGGCTTCGTCTGGTCAAAAGAACGGTCAACTATGACGCGCCTGATATGTATCATCTGTACTTCGGTAATGAGTCGGGGACTCCCGGAACGATCATGACTTTCTTTCCGCACGAGGACGCTTATCTAGGAACGATTGGCGGGGGACAAGTAGGAATTACAGTCTATGCAATTCCGCGGGGGAGCCTGCTTTTTTGGAAGGCTAGACTACAGCATTACAACATTCAAACGATGGAAAATCTTCGTTTTGGCGAGCAATATATACGGTTTGCGGACCCATCGGGTCTGCTGGTTGACCTCGTTGAGAGAGAGTCTGGTGAACCCAGCGCTTGGGCCTTCAGTGGTATTACAGCGGAGCAAGCGATTAAAGGATTTGGTGGAGCGATGTTATTCAGCACGGCTCCAGAGCAGACCCAGCGAACTTTAGAGAAGGTTATCGGACTCCGTCAACTAGGTGAAGAGGAGGGGATTATTCGCTTTCGTACTGCGGCGAGTCCCGTTCAAACTATTGATCTCGTAGCGGCTCCCATCCCTGCTGTAGAGACGGGGGCTGGAACCGTGCATCATCTGGCTTGGCGTGCCAAGAATGCGGAGGAACAACGACTGTGGAGAGAAGAGCTGATAGCGGCGGGGCTCCGTCCTACGCCTGTAACGGATAGGCAGTATTTTACGGCGGTGTATTTCCGGGAACCGGGCGGTATTTTATTTGAAATTGCTACGGATGGTCCAGGATTTGCTGTAGATGAACCTGCGGCTTTACTAGGTACAAGTCTGAAGCTTCCTGAGGAATGGGAGCAGGAGAGAGAGCAGATCGTACAAAAACTACCTTCTTTTGAGGTCAGGTCTTTGGAAGGTTATTAATCATTTATTCATCTCCTAATTAGTAAATAGGGTAAAGAACTGGAGTCGTTAGGATTCAAACTATGGGTTATTGTAAGTGCCGCATAATAGGCGTTGTATACTAATGGATAGGTAGATCATCCCGTGGATCTAAAGTTAAAAAGCTAGACAGGTGTATTTTTAGCAACATAGAGAGACAGCACGGGTTAGAGAATGGAGGAGTATCACGATGAGTCAGGCTGAGAACCCAACAGTAGGTATGGAGGATATTATTCGAGCGCATCATGTGCTCAAAGAAGTCATCGTACGCACCCCACTCCAACTAGATCCGACATTGTCGGCGAAATACGAATGTAATGTGTACTTGAAGAGAGAAGACCTGCAAATGGTGCGTTCTTTCAAAATCCGTGGCTCTTACAACCTCATTCGCAACTTGAGTGCAGAGCAGCGTGAAAAAGGAATTGTCTGTGCCAGTGCTGGCAATCATGCGCAGGGTTTTGCTTATTCATGTAATGCGCTTGGAATTAAAGGTCATATTTATATGCCGAGTACTACCCCTAATCAGAAGGTAAAGCAAGTCAAACGATTTGGCGGAGCGGATATCGAAGTGATTTTGACAGGGGACACCTATGACGATGCTTATGCCGAGGCCATGAAAGCTTCGGCGCAGCATGGAATGACATTCGTCCATCCTTTTGATGATCCGATGATTGTCGCTGGGAATGGAACGATCGGATTAGAAATCATGGAGAGCCTAAATGCTCCAGCGGATTATGTATTCGTGACAATTGGAGGCGGGGGACTTGCGGCAGGCGTAGGTTCTTATGTCAAAATGGTCAGCCCTTCTACCAAAGTAATTGGAGTTGAGCCATTAGGTGCGGCGTCGATGAGTGAAGCGATGCGCGAAAATCAAGTGGTCACGCTAGAATCGATCGACAAGTTCGTCGATGGTGCAGCGGTCAAGCGGGTAGGAGAGTTGACGTTCCAGATTTGCTCCCACGTCTTGGATGACTTCATCAAGGTGCCGGAAGGTAAAGCATGTACTTCCATTCTGGAACTGTATAACGATAATGCGATTGTGGTGGAACCAGCGGGTGCTTTGCCGATTGCGGCACTAGATATGTACCGTGATGAAATTCGGGGCAAGACGGTCGTATGTGTAATCAGCGGGGGGAATAATGATATCGACCGCATGCAGGAGATCAAAGAGCGCTCGCTGATTTACGAAGGATTCAAGCATTATTTCCTAATTAACTTTCCCCAACGTGCGGGGGCGCTGCGTGAATTTTTAAGGGATGTGCTGGGTCCAGAAGATGATATTGCTCGCTTTGAATATACGAAAAAACACGACAAAGAAAACGGCCCGGCACTTGTCGGAATTGAGTTATCTCATCCTGATGACTACGGCCCTCTCATTGAACGCTTGAATGCTAAAGGCATTGCCTTTACGGAGCTGAATCGGGATTTAAATTTATTTAATCTATTAATTTAACTCACCTAATAAAAAAAGGCGACCGCATTTCAGAACCTCTGAATGCGGTCGCCTTTTTCAGCTTTAATTTATGAGTTTCAATCATGCATAAGATTTTGTATTGGTAGTTTTGCGAAGGAAGTAAAATTTTTGTCCTGCAAGACCAATGACAAACAAGATAAGGCTATCCCAAGGAGAAAGCACAAATGCCGGTAAAAATCTCACCAACAAGACAGCAACAATCAGTATACCAGCCGCGATGCCGATATATATGCCCATGGTTCTGGGATTCATTTTCTGATCAGCTACCAATTCTTCTTTCTTCGCCTCAGGCTTCATAAAGCGGGTAAGACCTTCTATTAAAATAATAGAGCCTCCGGCAATCAGAAGCAATGTGGCTGTACTGATTCGAGTGTATGTCAGATCTCCACCGAACCATTTACTAAAAAAACCAGTCAACGTCATGATGAAAAATACCCATGTCAGGGCTACCCATGGAATCATAATGTAATATTTAATCTTGTCCTTCGTGGAGCGGGGTTGCCTTACGAATAAAGTATCTACGAGTCTTTGCGCATGAACTTCTGGGGCCTCTTCATACAGGTCAAGGGCAGTCTTGTTCTGGTCTTGACCTTTAAGGATTTCCTTAGCTAGACGAAGCAAGACTTCTTCACCTTCGGCTTCGTTGAGACGGCTAGAACGGAGCGTGCGTACCATTTCTCCGAAATAAGCATCATTCTCCGGCGTCATATAATCACGAAGCCTATGGGTTTCCTTGATCATTTCATGAATGTACATATTTGTTAAATCTCCTCCTGTGCCAAGTGTATGTAAGATCTACACGCGGTTTCTAATGATGTCCGTTATGAAATCCTAATATTACCATTCAAAAATTAAGCTGACAGCGACCCGAGCAGCAATCAGATCGGGCGTGAAGGGGATATACAATTGCCTGTAGTATACTTCAAGCACTCGCAGACCCGCAAGGGACTAGCGATGTGTACGTAGGACTTGAGTCAGGGTCAAGAACAGGGATTTATAGGATAACTAAAAAAAAGCTCGACCCAAAACAGTCGAACTATTAAAAATACCTAAATATGGATAAAATTTATAATTATATTAATTAAGGCCAAATGGTAGTAGGCCAGCTATTTTGAAGTTTGCGGATGAGTACAATCTGTCCATTATGATAACTGTCATGGCTAATCCAACGTGCGATGAGCTTCCACTGAGGTCTGCCTTCATATTCTTTTACATAGTCTTCATCTTGCATTGAACTTAAATGAGCCTGAAGTTGTTCGTATAGTTCAAATGCATGTTCTCGCGTACGTTGCCAACCCGCTTCATCTTGAGGATCTCCTACTTCGCCAAAGGTGCTAGTGTTGGTAGTCGTTTTTGCGGGGATGGAGATTCCCTTTAGCCGATGAAGTACTTCATCATTATAGTAATTCATATGGTTCACTAGTTGCCAAATGCTATTCGTATCTCCTTCACCCGGTGGTTGCCAAGCGGCTTGCTTCGCGGTTACATCAGCCAGCGCACGGCTAATTGGCACAATCCATGCGTCCTCAGTCCACACGGCTTCTAACTGTGTCTTAATGAATTGTTGTACATTTACACTCATTAAAAGATCACCATCCTTTTAAGTTCTTTTTAAGTTCATCAAAAAGAGTACGGGTATATTTAAACAAGCATTCATCGTATTGGCAAGATAAAAATATTAAGGCCAGAATGTTAAATGTAGTGACGCATAAAGAAAGTCGTTCTCTACCAAACTAGGATGAAATTGTACATGCCTACACCAGGATGTACAACCTAACTTAAGGAGGATGTAACAAATCATGAAAAGTAAATTCGAATCAGAATTAACACGTAGATATCTATTGAACAGTCATTCCAGAGAAGGCTTGGATGAAGTAGTACAAGATCATGAAGATGTAGAGTTCGGTTCGGAAGATGAAATAGAAGGAAGTAATGAGAGTATGGAGAACGAGGTATTTTTGAATGGAGAGGGACAGAAGAAAACGCGTGATTTATACCGTGAATCTTACGAATAATAGAGCTTTATAATTGACACGTCTCAGCCAGAATGATAAGATAATTTCAATAATTCACATTAAACTTATCGGATTTATTGAATATACTTTGATTTGGGTTTGGAGGCGGGTTGATTATGGCTATGGAACGACAAATTGTGATCGCTCACGATCATGAACATCTTACAGCAAGTATTCACTATCCTGCACAACTTGCGAAGAAGGATGGCCGTTGTAAGGATAGGGTGCCTTTAATTGTCATTTGTCACGGTTTTGTAGGAAGCCGTATTGGGGTGGACCGTCTCTTTGTGGAGAGTGCTAGGACGTTCGCCCAAGAGGGGTATTTAGTTGTTCGTTTTGATTATATCGGCTGTGGAGAGAGCAGCGGTGAATATGGTCGTGAAGGAATCGACTCTATGGTAGCTCAGACGAGAACCGTACTTGAATATGGCCTGAGTATCGGAGATGTAGATCCTACTCGTGTAACGCTTCTAGGTCATAGTCTCGGCGGAGCCGTAGCCTTGTTAACAGCCGTGCGAGATCGCAGAATCAAAAATTTAATTCTATGGTCTTCCGTGGGTTATCCCTTCAATGATATCGTTAAAATTACGGAACGTAAAGTGTATGATGACGCAATCAAACTGGGCCACTCCGATTATTTAGGCTATGAATTTACGCCTGTCTTTTTTGAATCGTTAGGCATTTCTCAGCCCTTTCAAGAGGCGATCAAATTCAATGGACATGTGCTTGTTATTCATGGTACGTCGGATGATGTTATTCCCGTGGATTACGCGTTCCTTTATCAGAAGGTATTCTGGATGAGATCCGAAGGTAGATGTGATAAAGAGATCATTTTTCAGGCCAATCACACGTATTCTACCCATGAGCACCGTACACAATTGATTCAGCGCACCAAAGACTGGCTCAATGGGCAAGAAGCGATTCAGACCGATTGGCAGCACTGGATGATCTAACGATCACATTCGTAACCTACCTTAATGGATTATGGTAATAAAACAGTGAAAACGGTACAATAAAGAGGACTTTATTTTGCCGTATGGGGGTTGCGTTGTCGTGACATTACCAGCATTGTTCGTCGCACATGGTTCGCCAGCATTAGCGTTAGAGGATACTAAGTACACGCGCTTTCTGCACAGATTAGGAAAGTCTCTGCCTACGCCTTCTGCAATTGCGATCTTCTCTGCCCATTGGGATGATGCGGAACAGCTTTTTACCACTAGAGATGATCTGAATGAGGGATCCTTGAAGACCTTACATGATTTCTATGGATTTCCTGAGGCGCTGTATCAGATTAAGTATCCTGCTGCGGATGCACCCGTTGTTGAAGAGTCGATCGGCTCTTTATTCAGGCTTGGGAATTTACCTTATCGGAAGGTATCTAACCGAGGTTTAGATCATGGAGCTTGGATTGTGCTTAGAGCGATGTATCCTGAGGGGAACATTCCTGTGATTGAACTCTCTATTGATTCGAAGCGTTCCCCTGCGGAGCAGTATCAGATTGGCCAAATGTTACAATCCCTTCGAGAGCAGAATGTGCTCATCTTAGGCAGTGGCGGAACGGTTCATAATCTCAGAAAATTAGAACAGGGCAGTGAACCCGCCTCCTGGGCTACTGAATTTGATACTTGGATTGCTGAACAATTAGCATCCTGGCGACTACCTTCTCTATATCATTATGAGAAGAATGCACCCCACGCACTCAGTGCCGTGCCTACGTACGCTCAAGAACATTTAGCTCCCCTATTCTATGCTATGGGGACAGCGGATGAAGAACGAAAGGCTTACCGATTATTTCAGGATTATGCCTATAGCAGTCTTAGCTTAAGCTGCTGGCAATTTGGTGGCGAGCCTATTTACCTTCCTGAAGATTAAATATAAGACGCAGGTTCTGTTTTTTAAGAACTTGCGTCTTTTTTGCTTGCCTCAAAGAAGACTAGGAACCTCAGCGCATTTCGAATTATAATGGGAATAAATAACTTGTAATAGGGAGGAATACGATGAACTCTCGCCCTCTATATAAGACGATATGGATGTTAGCGGCCCTAAGCTTGGCATTAACTGCATGTCAAAGTAAGGAGCAAGAAAGGATACCCACCACAAGCAAACCAACTGCAACGGATACTGCGAAGCCGGGAGGAGATGGGAATAACTCGAAGCCTGCACCTGTAGAAGGTGACACGACACCTTTAGTATCGAAACTAACGGGACGTCCTCAAGATCAGGCACAGGCGAATACAAGGCCACTTGCTGTCATGGTGAATAATGCGCCCGCAGCCAGACCCCAATCCGGTCTGCTTGAAGCAGATATCGTGTATGAAGTGCTGGCAGAAGGGGGGATTACCCGACTTGTGGCTATTTATCAGAGTAGTCTGAAAGAGACCAAAGTGGGCCCCATCCGCAGTATTCGGCCCTATCTCATTGATCTTGGAGAAAGCTATCATGGCGTACTTGTGCATGCAGGCGGAAGTACAGATGCTTATGCGCTAATTCAGACGCTTCATAAAGAAGACCTGGATGAGATATCCAATGCCGGTGCGTACTTCTGGCGGGACAAGTCTCGGAAGGCCCCTCATAATCTATACTCGAATCCTCAGAAATTGCTGGCAGGCGCCAAAAAGCGAGGGTACGCATTGATCGATGATCAGGTACCTGCCTATACTTTTTACTCCGATAAGAATTCAGCCCTCCCCGAAGGAAGCGCGGTCGCCGGAATAGAGATCAAATTTCTACTGAATAATTACAAAGTGTCCTATAGGCATAATGCTTCAACCCATATGTATGCTCGCTTCATCAATGGTCAGCCTCATAAGGATTTGGATAGCGGAAAGCAGCTCACAGCTATGAATATAGTGGTCCTCGGAGCGAATCATAAAACACTCGACAACGTCGGTCGCCTAAGTGTGGATATGGAGTCTGGGGGAAAGGCTCTTCTTTTCCAGCGGGGTAAGGTCATTCGCGGTGAATGGGTTCATAAGAAGAATGATATCATTCGCTTTATGAAGGATGGCAAGGAGGTCCCTTTTTATCCGGGACAGACCTATTTCAATATCGTGCCGAACACTCCGAGTTTTGAGAGTCATGTTCAGATGATTCCCTAAATATAAACGGGATTTGTAAGAATTGGGAGCTATAAGAATAACAATGGAAAGATTAGGGTATTGATAACAAATACTATGTAAAAAAGTTAGGTTTTTGTCTTTACAATTCCTTTACAATCGGATGATTAGTTATGGTAAGATAACAAGGGTTGTCACAGGAATCATACTGTAGTAGACAGAAGATTTTCAGAAAAGGGGATATCACATGCGAGTGAAAAAGAAAGATATCTTTTTCCAAACCTTAGAGAATATGGCGGATACAGTAGTTCAAGCTGCTGATTATTTTGCCGATCAGGTGTCGAATTTGAAGGACGTGGAGACCTTCGCCAAAGAAATGAAGGTGCTCGAGAGTCGTTGTGATAGCTTCACGCACACGATTATTATTGAACTGAACAAGACGTTCATTACGCCAATTGAGCGCGATGACATCATGAATCTGACAACCACGCTGGATGACGTTCTTGATGGACTTGAAGCTACGGCTTCCCGTTTCTACATGTATACCATGAATGAGCCGGATCAACACATCATTAATTTCTCCGAAATTCTTCGTACCTCCGCTTATGAGATTCAGAAGGCGATTCGTCTACTATCTCAGAAGAAGCTGCTAGCCATTCGCGAATACACCATTCGTCTGAATGATCTAGAGAATCAAGGAGACGAGCTACTACGTATTGCCATTAAGGAGCTCTTCGTAAAAGTAAGTGATCCTATTGAATTGATTAAGAAAAAAGAAATTTACGAACGACTTGAGACGACAACAGATGCTTGTGAGCACGTGGCGAACATGCTGGAATCGATCATCATGCGTAATTCATAATATACCCAAGAGGAGGTTGAATTGCGCGTAGTCTCATTGCTTGTACGTGCAATAATAAGACCATGGATACTAGCTTTATCGTCATACTCATTGTAATTATCTTGGCGCTTGGATTCGATTTCATCAATGGATTCCATGATACCGCCAATGCGATAGCCACCTCAGTCTCTACTAGGGCCCTCAAGCCTAGAACAGCAATTTTGATGGCAGCTTTCATGAACTTCTTGGGCGCAATGCTGTTCACAGGAGTAGCCAAGACGATTGGGGGCAGTGTGGCGAATCCGGCCGACCTCGATAATGGTCTTGAGATTCTAATTGCAACGCTTCTGGCTGCGATCATATGGAATCTTATCACATGGTGGATCGGCATTCCTTCCTCATCCTCCCATGCACTGATTGGTGCGCTTGCGGGTGCCGTGTATGTAGGAGCCGGTTCAGACAAAGTGAATTGGAGCGGTTTCAAGACGATTATTGAAGGACTGGTCCTGTCCCCTCTAATTGCCTTTGCCATCGGTTATGTGGTCATGACAATTCTCAAATGGATCTTTGCTTCCCGTAGTCCACACACCGTGAACAAAGGATTCCGGACGATGCAGATTGTAACGGCTGCTTTGCAATCCTTCACGCACGGAACGAACGATGCTCAAAAAGCGATGGGGATCATCACCTTCGCCTTGGTTACGGCAAAGTACCAAACGGAAATGGAAGTTCCGGTATGGGTCAAAATTGCAGCGGCAACGGCTATGGCCTTGGGTACATCCATCGGAGGCTGGAAGATTATCAAGACGATGGGTACAAAAATTTTTAAAATCGAACCGATTAATGGATTCGCTGCGGACATCTCTGCTGCATCCGTGATCTTCTCAGCTACATGGCTTCACTTGCCGGTAAGTACAACACATGCGATTACTTCTGCCATCTTGGGTGTAGGTTCCGCCAAACGATTCTCTGCTGTCAAATGGGGACTCGCTGGACGGATTGTTATTGCATGGGTTATTACGATTCCGATTGTGGCAGTGTTAGCAGGTCTGATCTTTATGATTCTGTTCTAGTAATGAAGTACGTCTGCTAAGCCAACTGTTACAGTTGGCTTTTTGCGTGGGGCATAAAGAGGGACGTCTGTAATTCCGATAGGAATGTAGAGGGGGAAGGATATGATCCGTACACTAGGGATTACCTATGAGCATAAAGTAGAACATGATGTTCCGCTAGATCAACTGATGAATGGTCAATATGCCTGGATTTGGGCCGATTTTATGGCGCCCACTCCTGAAGAATCGCATCTGTTAGATACATTATTTCATTTTCATCCCTTGGCGATTGAAGATTGTCTGCATGTTCTTCAGCGCCCGAAGCTGGATTTCTATGACGACTATCAATTTATGGTTGTCCATTCCTTGGATGCACTCACGCTCGACACGGTAGAAGTAGATTTGTTCGTCGGGCATCACTATTTGGTCACGTACCATCATAAGGATCTACCGGAAGTGAATAGTGCGTGGGAGAAAGTCGTTCGGCGGGCTAATGAACGGAGAATCTGGGCACGTGGGCCGATGTCCGCGGCGTATCTTGTTATTGACGATTTGGTCGATTTGTATTTCCCTTGTGTCTTCTCTATTGAAGATGAGCTGGATGAACTGGAGAAAAAGGGGAGCCGCGAGTCGGTAGAAGATTTGATGAATCAAGTCTTTGATCTGCGCAGCCGCTTGCTTAAGCTTCGCCGGACGATCGTTCCGATGCGGGATTTGATGTACCGCGTGGTCAATTCCGAACATATTCAAGGGGATAAGGAACCGAGGGCTTATTTTGCCGATATCTATGACCATCTGCTCAAGCTAACAGACATGATTGAAGCGGACCGAGAAATGACGGCTGATTTAAGAGATTCCTATATTTCGCTGAACTCGAACCGCATGAATAGTATTATGAAGACCCTCACAGTCATTACGACGATCTTTATGCCGCTAACACTTATTGCGGGAATCTACGGAATGAATTTCGTGAATATGCCAGAGCTTGGCTTGAAATACGGTTATTTCTTTGTTATTGGTGGGATGATTGTGCTTACCGTGGCCATGATTATGTGGTTCAATCGGCGCGGGTGGTTCAAATGAAATCCGCCGGATGATTACCGGCGGCGTTTTTTGCTTGCGGGGCGGCGGGATGCAGGACGTTTGCCACTAGTGGACTTTCTTTTTTTCGTGCCTACACCACTCTTGGATCTAGACTTACGGCGGCGAGGGCGATACTCATCGAGTTCTTGATTTTTGGAAGCATTGGTCTTGCCTTTACCACCTGGGAGAAGGCCGCCCATCACGAGCTTAGCCATAGGGGCGAACTGCTGCACACCTTGCATCATTTGCTGAACTTTACCCATAGTGTTCAGAACGCCGTCGATTCCGCCCATCCCATCGATGATGCCTTTGAGGGCACCGATGTTCGGGAGAGAGAATCCGGTCTTGGCAGCTGCCGCAGCAGGTGCAACAAGTGAAGTGGCTTCGGCGGCTACAGGGGCTACTGCGGCTGGGGCAAGGGGAACAAGGGATGAGGTGCTCGCCCCAAGTCCGGGATAAGGTGCCCCGTATGGATACCCCGGAGGAATTACACTTCGCTGGGGAGAATAATATTGTTGCATTGGGAATCACATTCCTTTGCCTTCATAGTCTGAATTCTTATACCAATGTATGCGTTAGGCGAACTACCGGTATAGACGAATGTCCTGATTATGGTGGCTATTGCGGATTTGGGCGGTGGACTCCTGTAGTGCGTGAAATCGTTAATGCTTGAAAAGGTTGGGCCCGCAAAGTACAATGAGGGTACAGTAACAGTAGGGGATGATAAATCAGTGCAACTTAAGAAGTTGAATGATAAAAGTATTGACCAATTATTTGAAGCCGTTCTCACACTCAAAAATGTAGAGGAATGTTATGTATTCTTCGATGATCTTTGTACGGTGAACGAGATTCAATCACTCTCACAGCGTCTTGAAGTTGCTCGTATGCTAGGCAAAGGGTGCACATATAATCAGATCGAAGCGGAGACTGGAGCAAGTACGGCTACCATTTCTCGGGTGAAGAGATGTCTTAATTATGGTAATGATGGTTATAAAATGTCTTTGGAACGCTTGGGACGTTAAGGTATGAACTCAGGTGTATTGGTTATAAGTCATGGTTCACCAGACGCATCATGGATGCATCTGGTGGACGCTTCAGTAGCGGAGCTGAAATTGCCGGCGGGGGTGCCGGTAATAGCTTCGTTTCTTGAGGTTCAGGGAGGACGCGGAATTCAAAGTGGGATCGATGCACTGGAAGCGTTGGGCATGACGGATATCCTCGTGATTCCGTTGTTCGTCTCTTCAGGCAGTACACATGTAGATGAAATTGCTTGGGCTCTTGGTGTGAAGCCAGTGCCAGACAAAGAGACAGATTTGGAACGCTTTCGGGTCGATGCTCGAATACATTTTGGTGTACCTATGGATGATGATCTGGAGGTAGCTCGGATGGTGTGGAGTAAGCTTGCTCCTCTGTCCGTTCAGTCAGATCGGGAAGTGATATTGTTGGTGGCCCATGGCAGTGTGCACGAAGGCTTCCGTCAACGCTGGGAGCAAGGCATGCTGGGACTGGCTGCACATGTGCAGGACGTCAGTGGAATGCTGCATACGGACTATGCTCTGCTGAATCCCGACAGTGTAAGATCGAAAGTGAGCTACTGGCAACAAGAAAGAGGCATGGAGGTGTTAGTCGCTCCAGTGTTCTTAAGTGAAGGTTATTTTACGAAAAAAACAATTCCCGCAAGACTTGAAGGGTTAACATACCGCTATTCGGGACAAGCTCTGCTGCCGCACCCTCTGCTTTCGCAGTGGATTCATAGGCAGATCATGGCTATAATGAAATCATTGACATTCTCATAAAACGGGTGGCGTAACTATATATGAAGAGAGCCAGACTGATCTACAATCCGTCCTCTGGACGGGAGGAAATGCGGCGTCTACTTCCTGATGTACTGCATCGGCTGGACCGAGGCGGTATCGAGACCTCCTGCTTCGCAACAAGCGGCGAAGGTGATGCAACTCGGGAAGCTGCTCATGCGGTTGCTCGCGGTTACGATATTATCATTGCTGCGGGCGGAGATGGGACGCTGAATGAGGTCGTGAACGGGATGGCAGGCAAAGATAACTTGCCTCCACTAGGGTTATTTCCGCTGGGAACGACGAATGATTTTGCCCGTGCCATGGGTATTCCGAAAAAGTGGGAAGAGTATTGTGATCTGGTAATCCAGAATCATACCCGCCCGATCGATGTCGGGAAGGCGAACGATCGTTATTTTATCAACATTGCCGGGGGAGGCTCCTTAACAGAGCTGACTTATGAAGTACCGAGCCGGCTCAAGACCATGATTGGTCAGTTGGCTTATTATATGAAGGGGATCGAGAAAGTGGCAAGTCTGTCACCGACCGAACTCGTCATTAAAGCCGAAGGTCGTGCGCAGCTGCATGGCGAGTTCATGCTGTTCCTAATTGCGAACAGCAACAGCATTGGCGGCTTCGAGCGCTTGGCGCCGGGAGCCCGCATCGATGACGGCATGCTTGACGTCATCGCCGTGAAGAAATGCAATCTCGGGGAATTCCTGAGATTGCTTACGCTCGCGCTCCGAGGCGAGCACTTCAGCGATCCGCATGTCGTCTATTTCAAGACGAAGCGGATGGAAGTGACTTCGCCGGGGCGGGTGCAGCTGAACCTGGACGGCGAGCTCGGAGGCGAGCTGCCGGGATTGTTCGAGATTCTACCCTCGAACCTAAGGATTTTTTGCAAGGAAATAGGGATGTAAGAGTACGTAAGGGTATAAGATGGAAGTGTGTTATTTTATCAATGGATGTTAGTAATTCGGCTGAGTTCTAAGTAATTTGCTATGAATAGGTATACAATGAACTTGAGATTCATGGATAGCATTGCTTTAATTTAAATTAGTTACTTCATGATATAAATAGTAAATGGCTTGTATTAATAGAAATAGTATCTTCCTATAACAATGAATTTTCATGAAAGAGAACGCTATTCTGCGGCTCATTAGGGCGCGGGGTGGATGTTCTTTCTTTCGTTTTATTAGAGCGATAGATTTAGCATTTTGAGGAAAGAAGTGAAGGACATGAATCGTCGCGACGGGCGAACGGATCGTAATCATAGTACGGGTCGTGTGGACAGCAGTAGTGGAAGAAGAATGAATCATGATATGTCCAATGAATCTAGGAAAAGTAAAGCTCAATCTTCTGGAAGAATGAGCGATTTGAATACAACTAAGCCAAGATCGGATAAGTCTAAGACCAGTTTGGATAAGGGTAGACGTGTGAGTAGCCATGAGGATTCACGATATCTTAATGGTAATGGGACAGGGAATGGAAACGGGAATGGTAATGGTAATCGTAATGGTAATCGTAATGAAGATCGTAACCGTAGAAGTGATTTGCGGAAGGAAGAGCATAGTCCTTCAGGTTTTACGGGCAAAAATACGCGCAAAGTCAGTAGTGAGGGGCAGAATCGGGAACGTACTCGTAATCGCCTTGGCGATGCATCGGTAGGAAGCAAAGACCGGCGCAGGTCGTCTGGAAGTGGAACGGATAAAGTGAGAAGGGTAAGTAGGGAGATGGGTAACGGGAGCGGTGAAAGAACTCTAGGAAGTGCAAAGGACAGCACTAATGTAAGTGCAAGTGCAAGTGCAAGTGCAAGTGCAAGTCGTCCGCTACATACCAAAGGCTCCGGGCGGAAGCCTTCAAAGCGAGATTCTAGAGGAACGGGTAGCACGCGTAATTCGGGTCAACGTAGACATGCAGAACTGTCAGACCGGGTTACTTCTGCAGTAATCGAAGGACTCCCTGTGGCAAAAAATGATGAACTTATTGTGGACGTAATTGGTATGAACCATGATGGGGAAGGTGTGGGACGAGCAGAGGGGTACACATTGTTCATTCCCGGGGCCCTACCCGGCGAGAAAGCAAAAGTGCGGGTACTAAAGACTAAGAAACAATATGGTTATGCCAAACTTTTGGATGTCACTCAGGCTAGTCCAGATCGTGTAGATGCGCCATGTGCGATCTACGATCAATGTGGTGGATGCCAATTACAGCATATGAGCTATGCTGGACAGTTGGCTTGGAAGCGGCAGCATGTTGTGGATGCTTTGGAGCGGATTGGGAAGCTAGAAGGCATTACTGTATTACCTACGCTCGGCATGAGTGAGCCTTGGCGTTACCGCAATAAGGCGCAGGTGCCTATAGGTGTGGTGGATGGGGGATTGGTAGGTGGTTTTTATGCAAAAGGCAGCCACCGCATTGTCGATATGGAGACATGTCTCATACAGCACGAGCACAACGATGACATAGTCAATCGGGTCAAAGAGATTGGCCGAACGCTAGATATCAGCGCCTACAACGAAGAGACGGGTAAAGGTCTGCTTCGACATGTTGTGGTGAAAAAGGCGTTTCACACAGGTGAGATGATGCTCGTTCTCGTGACCAATGGCCGCGATATTCCGCATGCTGATGCATGGATTGGCTTAATTCGAGAGCAAATCCCCCATGTCGTAAGCATCTGTCAGAACATAAATACGAAGAAGACCAATGTGATTTTTGGAGATGAGACCCGGGTCCTGTGGGGCCGTGACGTTATATATGATTATATTGGCGATGTGCAGTTTGCGATTTCGGCGAGATCCTTTTATCAGGTGAATCCAGTTCAGACTGAAGTGCTGTACGGGAAGACAGTGGAATATGCGGGACTCACAGGAAAAGAGACCGTAATTGATGCGTATTGCGGGATCGGTACGATTTCGCTTTTCCTCGCCCAGCATGCAGATCAGGTCTATGGCGTAGAGATCGTGAAGGAAGCGATCGACGATGCAAGAATCAATGCACAGCTTAACGATATGCGTAATGTGAAGTTTGAAGTCGGTGCCTCCGAAGTCGTCATCCCTCGCTGGAAAGAGCAGGGCATCGAAGCCGATGTCATCGTCGTCGATCCCCCTCGCAAAGGCTGCGACGAACAACTATTGAATACGATCCTAGAGATGAAGCCAGAGCGCGTGGTGTATGTAAGCTGCAATCCTTCGACCTTGGCCCGGGACTTGCGGGTACTAGAGGATGGCGGGTATCGTACGGTGGAGGTGCAACCGGTGGATATGTTCCCGCATACGGTGCATGTGGAGTCGGTCATTTTGATGATTCGAAAAAATGAGATGTGAAAAGTTCACTTATAAGTCATCGAATCATTATCAGTACTGCTTTTGGGAGATTTGGTGGGCTAGAGAGGTCAGGGCTGAAGCTCTGATCTCTATTTTTATGAATGGACAAATTGAATATTCGAGAATAAAAGGGGAAATACGGAAATATGTCGAATACTGAGTCTAGCTTAGTTAGCACTTTTAGGAGATGACAGAATGTTGAGAGACATGGAAGACCTTTTGAATAATGTATACGATAATGAAATAAAAGATTATTTGAAAGAGGCACTAAAATGCTATATGGGAGGCTCTTATAGGGCTTGCGTTATTATGAGTGTTATAGCTGGAGTATACGACTTACATAAAAAAGTAAAAGCATTGGCAGGGAGCGATCCAAGCTATAGAAATCTAGATAATGAGATTGAGCGTAGAAAGAGGTCGCTCGAAGTATACGAGAAATATTTATTTGAACAATGTGCAACTGAAGAAATTGATATGTTAAATAATAGTGAATTAAAGGAACTACAACGTTGTTTAGATACTAGAAATGATTGTGCGCATCCAAGCAATTTTATATGCTCTCCAGAAAAAGCTCGTGATATATATTCTTCGGTTATCGATATATTAGCATCAAAACCTGTTCTATTTGGATTCAAACATATGAGAAATCTAATTGCTGAAATGGAGGAAAGAACTTTTTTTCCGGTTGTTGATGCATCAAGAATGAAGGTCATTATATGCGAAAAGCTGGATAGATTCCAAAGAAAAGCTATAGATCCTTTTTTCAAATTGCTGAGCGCAACGATTAAAGCACCAAATTCACCAATTCAAAAAACTAATGCTTTAAGGTTCCTAGCCTTATCAGTTAACAATGTCGCTGAATATGGACAATATGTATCTGAATTCATTGATAAGGACCAGTATGAAGGAGAACTTCTAATTTTATTTGAAATTAATATTGATATTTTAAGGGTCTTATCCGATACAAGCATTGAAAAAATTATAAGTAAATTGGATACTAATTTAAAGTCGAGTGAAATTAACAGCATCAACACTTGGATAAATATTATTTTATCAGAGAGACTACAAGCGCCTCAGTATATAGAGAATATCGGTTCAATTTTAACCAATTTCAGTGAATTTAATCTTGGTTTTGATAAGAGAGATATACGGTATGAAATTGTAAAAATGCTACTCCAAAACGATAATTGTTCAGTTGATTTTAAAAAAATGCTTGGAAGAGCGTGCAGTAAGAGCTTTACTTTAGAAAATTACATGGAACCAAATTTAAGAGATGTGTTAATACTATTAAACGAAAAAAGTTTGTATGAGTACTGGCTAAAATTAATAACTGAAAACGTATTTGGTTACGATTTTAATAGAGGAAATCGGGCAATAAGCGTATTTAAAACTATGCCGAAAGAAAATTGGCTGAATAATGTTTCTGACGAAATGAAAGTTACATTGGTAGAAGAGATACTGATTGAAGGAACGAAAGAAGGTCTATACTATTCACACGATTGTCGTTCGACAATGAATAATCTACATTTAGATTATCCTGAATTAACTAGATTGTTTGTTGACCATATCTTCAGTCATTCTGAAAATGATAATAATATAAAATACTTTGTCGGTGAAAAATCAAAAATTGTTTCAAAATATATTGTTGCTTTCGAAGAGGAAATTGAAGCTAATATAGATAAGTTACTATTCTTGCGAAGTAATAATACTGATATAGATGAAATCATAGATAATATAAAAAATGAAGTTGAACAGAATCCAGATAGTGAACTTAAAAGTTTAATTTTAGCTAAGTTACTGGATCACAAAAGTGAATCCATATTTTAATTTGAAATGAATTCGTTAATGAACACTCAAGCCATGTGTTGCATACAGTTGGTCAGTAGAGACTAATAGTTGAGGTGTATTAGCGTATACAAGAACGGAGCGGGTAAATCCCGCTTCTTGTTTTTAAAAAATTAATTAATTAAGGGCGGTATTTTAGGTAAGCTGATAAATAATATGATTTCAGTTCCTTATATAAAACATACCTTTAAAAAAATATTTCACTTGCTGTTGGTGATATACGAAATATAGCTGGACGTAGAAAAAAAAGCAAATCAATGGAATGTGGGAGGTTAGACCTACAGCTGCATTAGGATGCATAATAACTAGCATAACTACAATTAAGGCAATATTAAATTTTTCGAAAAATAATAAATATATTATAAAGACTAAGTAGAGAAATTTTCGTTGGTAATGTTCGTTGCTTTTCCTATATAAGCAATTTAAATATTAAGATTGGTAGATATAGTTTAATAGGCACTATGACAATATGAACAATAGCATATATGAAATTTTTGAGATAGAATTCCTTAGATGATAAGTTTGTCGGATAGAAGAATTGAGAACATATTGTGTGAAAAGGGCTTTTTCTTACACCAAATAATAGATTTCTCTGGATAAGTACTTGATCTGAAATGTAAAGCTCCGTATTGTTTACTGTGTACATGAAGTTACGCAATTGCTTGGTATCGGATCAACTCATTCATATAATATGGGTGATATTATTGTTAGACCTAAAAATGACAATATAATCAATTCGACCGTACATTATAGAAAAGAGACTGCTTGGGAACTTAGTTCAGGATATCAAGAGTCTTATGATGTTAATGTTCAATTGTATTACTTCTTAGATAGACTGGAAAATAAGGTTGAAGAGCTTAATACTATAAGATCGAAGTTCAAAACCAATCTTCATGTGTTTCAATTAATCCGTTAATAATTAACTATAATCTTCAATTAGTAGTATCTTCCCATCTCTAAGCTCAAATATGGACTTCCCATGTAGTTGCATTGTCTCCCCAGCTTTTAATCCACTAGGCAAATCAACAGCTAGTCTTCCTTCGTAATTAATTTGAACTTCGATTCTGTCATCAACTGACTTATAGTCAACAATTGTCTGATGACGACTGGAAAACATCTGTGCGGAACTCTCTGCCAGCTCCCTAAATTTCTCTATTCCCTGCGTCTCCAAATTAAGTGCTCCATCGGAAAAGTTCCTGAACAGGATATCCTTATGTAAGAGGTTAACCATACCTTCCACATTAAAAGAATTGTAGGCCTCAATATACCTCTCAATCCGTTCCCTCGCCACTTCAATATGCATAATCATCCTCCTTTACCTGAACACAGTAGTATTATCTCTTTAATTCTACAGCCCCATGAGGGTGTCCTCTTTTATAATTGTCCAAAGGCATTCTGCGGTTTAGCGTTTGCCTATCTAGAAATGTATCCATTAAGTCTCTGATGTCACAAATATCATCCTATTCTCGTCATATGTGCAAAACCAATAGGGGTGATTGTAATGAAAGAACGGATCTGTATAGTCGTTGGGGGAGGATATGCGGGTATTCATGCCATTAAAGCGATTCGAAAAACATTTGAGGGCAAAGCAAATAAACACGCTCTTCGAATTATTGTAATGGACCAAAATCCATTTCACACTCGTAAAGTATTGCTCTTTAAGCCAGCGGTTACGAACGAGGATATTAGGATTCCTTTGACCAAGCTATTTCCTGAAGATGTTGAATTCATTCAAGGTACCGCAAAGAACATCGAATCCGTTGATAAGAAGTTGAACTACCAAGATGGTGCAGGAAAATTGAAATCGATGCATTATGACATGATTGTTGTTGCGATAGGCAGTATCGTGCGGCAACCAGACATTGCCCAAGGAGGGATTGCATTGGCGAGTTTGGACGCCTCACATACAATCAAGGAAACGTGGCATGCGAACTTAAAGAAAGCTTTCATTGAGACAGACGCCACCGAGCGTCAGCGATTAATGACCATTGCCATTGGTGGTGCAGGTATAAGCGGTATGGAGACCGCTGCCGAATTGGCTCATTACGTAAGTAAAGAGGCCGAAAGTATAGGACTTGACCCGAGTAGGGTAAGGATACATCTATTTAACTCGAACAAGAGTCTATTTCCGGCTGGTCCGTCTAAAGTGGGGCTCATCTTAGAACGTTCTCTTCGAACTAGTGGGGTAACGGTGACGCACGACGTTAAAATAGTACAGGAAAATGAGGGAGTTCTCACCTTGTCTAGTGGCAAAAAGATACCTGTTGGCCTATGTATTTGGACGCTGGGGCTATTGCCTAATCCTATGCTACGAAACTTTGGGCTACCCATCACTTTGGATGGGCACCTGATTGTTGATACAAACTACCGTGTAGAGGGTGCTTGTGGAGTATACAGTATAGGAGACTGCGCAAGAATCGTAGATTCAGCTAGTGGGCAGACGGATGGAAAGACGTGTAAGGAAGCCATTGCTCAAGCTACAAGGCTTGCAAAAATTGTATTGGCCGATCTTGAAGGTCGTCCAGCCCCGGAGCATAAAAGATATATGGATTTCTTTTGCTTTGGTCTAGGACCGAATCAGGGAATGGCATGGACACAGATATGCGGATTCCATTTTATTTTTACGGGTAAGCTCGGAAGGGGTCTGAGAAAATTCACATGGAATTCAGCAAGCCTGTTAAAGTAAAGACAGATGATATTTCGGTATGAATGGAGATGGTGGTGTGCAAGAGTTATATGAGCAGTATAAAGGCTTGCTGTTTACGCTTGCCTACCAACTAACTGGATCGACTTCCGATGCGGAAGATGTTGTGCAGGACGTATTTTTGAAGATATATGAGGTGGATCTGGAGCTTGTGGTTGAGCCGAAAGCATATTTATGCAAAATGGTAACTCATCGCTGTTGGGATCTGCTCAAATCCGCTCGTAAGAAGCGAGAACAATATTTCGGACCATGGCTTCCTGAACCCATTCTTACTTCAAATGATGAGTCCTTTGAATTCGTCGTACGTAAAGAGATGTTGTTTTATTCGATGCTTGTGCTACTGGAAAGGTTATCTCTATTAGAACGGGCGGTTTTCGTGCTAAGGGAGGCATTCGGTTTTGAATACAGCGACATTGCAGAGATGATCAACAAAAGTGAAACCAATTGCCGCAAGATGCTAAGCCGCGCAAAGGTAAAAATAGGAATAACTAACGAACAGCAGATTCATGGGGATGTAGCAAGTGAAGCATGGGTCCACCGATTCATTACAGCTCTCGAACAGAACAATGTAAATGCAGTTGTATCTATGCTGGCAGAAGATGTTGTATTGGTGTCTGATGGAGGGGGCAAAGTATCTGCCGCTGTACATCCTATTACATCACGTGATCTCGTCACCCGCTTCCTTCTTGGCCTTGTTCGTAAGTCTGCGCACGAAGAAGAAGGTATACAAGTGGCTATAAGAGAACTAAACGGCCAAACAGGAGTTGTGATTCAAACAACCCAGGGTGTTGAGACCGTTGTACTTATGCATGTCGAGGGGGATTTATTACGCCATCTGTATTTTGTAAGGAACCCGGAAAAACTGAATCATGTATTGCATCATAGTTAAGATAGGGAATGCGATATGGTAGGGTGTACTATGTTCAGAGACCTGCGGCTTTGTTAATTAGCGTATTAGGAAAAGTATTAGATCGTCGGCTGGTCAAGATTTAGTAGAGCTTAATTGTATGAGAGTACATGATTAATCTGCGAACTATAATTGAGTTGAAAGAGTGGGGGAAGTATTCCAGAGTTGAATAGTACATATTAATATGAATGAAATATGGAATTAAGTATATCTAAGTATATCTAAGTATTTATTTTTAATGAAGTACAACTAATGGTATGATATACGTTATGTTTAGTGATTGTACCAACACAGGCTAAAAGAATGTCCTGGTATTTACATGGAGGTTTTTGAGATGACGAATAATTTTTGGCGTGACTTGCCACGTCCTTTTTTTATACTGGCGCCGATGGAAGATGTGACGGATGTTGTGTTTCGCCATGTCGTTAGTGAAGCGGGGAAGCCGGATGTGTTTTTTACGGAGTTTGCGAATACAGAGAGTTATTGTCACCCGGAGGGGAACCACAGTGTGCGCGGGCGGTTGGCTTTCACAGAGGATGAACAGCCCATCGTAGCGCATATCTGGGGAGACAAGCCAGAATATTTTCGGCAGATGAGCATCGGTATGGCGAAAGAAGGATTTAAAGGCATCGATATTAATATGGGATGTCCTGTAGCCAATGTAGCAGAGAATGGGAAGGGTAGCGGTCTAATCTGTCGCCCCGATCTCGCAGCAGATATTATTCAAGCCGCAAAAGCGGGAGGACTGCCGGTCAGTGTGAAAACTAGACTCGGTTTCAGCGAAATCGATGAATGGCGTGACTGGTTAACTCATATTTTGCAGCAAGATATTGTGAATCTGTCGATTCATCTGCGCACCAGAGAGGAAATGAGTAAAGTGGATGCCCACTGGGAGCTGATTTCCGAAATTAAGAAACTTCGTGATGAAGTGGCTCCTGATACACTTCTGACCATTAATGGGGATATCCCTGATCGGGAGACGGGCCTGAAGCTAGCTGAGCAATATCGTGTGGATGGAATTATGATTGGTCGCGGAATTTTTCAGAACCCATTTGCGTTTGAACGGGAGCCAAAGGATCATAGTAGTGAAGAACTGCTTGATCTGCTTAGGCTTCATCTGGATCTTCACGATCAATATTCTACGCAGGAACCACGTTCGTTCAGACCTCTCTCCAGGTTCTTCAAAATATATGTCCGTGGATTTCGAGGGGCAAGCGAATTGAGAAACAGCTTAATGAACGCAAAGTCATCAGGTGAAGTTCGTACGTTATTGAGTGAGTTTGCGAGTAAGGAACATGATGGGGAAGCTTAGTTGGAGAAGATTGTCATAATTATTTTAGTAATTAATTTGTTCTATAAAGCAACTTCCAAAAATATAAAACGTTATATTAGTGCAGATCACACCAGTTCTAATCTAAAAACGTTTATTATAGGGAGTTGTTTTTTTGTCGAAGAAATGGAGAATTACCGGATTTTGTTCCCTCGCGGTAGCATTAATTATTATATATTTACTAATTCAAGGATTTAAAGACAATACCAAAGAAATTGAAAAGGTTGTATTTTCTCTGAACCAGCCAATGACCAAGTTAGTTCATATTGAAACATTAAATAGCAATCAAGCTATTGCGTTTTATCAATGGGGTATAGCACCCGAAGATTCTTTTGGGATTGCGAGTCTAAAGAAAGACGTGTTGGGTTGGCACTTAATTAGTGGGTCAACTATGGTATCCCCGAAGGATTATAAAATAGGATTGTCATATAGTGATTTAAGAAATGAATTTCCTAATTACAAAGGCGTTCTCTATGGGGAAATCCTAGACACACAAATCGTAGACATACTTGTAGATACTACTAGCGGTAAGAAGTATACAGCAAAAATTATTGTTAATAACCAGGGTGAAAAGTTCTGGTTTTTAATAGCTAAAGGAGTAGAAATTACAGGTGCTACGGTTACGGCTCGTTCCCAAGACGGAAAAATATTGCAGCAGATTCAGATATGAAGCTGTTCTAAGTCATGAATCCTTAAGAATTTGGGGTGGCCCGGATGGAGAGTATTCGCTTACAAAGGCTAGAGGGAACCTCAAGTAGATTTTATATTTTGTATACAGATAGATGGAATTTTAAAATCTGTTGTAAGGAGTGGGACAATGAAAAGAAAATGGACTTCTTCCGAGAAAACAATGATTACAGGTGGGCTTAGGCTTGCTGGGATTTTTATACTAACAGGAATCCTGCTGCTAGGTATGAGGTACAATATTATACGTTTGAATTAACTTCCAACATCATTTAAATACACAGCTTATAACGCAGAAATTCATTCATGGTGTTCTAAAAAATAATTGTAAAATGATTGGATCCTTCAAAATGGATATGGATAATCTAAACAAGATTGCATTATGGATTAAAAAGAAGACTAATAATACGGACTACTTAGTCTACACGGATGAAGGTTTTTATCATGATGTGTATCCTCAACTGCAAAGTGATCTTAAGAAACCCTTTTTCATTTTGGTAATTAAATCAACGTCTGTGGCAGTTTGCTCAATCAAAGGAAGGTAGATATGACCAGCTCATTCCATAGATACCTACCAAAACATATACAAAAAATATTAGCAGTATCCAATAAAAGATATTAAACGGATTATCTCTAAGATTTAGTCGAACTTTTATCCACTTCAGAGGATTTTTCATTATTTCAACCTCCTATATAGTTGAACCGGGAATCGTATATAAGTTAAAACAACGTTACAGTATATTTCAGTTAATATCAATTCAATTGGAGAAGGGCTATTTAGTTTCAATACATATGTATGCTAAGCAGAAATCTAGTATAATTATTTCTTCATTAATGTAATCCACATTATTTCTTTATCATCTCTACGCTACGCAAAAAATAGCCCTCATCTTCCTTAGAAGATGGGGGCTCAAGGGCTTTAATTCGATTCTTCTGACCTTTTTGTGCGCTTAACGTGAATGCACCTTCTCGCCCTGAACCCAGACTTCGCGGATATGTTCGGGCCGTGCAAGATAGATGATCTTTTGGAAAATATCATGTAAGTCTTCATCACCATGGAAGATGGGCATTTTGGCGGAAGGGAGTCTCGTATCAATCACTTGGACATCCCATGCATAGTTCTCTTGAATGCGGCCGATAAACAAGCTTAGACTTTCACCGCCGCCAGCCGTAGCCAGATAGAATGCTTCATGAAGCGTTACACGAGATTTCGGTACGCCGCGATCTTCAGCAGAAAGGGAGGTATCTACGCCATCTTCTAGCATTCGAGAGGACATGACAGTCTGCCTGATGTTATCGAATAGACTGGGCGAGAAACCTCCGGAGATATCTGAGCCAAGTCCAATCTCTACCCCTTTGGCATGAAAATGAGCGAGAGGTAGGACACTATTAGCAAAATACGCATTGGATATCGGGCAATGAGCAATAGCGGTTCCCGTCTCCACAAACAAGTCAGCATCTTCATCGGATAAAAAATTGCAATGCGCCATGACGGACTTGTCCCGTAACAGTCCAAAATCATGCAGAGCAAAGGCATCGTTTTTTTGATAACGATCTTGTACATAGGAATGAGCCCAATCACTTTCGCTGCAGTGTGACTGAACATAAGTATCATATTTTTCAGCCAGTTGTCCTAACCCTTCTAGTGCTTGATCCGTACAGCTTGGAATGAATCTTGGTGTCACGACCGGATACACGCCTTGTTTGGTGGACTTGGCTAGATCTTTGACAGCGATAATAAACTCTTCCGTCTCCACTAATGCTGTGTGGGTGTCTGCATCACGGTAGTTGTCTGGTGTCTGCTCGGGATCATCCATAACCACTTTTCCCACTAGTCCACGTTGGCCTTTGGCGGCACAAATCTCAGCTAACAATATACTTGCTTCTTTATGTACCGTTGCAAAATATAAGGCAGTAGTTGTTCCGTTGGCGAGTAAAGTGCTTACCACATCATCATAGACCTTTTGTGCAAAATCTAGATCTGAAAATTTAGATTCCAGCGGAAATGTATAGGTATTCAGCCAGTCGTAAAGGGGGATGTCTAAAGCAGTCCCAGACTGAGCCCATTGCGGCGCATGAACATGCAAATCGACGAAACCCGGCAAGAAATACTGCCCTTCCGCTAATGGATGAAAACGGTGGGTACCTTGATAAGTATCCATCAGAGGTTGATAGTTCGAGTCTTCGGGTGAGACAATCTGTTCAATCATCCCGTCTTCATTGATACAAAAAAGATAGTCTTTTAGAATCTGAATTTCGGTGTGCGATTTGCTAGTAAAAGCTGTACCTTGAAATATTTGCTTATAATTAGTCATGTATAACCCCTTAATGTTCGTTTTCTGCGATGTATTTGTTATTATAATCTGCTTGAAATGATAAGTCTATATTAAAAGACGAATGTTATATATGCTAGAATCCATATGATTAAGATGGGAAAATTCTATTAAGTATATGTATTTCAAGAAATCGGCGTACTCGCTTAAATTGTAATATTAATGAGAGGATTTAGGTTGTTTAGTGCTATGATAAGAAAATGGGAAAAGTTAACTAAACTTACTTTAATAGAAGACTCGGAGGACGGATGCAGATATTTTAAGTTGAGAATGAGATGACTTTAAGCAGTGTTCAGTTTTAGTTATAATTCAGTTTGTATATTTAGGAGGCTTGACTATGAAAAAATTTGTACCCTTACTACTCGCTCTAATTCTATTTGTCTCGTGGGCACTACCAGCAGCTGCCACGGGGAAAGCAGATCTTCCATTGTTCATTAATGGTCAGCGTATTATAGCTGAGAGTAGGCCTGTTGTAGATAAGATGGGTGTGTACGTACCATATAAATCTGTTTTTGGAGCACTCGGATACACGGCCTCATATAGCGCTAAAGGGAAGATGTACATGCTCAAGAGTGCAGGTGTCACCATTAAATTCACAGTTGGGAGTAAATTCGTATTCGTCAACGAGAAGAAAAAGAAATTGACGCTCTCTCCAAAAATGATCGGTGGCACGGTGTACGTACCCCTATCATTCATAACCGACACGATAAAGATCGCTGCGGTATATGATAAATTGAACCAAGTTATTCAGATTGGCAAGCCCGCGGTGGTCGATCGTTATTTCCAAGTGAGCTTCGGAATGACCTACAATCAGGTGAAGAAAATGGAGAAGGGCAAACTACTCGAAGGTAGCCAAGATAAGAACGGCGATGCTTACCTGATGTACGATGATGTAACACTCTCGAATGGTATTAAAGGCGGTATGAATTACATTTTTAAGAGAGGAACATTGAGCGAGGTTGATTTCTTATTCGATCATCATCCCGATGATTACGATGCAGCTTTGTCTGCCTACAAAAAGGATAAAGTCTACCTCGAAAAGATATATAACAAAGGTGCCGTAACGCCTGACTTCTTGTGGAATTCGGACGAAGATGTTCAGGCGCAATATGCTACAAAGTACGCGAACAGACCTTATGATTTGCAAAAAACTGCGATTACCACCGGTGACCTTGACCTCAATGTCACATATACAACAGCTTCATTTTCAGTTACAGCGAGCCTGATGAATTTGAATGCGGACGAAGTAGACGACCCTTATTATACCGAGACGATTATGTACGTAAAGAAATAATAACTTCCCCTTATCTTTGGGAATCAGCCACTAAAATCTAAATACTCATAATTTTAGTGTGCGCCCTACAAAGTAGATAGCTAGTTGTATGGATAAGCCTAAAGAAATAATTGTCTATTGAAGTAATGCCTATAAAATAACCACGGAAAAAGATAATATGTAAAAAAAATGTTTTTAAGGTTATTCTAGATTAGTCTACAATTAGTATTATACCCTGACAGAGTCTACAAGCATGTAAGCTTTACAAGTATAGGAGGAACCATGTCCTGGAGTAAACTGAAGCAACAACTGGAGAGTTTTCGTGCGCCTGCATTAGAGGGACGGGTGGAGTATCTTTCATCTAGTTACCGTTACTTACCTGATAAAGCAGGCATTTGTTATATTGCAGTAGATAAAAAGAAGATTCTCAATATGAATGACAGCACAAACTTCATGAAGTGGTACCAGACGGAGCTGGAAATTAAAAATGATCCAGATATCCAACTTCCAATTTATCCTGAAGAAATCGAAGCTATTAGATTAGACACAAAGGGAGTCGTTCCGGAGGATCGTCTAAAAGTCATTGCAAGAAATCGCAAAATCACCGAGTATGCAAAAGAAATCATGTCAGCTCAAGCTATATTAAGCAGATCGAATTTTATAGGGGTAGCCACGGCGTTCCTGTCTACTTCTATAGATGACAGCATGGAGAGTAAGGACATCTTATTCAATATTTTGGCTTTAATCGATAGGCGAGTGGGGAAAAAGCGGCTTATCAATATGTCCGAGCAGATGAAGTTAAAGCATCCCATTGTACAATATTTTTATGAATTACGGCTGAATACTTGACCTGCCGACACCTCAGAGATGAACTCTGAGGTGTTTTTTTATTGATGAGTAAATAGAAGGATCAAATGGAATGGGCTTGTTCTAGTTGCAGGAGACCGAACTTGACGTATAGCGCATTGACACGTTCATGCATTATATCTTTTTTTTTAGTAAAAAAATTAAATATTTTAAGAGAAATTGTCAAATTATTCTTATATGTATACACTATAGAGGAACTCACTTTGCTGAAGGAGGGATCCTATGAGTATTGATCTGCGAAAAAAAGCAGAAGAAAAGCTAATTGATTTATCTAAGAAAGCTACGATTACGTTAAGCAAAAAAGGCTTAAATGGCGTTACGGCACGTGTAGGGCTGGCTCTAGACATTTCAGCATCGATGACTAACTTATATAAACGAGGCACAGTTCAGGCTGTAACAGAACAGACATTAGCTTTGGGCATGAATTTTGATGATAATCAAGCGGCAGATGTATTTCTATTTGGAGTCAAAGACTATACAGTGGGGGAGATTCAGAAGGAGAACTTTTATGAATTCGTAAATCGAGAAATATATTCGAAATATGAACTCGAAGGTGGCACTCGATATTCGGGTGTAATCCGTAGAATTGTAGAATACTATTTCCCTGGTGCTTTTACTACAAAGAAAAGTGGTTTTTTGGGGTTGAAGTCAGAAAGGATAGTGGACACTTCAAAATATCAGCACCAAGAACCGGTATATATCATTTTTATAACAGATGGGAACTGTCAAGACTATGCCGAAACCAAAGACATTATTACTCTAGCTTCTAGGCTGGGTGTTTTCTTTCAATTTGTTGGTGTTGGGGATGAACAGTTTACATTTTTGAAGGAACTGGACGATATGGAGGGTAGATTCATAGATAACGCTAATTTCTTCCAAGTCAGAGATATGGGGACTTTGTCGGATGGGGAGTTATATGATTCTTTGCTAGCTGAGTTTCCAGCATGGTTGAAAGAAGCTAGAAGTAAATCTATCATTAAATAGAACACACAATAAAAAGTTGGAGGAATGTTATATGGGTACACTAGGTTCATTCTCGAATTGGTTATCAAGAACAAAAGGTAATATTTCAGATGGAGTCAAAAAATTCAAGAGTAAAGATCTGATGGAAGCTATTGTGGCAGGCTGTGCAGTTGTATCTGTAGCAGATGGTACGATTGATGCTTCAGAAAAACAAAAAATGGCAGCTTACTTAGGAAGAAGTTCTGAACTGAATGTATTTAATATGAGTGAAGTCATCGAACGTTTTAATCATTATGCTGGAAATATGGATTTTGATGTCATGGTCGGAAAGCAAGAGGCACTTCGAGTCATTGGGAAATTCAAAACAAAACCAGACGTAGGACGCGTCATTGTTGGCGTATGTTGCGCTGTAGGTGCAGCAGACGGAGATTTTGATGATCAAGAAAAAGCCGCTGTTCGTGATATCTGTAATGTTCTTAGTCTCAATCCAGGAGAATTCGGTCTCTAACAAAATGAAGTAAGTCTTAAGGACCGCTAGAGTGTTAGCGGTTCTTTTTATATTTATTAAAAGTATATGTCCACGAGAGCGCAAGGATTTTTTTGATATAATCTGACAAAAGTAAACATTTTATTAGCCAAAATCGATTAATATTAGTTAAATAAGTAAATATTATCGCCAAAAATTGCTGTTAATAGCGAAACTGTTTATACTGAAATTAGTAAGATTTTCCTTGAGAGGAGGTGTATCAAATGACAATTTCATTGGTGAAAGGTCAGAAAATTGATTTAACCAAAGGGAATATCGGTTTAACAAGTATGACTATTGGCCTAGGTTGGGATCCCGTGTCCACGGAGAAGAAAGGTTTTTTTGGTACCAAAAAGGTTGCGCCCAATATTGATTGTGATGCTTCTGCAATTCTCCTTGATGCAAATGGGAAGCTTTCCGGTATGCAAAATCTAGTGTGCTTTCATAACCTAACGAGTCCTTGTGGATCTGTACGCCATTCTGGGGATAACCTTACCGGGGAAGGCGAAGGCGATGATGAGCAAATTCAGATTGATCTGAACAAAATTCCTGCGGATGTCCACAGAATTCTTGCATGCGTAAATATCTATCAATGTGAACAACGGGGTCAAGATTTCGGTATGATCCAGTCTGCATATATTCGTGTGATGAATTCACAAGATGATAAAGAATTATGCCGGTTCAATCTAACGGATAGTTATGCGGGCATGACAGCTCTAATCGTAGGAGAACTCTACCGTAATCAGGGAGAATGGAAGTTTAATGCTATAGGTGAAGGAGCTCATGCGGCTCATATTAATATTTTGGCACAAAGGTACTCATAAACTACTACAATTATTGAGGAGAATGTTATCATGGCTATCAATCTATCTAAAGGTCAAAAAATTGATCTGACCAAAACAAATCCAGGTCTTAGTAAAGTTCTTGTGGGGCTTGGCTGGGATACCAACAAATATGATGGAGGCAAAGACTTTGATTTGGATGCTTCTGCTTTCTGTTTGAATGAATCAGGCAAAGCTTCATCCGAGAAAGATTTTATCTTCTTCAACAATAGCCAGAACTCCAATGGCTCCGTTCTACATACGGGTGACAATCGTACAGGTGATGGGGATGGCGATGATGAACAGTTGAAAGTTGATCTGTCCACAATTCCTGGGGAAGTTCAAAAGGTCTCGTTCTGCATTACTATCCATGAAGCTCAAGAGCGCAGTCAGAATTTCGGACAAGTATCCAATGCCTATGTACGTATAGTGAATGAAGATACGAATGAGGAGATTATTCGTTATGATCTAGGCGAAGATTTTTCTGTAGAAACTGCAATTGTAGTTGGTGAATTATATCGTCATGGTACGGAATGGAAGTTCAGTGCAGTCGGAAGTGGTTATCAGAACGGTCTTGAAGGACTTGTAAAAGATTTTGGTCTAGCATAAATCTTTGTAGAGAGCCGTCTTTTGTTGGGCGGCCCTTTTAATACATTTATTAGGAGTGGAGATACATGACAATAAGTCTATCTAAGGGCCAACGCATCGACCTTACCAAAACAAATCCTGGTCTAACAAAAGTAGTCATAGGATTGGGCTGGGATATTAATAAATATAACACGGGTCAGGACTACGACTTAGACGCTTCCGCTTTTCTGTTAGATGCAAATGGTAAAGCAAAAGGTATAGAAGATTTTCTTTTCTATAACAATGCCAATCTATATAATGGAGCAGTTGTGCATACGGGCGATAATCGTACAGGTGAAGGGGATGGCGACGATGAACAAATCATCCTCGATTTCTCAAAAGTGCCTGCACATATTGATCGGATTGGTATTACGGTCACCATTCATGAAGCACAACAACGGAATCAGAACTTCGGACATGTATCTAATGCTTTTGTGCGCCTCGTTGATGCCGTCTCAGACAGAGAAGTCCTTCGTTATGATTTAGGGGAAGATTTCTCTTTGGAGACAGCTGTAGTTATTTGTGAGCTGTATCGTCAAGGGACCGATTGGAAATTCCAAGCGATTGGTTCTGGCTTTAGTGGTGGTTTAGCAGCACTTTGCAAAAATTATGGACTAGATGCTCAATAATTGAAGGTTGAACGGATGCCAAGTCTTGGCATCCGCTATATCACGAGTTGAAAGGTTGATTTCGCATGATGACTTCCTTAACAAAAGGCCAAAAAGCCGATCTTACCAAAACCAATCCAGGTTTGAACAACCTTATTGTTGGTATGGGGTGGAAGACGCCGAATAGTTCTATTGAAGTTGATTTTTCTGCCTTTCTATTATCTGCAACATCCAAAGTAACCAAAGATGAAGATTTAATCTTTTACGGAAATCCTCAAGGACCCGGCGGGTCTATTACAGTGATCGAATCGGGCAAGCAGAATTATTCAGGATTAGTAGATCAGGCACAGCTCTCTATAAACCTCCAGCATGTTCCATCTTCATATGAGCGGATATCCTTTGCTTTAACCATCTATGAGGGCGAAAAGAGAGGACAAAATTTTTCTCATATTGATGATAGTTACATACGGATCATAGATTCTTTAAGCGGAAAAGAACTAATTCACTATAACATTGGAAAAGACTTCTCCGTAGAAACTGCCATTGTCGTAGGCGAATTATATAGATACAACGGGGAATGGAAGTTCAATGCTATTGGTTCAGGTTATTCCGGGGGTTTAGAAGCTCTATGTAGTAGTTTTGGTATTGAAGTTAAGTCAGAATCTGTTGCGCCACCTACTCCACCCTCCATTCCTCCTATTAATCTTCAGAAGATCGAGTTGAAAAAAAGAGGGGACGTTATCAATTTACAGAAGAATGCAGGTCCCATGGGCGAAATCCTCGTTAATCTCAATTGGAATCAGAAATCTCCATCCTTTTTCCGTTCAAAGGGTGTCGATCTCGACCTAGCTTGTTTATTTGAGATGAAGGATGGAGGAAAAGGGGCGATTCAAGCTTTAGGTAACTCGTTCGGAGACCTGAACCGCTATCCTTATATATCTCTGGATGGAGATGATCGTACAGGATCTGTTACCACAGGGGAGAATCTTAGAATTAATGGCAAATATCTGTCCGAAATCGAACGGATTGTTATTTATGCTTTTATTTACGAAGGAATTACCAACTGGTCTGAAGCGGATGGCCTTGTTACGATTAAGCAAGCCGGAGGCCCAGATATTGAGGTACGCCTTACAGAACATAACAATCATAAGCGCATGTGTGCTATAGCTATGATTAGAAATGTGAACAATCAGACATTCAGTATTGAAAGATTAGTAGAATATCACCAAGGTCATAAGGAAATGGATGCCGCTTACAATTGGAATATGAGGTGGACGGCCGGTAGTAAATAGTAGGTCAATTTAGGGGGAAAGCAATATTATGTCTGAGTTTATATCTAGTTTTTTTAATAACTTTCTTGAATTTTTCAATTGGGAACACACCGCAGCGATCCTCTCTGACCCATTAAGTTGGGGCATTATAGCATCGCTAATTCTACTAGAAGGACTTCTGTCCGCAGATAATGCGCTTGTTCTTGCGGTACTTGTCAAACATTTACCTAAGGATCAACAAAAGAAAGCTCTATTCTATGGAATCATCGGTGCCTATATCTTCCGCTTTATTGCAATCAGCATCGGTACCTTCTTAGTTAAGATTACATGGGTGAAAATTGCTGGAGGTCTTTATCTATTATGGATTGCTTGTAGTAATCTGTTTGATCTGGAAGTCCGGTGGGCTCGCCTTGGCAATATTCCTGTTCTTCCTTTTATCGCTAAAAAAGCGGATGAGGAGGATGGGGTGGAGAATAAAGGCGCCGGCTTCTGGCGTACCGTCTTAACTGTTGAATTAATGGATATTGCATTTAGTATCGATAGTGTAATTGCCGCTTTTGGTATCAGTGATAAAGTATGGGTGTTGTTCTTAGGCGGTATTTTGGGTGTGCTTATGATGCGCGGAGTAGCTCAGGTCTTCTTAAGACTTATTGAACGTTTCCCAGAACTTGAGAAAGCAGCATTTATACTTATTATTATTATTGGAGCGAAAATGCTTGCTGGTGTAGCTGGGTATGAAATGTCGCATTTCTTATTCTTTGGCTTATTGATCGCTGTATTTGTAGGAACGATGATCGTTAGTGTAGTGCGTAGAAAGTCGGAACAATCTTCGAAATCCGCATAAAAAGTTGTAACTTCATATTTCCTAAATATCCCGCATTCAGACCGTGGGATTTTTTTATTCCTTATACAATATCGAATGAGTTCTTGTTATGAATAATAGTGTGGATACTATGATCGTGGAGGTACAACAATGCGTTACTTCGATTACTTATCGAGCGAAGAAGAAAATAGTCTTTTTTATTCTGCCCCTACGTCGTTCTCCAATTATTCTCCAAAAGATATTCTTGCCTATGCTGTAGGAGCTGCGCTTTATATGCCCGCTACTAGAGAAGGCATCTCCGATGAGATCTTAAATAGGAAAATTAAAGGGCTAGTTACGAAAGTAATCGACTTAGAAGATGCTATTGGGGAGAATCAAGTTCCATTGGCTGAAGAATCATTATGTCAACAAATCTGGAAGGTACATTCATTAATAACAACGGGCAGTATAGACAGTAGTCATCTCCCGCTAATTTTTATTCGTGTACGTAACGGGGAGCAATTGCAGCGATTAATCGATACACTGGGGGAGAGTATAGCCGTCATTACCGGGTTTACACTCCCCAAATTCAGTATGGAGAATGGTAAGCAATATTTCGAAATAATCAGTAGCTATAACATGAAAAAGCCCTCATCTTTTCCAACTTTATATGGGATGCCTATTCTTGAAACCGCTGACGTAATTTATCTGGAGTCTAGAACAGATACACTTCTTAATATTAAATCTTTACTTCATGAGTATAAGGACTTTGTTCTCAATGTGCGGATTGGTGCAACTGATTTTTCGAGTTTGTTTGGGCTTCGTCGTAGCCCCGATATGACCATTTATGATATCAGCGTGATTCGTGACTGCATTGCGGATATCGTGAATATGTTTGGACGATTCCAAGATCATTTTGTCATCTCTGGTCCCGTATGGGAGTATTTCAAAAGTGACCGAGTGCTCAAACCTCAATTGAGACAGACTCCTTTTGAAGATGCTGCAGGTTCAGATGGGCGTAAACTGCGAATGGATTATATTAATATTTATGTAGACGGTCTTCTTCGAGAGGTTATGTTAGACAAAGAAAACGGGATCATTGGAAAGACTATTATTCATCCTAGTCACATTCTTCCTGTGCAATCTTTGTATGCGGTTACGCATGAAGAGTATTGCGATGCGCTTAATATTATGGAACATAATCATGGTAATCTTGGCGTATTTAAAAGTCAGTACAAAAATAAAATGAATGAAATCAAGCCACACCTGAATTGGGCCGATGGAATCTTGAAACGTTCAAAAATATATGGGGTGCTCAATGAACATAAAAACTTCACTTCCCTTCTCATCGGACAAGATGAATTTGCCCAAAGAGAAGCATTTGTATAATATTCTCGAAGATCTCGAAGTGACTATTGAAGTAACTAGGAATCCATTTCAGTTACCGCTAGATTTGCTCTTCGAAATGGCGGCACGGATCAATAAAAAAAGAAGTTTTTTGTTTGTGAGTAAAGTACTCGGAAAGCATTTGCCTGTAAATCCGCATGTATCTTTACTAAGTGGCGCAGCCTTGGGAATTCTATATCAACAGCAATGTGGGGGCCGATCAGAGCATCGTATCGAAGACATTATTGAAGGTTTCTATCAAGAGGATAAGGCTGAAGAGATCTACCGAAATTTAAAAAGCCGCCCTTTAGCTGTAAAAGAGCCTACCTTATTTATCGGCTTTGCGGAAACAGCGACCGCTCTGGGACATAGTATGTTCGATATATTTTCGGGCCCTACGAAGTATGTGCATACAACCCGAGATTGTATAGCTGAAGTGGAACCCGTTCTTCAATTTGAAGAAGAACATTCTCATGCTACTGCCCATCGATGTTATGCCCAATCGGACTTCTTTACAGGAGATGAACCGGTTGTCCTTATTGACGATGAGATAACAACAGGGAGAACAGCACTGAACATTATTCAAGACCTTCATCAAAAATATCCAAGAAATCAGTATGTTATTGCTAGCTTGCTGGATTGGCGTTCCGATCAAGACATCCTTCGGTTTCATGAAGTCGAACAGCAATTGGGCATTACCATTTCTACGCTTTCATTAATCCAAGGTTCTATTTCTGTAAGTGGGAGTCCCATAGAGGCAGGGGCCCCGGCTAATGAGGGAACTTTAAAGGAATCTAAAGCTCAAATTTACAACCACCCAGTTGGACACTTCTTTGAACATTATCGTTATTCGTCACTTCACTCTGCCGATCAGGTGAATACATTACCCTATCTCAAATCTACAGGTCGATTTGGGATGACGGGGGCTGACATATCCGGGTTAGATCAACAAGTCGATGCATGTGCTTCATATCTTGAACAAAAAAGAATGGGTAGCCGCACCCTTTGTCTGGGAACAGGGGAATTCATGTATATTCCTATGCGGATTGCGGCGCAGATGGGTCAAGGAATTTCGTATCAATCTACTACACGCAGTCCCATTCACCCAAGTCCTGAGGATACGTATGCTATTCATCATGTATACCCATTTGATTGTCCAGAAGACGGTAGTATACCTAATTTTTTTTACAACATTACTGGGGATCTATACGATGAAATCTTCGTATTCATGGAGAGAGAGAAGGATAGATTGCGCCTCACACCTCTACTGCAAGCGCTGGAATCTACTAAGGTTAATAGAATCCACATTGTGGATTTAGCTACTTAATATTTAGGGGGGAACATGTCCATGAGTATTCCAACAAGCAAGACTCTCGCAGCTCCTGCGCAAGTAGGAAGTTATAAAGCGGAGGATGTCATCTTTCTATTGAAGGATTTAAGTAACGTATCTCTTGAAAAAAGTACAGAAGATCGCGAAGAGGCCATTCAATCGGGGACCCATTACTCCGAGATGTTACCCGTTGAATATCAACCTACGCCAGAGTATATTAAGCTATTTCATGACACATTGGATCATACAGCAGAGAAAGTTGCGAAGGCTTGTGCAATCGTATCTGAACTCATCCTAAGGAAGCGAGGAACGAACATCATCCTTGCTTCTTTAGCCCGTGCCGGTACACCCATTGGGGTATTAATAAAAAGATATCTCAAGGAGACGTACGGATTAGATGTGCCACATTACAGCATATCCATCATTCGCGGAAAAGGAATTGACGAGAATGCAATTCATTATATGTTACAACAACATCCCGGAATGGAGATCCAGTTTGTAGATGGTTGGACGGGAAAAGGAGCAATTCGAAAAGTCTTAATAGCGGCTAAGGACAAGCTGGCGCTTCAAGGGATTTTTCTTAACGATGATCTTGCTGTATTAGCCGATCCAGGCAAATGTTCAGAAACGTTTGGAACTCAAGAAGATTTCTTGATTCCAAGTGCTTGTCTAAACTCCACGGTATCTGGATTAATGAGCAGAACCGTTCTCCGAGATGACCTCATTGGAGCAAGCGATTTTCATGGAGCGAAGTACTATAAAGAATGGGAATCTGAGGATCTTTCTAATTTATTTGTTGATAAAATTTCAGCTTATTTTCATACCGTATCTGCGGAGGCAAAAGCCCAATCGGATATATGGCTGCACACTCAACCCGATGTAGCAACTTGGCAAGGAATGCAAGACATTCAGAGAATTCAAGCGGACTATGGTATAAGGGATGTGAATCTCATAAAACCAGGCGTAGGAGAGACAACCCGAGTTCTTTTACGAAGAATTCCTTGGAAAATACTTGTGGATCATATGGATAATCCGAATTTGCAGCATATTCTTTTATTGGCACAGGATCGTCAAGTCCCTGTAGAAGTCTATCCTGAATTGACCTATTCATGTTGTGGCATCATTAAGCCCATGGAAGGTGGTGAATAAGTTGATATTTGCAAGTGATCTCGATCGTACGCTCATCTATTCTAGAAATTCCATGGGTGAGGGCATTCCCGAAGATGAACTTATGCCTGTAGAGTTATATAACAACGAAGTTCTATCTTTTATGACGGTGCAATCTCTTACGTTACTTAAAGAGATCTCCGATATCGCAACGTTTATTCCTGTTACGACTCGAACTATTGAACAATACCAGAGAATCTTTGGCATTAAGGATACATTCTCGCCTAAATATGCGATTACGAGTAACGGAGGGAATATTTTAATAGATGGCACTCCTGATCAAGAGTGGGCATCTCTGGTGCAGACAGCGATGCTAACATCGGCAGAACATCAAGAGATTAAGGAGTTATTCGATACCTTATCCACTCCTGATTGGGCCTTAAGAGGAAGACTTTGCGATGGGATGTTCTATACCATCATTATCGATCGAAATATAATGCCTGAGGAAGTTCTAGATAGTCTGAGAGATCAATTGTCCCTACTTGGATGGTCGATCTCGGTACAAGGCCGAAAGATGTACTTAATTCCATCCAGAATTAATAAAGGGGATGCGCTTCGTTACATTATGGATCGCCTAGGGACTTCCTATGTCGCAGCAGCGGGCGATTCTCTTTTAGATGAAAGTCTATTAGCTGTCGCTGACTATGCTATTGCCCCGGGACATGGAGAATTATTTAATGTATATGCAGCATCGAACATCTACAAGTTCACTACTAGTGCGGGAATTAGAGCTTCAGAGGAATTGTTACTTGGCATTAAGCAAGAGATGAGGCTTCTAGCCTCTTTAGTTGACGGATAGTTTCGCCAATACCCCACATACGGAAGAGTGAATACAACTATGTCCACACGAATTTGGTTTAATCGTACATTCTCGGCTGCAAGCCATTATATTGAGATGATTCGAAATAATGAGGACCGTGAGAAATTTATCATATACGCAACTCACCCTAGACAACACTCACCGATGCTCCAAGTTGCCGACTATTCAGAGATCGAACCCATTTTACCTATGGACGAATATATAGCCTATTGCTTAGATTTCTGTAAAAAGCATCAGATCGACGTGTTTATCCCTCATTTTGGACTGACCGAAATTTCTTATCACGGCTCAGCGTTTCAGCAGATAGGTACCCAAGTGTTGATAGGCGGAGATCCTACACTTCTGGAAGTCGTAGGGGATAAAGGCCGGTTGTTCCAGGCTCTGAGCTCAGTTGAAGGGCTCACCTTACCAGATTATTTCATCGCAACTACAGTGAATGAATTTCAACAGGCCTACCGGACACTGAAGGAAAAGGGACACCGTATCTGTATTAAACCGGTTAAGGGTGAGGGAGGTGGGGGTTTCCGTATTATCGAAGAGACTCCCGCGGATATTTGGAGTATATATGAGCCTGTAACCAATACGCTTCTCCTTGAGGATCTTATTGAACTATTGTCTAGCGTTGATCATTTTGATGCCTTAATGGTGATGGAATTACTTGAAGGTCACGAGTACAGTGTGGATTGCCTAGGGCGAGAGAATGAACTACTTGCTGCAGTACCGCGTAAAAAAGTAGAGGGACGGATACGTAAGCTTGAAGCGAACGCGGAATTGATTGAACTAAGCCGGGCGATACAGAAGGTGCTTTCACTTCAATACAATTTCAACGTTCAATTTATTTATCAGCATAACGTCCCCAAATTATTAGAGATCAATCCAAGGGCTTCTGGCGGACTGTATATGTCCTGCTTAAGTGGTGTGAACTTCCCCTATTTAGCTCTGAAAAGCTTACTTGGTGGAGAAGTACATGTACAAGAGCCCAAATTAGACATTACAGCAACGCATATCGAGAAAGAATTGATTATAAGCAATGCTTGATAATATTGGAAATTATAAAAGCTATGATTTAAGATGGGATATATATGAATGAGTGAATATAGGGGATATAGACAGGAGGTGCTCACATTTGTCTAAGAGATTTAGAGTTTCGATTATGATCTTAATGGTGGGGTTCTTATTAAGTCTTTTCACTTCAAGTTTAGTGCCTGAATTTATTAGTTTATGTATTCCCACTGCATTCGCACTTGGGCCGATCTATCTTTTAAGTAGGGAGAAAAAGGATCATAATACGCAAAAATCTCTAGATTCTAATCCACAGTTGATAGACTTAGATACTAGAATTCAAAAGGAAGATGCACGTTCACCTCAGGAACATGATCCATTTTGGGGCCCTTTTCTTGAATATACCTATGTCATTCAAGAGACGATAATTTCAGAGGGACAAAAAAACATGCTCGACAATGAAATTGTAGATAAGGTGTTAAGTCTTCTCTCCAGAATAACCCGCTTAATCCCTCAACTAAAAGAATTGAATGATTCAGGCGTCAATCACAATATTCAGCGACTCGTGTTCAAAGATCTGAACGGTGCGATTAATCCTTTTTTAAAGTTAAGTGGTGAAGGGAAAAGGTTAAACCGACGGTTATTGCTAGACGGCATTAAAGATATCAACTCTAAGCTATCCATCTATGTTGAGACTATCGAACAAAAAGATCTTATCGAACTGCAAACACGTATGGATTTGATCCAACAACGTTATCGCTCAACAGACTAAGGAGGTTCATTCATGTCTATTCAGACTGTGCAGCTTAAAGAGACGGATAGGATAAAAGTAGACCAAGAAGCAAAGCAATGGATTCAAAAAGTGGCAACTTCGGATGCGATAGAACTAGATACGCTTATGGATCAGATGGGACGCATGGGTTCGAGAACGATGGAGCAAGCAGGTCAATCCTTGGCGATGCTGGAACGACCTGTGAACGAGCTCATGTCTGGGAAAAGTAGTGAGGTGTCTAAAGACATTTTGAAGCTTCGTTCAGAAATTGATGGGCTAAGTAAAAGCAAGCAACTCAGCTTCTTGGATAAAGTACTTAAGAAAACGCCACTAAAGAATTATGTCTATAAATATCAGTCTGTGAGAACCAATGTAAATGCAATTATTCAGTCTTTAAGAAATGGGAAAGAAACGTTAGAAGAAAATATCATGTATATGAAAAATTTGAAGAAAAGCTCTTTCGAAGCAGTCTATAACCTACAAATGCGCATTCAAATGGGTGAGAGACTCCGTCAATTGTTCGAAGAAGAGATGGCAAAGCCTGAGAATGAGAACAAGAAAGTTCATCTTGAAAGAGGACTGAGAAAAGTAGTTACACGCATTCAATCTTTTCAAGAGATGATCATGCTCTATCAACAAGCCATTGCCGGTACAGATATTATTATGGATAATAATGATAAGTTGATCGATACAGTGGATGCCACTATTGATAAGACACAACATCTAATAACCGTCTCTGCTATGATTGCTATGGCTCTTCAAGATCAAATGCAGACAATCCAAGCTGTGAATGCTGCTAATGATACGCTGAATCATATGTTTGAGGAGAATTCTCGTCTATTAAAAGAGACGACACAAAAAACGAATGATCTTCTGGGTCAACCAGCCTTACAATTAGAATCTATCAATCGAGCTACGACGGATTTGTTCTCAGCTATTGATTTGTATGAACAATCTAACCGTACAATTATTCAGTCTGCTACAGAGCACACCAAACGTCTAGCGCAAATTAATGAGCAGATGCATAATCGGCTTGGGCTTATGCCCAGTAATAAGGCAGGACAAGGGTCAGAGGTACCCACCCAATGGAATGAACTGCTTGATTAACTTAGGATTGGAATTTTAACCAACGGCAGCCTTTGAATTTCAAAGGTTGCTGTTTTTTAATGTATAGGAATATACAAGACACACCGACAAGGAGGATGAAATTACGCACGTTGTACGAAAGAAATTATTTAGAGGAGCATGATTTTTTGTTCATAAAATATCAATCGTATTCATATAGTAATGGAAAAACTAAGGGATGTGAAACGATGTTAGGAGGAGTTATTTGTCTTGTGCTGTTACTTTCTCTTATTCTTGTTGCTGCTTTTGAAAGGGCAGAATCTATTGCAGAACTGAACAACAACAGCACTTAAAAATCCGTAGGAGACCACTTACAAAATCTGCTATGATATATCTAAGATTAGAAGATACTAGGAGGCAGAGCATGTCGGAGTTTAACTATAGCTGTATAACAGAGTCATCTATTAATATTACATATTTGTATGGCGGGGAGTATTTTAATTTTAACCTTTATATGAAAGAGGGTGTTTGGATTTTACACCCGTTTGATGGAATTTTGCTAGGCAACATGGAGATGAGCAAGTTAGTAATGAGTGATTTATTTCAAAACAAATCGTTTCAAGTGATGTTAGCCAAAGAAAGAATTCCTTTTTCGATCCTTCGTACATCTATTGATCTGGAGGGGCATGTAGAGTCCAATCACCGAAATTCTAGTCGTGATCAATCTAATGCTCCTGATAGTATTCTAGATTTCATAGAAGAACACACGTTAGAGGAGATCATTCAGCTTGAACAATTAGAACTACGAAAGAAGATTAGCCTATACTCAAGTATCATGCAACATATGTTCATGAATGATTTAGGTCCATCAGACGTAGAATTTCAAAGAATTCAGCAGATTACGAGAATCTATGAGAAAGCTTTAACGAGTATGGAGAATTTGAATGGACCTCATTTGGACTTTGGTAATCAAGCTAGATTCTAAATGAATGGCTAGTAGAAAAGAATAAATAACTCAGTAGCTATTATCAAACTCAAATATATCCTTTTCTCCACACTTCTGAATACAACGTTTTAATGTATGGGCCTGAACCTCCCATTCAATTTTTTGCTCTCTGAATATCATGAACAACAATAGTAACAATACTCCGAACACACATTCAATATAGAAGATCTCAATATGGAGACCGATCGTCAGTATATTAAATATAATGATCTGTAAAAAAAAGATATAAAAAATCCATCCTAAAATCGTAACAAAGTAAGTTAGACGCTCTCTTTTTTTAAGTGCTGTTTCCTCAAGTCTTTTTAATTCAAGGATACGAAAACCATTAAACGTTGCTTGCCTATCTCTAGCTTCTGTAATGAATTTCTTGAAGCTGTTGTCTAGTTCTAATGCATGTTCTCTTTTTGAAAGAAGAGTTACCGAACGTAGAAGCTTCTTTTTTATTTTTTTTGGCACAAAGAATAGATGATAAGCCATTAAATTAATAAGTGAAAAGAAAATAAACAAGGGCACGCTTAAGAACAATGAAGTATTTCTAGGTGGATGGAAGTGGGTTGTTATGTAGATTTGGCCCAAAAGCCCAGGAATCATGTAGATTAGCCATTTCAAAAAAATTCTCATGAATCTTCATTCCTTTTCTATATCAATATATATTGTTATAGTACCATGTAATTTTTAACAGTAATTAAACAAACTATGAATATTTCGATACATAACCTAAGGGAACGGCAGATTACGCATAGTATGACAAAATTTTAATATAAATTTAAACTTATATGACTTATTTTAGGTGAATATCTCCATTTATAATAATGAACAGACCTTAGAACGGACCTCATTGCACATAAAACTCTTATACCGTTAGGAAATAATCCTTCATTGTATAAAGAAGGAGAGGGGCGTAGCACTTGTTCATTATAAATGTAGAAGCGGCAGTCTGTAAGGATGATCAATGGCTCATGATTACAAGAAGTTCGAAAGAAGAACATGCCGGAGGCACCATCTCACTTGTTGGAGGCAAAGTAGATGTAGAAGGGAACACGCTTGAGATTATAGAGCGGACGGTGAAGCGAGAGTTATATGAAGAAGTGGGCATTGAAGTAAAAGAGGGTATTCATTTTGTGTACAGCTCTTCTTTTGTGACCGATGAGGGATATAACGTAATTAATATGGTATTTTTATGTGAATATGATAAGGGTACAGCTTATAGCAAAGCACCAGATGAGGTGGATGCCGTACATTGGATGACATCAAGTGAGATTATGAGCCATCCAGAAGCACCCCTGTGGACGAAGGAAAGTATTAGAAGAGCAGCGCATAAGGTACTTAGAGCGGATGTACAGAACTAAATCGTGTAAGGGATCGTACGTATCTTTCAGTTGACAAAAGAAACAGAAGCACGCCAGAGATGGCGTGCTTTTTTGTGTTCCGTATTCTGACATAGTATTAGAAACAGATAAAAGATAAAGCATTAATAGACTAATGTAAAATCAGCGTTTTTGCAGCCTTCTTGCCTGCTATTAGCAGAGTATTACTCCGTTCAAGGTCTTGGACAGATCGTGCGAGAATAAGGGAACCGACCATGGTACTGAACAATGCACTGCCTTTAATATTATCGATTTGTGCTAGCTCTGAGATAAAAGCGATCATTCTCTCTATTTCTTGTGTAAATATGTGCCGAAGTTCTTCGGAAGAGCGGGAGATTTCATTAGAAAGAGCAGGGATAATACAGCCCATACTCGTATTGTCGCGATGATAGGGACTTAGATAATAATCAATCACAGCATTTATTTTGGAATGCTGAGTCTCTTGATCTGCAACACTTTGTAAAAGCGTGATTGTATCATGTATGGCATATCGACAAGCCTCGCCTACCAGCTGTTCCTTATTGTCAAAATGTGAATAAAATCCCCCATGCGTTAGACCCGCTCCCTTCATTATAACCGGAACACTTACCTCTTGAATGCCATGGGTTCGAAAAGCCTGCGCAGCACTTTCCACAATCGTATGTCTAATTTTTAATTTGTGTCCTTTAGGATAAGGCATAATTATCACTCCGTAGCTACTGAGTACTGTATTTTAAAATATTATAGTCGTCATAATTAATCTTGTCTAGATATTGACGGATTTAAAATATGATGAATATAATATATTATGATCATCATATTTTAGTTCGAGACTTTGCAAAGGAGGGACTATCCAAGGAGCAAGCTATCCGATAGTAAGATGAATGAGTCCAAATAGAACGAACATTAGTACCTAGAAGAGGATAATGCCAGTAAGGTATTAAAATTTAGCGATAATGAATGGGAGATGTTGAAGGGTGAAATTAAAAATGAGTATATATTTCGGGTTAGCTATCGCACTCATTGTGGGAGGTTGGCTACTTGAGATGATAGGAAAAGATGCCGTAACTCAAGCAGAAAGCAGAAAACAAGGGATACTTGAAGCAGAACAAATGACAATGGTATATCCAAAAGCGACAGGTTCAATCAAGGAGATCCGTGCAGCTGTAGGTCAAGCTATCAAGAAAGGTGACATACTATTTAAGATTCAGTCAGATGAGACAACGGTCGGAAGTATCTTTGCACCCCAAGATGGTTTGATTAGCGAAATCATGGTAAAGCCAGGAGATCTGATGAAACAAGGAGCACCGATGGTGATTCTACAGAAAAATAACTATTTTACTGATCTGTACATACAAGAGAGTGAGATTCGTAAGTTAAAGGTGAATCAGAACATCGGTGTTGATTTTCCGTATATAGATCATCCTAAGCAGGTGAGGGGTGTGGTTACTACCATTTCCGCAGCCCTTCCATTTGCCACCATGCGTATGACTCGGGAAAAAGGGCAAGCGGATGTAAGCATGTTCCTTGTCCGTGTAGCTGTGGATGCAAGTGCTGATGTGCTTCCGGGCATGACTGCAGAGGTGAAACTTAATGAAATCACTAATTGATGAGTGGAACTATGTACTCGGAAGTAAGTATCTACGGCTAGTCTTTATGGGTCCACTTATTGCAGCCCTGTTTTTTGGACTGATGTTCTCTAAGAATCAGATTACAGAATCGCCCATAATTGTTATAGATGAGGACCATAGTTCCTATTCACGTCAGCTCATTTCTGACCTGAATGCATCTCCCTCGATGAAGGTAACAAACGTATATGCTAGTCGAATTCATCCGGAAACGTTACTTGCGAATGAACAAGCTGTAGCTGTAATTATGCTTCCAAAAGAATTGGAAGTGCGTCAACAGCAAGGTCTATCATCGAATATTGCCATTTTACTAGACAACACGATGCCTTCAGGACTTACTAATCTACGAACAGCAGTGCAGGAAATCATTCAGACGGATAATATGACCCTCTCTATGACACGTCTGATTCAAAAGGGGATGGATGCTGAAACAGCTAAAGGTCTAGTTACACCAATGTCTCTTCAGCAGCGCATGTTATTTAATCCTACAACAAGTTATGTGGGCTTTATGGTCCTTGGCTTTGTGAATATCGTTGTGCTAATGATTACGACTAATGCAGCTGGTTCCATTGCCCCTCGTCTACGTCAGAAAGGTCAACTTTTTGCCATGGGTAATTCCCCCCTACATCTCTGGATACGTAGTATCCCTTACGCTGTTCTGACCTCAATCTCCCTGCTTCTAAGCTATGGGTTATTGAAGCAGGTTGGGGCGATGCGATTTGAGGCCTCACCATATATATTTATTATCCCTTTAGGACTGTATGCCTTAGCTCTGTCATTGATGGGTCTTCTTATTGGTTATACGGCCAAAGATGTATCTAAGGTGGGTCTAAGAACGAGCATAGTAGTATATCCTTCGTTTCTAGCTACGGGAATTCAACTCTCGCCTCTAGCATTTCCAGAGCCATTTCAAATGTCCGCATGGGCATTACCTATGAACTCACTGAACCGACTGATTCGTGGCATGGCATTTCGGAGTGGAGATCTTACTTCCTACACAAAGGAGTTAGGGGCGCTTGTAATTATTCTCGGGGGGGTGTCCTTAATGATAGGATTATTAGCCTTAAAGGAAGCCAAGCAAGCCTATACTAGCCAAGAGCTAACATAGGTAGGATTTATTTGCCGAAATTTAGCTAGGAATTTATATGCTGTGTTCTAAGGAATTGAGCACATCTTTTTCAAGGTGAAAATATCTTTTTGGCTACTTCGATAGCATGTAACACTTTTGGAAATCCAGTGTAGGGGTAACATTGTACTAAGGCTTCAACGATTTGTTCTTGCGTCAAACCTGTACGAAGGGCCGCATGGATATGAATATGCAGTTGAGGTTCACAGCCACCTTGAGCAGTTAAGGCACTTAAGGTTATAAGCTGACGTTGTTTAAATTCAGCAGAACTCGGTTATACAAAAAGGAGTTCCTTAATAAAAACGATATCCATATCAACACCAACACGATAGAGGAGGAAGATGAATATGGCTGATCAATATAAGATGCAAGATCCGACAACGCAATATACCCAAGCAGGTCCTGAATTTGAACAAAAGCAGGAGGAGCCGGGACTGCAGAAGGAAATGACTCCCGTTCCCGATGCGGGAGAGACCACGTATCGTGGAACAGGTCGTCTTAGTGGCCGAAAAGCGATTGTTACGGGGGCCGATAGTGGAATTGGACGAGCTGTAGCGATTGCTTACGCACGTGAAGGGGCGGATGTAGTACTGTCCTATCTCCCTGCGGAAGAAGCGGATGCACAGCAGGTCGTGAAGCTGATTGAAGAAGCGGGACGCACTGCGATTGCCGTACCTGGGGATCTGAAAGATGAGAAGTTCTGCGAACAGCTCATAGCTACGGCTGTGGAGACACTGGGCGGAATTGATATTCTGGCAAATGTGGCTGGCAAACAGCAATTTGTTAAAGATATTGCAGATCTCACGACAGGACAGTTCGATGAGACGTTCAAGACGAATGTATATGCCCTATTTTGGCTCAGCAAAGCGGCTCTGAAGCACATGAAGCCCGGCAGCACAATTATCAATACCGCATCCATTCAGGCTTATGAACCTTCACCTATTTTGCTAGACTATGCCACGACCAAATCTGCCATTAATACGTTCAGTAAATCTTTAGCGCAGCAAGTGGCAAGCAAGGGTATTCGCGTCAATGTAGTAGCCCCGGGGCCGGTATGGACTCCGCTTCAAGTGGCTGGCGGTCAGCCGCAAGAGAAGCTTAAAGAATTTGGTTCCAAAACACCACTTGGTCGTCCAGGCCAACCGGCTGAGATGGCTCCTGCCTATGTGTTCTTAGCTAGCCCAGAGTCCAGTTACATCAGTGGTGAGACACTGAATGCTAATGGGGGTATGCCTACACCTTAAATGGTGTAGTCTGTAGTTATAGGGAGTTAATTAGAAAAGAAAGAAGGACAGCTAATAATTAGCTGTCCTTCTTTTGTTGTATAATCGTGGAGCATTCTTGCTCAAATTCAAGTGGATCATCTAAGAAAAGATACATTTGATCTATAGCTTGACGTCTTCCGAACAGTCTAGTAATCATAAATTCACTTTTAAATTGAATCCGTATGTTAGGTTCTATGACCTCAGGAAGAAAGGTGGTTTTCGCATCTTTTTTTGATAATTTTTTATATTGAATGCGTGTCACGGATTCTATATTTTCAATATCTATAACTGCATAAAGCTGAATGCCATATTGAACACGAATTTGTTGAGGGGAGACTAATATAGGGTTGAGACACATTGCTCGGTAATCCGCGATAAGTAAGATGATGAGATACACGTTTCCTAAGGATACAATCCAAGCTAAGATTCCTGACCATTGCATCAGCAGAAAATGAAGGCCGATACCCTCAATAAGCAGAACTTTGGATAGGATCATGATGGTGATGAGCCAGGTCGATTGGGTGTGATAATGGAATGAACGAGAGCCCTTTTGAAGATAAGGGGATTTCCTCCAAGCCCACAATACGTAATACAACATAGAGATATCATGGATGAGCAGAGGAATCATTTTAGAGGATGGAAAAGCATGTTCAAGGGCCTTCCGAAGGGTATCCATAGGATGAGAATGAACGGAACGATCTCTCCTGAAATTCCGGATAATGCGAGAAGCTACATACAACTCATAGCCTATAAACATAGCCTCCAAAGGTAATAAAATATACTTGGTTATTTCAAGGATAGCAGGGTCTGTAGTGGGGAAAAGCTGACTGAATGTAAAAAATCCTAATAGAGCGTAGGGGAATACAGCAAAGATGGTCTTGTTCAATTTCTTATACATGAAAAAGTAGATTAATAAAGGCAGGACCAGTACAAAATCTATGGAGAAGCTAATACTCAGAATGTGAGAATTCTCTGGGTATATAGTAGATTGAGATGTAACGTAATCCCACAGAATAATGAATAGGATGGATGCAAGAAGACAGATGAATCTTTTCCTGACTTGAATAGGAATAAGATCACACTCCTTTATACGCAAGATTAGTTATATTGTAATTTAAAATTAAATAAATTACCATTTGTTGGTACTGTTTAAATTTACAGCTGGTGACGTATTTGCTATATCACTTGGTGAAAATAAATTCGTGTACGGACAAGCAGTACTAACGACAGGCCTAGAAACTATAATTATTTTTGATGGACTAAAGGGTGCCGATCCTGATTTAAATGAGATTATTAAAAGTAAAATTGATTTTTTCGCGATAACTGTGGGCATTCAAATTGAGAATGTTGAATGGGCTCTTGTGGGCAACACAGAAATACCTAAAGGAATACATTTTCCTGAGTTTAAAGTTGACACCCTCGATGGATATTTTGTAACGGATTTTACTGGTTAAATTTTACTACGCAAAGCATCCCGTAAAGAGAGGGAGACCTTGGATTACCAAACTTCTCATAGCCCTTACATGTTAGAAAGTGCTGTGAAAGCTAGGTACGGATACGGAGAATGGCTTCCTATGTATGATGAATTAAAGTATAAGCATTAATTAAAGGGTTCTAAATAACTTGATTGTTTCAGGTGATAAGTCCATTAGAAATGATAAGTACTTGTATATCTGTTCGTGAGTGTCTGTCTTTAAAACTTAGTGATCAACAAAAAAAGGGATGTCTATCAGCCAGTACTTCTTGTGGCTAGGACGTCCCTTTTTTTACAATCTATCATCTGTAAGGCAGCGTTACACGTTGCCTTGCGAGTTCTTAGCTTTTACTTGTGAGGACACGGATTGAATGCCGCTCATAATTTTATCACGCGTATCTTTGTTTTTCATCAGGTATACTGCACCCAATGCTAGTGTAGTAAATAACGTCTTTTTAGTATTCATAGTTATTGCCTCCTTAGTATGGGGTACTTCTGCGTTGCTTACTAAAATATACCCGAGCTATGGATTTCTTAAACATTATGGAGTGAACTCTAAATTACACATTGTAATACTTTTGCCGTATTCATTAGGAGATGGGTATGAGAAGATATATCCAGAAGTTGGAACAGTGGTCATGAACTACTACACTAACAATCAATGTAAATTTAATGACTAGGGGAAGATCCATACATGGCTATTATTCAATTGAAATCTTCACATCCACAGTTTTCTTTTCTCATGAAAAAAAATCCGAATTCCGGGATGCAGCTCCGTGCGATTCGAAAAGGTATGGGATATGGCTGGTACAGCGATGACTGTACCTACAATGTGTACTTTAAGGATGCTAGCAATGAAATATCCTACAAGCAGGATGAACATGAGCAGTTCGAGTACCTCAATGTATCCCGGTATAATACACCGTTGTTCCCTCTGAGCGCAATTAATGAATTTCTCTCGTATCCGATGAAAGTTCAGGACGAACGGGATGTAGTAGGATATACGCATTCTTTTTTTATAAATATGATTCATATCGATCGGGTTCAATATATTGAGTTCTTCGAGAAACATGTTCCTGAGTGTTCTTTTGAAATTCGTCATTATGCTCATAAAAGCTATGCTTTGACCGTGACCACGCAGACAAGTCTCTATCATTTGCTTCATGTGGTTAGCGTTCTTTGTCTGTTCTTATCCTTATTCGGTAAAGAGTATCTGGATATATCGGATGACGTACTTAGCAAATATAGTAAGAGTATAAATATCATCGATGCCCCTTTTTATATTCGTAATTTGTTCGTGCGGAACTTCTTGTCATCCAAAGAACGCTATAAGAAATACAAGGCGGCATTGGAAAAAACAGATCGCTATGAGATCAAGTTTGATTTTGGAGGAACAGCGTTACAACGTAGAAATTACATTGCAGGGCTACTCCCTTTTAATAAGTCGATTGTGGATATAGGCTGTGGCGAAGGTTATTATGCCCTGTCCTATGCTTCAAAAATAGAAGATATGTATTATGCGATAGATATTAATGAAGAACTTCTGGAGATTGTGCAGCGTAAAGCGATATCCAAGCAGGTAGATCATATTGCTACATTCTCATCCTTGGACCGTTTTGTGGAGCAATATAATGGAGAACAGGTAGACATCATTCTAACCGAAGTAATTAAACATATGAGTGAGGTGGAGGCCGAGCAGTTCATTCGGCACATCTGTACCCAGCTGAACTTTGAGCAGTTCATTATCACAACACCGAACCAAGACTTCAATATCTATTACGCCATAGAAGAGTTCAGACATGACGACCACCGCTGGGAAATGGGTGAAGAGGCTTTCCAATATTGGATGCAGTCCATTGCTAAGGACATGAATCTAGAATATGAGTTCTTATCTATTGGAGACCGTGTGAATTCTATTTGTACGACGCAAGGCGTTATTTTTAAGAGAAAGGAAGCCTGACCATGGAGATTATTACAAAAGTACACACCATTTTTATGCTCATTGGATCCACAGAATGCGGGAAGACGACCTTTGCTAAGGAAGTTCTCATGCCCCAGCTTGCATTCCGGGATGCGGATACATCGATGCGCTCTAACGTTCAATATCTCTCATCAGATCAGATTCGGCAGGATCTGTTAGGGTTCGAGTATGATAAATACGATCAAGTGATGCTCGAGGCAAGTGAGCAGGCATTCCATATTTTATTTGAACGTCTGAAGATGGCCACTAGGTTTCCTGTTCATGCCGAATTTATTGTAGTAGATACAACAGGTCTGTCCGATGAATTCAGGTCACAGGTTCGTAATGTTGCGCATATGCATAATTACAATGTGGAAGTGATTTTATTTGATTATAGAAATAGAGAAGATTATTACGCCTCCGATCGATCTAAGAAACTCATCACAAGCCATCTCCAACGTCTGAAAAAGGATGTACTTGGCTCACTTTCCAGAGAAGGGTATACCAAGATTCATAGAATACGTGCTAAAGATTTCTACGATGTTCCAGAAGGTAAGCGAAATGCGAACTACAAGGTCGTCATAGAGAACCTGGATGAATATCTATCTACTATTTTGCCACATAATAGCAAGTACATTATCGTTGGTGATGTTCATGAATGTATCGATGATCTTCAAGGCCTTCTAAGAAGCTACGGGTTTATTATTGAAGATCATAAGCTTGAGGCCACGGACAGAGTTCGAGATACGAAGATCATATTGGCAGGGGACTGGATTGACAAAGGTCAACACACCAAGGAAATCATAGAGTTCATTTACGAGAATCAGCAGCATTTTTTATTAGTGATAGGGAATCACGAGAATTTCGTCTATAAATACATGAAGGGTGAAGTTAGTGGGGTAGATGCTGAACTGTTAGATCATTATTTTAATTCTACGCAGGTTCTAGCGAACGATGATGCACTGCTGGAGAAGTTCAATCATTTGTATCTAAATTCTAAGCCTTTCTATAAGTATCAAGGTTCAAGTAGTTCTTCATATTATGTAACGCATGCCCCATGCCAAAATAAATATATAGGCAAGCTGGATAGCCATTCTGCTCGTCATCAACGTAACTTTAGAATTAACCATGAGGAATCCGTAGAGGGGCAACTAGGTTTTCTTAAAGAGGAAGCGGTAAAAAATCATCCCTATCACATTTTTGGGCATATCGCGGCAAAGCATGCATTTCGTATCCATAATAAAATTCATATCGATACAGGAAGCGTGCTGGGTAACAGTCTTTCGTCCGTCATGATTACGTACAAGCCAATTGTGAGGTCTTATAAGTCGGTAGAAGGCCGAATGAACGAAAAACTTCCAGCGTTATTCCATGAACAACGAAAAGTCACTCTGCAAGAACTGGGTGATGAGGAGCTTCGCAGACTGCACTATGTATCCAAAAATCAAGTGAATTTCATCTCGGGAACGATGTCTCCAGCGGATAAGGACGAAGATACACACGAGCTTGAATCTCTGAAGCAAGGGCTGAATTATTTTGCTCAGCGCGGGGTGAACCAAGTGGTATTACAGCCTAAATACATGGGATCTAGGGCGAACCTTTATTTGCACAAGGATAGGGACCAATGCTTCGCAGTAAGCCGTAATGGATATAAGATCACACATATCGATCTTCATGAGATTTATACCAAGCTATTGCATCGATTCGGGGAATACATGGAACAGAATAAAGTCTCCATGCTCATCTTAGATGGGGAGCTGCTTCCTTGGAAGGCTCTAGGGGAGGGGTTAATCGAGAAGCAGTTCAAGCCTATAGAGAAAGCTTTAGAGAGCGAATTCCAATTTCTGCAACAACAAGGTTTTGATCAGGCGCTTGGCAAGCTGATGGCGGACTATGAAGCGAGTGATTTCGAGCGCGATCAGTTCCATACTAATAAATCTGCTTTACATGAGAAGTATGGTTCGTATGTGTATCAGAACTATAAACATCTACATGATATCATACAAAAATATGTTCCTTTAGAAGAACATGTGGCTGCCTATGAGACTTATAAGAAGCAGCTGGATATCTACGCCGAAGATGGAGAGCTAGAATATAAGCCTTTTAATATATTAAAGATGATCTATGAGCATGGAGAGGAACGAATTCCGAATGAACCTACTTCCGAGTTGTGCCATATCCTTATGGAAGATGAATGGATGAAGCTTGATCTAACAGAAGAAGAAAGCTATGCGCAAGCAGCGGAGTATTTCTCCAAGTTAACGGTGGACCAACATATGGAGGGGGTAGTCATTAAGCCGGAAGTTGTGAATCTCAAAACCGTGCCCTATATGAAAGTACGCAACCCAGAATATTTGTCCATAATTTATGGTTATGACTACCGCCTTCCACATAAGTACACCAAATTATTGAAGCAAAAGAACATCCAGTCCAAACTTCGTACTTCATTAAATGAGTATCGTCTAGGGCAACAAATGCTTGCTGTTAAATGGGAAGACATTAGTCCAGAACATACAGCATATAAAGAAGTTGTGGCTAATCTTCTTTTCGAAGTGAGCCGGGAAAAAGAAATTGACCCTCGGTTGTAGGAATCGATCTTTTCTCTGATAGTAATAATGCTTAGAGTATCCACGATATTGTCAATTTAAGAGGATTCAAGCTCAAGTCATACTCAAGTCAAGCTTGGAGAAAACCCCCCCCTATTCCGTAAGAAGAGAATTAGGGGGTTGCTGTATTATGATTTTTTATATTCCTGTGCTCTCAAATCCACACGGCGGATTTTACCTGAATTAGTCTTAGGAAGAGAAGCTACAAACTCAATTTTGCGAGGATACTTGTAGGGTGCAGTAAGCTTCTTGACATGGTTCTGAAGTTCTTTGACCAGCTCGTTCGTTGGCTCAATACCTTCCATGAGTACGATAAAAGCTTTGACCACGGCACCACGAATCTCATCCGGACTAGCAACAGCGGCACACTCTTGAACAGCCGCATGCTTAGTGAGGGCTTCTTCTACCTCGAAAGGCCCAATAGTGTAGCCTGAACTGATGATGATATCATCATTACGGCCTTCATACCAGAAATAACCTTCCTCATCTACACGTGCACGATCTCCTGTCACAAAGTATTCACCGCGTTCATTGTTCTTTTTCTTCATTGGATCATTATAATAGCTGCGGAACAAGGCAGGCATGTCCAAATGAACGGCAATATCGCCTACCTGACCTGCGGGCATCGGCTGACCGGACTCATCTATGATCTCAATGAGCCCAGGCGAAATGGCTTTACCCATCGAGCCAAGCTTTACGGGGTTGTCCATCAGGTTACCGATGAGCAGTGTGCTCTCGGTCTGACCGTATCCATCTCGAATCGTAATCTGGTGATGCTTGCGGAACACTTCAATGACTTCTTGATTCAGCGGTTCGCCTGCGGATACCACACTACGTAAGGAAGACAGATCATAGGTTTCCAACTGGTCGGTTTTGGCCATGATTCTGAATTCTGTAGGTGTGCAGCAGAGCACTTGGATGCCGTACTCTTTGATCATTGTCAGATATTGATGGGGCTGGAATGAGCCGTGATATACAAATCCAGTAGCTCCTTTACCCAGCACGGAGAGAAATGGACTCCAGATCCACTTTTGCCAACCGGGTGCAGCTGTGGCCCACACTTTATCCCCGGGTTTGATGTCGAGCCATAATGTTGAGGCAATTCGTAGATGTGCATACCCCCAGCCATGGCTGTGAACAACACCTTTGGGATTGCCAGTTGTGCCTGATGTATATGCCAATATAGCCGTATCTTCGCGATGTGTAGGCACAGTAGTGAACGTATCGGGCTGATCTTCCATCAACTTCGCTATATTCAGCCAACCTGGGATGGTCACGTTCGCTTTTTCGGTTACCGCCATACGAAACTCTAGGTGAGGATGGTCTTCTTCAATCTGATCCACCTCGGCTGTGAGCGTAGACCAAGCAATGATGGCTCTAGCGCCCGAGTGCTGGAACCGATAAGAAATATCTTTAGCCCGCAGCATCTCCGATGAAGGAATAATAACGAGTCCCACCTTAAGGCAAGCTAGGTAGATAACGTAGGCAATAATTTGGCGTGGGACGATGACTAACACACGGTCGCCTTTGGTAAGTCCTTGTTTTTGGAGGCCATGTGCGAGTTGATTGGCTTTAGCCATCAGTTGACCATAGGTGATTTCTTCGTAATCTCCTTGGTCACTGAGCCATTGTAAAGCCATCTGCTCAGGAGGATGATTTTCCATCTCGGATGTCAAATTATAGTGTTCAGGTGCGTTCCACTGTTGAAATTTCAATAGAACCTCTCCTTTAATGTGAATGATATTTCTTTATAGTATAACAGGTATTAGTACCAGGTACTACGACCGTTGTCATAGGAAGACTTAGTAGAGTTAGCGCTAAAGTAATAAATTGGAAAATTAATGCTATATTTTGTTATAATGCTCTAATCACACCCTTTTTATAATGAGTACGCACCAGGTTAGAGCTGATACAGATTACATGTTCCAAAAGAGAGGATGAGGAAGTTGGGAAATGTGCTAAGTACGATTCAGTGGCAAGAACGTACGGAAAAGGTAGAGGAGTTATTGCAGTTAGAGGATAGCTTAACGACTACAGCGATGATTCAAGGGTATGAAGCGGAAGTGGTCGGCATCCAAGCTGGTGAAGATAGTTATGTGTTAAAAGTATGGAATAAACATGCAAGGCCCGATATTCGTATGCAGTATCAAATATTAACGTTGTTAATTAAGCAAGGCGTATCGGTATCTACTCCACTAGGTTGGGGGCTTAACGAACAATTGGAGTCTGTCTTACTCACCACTTATGAGGGAGTGAATGCAGATCAGCTGACCGAAGAGAAGCTAAAAGATATTGTGAAAATTCTAATAGACTTACATAGCCTATCTATGGATATATTCAAAAATATAGATCTCCCCAAATATGATTTTGTTTCCTACAGCTATCCGGGAATTGAGCATTACACAGACTTATATCCGACTTTACAGCGACTTATGTCTTCAGTGACGATGGAGCAGAATCATCTTATTCATGGAGATTTTCACTTGTTCAATGTGCTAGAGAAGCAGGGGCGATATACCTTAATCGATTGGACGAATGCACAGTTGGGGGATATTCGCTATGATTTTGCTTGGTCATGGGTTCTCCAGCAAGTGTATATACCTGAGAAGTATTCGGCATTATTCCGATCATTCTATCTTGCAGCCATCCCGATTCCGCAAGCCGAGTTGGATATCTTTGAAGCTTTGGCAGGCATCACTTGGATGTTGCGTAAAAGACTTGGACATGTTCCTGAACTTCCGGGGATGATGGATCGTTGGGCACAACTAGTTCAGCGTAATCCTTATCTGCAAGAGATCAATTTTATAGTAAATTGAAACTCAAATTCTACGTCACGTATAGTGGGTTGTAGTCATAGTTTTAAATGAAAGTTTTAAATGTAAGATCTAACGCATAGATTGAATTGTTTTATATGGGAAAAATGCATACCTTTAATAAGGATTCTAGAATGGGTACGGTAATTACGGTATCTATGTCCAGAGTTCTTTTTTTTATAGATCTTCATTGAATTAATCTAGTCAAAAGGGATTATTTAGACTCTCTAAAAAAGGTTAATAAGAAGCAATACTTAGAAGAAGGGATATGCAAGCATGGGAGAACTATTAATTTTATTTGTAGTCATTGCACTAGCGAGTATTTTATTTATTGGAATGTTGTTGGCCGCTAAAGATGCTAAATGGAGAAACATAGCTTTTGTACTACTCGTAGTCATGGCTATTTTAATCACATTTATGAATTTCACCGCTTTGCCATCAAATGAGACGACAGAGCGCATGGTTGCCATCGTTTTCGGACTGCTAGCTGTTATAGGAATGCTCTTCAAGTTCAGATCGGAGAAGGTTGCCAACATGCTTGTCACGGCATCCGTAGTCCTGGGGATGCTACAAATGTTTTTCTTCTAAATATAATATACAGGTTGGAGCATATCATTATGGAATTCAAAATACCCCTTAGTAGGTCTGAGTGAGCCTTGACAGCTTGTTCCAGAACAGACTAGGGGTATTTAAGATTTAAATGCTATCTAATTTCCTATGCCACGAGGACGGGTATACACCAAGGAGTAAATGCCCATGTCGAGATCCGTAGCCAAACTATACGAAATAGAATATGGTACGGAAGTGCCAGAACTTCCGTAGGTTTATATTTTGTAGCGAGTCGCACTCCGTATGGAATGCGAATTTTTTTAATTTCTGAATCAGCCCACTCTTTAGATAGTATATGGATCCTAACTTTACGTTCCTCATCCGCCTTCCCTTAAACTTCTGAACAACCACGGCTATTGCTCAAACCTACTACTATTCAACTAAAGTTATTCTATCCAATTACATATAACCCACACTATGGTAAATTAATTGAGGAATTCTAAACAAACGAAAGGAGTGCTGAAAATGAGAAGGTTCATGAGATTTACAAACTTAGACAGGGTAGAGTTGAGAGGGCGGAAGAGATAAATCTGATATACCGCTTCCTCTCACAAAAAAAGTGGAGGTAAGTATGTTAACGAATCGCAATATAGTTCAAGGAGTAGGATCAAAGAAGAATCAGAGTTCAAAGAAGTTCACACGGCATGGAATAGAAGAAATAGATAAACGAAAACGAAGTGCATGGCAGAGAGGATCAGAGCTTATGCAGATTATGATTCAACGAGAACATAAATCGCATACACAACCCTCCATGAGTCTAGAATTGGAACAAATACAGTGGCAGGATCACCTCCGTCACTCTATCCGTTAATCAATATCATTAGTTCGCCAAGCAAAGGTGTAACTGAGTCATACCTTTTCCTTGGAGAATTTTATATATTGAAATACAAAAATCAAAAGTATATTACCCTCTGTAAAAAAGTTGAGGTGGACCAGTCCACCTCATACCGCCAACAAATAAAGAGCCCGCAGGGGCTCTTTATTTGTGCTGCTTTCTCTCTACATTCGTCTCATTCTTAATCCTCTCCATAACGAGCTAGTGCTTTGCGTGATGCTTCTCGCATCCGTCGCTGTAGATAATCCCCCTCAATGACACGAACCCGCTGGCCGAGAAAACGAATTTTCGACAGCAAATACTCATATTCATTCATAGGTAACCTTATTCGTATGTGGTACTGGTCTTGCTCTGCCTCATAGCTTACTTCTTTCTCGAAGCAGGAGAATGCATACAAAATGCGGGATAATTCTTGGTTATATCGGGGCACCACCTCAATAGTGACTTCGGTTTGGCTAGATTCTAAGAGGCGGGAAATCTCAGCAAGCATACGGTCTGCTTCATCTTTTACTATGGGTTCTAGATCAAAGGAGATAATCTTGCTTAATCTGGTATTCATTAGTGTGCGATTTGAGCGGTGATACCAGAGCAGGTACCATTCTCTTTTGACCATAGAGTATTCTAATTTGTAGGGAAATCCTTGGGCCGATTGCATACGTCCGTTCCGAATCTCATAAGCTATCTGAAGCCCATGCTGATGCATAATGTGCCCACGTAGTGATGGGAGCAAAGGGTGAAAGACTTGAACTTCCCGGCTTCGCGCCTTCTCAATTAGTAGGTTCTCATCCAATGCCTCAGCTAGCGATGGCTTAGGGAAAAGCATATTCAACGTCTCCAGCGTCTCCGCCGAGAAGGCCATTGTAGCGGCAGGGTGCTGTAGCATTAGCGTGAGCCAATCTCTTTCTTGAGAAGTGATCATGAACGTACCGGACTCTTCGAGACGGCTGAGAATCTGATAGTTAAATATTTTTTCAAATAGACTCATAATACGTTGCAATCTCCTTCCATTCGGCAATCATCTCTTGTCGGAGGTGTCTGGGCTCTATAATCTCACAGCTTGACCCGAAACTTCGCAGCCAAGGTTTAATCTCGGTAGTTCCATTCACGGTGATCTTATACAGGAAGCCCGCTTCGTCTTCCTCTACGATCTGGCCCCATTGCCCCTGCAAGAGAACACGTTGCTTCACAAAGTTAGGCTCATGCTTACCAGGACTGAAGAAGCGCACCACGACCTCAACCGGTTTGCCCGTATCAATCAACCAACTGAACTGGATTTTGGCCTCAAGTTCCTTCCGTTTACTCTCAAAATAGTCTGCGTGGACCTGTACATGTTCCTCAATCTGGGTCATGCCTTCCACGCGGAATTTACGAATGCCCTCTCTTGCATTCGCTAGCAAATACCATCTCCCATATTGATGATCATAGACGATCTTCAGGGGCAGTATTTTTTGAAGCGTACCCGTAGTCTCTCGTTCGAAATTTGGATTCGTGTTCTGGGAAGCATAACTTTTGTCCGATTTGGGTGAGAAGTATAGAAACTGGATCTTGTGATGAGTTCGTATAGCTCCAAGTAAGGTATATAGATGTGCCTCGTCCAGAATTCGGGAGTAGTAGTGATACTTATACAGGAAAGGCAGGACGTCTAAGCCAGGGGCCGGATGTTTGTGCAGTAGATGTTTGTGCAGACCATCACGAAGAAGAAAGCCCTGTACCGAAGGCACCTGTGTATTTGCCATTACATCTATGAATGCATATAGATCATATAATTCTTCACTTGTTAATTCTTGTACCAGTTCGTTGCGAATACGATAGCGGTAAGGGCGTACTCCAACAGTCCGAGCAATAACGCCCACCTCTTCCAGATATTTTAAGTCCGAGCGAATCGTCTTCTCATCAGGCTGAGGAAGGTCTGAAGGGAATTTAGTACAGCATAGGTCTAAGAGTTCTTTGGTAGTCAGCGCACTCTCGTTCAGGGCTTCAAGGAGCAAGGACAATCGGTAGGACTCCGATTCTTTCATGGATTTGGCTCTAAATAAGAAGAGCAGCATGGGACCTGTGGAATCGTAATAGTTGAACCGAAGAGTATCTGCGAATTCTTGACCTTGTTTTTGCGGCATATGATGGTGAGTCGTAGTTACGATATCTTTGAGCTTACGTACCGTTTTATCGTAGGTATGTACAGAAATGCCCAGCCGCTCGGCGAACTGTTGGCGTGTATAAGCTCCGCTTGTTAATACAAGCATACGTAGAAACTGGATTTCTTTATCAAAACTTTCCTTAGCCACTATAATCCCCCGTTCATCAAGTACACCCATTGTAACAGGCGACTTAGTAGGGCGTTAAGGAAAACATTTCATGATTCGTAATACTTTTGCCATGTTCAGATCCACTCCAATGAACGATGATTCTTGTATAAATAACAGATATATCAAAGCGCAATACATATCAGGAGGTAAGATTCATGCCCAACTATAGAAAGCAAATTTTAGAAGAATTACGCCGTATTGAAATAGAAGAACACGTACGTATTTTGTATGCCTGTGAATCGGGCAGTCGAGCATGGGGATTCCCCTCTCAGGATAGTGATTATGATGTGAGGTTCATCTACATCCGCCCTGTAGAGTGGTACTTATCTCTCTATGAGAAAAGGGATGTCATTGAGCGTCCAATTAACAATTTGCTAGATATTAATGGCTGGGATCTTCAGAAAGCGCTGAAGCTATTCGCCAAATCGAATCCACCCCTACTTGAGTGGCTGCAATCCCCTATACTGTATCAAGAAAATTACTCTATTACGGAACAGATTCGTGCGTTCTCGGCAGATACATTTTCACCAAGGGCTTGCTGTTATCATTATCTGCACATGGCAAAGGGGAACTTTCGCCAATATCTGCAAGGGGAACAGGTCAAGCTGAAAAAATACTTCTACGTGCTGCGGCCTCTTTTAGCCTGCCAGTGGATTGAGAAGTATAACACCATGCCACCCATGGAGTTCCAACAGTTAGTGGATATGCTAGTACCTAAGGGAAGTGACTTGGATAAGCAGATTCAAGACTTACTTAGGCGCAAAATGGCAGGAGACGAACTAGATATGGAGCTGCGAATTCAGTCTATCCATAATTTTATAGAGGCACAAATTCAACATTATGAACAATCAGCTGCTTCATTTCCTTCTGCCGAAATGACAGATCAACAAGAACAGCTGAATGATCTATTTTTAGCTGCATTGGGTGAAGTGTGGAATTGACTATAGAATAGAGGAATCATCTATTAAATTAGCTCTATTTCATGAAATTTATTATGAGGCTCAAGAGTTCGTAGAAGGAATGTAAAATAAGTCCTGACTTCTCCTATGCAAGGAGGAATCAGGACGTTTTAGTTTTCATGTCATTTATAACTAAACGGTAACTTTCGGTTTTGTCACTACTTTAGGAGCTACCAGTTCTAATTTCTTATTCCTAATCTGATATACTTGATCACATAATAAATCAATGTCTTCTTGATTATGGCTGGTTAGAATAATCGTTTTGCCTTCTTGTTTGTAGTCGAGGAGTAGGGATCTAATATCATTTACGCTATCGATATCTAACGCATTGAACGGCTCATCCAAAATCAGCACTTCTTGATTTTCCATGATTGCTTGAGCAAGGGCAATCTTTTGTTTCATTCCAAGAGAATAGCTTTTCATCTTTTGGCGAGCAAAAGGATCGAGTCCTACTATACGCATCGTATGTTGAATATCTTGATCACTAATTTTATGCTGGATCTCAGCCCATTTTTTTAGGTTCTCAAACCCAGTGTGACCCGCCAAATAACCTGGGCGATCAATAATAATACCAAAGTTACTAGGAAAATTAGCGTTTTTTGCCCTGTAATTAGGATGAATAATAACTTCCCCCTGATCGGGTTTAATGAATCCACAAATGAGCTTGAACAGCACAGATTTCCCTGATCCATTGGGACCTGTAATGCCGTATATATGGCCCTTTTCAAAGGTTGCATTAGCTTGGTCTAGTAACACTTGTCCTCTAAAAGATTTAGTAACATGTTGAACCTCTATCAGCTTCATAACATCGTCCCCGTCCTTTATAAAATTTGTAGTGTGTAAGCAACTACTTCTCCCGAATTAATATAATGCTATGTCTTTTTTCTTGAATATATAAATGACTACACTGATCTCAATGATTAAATAACCGACAAGCTTCGCTGTTATTTGAATTAGATCTTTCCACTGACCGCTTATATATCCCATACTATTCAGTCCCGCAGGTAGCCAGCTGCCGACATTAAACATAGGTAGAATGGCGAGGACCAGCAAGCCTAGGATTACTAGACTGTAGGATACATCCTTGAACAGCCAAGCAGAGATAAATACGAGGATCATTCCACTCATGCTCTGCAACCAGCCATTAATTAGAAACTGATACAGTACTTGATAGAGACCTACATCCGCCTTTACGGTAAGTTTCGGTTCAAGGGATTGTCCAGATGCCAGTCCAATCAGTGTTGTAAGTAGGAATAAGCCAACTAGTAAGGTGATAGCCCATACTCCAACACGAATCCCTAGCCGCGTGAATAAGCGATAGAGGGACCGATTTCGGATTGCAGCATAGTAGAAGCGGCCAGATAAGTAATCTGTAATATACACTTGAAAGAAATACACTAAACCCATGAATACAACGACATAAAAGAGAAAGGATAACAATGAAAATCCACCCTGTACGGATACACCGTAGAAGCGAAGAAATAATGTATCCCAGATAGTAACAGAGTTAATCCAAGAAATGTGAAAAGGATTAGCAATACCCAATATGCACAATAACACATACCCTACATATGGATAGTAAGATTTCTGCCACATGGTGTAACTCACCGCCATTTTTTTAATAGAGGTACTATATAAATAGCCATAATGATAATACCTATCGTGGTCACAAATGCTGGGTATACTGCATGATATGCTCCGTAACTTGAGGCAAATGTCATATAGTTAAATATAATTAGCTTTGGAAATTCCGGGAAATATCTAAAAGTTATTAGACTGTATACATAAAGAACAAAACTTATGATGCCTATATACATCGAATTAGAAAAATAAAGATAAAAGCTAGCCATTAAAGCATGTAAGGAGAGTAAGAAGCAAGAGAGTATACCCATCTGAAGAATAAGTATGAAGTAAGGGGATAGATTAGACGCTTTAGCTAGTGAACTTATTTGATTAAAGGTAGAGAGGTCTGCTGTGCTGAATAAACTCCAATTAGCTTCATATGGTAATCCTAGAGTGAGAAGAAGTGAGGTAATCATTATTAGAATCGTACTGACTATTACGACAGGAGCAAATCTTGTTATGGTATATTCCATCCAGTTCCGCCAGCTTTGTAGACGTATAAAATAGGTTGAATTCCAAGTTTCTCTAATCGTTAAAATGGATAGTAGCATCATAAAGGGAAGAATGAGATACAGCAGGATCATAGGATCTCCAGAGACCCCGATGAGGATATCCCATTGATTTAAGCTAGATTGAATAGTTATGGAAGATTGAATAAGAAGCTGCCGCTGACTCGATCCAAATATAAACAATAAAACAAACAACATTGACCATTTCCAAGTTGAGAATTCATCGAGAGTACTTCTAAGATACCTCATGAAAAGCTATCTACTTTAGAGGGATTACGTTTTACATACAGTAAGAAACAAAGAAGAATTAAAAGCAGAATTATAAATGGAATAAATGGTTTCCACAGGGGATCTTGGACACGATCAAAAGGAAAAATAACGTAGTTAAGTCGATAGATTTCTAAATCTAATGAAATAAGCGTAAATATAGTAATTACATAGATGATAAAAGGAAGACTTAGCGCTAGAAAACGATTCTTAATAAACAATACTAGAAAAAAGCTGATGCCTGCATATAACGCAGCGTTCATTGCCACCCAGAAAGAGTATAAAATGCTGTAAGTTATAGTTCCATATTGGAGAAGCTGGGTAAATGTATATCGGGTGTAAGTATCTGCTTCAATATTGTCTTTGGTTAACCCAAATCCCGCTGGTTCATACTTAGCAATACCAATATGAGGTTCAATATAATAAGCGAACAGAAAGCATATATAAATGAGACTGAAAAAGAATAAAAAGGTTAATATTATGTTTGCTAAGAGTTTGATATATAAAGTGGTGAGAATAGGTCTGCGCATGCGGGTATAGACCAAAAATCGATGGTGCACTTCTCCCGAAAATGTCGCAACGTACACTAAAACGGTGATAATTGGAAAGATGATCGGTAGAGCACTGTTCAGCACAAAGGAAAAATACTCAAGTGTATCCCTCAGTATATAATGCTGACTTTTGTAGATTGCAAAGGAAATAATTGCAATAAGGGTTAAAAGCCATAGTAATCCAAACATAGGTGTTAGCTTTTTTCTAACTTCAAATAACACTTCCCCAAACATAAATTTCATCCTTTCTTTTTCTGTTAGATAAATATAAAATATCCATAATTAACCACACGCTTTATAAACATATCATAATAAAGACATGAAAAAGAATAAAATCGACATATATTTCAATTATTCTCAATTCATCATCATTTAGTTTTCTATACAATTTTTATGTATTAATAGGGCTTTACCAAAATTTCATCAATTGGAATCATGTAGAATTCCTCAAGCGATGGTAGAATAAGGGGGAATTCAATGATGAAAGGGGAATAATGATGAGAAAATATTTCGTTCTTGGAGCCTCGCTGCTCTTTCTAACTACAGCTGCCTGTTCCTCGAATACAGAACCAGCCAAGACAGAGGCTGTGCAGCAACAAGCAGCAGCGAAGCCAGAGGATAGCAAGGTCAGTGCACCAGAGAGTACTAATGAAGCAGAGGGAGTTCACTTAGCTAGAGTACAGATCTCCTCATACAGCGAGAAAGGCGCTCAACCGCAGCCTCAAGAAGTCAAAGTTCTAGCCACGCCGAATGAGGTAGAGAAAGCGAACAATTTTATGAATGGGATTGATTTTGGCAAGCAAAGTGTGACCTTAACCGCAGATCAGCTGGATCGTCCCTATCTATTTTCTTTTGAGTTTCAGGATAAAGACGCTAAAGTCGTGAGAGTTGTACAGTACTTATCTGTCTCCCATGACCAGAAGTTCTTCACCAAAAAATTCATGACCGCTGCTCCGAAATATGATAAATATACTAAAGCAGAGAAGGACAAATTGCTTGCGGAGGCAGGTAAAGATGCTTGGACCCCGCTGGATAAGGATATGACTATTCTAATTAAGTAATTTTAATAGGAGTATAGATTCATGATGAAAAACCTTCTCTATATAAAGAGGAGGTTTTTCATCATTCCATGACTTAGTTAGATTAAAGACACACCTCATGCTATAGACACAAAGTTTGTTAACTAATTGTTCTGGAGGGAATTACTTTTTCAAGGTCATATTCGATAGTTATTGGAGTTCATGGGCATAAATATGTATTTTAAAAGCCTTGGATTTTCAGGGCTTTTTATTTTTATTTCTTCTTTCTTATTTCTATATTAAATGTCATGTCTGTTACATTATAATTGTAAATATAAGGTAACGCTAAAAAATTAATACTTTAAGGAGGAAACCATGAAGCAATATATAAAATTAATCAGTTGTTTACTTTTAGTTACGACAGTGGCTTGTTCTTCTAATACAGATAGTAGTCAAGATAATCATAATAAGGGAGTAAATGACTTAAATAAAAAAAACACACAAAAAACCACAAATACTTCAGATGTTAATTATATCCATTTAAGTCGTATAAATGTTTATGGATACAATAAGAAAGTCGGCAAAGAACAACCTTATGGTATGAGTGTTCTTAATCCAAAAAGTAATAAGACTGAGTTTGATAAAGCAGAAAATACCTTTAGTCTGATTTCTAGTCAGGAGTCACTCAAAAAAACGTTAAGTACAGATCAATTTAATCAAGTTACCCTTTGGGTTTTAGATTACGAAAATGATAAGGGAGAGATAATTAAAAATGTGGATTATCTTTCACTTGTTGAGAACAACAAATCTTATGTAAAGCAATTAGTTCCACCGAAGCCCATTTATTTTGAAGATCGTTTTGGTGAAAATGAAAGTAGACAACTAATTGAAAGTATAGGTAAAGAAGGATGGACACAGTTTGATGAGCACTTTACTAATTGAGATATTAATACATTGGAAGAATGATTATTACGATTGTAAACAGATTATTTTTATGGCTCATCTAGATTGTTCTAGATAGGACTTTTCTTTTATCATTTTAGGCATGGTTTATAATGATGACCATTCAGGTAATATATAAAGATTCATCTAAGTTTTACGATATATATATAAGAGAATAGTTAAACATATCCAGAACATTGAAAAAAGGTAAAATTATTAGGTATTATAAATAAAGATCCAATTAGGTAGTTGAGATGTAAAATAAGTAAAATCATGTTTCTTGCGAAGGGTGAGTTGGACAGCAAAGATATACATAATGGAAGGTTGGGAGAATGTGAAGCGCAGTACTAGTCATTTAAACCAAGAAAATTTAGCCTATATATGTAATAATTTTTCTAAAAGTTTTCAGCTTTCTGTATCGATGATCTGTGCCAAGGGAAAGATCGTTCATTATCCCAGTCCCGAAGTGACTTGGTTACATCCACTCTACAAGACGCCGAAAGATCTATTAAGACATCTCTATGCTGATAATAGTGAACAGCACTATCCGGTGTATCATGATGAGATGGGGGCTGACCATTTTTTTACCATGTCAGTTGTGGATGAGGGGAAATACTTGGGCTGCATTATCGTAGGCCCTTGCGCTTATGGTCCCATCCAGCAAGAGGAGATCGACCGCATTGCGCATGACTTCAATATGGAGGAAGAAAGCGAGAATCTGCGCGATTATTTTCAATCTTTACCTATCCTGAATCAGATCTCCTTCGTACATGCCAGTATGAACCTGTACTATTTGCTATATCAGAAGCCTTTAGATATTCCGGAACTGTTGGATCAGAATCACCATATGAATAGAGAGACCCAGAAGCTTGCGAATATGGAGGAACATCGATCGAAATCGCGGCAACAGGAATATTTTCATATTGATCCCTTGCTAGAAAAAAAGATTTTTGGTCTTGTGCAGGAGGGTAAAAAAGAAGAGATCATTAAAAATATTGAGTATATGATGGAGCAGACTTCGCTGGGTCTTTTGTCTAAAAAAAGTCATCTGCGCAATCTTAAAAATTTAGCAATTTCAGCCATTACACTCACGACCCGTGCGGCGATCGATGGGGGACTGCCGTATGAGATGGCATTCTCGCTAAGTGATTTATATATCCAGAATGTAGAAGAGATGTTCGATAGTCATTCCGTGGGACAGTTAATACTGGATGCCTTACTTGATTTCGCTGATCGCGTAAAGCAAACGCGCGATGAGCCCTACTCTTCACCGATTCGTAGCTGTCAGACCTATATCTCTAGACATTTATATGAAGATATTCGCTTGTCTCATTTGGCGGAATACACGAGTATGAATGCAAGTTATCTATCGGTTCTCTTTAAAAAAGAGGTGGGGATGACGCTCACGGAATCGATTCAGCGGGCTAGAGTGCAGGAAGCTCAGAATCTACTCAATTACAGTAAATACTCGATATTGGAGATTGCGACCTTACTTAACTTCCATGATCAAAGTTATTTTACCAAGACGTTCAGACATGTCACAGGCATGACGCCTAAGCAATATCGAGATCGCAAACGCTGTAAGGAATAGCCTTTCTAAAAGGGAGAACATTTATAATAATGTGAAAAATTGTATATAATAAAGGCTAGCGTCTTATTTTATTTATGAATTATGCGAGATATTGTCCGGTTTGTAGTGTATTATACTAATGCAGCGGACAACAAAATCGTATAACTTAGTCCGACAAATGGTGCATGTGGAGTGCTGTGCGTTTATAGTTATCAGTATGGGGTGATTACTTTGAGTAAAGCAAAAGGCGGTACAGGCAGGGGTACAGGCAAAAAAGGCTGGAACCGGTGGCAAGCCAGTGCCAAAAAATTAAAAAGCGCACCCAAACCTTATAAAAGCAAAGGCACTAAAAATCAAGACGATGCAGCACCGAGGAACGAAGAATAATATAGACCTAGGAGTGGTAATTTGAGAAAACAAAAACCCATGTCATTTGACGATCTGTTAACGGAACTACAAGGCCAAAAAACCGCACAAGAAGATCCGAATCATGTCCCTTTGAGAGTACTCTTTAATGATGCGTTCATGAAGAACCATACCCGTTGGGGCACGTTTGACGAGTTCTTAGAAAAAGGGAATTTCCAAGTCAATGTACTTGAAGATGTGAACAACATCCCAGACGAGTTCTTAGATCGCCACGTGGCGAGAGAGACGGATTTCTCTGATTGGGATACGATGCTTGAAGTAGCGAACAAAGAACATGCAGCTAAGGCCTAGGCCATAGTCTTACATGCACAGATAAGCAAGCTCTTTCTTTTAAGAAAGAGCTTATTTGTTGTTTTACCCTCCATCAGGTCGATTTCTCCTTTACCATTCGTGTGCTCAACAGTTAGACTATAAGAATGTGCAAAAATCATCATTTGCGTAAAGGAGTTCTCATCTTGTCATCTGCATACTCATTTAACAATCGCTCGATATCCCCACGTTATCAACTGATCACGCTGCTGCTGGTGGTCATTGTCTCGGGTATGAGTCAAGGATTGTTGCTTCCTCTGCTTTCTATTTTATTGGAGCGTCATGGTGTATCTTCCGATGTGAACGGCATGAATGCCGCCGCATTATATATAGGCATCTTTTGTACGATGTTTTTCGTTGAGAAGCCTGTGGTTCGGTTTGGCTATAAAAAAGTAATTATCATAGGTCTGCTACTTGTGACAGGCTGTACGTTGCTGTTTTCTATTAGCGAGTCCTTGGTGTTATGGTTCGTGTTGCGGTTATTGGTGGGTGTAGGCGATAGTTCACTTCATTTTGCTACGCAGCAGTGGATTCTTAGCAGTAGTCCGGCCGATCGCAGGGGACGGGTATTTTCCCTCTATGGCATGGCTTATGGGGTGGGATTCAGCGTGGGCCCCCTAGGGATTAACTTATTGAATCTAGGAGATAGGGTACCTTTTCTAGCATCTGGAGCACTATATGCTGGTATCTTGTTACTTGTGTTGCGTCTGCAAAGTGAGAGGCCTGAACAGCTAGACCCGCAGGGAGTGAAAGAGAATCGTTTTATACGCTCTTATAAGTTGGCTTGGTTCGCCTTGATTCCGCCTTTACTATATGGAGTAATGGAAGCGTCCATGAACAGCACGTTCCCTCTGTATGGACTTGGAATTGCTCTGAGTCAGCAGTGGATTTCCATATTACTAGTAACCTTTGGAGTGGGGAGTATTGTCTTACAGCTTCCACTAGGAATTTGGAGTGACCGAATTGGTCGTAAAAAGGTACTTATGATTTGTGGATTCATAGGATCAGTACTCTTCCTGCTCATACCCGTGGTAAATGAGCACAAGCTACTGATGCTGTTCTTGTTCGCTGTGGCAGGGGGAATTGTAGGATCATTCTATTCTCTGGGCATGTCCTATGCCGCGGATATCGTACCGAAAGCGATTCTTCCCGCAACGGGAGTGATAGCTTCCGTTCATTATAGTATAGGTAGCGTACTGGGACCTGTAATTGGAGGCTATGGTATACGCTTTGTCTCAATCCATAGCTTATTTTATTTCCTAGGAGCGGTTTTCGTTGTCTTTGCTATAACAGGCTTTGGATTCAAGCGGGTGGAAAAAGAAGAGGTTGGAACGTAGCTAAGTAGGTATAAATTATTGGCTATTAATTAAAAAAGAAGAACAGCTTACACTGTAAGCTGTTCTTTCTTATGAATACTTTAGATCTTAAACTATACCGATGAATTGCACAAAAATTTAGGTCTCAGTGAAAATTTAATTTTGCTTTTTCTAAGTCTTCACACATCTACGTATCCTAGTGATTTTCCAGCGGAAGCTATAACAAAAGAAGGTACAGGGTATCGCCTCTTTTATAATTTTGCATTCGGTAGAATGGACTATTCAACTGGATATTTCTACTACTCCACGGAGCCTGAGAATAAGGATTCCATTCAACGCGAAAAAATGAATTAAAGCCAAAGGTCTGGGAGATATGCTCCTAGACCTTTTTTGATGCTTCAGGGCTTGGTCTGTTCGCGCCATTGTGGTATTGTAGAACTCATCATGTAGTCGCGCGTGAAGGCTCAAAGCTTGAGGGCTGACTGCATAACTGAAGGAGATGACTTTGAAGGAATGGAAGAACAAGAAGTAGTTCCTGTAAATGAAGAACAATTAAAATACGAGGCTTTGAAAAAGTCTGCGAACCGTACATCCAATTGGCGTGAACGCCTGCAAGCGGTTGAGGAACTCGGACAACTCGATCATGATCAAGTTGCTGATGTGCTGAAAGCACGTGCACAGAATGATAGCGTATTCCCAATCCGCGAAGCGGCTTACCGTCAGCTCCAGAAGATGGGCGTATCTGTACCTCAACCGAAGCGCCAAGAAGGCGATTTGGTCAAAGGGATAACGAAACTTTTGGTGAGAATCAAGAAAAGTCTGCCTCGTGATCATAGTTACGAAGACTTCAAAGCTAAACTTCAAAAAATGCGTGTGGATGTGTATGACACCTATGAAGGCGACAAAGGCGATGAGTTCGATACATGGCTTGAGCAAAAATGGGCTTCCCTACGTACTTAATGTTAGCTATATATAGCTAAGTAAGACTGCTCCATAACTAAAACTGGAAAGAAGGACGTTGAACATGGCTATTCAAATTGATGTACAATCTACACCGAACCCGAACGCGGTTAAATTTAATGCCAGCGAACGCCTCTTCGAAGGAACTCGAAGCGTTTCTTTCAAAAAAGGGGATACTGCGGAACTTCCAATCGTTCAAGCTCTGCTTGCGATTGAAGGCGTGGATAATATTTTTGGGATTAACGATTTCGTTACCGTAACCAAAGAACCTGATGCAGATTGGGATTCGATTTTGGAGAAGGTTGAAGAAGCATTCAGTACCGTATACGGAGCGTAATTGCAGGTAACTTTTTAATTAGTTCGTTACCTTAGCTATAGTCAAGCCATTGGAAAGTGTAGAGGTACTTTACACTTTTTTTGGTGTGCGTTACTGGCATGCGCACATAGATGAGTATGGAAAATAAGAACCCTCTACAAAAGTAGAGGGTTCTTATACATTGTTAACTAAAATTTGATTATCTCTGATTATAGTTGATTATATCTCAAATTAAATTTTCTCTTAAGCTTGATGCACGTGTGGAACTTCCACCTCAGGATTCACATCTGCCTCATAATCTACCCCATCGGTCTCGAACCCGAACAATTGGAAAAATTCTTTGCGATAACCTTCCAAATCTGTAATGTCATAAATATTTTCGCTGCTCACTTGATCCCAGATCTTGATGACTTCATTCTGAACATCTTCACGAAGTTCCCAATCGTCGATACGAATTCTGCCTTTTTCGTCGACAGGCACTTGACCATCCGGGGTGTATAGACGTTCTGTGAACATGCGATAGGTCTGCTCGATAGCACCTTCATGGATGCCTTTTTCCTTCATGACTTTATAGAGTGCAGATACATATAGGGGTACCACAGGAATAGCAGAACTGGATTGAGTAACCAGAGCTTTGCTTACGCAGACAAAGGCTTGACCATGTAGACTGCGAAGTTGTTCCGTAAGCTCATGAGCCGTCGCTTCCAGATGGTCCTTAGCCTGACCGATGGATCCATCCCGATACACCGCTTGGGTAATGGAGGAGCCAATATAAGAGTAAGCTAGAGTCTTCACATTTTCTGCTAGCACACCACCTTGAGCTAGGGCATCTATCCATTGCTGCCAGTCATCTCCACCCATCACTTCTACGGTAGCACGAACTTCCTCTTCCGTGGCAGGCTCAATCGTAACTCCGGTCACCTCGCCCGTATGAAAGTTCACTGTTTTGTTCGTAAACGTTCCTCCCATAGGTTTCAGCACGGAATTGAACACTTCACCTGTCTGTGGATTCGTTCGGCGAGCAGATGCGACACTGTATATGACTAGATCAACGGTACCGAACTCTTTGGCAATTAAGGCAACGGCTCTTTCCTTAGTCTCAGCAGCGAAAGCATCTCCCGTCAGGCTAAATGATTGAAGTCCCGCTTTCTCCGCAAGTTTCTCGAATGCTGCAGATTGATACCAACCCGCTGAAGCCGTGCGACCTGCTGTACTCTTGCTAGGGCGATAGATTCCAATTGTATTTGCACCAGCTCCAAAGGCCGCTGTAATTCGGGCGGAAAGCCCATATCCAGTAGATGCGCCTATAACAAGCACATTTTTGGGTCCGTTAATTTTGGGTAGAGCTTGAACATAATCAATTTGTTCTTGGACCTGAGCAGCGCAACCTTCAGGATGTGCGGTTGTGCATATAAAGCCACGTGTTCTTGGTTTAATAATCATAGGATGGATAACCTCACTTTTCATTAAAAAACTCATTATAGATATCGAAATAGGTATCGAAGTAATACAGTCTTATTCATTTTACCAATTTTCTGAGACCGTAACCATATTTATTGTCATAAGAGAACACTACAGGCATTCGAAAACGGCTACAACGGTAATTAAAAAAAATTTGATGATTGCATTATGTTGTTCAGGCCTAAGTCAGCGTTACTTTCTTTTATCTATTCTGTTTGCTCCACTTCAAATACAGGAAGGGAAAGCACTTCATCATTCACCGTCACCTCTTCATATTGATTGGTGAACTGGCCGGATACAGGAAGAAGGCCTATAGGAAGGTCTGATTTGTATTTGAGTAGCATGTATCCATCTCCTAGATTGGCAACGGGTCCTTGTTCTGAGGAAAGAATAATGTCCGCCGTGAACCGAACCTTCTCGTTAGCGTGTGCTAGTAGATCATTTACTTGAATATCGATATATTCCGTATGAATTTCTTGGAAGACATATTGATTGCCGTCAAAGGTATACAGGACCTGTTGGCCTGCACCCTCTCCTGTTGGATTCTCTACAAGCAGTGTACCATCAGACTGTACAGTAAAGCCGTCAGCCTCGAATTCAAACCGCTTATCGAGCGTGTTAACTCCAACTTCAAAGGCAGTGTAATGAGTTTTGCGCGACTCCGAACTGCTCTGAATGATAAGCATCGGATGAAGTTGTGTGCTGAGTTGGTTATGAACAGAGATCGTCTTGATTGTGGTTCCATCTGGGAATTCGTCGCTTGAGACAATTTTAGTCTGACCTGAAGCATCTATTCCCGCAAAATAAATCCGATTCGTACCATCTGCCGCAGCTACATAAGATGTATATCCAAATAATCTACTGCCCTCAATGACATGGCTAAAGGTCTGTGTGTTATCGGCAGTTTGCAGAAGTCGGAGGGGTTGATTCTTAGTCCAAGCCGCATTGGCCGCTGCGATTTCAGCTGTCGTTCCTTGATAATCTTTGATCGCTTGATAGAGGGTAATCGCTTGTTGATATTCGCCTTTTGCAATCATAAGCTTGGCCTTGCGGAGCAGCTTGGTATACTGTGTACGGATATAGCCCGTCACCTTGGATCTCCAGTGCTCTTGCTCTACAAAATGAGCATAGCTTTTCCCATGCGTAGCAAAAGCAGCATAATTGGAAGATTTTAAATCTGAAGCAAGGACTTGATTAGCCAATAATTCTACATGGGTATGAATCCATGGCGCATTAATCTTGGCCTCTAAATACAGCCTTTTCAGGACGGATGCCTCTTTTAAGAAATCTGTGAACTGCCCCCTAGCAGTAAATTGAGTAAGCTTCTGCACGTCATAGGATTTGAACTTTGGCGTAAGGGAGGCTAGTTGTTTTTCTTTTGTCCCGTAGTAGGCGACAGGGATTTGCAGGAGTTTCTGGCGGAAAGATTCATCCGTATAGGAAGCCTCTTTCAAATTTTCCTTACTCTGCTGAAGGAACCGTTGTTCGAATGAGCGGAATGCAGACATATAATGTTCTGTTACTTGATAATCGATAGAAATTTGTCTGTAATAAGGGCTGTACATCGTGCTCTTATCCATATATTTTGCTCGTAATTGTTGAAGCACAGCGTATCCTTGAATGGCTTGGGTAAAATCGGTGTCTGAGTCTGAATTCACAGATTGCGTTATCTCGTCCAGTCCAGCGAGCTGTGTTTTGATCTCTGTAATGGGAGACAATTCACCTAGTCTTTTCGCAACAAGATCATCCTTATAGTGAAACCACCCATCATGCTTAGATTTCTGGTACAGCGTCTCCGCATCCACCCAATTCTTCTGACTGTAATAGGTCTCTGCCTCGCGGGTCCAAGCGATCTTGCGCTGAATATAATATCCCTTAATGGCTATAAGGATGACCATGATCGTGCATAACAGCAACAAGGTATGACGTAGGGTGAATGTTCTGCGAAGGAGGTTCCACATATTTCTCATGAAGAAGCCTCCCCATCAGCGGAAATACTAATATCTGCATTCTGTGTATACCTGTTCCTATGAATATCTGCAACTTCCTTCGCTAGAGAAGTAGATCTCAACTCTTCCTGTTCCATAATCAGATGATATAGACGTAAAAATCGTTCTTTTGGCAAATGGCGAGCATATCGCTCCATAAATTCCGGATAGAGTGTGACATACCTAGCTTTTCTTAAGGCAGCACCAGCGACAGCTGTTAATATTTCTTGTCCTCGTGACAGGATAAGAATCTCAGGTTCATGCTGAGTAACGTAAAGGATAATGCGTTCCCTGATCAGTTCTGGCTTAATCCGCGCAATCTCTCCGATATAGTCCACCATTTCTTCTTCAAAATCCGATATGAGGAGCTCTTCAAGCTGTAGATCCATGTCCTTACGCAATTGAAATGAGCACAGAAGCTTAAGCTGCTGAAGACGAAGGCGGTCACTGTACACCACAGTAGCGATCTCCCGCATCATTTCGTAGGCAAGAGGTTCATCGCTTGAACGCATGTCATAAGCCGCTTCGATATTAAGCTTCAGCCCCTCCATTAATCGCCGGGTGCTCGTCTCAAGTATTTTTTGGATTTGATAGGGAACTTGGGCTTCGAGCATAGAGCGCTGAACGAGACTCAAGAGAATGATACCCCCGGCGCCCAGACCTAAAGACCAAGCAATGTGCTGAAAAGTAGAGCTGAATAATACAGCAGCGAGAGTGATCAATACAGCTATTAGTCGCTCTGTCTGCATCTGTAGTTTCACCTTCATGAGGGCCATGTTCTCGATTCCAAGAAGCAAGGATTTTCCGCACTGCGGACAGGATTCATCCCAGAGTATCGTATAGTTGCCACAATTTCGGCAGACACGAAGCTTCTCATACTTATACCTTGTAGGCTTAAAAGGCTTCAGTATTACAGGAGTTCTTTTCTTCATCATGAGGATTCACGCCCCTCGTTGACAATCGCTAACAATTCACGATCAATCTCCTCTAAGGAAAGCCTGTGTTTGCGCTTCGAACGATAGATTAAGGAGCGCACTAAGACAAAAAGAAACAATATTCCAATACATCCGTATGTAATCATACTTAAGTCCTTTCTTCTCCCTAATAGGGGAGATCCCTGAAACTTCGGGGTGTTCATACTCGTTATTTATAGGGTTAACTCATTCCATCCATAGGGGGATATGCCATTTTATTGAACTTAATCCGCATTAACTATATCATATTGTATAAGGGATGGCAGATTTAGTAAGCTGAGACATGAATAGGGTAACGCCTATATTATGGATGAATCCATTTTAGGAAAAGTTAATGAACTCTTCATGTCGTCTTAACAAAAGTTCTATAGATTGAATAGAACGGTCCCTACTAGACTGGGAACCATTATGATTTCACACGAAGGAGTAACGCTATGTTTGTAAAGATAAAAGCAGGATTATTCATGCTTATTATGATGATTATGCTCGCCTTGCCGGGCAAAATGCAAATCGCAGAGGCTGCTGCGCAGTCCTCGCAGATTGATGCCGTGCTTGTCGTGGATAACAGTAATTCGATGAACAAGAGTGATCACGAACGTATTAGCAGTGAGGCTATGAAGTTATTCATAGATATGTTGTCCGCTAAGGGAGACAAAGTTGGGGTCGTTGCTTACACAGATCAGATTCAGAGAGAGAAAGCACTGATGGAGATTCAGTCCGAAGCAGATAAGCAAGACTTGAAGGAGTTCATTGACGGGCTGCAGCGCGGAGCTTATACCGACGTTGCTGTAGGCGTACAGGAAGCTGTCAAGGTGCTGAAGCATGGCGCAAATCCAGATCACGAGCCGATGATTGTTCTGCTGGCCGATGGGAATAACGATCTCAATAAAGGATCCTCACGTACGCAGGCACAGTCCGATCAGGAACTCAGTGCGGCGCTAACGGAAGCAAGCCATGAGCAGATTCCTGTCTATACGATTGGGCTGAATGCAGATGGCAAGCTGAATAAAGCAGCCTTGGCTCAGATTTCGCAAAAGACGGGAGGCAAATCCTTCATTACAGATTCCGCAGATAATTTACCGCAGATTCTAAGTGAGATTTTTGCAAGCCATCTAAAACTAAAAATGGTGCCGATTCAATCCATTACGGGAAATGGCAATTACCAAGATGTAACGGTGAATGTGCCGAATGCCAACGTACTGGAAGCGAACATTTCGATGATTTCGAGTCAGCCAGTAGATGTGTTGCTAACGGATCCTTCAGGCAAGACGGTAGCGGTTCCCTCATCTCAATTGCTCGTGTCCAAATCGAAGAGTTATACCTTAATTAAACTTCTAAAACCCGTTCAGGGAGATTGGAAGCTCCAGGTGAAGGGGGCAGATAAAGATAAAATCGATATTAATCTTGTGTTCAACTATGATTTGGAACTCACCTTGGATGCTATACCTGCAAAGACTTACAAATCAGGGGACAACATTGATATTCAGTCCTACCTGATTAGTAAAGGAAATAAAGTACAGAATGCCGCGCTTTATCAAGGGATGAATGCTGTAGTTGTCGCCAAGGATCTGGATACTGGAAAAATCCAAGAAACCAAGCTTAGCAACACAGGGGATCATTTTAGTGGCAGCTTTGTAGTTCCAGATCAACATAATTATGAGATCAAAGTAAGAGCGGAGGAGAAGAGTTTCTACCGTGAGACTCCCGTCACCAAGATTTCAACGAAAGCTAATGCTGCTGGAACAGGCACGGGAAGTACCCATACCACTTCTCCAGATAAACCATTTCCGGTACTTGCAGTAGTTCTATCCATTCTAGGCGTCCTTATAGTGGGGGGGATTGCATATTACCTCTATCGCACGTGGCAAAAGGCCAATCAGGGCTTCGTCGGACAGTTGGTCCTTGAGATTCGCGATAATAATACCGGGGAGAAAACCAATCCTCAATACCGCAAGCTGAGTGCTTTCAAAGGAAAGTTCAACCTTCATCAATTGGTGCAACTTGCTCCTGAACTGAAGGAGACAGAGAAGATCATCTTCACCCCCACTCGTAATGACCGCATTGTACTCAAAAATGGGACATCAGCAACGATTGAGAAATCAGGCCGAGCCGTAGATGCCACTCAGGGTCTGGAGATGAAAGGCGGGGACCGTCTTACGATTCCACTTAGCAGTGTAGATAAGACGATTTTACTGGAGTATCTGGTGTAATACACTTCATATCATAAATGAATTAATGAATGAACTACTGGGGCACAGGCCAGTTAGGCTGTTCCTCAGCAACTATAGGAGGGTCAAGTTATGAAAGCGATCGTTAGAGAGCATATTCAGCAGTTAGATGTCTCGTTAGGCGGAGGGATTGTCAGTGAAAAGATTCGTGTAGATACGATAGATAATCCTATTCTTATTATTGGTCTTGGAGGTACGGGGATTGATGCATTACTTCGTCTGAAATATCAGATCAACCGCCGCTTTAAGCTGCCGGAAGATCCAATCTCTAAGAAAAGAATGGATAAGCCTAGCAACGTAGAATTTCTTGCCTTTGAGACGAATGAACAAGATCGAAGCAAGCGCTACAAAGGCATTGGACTCGATCCGATTAATGAATTCGTTCTGCTGTCCAACGCTGAAATCGGTGGATTATTACAGAATCGCAGTATTCTTGAACCTTATATCACGGATTGGTTGTCTCCTGAGCTTAGCATTACGGACGGAATGAACGGTGCGGCAGGGGTACGTCAAGCAGGCAGACTGCTGCTGTTTACGAAAATCAATCAGGTCGTTCAGGCTATAGACAAGAAGATCAAGACGCTATCGGTGGGGACGAATAAAAAGCTGATGGTCTTTATGCTTACAGGATTGTCTGGAGGAACAGGAAGCGGAACATTCTTGGACATTGCTTATATCGTGCGCGGAATTATTGAGCGGGATCATGGTTCGGCGGGAATTGACCGGGTCAATACACTGGGCTATCTTTTTACACCGGATATTAATCTAGCGAACAAATCTTTAAGCGAACATACCCGGGAGTATATTAAGAAAAATGGTTATGCCGCGCTCAAAGAGTTGGACTACTGGATGAATGTAGATAGCCGCGGAGAACGGTTCCGTCAGCAGTACGGAAGTATTCTGAGTGTGAACTCCCCGCTGCCGCCATTTAACCTGTGTCACTTGATTTCGGCAACGAATACCGAGGGCAAATTATTGGAGAATGCGTATGATTACTGCATGAATGTAACGGCAGAGAACATTACGAACTTCATGGCGAGTGAAGAGAAGCAGTCCGGCGAAGAGTTCGCCATCCATGACTATATCAGCAACATTCGGACGAACATTGCCCAGATGAACAAAGCCTACCCTGCCAACTACGAATATAACATCATTGGTGCTTCTTCGGCGGTACTCCCGATTGAAGAGATGACAACGTACCTTGCTTATCGACTCTTCGGAAAAATGGAGAAGATGTTCCAGAAGGCCCCAAGCCAAGATGATGTAGAGAACTTTGCGCGTAAGCTTGGTATTGATCTGGATACGATTGTCAAGACCTTTGAATCTCGTGTGCCTGAACCTCTGCCCGGATTTCAAAATAGTGAGCGACTAAGTTATGCCAACGTGGTGAAGCAGCAGGTCGTGAATATGGATACGGAGCTGGAGCAGAGCTTCTTAGCTCGTGCGCGTGAAGAATATATCAAGGCGAAGAAACAGCTTCCGGGCGAGGTCATCGGCCAATTCACGGAACAGGTTCGGCGTATATTTTTACATCCAGAACAAGGGCCATTTTATGTATCCCGTCTTATTTTTACCGAAAAAGGATTCAGTCTCCTGAAGATGCTACTGTCCTACATCGAGACTTTAAGGGAGAACTTAACGCGCATTCCGCGGGATATCGAAGCCGCGCGGGAGCAGTCTGAGGAGAAATTTGGAGATGCAAAGAGCGCCTTCGTCTCTAAGGATAAGAAGAAAAATACTTACATCGAGGCAAAAATCAATGAATTCTGGCTTCATGCAGATGTAGAACGTACCGAGCAAATGATTGAATTCTATGAGGACCTCTACGAACTGCTGAACAAGGAAAATAACCGCATTTATAACGTGTTTACTGAAATTTTGAACGCACTTAATTCAATCTTCGCCAAGAACGGGGATATTCTGCTCAATAGCGACGAGCAGGAAGACCATAAAGGCAACAAGACCTATTACTGGAACATTGTAAGCGTACCGGATATTTCTAAGGTAGTAGGCGAACTTATGGAATCTAAGGACGTTGACGACCTGATTCGGGATTTCAGCCAAGAGCTGCTCGATCATTCAAATCTATGGATCAAAGAGCAGGATATGGATATTGTGAGTTCAATCTCTGAGTTCTTAACCACCAAATTTGGAGATTTAATTACGCAGTCCATGGAGGATTTCCTTTTGATGAAATACGGTCAGGACGAATCGATTGAGAAATTCGTAGAGCGGCAAATTGCTAACAAGCTCGATGATGAGGCTGTACCTGTGTTCCATTTGAGCAACAGCTCAGGCCATCTTTATTTCCCATCTTGGGGATTCGTCTCTGTGCCGGTTCAGGCGCCAAGCATTTTGAAAGGCATTCGGAATTATCAGAATAATGCAGTGGGCAAATCTCACTTTACGGTCAAAGAAAGCCAAGTCAAGAATCGGATTTTCTGGCTGAATACGAAGAACGGTGTACCTCTATTCGTCTATACACCGCTTAAGGTTTATGAAGAGAGTTATGAGCGTACCATTTTAGATAAGGAAGGGATTGGGCGTCATCTCGTGCAGACAGAGCATGCGAACTGGACGTATCTTCCTTCACCGATCCCAGAGAAATCGTGGGGGGATGTGTATACAAATGCACGGGTTCGGACTTATAACGCACGTGTACGTACGGAATTCAAGCAGGCGCTGGAACGTAAGATTATTACGGAAAAGGGACTCGACCAAAATACAAGCAGTCGCTATACGGTCATCATGACGAAGCCATTTCAATTGAGAGATGTACTCGGTGCATACGATATGCAGATTGCATCGGCTAAGCCGAACCTAGGGGAGGTCAAGCGTGCGCTGAATGAATTGAAACGCATCTTGGCGGAAGGAATCGAACGGGAAGGTACCAAGGACATTTTTGGTAGTATTAACGAAGACATGGCGCAAGAGAACCTGATTCGTTCCCCGGAATTGATTGCACGCGTGCGAGAAGAATTGGAGAAGTATCGCGAGATTCAGGAGCAGGCGAAGGCTCTTTCCACCTTGCTGGGTCAGCATCAAGATGAAGAGAAGTGGCTGGATCATTTTATCGAGGCCATGTATACCGGAACCATCATTAAGAAAGGGGCACTATATGTGTATGATCGCGATCCTGAAGAAGAAGCATGGGAACCTTTCGCCAATCTGATGAAAAGCCGCAATTATGCGGAGTATGAAGTGTACGGGAACTTCCGTGGACTGGATGAGAAGAGCCGAAGCACCTTATTGCGTAAATCATCACGCCGGGAGGCAGAGCTTACTTCTGCGGAGGATATTCATCCACTACTCTCGAGACTTGAAGAATTGTATACCTCTTTCTTAGAATCCAGAGATCGTCTGGAATATGAACGAGTTGAACTGGCCAATGGAGAGGAAGCTTATTCGTTCTATAAGGAAATGACAACCAAACTTAATGATATTCGCAAAAGGTTGAAATAGATTATGAAGAAGCTGCTAGAGCAATATGCTGCGGACTATGCAGCTGCACAAGAAGGGGTAAATGGGAAGCAGGATGATCCGAGCAGTATTCATTATCCTGCGGTCTATGTATTTATTGGAGACCGAATCGAGGAGGCGATAGAACCTTTGATTCGGAATCATGATCAGAAATGGGATAACAGTGCAGGAGTCATGTATTTTCATTTGACTTCGGATGTAGGAGTGGCGGCAGGGAACAAGGCCGCCTTTTCCCCTGCCTATGGAATGGACACTGCGAATCCGATCATTGAACCTTTAAGCGACCGATTGACACGCTATGAACTTCCTAGCCTCAATCAGCAGGATGAGCGTTCCAAAGCGCTTCGACCAGATGTATATCAATCTTTTTATGAGGGAACGTCCTCTATTCTGGGATTGAATCAGGCTTTGCGTAAGGTAAGTCAGCAGATTGCAAATTACGGGCGATTGTATTCTTCTTTTGACCGAATTCATGTATCCGTCATTACCGATGCGCAAGATCCATTCACTATTTTGGTGCCGGAGATCACGCTCTTAGCTGGGGCCATATTCGGACAATCATTCAAATCTGTACAGACGGATCTCTATGTATATGTCAATGAACGGGAGGACTTGCCTAACTACGACTATAACCGAGCGCTTGGGGTGGCCTTTCTTCGGGAACTCGAAGATATGCAAAGAGCAGATTATTCGTTCGCGAAGCCGCTGCTTCAGACAGAAGAAGGAATTTCTATTCCTGTGAAACATCAGGATGCCCCACTATTTGACCTAGTCTATGTTCTCTCTGACAAAAATGAACGAGGAATTACCTTGCCTGGCGGGATTCGTGATAACGATGAGATCATCTGCCAGATCAGTCTGCTGAAGAATCGGCAAAAGAAAGATCAAGTTCACACACCGCAGTGGGGTGAAGCTTACAATAACAATGCTTTTAAGAACAATATCAGAACGGAGACGGGAAGGCAGGGATATGTCAGCGCAGGATTTGCCAAGGTGAAGCGACCTAGTGAATCGATCGCACTGACCGTGCTCTATCATTTTTACAGACAACTTATCCTTCGGCTGAATGGTTCTATAGATTGGGGACGCAACGAGAAATTGCAATTCTTCGGCCTCGATGCCGCAGGGCTTGCAGAGCAGGTAGCCACAATTTTGCCGCCTGTAAGTAAGCTTGAGGATATGCACGGAATGATGACTCACGCTTCGAGCTTCCAAGCTGTGAAGAATCTGACCTTACGCGAAGCGGAAATGGCATTGTTCGGTGAAGGGGGCGAACTGTATTTTAGAGATAATTATGTGCTGGGGACAGAACGTCATCTAGCTGCATTAAGAGTAGATGAACAGATGGAGAGTACCGTTGATCGTAGTATGCAGCAGTATCCTCGGGTTGGTTTCTTTCATTTGGCGGAATGGACCGATGATACGGCAGAGCCGGGAAGTCTTCGGGAGGTATTTAGGGCGCTGATTCGAGAGCATAGTGCGCAACTCGATACTGCAAAAGCTGATCTGAGCTTACTCTACCAAGAGCGAGTTCAGGACCAGAATTTCAAGCGAGTTCCTATGATGGATAAGCTTAATTTGCGAAGCTTTATTCATTATCTAATTGATAAAGTATACGCTCTGAAGTTGTATATTTTACGCATGGAGTCAGAACTTACGTTGGCTAGGCGCTACGAGCAGGCGCTGGATCGTCTGCATGTGAAGTATAGAGAACACACTCGGCAATTAGAGCAGGTTGAAGATGATTTGCGCAGTAGTGCACTGCAAAGCATTCGTCTAGCAGACAAATATATTGGTCAAAATGTGTTTGAATACTATGAGCGGATTACCGCGGAAATCATGCTGGATTTAGAGGCGCGTAGAGGGCCGGATCTATTTTTCGAAGAACGCTATATAGGAAGTCCCGTGCATATGCTCGACCCTGGCGTGAAGGCACTTACCGAGCGAATGATCGAAGTAGTGCGAAGAGACATCTTGCCAGCTGCTCCCTTCTCCCAGACCTTTGAAGAAGAGCTGCTCCGCCGTTCTAATGTTACGATTGAGTATGCCAACAAGCAGGTCTTATCCAAAGATGAGATGTTCAAGCAGTTGTACCGGACGCTAGAAGAGCATTCGAGCATCCATCTACGGTTGTTCGACTACACGCAGGAACACCGCTATGAGGAGAAATATTTCTTCGGAGATGCGAAGAGTGAGTTCATGACTTATGCTTTAGACGCTGATCAGTCCTCACGAATTTATAAGCTTGGCATGGTACATGAGAATCGTCGGAGTGGTGTAGAGAAGCTCAGCCTGATGGGCGGCTTCCACTTAGAGGATCTGCTGTTCTATCGTAATGGCAGGGTAATGTACGAGACTTATATGGCGAACGATTATGTATTCCATGTGGTGGATTCGGATCAACTGCCAATGCTGAGGTAGGCTGTTGATATATCTGTTGCTAAATCTAGTTAAATGGGCGTTTCTATAGAGTAGAGCAACATTCATTTGGGTGTAGGGTATTAATTTTGATGTAGCTATACTCTACATTTTGAAAAGTAACATGAAGGAATAGGGCTCTGATAAGTAACATGAAAAAATAGAGCTGTGATAGGTAGCACGAAAAAATAGGGCTGTGATAAGTAACATGAAGAAAAGGGGCTGAGTTGTGGAAAATCATTTGGCCTACTTGAGCAGGTTTTGAAAGGGGTATGCACAACGTGCAGCGTAAATTAAACATGCTAATGATTCTGATGAGCCTCATTGGTGGGCTTGTAGGATTCGCTCTGGGAGAATGGTTGTTGAATGAATACATCGGTAGATGGCCGATGATGGTTCTAGTGGGAGCTTATTTTGGGATCCTAGCTTTGTTCGTAGGACTGTTTTGCTTAATTGCAGAGCAGATCTCACCTCGCCTGAATGGGGCTTCTTGGAGACAACGGTATGTGTCCACTTCTTGGAAGTTGCTTGTCCCTGCAACGCTTATCATGTTATTTGTAGGCGGAACAGCGATGGAGTTCATCTATGAGCTGAATGTGAACGGCAGCAAGAAAGTAAGCAACATTGTCCTGCTTATTGATGACTCGGGCAGCATGGGACAGAATGACCCGAAGCAAGCCCGTTACAGCGCCGCCAAAAATCTAGTAGACCAGATGGATACGGATAAAAGAGTGGCCGTACTTACCTTCAATGATCATGCTCAAATCGTACAGCCCTTCATTCGCTTGGACAGCAATTCATCTAAGAATCAGGTGCGAACGGCCATTGATCAATTGAAACCAACGGATGGGGGAACGGATTTAGATGTAGCGCTCGCAGATACCCTTAAGCATATTAAAGATCAGGCAACATCTAACCGCGGAACAATGGTCATTCTTTTGTCCGATGGCGTAAGTCAATTGAACATGCAGAACGCGCTTAAGGAATATATTCAAGATCAGATTGCCGTCAATACGATCGGACTGAATTTGGTCGATGTCAGTGGATCGAATCTGCTCAAAGATGTAGCACAGGCTACAGGAGGAAGTTATAGCGATGTGTCCGATGCGGGCAATCTATCGCTAGCTTTTCAGCGTATTTATGATACGCTTGGCGATCGCTCTTTGATTACGGAGCGTACAGGTTCAGAGGCAGACAATATGTACTATACGTTGCTTCGTGTGGCTGGGTTAATTTTCATCGGACTGCTGCTTGGCCTTGCCCTAGGAATTATGTTCGATAATCGATATTTAGCTAAAAGTTTTGCCATTGGGGGAGCGGTATCAGGACTCCTTGCTGGCTTGATTTTAGAGTTTGGCTTACGTGGCTCCGTGAACGATCCTTGGGTATGGCGACTCTTGGCCGATCTCATTCTTGCCGGTGTCATCACCTTATTCTCCTCAGTCATTCCTGTGAAGGAGCATTACAAATCCGAATCCCAGCGGGGAAATCCCGCTGCACGAGGAGCCGCTGCAGGTTATGTAGATCGATCCAATACTTCGCATAACAAAAGCTTTTAAAGGCAGACAGAAGGGAGCGAAACATCAAGTATGCGGATGATCAATAGAGATGAGGGGTCAGCATTACCGGCCATTCGTGAGCTTACTTCCCGGTTAGATGAAGATCGTTGTACTTTACGTTGGATTTGGCCAGAGGGTGTTGAAGCGGTATATATTCACAGACGTGGCGCTGACTATGTCGCAACTCCTCCTTTAGGTAGCGAGATGTCAGAAACGGAGGGGATTCACTCATCCCTGGATCAGATTCGTACAGATGAACTTAAATTATATACACGCAGTGAATACAAAGCGAACAATGGGTATCACGATCGTATTCAAGGTATTGGTAAAATCTCCTATACGGTGTATGCAGCCACGAACCGGGAGAGAGAGCAGGTCTTAGTCCGCCAGCCGGAGGGAGAGAACCGCACAGAGATTAGTACGGGGAAGGCACGTATTTTTTATTCTATCCGGCAAAAGGGCGGTTGGTTCAGTAAATATAAATCCGTTCAAATTATTGTCACGGCAGAAGTAGCGATAGCTATGGACATCTTGTGTTATGTAAAAAAACAAGGGGGTATGCCTGTCAGCAAAGAGGATGGGACGGTGTATCCCTTTGTGAATCCTTTTCAGGCGGGACGCAATGTCTTGCCCGTCATTGAAATCGGGAAGCAAGACGAACTGCGTTTGTTCTTTACAGATGGGCGCAAGTACGGTCACACGTATGCGTTGATCCCCGAATAAGCCTTGTAAGGGACCCGGGGTTAAGGGAACATGGAAGGAGAAGAAGTAGATGAGCTTTTTTAGCAAATTTAAGAAAAAAACGCAGGCGGCTCCACCGCCGCCTTTCTATGATATTGTCTGTCCATTTTGTTTCAGTAAATTCTCACCAGAGGAAGTCGTATTTCGAGCTGCGCATAACCGTGAAGATGACGAAGATTATGCGCTAGGCGAAGATGTCGAGCTCAATCGTTACCGAGCTAGATTTGGTCTCGACACCGTACATGATATTGAAGCTATTCTCTATCCTCGAGACATTCATGAGGAGCATCGAATCTATTCAGATCATGTCATAACTGGACTTACAGATCGTTATGGAGTGCTTACTCGACGTAGACTGTGTCCGAAGTGTCATAACGAACTACCGGTGACATCGGGTAAAGTACCGAGCAATATTATTTCAATTATTGGAGCTTCGCAAGCGGGGAAATCGGTGTACATGACAGCACTCATTCATACGTTGCAGCATGAGACGGCAGATCATTTCAATGCGGCCTGTATGCCACTAAATGCAGAGATTAGCCGCAAATTCCGCACGTCATATGAAGAGCCTCTATTCGAGCGGGGGGATTTATTAGCTTCTACGCAAAAGGAGAAAATGCAGGAGCCATTTATCTTCCAATTCGTCTTCAAAGATGAGCGGAAACCGCCCCTAACCTTAGTGTTCTTCGATGTGGCAGGTGAGGGAATGGTCGATCAAGATTACCTGGGACTACATGGACAACATATCAAGAACTCTGCCGGCATTCTCTTCATGGTCGATCCATTGCAGATTCGCTCAATCCGGGAGAAAATTCGGCTGAAGCTTGGCGATAAGCCAGGAGAATGGGTCTCTCAATATGATGAACCACGGGATGTCGTACTTACAATGTTCGGCGATTTCATTGCCTATGAAGACAAAGGAAAGACCGATATTCCAACGGCGATCGTCTTAACAAAAAGTGATATGCTACATGCTTTGGCCGATGATGAGGGTGAGTATATTAAGCACAACAGTAACATTTTTAACCATGCGGTACATCGCCGTACACTCAATCTAACGGAATTCGAGAATATTGACGGAGAAGTCAGACGCTTAATCGAAAAGGTAGATCGTCCCTTCAAAGGCACGATGGATGTGTATTTCAAGGATACGGCCTATTTTGCGGTATCTGCGCTAGGGAGTAACCCTGTGGATCAGCGGCTTCAAGGAGTGGTTAGTCCGATTCGTGTGGATGAACCGTTCGTCTGGCTGTTATATAAGTTGAATTATATCGAGGGGAGCGAAGCCTAGTGAGAGATGTTGCTTCTGCTTCGGGCCCCATCGAGCAGCAGGTATATACCCGCGAACGACATGGAATTTTCAGACCCACGGAAGGCTTTGATACGGTAGCGAAGTCGGAGGGACTGGACCCTTCTTTTATCAAAAAAGTCCTGCATCCCTTCTGTGTCTATGATGCTCCAGCTGAGCTACTTGCCAGTGGAGAGAAGGATGGCAGAGCTTATCCCGAATCTATCCATGTGTTCCATACGGACAGTGGCGAAGCTGTGATAGGTCGGAACATCTATCAACCCGCCGATTTCACAGGGCTTCGTAGTGCGATGTTCAGCCATAATTATGTGCTGTCCTCTGCTAGCCGAGACGCCATCGTTGAAGATTATGCACAATGGATCTATACAGATTTCATGGACCACTACGATGTGGACCAAGGAGTAAATCTTCCTTCTCTTCTTAAGCTTCCTGTGCAAAAAGATCAGGGTGGTTCTCCGGCAGATCAGCCTTATACTCTTTTAGAAGAACTCTGTATCTCTGAACAGACATTTAAGCAGTTGATCTATACGGTCATGTTGTCCGCCTCGGGTGGAAGGAAAGTCTATATAGCGCTGGATGTACCTGCTTCTTATATATCCACCGCGGCTCAGCCCTTGTTAGAGCTAATATATCGGGCCCTACCTTGGGCATATAGGCGAATGCTCGGATTCACAACGTATGCCAAGGAGCCGCAAAGCCGTAAAGGTATTCATATATCCTTTGTAGAGCGTGGGAGTCTAAGGCCTGGAGATCGCTCCATTGAGAAGGATTATATCTATGATCTAGCAACGGGGCGTAACACTTCGCTGGACTTAGATTGGGCGCAGCAACCTTATCTGGATTTGGTATGGGATCGGTTGGATCGTCCGCAGGAGTTGGAAAACTTTTATCGATTTGCTGATGATATGGTACAGGATATGGGTGTTGGGACAATCATGTCCGTGGCAAGTTATCATGAACTTTGTAGGTTATATCAGATCGAAGCAGGCGATTCCTCAGAATATGTTGCACATCAATCTGCTATTTTGCGCAGCATGCTCGATTACTTAAGTCCACCCGGTGCACTCCGTTCCAAAGAACGGTTAAATGACTTATTTTTAGCAATCTTTGATCAAGAATTTGATGCACTTCAGGTAGGACAGTCCCCAGATGTATTCGTCGCTGAATGTTTCCGAGATTACTATGCTCTGGATCCACGGAGTCATGAGCGAAAGATTGTAGAATATTTCATGCGAGCGCTGCTGATGGCACGCAATGAACCTGAATTATTTCATTCATTATATGCACTTATAGATGGCAATGTAGGATTGCACAAAGCTTTTTTCAACCGCATTCTGTCCCATTCTGAAATTGCTTCACTGCTATTCATACCCTATCTCCAGAACAAGTTAGAGGGTACTACTCAGGCTAAAGAGATCGTCAGCTTAGTGCTGGATTGGGATCGTTTTGACCCGAACGTCTGGAAGGAACATGCTCATGTAGAAATACTACTGACCACATTTGAGGCCAAGCTCAAGCGTGAACGAGATTTGGCGGGTGCTGTGCAGGATATCGAGTCCCAGTTAAGCAGATCATCTACTACAATTGAGAAAACATCGGGACGTGGAGAAAGCGGAATACGAGATTTGTTGGATGAGGCAGCCCAGCGGATTCTGCTCACTGAACTAGATCTTGAGAGGTTGACTCCTACTCAAATGAATAAAATTAGCTTCATACAGAAGCCAGAACGAGCTTCAGATGTTGGACAAAGGCAACGAGGGCAGGTCAACCGGAATTCGAATGTGGATATTGAACCGATGACAAGCCAAGCTTCCAGTGCTGGTAAGCATCGAGAAGGCAATAAAGAAGCAGGCGGGCCTCAGTTAAGAACGAAGCGAGCTGTGTTAAAAGCCCTCCATCAATGGTTTGGCAGTAAGGTGGCAAGTCCTTCATTGTTCGATCCGCTTAGTCCAGGTGAAATGGAGCAAGTTCAACGGATTGGACGCAGGTGGCTGCGGGATGAGGTCAATCAAGGACAATTTGAGAATGTAGCCCTTGCTTTCTGTGTAGGCGGAACCCGAGATGCTGTGGACTTTGCCATGTTAGTGGATGGACTGCGCCGTATGGCGGCAACCCCTGAAGTCATGTATCAGTTCTTCGCATGGTCGAATCAGGAGCCGAGCTATGTATTAGGCAAATCTCGGTTTCATGGAAGTTATGAGAAAGCTATATATCAGTATTTCAAGAAATATGATGCAGATGCATTGAAGAAACGATCGAACTGGAAAACCTATTTTAGCACCGTAGAAGACCCATTGAAATCAGTCTATGAAAAGGCCCGTCTGGAGCTAACCTCACCGCTATCTAGAATATTACGCAAGCCCTTCATGCTCATCGCATTCATTGTGGTAATCGGAGCGCTAGGCACATGGAGTATCCTACAGCTGACTCATACTCCCGAGCCAGCCGTTGTGGTTCCGCCAGTCGTGGACAAGCCCGTGACCCCACCGGCTTCCGAGAAGCCCAAGCTTCCAGAGCGCGCGGTCTATGCGGCACAAGTGACGAATGCAAAAGGCAAAACGATGATACAGCTCCATTTTTTATTCAGTGATGCTGAAGCTTGTCGGGCCTTAGATACGAAGATTCCCCTAAAAGTGAACATTCGCTCTACGGGAACGGAGAATACGGGTAAAGATTACACGCTAAGAGATGTAATATCTTCATGCGCAGCGGGAACACCATCCACTGCGATATCCTCTACAGCGGCACCGAGTGCTGGCAACGAAGTAACTGAAGAGAGCAAAGTAACAGACACACCTTCTACGATTTCAGGCATGGAAGGGAAGCCCAATGCGGGAACTCCCGAATCATCTACAACAACAGGCAACCCTTCCGGGGGAGTAAACGGTACATCTTCTTCCACGCCATCCGGTGAGTCCCCTACTACATCTTCTAATAAAGAAAACAAAGGTTGGAAGCTGATTGAACCGACCGATGGAGAGCAGCTTGTGGAGATTCAGAAGGGAGATTACACGAGTTCAGTGACGGGTGAGATTAACCTCAGTGAGCTACCTGCAAATGCAGAGTTTCGTATTCAAGAACAACCTTTCATTTGGGTAAGAGAAGATTTTTCTTCTTGAGGTAGTGTAGGATTTGAGATTGAGATTGCTATAAGGCATAACGAGAATCAGGATCTGAAATGATAGAATCTGATCCTCGTTATGTCTTTTTAGTTTATTTAATATTAACAATATAGTAAAAACATGAATAAAGTAGGGAATAGTATGCAAAAAGTACAAAATAAAAAAACTTTATATTAGGACGTTTATCGACAAAACTAGTCAATAGACTACAAAATAACCCGGTTATTAATTTGGAATATTATTGATATAATAAATTAAATTTACAAAAGAGGTGATATTTTGACAAAGTTTTTGAGGAAAAGCGCCATCTTGTTACTCGGCTGTCTATTCGTTATATGTATGATGAACACGACTCTGTATGCGGCAAAAAGTGCAACAAAAGAAACAAATTCCGTACCAGCCCCAGAACCTTCTGCAAAAGAAGATAATGCTATTCTTCCCAAGGTAGCTGAACCCGAGAAAACCCCTCAAGGAAATGAAGAAAAGAAAGATGCAGTAGATGTAAAACCTAATGAAAAAGCTACACTAGCCGCTGTCCCTACTCCCCCTACCTCTCTTAAATCCTCGATTCAATCCGATTCCACGATTAATGTGGAATGGACGGCTTCTCAAGATGCCTCCCTGGTTGCCTCCTACGAAATCTATGTGAATGGAAGTTTAGCAGGCTCGGTGGCAGGGAGCCAATCGTATTACACCATTTCAGGTTTATCTACAGGAACTACTTACAAGATTCAGGTAAAAGTTAAGAGTAAGGAAGGTACTTATTCGGAGCTTAGTCAGAGCATCGATGTGTCTACCCTCTCTGGCAAAAAAGTATATGAGGTGGAGAGTCTAACAGTCTCCAAAAGCTCTGGGGATTCGCTCACAAAAGTGAGTGAAAAGGAATCCAGCGGGGGAACCCATGCCTTTTATCAGTCGAATGAAGCTGGAGACTATATTGAATTTCCATTTCAGGTTACAGAAACTTCAAATTATGATATTGAGCTTCGCCTCAAACAATTTACTAATCGAGGTATAGCGCAAATTTACGTAGATAATATTGCAGTAGGTCAGCCGCTTGACTTCTATAATCTAACAGCTAAGTACACCACAACGCTTGTAGGCTCTGCAAATCTGGACTCAACTCAGAATCATACCATTAAAGTCGTACTTACAGGCAAAAATGCAGCAAGCAGCAGTTTTATTGTGGCTTTAGATGCCATTTATTTAACGAAGAAAGTATCTTCCTCAGCAACAACGGCACCTTCTAGTCTGAAATCAGCCGTTCAATCGGATACTTCCATTAATCTGGAATGGACAGCTTCAGTGGATACCAAAGGTATTGATAGTTATGAAATCTATGAGCATGAACAGTTAGTAGGAAAAGTAGCGGGTACGCAGACTTTTACCACTTTACTCAGTTTGACGCCGGGTACAGCGTATTCCTATCGGGTCAAAGCCAAGAACAAGGACGGAATTTACTCGGATTGGAGCAATACACTCCAAGTGTCTACGCTTACGGGGAAGAATGTCATTGAACTGGAGCAGTTAAGCGGAGCAAAGACATCCGGGAAAACCTTAACTAAGGTCAATGAGAAGGAATCTAGCGGAGGCTATCATGTATTTTATGAGTCAAATGCAGTGGGAGACTATATAGAGTTTCCTTTTCAGGTCAGCAAACCGGGTTCCTATCAACTAGATCTTCGGGTTAAACAGTTCACTAACCGTGGAATTACACAAGTCTATGTGGACGGCAATGCGGTAGGTCAGCCTATGGATCTTTATGGATCATCTGCAAAGTATGTAGAAGTATCTGTAGGGAACATAGCTTTAGATAACCGTACGACGCATACCTTGAAGTTTGAAGTAAAGGGGAAAAATGCATCCAGTACTAGCTACATTCTTGCGTTAGATGCAGTTTATTTCACAGCATCCACGAATACCGATCCGTATGAACCCAATAATACAATCGCAAGTGCAGCTGCTATAGATGTCTCTAAATTAATCACTTCCAATATCTCAGATGTACTGGATCAAGATTACTTCAAGATTGTTGCAAGTGAAAGTGATAGTTACTTCCTAACTCTACAATCGCCCGTAGATAAGAATTACAAGGTGGAAATTTTAAATGCAGCAGGCCAAAAGCTGAATGTGCAACAAACGGTGAACAAACAAGATGTAGACGTCTCATTTTTTGCAGCCAAAAATGAGACCGTGTATATCCGTATATACACGGATTCAGGGACGTTTGGACCCGAATCCTACCTGCTACGCATCACCCCTTCGCCTCTGAAAACGTACACTTATGATGATGCGAACCACTTGACGAAATTAGAGTATGAACAAGGACTCTATCAATACGTTATTCAATATGAATATGACCGCAATGGGAATTTATTGGCACGTCGTGTAATCAAAACACCAAAATCTAGCTAATGAGGTGATCGTATGATTAACCATAAAAGAAAAAAACATATGACAAAATGGATGATGGCAGCTATATGCTTTGGTATTGTCGTATCCCCTTTTTCCTCCGTAACCACAGGATTTGCAGCAGAAGTTGTGGATCAATTTAATGAGAAAATCCTGGGCAAACCTGCTGACAAACCGTTTCTTCAAGTACCGAATAAAGAAGGAGATATTACGGCTAATCAAGATTTAACCAAGTTTAAAGGATTCACTTCGGATAGCAGTGTGGCACATAAGAAAGAAGAGATTCAGCCTAAGGTTAATCCTATAACGGCTAAATCGATGAAAATTGACAACAAAAAAACGGATTTGTTCAGCTTGAACAAACAACAGGTTGAAGAATTAGTCACCAGAGGGTACAGCGTGGATGACATCTATAAGGTGGATGAACTTGCCAACAAGTTATTAATAGATCCACAGAAGATTATTAACCGTAAAGAAGGAGACAAATTGGACTGGGTGAAGCTAGCTGAGGTGCTTCAGCAAGAGAAAGAAACATCACTACTTCAAGATTTGATCAAATTGCATCCTACAGAGTATCAACAGCTTGCCAGTGAAAAGTTGACGGACCAGAATAAGATTCTTTTACTTAGTTCGTTGGATCAAGGGAAGGGAAGTATCACGGACTTATTAAGTCTGTTCAAGTCTAAGGGAGAAAAAGCCGTCTCCAATTATGAACCTGCCACCTCAGCAGCGAAGACCCCATCGGCGAAGTCCACGGATGATGCGTCGATAGATCCTAAAGTACTTAGTAGGTTGAAAGCCGTAGCTGAGAAGACAGGTACTCCCCTCCAAGAGCTTATCAGTAAATTTAAGACTGCCAAAGGTTTGAGTGAAAATGTACTTGCGGAGAAGGAGTGATTATAGGTGATCAAATTATTTAAGTATACCCGTAACTTTATAATGGCTCTTATCCTCTTTGTGGTCAGTTCACAGATGGGGGCTCCATCTGCCTATGCTCAAGTGGATAACAAAGTTCTTGAAGGTGTATTGAACGGATTGGTTACGCCAAAACTTGTTAACGAATCGAATAAGCCTAAATTTTCGGATCGGAATCAAGTATCAGAGACGATAGATCCAGCCACCGGCACCTTAACCCTCACCGAGCACGACTTGAATCTGCCCGGCAAAGATGGGCTGGATGTCAATCTGGATCGTCAGTACAACTCTAGTCAAGCTGAAGTAGGATCCAAGAGAGTATCTGTTACCTCCGACACGAGTCAATTGGTTGGATACGGTTCAGGATACTATGTCACTCTATTATATTGGGATAACGCTACATCCAGTTATGCAACCAAAGTTCCGGGTTACTACAGCGACTATAGCTCAGCCTACAGCATAGCCGATTATTATATTCGCAATCAGCCCGACAGCGGGCGGATATATCTTGATTATGATATTGAATATAAGACGGTACAGTATGTGCAGATTACCTATACAACTACGACCAAAATTTATCCCGATGAGAACTCTTATAGCCGGCAACGCTATGATCTTGGAGGAGGCTGGTCGCTAGCCTTTCCTTCTTTACAAATGGAAGGTGATTATATCCATTACCATGATGGGACCGGGGCAGCCTATGTAGTTCGGTTTGATGGTAATAATCAGGGGAGTCTAGAGAATTACGGGAGAAATGATGTAAGTATGCTCTATGACTCTAGTTACTCTAATGGGCAAATGAATTCAAGTTATGTATTTACGGATGAACATAAGAAGAAGACTTACTTTGGTAGTGATGGCAGGCTACTAGGAATGAAAGATAGGTTCGGCAACGAGGTCCGGTTTACCCACATCAATCGGACGTTAAATGGCAGTACGTATCCGGTCATCTCCAAGATTGTAGATTCCATAGGGCGAAATATTGACTTTGCGTATCAGAGTAACTTGAACGACGCTAACTTTGATACACAAAGTATGACAGAGAATATTTCGATAACCGTGAGCCACCCTTCCACAACGGACAAACAGACCATTGTCTATAAGAAGGGAAGGAAACAGGTCAGTATTTTTGAGAATGGGACCTTAATAGGGAAAAGATACGAGCCGTATTTGTCCAGTGTTACAGACACCAAGGGATATAGCACCTATTATAACTATTATTTAGCTTCCGAGGCCTTTAACGCTCAGAACAAGTCACTTAGCAACACGGCCGGAACAGCAGTCTATCTCCTTCAATATGCGATGTATCCACATTCTACTAGCTTCTATGAATATCAGGTGGTTCCGCGAAATTGGGGAGGGAACGGGGCTTATCAAGCCTTTGAAGTAACTTCTCGGTGGGATGGGTTAAATATTTATGAGTACGATAAACCTAACCCAGAGATTAAGGCGAGGGGACTCTACAATCAACAGGACTATACGTATTTCGGGGATGTTACGGGATATCCAAGTTATAATGAAGAAGAGAGCTTGCCCGATTCCTATCGATTTGGTTCGGAGGTAACGAATCGCGATGGAGTGAAGACAAAGTCAACCTTTAATAATAAGAAGCAGCTTCTCACGACAGAGCAGACGGCCAAGAATGGTGAGACCTCTGCCGAGACCGTGCAGTCTTATGATACGAACTACAAGTTCAAACCGACGAAGGTAGAAAGTAAAGTAACGAGTGGAGGCAGGGAAAACAAGTTATATCGTAATTATCAGTATAGTGCTGCAGGGGATGTAGTGTCAGAGACTAGACCTCTAACCGCTGCCCAGCAGAATGATGCGAATCAGCTTAAGCAGTATACAACTACCTATGAATATGATCCCGCGTTCAAGCTGCCAACCAAAACGCAGTACTATAATGGCTCCACATTACTGAGTCAGATCACAGCCTATGATAGCCAGGGCCGAATCAAGACTGCTCAGAATGTAAATGGAGATATCACCTCGTATACTTACACAACGGCTTCGGACTCCAGAACAGTAGAAGTTAGCACTGCCCTAGAGAATGGAAAGACAGCCAGAACTGTGTCCGTATACAGCCAAAGTGCTTCTCAGTTGTTCCCTACCACCATCAAGAGCTACTATACCAATGAGGCTGGAGCACCGGTAGAGACTACGGTTCAGCGGAACTATAATGTTCTATTGGGATGGATGACTTCAGAAACTGATGCGGATAACAAAACCACCCAATATCAATATGATGCCTATGGAAGAGTAATCAGCGCTCTTCATCCTGTTACTAATAATCAATCGGGTGAGCGGTATCAGGTGGAAGATATCTGGGAGTATAATGACCAGATTGTAGACAACAGCCCCAATTATTTCGATGCGGATAACAAGTATCTTGTGACCAGTCGTGTAGATGCGTATACGAAGACAACGAAGCTTAATAATAATGTGGCAAGTTATGAGAACTATACGCATGAGTTCTATGATGGTTTTGGTAATCTCGTACTTCAAGGTAAGCTTGACATTGCCAAGAATAATGAGCTGATTGTTGCGCAGTACCACTACGATATTATGGCACGCCCAGAGTATGTCATGGACATGAGTGGCAATGTATCCAAGACTTCTTATGATGCATGGGGCCGTAATAATGAGATGATTGATCCTTTTAGCAACCTCTACCGGAATGAGTATGATCTGATTGACCATAAGAAGACCTCTTACTTTGTAGCCAGTACGGATATCCCAGCCTTCCGAAGCAATCCGCAGGATAGTCTGAAGCGTAATGTACTGGAATCCACCAGTGATAACTGGGGGAGAGAGACGATGCGTAAGGGCTTCCCGAATTGGCCGAACCGAACAACGAATGTCGTGCAAGAGAATTATAGCTATGATGATGCCGGGAATGTCACCGCTTATACGGACCCGAATCGTAACACAACGGGATATGCCTATGACAAGCTGAATCAGTTAACCTCAGTAACGAATCCGCTGAATCAGACCACTTCATATGCCTATACGAAGCTGGGGCAGCTTAAATCTACCACTCAGTCCGACGGGACGAAGACATGGGTGAGCTCCAAGGATTATGATGAGACAGGCTTCTTGAAGAGCAGTGCAGATCCTGCGAACACGCTCGACAAGTTCTCACGGAACAAGCTGGGGCAGATCACGCTTCGCACCGATCCGAACGGCAATCTGATTAATTATGTATATGATGAATCAGGTCGCAACATTTTTAAGCAGGTTAATGCTACATTGCTTAAGAATGTGTACCAGTACAGCTCTTATGGTCCGACCCGCCAGGAAGAGACGCGTAGCGGCGCTACCTTTATGACGGTCTACAATGACTATAATATGTACGGGTCGCAGACTTACAAAGCGAACGTCTCGGATGGAGTAGTCAATATCGTCCGTCACGAATTTGATGATCAGAACAAATTAAAGAATGTGTCGGATCCGTTTGATTTCTTCACTCAGTATGGATATGACAAGACGCGGATTTCTAAAGTACAGACCAACGGGGCTTCGACGGCTTCTAGTGCAGACACAGCCAATGCCTTCTATCAATATGAGCCCGATGGTAAGGTGAGCAGCATCACCTATCCGAAGCTTGGGGATGGAAGCATTCTGAAGACGTCCAAGAGCTATGATGGAATAGGTCGTCAGATTAAAGTATCGAATACCAAGGGAAGCACGGTGTTATCGGACTATCAATATGGCTATGATGCAAATGGTAACATCATAAGCATTACGGATAATGCAGGGACAACGAACTACCAGTACGACAAATTGAACCGACTGATTCAGGTCAGACGTGCAAACGGTCAAACGGTCGTCTACGCTTATGATGTCCGGGGGAACCGCTCTACCTTGAAGGGGGATAGTAACCTAGAGGATTCGGCAGATAAGACGTATACCTTTAATGCCTGGGATCAGCTCCAGACGGTAACTAAGGGCCAACAGACGACGCAGTTTGAATATGAGATGCAAGGGCTGCGATTATACAAATCTACAGGCAGTACCAAGACTCGTTATGCGTATAACAACAGTGGGCAGGTCATCTCCGAAGCCGATGCGACGAACCAAGCTGTAGCCAACTATGTATGGGGACCGGACCGGTTGCTAGAAAAGCGAGACACGGCTTCGAACAAGAAATATTATTATATGTATAACGGACATGGTGACGTTGTCCAGGTCATCGATGAGAATGGAACGGTGGTGAACAAGTACCAGTACGATGAATGGGGCAATATCTTGCAGCAGTCAGAGCAAGTGCCAAATTCGTTCAAATATGCCGGAGAAATGCAGGATGCCGAGACCGGACTATACTATCTGCGGGCGAGGTATTATGATCCATCTGCAGGACGTTTTATTAGTAAGGATACGTATCAAGGGGATGTATCTAATCCGTTGAGCCAGAATCTGTATACGTATGTGGAGAATGCCCCGCTAAATAATATTGATCCCACAGGGAATTGGTGTACATCTGCAAATGGTAAGTACTCACATCCGGGCGGTTGCAATGATTCGAATAATTGGAAGAATTATTCGGATGATATGAGTCATGATGGCCAAACAATAAAAAATGGACCCAATTTTGTTGGGCCACCTAGCGTTTATAATTACCCTGTTGAACAGAGGTATGCTAGATGGTATGCCGGAGATGTTACAGCTTTTGAAGGTGCTTCAGACAAAGTGAAGCAGCAACTAGCTTATATGGCAAAGAGTGATTGGACTTGGAGCGATGCAATAAGATGGTTCACTGCAGGAGCCGTAACTGGAGCCGTAATATTGAGTCCTGGATCTGGATTAGCAGCACTTGAAGTAGGGACAATAGGTACATCCACTTATAGCGCAACAACGCTAACCGGTGGTACCGCTGTATTATTTAATATACTTACAAGAGGTAAATCGGTAAGCGCAATACCTGCCTTAAATGCGGTTGCTAAAAAGGCTCTCTCAGTGAATAGACCTATTACAGGGATTATCAGAAGTGATGGAACCATAGAGGCTTATGTTCAAGATGCCCAATTTTCATATTCTCATAGGGGACTAGGTCTTACAAAAGCTGATACAGGTTTCAATATGTCGTTTTATGAAGGGAAGTGGAGTATAACAGGGTCAGGCTATGCAACTAGTCAAGGTTGGAGGCAACCAAGTGTAGCACAAAAAGAGATGATTACGAGTATGTTTGGAGTGAAGTAGGGTGGATTTATTAAATTTTTTACGACGTAAATATGCTGTTTACTGCCCTATATGTAGATCTGAGTTAAATGTGTATGCGTATAGATCAGATGACTCATTGATATTTAAATGTATAGTGTGTAATAAATATTACATTAAATCCAGTACCTCGAATATTTTAATACCTACTGATTATGGGGAAGTTCTAAATGAACAATTAAAAAATATTGAGGATCAACAGTATTACGAAGGAATTCGATCAAGTGAAGCATTAGGTCCAAAGTGGTTAAAATTATTGAACAGGTTATCAAAAAAAAAGTTTCAGTAATCTAAGTAAGAGTATTCTTGTAATTATAAATGGATAATTTAGTATATTTTTCTATTAGCCCAAGATTTATTAAATAGGGGGATTAAACTGAAGATGGTTAGTATGGATAGAAAATAAACTACAAAAATGAAGAAGATTAAATATTCTTAAAAAGCACTGTTATGTATTGCCTTCTTAGATTAAAAATCTAAGGAGGTTATTTTATTTTAGAGACAAAGCTAATATTTTGATGAAGATTGAGCTTTCAAGCGATCAGGTAAAAGTAAATTGTAAGATATGATAGATTGTGTAAGATGTTTAGGAGGTGTGGGCAATTAAAAGATTGGAATGTCCATGTTGCGGATATTTTACAGTAGATAGTGATTATGATATTTGTGACGTATGTTTTTGGCAATATGATTGGGTAGCGCATCAAGATCCTGATAGAAATATAGGTGCAAATCATATTTCATTAGCACAAGCGAAAGAAAATTATAGACAGTTTGGAGTATGCAAAAAAGAATTCATTCATATGGTAAGAGGACCACTTGAAGAAGAATTACCTGAAAACAATTGATTTAAATTTTCTTGGTTCCCCACATGCGAGTGTAACAACTCCATGTGGTTTTCTTTTGAATGAAAGCCTCCCTATTCCAGTGCTGAATGAAGCGGGAGACTGAATTATGCGACATGTAACCCATCTAAAGGATTGTTCATGACATAAATAAGTATATAAATTCTGGCACAGTGGATTAGATACATCCCCTTGATACGTATCCTAACTCTCTAAAGTACAGACCAAGGGGGCTTCGACAGTTTCAAGTGCAGACACAGCAAATGCCTTCTATCAGTATGAGCCCGATGGAAAGCTGATCAGTATCACCTATCCGAAGCTTGGGGATGGAAGCATTCTCAAGACTTCCAAGAACTATGATGGGATAGGCCGTCAGACCAAAGTATCGAATACCAAGGGAAGCACGGTGTTATCGGACTATCAATATGGCTATGATGCGAATGGTAATATCACAAGCATCACGGATAATGCAGGCACGACAAACTACCAGTATGACAAATTAAACCGACTGATTCAGGTCAAACGTGCAAACGGTCGTCTACGCTTATGATGTCCGGGGGAACCGATCCACTTTGAAGGGGGATAGCAACCTAGAAGAATCGGCAGATAAGACGTATACCTTCAATGCCTGGGATCAGCTCCAGACTGTAATTAAGGGTCAACAGACGACGCAGTTTGAATATGAAATGCAAGGGCTACGACTGTACAAATCCACAGGTAGCGTCAAGACTCGTTATGCGTATAACAATAGTGGACAGGTGATCTCCGAAGCCGATGCGACGAACCAAGCTGTAGCTAACTATGTATGGGGACCAGATCAATTGCTAGAAAAGCGAGACGCGGCTTCGAACAAGAAATATTATTATATGTATAACGGTCATGGAGATGTTGTGCAGATCATCGATGAGAATGAATCCGTGGTGAACAAGTACCAGTACGATGAGTGGGGTAATATCTTGCAGCAGGAAGAGCAAGTGCCAAATACATTTAAATATGCCGGAGAACTGCAGGATGCTGAGACCGGACTGTACTATCTACGGGCGAGGTATTATGATCCATCTGCAGGACGTTTTATTAGTAAGGATACGTATGAAGGGGATGTGTCTAATCCACTGAGTCAGAATCTGTATACGTATGTGGAGAATGCCCCTTTGAATAATATTGATCCTACGGGGAACTGGTGTACATATGAAAAAGGTAATTACTCACATCCTGGTGGGTGCAATGGGGGCACAAGAGGAGAAGTTTTTGCTGATGTTGGAACCTCTAAATATTTAGCAGATTCGGTAAGTGTTAATTTTGGAAGAAATATTGTATACAATGATGTTATACAAGGGAAATGGTACCCTAAAGGATCAGTTCATTTTAGCGGTGATAAGACTGGCCTCTCGGATGCAGTTTTGGGTTGTTGGTACGACAGCCAATGTGCAGGATTTGTTTCAGGGGCTGTTACACAAGCACCAGCAGTATATAACGAAGTTAAAACTGGAATATCCAAAGGATGGGGTTATGTAATGGGATTATTTTCTTCCAGTTCTGCTAGTTCTGCTAGTTCTGCTAGTGTTAAGCTATTAGAGCAATCTATAGCAAAAAAAGATGTTATTTTAGGTGCATTTGAAAATGGTAAGGTAACAAAACAATTTTTAGCTGAAACAGAAAGAGTATATGGACATAAAGCTTTTTTAGAAGGTAGCGAACTTGGTTTTGTACTTTTAAGGACCCTTCGACTGGTAAATATGTTCTTAGAGGCTTAGGAACTGCTTCAAGGATGGGTGAGAAATATATTTCACAAGGGCAATTGGCTATTGTAGCAAAAATATTTGGAATCAAAAAGTGGGGGAGTTGAAAATATTAATAATTATATACTGCCAAAAACTAACAAGGTTTTTTTCTGTCCCAAATGTGGATATGAACTTTATTTTGAGGCACTGACTTCCGATGGAGATTATTTTTTCTGTCCCAATATTAAATGCTATACGTATTATTTTAAACCAGATAATGAATGGAGATTGGAAGATGCAGGTTCATATCAAACGGTTATTGATTATCTTAGAAGTAAAGGGCTAGAAAATTGGCCTGGTATTCCTTCAAGCCAAATGTATCAAACGAGATGGAGAAAGTTTTTAAATTACTTTAAAAAACAGAAATAATTAGTATTTGAGGGGTAACGACCTCACGAATACTCACATAACGGTCTAAGCTACAATATTAAAACATTTACAGCCACATGCGAGTGTAACAACTCTATGTGGTTTTTTTATGTCTATTAATGCATAACCCCCTATTAAGTGCCTAAATTAGAATATGTAGAATTATTTTAAACAGTTATTGATGAACTTAAAAGTGAAGGGCTAGAAAATTGGTATGGTATTCCTTCAAGCTAAATGTATCAAACGAGATGGAGAAAGTTTTTAAATTATTTTAAAAAACAGAAATAATTAGCAAAGGTTGTTATAAGTATTTCAAATACTTAATGGGGCGAAGGGTAATTGATGTTCTTGTTAATGGTATGGGTTATGAGTCCAAAGTAGGCTACCTACAATACTAACTCAGCGTGGAATAAAATATGTTATTCATAAATAGCAGGAGGTGCTACAGGTGGTTTACCACTATCCGACGATGATTCCCCCATCAAATATTGAATACTCGGAAATGAATAAAAAACAAGCTCAGGAGCACTTTGATTGGTTCATGAAAGAAATTCCTACAAGAATCAAAATATTATTTGGGGCGATAGAAGCTTCTGGTATCAGAAATATCGAACGATTCGATATGACGCCACAATCGTTGAATTTACTCTGGACGTGGTTAAAAGAAAGAATAAGAACAGTTCCAACATCTCAGGAAGAAATGAACGCACTTAAAAAAAACATTGCCAAGTTCGATATTTGATGATGTAAGAGATTGGGAGCTAGATGTAGAAACTATGACAATGGTGATAGATGCTTCGATATATTTTGCAGAAGTGTTTCTTAAATATTACCCAAGTCTTCGCTGGGGCTTTTTAAGTAAACCCAGATCATATGTATATCTAAACAAGCCTGTAGTTATTGGTTTCAGATGTGGAGATTTATATTCTCCAACCATACTTTATAATTTGTGTATTTCATATGCAGATGGGCGATCAAACAAAGATTTGTCATCGTTGTTTGATGTCTGGGGAAAGTTTGTCAAATAATTTGTTTTCGCCACATGAGAGTGTAATAACCCATGTGGTTTTTTATTAATTCACAATATCAATTCCATAGGTAAGAATTTTTATTAGAAGGGTATATTTGAAGGATATCATTGTCATTAAAGAGGACATTCATAATTGGAGAAGGAGGGAGTAAATTATCAAACATAAGTTTGTAAAAGCCCAAATTAATTGGGTTCCTACTGATCTGGGTGGGAAAAAGAAATTCCCTTCAACAATTGGGGAATATTATACAATTGCCTATTTTTATGTGGATGGGGTATTAGATAAATCTGCTGGTCGGAGTGTGGTAATAAGAATGATTTCTAACAATAAGCGATATGAGTCGATATGTTATTTGAATTTTTTATTTCCTGAGATTCCACAGAATCAGAATCTTCTCTTTGAGGGAAATAAATTTGTACTATGGGAACTGAACAAGACGGCGGATGTTATAATCATTAAAACTTAAAATTAAATTAAATTTTACAAAGCCGTATATGAGAGTGATTTGACCCGAAATATACACTTATAGTAATTAAGTGAATTTTAAGTGTGAGTACGGTTCTATACTGATTTTAGATCGTATTAAAAATAACCTGTCGAACAAAATTTGAACATGGTTAGATTTTATTGAAAAAACTTAAAGTACCTCCTTAGATTAAAAATCTAATTGACAAAGATTAGTGTCCATTAAGTCAAACTAAGGTGAATATTAATGTGAAATGGACTAGGAAAGACTTAAGAGGTAGAAAGTATCACTAATTATTCACTGACAAAACTAAAAAAGGCCTTACTGTCGCAAATGTAAACATGAGCTTTAATTCGAAGCGCTCTCTTCCTGCGGAAATTTTTTTGTCCGAATATGAAAAGCTAAATTTAATTTTTGAGCAAATTGCTTCAATTATCAGAAGTATCGCGTATCATGCTTTCGATGGAAATAAAAGAACGGCATTAGACACTTTAAACATTTTGCTTAAAGACTTTAACTTATAAGGTCCCTTAAGTGAAAAACAGAAAAAAAGTTTGATAAATGACTTGGGGATGGAGTGATTAAAAATGTATCCACAATTTCAAGAATACTTCAAGGGAAATAATGTTAAAATATTTCTAAAATATGATGGGCAAAGAATGGATAAGGTTTTTACCGTGATTATAGTTGATAAAGACAATTCTCAAGCTAAACTTTCTAGTAACACAGATAACCCATTAAGAGTTTTTCAAGATTTTATAGCTGAGCTCAAGATTAAGGTTCCTGATAAGTTAAACACATTATATTTTAATACGTTTATTAATATGTTAAATAATTTAAAAAAGTCAATAGTTTCTAAATTAGTATTTGTTCTTATATCAGAATTTATAAAGGATGTTGAGTATAGTATTTTTATACAAAGTAGTGAGATAAATATTGATTTCATGAGTAATGATTTATTGAAGATAATAGAGGTTACTGAAAAAATAGGAAAATAAATCACTAGTTAAATGTTAGATATGAGGATAGTAGAATCTTACTTCCATAAATAAGGTGAATCTAAGAACCAGTTAAATGAATTTATAAAACTTATGTCAGCTTTCTAAAGTGGCGGGATGTTTTGGTTAATGAGTGTTACCCGTAGTAATCATTTGATTTAATTTAGTTGGAGTAAAGTAGGTGATTAAAATGAATGTACTTACACAGTTAAGGGTTAAATACGGTGTATATTGTCCTACATGCAAAAAAGAGTTGAATATATATCAAATTGCATTAGATAAATCCATTATGTTCTTTAAGTGTACAACCTGTGACATATATTATGAAAGAAGGAAGGGTGAAGAAGCTTTAACGGAGACACTTTATCCTGTTCTACAGAACAAAACTTATTTTAAAAATAACCCTCATATTGATAGTTATCATGGGTGGTCATCGAGTTTAAGCTTTGCGCCAAAATGGTTAGTATGGTTAGAATTCAAACTAAAATAATATAAAGAAGATTAAATATTTTTAAAAGCACTGTTATGTGTCGCCTTCTTATAAATCTAATGGGGCTATTTTGTTTTAATGAGTAAGCTAATAATTTAATAAAAATCGAGCTTTCAGGCATCTGGAAAAATTTAATTATAAAAAGAAAGATTGTGTGAGATATTCATAACTATAAGAAAGATGGGTATATTTTAAGTCGCAATTTCACAAATTTGCAACAGAAATGGCTTAGGGTGGATTGGACCTTGGGATAAATAACGGAGGGAGGACTAAGATTGGAGACTTTAGATGAAATTTTAAACGGTTTTTCAGTGATGATTATTCAAAGTGGAGGTGAACTGTATCTCCCGATCCAAGTTGCAAGTGAATTTATTCAAAAATGTTATGATAACAATCTTGCCATTTCAGGTATCGATTTTGTTCATATAATAAATAATCGAATTATGCCTGTGTCGCCTATTAACTCGATGGATGCTAGCCTTTTACTAGGTGAGAATCGAATATGGAGAAATTCAATTTTAGAGTGTAAGAATTTTGCTTTGAGTGTGATACAGAAAGAATTAGAACGGGACTCTGAGCAATTTTGCAATTTTGTTGTATTAAGTGAGAATGATTTGCCCCCTATCATGTAATCTTGTAGTATTAGGCGGCCTTTAGAACAAGTTTGGTTTGAATATTTCCAGTAGACTGAAATAAGAGTTTGTTATAAATGTAGATAATTGAAGGAGATGCAATCTCTCTTTCATCCTAGATAGAGGTGACTTATGGGACTCTTATTAGAAAAGGAAAGATAAATTATTTAATAATCTCTTCACTAATTATATGTATCGCTACCATGACGGTTACACTTTTTGATTTTTTCTTCATACATCAATTGACTATACTTGGACTAATATTTATAGATATATTCATCATTCTAGTGTCCATGGTTATTCTTATAATTTCTAGTGTTCGTGCTGCAATGAAAAGAAAATGGATAGAGGTTCTCCCTCTATGGGTCCTTGTAATTACTTTTTTACTTGTTGCATTTCTACCTACCCAATTAGGAGTTTGGACTGAATTTAAAATGTATGAGTCTGATCGCAATGAACTCATTCATGGGGTTAGGAATGGGCAAATTGTGTTAGAACAGAAGAGTTTCAATAGTGACCTGTTATTGCTTCCTCCAAAATACAGTCATCTGTCAGATGGAGGCGAAATCTTCATGAATCAGGCAAAAACAAGCTTTTTCTTTTATTCTTACAGAGGAATTCTAAGTGATTTTAATGGCTTTATTTATGTAAATGATTCACATGTGAACGATATCTTCGAGATTTTCGATAGTTACCATACTATAAAAAAATTAAATGAACACTGGTACTGGGTTATTTCATAATGTATAAATTAGCCAAATATTCTAAACTAGAATATATGAACTGGAGAGTGTGAACTTTGTTAAGCCTCCGAAATGCTAATCTAATTCAATTGCTAAGAATCATTAAAGCTAAGGTTGATCGTTCTGAAACAGATACGATATGGTCAAAATACAATACGACAGATGATTTATTGTATGAGTTAGATTACTTTATTAAGAGATTAACAGAAAATGATGAGCATGTGATTTTTGAATTGAAGATATTGTTTGCTCCTACCAGTTCTCTGCAGGATGTCTACATAAATAGTGGATGGGGAGATCAGTTTCTGCTAATAGCCTCTCAATTTGATTGAATTGTAAAAGAGTAACAGCTAGACATGGCTGGAGAAAACAAAGAAGTTGAGTGTATTGAACTATTTTCAAGGAAAGAAATAGTATGGGGGCATAATCAAACGTGAGAGGAGAATTCAGTTTGTCAAATATTATCGAGAAGTTCTTAGATGACGAAATCTCTTCACAAGAGTTATACGAATCTATTTATGACTTCGTAACCTCATTCCATATTAGGAGCGGTGAGTTCGAGGCAAACTATTACATTATTAAAAAAATGGACAGTGATAACTTCTTTATATTCCCTGAGAATATTTATCCTGATAATCACAGAGAAATTCCCCACTGTATTTCAATCTATAAGGATAGATTAGTGAGTTTGATCAACGCACACGCAAGGAAGCAAGCGTTAGTAATTAGGGAATGACCTGAAATGGGATGAAAAAGTGCTAGAACTAGCTGTGGAGGTATATTACAGACCCGCAGTTGGCTACTGTAGCAAAACGTTTGGAATCACTGAATGGGGGAATTGAAAAATATTAATAATTATATATTGCCAAAAAATAAATTCATATCACTAACGGCTCTTTGCGCTACATGCCGTGGGAATGTCAGATTGCATTTTTGGATGCAGACAATATAACAATGTATCAAACGGGGTTCGCAAACAGAAATTTTATTGTTAAATATAAGGGTGAATACTACATCAAAGAGGAAAAATATTCAGAAATGGTTAGAATGGCAAATTCAACTGTGAAACAGCGGAATTTTATATATCATATAGGCTACACTGGACGTGGTTAAAAGAAAGAATAAGAACAGTTTCAACATCTCAGGAAGAAACGAACGTACTATATTTGATGATGTAAGCGATTGGGAGCTAGATGTAGAAACTATGACAATGGTGATAGATACTTCGATATATGGAAGATTTCAGGAACGGTAAAGGGGCGAATGCGATTAAAGTTTACATTCCATTTGCAGGTGATGAAAATGCATTTAAATCATTACTTAAACATTTAATTAAATAGGTAAAGTAATATGACATTATATGAAAAATGTATGATTCGTCTATTTATGTATTGTGGGATGAAGCAACATGACTTGTAATAAAGACTGATATAGATAAATGTATATCTGTTTTGGATGATGTGCTTGCAGTTAGTTTTGATACTTGCGAATCAGAGGCATGTTATTGAGTTTTATCATGAAGGAGATATTTATTCAGAAAGTAGGTTTGAATTTTATGAGAATGGATTGGTTGCTAGAGGAACAGGTATAAATTAAAATTTTGATTAACCACATGGGGTAATACTTCATGTGGTTTCTTTTGGTATTTTCAGCAGTTGATCACCCAGTGCCTAATGAATTCATTATTCAATCTGATATAACTGTTAGCGATGCAACTACCACTAAAAAGTTTTCTTTGATTCGTATATAAGAATGATCTGAATGTGTGTGTAGCGAATAAAGGAGCAAGGTATTGGGAAGAATTCCCTAACAGTGAAAATTGGAGATCAATAGCGTTGAATAGTTTAAATAATCCAAATGTTAAATAGAATTTAATCTTACATTATAGATAGTCCATGGGCAGCTGTGTCGAGGGCAGCAAGAGAGCAGCGGAGCAACTGATTGGGAACCACTTCAAATCAAATCACTTCCTGAAGTATGGGATAGAATACATGGTATATGAATGGTAAAGTAGTTTCAAATCCATGTAAGTGAGAGAGGAGTAAGAATCAACTATGATAAATTCAATGGATACTAGAATGTTTAAATTTTGGCATTATAGTATTAGTCATGGAGAATTACTTATTAGAAGCATTAAAAGTGATGAATATGATAAAAATATTGACATTATGTTTTTTGATGTTGTTTATGTTGAATTACCTCGAAACCTCGCAAATATAAGGATTATTGGTGCAAAGGATGATGATGTGCAATATGTTAACCGTAGAATCAATAAGCTTGTAAAGCCTGAGAATATCATTGTCCTGTTATCAAATGAGATACGGTATGTGGTAGTCGCCAGTATAATGAAAGTTGTTGAAAATGATTTGGAAATGTTTGAATTACCATTTAACAAATAAGTAACCAACTGAAGCGTGTTGATTTAAGCTGAAGAGATAACCGAAACATGCTTGTAATTATTAGTGTTCTAATCGTCTGGAAATTCATCCTCAAACCATACATGTTAATTTATGTAGTTCATATGTATATGGGCAATAAGATTTGTTATGGATGTTTGAGATGGAAGAAAGTATATTAAATCAATGGCTTTCATCACTTGAGAAATAACAACTCTTTTTTTCGAATCAATTGCCAGTAACTAAGTTGTGGCTAACTATGTTAAGGATCATATCAGAAGAAATTGATTAGTAGGAGATTGAAGAATGAGAAATGATTTAGTAAATTTCCTGCTAATTGTTAATAAATTGCTTATCCTTTCTCGATACAAGATGAGTGAAACTAATGGAGAATATATTTTGTCTATTCTTAACCTGATACAAAGGAAATCTGTTCAATTCATGTTAGGGAGAAGGGAGGCTTTAGATCAATTAATAGAGGAAGCACTATGTCTAGAAGAGAAAAATATGCTAAATATTGAACATCAATATCCTATTAATTCTAAGGGTATCATATCTATTAATCAAAGGAATAGAATGTACCAGTATCTCCAAATTGTTAATTTAGTTATAGAGGAGATAAAAGACTTAATTCTGTTAAATAAGTATCAGCAGGCATACGATTTAATAGATGCGATTCATTGCTTACCAGAAATTATAGTACTACAAAATTGGAATGAACGAGATTATTGGAAGAATTTTATATATCCGTATAGAGAGAAATGGGATTCTTATTTTCTAGTTGATGTAGAACAAGCAATTGGAAAATAATTTATTAATAGAACAGATTTAATAAAAGTATTGAAACTAAAATGGGGGGCTCTAAAATAAACATGAAAGAGGACTATTATTGTCCTTTACTACACGAGATTATTGAGTTAGGCCTTTGTATGGACATTAATTTTGAAGGGGAAAAAATGGCTAAGCTTAATACGTTTCTTGAATTCGGACTCCTCAAATATTTCATGCTAACTGAACTAGTGAGTAAGATGCCTAAGAATGATTCAAACAAGCTGAGGCCGGAAATTAATCGAATTGTAGACAGTCCGACGCGGGATGAGGAACTAGAAGGAGTCGAAATTGCTGAATAAAATCGAAACCTAATCATGCGATCTAACTTGATATCATTCGTTAGAAAAGACCCCTATTCATACAAAAGGGGCTTTTTTTGTATTTTGTTGGGCTGTTACGTATATTTTCAATTTCCACAGCATTTATTGTTTATGCTGTCCGCTTAGCACGGACAAGCTACTTAACATCTTCGCAGAAGAGTCTAATGAACGCTTAGAAAAATTTGAAATTTCAATGCGGTGCCACAAATGAGGTGTAGCAATTGCGGTGCAACAAAGCAAAAACAAGCTGAATTCACCCGCACCTGGGAGACTCCAGCTAACTCCCCACAGACCAAATCGGCTCCGCATACAGATTTCGAAGCTGATCTTTGCAGTCTTTTCCCGTATCATACGAGCGGTTCCCTAAGATGTGTGTGAAAATAAATTGTTTGTACTCTGCATTCTCTTCATCCGCCGCGAGCCATTCAGTCAGGGCGTGGAGAACAAGGCGGCCTTCCATGATAGCCTGATCCCAAAGATCCCATACACTGTCGGTACTCACTTCCGTATAGGCAGCAGAGTGTCGCCAAGGTTTGTGCTGTTCATTGAGGTAATCGAGCTGAAGCTCTTCAGCCGATATTGCTTTGGAAAAGAATGAGGAGGCGTAGCCTAGACTTAAGCGGTTCTTCCAACCTGCTGGATCGAACAGTATTTTGTGTGCGAGGAGCATGTCACGGTAGGCTACCTGCCAAGAGGTAGGGGTAGAAGGAGCGGCTGCTGAGTACCATGTTTTGGCGGAATGGTTCAGTATACTAACAATGAATGGAGGTAGCTCCGAGCCAGCATCGACTTCTTTCCATACGGGAACCTGCCACGTGTGCAGATTACAAAGCTTATGCATGACTAGCGTATCCATAGCAATCTCGAATCGCTGGTGGTTATAACCCCGGTATCCGGCTTTCCAGTTCACATAAGGATGAAGCGTTCGATCTAGCAAGTGATGGGTGAGGAACCCGAGGAAATAGACGAGGGCGGCATCTTTTTGCCATGGAGGAAGGGTAAGCGTCTGTTGAAAGCAAGATAGAAGAAAGGGTCCACAGTGTTCGTTATGCATAAGATTCCCCAACTCGACCATACAGCCGCCTTGCTTGACCATGAACCGATGGTATAACAAAAAGTCTGGTCCTTGGCATCCGAGCTGATAAAGTCGCTTGAATTCGAGAGCTGAACCTCCAAAGGGCAGATCATACTTGAATTCCTCGGCTAGCTGCCTGCCATACTCAATATGCATCCAAATACTCGGCACACAAGAGCCCTCCCCTTCATCATGTTTTGTCTACAGCATAGGGGGAACGTGTCAAATGAATTCATGGTTTGCGTAAGCTTTATGTTAAATACAGAAGGAGAAAGTCTACTGATGGGATTGAGTAAGATATAAGGATTTATAAGGATGGGCTCTAGTAAATATGAGGATCATATCTTGACGGAACTGTTATGCTAAATATAGAAAATCTATACGAAATAGACATACAGGATGGTTCACAAAAGGAGACAACATTCATGAATGCTGCAACATCAGGGATCAGTCAGAACATCCCCGAAGGAAAAGGACGCTTTCCGTTATCATTGCTGTGCCTGACACTTGGGGCTTTTGCCATTGGGATGACGGAGTTTATTATTATGGGACTCCTGCCTAACGTGGCGGAGGATCTGAATGTATCCATATCACAGGCAGGACAACTTATTTCTAGCTATGCGCTTGGGGTAGCTGTAGGGGCGCCTTTGCTGACCATTTTGACTAGAAAGATGCCTCAAAAAAAACTGCTTATCTTCCTCATGGCTATCTTTATCGCTGGAAATGCCTTTTCAGCTGTAGCGCCTACGTACGGACTGCTCATCGGTGCCCGCGTGGTCACGGCCTTTGCGCATGGTACTTTTCTTGGGGTAGGCTCCCTGATGGCAGCGGGACTCGTTCGGCCAGATCGGCGTGCCGGAGCGGTATCTATGGTATTAGCGGGACTAACGATATCTAACATCATTGGTGTCCCTTTTGGAACATTTATTGGTCAGCAACTGGGATGGCGCGCATCTTTCGGAGCTATCACTATTCTTGGGCTTATATCCCTAGTGGGCATTGTCTTATTCATTCCAGCTATTCAGCAAAAAGAAGAAGTGAGTCTTGCTCAAGAGTTAAAAGGGGTACTCCAACCTCAGGTGCTGTTAATGCTGTTAACAGGAGCTTTTGGCTGTGCCAGCTTGTTCGCAATGTTCACGTATATTACGCCTTCACTTGAGCAAATCAGTGGATTTGCGGAGCATGAAGTCACTTGTATTCTGGTCTTGTTCGGGGTGGGTGTAACCCTTGGGAACCTACTCGGAGGAAGATTAGCCGATTGGAAACTGATGCCTTCCCTCATTATAAATTTTACGGTTATTGCGGTGTTGTTGAGCTTGCTGACCGTAGCTTTGCCTAATCCCTATACGGCCGTGGTAGCTGTATTCCTCTGGGGTGTTGCTGCCTTTGGGATTATGCCGGGTGTGCAAGTACGCATCATGAACCTAGCCCATGAAGCGCCCCTTTTGGCTTCGACTTCAAGCCATTCGGCCCTCAATCTAGGCAATGCCGGAGGTGCTTTCCTAGGTGGGCTGGTCATTACGTATGTAGATTTAGCTTATGTGCCGCTTGTAGCATCTTTACTCGCGCTTTGCGGAGTAGGGGGAGCAGTGCTGAGTTATTGGTTGGGAAGAGAGAAGGGATAGCTTAATATTTAGAGTAGGTTTGAGAAGGAAGCATTCGCTGAGGCGGGTGCTTTTTTTTCGTTTAAAACAGTTTTTACATTGTGTTAACACAAATCGTTATGAATTGCAATAAGTTTTACGCATTTCGACAAAATAACACAAAAGTAGTCATTGATACCTATATAACGGAAGAGTATGATGATTCTCGCGTAGTATATTTTTCCTAATAATGAGTAAAAAGACATGCATAAAGAAGGAGGATAATGATTTAAATAATGTAATTATTTTATCTATTGTAAAGGGAGAGTCTATTATATGGTACACAAATTAACCAAAATATTGTTAGCTGTACTGCTGATAAGTCAGGCCATGATAAATGTATTGCCTATGGATGAGGTTCACGCGGCAATCGATACCAGCATGCAACAAATAAATGTCGCAGCGGGTAATAATTTTGCTTTATTTCTGACGGTAGATGGAAAAGTAAAAGCTACGGGATACGGCAGCAACGGGGAGCTAGGTCTAGGTTCAACAACACAAGCTACGGTTCCGACTGAAATTACGGGACTCACGGATGTAAAACAACTAGCTGCAGGAAGTAATAGTGCTTTTGCCCTTTTAAAGGATGGCTCTGTCAAAGCTTGGGGCTACAATTCTTATTATGGACTTGGCCTCGCAGACACGGCTAGTAGAAATGTACCCACGGTGGTTCCGAATCTAATCAATGTCAAGCAAATAGCTGCAGGCCAGTACTTTGCTGCTGCTGTATTAAAGGATGGTACGGTTAAAAGCTGGGGCTACAACAGTTACGGTCAACTAGGTAACGGAACAACAGCAAATGCGACAGTCCCTACTCTGATACCGAACTTATCCAATGTCAGCCAGATTTCAGTAGGTCCGAATTATATGATGGCCTTATTGAATGACGGGACAGTTAAAAGTTGGGGGTACAATGGATCTGGTCAACTGGGCTTAGGCAATTCCACTACGGTTACTATTCCAACACTGGTACCTAATTTGACAAATATAAGACAAATCGCTGCAGGATACGCTCACGTGCTTGCTTTATTATCAGATGGGACAGTCAAGGCTTGGGGCTCTAATTCTTATGGAGAATTAGGACTGGGGACAACTACAGTCTCAAATATACCGATGCTTGTGCAGTCCATCACAAATGTAGATCAAGTCGTTGCAGGTACCTACTCTTCGTATGCCATATTTTCCGATGGTACAACAAAGAGTTGGGGATATAACAATAATGGACAGTTGGGTCTTGGGGATTCCACCAATCGGACTACACCCACGTTACTAGCAAGTGAGAATAATGTAGCCATGATCGTTGCCGGGATGTATTTTGGTTTTATTGTTCGCGATAATTATACAGTTCGTGTCATGGGCTATAACGGTAATTATCAGTTAGGTATGGGAGATACGTCTACGAGAGTTACACCTGTTGATAATCCAAATATAAAGGTGGCTAAAGTTTCTATTCAAATCGATGCTGTTAATAACGATTTTATTGTGGCTTCTAGAGGAGAGGAATCCTTTTCAACATATTTTTATATGAATGGAGTTCTTAGAGTCTGGGGAGATAATTCAAGTGGTGAATTAGGTACAGGAGATACAGAAGATCGAATCAATCCAACTGTTGTACCTAATATTACTGATTTGAAGCAATTAGCATCAGGTCAGGATTTCGCACTTGCACTACTGGAGAATGGAACGGTAAAAGGGTGGGGAGGAAATAGATTTGGGGAACTTGGTACAGGAGACCTAACTAATAAATTAATTCCTTCCCTAGTTCCTAATCTAGTTAATGTTAAACAACTGGCTACGGGCGAAACGCATACTTTAGCTCTTCTTCAAGATGGCACTGTAAAAAGTTGGGGCGGTAATAGTCTAGCTTTAGGACTGAATTCAAATAATAGTAGTTATAGAAGCTCACCAACGATTATCCCAAATCTTGTTGGAGTCAAACAAGTAGCAACAGGGATATATCACTCGCTTGCATTAATGGAAGATGGCACCGTTAAAAGTTGGGGAAGTAATGAAAATGGTCAGTTAGGTCTATCAGATACGACAGGAAGGAATGCTCCAGTTACTATTGCGGGACTTAGTGGAGTAAAACAAATTGCAGCTTCAGGTTATTATACATTGGCGCTAATGGAAGATGGTACAGTGAAAGGTTGGGGATCTAACAGTAGTGGTCAATTGGGTGCGAATAACATAGGTTCAATCATAAAAGTACCCACTGTTATTCCCTATCTTAGTGGGGTAAAGCAAATAGTTGCTGGGGGATCACATGCATTTGCCACTCTGAATGATGGAACGATAAAAGGATGGGGAGATAATTCTTATGGCCAGGTAGGGAGTGGGAATATAAGGAATGATAATATGGGTTCACCTGAGACTCTTTATTTTCTTCAGAATGTGAGAATGCTAGCAGCCGGAATGTACAGTAGCTACGCTCTTAAGGAAGATGGATCTTTAATGAGTTGGGGTTACAATGACCATAATCAATTGGGTTTAGGAACTTCTTACGTGCAGTTACAGACAATTCCTTCAGTAATTAAAGATCTTACGGGAGTGAAACAACTGACCGCAGGGGATTCATTTTCACTTGCTCTTTCTGAAGATGCTAAAGCATATACTTGGGGACAGAATTTTTATGGTCAATTAGGTAATGGTACTTCTCCCAGTGTATTCAATTTCCTAGGTGATGATCTTAGGAGAATTAAACAGCTTATAGCAGGGGACCACTATTCACTAGCCCTGATGCTAGATGGAACAGTGATGGGCTGGGGTATGAACACGGATGGCTTACTAGATTCAAACAACAAGTCGAATCGATTAGAACCTGATAGTGTTTACTTTGGTAAAACTAAGCAATTAGCAGCAGGTAGAAGATACATACTTGCGCTCTTAGAAGATGGAACTGTACAAAGTTGGGGAGCCAATAATAAAGGACAATTAGGCATAGGTAACTTAGTAGATCAAAGTAGTCCTAAGAATATTGCTGGACTTGGTACAACCAAACAAGTAGCTACGGGTATCAATTACAGTGTAGCTTTACTAAGTAACGGAACAGTAAAAAGCTGGGGGGATAACTCCTATGGACAACTGGGCACAGGAGATAAAATAGACAGATTAGTGCCTACGTTAGTACCAGGACTTACTGGCGTCAAGCAAATAATATCTAATGGTACAGGTACCTTTGCTTTATTAGAAGATGGAACAGTAAAAAGCTGGGGAAATGGTAGTAACTTTTTAGGAAGCGTAGCTAATAACTCGGCTGTTCTTATACCAACAACTATCCCTGACTTAAAGGGAGTAAAGATACTAAGTGCAGGGGCTAAATATGCTGATCGTGGTTATGTTGAAGCTTTAATGGAAGATGGAACAGTAAAAAGCTGGGGAAGTAACTCCTATGGACAGTTAGGGATGGGTAATACAAAAGATATTAAAACCCCAACTATTAATCCATTTTTAAAAGGGGTTACACAATTAGCTGCAGGTTACACCCATTCTTTAGCATTGATGGAGGATGGAAGCGTCAAGAGTTGGGGATCCAATGATTATGGTGAGATAGCTCAATTAGGAGGAAATCAATTTTTACCTGTAGCAGCTTTTCAAGAGCAGCCTTTCCTACCCAGAGTCAAACTCTCCGGTCCTATGAACACTCTAGTAACTGTAAAATATTTTTTAGATAATGAAGCTCAAAGTAGAGAAGAAAAGAATATTAAACTATCAGGTGATACGGATATAGTCACATTTAATAGCTTGAAAAAGGATAATTTAACCAAAGGCAATCACACGATTCGTTACGAAGTTAGTGACGGCATTCAGATGAATCAGGTCTTGGGAAATTTTTCGATGAATGATGTACCCATTCAATACACTCTAAGTACTGTTTCAACGTCCAATGATATCAAAGCTTCCGTTATTTTTAATGGTAATGCTGGTCCATACAGATTCAGTATTAATGACAAGACTACGGGCTGGAGTTATAGTCCTTCTTATAATTCAAAGATAAGTAGTCTTACCCCTAACAAAAAATACATCGTCAAATTTGAAGTTCAGGACTCCTTAGGCAATATTACTACAGAGAATCGAGATGCTTACACACTAGCCGCAGACCCAGCTCTGGCGCTAAGTGGAACAACGCCAACCACAGCTTCATTTAACATCTCAGACACCAATCCTTCGAATACACAATACCAATTAACTACGGGCAATAGCACAGTCGATGCAAGCGGAAATCTTTCTACATCCCCTGTATGGATCACCTTAACTAACAAGAAAATTACCGTTAAAGGACTTACGTCAGGAAAATCATATAAATTCCAGATTAAGGCTAGGAATCAAGAGGGAATTGAGACGGCTTCACCTACTTCTATTCAAGTCGGACCTCCGGCCAAGCTACCTGTACAGCCTCAAAATGTAAAAGGTTCAGTCACGAGCAATAGTGCCAAATTAAGCTGGAATGCAGTTCAAGATGCCACGGAGTATGAGATTGAAGTAAACAGTGGCCAGGTCATCTCGAATGGAAGTTCGCTTGTCTACAGTGCGAATTCATTAGCTTCCAATACCGTCTATACCTACCGAGTACGCGCGGTGAATAACGGAATTAAGGGGCCGTGGAGTACTGCCGTTGTGGTTAGAACGTTACTTCCCCTTCCCACACTTCCCGGTAATATTAACGCAATACCTACTAGCAAAACCGTAAGTTTGCAGTGGAATGATGTGCTTGAAGCTATGACTTATGAAGTGGAATGGGACGGTCAACTTCGCCAGACGAGCAAGTCCACACAATTCAAAGCCGGAGGTCTAGTCCCAGGTTCACAGCATACGTACAGGATACGTGCACTCAATAGTGGTGGAGCGAGTCCATGGTCTCAGCGCTATACGGTAATGACTCTTACTACCCTTCCGACAATTCCTACAGAACTAAAAGCAGATGCAGAGGAGAAAAAGGTTAGGTTGAGTTGGAAACCTATTGAAGATGCTTCTTACTATGAAATCGAGGCCGATGGAATTGTAGTCATCAAGAATAGTATGTCGAATGCTTCCGAGATTGCTGGGCTGGAGCCAGGTTCCACTCATCAGTATCGGGTAAGAGGCGTGAACGAAGTAGGATCTGGGGATTGGAGCAGTCCCATTTCGTGTACTACCTTCTTCATGTCAACTCCTAGTAAGATTACGGACAATGTGCAAGATGTGTCCATTGAACTAAATTGGAGTCCAGTACTCGCGGCTGTCGGCTACGATGTCGAGGTGGATGGACAAATCAGAAGTATAATCGGAAGTACCTATAAGCAAGAGGGTCTAACGCCTGAGACTACACACGTCTATCGTATTCGGGCCAAAGGAGTAGCGGGTATTAGTGGATGGTCGCTACCCATTACGTTAACAACCCTACCTCTAAAGCCTATTCCTCCTACGCATGTAAATGCCGTAGCAGGGAAGGATTACGTTACGGTAACTTGGGAGAAAGTCCAAGGAGCTCAGGGTTACGACGTGGAACTGGATGGACAAGTCGTGGTTAATAACTTCGAGGATACGACATACCGAGATATTTTACTTGACTCCTTCACACCACATACGTACCGTGTTCGCGCTACCACAGATGCGGTGCAAGGAGACTGGTCCAAGATGGTAACACTCGCTACGCTTCCTGATTTCCCAGCCGCACCTCAAAATATTCAACTATCTTCTTCAGGAAGTATTGTGAATGTTACCTGGGATGCAGATCCAACAGCTCAAGGTTATGATATCGAAGTTGATGGGAAGGTAGAGGACATGGGTATGCATACTTCCTACCAACATCGCCGAATTGCCAAGGGTTCAGAACATAAATACCGGATACGTACCCGCAATGCCGCAGGAAATGGAGATTGGACAGGACTGATTGTAAATAACACAATGACGGCTAAATTAACCAAGAAACAGACCGTTGATTTGGGACTGACGGCATCTGATGTTACAGACTTCAGCCGCTACACGTTAATGGTGAATTACGATTCCAATGCGCTTACAGTAGTGGACTTATCTATGATTACAGGAACACCGGAACTTTCCACCGGAAAAATTGCAGGAACGGATATTACTGTCACAGCATTTAAGCCAGGCCAAATTGTGTTTACCACAGATAAAGTAGTGAATATAGGAGAATCTTGGACAGGTGTTCTGAACAGCATCAAATTTAGAGCTAATGTATCTGGCGGTTCCTCCCTAACCTATACCGTGATTCAAAAAGCAGAGCCTAAGATCTTCACAGATTCACTTAGTTATGTTAGACCAATGGAATTTTAGGAGGAACCTATGAAGAAGCTATTATCCAGATCATTTCATGTATTTTTGATGAGTTCAGTAATTATAAGCATGTTATCTAGCAGTATTGGGCCTGTCCAAGCGGAACCATCAGGGAACACAATAACCAATGTAACAGCAACGAAGCACCACAAGCAGATTATCGTAAAGTACAAAAATAACGAAAAAGCGGTAGCTAGTAAAAAGGAAATTAAGACCAAGCTAAAATTAGGCAAGTTAGATACCAAAGCTAAGATGCGACGCTCTAATGTAGAAGTACTTGAAATAGGCGATAACGATGATGTGAATCAGACGATCGCTGAATTAAAGAAAGATCCAAATGTTCAGTTCGCACAGCCAGACTATAAATTAACTATTAGTTCTTCAGCATTAGCCGATCGATTCGATGAGCTTTGGGGCTTGTCCAATACAGGTCAGAATATAGGATACCAAGCTGGAGAATCAGGTATGGATATTAAGGCTAAGGATGCTTGGAAAGTAACTCAAGGTGCATCATCCACAGTAGTTGGAGTGCTAGATACGGGAGTGGATATTTCTCATCCTGATCTCAAGTCTCATATGTATATCAATTCCAATGAGATTCCAGACAACGGAATCGATGATGATGGAAATGGCTATGTCGATGATGTGAATGGATGGGATTTCTCTAACCATGACGCAACCGTATACGATAGCGCAGCAGATGATAAGCATGGAACGCATGTGGCAGGAATCATTGCCGAAACGGCTCCGAAAGTAACAATCTTACCGCTAAAATTCATCAGTGGGACAACAGGCTATACTTCGGATGCAATTGAGGCTATTGAATATGCGAAGCAGATGGGTGTTAAAGTCATGAACGCCAGCTTTGGGAGCCCCGAAGTCAATCCAGCTTTGCAGGAGGCGATGAGCCAAAGCGATATGTTATTCGTGTGTGCAGCAGGTAATAATGGACAGGATATGACTAAAGCGCCAATCTATCCCGCAGCTTATAAGTTACCTAACGTTATATCTGTTGCTGCCATTGACAATCAAGGTAAGCTTGCGTCCAACTCGAATTATGGTTCGTCTGTGGATGTTGCAGCTCCAGGGGTAGGAATCTTAAGCACACTTCCTAATCGTGAATATGGTTACTTAAGTGGAACTTCTATGGCCGCGGCAATGTCTACGGGTACGGCTGCTTTAGTAAGAAGTCAGTTCTCGGATTTGACGGCGGAGCAGTTAGCTCAGCGAGTACAATCAAGTACAACTTACTTGAAGTCATTGGAAGGGAAGACTGCAAGCAGTGGAGTAATTAATGCGGCCAAAGCACTCAAAGCAACGGAGACCAAGCCTGATACGAATAAGCCGAATACTACTCAGAAGCCTTCTACAGGAAAAGGAGATATGGTTGTTACCTTAGCTACGACCATTGATACATCCCTACAAGAGCAAATTCACTACGGGGAAGAAGGTGTCTCCGTTACCACGGGGAACTATTCCAAATCCATAACGGATCTTACTGTTACTGCACCAGGATTTAGTGTAGATTTCACTCGAACGTACAATTCTAAGGATGATCGTGCTTCGAGTACTATGGGAAGAGGGTGGACTTTTGGCTTTGAAGGAAATCTGAAAGACGATTCCACGAACTCTACGTTAAAGGTAGCCAAGCTTCCTAAAGGTACGGCGATGGTGTTTGTCAAAAATACCGACGGAACCTATACTGCGAATGATTCACATGGAACCCTTGTCAAACAGACTGATGGCACACATCTATTGACGACGGCAGATCAATATAAGTACGTCTTTAATACCGCTGGATATCTGACATCCATGCAAGATCGTAATGGGAACATAGTCAAAATAGATGTAGATAGCACAGGCAAAGTTGTTAAGATTACAGATACTGTAGGACGTGTCTATACCGTCACATATAATGCAGCAGGCTATCTAACGATGATTACAGATCCAATGAATCGAAATGTGAAATATAGCTATGACGGTTCGAACAGACTTGTAACTGTCACAGATCCAGAAGGAAATGTCATAAGCAGCTATGTCTACGACACTTATGGATATCTCACCAAGCTCAAAGATGCGAGTCAGAACATCGTTGAGACCATTGTGTATGATCATAGCCCTGCTACTGGACCACATAAGGTAAGTCAATATACGGATAATATGGGGAGTCTGCAAAATTATACGTATGATCTAGCGAACCGAATGACGACGATTAAGGATATTAATGGACGAGTCGTTGTCAAATGGTATGACACGGCCATGTTCGTAATCAAGTCTCAAGATCCAGAAGGTAGATTAACATTCGTAGAGTATTACAATGATGCTAACGGATTTAATAAATTTGGTGAAGAGAAGGCGGTTACTGACCGAAATGGAAACAAGACACAGTACACTAGAGATAGCAACGGGAATATCACCAAAAGCGTGAACCCGGATGGTAGCTCTAATGAATATAGCTATGATGATAAGAATAATCTCATTTCTGAAAAAGATGAATTAGGTAAATTAACATTCTATATCTATGATGCTAACAAACTACTATTACTCAAAAAAGTACGACCCCTAAACGGAACAGATAGCTATAACGCAAACGATCCATCAAAATTTGCAACATCCAGCTATGCGTATTATTCACTCGCAGAAGTTCAGAAGCTGGGTCTAAATGTTAGTGGTTTGTTAAAATCAGAGACCGATCCCGAAGGGAATACGACATCTTACACCTACGATCGTTACGGGAATAAAGCTACACTTACAGATCCAGAGGGGAACAGTACAAGCGCTTCCTATAACATATTAGGATGGAAGACCAGTCAAATCTCTCCACGTGGCTATCGTACTGATTACAATTATGATAACAACGGACATGTAATTCGATCTGCTCAGAGTGAGGGAGAGACCAATCGCTTCATTTATGATAGTCAGCAGCGTCTAGTCCAGAGTATTGCTCCCATGCAATATGTTGCAGATAAAGATGGACTTAACGATAATACGCTATCTAATTCATACCGAGATGCAGGCGCAGGGACTCGCTATGTGTATTATCCTAACGGTAAAATCCAAAAGCAGACTGATGTTGTAGGGAATGAGACAATTTTTACTTACGATATCTATGGGAATAAGTTAACTGAGACACGGCCTAATAAATCTTCATATGTCTATCAATATGATGTAATGAATCGGGTTAGTAAAATGTTCTTCAAGACGAGTGCTCAAGCAGTACCGGATCTCCTTGCCGAGTATAGTTATAAAGTTCTGGATAATGGAAAGACACAGAAGAAAGAAATGAAATACTTAAATGGTACAGATACGGCTGTAACCACGTGGACGTATGATGACCAGGGCCAAGAAGTCGAGAGACAGAATCCAGATGGCAATTCAGTAAGTAATGTATATGAGACGAATGGAGTATTGAAGGCAACTACGGATGCAAGGGGAAATACTAGTTACTTCAACTATGATGGTCTGAACCGCCTTACAGACTCTTGGATTCCTTTGGACGCAGGGAAGTATACGTACAAGGGAGTAACTTATGACCGAGATGATCGCAAATTAGTCGAGAGTGTGGGTAAAGATCCGGTAACGTTGTATGCCAAACCACTGGAGGATCGTAAGATCGTTACCAAGTATCAATATGACGGAAATGATAAAGTTCTACAGACTACAACAAGCAGCGGAAGTAAAAGTCTATTTAAGTACGACGAAGAAGGAAACTTAATCAAGAAAGAAATATATACTTCAGCTAATACATCGATTAGTACGGAATATGCCTACAATGATCAAGGTAAAAAAACTTCAGAGAAGCATGTTGTAGACACTAAAGATCTATACTCGGTGACTACCGGACGTGGAGATAAGGCTGTGTTAGAGACTACAACGGAATATGATTTGAATGGTAATGCAGTAGCCGAGACTACACCTGATGGAGTACGATCGGAAGTAACTTATGATGCCTTGAATCGTCCTATAGCAACCAAGAAACCTTCTATAGATGAGCAGGGCAATCCAGTCGTTGTTAGAACCTCATTGACCTATGATTGGCAAGGGAAGGTGTTGGTCTCAACCGATGCCAAGGGGAACAAGACTCAGTTAGAGTATAACGAGAAGGGACTAGCAGTTAAGAAGACGGATGCACTGGCAGGCGTCTCCCTCACTGTCTATGACAAGGCAGACCGGAAGATTGCGGAAATTTCACCTCAGAGTTATGATGCCTCTAAATCATGGAAGGATCTTAGCCGTACGGAATTCACATACGATACCATGAGTAGAATTAAGGTGATTACGGAGAAATTCAATGAGCAAAAGCTAAGTGCTTCGTGGATTTGGTCCCCGGAATGGACAGAGAAAGTGTCCAAAGGTTACCTCTATGATGAGAATGGTAACGTAACCAAGGAGCTGGACGGAGAAGGTTACGCTACAGGTGTAGGAAGTAACATCGATGCTAAATTGCAAACGGGTTATGGTACTATAACTCGTTATAATGCAGCAAATCTCGTTAGTTCCACACTGGATCCAATAGCTAAGGATCGTGGGCTGAAGAATAGCTCATCTTATGCTTATGATGGTGCTGGACGTAAAATTGTCGAGACAGATGCTAACAACGTCCTTGAATTGACTTCCTATGACGATGCAGGTAAGGTCCTTTCTGTTGCAGTTAAGAAATCTGTAACCTCACCAGAGCAGACTATGGAGCTTCACACGTATGATTTAGCTGGACAACCTCTTAGTCAGACGGACGGTAATGGTAACGTAACGTCATATTCATATAATAATTTTGGCTTGATACGTAGTGTAACCTCACCAGGCGACGAGACCATCTCCGATTACACCATAACCAAACAATATGATCGGTTAGGTAATCTTGCCAAAGAAGGGGATTCCTTAGGTAAAGTGAACCTCTATGAATATGATAAAGAATCCCATCTTATTAGTTCAACCGAACAAGCAGAGGATGGTTCACAGCCAATTACTACGAAGACAGCATACGATGTAATTGGGAACAAGCGTTATGAGACGGATGGAAATGGTAATATTCATGAAAATGTATATGACAGTCTCAATCGTCTGATCGAGGAACGCAACTCAGTTACAAATTTGAATGCAGGTGTCAAAGTTCATGTTACCCAATATACGTACGATGCCAATGGTAACAAACTTACGGAGACGAATTGGCTGGGGAATACGGGAACATTAATTTATGACGACAAGAACCGATTAGTTGAGCGAAAAGATGCAAGTGGTGTAACCACACAACGATTGGAATACAACTTAAATGATACACAGGTCCGCTCATGGGATGCATTAAATCGATTGAATTCTTTCGCATATAACAAGAATAATGTCCTAGTGTCTAGCGTGAATGCAGAAGGGAATACCAGTTCAACAGACTATGATGTATTAGGACAGAAGCAGTCAGTGACCGATGAGAATGGTAACACAACTCGATATAGCTATGATTATTTAGGTCACCTAAGTACAGTTACGAATGCATTGGATGAAGTAACTTCATACACGTATGACCTTAATGGGAACAAGCTTACGCAGACGGATGGTAAAGGAAATAAGAGTACATTTGAATATAATGTGAGCGATTTGCTCATTCGGCGAATGGACCCGGCAGCAGTAAGTACTTCAAAAGGGAATTCAACCTATCAAGATAGTCGGATGGAGACCTATACTTATTATGCTAATGGCATGATGAAGACGAAAAAGGATCGTAATGGAAATATCACTTCGTATGTACTAGATATCCATAAGCGTCAAGTCTCTCGTGTCGTAGACGGTCCAACTCTAGCGTCAACGCCATTGCAAGATCGTAAAGTGTCATACAGCTACGATAATAATAACAATCAGCTTACGGTCACAGATAAGAACGGAATCACGTCGAGAACGTACGATGAAATGAATCGTACGGTGACCAAATCTTTGCCGAAGTTAGGTACAAATACGTATCAATACGATGAAATCACGGGATTACCCCAAGGAAATCGAGCGGAGATCACAACGGATGTCAAGGGAAATGTAACTCGTAAAGTCTATGACAAGACCAATCGATTATCAGAGGTTAAAGCGAATAATGATGCATCGTATACCTATAGCTATTATGCTGACGGAACGCGTCAGACTGCCACGTATCCCAATGGAATTCGAGAGGAATACACCTACACACCTGCGAATCGATTGAGTACTTTGAAGAATTTCAAAGGAAATCAAGTTATGGATTCCTATCAATATGCTTATGATGCAGCAGGTAATCAATTATCCAAGGATGAGCTAATTAATAATGTTCCCAAAGGCAAGACGACTTATGCTTATGATGTGTTGAATCGCCTTCAAAGTGTGCTTGAACCTGGAGGAAGACAGACTACGTATGCATTCGACGCGGCAGGCAACCGTACGGAACAACGGGTCAAAGATGCTGCTCAAGTCAAGACCACTCAGTATGAATACAATGATCAGAATCGATTGAATCTGACCCGAGAAATCACATCAGAAGGAAGTGCTCAAGCGGTTAATTACCATTATGATAACAATGGTAATCTAATGAGCAAGACCTCTGAGACGATTAAGAAGATTGATCCACTTAAACCAACAGATCCATCATTTGGCATGTTTATTTATGGCCAAAAGAATGAAAATCCAAGAATTGAGAATATCGTCTCAGGAACAGCTAGTTATGAGTATGATGTATGGGATCAATTAACTAAGTCTAGTTCTGCTGGAGGAACCGTAACCTATGAGTATAATGGTGAAGGATTAAGGACGAAGAAGACCTCCAATGGCACCGTAAATCAGTATGTCTATGAATACGATAAAGTGGTCTTAGAAACCGATGGTTCCGGCAAACAGACAGCATTTAACTTGTATGGTACCAACCTGTTAACTCGTAAGGTAGGAACAGATAAATATTCGTATCTATACAATGGACATGCCGATGTCACAGCATTAGTGAACGATAGTGGAGAGATCAAAGCTTCATATTATTATGATGCCTTTGGGAACATTACAGATTCAACGGGTAATGTAAATAACTCCGTAAGGTATTCAGGGTATGAATATGATGAAGAGAACAAGCTTTATTATCTGAACGCACGTTACTATGATCCTAGCATTGCAAGGTTCATGAGTGAGGATACGTATAGAGGTTCAGATGAGGATGCATTATCGTTAAATTTGTATACTTATGTAAGCAATGAACCGATTATGTACAGCGATCCTACAGGACATTTGCAAAAGTCAGATAAGAATATTAAAAATCTGGAAGTTAAAGCCGAACTGATATCTTTAACAACGGCCTATTTCAATGCTAAGACGTCTGCACAGAGAACTGCAATCTCTCAAACTGCTACAAATTTAAGGGAGAGTCAGGCTGCTAAGCAAAAAGTTATCACACCATTAATGTACGAGACAAAAGCAAATATGAATAAAGTTATCGATATTGTGGTATCCCAAAAAGGTAATATGACAGCTGCGCAATGGAATAGCGCTTTAAAAGCATCAAGTATATCTTCGACAAAGGTCAATGAACAGACGACTAGAACTACTATTGGTCGTACTTTTATTGAAGTAAGCACTAAGGGTACGGCAGATGTAAAAGTTAAAGCAGATATTGGTTATACTATTACAAATAATGAAAAAAAGTTTCTAGATCAAGTTCTTACAGAAAAATTAGCTACAAATGCAACTCAAGGCTTAGCTATCTATGATTTTATGAAAAAAAATTCTCAATATAACAATTTCGATATTTCTAAGAAGTCTATGAATGCATTAAACGTAAATTATGAAAAAGGACAATCTGATTGGGCTAAGGGAGCATTAGAGACGATATTTTGGTTTGCAGAGAAGGGGACGGCTGTAGAGGATCTTCCATTTATAGGATTAGATTCTTCAAGTGTATTTAATGGATTAGGTTTAAAATTAGGAGTAATTGGAACTAGACAGGTTATTAGGGAAATGTCAGTTGGGGAGAGAAATGCAGCTGGCAAGGCTGCTGGCAGTAAAACAACAGGCACCAAAACAGCAGGCACTAAAACAACAACAGGAGGATGTAATTGTTTCACGGCCGGTACAAAAGTGCTTACTGACAATGGAGAGAAGAATATTGAAGACATTGAAGTCGGAGATATGGTTCTTTCGAAAGATGAGGTAACGGGTGAGGTAGCATATAAAGAAGTTACAGCTACGTTTAATCACAAAACGGATGAGATCTTCAAGATTCATGTAGGCGGTCAGACGATTGAATCGACATTTAATCATCCATTCTGGGTTTACGGAAAAGGATGGACTTTCGTCAAAGACCTCAAACCTGGTGACTTGCTTGTTCAAAGTGATGGGAATACACTCAAGATAGACAGCATTGAACTGTTGCACAAGCACGTCACAGTTTACAACATGACCGTTGATGAGTTCCATACTTACTTTGTGAGTGATCTGGGGATTTGGGTGCATAATACAAATTGTAAAATCACCGATCTTCCTACCAATGCACAAGACATCTACAAAAAGTATGAAAAAAACGGTTGGCAGGGAAATGTTTCAGGGCAAACTGAGGGCACTGCAGCAGGGAGTAAATATAACAATAAAGATGGAAAACTTCCCGTTACAGACAGCGCTGGTAATCCAATAAATTACAAAGAATATGATGTGAATAATAAATTACCTAATGAGGCTCGAGATGCACAAAGGTTTGTACGAGGTACTGACGGCTCTATTTATTATACAAATGACCACTATGCTAATTTCACTAAGGTGGTAAAATAGGAGAAGTGAAAATATGCAATTTGAAAATAATCTTATGCAAGAAATTAGTCCCAAAGAGCTTATGTTTATTAAACAGGAATTAACTAGTTACCCTAATATACTCGTTGTTGAACTGAATGGGTCTGAAATACAGTCTTGGGAAGATTACGCCTTAGCAATACAGCAGAATTTTAGATTTCCTACATCCTGCACTGACAGTATTGATAGATATCTTGATTGGATAAGAGATCTGAGTTGGATTGAAAGAGAAAAATATATACTGGTTATACATCAATATGATAAATTTCTTCAGCAAAATCCAAAATTAAAAAATGATATTTTAGCAGATTTCACGGATATCATCTTACCTTTTTGGCAAGAAGAAGTAGAATCTGTTGTAGTGGGAGGGAAAGCTAAAACCTTCATGGTTTACTTAGTGAAAGAATAATGATTAAATTTTAACCTTGATTGGCTTTAATGCTGATCAAGGTTTTCTTTCAATCGAATGGAGAATAAAGAGAAGGTTAAGCTAGCTGTAATAACTCCCGTTTGATATATCCTTAAGATCCTTGTAAACGTAATTTTTAAATTTCTTTCATCGTGTATAAATTCGTAAAATAGAAGCTAGTGCTTAAATCCAATTCTATTATAGGAACAAGATATATATCTAGTATCTAAAAACGCTTAAAATTATTAGTCCCTCCTACTTTTCTACGTAAGCTGAGTAAGCGCCAAAATTAATTTGTTTAGTCTTTGTTTGAGATATTGCTCTTCCTTCGGGTGTAGTCTCCGCATTAATATTCTTCATAAGAACATAGATAATATTCATCTAAAAGCTTAGCTCAAAAATAATAGTCCATCCGAGTCACAACATGTTTCCCTGCTAGTTCCACGAATTGTCGACGTAATTCGGGCCATTCTTATGTATCATATAGCGGCCAAATCAGAACTGAATAATCCATAGCCGCATACCCTATGTTCATCCTTTTCACTGTAACGTTAGCTAATACCGACCAAAAAAGTGAAGTCGCAGCTATCTTCCGGTGTTTACATCACAATTTCTTGGTAAAGCGACTTGACGAAAATCCTAGTGTTAGATAAACTCACAATATACTAATAGGGGTATGTGTATATTGGGTGAATTTATTTAAATTGCACTCGCACTTGTTTGTTAATAGAGTAAATTTTTTTGCTCTTTTACATACCCTATAGGGTATGTAAAGTTCAAAATAATAATTTTAATCATTCAAAAATCTTTTACTACATCACAAAGGAGTTCAAATTAATGACTTTGCAAGAAAGACAACCAGAACGAACCACAATCGTTCTGTTCAGTGGGGAGCTAGACAAGGCCATTGCGGCCTTTATTATTGCAAATGGAGCAGCGGCTTTTGATCATGAAGTTACGATTTTTTGCACGTTTTGGGGGCTGAATGCTCTGCGTAAGGACGAAGCAGTTCCAGTCAAAAAGAATCTACTAGAGCGGATGTTTGGAGCGATGATGCCTAGAGGGCCGCGTAAGTTTGGATTATCCAAAATGAATATGATGGGTATGGGCCCCGCTATGATTAAGAATGTCATGAAAAAGCATAATGCGTTATCGTTGCCACAGTTAATGGAGCTCGCTCAAGAGCAAGGTGTGAAGCTGGTGGCTTGTACGATGACGATGGATCTGCTCGGACTAAAAAAAGAAGAGCTTATAGAAGGGATTGAATATGCAGGAGTAGCCGCTTATCTGGGGGATGCCACCGAGGCGAAGGTCAACCTGTTTATTTGACTAAGGATAATAGGTATAATTATACCTATAGAGGTATAGGCCTTTTACAGCAGATCTGAAAGGGGTTAGTGCATTGAGCTACACATATCCGGATCATATTAAAAAAAGACTCCGCCGCATTGAGGGGCAAGCCCGCGGGGTACTCCGTCTGATGGAAGAAGAGAAATCCTGCAAAGATGTAGTAAGCCAGTTATCCGCAATCCGAAGTGCCGCAGATAAGGCAATAGCTCAGATTGTGGCGGAGAATTTACAGCAGTGTATTTTGGAAGAGCAAGAAGCAGGGAGAGACTCCAGCAAAATGGTGCAAGAAGCCATTGAGCTTTTGGTCAAAAGTCGGTAGACGGTATGTCTATAGAAAGTCGGTTCTCGGTTATCAGCCGGAAGCGGCTTTTTTTGTGAGTCAATAGGCTTCTTGTAGCGGTGCATAGAAGCAATTATTCAAGATGATCCACAGGTGAATTGTTGTCTTCAACCGAATACGCCAAGCTATTTCCATACTTATGGACCATCCATTACTTGAGTCCCTCTATATTATGATAGAGTTCCCGAATTCGTATGATCTCTGCCTGTAAGACCGTTTCTCCCGCTTCTGTGATGTGGTAAAATTTCTTGCGCTCTGCCTCCCGTGTTGCCGAAATCATATGAGATTGATCGAGCTTATGTAAGGTTTGGTAAATGGTTCCCGCACCGAGTGCAATCCGGCCTTGGGTTAGAGTCTTCACATGCTGCATAATGCCATAACCGTGCCTTTCTTCTCTTAAAGATAGCAAAATATAGAACATTGTCTCACTCATAGGAACATACCGTTGTATGAGTTCTATTTCTTTTTCCATAATTAATCGCCTCCTATATCACAGAGTAATATATCGAGTTGTGATGTAGTTAGTATATCACGTTGTGATGTAGAAGTGAATTTTCCATTTCATATGTATTGTTTTACAACCTAAAATTCTCCTCATCAGGCCATGATATAATTAAGTTATTTCAGACCCAAGAGGCCATATACAAAATTACAAGTCTTCTTTTAGAAGAATATTGGAGTAAGTTATACTAAGGCAATCTACATAATTAGCGGAGGACACCTTATGGAATGGATTCTGTCTTATCTCAAAAAGTACAAAATTGCTGCCGGGATGGCTCTGGTTATGCTGCTTCTGGAGTTGTCGGTGGAGCTGTTGCAACCTTTTCTCATCTCCAAAATTATTGATGACGGCATTGCCGTGAAGGACTTATCGGTGGTATGGATGTGGGGTGGGGTGCTTATGGGCAGTGCGCTCATTGCGTTTGGTGCAGGCTTATCGAGTTCCTTTTTTGCTTCCCATGCTAGTCAAGGGTTCGCGTATGATCTTCGTGACAAGCTGTATGATAAAGTCCAATCATTCTCCTATACGGTATTCAGCAAATTCGAATCTTCTTCGCTCATTACTAGGCTGACCGGAGATATTACTCAGCTTCAGGATATGATCTTTATGAGCTTGCGATTTGCCACTCGGGTTCCGCTGGTTGTCATCGGCAGCATTATTATGGCCATGGTCGTTCATGCGAAGCTTGGATTGCTACTACTCATTACGGTTCCCGTCCTGCTTGGATTTGTGCTATGGATGATGAGAATTACTACTCGCAAGTTCAAAGATGTCCAGCAGCGTCTAGACCGAGTGAACGGGGTGATTCAAGAGAACCTTACGGGCATGCGTCTGATTCGCGTCTTCGTTCGTATGGCGCATGAAGTGGAGAAGTTCGCAGGTTACAGCCGCAATTTAATGAAAGGTACGATATCAGCACTGAGGATTACGGAGACGACGGTCCCTTTTATTTTATTGCTTATTAACGCGGGAATTATTGCCGTGCTGTGGTTTGGCCGGATAGACATTCGCTCCGGGAACGCAAGTATCGGTGAAGTGGTAGCGGTCATGAACTACTCCTTAAGAATCATTGGGGCGTTATCTGCTTTATCTTGGATCATGATGTCTTACTCTAGAGCCTTCGCTTCCGCGCAGCGTGTCGTAGAAGTGCTGGATACAGAGGATAGCACGGACATTGCCATAATTACGAAGAACACTTCTGAGAAGACTCTCAAGAACACGTCCAAGAACACGTCCAAGAACACGTCATACTCAGCGGAGATTCCATCACCAGCCCGTGGTCTTATGCAGATTGAAGGACGAATTCAGTTCAGAGATGTAGCTTTTCGGTATCCATTGGGAGATCTAGCTGTATTGAGACATATTTCATTTGAGGTGAAGCCCGGGCAACGGGTGGCAATCATGGGCGCTACCGGATCAGGGAAATCTTCCCTAGTCCAGTTAATTCCCCGCTTGCATGAGCAGACGGAGGGTGAAATCTACATTGACGGTAGGGATATCGTAAGCTTGGAGCCTGCTGAATTAAGAGGGGCTATTGGCTACGTGCCGCAAGAAGTAATGCTTTTCACGGGAACGATACGGGAGAATATCGCTTGGGGAAGAGAAGATGCGACGCTAGAAGAGATTCAGACGGCGGCTAAGCAAGCTCAAATTCATGAGACGGTAGTTAAGCTGCCGCATGGTTACGACACGAAGCTAGGGCAGCGGGGTGTGAATCTTTCCGGCGGACAAAAGCAGCGGTTGTCCATCGCGAGAGCGCTGGTGCGTCAACCGGCGATTCTTATCTTAGATGATAGTACAAGTGCGCTCGATGTCCGTACGGAGGGGCTCCTTCTTCAAGCGCTGGATGAACTGTCATGCACTACATTTTTGATTACTCAAAAAATCAGTTCGACCTCATCCGCCGATCTCATCTTACTTATGGATGATGGGGAGCTTATCGCCCAAGGTACACACGATGAATTAATGAAAAACTCGCCGCTATATCAGCGCATCTATATATCTCAGCATGGGGAGGGAGCACATCATGTTCAAAGCATTTATTGAGCCTTTTCAGCATCCATTCCCGGATCTTACTTTAACGCCAAAAGCAAAAGCCAAGCCCAAAGACTGGTCCGGTACCGTAGGGAGGATTTGGCATTATCTCGCTGTCCGCAAAGTGAAGCTGATCTTCGTGCTGTTGATGGTGGTGCTAAGCTCCGGTCTAGCCCTCCTCGGTCCGTATATGATCGGTCAAGCGGTGGATCACTACCTTCAAGGCACGGGGACGGTACCCTGGCCGCTCTTTCTTATGGGTCTAGGATTCGTCTACGTGTTCTACTCTCTAACTTCTTGGCTGCAAAATATATGGATGATTGAGGTCTCTCAAGAAACGGTGTACCGAATGCGATTTGACCTATTCAGCCATTTGCACAAATTGCCCATTTCTTTCTACGGTAAAAGGCAGCAGGGCGAGATTATGAGCCGGGTTACGAACGATATCGAAAATGTTAGCGGAACCCTGAACAGTTCAGCTATTCAGATTTTTTCTAGTGTGCTTACCCTTGTAGGGACGCTAGGGGTCATGATCTATCTCAGTCCGCTCCTCACCCTTCTGACATTCATTGTTGTGCCGTTAATGATTCTAGGTATGCGCTGGATAACACGCAGAACGGGACCGCTATACAAAGAGCGTCAACGAAACCTTGGAGAATTGAATGGATATATTGAAGAGACATTGTCGGGACAGCGGATCATCAAAGCCTTCTCCCAAGAGGCAAGAGTAATGCGAGGATTCAGAGCACGGAATGCCGCAATTCGTTCTTCTGGATTCTGGGCGCAGACCATCTCAGGATTCATCCCGAAGCTAATGAACAGTCTGAATAATCTAAGCTTTGCCCTTGTTGCAGGAATAGGCGGTACCCTCGCCATTCATGGTTCCGTAACGATTGGGATCATTATTGTGTTTGTAGAGTATGCGCGGCAGTTCACACGTCCATTAAATGATCTCGCCAACCAATGGAATACGTTGCTATCTGCGATTGCAGGAGCAGAACGTGTATTTGAGGTGTTGGATGAGGAGACCGAGAATTCCGATGAAAAGGAAGCTATCGCTCTTGAACATGTGCAGGGTGCAGTGACATTCTCACACGTATCTTTTGCCTATGATGAAAAAGCTCCTCCGATTCTAAAAGACATCAGTTTTGAGGTGAAGCCGGGCGAAATGATTGCCCTTGTTGGACCTACAGGTGCAGGCAAGACGACTCTCATTCAGCTCTTATCCCGCTTTTATGATGCTACGGCAGGTCTCATTACGTTAGATGGCCAAGATATTTGTATCCTGCAAAGGGAGAGTATTCGGAAGAATATGGCGTTTGTCCTTCAAGATTCCTTCTTGTTCCGAGGGACGATTCGCGACAATATTCGGTTCGGTCGATTGGATGCAACCGATACGGAAGTGGAGGAAGCTTCGAAGTTAGCTAATGCACATTCATTTATCATGAGGCTCGATGGGGGATATGATAGAGAACTTCAATCGGATGGCCGCGGAATAAGCCAAGGACAAAAGCAGTTGTTAGCCATTGCTCGTGCTATGTTAGCAGACCCAGCCATGCTCGTATTAGATGAGGCGACCAGCAGCATCGATACGATTACGGAGATCAAAATCCAAGAAGGTCTTAAGCGTCTGATGAAGGGTAGAACCAGCTTTGTCATTGCCCACCGTCTGAATACGATTCGCCAAGCGGATCAGATTCTTGTTCTCCAAGATGGCCGCATCATTGAACGGGGTTCTCATGACGAACTGGTGAAGCTTGAGGGGTTCTACAGCAGTCTTCATCAAGGGAAAATGGCTTCTTTGCCTGAGTGAAATGCGGAATTGCTTTTTAAGTGGAAGGGGATTTGCCATGGATTCCAATCATTTACTTGCCATTGCCGAAGAGATCAAGATAGAACTACTTAGAACATGCCCAGATATACTCTCTATTATAGTTACAGGATCGTTGGCTAAGGGAAGAGTAGATGCTGCCTCGGATATCGATATAATTGTATATCACAAGGGAAATATTCCTGAAGAGGTTGTTCAGTCTACCCATGAGAACATAATTAGATCCGGAGGAGAAATTAAATTCTCTAGCAGTGAAGTGCTCATTATTATTAAGTCTATAGAGGGAGTAAAGTGCGAGATTGCTCATTTAGATAAAAAGAAGGCACAAACCGTCATCCACCGCATCTTGCAAGAGAACAGTACCAATTTGCAAGATCATACGATTGTAACTGGAATTCATTCATCTAGAGTGCTATATGATCATTACGATATCATGAAGCAGTGGAAAAATGAGTTGGCTAGTTATCCTATAGCCTTGGCCGAGGCCTTGGTCAAAGATAACTTAACATTTGAGCCAAAACTAATTCTCCAGCAGCAAGGATTACTCAGGCAGGACTGGGCTTACTTAGCGGAACTCAAGCTTCAGTCTATATTAAATTTAGTAGGGGTACTCTGTGGCCTTAATCGAACCTATCATCCAGGAAGGTTGAAGAGGTTAGATCACACACTAGCAGGATTAGCCATACAGCCTTCTCATCTGCAAGAGAGTATATCGCACCTGATGACTCATGTGGATGCTATCCACCTGTTAGAAGATCTAATCTATGAAACGTTCGATTTAGTCGACTATCATATGCCTTCAGTAAGTACTTCAAAGGCTCGAGTGAACTATGAACATGTTTGGTAAATTTCTAACGTTTCCCTTAAGAGAGAGGAGCGAGAAAATATTTTAGTCTTCTGATTACGAATAAGCGAACTTGAATTCACAAACAATCGGCATGCCTTGCCCTCATGGCTCATAAAATGAGTAGAGAAAGGGGCTGTTCCTATGGTTGAACTCAAAATAAGATATAGTGTGGCCGGTGCGGCTGCTGCTTTTATTGGGCTGAATGTGTATCTAATTCGGACACTTAAAAAAAGCATGACCACACTAGATGAAGTGAATAAGACGCTGGTGGATGCCAGAGGAGTAATTCAGGATTTGTCTGGTGAAGCCAAACAAATCTCGTCCGAAGCCAAGCAGCTTATTCATCAGGCAAATGGCGTTACCAAAGACATTAAAGGCCGAATCAAATCGGTAGATCCTCTACTAGAGACCGCACATGATGTCGGGGAAGCACTGCATCAGGTAACGGATGCGATGCTGCATGGTTCTACTCCGTCTCAAGCCAGTTCTACTAAGGCGGAAGCCACATCGAAGCCGAAGGCAGTCTACAGCACCTCATCCAATCTGCATTTGAAAGTTAAATAATGAACCCAAGGACTATGGAGATGCAACTAAGCCATAGTTCTTTGGCTTGTGTAATTTATGTATTCTATTCTCTCAATTAAAGCAAAATAAACCTTTATTTTTATTACAAATAATACTAAAATTATGTAAAATATAGTATTTAATAATAGAGTGGAGGTTTTATTTTGGCTAGTTATGAATTTTATGCGTTCTCTAATGAAATCAAACAGCAGTTAAAACCACTTTCCAAATCTAATAATTACAGAGCTTTTGTAGGGATTATGTATGATTACTTTATCATCTTTGTAGCTATAGTCCTCAGTCAATACAATCTATACTTTTATATCATTTCATTAGTGGTTATTGGGTCAAGGCAGAGGGCACTGGCTACTATTTTGCATGATGCTTCCCACCTATGTCTGGCCAAAAATCGCAAATTGAATTATGTATTGGGCACATTGTTCTCAGGGTATTTAATAGGCCAGGAATTTAATCTTTATAAAGATTCTCACGTGAAAGGGCATCACACTCATCTGGGGGATCCTCAGAAAGATCCTGATTATCAATTCCATATAGAAGCTGGTCTATACAAACTAAAAAGTGAGCGACATTTTCTCAATAAGTATGTTCTAAGGCCTCTATTTTTGTTGAATATTTTTAGCTATGCTTATTATGTGTTCAGATATAGAATGATGCAATTTAGAACATACCCAAGACAATATATGCATATGCTTTTGCTGTGGATAGGCATTATAGGAATATTGGCTTATATGGGATGTATTAAAGAGCTCTTTATGTACTGGATTGTGCCTTACTTTACAACATTTATGGTGATTGGCTGGTTCATTGAATTAGCAGAACATTATCCATTAGTATTAGACACAAAGAAGAGTATCAAAATGACGCGGAATAGATTCAGCCATTGGCTGGAAGCCTTTTTTCTGAGTATTCATGCAGAGAATTATCATCTAACGCATCACTTGCAATCAAGCATCCCCTACTGGAATATCGCCAAAGCACATCAAATTATGTTGAAAGACAATACTTATGCTGAGCTTAACAGTCTGATGGGCGGGGTTTTTATTTCCTCTAATTCCAATCGTCCATTGATTATAGATTTACTTACTACTAGCAAATTACCTATTTTAACTTCACAGAAGGAGATGGAATGAAAAATACAAATATCATTGGCGTCTTTTTAGCATTAGGAGCTGCCTTATTAAATGGCACGGTAGGGATTCTATCCAAGGACCTCATTTCTTCGGAATTAACATCATCAGCAGTATCTTTTTATAAATGTCTTATTGCTTTCCTTGCCCTTTCCTTATATTCACTTTTTAGTGCAAGTTTCAGACGGGCCATTGTGCATTTAACCTCCAAGATCATGTCGATTGCGTTATGCTCTTTTTTAGGAATCTTTGTTTTATACTTTTTTGAGACTACAGCCTACACTTTTGAAGTGGTACCTTATGTCGTATTTATCTTGTTAGGCGCATCAACCGTAACTACGTTCCTGTGCAGTTCCATATGGTTAAAGGAGAAGAAACATATTGTCAAATATGTAGGACTCCTATTATTGATTGTAGGACTTGTCATTATGGCTTTAGCCGAAGGGGCTATAGGCAGTCTCTCCAAGGGTGCTGTTCTGGCGGGGATAGCAGGATTGGGTTATGGGTTATTCCTTGTCTTTACGAAACGCTTTAAGTTGGAGGGGGGACTACCGCTAATCTGGTACTTCATGTTATTTGGTGTAATTTATCTATTCATCCCTTTTTCTAGAGAAGGTTGGATTTTTCCAGAGATAAGTACATATCCCTCTCTTGTTGCTCTTGCTGTTTTTCCAACGATAGGAGGCTTTTACTGTACTACTATGGCACTTACCATGCTAGAAGCCAATAAAGTACAGATGCTTGAACTCTCGGAGCCTATCTTCGCTACCGTGTTCTCCTTTATCATTCTACAGGAGACCGTTCATGGCATGGAGTGGTTGGGGGCTATAATAATTCTGATTGCCATTGTAATATCTGAATATTCTCCCAAAGAAAAAAAATTATCAAACACGATCTCAGTTCATCAGGATCTACTTTAAAAGGAGCTACTATACTTAATAAGCACAACAAAGTCTACTCATCCAAAAGATGAGTAGACTTTTTGTAGTACGTATACTGTATCTATCATTAAAAGCATCATCGATTCTGTGGCTTGGAACACTAATTATCCCGTCCAATCCTTGCGCATCATGAACAAGTCTTGAAGCTCCTCGGTAGAAAGCTCCGTAATCCAGCCTTCCGTGCTCGATATGACATTATCGCTAAGTTGCTGTTTGTTTTCCAGCATTTCATCAATACGTTCTTCCAAGGTACCGAGTGATATGAATTTGTGTACCTGCACATCTTTGGTCTGTCCCATCCGGTAGGCTCGGTCTGTAGCTTGGTTCTCTACGGCGGGATTCCACCAGCGGTCGAAGTGAAAGACGTGATTCGCTGCCGTAAGATTAAGACCAACTCCACCCGCTTTAATCGAGAGAATGAAGATGGAAGGCTGCTCGGATGCGTGGAGGGTCTGCGATTGAAATTGCTCAATCATGCGATCCCTTGCTGTCTTGGATGAACTACCATTCAGATAGAGTACGGGTTCTTGCAGCTCATGCTGGAGCACTTGCTGGAGCATCTCTCCCATACCAATATATTGGGTGAAGATCAGGCATCGTTCTCCCTCATCACGTAGTTCTCGGACCATCGCCAGTAAGCGTTCAAGCTTAGCGGAACGGGGAATTAGGGATTCTGTATCTAACTCGCCGGTATTCCTATTCTGCGGCATTGATTCCTTCGTTAAAAGGACCGGATGATCACATAGTTGCTTGAGACGCGTGAGCGCGGATAAAATAGCCCCTTTTCGCTCGATGCCTTCAAGCTCCTGCATCCGCTTCATCAATTCATTCACCGTCTGATCATAGAGCGCCCCTTGTTCCGCCGTGAGGTGAATGTAGGTTTTCATCTCGTTTTTATCTGGAAGATCCAGTTGAATGGCGGGATCTTTCTTTTTACGCCGCAGCATGAAAGGCTTGACAAGACGCTGTAAATCTTGTGTTCGCTGTTCGTTATGTTCTTTCTCGATGGCGGTAATGAAGCGATGATTAAATCCTCTCGAAGTTCCTAAATAACCCGGATTCATAAAGTCATAAAGCGACCAAAGCTCAGATAACCGATTCTCAATCGGCGTACCCGTCATAGCAATGCGATGTTTCGCAGGGAAGCTGCGCACGGCTGCAGATTGTTTGGTCTGGGCATTTTTTATATTTTGAGCTTCATCTAGACAGATCGATTCCCACGTATAGCTTTGCAGGAGTTCCTGATCCAGTGTCGCTGTTCCATAGGAAGTGAGAAGGATATCTGCTGATAGAGCTTCTTCCTCAAAGCGATTCCCTGTCCGTCTTGACCCACCATAATGGAGCATGACCCGCAAAGAGGGAGCAAATCGCTGTAATTCCTTCTGCCAATTGCCAAGGACCGACGTCGGGCAGATGAGAAGCGAAGGAAAGTGGGTATTTTGTTCCTGCGTGCTCTCCTTCACATGCAGCAAATACGTAATGAACTGCACAGTTTTACCAAGTCCCATATCATCTGCAAGGCAGGCCCCGAGACCAAATCTGCGTAGGAAAGCGAGCCAAGTAAAGCCATCACGCTGATAGGGACGAAGGTCCGCCTGAAGAGCAGTAGGAACGGGGAGGGCAGGCCAAGCGGCCTGCTGCTGAAGCTGAGCCATGATCTCATTCAGATGATCGTTCAGTTCCACTTCCAGTTGTATGCGTGTCTGCTCCTCTTCCGCTTGTTCTAAAGATACATTAGAGGAAGAATCCTCTGCTCCAAGCAGATGGAGCTGTAAAATATCTTGGAACGACAAACCTTCTGCCGGATCGATGCCCTCCATGATCTGGCGAATTTGAGCAAGTAGAGCGGGATCTAGGGTAATCCACTGTCCTCTAAATCGCACCAGCCGTTCATTACGGGCAAGCAAGGCATGGAACTCTTCTTCGGTGAGATCAGTATCCCCAATGGCAATTCGCCAATCGAAGTTCACTAGAGAGTGTAACCCGAATAATGATTCATTGCCTTTAGTTGCCCCATCTTCTGCTGAGCGTACTTTGGCCCGAAGTCTAGTCTTCTTCCGCGAAGCGGTCTCCCACCAAGCTGGCAAAAGAACCTGCCAACCCGCTTCAAGCAGGCGCTGACTGTCCGTGGTTAGAAACTGCCAAGCAGCGGCATCGGATAGAGGGGAACTTAGTATATCTTTTGCTTCTTTTGGTTCGGGTTGACTTGGCAGTATAGTAAGGAGATGCTCAGACCAGCCTCCCGCCCGTTCATGGATAGAAGAGGCCCATTCCTCAGGCCATACTCCAGATACTTGTCCGTCTGTGCTAAGTCTTACGTGAATAAGCTGTGCTGAATCCTGCTTATCTTGTAACATAAGCTGCAGCCGCCAATCGGCTACCTCTTCATCTGGTTCAAGAAGTTGTAACAAGGGGCGAAATGGGGATATATCCGCTTTCCAGCCCATCGTAATGAGCCAAGATTTCTCATTATATCCATGGAACTTCTTGCGGTCTGTAGCGAAGAGGATAGGAAACTCTCGACGCAGATCCGCGGTCGTCTCCTCTGATGAATAGTACGTAGCCTCCACGTTAGCAGAGAAGGCAGCTTCAAGTCCCTCATTTAAGGCGAGGTTCTGCATCCGTTGCTGATTTACGGATTGCTCCTGTGGATCTATTGCATCCTTGTCCCAAGTCCACATCCGCTTCCCTTCTTGAAAGGCCATAAAGCTAGGGATATATTTCTTCTCCTGTACATAAGAGGATAGAAGTGGGGCCAGTTCTCGTAGTTCCGATGCCCCTTCTCCAAAGTTCCAGTTCACATGGCTAAGTAACGGGACTTCTGCGAAGAAAGGAATTACCTGATCCGCAGGCAGCATAATTAGATCCACGCCCGATATGCGCTGAATATCGAGATCCGTTCCATAGAAGGAGGCCTCATGCCACGCAAAGACAAGTTGTTTGAGATAAGCTCCAGGGACATAATCTTGATCGGCCATGAATCCATAGATTAATGCATCTCCGAAGGCGGTTAGTGTTAGCTGTATCGTAATTGTTTCTGGAAATGTACTCATGAGATCAACTTCCCTTTCCGAAGCTCCTCTTGCAAGGCGCGTAAACGACTATGGCGGCGTACGAACGCATCAAGGAACTGCTCCCAGCGCTCTTCCCGCTTCATTTTTTTGTATAGTTTGGCTAGCCTTTTAAGTAGCTTCACGGCAGATTTATAGCTACTTCGGTTCTTAAGTATAATGTACCGCTCTACCGCTTGATGGTAGAAGGGGAGAAGCAATTCAGGTGCATTCTTTTCAATTGGTTGGAGTACACTCACACGAAAATGAAGAGGCTCCTGCCCAGTCGTGAGTTGATAGTCGATCCACTCCTGCCAGCGTTCATGGGCTAGTAAAGTATCCTCATAGATTTTCCTCGACTGAGGTAGCATTTGAACAAGCATATTCCACATGTGCGGCTCGGCTTCCGGATGATGGTCTAGCTCAGTCTGCCAGTACGACATATACTCGGTCATATGATCACTACGATGGCTGTTAAGATCTGGTCCAACGTGAAGAAGCCAATCTTTCAGTCGATCCCAATTCTGCTCGTTCTGCAGTATTTCAAGATACCTTAACATCATTGCAGGAGCTACTAGCTTAGCAGCTCGCAGCCAATGCTTGGCTTGGTCATCTTGGGCCAAGTAGAAGTACATTCGGCTCTGGGCAATAGCCCACGGCTTGCGGGCTAGAGCGGGGCCTATCTCTTCTTCAGCTGATTGCAATTGCACAAGTTCATCCAGAATAATCTGATCATCTGTCCTAGATGGACGGATCCAATTCATCCAGAGCAGGTCATAGATTTCTGAAAAGTAACTAATATTGGGCGGTTCCGTCAGCATGTATTGCCGAAGGATGTTCAGCGTCTCAGACACGCTTTGCCAACTATCATCAGAATCGGCAAGTTCAGGGTCTCTAGTGAATAGCTGACGCATTGATTTCTGCAGGTCTTCGGCGGCAATTTGGGTGTAATACCCCATATGGTAATTCGAAGGCGGTGTCAGACCACTTGACTGCGGCTTAATTAAAGTACGAAGGACATACAACTGAACATGAAGTTCGAACCATAGGGACAGCGCTGGAGTAAGAACGGGCTGTAAAGCATAGAGGGAGCTGAGTATATTCTGGACATAATGCGTATTTTGACTGTTTACTCCGTTAAGTGTGACCAAGCGAGCAAATAGATCATGCCATGCTGAAATAGGGAGTGTAGATAATTGCAAGGCATCTTGCTGAATCTGGGCTAAAGCCTTTTCCTTCTGCTCGAATGTCTGAAGTCCAGCGCGAGGTCTCCCAGCCTCAGGCGGAGTTTTAGACGGTGTTTTGAAATCAACATGGGAACTAGCATTGACAATGGCATGTACAGATCTTCCCTGCTGATCGGCATACTCTAGCAGCACCGCAACCATATGCTTGCAGTGAGAAGGGACCGGACATTGACAATGGCTAGAACTAAAGGATTCTAAGTTGAATGTCACATGATAATCTTCCGTACCTTGAACCATGGCTTCGATGTGATGGGCATCAGGTGTCGTGAGTTGATGAACACGGTGTTGCCTGAAATACTGGAACCCTCGTTTCAGCGTAAGATCACTGAATTGTTCACCAATCTGCTGAGTGAGCTGCTGCCATGCTATATCATCTAAATTGTAGGTATTATTCATAGGTTACTCGTCTCCTGAGCGTGTATCGTCTTACTTGTAAGGCTTTCTTATATCATATCAGTTCTTGGGTAAAAACAAGCATAAACAGCAAAAAGCGCAGAGTTCAAGGGCGGGCCCTGACCTTCGCGCAGAGAATCATTCATCGTAAATTTCTCGTCCTAGCCGAATTAAGCTAATGTTACTGAACTGAACTATATCGAACCGAACTAAACCAAACTAAATAGAATCGAACTAAACCGAACCGAATGTTGACGCTAGAGCATCTTCTAGTTAAAACTTACATAGATACTGTCATTCTTCTCTAACATCCTAAGGTTTAAGCACAACTTTAATGCAGTCATCTTCATGTTCATAGAACACCTTATAAGCATCACTCGCTTGATCGAGCGGAACGTTGTGGGTGATGATCTCGGTAGGATCAATATCCCCCTTTGTGATCATCTCGAATATTTTAGGCATGTAGTGAATGACAGGAGCCTGACCCATTTTGAGGGTGATGTTGCGTTCGAACATGGAGCCGAGTGGGAACATATTGTACATGGAGCCGTATACACCTGTGAGCTGAATGGAGCCGAATTTACGGACTGAATGTATAGCGATATCGAGTGCACTCAGCGTACCGCCCTGAAGTTTGAGCTTCTGACCGATGGCTTCCAGTGGATTCTTCTTCCCATCCATCCCTACACAGTCAATGACGACATCACTACCGCCTTTCGTAATCTCTTTAATCAGCTGCCCCATATCTTCATGTTCTTCAAAATTATATGTCTCTACGTTGTTCATCCGCCGTGCTTTATCGAGACGATAAGGAACGCGGTCCACCGCAATGACGCGGCTTGCCCCCTTCATCCAAGCGAACTTCTGTGCCATGAGACCCACCGGACCGCAGCCTAGAATCATAACAATATCCCCTGGCTTCATTCCCGAATGTTCTACGCTCCAATATGCCGTAGGCAGTACATCAGACATGAAGAGTAGGGCTTCATCTTCAAGCTCACAAGATTCAGGAACCTTAAATGGAACAAAATTCCCAAAAGGAACACGCAGAAGCTCCGCTTGACCACCAAGGTAGTCCCCATAGCGATCCGTGAACCCGAAGTAACCGCCAGTATCAATCTTCTCATTCCGGTTAGAGTTATCACACTGGCTTTCCATCTCATTCTCGCAGTAGAAACAGTGCCCACAGGCAATGTTGAAAGGGAGGACAACACGGTCTCCTTTTTTCACTCGGGTCACGTCTTTCCCTACTTCTTCTACAATGCCCATCGGCTCATGACCAATCACATAATCTTTCTCCGCCGGAATGGCACCCTGATAAATATGTAAATCCGAACCGCAAATTGCAGTGGATGTAATGCGTACGATAATATCATCTTGTTTTTCAAGGCGTGGATCAGCAACTTGCTTCACTTCGATATGTTTAATTCCTTGATAAGTGACTGCCTTCATATGGGGAGAGACCTCCTATAGCGATAATTGGATAAATAAACTATGCCCGGAGGTTCTCGATATTAGTCTATATGGAGGGGGAAATTTAAAAATGGAGGAAAAAATAATAAAATAAGATGTTTTTCCTTTTATATTCATAGCTTCAAAAGAGCAGGATTATCTACAAACGTAGCTGTGTTGAACACAAACAACACTTCGGTGATCTGATTTTTTGTCATATACTCCGAGATATTTCCGTTATAATAACGGCTGTCAATCACATGGATTTCTGGTATGTGAGCAGTTAGGAAAGGTAGAAAGCTATGGGCATATGAATCTTTAATGACTAGTATCTTCTGAATCTTCGTCTGATTCTTAGGAAGCTGTGTATGAATGACAGACAGGCCATGCACCCCCCCAAGGAAATAGGAGTACTTGTCTTTTCGCTGTAAAAAGGATGGATCATAAAGACCTATCGTCTGATTGGTATCTGCCACATATTGTGTCGAAGATCTTCCTGACTTCGGATCATACATTTGAATTGTATCTGGAGTGAGACCACCATATTGACTACGTGTCTGATAGCTCCCTAGGAATGCATCGCTTACCGTATGCACGTTATAATCAATTAACGATTCAGGGGTCCACTGCATATGACGAGCATAGTTCTGATAGGCAAGGAATGCGCCATAGGTTGTCCAGTGATGATCTGTACGGTAATAAAGGGGCTGCGTTGAATCCTTCGGTAAAAAATCAAATCCATTAAGATAAGTAAGCCGCTGTCCGAGCTTAGTACCCACGAATTGATTCACGTAAGCTTCAGAACCATAAGGAGCGAACTTTGGCAGACGTTCTGGATAGAGCCCAATGGAATTCGGTGCAAGCAGAAGCGTCATATGAGATTCAGGATGACGCTGGACAAAACGACCGATCGCCTCCGTATATTGGGCAAGATCAGCATCACTGGGTTGGTTGAATTTTTCGAACAAGTACCCGTCTTTGCCTTTATATATTCCGTTGTTCTCCTGTTGAAGCCTGGCTTGTTCCATTTCTGATTTCACTTGTACCCATCCTGTACGCCATGGGAAGTGATCTGTAATGTAGGCCTCGGTATCTTCTGAAAATTGCTTGGAGATCAGGTGATCCCAAGTGAATTTGGGCGCTTGTTGCAGTCTGCGATTCTCAGTCTCGGAGAAGGAGGTTTTGGGTAATACCCAAAATAGGCCAGACATCCCAAAGATGGCGCAAAGAAAGCCGGATACTAACATCTTTTGTGGAGTGATTTTCAGAGATGTAAATTTCATAGAAAAGGTCCTTTCTCTCATCAATGAACAGGTTAGAATCGGAAATATAGGAATGGATTAAAGGTAGCATCCACCAGATACGCTGAACTTAGGAAGAACAAAACCCCAAGTACAGGGAGCTGGACATAGGGATGATTCATCCATCTGAGGTAGATCCTCGAATTCTCCCAAGGGATAGAAGCGAGTGTAGTGATAATCAGCAATAGGATATTGGTGTATAGCAGGTATAAGGTAGTGTTGTCCCACACAGCATGATGCTCATGTTGACCACCCATGCCTAGCATCGCACTAAGATAACCGGTCATTGTAGTCCACTGCTCGAATGCGAAGAACACCCAGCCTACAAGAATCAGGATTAACGCATACCCATGAGCAATCCATGCAGGGAGTCTGTTCAATAATCGTAAGAGTCCAAGCTTTTCAAGTGACAAGATCACCCCGAAATAAAAACCCCACAAGAGGAAGTTCCAGCTCGCTCCATGCCATAGTCCCGTCAGCACCCAGACAATCATTATATTCCGCAGCTGAATAGGTAGACCCCGCCGATTCCCACCTAAGGGGATGTACAGGTAATCCCGGAACCAGCTGCTAAGCGAGATATGCCATCGCCTCCAAAAATCAGTAATGCTTCGCGCCGCATAAGGTCGATTGAAGTTCTCATTGAAATGAAAGCCGAACATGAGCCCGAGTCCAATCGCCATATCCGAATATCCGCTGAAATCGAAATAGATTTGAAAAGCGAACGCAATGATGCCTAACCACGCCATCAGGATGGACATGTTGCTTGTATCTGTCTGAGAGATGCCATGCCATAAAAGCCCAATATTATTGGCGAGTAGCACTTTTTTGGCAAGTCCAATGATAAATCGGCGTACCCCCTCAGCAAATGTATCTATATCTACAGTTCGGTGCTTAATTTGATCGGCGACCACTGAATATTGGACGATTGGCCCGGCCACAAGCTGAGGAAATAGAGCCACGAAGGTGGCAAAATCCAGCCAATTCCGCTGTGCTTTGGCCGTCCCGCGGTAGATATCAACAATGTAAGACATCGATTGAAAGGTATAGAAAGAGATCCCAATAGGTAAAGGGAGGTCGGTAAGGGGGATTTGGGTTCCGAGCACTTGATTTATAGTATGGATGAGGAAATCTGCATATTTGAAATAGGAGAGTAGCGCTAGATTGACGAGAATCGAGCCTGCTATAATCCATTTACGCTGATATCTAGTCAGCTTCGGCCGGCTAAGCAGCAGACCGAAGCTATAATCCATGAGTGTCGAGAACAACATAATCACAATATAGACGGGTTCGCCCCATGCATAGAAGACTAAGCTTGTCCCTAGAAGAATGAGGTTTTTAAGCCTCCCTGGGGCTACATAATACAGCAGTAGCACAACAGGAAGGAAGAGGAACAGAAACAGCAGGCTGCTGAATACCATCGGATTTATTTACCGGTAAAGAAGCCTTGGAAAATACCAACGAGCGTATCTGCCTTATCGGAAATAACATAGAAAACGTAATTACCTTCGGTAACGATTTTATAATTCTTGGCATTCTCATATTGATCAGGCAAATAGTGCTCAAATTGTTTTTGTACATCGGTGGCACGTTGCTTGAGTGATGCTTGTACGGTAGCCAAGTCTTTGGCGTCTTTGACTTTCAGAATCGCAATTTCATTGGTCTTCACATTCATTAAAGGCATACGAATTGTAGATTGATCCAGCAGTGCAGGGTCTAGATGAAATTGACTCTTTATCAGATCCGGTTCTACCTCCATGAGCTGTGGTTGTTCCACTTTTTTTAGCATTTGGTCAGCCATTTGTGTCGTGGTAAGTCCAGGATCTTTAGCCTTTTCTGTTTTACTGCCGCATGCACTAAGCACAAGGACAAGCGTGAATACCAATAGTAATGCTGCATAATTCTTTTTCATACGATGACCTCCTAAGATGTTATGTTCTGTGTAATTTCCTGTCTTCTGACGGTACCGCATCCAAAAAGGTTGCATGAACATGACCCAAATTGAGTTGTTAGATAATGCCATTGGTATTTCCTTTAAAATATGGTGCTATACACTTACGGAATCTTCCAGCCGAATGGTGGACAAAGCACAGGGAAGAATGAGAAAATACATAGTAATGGAGCAGGCGGACAAATAGGAGGCCAAACGAATGATACGTTTCGGTATAGTGGGCACGAACTGGATTACAGAACGTTTTGTGCAGGGGGCCGTGGAGACGGACCAATTTATACTAAGTGCGATCTATTCCCGGACCGAGGAGAAAGGGAAAGCTTTTGCAGCTAAATATAACAGTGCCCCTCAAGTGTTCACAGATCTTGAAGCGATGGTTAGTGGAGACTTAGTGGATGCTGTCTACATTGCCAGCCCGAATTCTTATCATGCGGAGCAAGCTATGCTGTGCATGAAGCACGGTAAGCATGTATTATGCGAGAAGCCCATGGCTACGAATACGCGGGAGTTAGATCAGATGATACAGACCGCTAAGGCGCATGACGTTGTTTTAATGGAAGCGCTCAAATCTACGCTGATGCCAAATTTTTGCGTGATTCGAGACAATTTGTATAAGCTTGATCGAGTTCGCCGTTATTTTGCGAGTTATGGACAATATTCCTCAAGATACGATGCATTCAAACAAGGCACCGTGCTCAATGCATTTAATCCTGCATTCTCCAATGGTTCACTTATGGATTTGGGCATCTACTGCATCTACCCTTTAGTGGCGTTGTTCGGAGAACCGCTGACGGTGCAAGCCTCGGGCGTTATGCTCCCTTCGGGTGTAGATGGAGAGGGCAGCGTACTCATGAAGTATGAAGAGATGGAAGCTGTAATTATGCATTCTAAGATTAGTGATTCCTATCTACAGGCAGAGATACAGGGCGAGAATGGAACGATGGTCATTGATAAAATTAATCAGCCTTATGATGTCAAAATTCATTATCGAGATGGTACAATTGAGAATCTTACGCGCCCACAGATGCATGAATCGATGTACTACGAAGCGAAAGAATTCATCCAACTTATCCAGAGTGGACAACATGAGAGCGCAATTAATTCGCTAGCGACTTCGCGAAGCGTGTCGAATATAATGGAACAGGCCAGACAGCAAATAGGACTACGGTATAACACCGATAACTGGAACTAGTTCAAAAATAATTGGAAAATGTAGAAATTTGTATTTTAATCAGCTCTCAATAGGGATAATATGGGACTATATATACAGTTTCATAATTGCATGGCCTGAGGGGGCTGGGGTATGGTAACAAACCGTAAAGTATGGACATCGAACTTTATGCTATGTATTGCGATTATGGGTGGGGCTGCAGCATGGGTGATCATAGGAATGATTAGTAAATCCGAGATTGGCATGATGTCTATATTTGTCGGATGGATTATAGGGATCAGTGTTCGCCGAGGAGCCGTGGGGCGGACCAATGGCCTACATCCTGTTCTCGCTGGATTCGCAAGTACGCTGTCTATCTTAATAGGAAAATATTTCTTATTCGCCTATTTCATCAATGGGAACCTGCAAGGAGCTACAGGGAGTTTCACTTTGTCGATTTTTTTGGATCACATTCGTGACTTTTTTGGCTGGGTGGATATTTTGTATTATATGATTGCCATTGGAATCTCCGTGGTTATGACTGCCCCAAGGACTCCCCGGAAGGACCGACACATCAGTCATCACCATTAGAGCTGCAACATAGAACTAAGGACGATCCGAGTTCATTATGAACCTAGGGTGGTCTTTTTTATTATGAATGGACACAGTAAAAGAATGGGCAAAGGACATGAATAGGGGGCTATCTGACTTGAAAAATGTACTGGTTACCGGTTATCGCGCGCATGAATTAGGTATTCATAGCCTCAAGCATGCAGGAATTCCTTATATACGTAAGGCTATAACAGGCAAGCTAATTCCTCTCTTGGAAGAGGGGTTAGAATGGGTCATTACTCCCGGACAGTTCGGAGTAGATCTCTGGGCCATTGAGGCTGCACTTGAACTGAAGAAGGATTATCCTCAGCTTAAATGCTCCATTCTAACGGCCTATCGGGATCCAGAAGAGAAATGGAAAGAAGATAAGAAAGCGTATTACACCCAGCTTAAGAACCAGTTGGATTATTACGGAGCCGTAAGTAATCAACCCTATGATGGCGTATGGCAATTAACTGCAAGAGATGAGATGTTACTTCGTAAGACAGAGGGGATCATCCTTGTCTATGATGAGGATGTAGGGGAGGCGAGCCCTAAATTCATGAAAAAACGTGTCCTCAAAAAACAACAAGAAGACGGATACCCATGCATGATTATTACTTCGGAGGATATCCAGTCCATTGCAGATCAGGATGAAGGGGACCCCGTATTTATGAACGATATCGAATCATGAGATTGTCCTATGGTATACTTAAAATAAAGTTATATTATGGTAAATATGGGGGATGTCATGACGAAGCCGACGGTATTCATCGGTTCCTCCCGTGAGGCTATACCAATCGTCAATGCGGTGCAAGAAGAACTTCAGCATGATGCCGTAGTGACACCTTGGCATAGGGGAGTATTTCAAGCTGGTCGATATACTATGGAAGATTTGGAACAGCAGGTATACGGGAGTGATTTTGCTGTATTTGTATTTCATGTAGATGATGTCACAAGGCTCCGTGGGAAATTATATTATACAACAAGGGATAATACTGTATTTGAGATGGGTCTATTCTGGAGCAGACTTGGAAGAGAACGTGTATTCTTCATTATTCCTGCAGACATTCAGGAAGCATCCGAGCATCAGGAGACCGTGGAGGGATTTCGCACGCCAACGGATCTGCTAGGATTAACGACCCTAACGTATCAGATGTATCCTAACAATTGGAACGCCGCGGTAGGTGTAGCCTGCGGGAAGATCAGCGGGGTTATGCAGGAACTTGGTCCAAAGGATACAGATGTCAAGGAAAAGCTCCTTCACTGGGAAGAGGAACGAGAATCCTTCATTCGCATCATTGGTTTTTTTGAAGAGCTGAACCGTAAGACCCTGTTCGATACCCATCGATATAATAGCTTGTGCCGGGCCTTGCGATTATCTTTTGTAGCGTCCCCCTATATGATTAGTGGTTCTGCATTATTCCTAGCGAATCATGATCAAATTACCCAAGTGGGCAGTGATGGCATTGGAGATGTGGGGCGACAGTACCCAATGCATGGGAACCATGCAGCGCAAGACATCATTCATGTGGTAGATGTTCACCTCAGCGGAAATGTATCTTTCAGTCAACATAAGCGTAAGTCCATTGTGAAGGAATATATCTTATGTTATCCTCTAGCTAAAGATTATGTATTTACCATCCATCTCAAAGGTACGATGCAAGTGACGGAGGAACTTTTCGATTCCATATGTAAGGTGAATAAGACGTTGCTTGACTCCATTCATGACCTGTTAGGAGGGGACTCGACTTGAAACCCAAATCAAGACGCTTGTTCAGAAAGTACCGACTAAAGCGGCCGTTACTACTACCTGAGCCGTTGAAGCTCGCCCTTGCATCTGATACGAATGGAGATGAAGAGGCATATACCGTGCTTTTTGAGCGCAAGGCAGAGTACGACAAGCCAGTCTACCGCATATAATAAGTGATCTTATCCGGGCACTCCTCCTGTAGAGGGTGCCTTTTTTGATTTTTTTTTAGAAAGTGACTGCAAATAGAACTAGGATTAGGGTAATGATGAAGAGAAGCCAAAGTCGGTTAGAGGGGGCGAAGCTATGGAACTGTATTTTAGAGATAATTTCTTTAACGCAGGAAGAACCGAGATTATGAATGAAGCGGGACAACCAGCAGGGAGTGTAGATTTGAGAAGTACATTTGGTTCTGCACTTGATATCTACGACTATACAGGCTCCATAGTATGTTCAGGTAAACTTCGCTTTATGGCTAATCGTTGGGATCTCACTGCGCCTAGTGGGAGTCCCTTGGGAACGGTAAGAGAACGACTAAGTTTTTTGTCCAAACGGTATGAGTATGATGCAGGCGAAGGTCGGGGGGTCTACGAGATTACCTGCCCTCTATTTTCTAAAGAATATTCTATCGTCTCTATGACCGGTGACGTTGTAGCAAGGTTCATTCAGACGAGCAGGTGGTTGGAATCAGGAGCGTATTGTCTACAGAATGGATCACAGTTATTAGATGAATATGTTCTAGTTGGCGTAGTGATGGGTGTGCACACGATGCAGAAGAATACTCAAGGATCTTTTTAATTTAAAAAAGAGAACAGCCTCGATCCGGTGAGTCACCGAAGAGAGGCTTTTGTGATTTCACTATATATTATTATGTTTGAGATTTTGATCAAAAGGAAGGGAATCTTTTTCAACAGACTGCATGAACTCTGAGAAATTAGGCACACGATGAATGTCATAGGCTAAAATTTTCTCGGTTAGCTTCTCATGAATACTCTGTTCCAAATCTTCTTGGTCAGATCTTCGAACGGAACGGCTATGCTTCTTAATCAGCGGTGAGAACTGATGCAGAATTTTGTACAACGCCTCTTTGTCTCCCTGCTGTGCTAGCTTCATCCAATGAAGCAACATATGATCTGTCATTCGCTGTTTACCCCTTTGCTTTTTTGTGAAAATCCGCATCGAGTTCTTGAATGGAATGGTCCAGCGCACTGAGTTTCTTTTCAAATCGGAAGAACAGATATCCTATGACAACAATCGGGAATCCCACATTATTAATCGCCTGCATCAGGAATTTGAACAAGGTTTCATCCACTTTGCTTCACTCCTTTAGATAGGATGGAAGAACGAAGTTTATCGAGCGCTTTTTGTCTGGATTTGAACACGGCCTGTGGGCTAACATGCATGGTCTGAGCGATTTCGGTATCTCGATAACACTGTACATAAGACATTAATACAATCTGACGCTGCTTGGCGGTCAAAGACCGGAACGAGCCGTACAGTTGTTCATCTTCTATATGGTCGGCGAAAGCGGAATGATCCATGAAATACATATCGGAGGAGGGGAGGTATTGAAAAAGCAGGGCATCGGCCGAATTTCGCGAATCTTCATCGGAAGAGGAGTGATCCATAATCAAAGGATTGCGATCTATCACTTTTTGAGTGGAGCGGATAAAGGAAACGGTAGAATAATGAATCACAGAAGCTAGATAGCTAACTAAGCGAAGCTGTAATACATGCTGGCGGAAGGAATGTTCAATGCGGGCTTGGCTCGGCAGATGGCCATGCATGGCACGGACAAGCCAAATGACGTGGGTTACATGGCTGAAGAAGGATTGAATGATGGGATTGCGAAAAGCGATTTCATGCTGGGATACATACTGGAGGAACATGGTGGTTTCTTCGCGAGTTAATGTCCTATTTTCCATAAAGTCTGACCCCCTTTGATATAAGCTCCTTGTAATAGGATATTTCAATAGGTGCAGAAAAGTATCTTTATTGTTTCATAGTTGGGATTTATTTACAATCCATTTCAGAGAAGGGAAGGGTGCGTCCAAGGACCTGTTTTTGATGTCTGAACTGTATCTTTTCATTTAGAAAAAGAATCAGCTCCTCCCGCTGAGGATTTAAGCTTCTGTATAGAGGAAAGCTTATACTATTAAAGTGTCACAACGCCTCAAAAAAACAACCCTATTCCATCATCAGCTGCCCTTTAACCATGAATATTTTCACAGGCAGAGGCGTTCATCTTGAACATTCAGTGAAGGTTCTAAAATTGCCCTCTACTTAGTTAGAGAAATGTTAAAAAATACTGTATATATACGAACATTCAGTCAGAAATCTATCGTTAAGAAAAGCCATCACCTCTTTAAGGCGGATGGCTGGATTTTTAATATCTTATTCCTATATATGAAAAGAGGAACGATCTATGAATGAAGTATCGGATCACCTAGATCATGGGCTTCAAATTGTCTTTGTCGGCTTCAATCCAAGCCCCAAATCCGGGGAACTCGGACATCACTATGCTAATCCACGCAATCATTTCTGGAAGCTTCTCTATGAATCGGGCCTTACACCAAGGTTATATGCACCGAATGAAGATGGGGATCTCCTAAAGCTTGGCTATGGATTCACAAATATTGTCTCTCGTCCTACCCGAGGGGTAGATGACATTACAAGAGAGGAATACCGCGTAGGAAGAGAGATCCTTAGAGAGAAGCTGGAATACTACCGCCCGCAAATTACTTGTTTTGTAGGCAAAGGGGTTTATCAGGAGTTCACGAAGCAATCCAGCATTTCGTGGGGTTTCCAACCTCAATCCTTCGTGGACGGTGTGCATGAATTTGTGGCTCCCTCCTCCAGTGGACTTGTAAGAATGCCAATGTCGGACATCATAGCCATTTACCAGCAGCTCGGTGAATTTATTCAGAATGCGTCGCAGTAGGTCTGGAAGTTAATCGCAGCTTAGTTCGTGTACCTTCAACTGGCGCACCTTCACGAGTCCAATATTCTATACCACCGAGAATTTCTTTCACCTGAAAACCAAGAGTAGTTAAGCGAACCCCTGCTTTTACAGCGGCATTGCAGTCTGGCCCCCAGCAGTAGACGATAATCAGCTTTTCTTTTGAAAAAGAGGCGGTGCTTTCTTTGTTAATAGAACGATAGGGAAGACTCTGAGCACCTTGGGCATGCAGTTCATCATACGCTGAAGCAGATCTTACATCGAGTAGAATAAAATCATGAAATCCTTGCGCCATATCATAATTCACATCAGACGCATCCGTCTCATAACTCAAGCGACTAGAGAAATAGCGATGTGCTTCTTCTGGTGAAGCCGCAGGTGTCTCTAACGTTAGGGGGAATATCGGGGTTGAACTCATAGGATAACCTCCACAATGTATAGTCCGCAGATGAAGCTTGATCTGCATCTATAGAGACTGTATCACGGCTAATACAAGGGGAGTTATGGATAGGAATTGATAAGAAGCATCAATTATTTTGATGAATACTCGGGATGGAGCAGTTGCAGGAAATTTTGAAAGGATTTAGACAGCCATTTTTTACGAGAATAGATAAGCTGAGTGTAGAACTTCATATCTGGATCTAGTATGGGGATGGCGGCAAGCTTCCCTTGCCTTACCTCATGATCTAGAGTAATACCGGGGAGAAGGGCTACGCCAAGTCCATAAATGACGCATTGTTTAATGGCTTCTAGATTACCAAATTCACATGAAATCTGGAACGAGATCCCCTGCTTATTCAAGAGGTCAAGAAGCGAGGAACGATACGTACACCCGGCTTCTGTAAGAATAAAGGTCTCTTGTTCTAGGTCAGACAGATGCAGACCAGATACACTAGCTAGTCGATGATCAGGGCTCATGGCAATGACTATAGGTTCTTCGCGTAGGATGATACTATGAATTTGAGGATCTTGCAGCGGGGGATCAAGAATAAATCCAACATCGACCGTCCCATTCTTCACGCCTTCAATAATCACAAGTTCATTGCCGGGCTGAATAAGAAGCTGAATGTCCGGGTAATTTTTTCGGTAAGCTTGAAGAAAGGGTGGCAGATAAAAGGCAGCTAGCGTTTCGATAGTGCCGATATTTAAAGATCCCTTGGACTGTTCTGCAACGACTTCCTTAGATTCGGCATGAAGACGTATCATTTCATGGGCGAAGGGAAGTAGCGCTTCCCCTGCTTGCGTTAAACGCATCGTACGGCCAAATCGTTCGAAAAGCACTGTCCGGTAAGATTCTTCAAGTTTCTGAATTTGGGTCGTTACACTGGACTGGGCATAGCCGAGTGCCTCAGCGGCTTTGGTATAGCTGCCTAGGCGCGCCACCTCACGAAAAGTCTGTAGATAGACAAGTTCCATAATATACCCTCCTAATCATAAGCCTGATGTAAAGGTAGAAGATGGCTTCTAGAAAGTCAATAGTATTAAGTAAAGCAGAACAATAGTATTAAGTTAAGCAGAACAATATATAGCAAAAAGACCCGAAAACTTTCGGGCCTACAATACACATGTATGATTATAGTAATCCAACTACAATAATTAGGAACAATTACGAAGAGAGCAGGGACATGAAATCCTCTTCGGGAATAATACGAACTTTTTTACCCGAAGAGGCTAATTTTTCGGCTGCGCGAATTTTGCTGCTGCTCTTCAGTCCATGTTGATGCTTCATATAATCTTTGGAACCAACAACCAAGTAATGGACGCCAGGGTGAATCTTGTCCGCAAGTAAGCCGCCGAGATCAGCAACCTTCTGCATCGCTTCTCTTCGTGAGATCGAACTCAGTGTACCCGAGAATACGACCTGCTTGCGATATAAAGTATGATCCTTATCAAAATCATTCGACTGCGGTACAATCTGGCTCGCCTTCACACTGCCACCTGTGGAGCGGGTGGAGGAGAACGTGATATGTGTATAATCGTCTTGCAACTGGCCTAGTCTGTATTCTAATTGCGTGGCAAGCTGGTTGTAATCTGATGTTTGCGCGTCTTTAAGACATTCTATGAATACCAGTGCGGCGGCCTTGGCATCTTCAAGCGCATCATGATGCCGGAATGGACTGAGCTGTAGATGGCTGCTCAATTGATTCAAGCGATAGCTCGGCAGCTCAGGCCAGATTCTTTTGGCAACTAGGTAGGAACATAAGTATTGAAAGCCTGTACTAGGCAGTTCATAAGTCGAAATGCAGTAGCTTAACACATTCATATCAAACGCAGCGTTGTGCGCAATGACCGTCTGCCCATCTAACATCGGGCCAATCGTACTCCATACTTCTTTGAAAGTAGGGGCGTCTTGTACCATATGTTCTGTGATGCCGTGAACCCGAACACAATGCGGGTCAAATTCGCTTAAAGGATTAACCAGAGAATAAAATTCCTTCGTGATGTGCCCATCCTCGACGACAGCAATCCCAACGGAACAGACGCTGCCTTTACTCGTCATATTAGCCGTCTCAAAGTCAATCGATACAAAATTCATGTCGTTCACCTCTTTGTAGGTCTTCACTTGTAATTTTACATGAATTAGATAGAAGTTGGGGCGTTTTTTACGTTTTACCAAGATTTCTATCTTCATTGTGGTGGTTCCCAAATGATCAATGGAGGTAGTTGAAGACGGTAAGCTTTTAGGAATTCATACAGAAATTATTTTTAACGTATCATAAATCCCAAAATTAAGTAACTTTTAGTTGATAAAAACGTTTAACTATATATAAAAATAAGGAGGATTACTGAAAAATGAAAAGTAAATTACTAATATTTATATCATTATTTATGGTTGTTTTTTCGATTAGTGACTTTGTAGCTGCAGCTCCTACAAACCAAGTTGGGATTTTTGTCAATGGACTGCGAATGAATGTAGATGTTGCTCCAATACAGAAGTCAAGCCGTATATTAGTTCCAATTCGCTCACTAAAAGAAATGAACTTAGCTTATCAGTGGGATTCACGTAGTAAAACTGCAATTATAACCCAAAACGATAATACGGTGAAATTAACAGTAAATAAAAAAGACGCTTACAAAAATGGTGGTAAAATTGAATTAGATGTTCCTGTAATAGAAGTGAAAGGAAGAATTCTAGTCCCTATACGATTTATCGGAGAAGCCTTTGGAGGTAGTGTACAGTGGGACAACACTCATAAGGATGTTATTATATATAGCTCTGATAAAATTGAGAACTTGAAAACATTGAAAACAGGTGATCTAGTTAGTGCTCGCAAATTGGTTCTCTCTCTTCAACCCTACATAGATAAGCATTGGAATATAGGCCCAAATGATTTTCAGCCATCTGGTGAATTAAGCAGAACGGTTCAATACGTATTTCCAAAAGGATCGGCACTAGAATATAGTTTAGTGAATGGTGATATCACTAGTTATATCAAAGTTGATTCATTCGGGATTGCAAGATTGGAATGGATAGGCAGATCGGACAGGAAGGGACGCATTGTTGAAGAAAAAGGAAAAAGGTGGAGTTTTGATTATCGTAATACTGTGTATTTTCAGATATCACCTTTAGACGATTCAGTTAAATATGGTACTTATGATAATAGTAGAGTCCCTACTCAAATAGGCATAACGCAGGAAGCAAAAGAATTAAAGGATGGCGTAAGGGAAATTCCCAATGAGAAAAGGGTAGATTAGTGCAGAGTGCAGGGTCTCTACGACCTTGCACTCTTTTTTTAATTGATTTTTTCATAAGTCCTTGTTTTACTGCTTTAAGGATACATAAATCGTTGAACTAGACAAGTTATTCAGTTATTCAAGAGCCCATATAGATCACTATATAAAGTTGGATTTTAAAGTTCGAATAAGAAGATAAGGGTTGACATCTATCATAATCAGGCGTATATTTATCTTAAAGTTAAGATATTATTTTGTTGTGAGGAGGTGACCTAATGAAAAGCAATCGTGAATTATCGCTTAAACTTATGGTAGTCTTAGCTAAATCTTATAAATTGATTATGGATCAAGCGGTTAAAGATATGAAGAAGTATGGTTTATCTACATCGGAGTTTACAGTTCTCGAATTACTCTATCATAAAGGTCGGTTCCCATTACAACAAATCGGCGATAAGATTCTAGTTACTAGTGGAAGTATTACGTACAATATTGATAAGCTTGAGAAGAAAGGGCTGCTCAAGCGCCTGCCATCACCCGATGATGGGCGAGTAACTTTTGCGGAGATTACGCCTGAAGGTAAGGAACTTTTTGATCGCATATTCCCAGAACATGCTGAGGTTATCGAGAACCTGATGAAGGGCCTTGCGCCTGAAGAAAAGAAAACAGCTATTTCTTTGATTAAAAAATTAGGCAAGTCTGCCAAAAAAGAAGGATAGCTCCTCTCTTTTTTAATAAATATCTTAAGTTTAAGATAAATTCAAAATGTTCAATTATTAATATTGGAAGTATTCAAATCGGTGATAACAAACTAAAAATTAAATTAAATCTAGGAGTGATTCGCATGTCTCAAATTACCGCAGGAATTCATCATATTACTGCTTTTGTTACTAACCCTCAACAGAATGTTGATTTTTATGCCGGCGTACTCGGCCTACATCTTGTTAAGAAAACGATTAATTTTGATGCCCCAGAAGTGTATCATTTGTACTTTGGAGATCAGGTGGGTAGTCCTGGAACAGCCATGACCTTCTTCCCTTGGCCGAATTCCAGAATGGGAACGATTGGTGGGGGACAGGTTGGAATTGTAACGTTTGCTGTACCTGTAGGTACCCTTGGATTTTGGGAAGAACGACTGTCACGGCTTGATATTGCTACTGAGAAAGTAGAAAGATTCTCCGAACTATTCCTGCAATTCAAGGATCATGATGGTCTGAAATTGGAAATGGTTGAACGTGCTGAGGGAGCACAAAGCAAGTGGTCCTTTGGTGGGGTTTCTGCTGAAAAAGCTATTAAAGGATTTGGTGGCGCATTGCTTTTAAGTACAGCCCCTGACAAAACTCAGCATCTGCTGGAGCATACAATGGGTCTTACTCGTGTGGGTGAAGAAGCGGGCTTAGTTCGATATCGTTCCATCGGGGACATAGGGAATATTATTGATATCAATATGCAGCCTGTACCTTGGGGACAAGGGGGAAGTGGAACGATTCATCATATTGCATGGCGTGCGAAAGATGATGCGGATCAGTTGGCATGGAGAGAATGGGTGGAAGAGAACGGATATAGCCCCACTCCTGTGGTAGATCGCCAATATTTCAATGCTGTGTATTTCCGCGAAGCAGGGGGGATCTTATTCGAGATTGCTACTGATACACCGGGATTTGATAATGACGAACCTACAGAACAGTTGGGTCAAAAGCTAATGCTTCCCGAATGGTTCGAACCACATCGGTCTGAGATCGAAGCGAATTTGTTGCCTTTTGAAGTCCGTGTATTGAAAGGAGATCTCTCATGAAACATATATTTCACCAAGGTTCAGATGCAAGAGGCCCTGTGTTATTGCTGCTGCATGGCACAGGTGGAACTGAGCAGGATCTGATTCCACTAGCTTCACATATCGATCGGGGTGCAAGCTATCTCAGTGTAAGAGGGAATGTAGTAGAGAATGGGATGCCTAGATTTTTCCGTAGATTAGCTGAAGGGGTTTTTGATGAAGTTGATTTGATTGCAAGAACGAAAGAACTCCATGAATTCTTAGATCAGGCGGCTAATGATTACGGATTCGATCGTAGTCAAGTAATAGCTCTAGGCTATTCGAATGGGGCTAACATTGCAGGCAGTCTGATTTTTCATTATCCCCATGCTCTACGGGGAGCCATTTTGCACCATCCGATGGTGCCTAGACGTGGTGTGACATTGCCTGATCTGAAAGGCATGCCTATTTTTATGGGGGCAGGTCGTAATGATATGATGTGTTCAGCACAGGAGTCGGAGGAATTAAAGGCAATTCTCCAAGGTGCTCATGCTGAAGTCACACTCCATTGGGAGAATGCGGGTCATCAATTAACATCCACGGAAATAGCTGCTGCAGCCGCTTGGTATCAAGAATACTTTAAGAAATAAGACATTGCTTTTGAGATCATTTTAGAGACCTAGCTTTGTATACAACAAAACAATCGATGCCGTAGGTATGTACGGTAGCGATTGTTTTCGTTGTGTATTTCAATTTATTATTGCGCCGTATAACCGCCATCAACCAGCAACGTTGTTCCCGTAATAAATGAAGCATCCTCACTTGCTAAGAAGAGAACGGACTTCGCAACTTCTTCCGGACGGCCGAGACGACCCATCGGATGAAGTCCAGCTAGATGCTGCTTAATAGAAGCATCTGCTTCTTTGAGAAGAGGCGTATCTATATACCCTGGGCAGATGGCGTTCACGCGAATGCCTTTTTGGGCATAATCAATGCCTAGAGTTTGAGTGAGCAGTTTCACTCCACCTTTGGCAGCTGCATAGGCCGTAACGCTTCCTTTACCCACATGGCTGTGAATGGACCCACAGTTGACGATGACACCGCCATCCCCTTGTTTGAGTACTTGTTCAATGAAGTATTTGTCGGACAGGAACACGCCGGTCAAATTAATATCAATGGTCTTGGTCCAAGCATCAAGCGTTAATTGATCCGCTATACCATCTTTGGCAATTCCTGCGTTGGCAAAAAGAATATCGACACGACCGAAGGCTTCTACAGAAGCAGTAATGAGATGCTGAACATCGGTCTCCGAAGTGACATCTGTTTTCACAAATAAGGCCTCTTGTCCATTTTGCTTCAGCTCGTCGGCCACAGTTTGTCCGTGAGGCGCGAAATCGGCAATGACGACTTTGGCTCCTTCTTGGGCGAATAATCTTACGGTTGCTTCTCCAATACCGCTGGCTCCGCCTGTGACAATCGCTACTTTATTGTGAAATCTCATGATGATGCATCTCCTCTAGTTGTGGATTTATAACGCTGTGTTCATGTTATCCTTAAGGAATCGTTCTCATACAAGATAGTGACTATTATAGTGACTAATAAAGAATAAGCCTCATTCCTTGGTTCAAGGTATGAGGTCTTTATTCATATATATTTAGCCGTGAAGCAAAGATTCTGCCCCATCGACGAAAATTTCAGTTCCGGTAAGATGAGAGGATTCATCACTCGCTAGAAAAAGAACGACATTAGCTACCTGGGTGGGTGTACCAGGCCCCTGCTCAAGAGGCTGATCTCCATCCGGAAATTCGACCTTAATTTGTACGTTTTTGAGGTCATCGGTAGGGTACGTATTCTCATCAATATGAGTTTTGATCGCACCAGGACAGATAGCATTGACACGGATTTTGTATCTGGCTAGTTCTAGAGCAGCCATCTTCATAAAAGCGACTTGCGCGGCTTTAGTAGATGAATAGGCTGAGAAGCCAATATTTGAGAAGACACGGTTTCCATTAATAGAACTGTTAATGATAATGCTACCGCCTCGATCTTTAAGATGAGGAATGGCGTACTTCACGGTGGCGAAAGTTCCGCGAAGATTGATGTTGATAGTTCGATCCCAATCTTCAATCTCCATCGTCTCAATGGGCGCCATCGTGCCATTAATACCGGCATTTGCAAATACAATATCCAGCTTCCCAGCTTGTTCCGCTACTTGCTGGAAGGCTTTCTCTACCATCTCAGGTTTGGAAATGTCACATTCGACGACATGGGCGACCCCGCCGTTATTTTCAATAGTAGCACGAGTCGCTTCGGCTTTCTCAGGAGTACGGTCCAACATATATACCGTTGCACCTTCCTCAGCAAAACGAATGGCCGCCGCTTGACCAATTCCAGAACCGCCACCCGTAACTACAGCAATTTTCCCACCTATTCGTTGATCAGGCATATCATAAACCTCCACTCATATGTACTTCCATTGTGTTAGTAGTACATACCCGTTTGCCGCAAAACGTGAAACAACGAACCTAGATGATTTAGTATCAGGCTTTATGGAAGCGCATGACCTCGAGAACTCACGTACAAGCTGTACCATTCATCTCGGGTCAAGTTCACAGAGACACGCTCCGCATCTCGGCAGGCAATAATTCGCTTGGGATTAGAGCTGCCTAGAACTGGCTGAATCATCGCCGGATGCCTCATAAGCCAGCCGAGTACAATGGCTTCTGGTGTAGTATTTTTAGCTTCGGCTAAGCGTGTAACTAGGGCCGCAGTCTGTACAACTCGTTCAGATTCGCCCTCTAAAGAACGACCAGAGAAAGCTCCTTGAGCCAAGGGTCCCCAAGCTTGAAGCTGAATTCGCTGAAGTTGAGCATGTTCGAGCAGTCCCTCTCCGAAGTGAACGGAGTTTCCTTCAGCTTGATTAACATGTACAGTCTGATCTACGAAATCAAGCTTAGATAGACTCATTTCTAATTGATTAACTGCAATGGCTTCAGGAAGGGCACTTTGTAAGAAGCGAACCTGCGAACTGTTCATGTTGGATACGCCAAAGTAACGGACTTTTCCTGAGGACTTTAACTTGCCTAAGGCTTCAGCGACTTCGTTTGGGTCCATGAGTGGATCTGGACGGTGAAGTAATAGAATATCCAAGTACTCTGTTCCCAGACGCTGAAGGATGCCATTTACAGATTCAAGAATATAAGCTTTGGAGAAATCATAACGACCGGGTACTTGTCCCTTGGCTACTCGAATGCCGCATTTGGATTGAATGACTACTTGATCGCGGAGAGAGGGGCGGGCTTTCAATAGGTGACCGAAGGTCTCCTCCGCCTTACCCATCGTATAAATATCTGCATGATCGAACATGGAGATGCCAATGGACAATGCTGCATCTACAGCACGTTCCGCTTCAAGGATATGTTGCTGTTCGATAGGCTCACGGTTCCATCCTCCACCAAAAGGCATGCAACCCAAAATGAGTCGACTCGTGGAAATACCACGTTGTTCAAGGGGCATAATCTTCATGAATATATTCCTCCTAAGGTTGTAATTTATCGTGTTGCTGGCGGGTCGGCTGGAGGCTGAATTGCCTGTTTTCTATATAATAGTCGGGAAATAATAATGCCTATAGCTCCTAGTCCTATGAACAATATGGCTCTGATAGGTAACGATACCCCTGGAATATCAATAAGAATGAGCTTGAGTAAAGTTAGGAGTAGAAGGAGAATACCTGCTAGTCTTGCATACTTATGTTGAAATAGGACTCCAATCACAATCATAACTACGGCATAAGCAGCCCATACGCTAGATAACACCAAATGTTGAGTATCTGTGCTGAGATACCATGTGAAGACTTCACTCATTTCTTTGGTGAACAAAAGGATAATGAACAGGGTAAGCCAGAACCAAATATATGAGTGATAGATAAATGTATGTTTCAGATGAGGCCGTCTGCGAATAACTTGAAGCATGATGATCAGTGTAGCAATGAGAATGATCCAGCTTGCAGAAGCATAGGATGCAATGTCACGAATATCCGTCGATAAAGTACCCATAAGTCCTAGGGAGTAAATCACACATCCAGAGATTTGTTGGAGCGGGCTTTTGCTACGTATAGCAAGCAGCAAAAGAATGAATCCTTCCATGGTCCAGGCCATGTATAGGCTTTCCGTACCTAGGATGTGGGATAACCAGATGAACCATGCATAGCTGGCCGCAGCAAGATATACGGGTTCGTTCTCTTTCCAGACATGTTTCCAAAGTGCTGTAAGTGTAAATATCCCAGCCCATAAGCCAATTAAGATGTCAAATAACATGGGTAGGTTCTCTCGATTCGATACCATGGAAGCCCAGCCGGTTAGCAATAAGAAACCCGAGAAGACCACGATACTTTTGTGGTAGATGTCACGGTTCTTTTGTAAAAGAGCAATGACAAATATGGTTATATACTGCAACGTAGCTCCTGTAATGAAGGCGTAGGCTACAGATCCGGACTGATTCCCTAGAAAGATGAATAAGAAAAACAAAGGAATATGAAGCAATCCGATGGCGGTAAAGTGAGCGATTCGATAAGCAAATATAGAAGATAAGATCAACATCGTTACGGAAAAGAGCGTCTCATACCCGACGAAGACCCAAGTATTTGGTACTGTAGAGCGAATAAGGAATGGAACCATAAAGCCCCCCAGCATGGTCACAATCAAGAGGGTCTGAGAGCGGTGCCTTATGGCTGTGAATACCCCAGCTCCAATGGAGAGCAAATATAATACAAAGGAGTGCGGAGCAGGGATTAACCCATACAGCATGTGGGCGGCGAATAAGGTAAGAATTAAAATAGCAATAGATCCACCAAGCAGAACTTGAGCCAGAGCGGATCTTTTGTGCCGATACTGTACTTCGCCATACCAGAACATTATGGCTGCGACCATAAGTCCCAGAATACAGCGCAGCGGTTCAGTTAAGATTCCATTGCGTACAGCAGCCGAGAATCCCCACAATACACCTAGTAAAAGCACAATAATAAATATCCGGGGAAGCCAAATGCGAGCTAATAAGTGTTCCCAATCTATAGGCTCTTTAGGAGTTGCTGTTATGGAAGCCTGCTCGTTACGACCATGAAGCACATTGAATTGATCGATTAGTTTTTTCTCATGCGCGAGAGGAGCGGTAATATTTGTGGATGCATTCAGCGGAAGAGTATGTAGTGAATCCTGATGTGTCGCTGATGAATCAGTCTCAGGTACCTCGTCTGTATTGGAATGGAGAGTGTGTAATGAATTGTTGCGCAGATGAACCACTTCTTGTTCAAGAATCTGGACTTTTTTCTCCAATTCCTCCATACGTCGCTGAATACTCAACATTCTTAACCTCCCTTGAAAAGTTTGGATTATGTTTGTAATTTGAAATGGTTTGTAAATTAAAATATGTTTGTTAACGTAAGTATATCTTGATTAAGCCCTTCTTCGTACCATCTGGTTAAGCACTTCTGACAGAATAAGACCCATGGCAATGGAACCTGAGATTAAAAAGGCCTGAGCAGCTAGCTGAACGGCAGCGTTGTGATCATTTTCTACGAATTTACGCATCGCATCATAAGCAATCCCACCAGGTACTAAAGGAATAATCCCAGCAACACTGAAAATAATAACGGGGAGCTTGTAGAGCCTTGCAAAAATTTGCCCCATGATTCCTACAAGTGTAGTAGCTATTAATGAAGCTAAGATTGGACCCCAAATGCCTTGAAGCAGAAGATAGATCATCCAGCTAATCATTCCGGCAATACCGCACTGCAATAAAGAACGTTTGGGTGTGTTGAATAGAATTGTGAAAGCGGATGAGGCAATGAAGCTAGTGACAAGTTGTGCAAACATTAAATAGACCTCACTCTGAATTTAAAAGATAGTAATGGCAACGGCGATCCCCGTACCAATCGCAAAGGCTGTAAGAAAAGCTTCTACACCTCGGGATAGCCCAGACACCAGATGACCTGCCATCAGATCACGTACAGCATTTGTTATCAAGAGTCCCGGTACAAGTGGCATTACGGAACCGATAATAATTTTGTCTAATGCATGTCCCCATCCAAGCTGTACAAAGATCAGTGAGATCAGACCCACAACAAAGGAAGCCATAAGTTCTGAGAAGAACTTAACACGAACCAATTGATGAAAATATATTACAGCGCAATATCCAAATCCTCCGCTGAACATAGCAGGAACGAAGTCGTTCCATCCCCCTTGGAACATAATCATAAAGCAACCGCTAGCGATGGAAGCTGCCGCAATTTGCAGCCATATCGGGAAAGCATGTGCTGCACATTCCACTTCTTTTAACTTCAGCCGAGCCTGCTCTGCTGTTAGTTGGCCTCCGCTTAATTGACGGGATATCCCATTCACAGCGGTAACCTTTTGCAAATCCGTGGTTCGTTCGGCGATTCCTGTTAACTTGGCTGCTCCAGCTTCATCCGCTTGAAACATAATTCCTGTAGGCGTCACATAACTTGTGGATTTAGGAAATCCGAGGCAGGCGGCAATCCGGGACATCGTGTCCTCTACTCGGTACGTCTCCGCACCACTTTGAAGCATGATTTTACCTGCCAGAAGGCAAAGATCAGTAGTCGTTGCTATATCCGCACGATCCGGCTTATGAACGACCGGGTCAGAATTCAATATCATCTTCTCCTTCATCTCAATTCTTATCTAAACGTTTCCTATTATAGCATGTTCTAGTATGGCCAAAAAACGATCAGACATGTTTAATTTAGGGTATGTAGGGTTATAGGTAATAAAAGATTTTAAATGTGACGAAATTTCAAAATAAATTTGTACAAATTATGAACAAAATTGTGAACTTTGTGGTATACTATGTACAAGAAAGCCTTTTCATGATGTTGAACAGGAGTGATGAAGAATGTCAGCGAAAGTATATCCATTAGATCGAGTGCGTCAGATGAAAGATGAAGGTTATAGCTTGGCGGCTTATATGACGGTAATTTCTTGGATATTGTTAGGCGTGGGTGTAGTGATGTGTCTAATGAATATTAGTGATTTCACCGATCGTAATATGACTTTAATGGCGGGTCTAGGCTTTATGATCTCTAGTGTCTTTGTCTATACCGTGGGAACTTCAATATATCTGGTTCAGTCCAATGCAGATAAGGGTAATGGATAAGACTAAGGATAGAAGTGACTTGAACTTATAATCGGAATGTATGAAAGCCCTTAGGAGAAGCTCCTAAGGGCTTTTTTTCGTATGAAAAGGAGTTGTGAACAGTTTGTGAAAAAAATTACTGGATAATGGAAAAGCAATTATGACGATTTGGTTAACTAGTGACATAACTCACATGCGATCTGATACACTGAAACAGCTAAAGGATTATTCGATAAAAAACTAAGTATACAGCTTGAACTCTTGGCCCATTCATCAGTTCATTCTGTATAGATGCAGAGGTGATGGGGAAATGAAAAACAAGCTTTCCGGATGGAAGCTACTGATGCTCATTGTAGTCGGATATGCTCTGATTATAGGGGTGTCCGTGTATCTGGGATGGGATAAGTTTATTGTGCTTGATGCCAAAGGTCCTGTCGCTGAGGTACAGCAGAAATTAATTATGTTGACCGGTATGATTTGTATGGCGGTTGTTATTCCTGTTATCGGACTTCTTGTCTTTATCGTCTGGAGATACAGAGATACGCCAAATAATAAAGCTCCGTATCAACCTCATTGGGACGACAGCAAGTTGCTGGAGACGATCTGGTGGGGAATTCCGATTGTCATCATCATCATTTTGGGGGTTGTGACTGCACGGGATACTTACAAACTGGCTAAGCCGCCTGTGTCGGATAGTACACCGATTACGATTCAGGTTACTTCATTAGATTGGAAATGGTTATTCCAATATCCAGATCAGAAGATTGCAACAGTCAACTATGTTCAGATTCCTGCAGGAGTTCCGGTTCGCTTCCAGTTAACATCGGATGCACCGATGAACTCATTCTGGATTCCTCAACTAGGCGGACAAGAATATTCTATGCCAGGTATGGCCATGCAGCTGTGGCTACAAGCAGATAAGCCGGGTACCTATTATGGTTCAGGGGCGAACTTTAGTGGGAGAGACTTTGCGAAGATGAATTTCGTTGTCGAGTCCAAACCGCAGGCTGACTTTAATACTTGGGTGAAAGAAGTGAAATCAAGCTCACCTAAACTTACGAATGAAGGCTACACAGAGCTTGCCAAACCAAGCACGATGAAACAACAGTTCTATTCAGATTATCCAGCTACGCTGTATACAGATATTGTGAACAAAAATGGCGGGATTTATATGAAGCATGGCTCAGAAAGTATGAGTTCCGGTAGCTATAACGGTTCTACAAAACCATAAACACAGGCGAAAGAGGGATTGTAATGTGGGAAAATATTAAAGACTTCGCCTCCACTTTTTTCGTTACAGGTGACCCGCTGATTTATGGAGCGGACGTCTCCATAGGACTTACAAGTATCGCAATTTTGTTTGTCCTAACTTACTTTAAAAAGTGGAAGTGGCTTTGGCGGGAATGGATTACTACCGTCGATCACAAAAAGATTGGGATTATGTATCTGATTGCATCCTTATTGATGTTATTCCGTGGCGGTGTGGATGCGCTCTTGATGCGTACCCAGCTTGCCTTGCCGAATATGAAATTCTTACAAGCGGACCATTATAATGCGGTCTTTACTACGCATGGTACGATCATGATCTTGTTCATGGCGATGCCGCTGATGTTTGCCTTATTTAATCTAGTTGTACCGCTTCAATTAGGAGCAAGGGACGTTGCGTTCCCGTTCCTGAACTCGATGAGTTTCTGGTTGTTCCTTATGGGAGCCATGCTGTTCAACCTTTCTTTTGTCATCGGGGGATCTCCTGATGCAGGATGGTTAAGTTATCCACCGTTATCGGAGCTTGCATATAGTCCGGGTGTAGGGGAGAACTTCTATATATGGGGGATTCAGATTTCCGGTATAGGTTCCTTGGCAACAGGGATTAACTTCTTAGTAACGATCCTTAAAATGCGCGCACCAGGCATGAAGATGATGAAAATGCCACTCTTCTCTTGGTCCGTGTTATCCAGTTCTGTAATGATCATTTTTGCCTTCCCGATCCTTACGGTAACACTAGCTTTACTATTCCTCGACCGATTTGTGGGTGCTCATTTCTTCACCATGGATCTAGGCGGGAACCCGATGATGTACGTCAACTTAATATGGATGTGGGGACACCCTGAGGTATACATTGTAGTTATTCCTGCCTTCGGTATTTTCTCCGAAGTCGTGTCTACCTTCTCTAAGAAATCCATATTCGGATATAAATCGATGGTATTCTCCATGATGTTGATCAGCGTAGTGTCCTTCTTCACTTGGGCCCATCACTTCTTCACCATGGGATCTAGTGCCAACGTCAATGTATTCTTCGCCATCTCGACGATGGTGATTGGGATACCGACCGGGGTTAAAATCTTTAACTGGCTCTTTACGATGTTCCGAGGGCGGATCACCATCAAGCAGCCGATGCTGTGGACACTTGGATTCATTCCTTGTTTCGTCGTAGGCGGAGCGACAGGGGTTATGCTTGCTGTAGCGCCTGCCGATTATCAATATCACAACAGTTACTTCCTTATTGCTCACTTCCACCAAGTTCTGATCGGTGGTGTAGTGTTCGGTTACTTTGCAGGTATGTACTACTGGTGGCCTAAAGTATTCGGCTTCAAACTTGATGAAAAACTAGGTAAGTGGTCATTCTGGTTATGGAATATTGGTTTCTATGTATGTTTCATGCCGCAATATGCACTTGGTTTCATGGGTATGACACGTCGTCTATATACCTACGGTTCCGACACCGGTTGGGATCTAGGATGGGCACCGCTTAACATGATTTCTACTGTAGGTGCATTCGTCATGGGTCTGGCTTTCATTGTGCAAGTATGGCAGATCAGTTACAGCATTCGTAAAGGTGAACGTGATCTTACGGGAGATCCTTGGAATGGTCGTACGCTGGAATGGTCAATCCCATCTCCTGCACCGTTCTACAACTTCGCTGTAGTTCCTGAAGTTGAGGGAACTGATGCTTGGTGGAAGACAAAAGAGGATCTGAAGAACGGCATCAAACCTGCTCCTGTGAAGCTTGAGCCGATTCATATGCCTAAGAATTCAGCTATACCATTCATCATGTCCGTATGTTGGTTCATTGCTGGATTTGGATTTGTATTTGGTTGGATGTGGATGGCGATTCCGGGTCTTGTAGGGGTAGCAATTAGTCTACTTGCTCGTTCATTCACTTATGATACCGATTATTATGTTCAAGTCGATGAGATTGAGCGTACAGAAGCAGCTTTAAGAGGGAGGACCGTCTAATGGCACACGCGGCAACAACACATTCCCATTCGCATGAAGCCCATGAGAGTCATGAGTCCTTGAAGGTGCTTGGATTCTGGATTTTCATTATTACAGATATTTTGATCTTTGGTACGTTGTTCGCTTGTTATGCAGTACTTCATACGCATACGAATAATGGTCCGGGCGCTAAAGAATTGTTCGAAATGAAAGGCGTCATCATTGAAACGTTTATCTTGCTTACAAGTAGTTTTACAAGTGGTCTAGCTATGCTGGCTATGCACAAGAAGAACGTGAAGCAGTTGATTGCTTGGCTAATTGTTACAGCGCTTCTCGGTGCTGCATTTATCGGCATGGAAGTTACGGAATTTGTGAAGATGGTTAACGAAGGGCATACGATTGCAAGTAATGCGTTCTTGTCATCGTTCTTCACCCTAGTTGGTACGCACGGACTTCACGTATCCATCGGACTTGTCTGGATGATTGCACTGATGATTCAGGTCTCCCGCAGAGGTGTGACGGAAGTCACTACTCGGAAGTTGACCAACTTAGGTCTGTATTGGCACTTTTTGGATGTTATCTGGATCTTTGTATTCACCGTCGTTTACTTGATGGGGGTGATGTAAGATGAGTCAACATACACACGGTCATTCTACGACTGATGAAGTGAGCCAAGGTCACGGTTCTTTGAAATCTTACCTACTTGGATTCATCTTCTCTATTGTACTAACGATCATTCCACTTGTTATCGTTATGAATGATATGCTCAATAAGACGCAAACTGTCGTGACTTTAATGCTTATGGCAGTTATGCAGCTCTTGGTTCAATTGTTCTTCTTCATGCATATTCGTGAAGGTGAGAAGCCAAGATGGAACGTTATGACGTTAATCGTTGGACTCCTGATCGTATTCACCGTCGTAGGTGGATCCATCTGGATTATGTCCTTTAACTCTACCGTTCAATAGGGTTGTCATTAAAAGCCGGAACCTTTTAAGGTTCCGGCTTTTTTTTATACATAGTGAAGAACAAAGTTAATCAAGCAGTGTTGACATACGATGTTACAATGAAGCAAAAGGGGGAGATCACAGGGTGAATTACATACCATATATATTGATTATAAGTGTGGCTCTGATTGGCGGTATTGGCACCTTCATCATTGGTCAGTCTAAAGATAATAAGACCTCTAATCCGAATTATGAGAAGCGTAGCTTAGGAAATATAAGCAGATTAAGCTGGATTTATCTTGTGGTTACTGTAGTGAGTGTAGGGACAGCGGCGCTGTATATGCTATCTGTCTGATGTTGCAATATAGGAAGTATACATAAAATAAAATGAGAGCCATGATAGGCCTTTGTGGGCTTTATCCATGGCTCTCTTCGAATAGGTTGCTGTAGAAAATTAAGGTTTGATAATCTCAGGTTCTTTGTACGTGACCCCAAAAGTATCGACAGTTACTTTTTTCATCACTTGATCGGTAGCAGGTTTATCATTACTATCTCGGTTCTGACCTACAATACTATCAACGACTTCAAGTCCTTCAACTACTTTACCGAATGCCGCATACTGTCCATCCAATGAAGTAGCATCTGCGGCCATAATAAAGAACTGAGAACCCGCAGAATCCGGTTCATTTGTCCGTGCCATGGAAAGAACTCCGCGTGTGTGCAGGAGATCATTCGGAAAGTTGTTGGATGTGAATTCGCCCTTGATGGAATAGCCGGGCCCCCCTGAACCATTACCGTTCGGGTCTCCCCCCTGAATCATAAAGCCTGGAATAACGCGGTGGAAGATCTTGCCGTCATAGAAATTTTTGTGTATTAATGAGATAAAGTTATTCACCGTATTTGGAGCTACTTTGGGATAAAGCTCTAGTTTGATTTTTTGACCTGTACTCATTTCAATGGTGACTACTGGATTCTTCGCACTGTTCTTGTCCGTTGTCTTATCTGATTCGGTTGGTGCTGGCTGAGTGGGTTCAGCGGGTGCTGGAGAAGCGGTTTTTGGAGAATCTGTTTTGTTTTGCCCGGATTCGCTTCTGTTTTTGTCTCCGCAAGCCGATAATACAAAGACGAGCGTAAATATCAGGAGAACGAATAGAGGTTTGCTGCGTTGCCAATTGAACATGTGTTGAATACACTCCTTTAAGTATAATTCGAGCCTTTTGACTAACTTTTATTTATTATACGGATTTATGATCGAAATGAAAAATTTCTTCCAATGCTGTAGGCCTTAAGTTTCACATCATATGGTACAATTGGCTTAAAGTAGGTTGAACTTTTTTAGGATATAGCTGCCCTTAGGCAAGTAAGTGAGGTGTAGGTGTCATGATTGAAAAATTAATTAGTAATTTTACGTTGCTTACTACATTTTTGTTTTTTGGTAATCTGCTGCGAAGTAAATATATGAAAAATAAATTTAGTACCGTATGGAATCATGCAATTAGTGGATTGTTCCTTGGTTTGTTTGGTATCCTTCTTATGTATTTTACATTTCCTATTACGGAGAATGCCACATCTGACTTTCGTCAAATTCCTATATTGGTCTCTGTATATCTAGGCGGGGTATTATCCGGAGGTATAACCGTCATACTCATCGCTGCTTATCGGTTATTTTTCATACACGGGGTAAGCTTTGCTTCTATAATAGCGGCTATGAATGCGGTGGTGACTTTGGGTATTGCTCTGTGGCTTATGCCGCGCAAAAGACTCCGTTTTAAGAATTGGTTCCTCGTTCAGATGCTTGCTCTAGTGGCTACAGATCTCGTCTATCTTGTTATTTTACCTGAGGACAAGCTGCAACCCATTGTAATCTTTTCTTTATTGTCTACTGCAGCTGGATTATTCACCTATTTCTTATTGCGTAATCTGAAGAAATCTGATGATCTGCTTCATATGATGGAGGAAGCGGCACATCGAGATTTTTTGACGGGGTTACATAATAAAAGAGCATTCAAGGCATTTTTTGATCAACAAGTAGAGTCTAGTCAGAACACATCCCTTCCCTTTTCCATCTTAGCCGTAGATATTGATCACTTTAAGTTGGTGAATGATACGTACGGTCATGCAGCTGGGGATGCCGTACTGATTCAGCTGGCAGATGTACTCCGAGATTCCTTCCGACCTGGAGACCATATTGCACGCAATGGGGGAGAAGAATTCATCATTATTGTAGATAATTGTGGACAGGAACGAATTCGACGAACAGCGGAGCGACTGAGGACGAATGTAGAGCGGTTTGCGTTCATACTGCCTACGGGTGAGCAGTTGAAATTAACAGTATCCGTAGGTGCGGCAACCTATCCAGATATTATCCCAGAGAATTTGTTCCATAAAGCCGATGATGCGTTATATACGGCGAAAAAGTCCGGTAGGAACCTTGTTTGTCTAGCTAGTTAATGATCTAATAATTGAATGTTGAAGATGAAGAGAAAGAATGCCTTTTAGGCAATCTTTCTCTTTTTTGCATGGATTTGTCCGCTTTGTGCCAAAATAACCTCAACATTTAGGAAACGGGGCATGGAACATGCGAATCAGACAAAGTGGAGATTCCTTACTGCAACAGTTAAGTCAGCAGTTGTCTGGCAATGCGGATCTGGCTCAAAAGGAGCTCGGGCGGGGAGCAGACGGTGTACATATGCTTTACCTGAAGAGTATGAGTGATTCATCTATTGTAAGTCGTTACGTAATTACTCCTTTTTATGAGATGAAGGATATTCTAGCTTACGAGAGTTATATCGAGAATTATCCAGGTACTACGGTAGGTAAAGATGAGAAGACGCTATTGGAAAATGTACTCAAAGGTTTCATTTGCTTAGAGTTCGAGAATGGACATATCTATCTATTTGAAGCCAATAAAAATGAATCTTCTCCGGTATCCGATGGTCAGACTGAAGTGATCGTACAAGGGCCATCCGATGCTTTTACTGAGAATTTACAAGTCAATATCAACCTGATTCGGCATCGCTATCAATCGGAGCATCTCAAAGCTGAACTTACGGTAGTAGGCGCAAAGTCAAGAACCCGAGTTGCCATTATGTATGATGATGTCCGGGTGGATAAGGCCATTCTTGAGGAACTACGTGTTCGCCTTGAGGGAATCAAGGTGGATTTAATCCAAGGGGCAGGAGAACTAGACAAGCATTTAAGTGACACCAAACATCGATTATTTCCTACAGTGGTTGTAACAGAACGTCCCGATAGAGCGGTATTTAACCTCTCCGAAGGTAAAATATTGCTTGTTGTAGATACCACGGGGTATGTAGTTATTTTGCCTTCCATATTCAATGACTACCTCACTGCGATGGATGATAAATTACAGCTCCCCATCAGCGGCTGGTTTTTGAAGACGATCCGGTATTTTGGTCTGATAATATCTACGATACTTCCTGCGATTTATGTGGCCTTCACTTCCTTTAATCCAGAAGTATGGAAAGTACAAATTGCCTTGCTAGTAGCCGGCAGCCGAGCCTCTGTCCCTTATCCATCGTATCTGGAAGTATTTATTATGTTGGTACTTATGGAATTCCTGACAGAGGCTTCCCTACGGTTGCCCAAATCGATTGGTCCTACGGCTACGACGGTTGGTGGTCTAATCTTGGGTACAGCGGCTACAGAAGCGGGATTGGTAAGTAACATTATGATCATCATTGTATCTGCCGTGGCGATCTCCAATTTTGTGATTCCTTTGAATATGATGATGTATTCCATACGGGTGATGAAATATTTCTTTATCATATTTGCAGCAGTCTTTGGTCTATTGGGGATCGTATTGGGTCTCGTAGGCGTGGTTATGTACTTGTGTTCTCTGCGAAGTTTTGGCAAGCCATACTTTAAAATATTTGCGTTGGATCAATGGGCTAATCGGGTACAAGGAGGGAAAGAAAATGGTCAAAAATAAATATTTTTATTATCTCTTCCTCATTACTGCCTTGATTAGCGTCATCAATTATGTGCCGAGATCTCTAATCGACCGAAGATTTGACGGCGCTATGATGTCTATTCTCATTTCGATTCCTATCGGGACAGTATTACTAATCCTGTTTACCAAATTGATGTCAAAATTCCCCCAGCAGGGTTTACCTGAAATCCTTAACGGGAATTTATCTGGATTTGTTTCACGTCCTTTATTAGTTCTGTATTCGACCATCTGGTTTGTTGCAGGGCTGATTACGATTTTAGCTTTTGTCGATATTACTATGCGTTATATCAGTTCAGATGTCCCATCTTATATAGTCATTCTCGGGTTTCTCTTGATTATCTGTTTCAGCATGAGAATGCGTACTGAATCTATTCTCTATGGTTTAGAAGTATTGCTTGTCTTGAATCTGCCGTTAATAATATATTATCTGCTTAAAGGGATATTCAATCCATATTTCAGTTGGGATGCGGTTAGGCAGATGGTTACCTATCTATGGGATATACCGCATTATAGTTCCGTTGCAAAATCGACCTTTGTATTCACAGGGTATATTAATCTGGCTATATTTAATCGTGTATTTGAAAACTTAAAGGTAAGACATGTCTGGCTTATTAGCTTGACGGCCCTAGTCACGTTATTAATAGCATTTCTGATGCCGATTGGCTTTTCAGGAGTTGAGGGAATCAGCAAACATGTATATCCTTGGTTTACTACAGCAGATTCTCTTCGAACTAAGGCTTTTATTATTGAACGTGTATTATTTTTGTTCTACTTTACCTATCTGACATTTTCTTTGGTCAGTGCGATTACTAGCTGGCACATTACGCTGGAGCTCCTCAAAGGTGCTTTTCAATCCAAACAAGGAAAAGATCAGGGGAAAAATACAAAAAAAGTTGTGGATTGGGCTTGTATTATCATTTTTAGCGGTATTACTTTACTAATGGATAACCTGAATCAATATACGATGTATAAGGTTGGACAGATTTTTCTCGACGTCCGCCTGATAGGGGAAATCATGCTTCTAGCTACGATTTTTCTGGTATTTAGAAAGCTTAAAAGGGGGAGAAGTACATGAAGCCCACCTTTCGGATAGTACTAATCTTAGTAGTTGTAGTGTTAATGCTCCCCATACAAGCCTGCAAATTCAAAGATATCGATCTTAAATTGTTTGTGATTGCTATGGGAATTGATGTATCTGAAAAATCACCGGATAAATTAAGTGTCACTTTAAAAATAGCTATTCCACAAGGTGATCCCAAAACTTCCGATGAAAAGGTGGAAATTTTGACGCAAGAAGCCGTGAGTATTGCGGAGGCTATCCGAGAAGCCAAATCCAGAGTGGATAAGGAAATTGATTTTGGTCATTGTAAGGCGATCCTTTTTGGCGAGGCCTATGCTCGTAAAGATCTTCGAGGCGGAACAGACTGGGCCCTACGAAGACGGGATATCCAGCTGTTGAACTTTATTGGTATTGCCAAACCTTCAGCTAAAGAGGTTCTGACGGTACAACCTCCTACAGAGCGGATTCCTGCGAATTCTATTTTGCTTGCCCTGAGTAAGGATGGTACGGAATCCCCATTTATCGTGAACATTTATTTGTACAATTTATATAGAAGGCTGCAAGAAAAAGGGTGGGACCCAGTGCTGCCTGTGATTGAATTCCAAACAGATGATGAATTTTTGATTAATAAGATTTATCTTTTGGACAAAAAGAAAATACAAGTTCTTCTTACTCCAGAAGAGACCAGGCTCTTCAATCTACTGACCACCAAAGATCTGAAAACCAATTTTAGTTTCCGATATCAAGGAGATAAGATGGATTACAATGTTGAGCATTCGAAATCAAATTATAAGATTCAATCCAATGTCAAAGATAAATCTTCTATTGACTATAAAATTAATATCACAGCTGAACTGGAAGAAAACCAGCAGGAGCTCCCTATGAACAAAACAACATTGGAAAAAATCTCAGTAGCCGCTAGCGAAGAAATGAACCAACAGGTAGAAGCTCTGTTAAAGAAAATCCAGAAATCACATCTGGACCCTATAGGTTGGGGACTACGTTATGAGGCAACTCACTGGAATAACAGCACCGAGATGAAAGAATGGACAGAAATGTATCCTAAGCTGGATTTTAAAGTCCACGCTTCAATTAAGATTCATTACTCAGGGATGTTGAACTAGATACCATCTAGCAAAAAAAAGCGCTTCTCCTAATGGAGAGACGCTTTTTTGAGATCTAATATGTTATTTTATACATCTTCATCTGTACCATCATAACCATTGATAATATCAATACCATGATCCAAAATCTCAGGTGGTGAGACAGGATCTACCGGGCTATCTTCGGAAACTTCATCTGCATCTGGAACGTCTTGCAGTGGCATGTCTTCTTCAACATCATCTAAAGGAGCTGCGGGCAGATCCTTATCAAAGTGTGAATTAGAATTGGAAATGGACTCCCCTTCACTCAGACTTTGTGTAGATCTGGAATCGTGCGGTAACAAATCATCACTTGGAATATCATTTTCTTCATTATAACTTGCTAAGGTTTTATATTCATCGTATTCTTGTTGGCCTCTGCTCTTCACATCATCAAATTCATCTGCCATATCTGTTAACATCCTTTCATGGATGGCTGTTCAGCCATAAATTTCACCTTACTTGGAGCTTACCCTAAACCATGTCGTATCAAACTTCGTAGGTCAAACTAGGCATATGATTGGAAGCTACATCTATAAAAATAAGCCAGAAGAATCAACGATTCCTCAGGCTTTATGTATTACGAAATCGAGACGATTAAAATTTAGGAAATACATACTTGACCAGGAAGTATAAGAATCCAAAAAATATAATAATATAAGCCGCATATTTGATAAAAGTGGAAGCCACCATGCTCGAGTCAGATTTTTTCTGAATATCCCGGTGTTCAACCTCTACATTGCTAACTTCACTACGATTTTGATTTTCAATCATGTTCATCCATCCTCCCCTTAGCGTAGAAGTCTGCTGGGCTTAATGCCCTGACTTCCCGTTACTTGGTAATACATACACACAAAGAAGACAGGCTGAAACAGCTATGAGGTAAACCTCTCATCTTTTGGCTTGACGTGTAGTTTATAATGGACAAATGTGAACCACACGATGAGGAGTGAACAAAGTTTGAATTTAGCATGGATTAGATACAACTTTTTTAGTAATGTCCGAAAAGATATATTATCAGGTCTAACGGTAGCTTTCGCCCTTATTCCAGAAGCAATAGCTTTCTCGATTATGGCCGGAGTTGATCCGATGGTGGGTCTTTATGCTTCCTTTACAATAGCTGTGAGTATTTCATTTTTTGGAGGAAGGCCGGGTATGATATCCGCAGCTACGGGTGCGATGGCTTCTTTAATGGGACCTCTGATTGCGAAGTACGGTATAGAATATTTATTTGCAGCGACCATAATGACAGGGATTCTTCAATGGATGATGGGAGTACTTAAATTTGGTCGATTTATTACATTTGTACCTCATCCTGTTATGGTAGGGTTTGTAAATGCTCTTGCTATTATTGTTTTCATGGCTCAGTTACCGAATTTCGAGGGAGCTACATGGATCGCCTATGCCCTTCTTTTAGGTACACTAATAATTGTCTATGGTCTTCCATATTTGACTAAAGCAGTGCCTTCACCTCTTGTAGCTATCATCATTATGTCGGTAATAACATTTCTGTCCGGAGCGAAAATCCTTACAGTTGGAGATATGGGTGAGATTCCACAAAGCCTACCTTTCTTTCATTTGCCCCAAGTTCCTTTTAATCTTCATACATTAACTATTATTTTCCCTTTTTCATTGGCTCTATCGGTTGTAGGCATCACAGAATCTTTACTCACAGCAACGGTTGTAGATGATATGACGGATACATCAAGTTCAAAGAATAAGGAGATTCGTGGACAGGGAATGTCTAATGTTCTTACCGGTTTATTTGGAGGAATGGCGGGTTGCGCTATGATTGGGCAGACTGTAATTAATGTTAGATCTGGAGGAAGAACTCGTCTATCTACGTTTGTGGCAGGCTCATTTTTGTTATTCCTTATCCTTGGTTTAGGCGAAATCGTAAAGCAGATTCCTATGGCCGCACTTGCAGGGGTAATGTTCATGGTTTCTTTTGGGACATTTGATTGGAGATCACTCCGTACACTTCATAAAATACCCAGAGCAGATGCTGTAGTCATGGTAGTTACCGTTCTTGTTGTCGTATGGACCTCTAATCTTGCCCTTGGCGTAGTCTCAGGAGTGATTCTTAGTGCAATCTCTTATGGATGGCGCTCAGCTACACTTAAAGTAGGGATAGAAATAGAGGAAAGTGGTGCTAAAAGATACACGATCGCAGGTCCTTTATTTTTTGGAACCACCGCTCAATTTCAGCAATTTTTCCAAGGTGTTGATGATCCTGACCAGATCATTGTAGATATGCACCACTCCCACGTGTGGGATCAGTCTGGTTGTGAGGCACTTCACAAGCTTATTGCAAAATATGATGTCCTTCACAAACAGATAGAAATCCTAGGTTTGAATGATGAAAGTGCGCAACTGATAGGGAGAGTTAGGTAAATAGATGCAAAAAAGCAACTCGAGATAAGAGGTAATTGAAGAGAATCTATTTACCAATTTGGAATAATTTGATAGTCTTATCTATGTACTTTGAACCTAGAGTCGACACCTAGAGCACCGCTATGGTGCTTTTATTATTTTCCTAGAGAAGCTTGTTAGGGTTAGAAAGACGATTGTCCACACCGACGAATTACCCACCTTTTGATGATGTTTACTTTTCCCTCTTACCTAGTTTCCTTTCCTACTTTACATGTTCTTTAACCAAGTTGATTAAGAAGTTAGAGGTGCACTCATGAACGCGTTGTTAAAAGGTTTAGGTATTTCAATGATTCTATTAATTATGGGAATAAGCGTGTATTCCTCCGGGATATTAGATCCGAAATCGAATCCATCTTACAATATTCACTCTTGGAAAGTAGCTTGGGTTCAAGAGGTGGATTTCAATACAGATGAACTGCACATCGTTCCTCTGACAGGATGGAATGATGCGAATATTGGCAATCCCATGCCCAATCGCCCATCAGGTTCCGTAGATGCATGGATTCAGCTTCAAGTCGATCCTGGCCTTCAAATTCCTCAAGCTTTATTAATGGACAAAATCTACGCCACCAATGTAACTGTCTTTAATGAGAGTAAGAAAATCTATCAAAGCCCAGCTAGCAACACCTACAATCTCAAAAAAATAATTATTCCTGTGGATCCTACACGAGGAAGTACATTTTACATAGGCATGCATTCTACGAATTCCCGAATTGGGATTATGAAAGATGAGATACAGGTAGGGTATTATGATGACTTATTGAAATCATATGTAAAAAAAGATGTTATCGACTTTGTACTCGGTACTGCGCTAATTTTCATAGCAGTTGTCATGTTTTCTTGTTCGTTTTTTCTTAATATGGAGCACAAAAATAGCTGGATTTCCTTATCCATTGTGATTCTGACCAGTGGATTATTAGTAATTACGTATTCTTCATTTTTATATACCTTTTTTGAGATAAGTCAGAAAGGGACAAGCTGGATATTTGATATTTCATTGTTTACCTTCCTTCCAGCCATGTATTTTTTCTTTTGGAAGGTCATTGGGGCAGGGAGATACTCGATTATATTGTGGTGTATGCGAGTGCAAACCTTGTATAGCCTGTTTTGCTTTGTATTCCTACTTGTGAACCAATGGTCGGGACAACAATATTCGGATACCTATAGCTATTTTACTGTGAATATTATTGGCTATTTTATGATTTTATTATTTACGGTCTTGATGGTAACCGCCCTACTTGATGCGATCCGAGGCAAAAGTGAAGCGATCATCTTCTGTATTGGATTTGTCTTATTAGCAGGGATTTGTATTAGTGAACTGGTGCAATATTTTGCCTCGGATCAAAAGTATCAAGTGTACTACTGGAAATGGGGAATTGTCTGCTTTATGTTATCGTTGATCGTTATCTTAGGACGGAAATTCGCTAATAACCATGAGCAGGTCGTAGAATATTCAAAGCGTCTGGTTATTTTTAATGATGAACTTCAGCGTTCAGAGAAAATGGAAATTATAAGCGAGCTTGCCGCTTCGGTAGCCCATGAGGTTAGAAATCCTTTGCAGGTGACTCGGGGATTCCTTCAATTGCTAGCGGAGAAGCAACAGAGTCAGGATAAAGTGTACTTGAATATGGCCCTTGAAGAGCTAGATCGAGCTTCGGGCATCATTACGGATTTCCTCACGTTTGCCAAACCGGAGGTAGCAAAATTTACTTCTCTTAATATACTAGATGAATTTATACATATTGAAGGCATTCTTATACCGATGGCTAATCTGCAAGGCGGCAAGATCAGTACGGAAATACCCGAGCATTTATATGTAAGAGGTAATTCATCAAAATTCAAACAAGCACTCATTAATATTATTAAAAATAGCATTGAAGCCTTGAATGGAGAAGGCGATATTCGAATTTGGGCGTATGCTAAGCAAGGGAACGTCTACATTCATGTGAGGGATTCTGGAGAAGGAATGACACCGATGGAAGTCTCGAGGTTAGGAGAACCTTATTTTTCTAATAAAAGTAAGGGAACGGGACTAGGATTAATGGTAACTTTCAGCATTATTGAGGTGATGGAGGGGGAACTAACCTTTGTAAGTGAAAAAGGCGTAGGAACGGAAGCAATAATCCGGTTCCCCGAGGATATTGAATAATCTCAGAGAACCGGACCGATGTCTTTATATTACCAGTAGTATTTAACTTGTTTGTCTTCTTCTTTTTGCTCTACTGGATTCGCAGGCAATACGAGGAAGAATTGATCTGGTGTTTCTTGAACGGTTTGGATGTTGATGTGATCCGGGAGGGAAACGCCGAGCGCTTCTTGGATCGCTGCTTTAGGATTGCTTACAAGTTTTGCTTTAAAACTAGGATCTTGCCATGCTTTTTGAATGACTTGATTATGAAGGATAGCCTCTGTTGTCATAGAATTCATCCTCTCAAAATAGGTATTTGGTTTCATAAATGAATATATCATATTGCAAATGGTAAATCTAGGTATTTGTTACATTTTTGGAAATCCAATAGTGCAATCCTCCTTTTTCTAGCATTAGACGCCTAGAATCAATTCGAGCTGCTGCGGCTTGTAGATCTTCTAACAGATCTTGATGAAATGCATAGAGATGTGGGACTATCTCTAGTTCGAAGTTAGATTCAAATAAGGAGTGTTGTTCAGCAAAACGCTTAAGAATGCCTCCGGAGTATATGGATTGTTCAATGATTGAGGTAGTCAGAGGAGCTTCTAGAGGGATATCCAATTCTCTGCGAATAAAAGCAAGTAGGCTATTATGGTTTTCAAGGGCTAAATCTTCTTCCCAGTCTTGCCAATCATCCAGCATCTGTAATGTGACTAAGGTACGATTGACGGCATCCTCTAGTTCTGCAAGCTGATGCTCTTGATTAGAGAGGAGGAGGGAGCCAGCTAGAGCAGATTTTAATGGAGCTGCTTTATGCGCCATAGTGGATGTGTCCAGTAAACCGCCCGTTATGCGTCCCTCGCGAGAAACAGCAGAAGCCCATTCCTCTAGATAGGTGCGAAGATAATGCCAGAATTTTGATGAGGCTTCAAAATAATGATGAAAAATAGACATATACTTTAGTTGAATGAGGTTTGCTAATGCAAGATGACTTTTGATGGGGGATGAAGGGTTATCCATGACATCATCTTGCAGGTGGAAGAACAGCATGATGAATACATTGGCTAAAGAGAACTGTCGGCTCTCCTCGCGGTTAAGATGAGCGAAGTCTTCCAACCAGAATGGAAGAAGGAAACAGATATAACTCTTGGAACTCCCTTTAACAAAAATATTAAATTTACTTAAAAATACTTGTCCATTGGTGTCGAAGGGTTCGGGAAATTCCTGAATAATCTTCTCTGCCTCCGTAAAAACCCAACGTATATCTTCTTCATAGTCCTCATACCAATTCAATTGTAAGCCCTCCTGGTTAATAGATTGTAAGTGGATTAGCCAGATGTTACTAGAACAACACGGACCAAGGAACTATAGTTGCACTTTTTTGGATATAAAAAGAATGGGATGAACCGGAAATGGGGAGCGTATGAAGAATAAACTAGTCATTGTAACGGGTGCAAATTCCGGGATGGGACTTGCGACCACGGTGGAGTTAGCGCGACAAGGTGCCACGGTAATCATGGCCTGCCGAAATAAAGAGCGGGGAGAGAAAGCTCTGGCAGAAGCAAAGAGCCGGAGTGGTTCTTCTCGCATCGAATTAATGTTATTGGATCTGGGCTCTTTACGAAGTATACGAGCCTTTGCGGAGGCTTTTACAGCAAAATATGAGGCGTTGGATGTGCTTGTAAATAATGCAGGTGTGGTCTCCTTGAAAAGGCAGCTCACTGAAGATGGCTTTGAGGTCATGCTAGGCGTGAATCATCTGGGACATTTCTTGTTAACGCGTCTGCTGCTGGATACTTTGCTTCGCGCTGAACAAGGGAGAGTCGTGAATGTATCCTCGGGAGCTTATAAAATTGGAGCGATTCACTATGAGGATCCTACGTTGTCCAAAAGATATTTTGTTGCCAAAGGGTATGCTCGTTCTAAACTAGCTAATATCCTGTTCACTAAGGAGTTAGCGCGGAGAACGAAGGGGACTTCGCTAACCGTAAACTGTCTACATCCGGGCGCAGTAGCTACCAATATTGGGGTAGACCGAGGAACGGGATTTGGGAAGACCATCGTAGGTATGCTTCGTCCTTTCTTCCTTACGGCTGAACAGGGGGCAGAGACAGCTATATACTTAGCAACCTCACCTGAAGTGAAGAACATAAGCGGCGAATACTTCTATAAGAAGAAGCCGCAAGCCTTACAGTCTAAAGCCACAGATCCCCAAGCCGCTCTTAAGTTCTGGGGTTGGAGTGAACAAGAGGTAGGGCTTCATACCGAAGAATAGTAAGAACAAATTCACATGTGAACATAACTAATATATTTTTAACTATGTAGCCTTCTATCCGCTTATACGGATTAGGAGGTTTTTTTGTATGCTGTATATGGGAAAATTCACTGCTAGAACATCTGATGAATGCCAATAATAATAAGAAGCAGGCCAGAAATGACCGTAGCTCGATTGCCAAGTTTCTCCGCTGCATATTTTTCACCAAATAATGAACAAAGCGAGAGAAGGAGGAAGCTAAATACACCCACGGATAATGAAGTTAGCCATACATTCAAATGGGTAATTCCGGCATTAAAGCCCCCTGCCAAGGCATTCATAGCTAGTGCGGCACCCAGCAGTATGGACTCGCCTAAGCTAATGGACTGGGATAGATCTCTATCTGCTTCTTCTGGATTGCTGAGCAGGCGAGTAATGTGCCCACTATGCTCAGGGAGGGATTTTTTTTGCTCTAGGAAAGGTTGTATGACTACCCATACTCCAACGCCTACAATAACTAATGTTCCTACAAGCTGACCCACCCATGGTTCAACCCATGCAGAAATGAGGCTGCCGAAAAGTCCTGACAGAACTGTGGCCAAAAAAGAAATTATGGCGATGGCTAGATTAGAATACCAGGGAATTCGTATTTTACGTACACCGTAGGCAATGCCAACACCAGCATTGTCCAGATTCGATGCCAGACCTATAATCAGGACTGCCAGCAGATGATAAGTACTACTCATGAGGTTCGCCCCTTTACCGTTGCTTATGAGACAGCATATGCCCAGATTATCGAAATGGTTTCTACATTTAGAGACAAAAGGTTACCCAGAAGCAAGATAAACGTGTATAATTGAAGGCAAGATCCACTGAGGAGTGATACATGTGCTGGAGAATTTGTTGCGGCCAACGCACCTACTTTTATTGGTCATCGCTGCATTGTTGTTATTCGGTCCAAGCAAGTTGCCTGAACTCGGACGTAGCTTTGGCTCTATGCTGAAGGAGTTCAAGAAAGGCGCGCGTGGAGATTATATGGATGAAGAGAAGCATCAGGACGTTAGAGCCGTAGAAGAGAACAGCAAACCATAAATGAAAGGCACCCATCGGGTGCCTTTTTTGTTATTTTTGGTGCTATTTTAGCGTTATTTATTGTGTAGGAATTATTGCCTGATAGGCTGAGCCATAATTACGAAATGTAAGTCATTAGATGTGTATTCCTCTGAGTATATTCTTTTCTGGTGCCCTCTAGAAGGGCTGGAGTTAGAGGTTCTTCACTTTATTAACTGCTGATATTAAGGACACAAGGAGTTGTATTCCTCCTAATTAAATGTGGTACATTATAATGTAGAGAGTAGTTGCAGCAAACAGCTTATGGAGGGATAAGAGATGCAAGAAGATTACGAACGCAAATTGCAGGACCAAAAAGACTTATTCAAACAGCTAGGGATCAAACTGGATGCCTTGTCCATTCACGAGAAGGAATTCCCTATTAAGATGCGCGGTTATGAAAAGGAAGATGTAGACCGTTTGCTAGATGAGGTCATTGTGGATTATGAGCGGTTCTACGATATTATTACGGACCTTCTAGATAAATATAAAGAAATTCAGCGCAGACAAGCCTATTTTGAAGAAGAGAAGCGGCAATGGTCTGCACAGCGAGCAAAACTTGAGAATACGAACGTGGTAGACCGTCAAGTTGTAGATGAAGGCATTCGTGCTTTAGAGCGTAGTCTAGAACATTTCCGCTTGAATATACGCAAAGAGTTCGAAGTATAGTTCATTCGTATAAAAGTTAAGGTAGGTACACATACTTGAGTGTAGTTAAGCGAATTTACTGATGAGGATAATTTTCATGGAATCTTCATGGGTATAGGATGATCTATTATGATAAGATAGATTTAAGATTTAGATCAAATCTAAAAATAGTACATGAATCTAAACCTCATGGAGGGATTACGCATGCCAACTCAAATTCAAAGTACGCAACAGGCAACACTTGAACAGCATTTGAACCTGCAAGTAGCCAACTGGACATTACTATATACGAAGCTTCATCATATTCACTGGTATCTTTCAGGACCTCACTTCTTTACACTTCATGTAAAATTTGAAGAGTTATTTACTGAGGCTGGAACTTATCTGGATGAAATCGCAGAGCGATTATTGTCAATCGGAGGTCGACCTATTGCTACGCTTAAGGAAACCTTATCTACAGCGACTATTCAAGAAGCTAAAGGAACTCAAGAACCCAACGCATGGGTTGCCGAGACGATTCGTGACTTTGCTCAACTCGTAACCGAGCTCAAGGAAGCCAGACAAGTGGCAGAAGAAGCACAGGATGGAGTTACAGAAGATTTACTCCTAAGCATTCAGTCCAAATTGGACAAGCACATTTGGATGTTACAATCCTATCTTGGACATTAAAATTCTCTTCGTAAAGCTCTTTCCTGAGTCGAACATGATTCAGCGAAAGGGCTATTTTTATATATAGTAGGGATTGATAAGTTTCAAAATGCTTAAAAGAGGTTAATAGTTAGTTGGAACAAGCATATATGTAAGGAGAGAGTAAGTTATGAATACGCAAAATCAAGATTATACAAAAATTATCGTTACAGTAAATGGAAAAAGAACCAATAATGATTTATTTATTGATAGATTGACCTATGCCCCGATTGCGAGAAAATTCAATAAGGATCATCATGTCGGTGATCAAAATAGATCCGAGGCAAATTTGTAGAGAGCTAACAATGAATGGAAGCGATTTTGTCAAAAGTACATTTATGTGTTAGAATGAGTTCTTTCTGTGGAAAGAGCTTTTTAATTTGCAGAAATGTTTCGAGATTCTTTCATCAACTATGAACCTATACCAATATATGCAACGTGATTCTATGATTTGTTTATTGGTTACATATCATAGTATCTGTTCTGTGTAGATTTTTTCCTGCTGGGGAAGCGGGAGGTTCAGAGGATAAGATGAAGGCCGGAACCAATAGGAGGTTTTTATGGATATTTTTAAGCAAAACCGTTATGTCGCGCTCTTGATTGGCGCTATTCTAGTATGTGTTGGATCAATTTGTCTTTTGTGGAGAACAGGACAAGCTGAAGGTGAAGCGAAAGTGTACATGCCAAAGTTGCATGCCGGAACGCCGATCTTAATGCAAGATAGTCTGTCTTTGAAACTAGATCATGCCTCGCTAGTGAAGTCGAGTGCTAATGTAGTCGTGCCTGCTCAAAAGCAATTTGTACACACATTACCGCATTCTAGTCAGGTGGAACTCACTCATTCAGAGCATGCAGCTTCTCAGGCCATACCTGTACAAGCCTTACCTGTAACACCAAAGATTGACAAGACCATCCCCCCAAAACAAATACTCTTTACAAGAACAGCGCTACTAAGTCCAGAAGATCAAGATCAATCTACTTGGAAGTACGCACTGTCTGATAAAGAACTGCTTCTCCTGCAAAAGATTGTTATGGCAGAAGCGGAAGGCGAACCGTACGAAGGCAAAGTGGCAGTTGCCAATGTTGTCTTAAACCGGCTGCGGTCAGCTAATTATCCCAAAACCATTAGAGAAGTTGTATATCAAAAATATCAATTTAGTCCGGTTAGAAATGGGCGTCTTAATCGTGTCACGCCAAATAAAGACTCCGTACGCGCAGTGACTGCTGCTTTATATGGTACCAAAGAGGTTACTGACGATACGTACTATTTTTTGTCCATTAAATTAGCTAAGGACCTTACCATCGCACGGACTCAACATAAGACAAAACAAATTGGCAATCATACCTTTTATAAATAATCTTTCATAAATAAGAATTAGACTCCAACTTGCGTCCAAACCGACTCATCCGAACTTAGAGGAACCTTACGGGAAAAGTTCGAGCTAGAGTATAGCATAGAGACTAAATTTCTTGCGCAAAGATCAGGTTCATAGGTGTTATGTGATGAGGCTGAAGAATTTTGTAATGTTTCTGAATGGGTAGCGGTCTGTATTAATCGTTGAAACCAGAGGTCAATTTCCTCTTCAGATGATAAGGATTGTCCAAAGCCGCTAGCGATAAAATAATTTTTGTTGCTTTCTTCTTGACCTGGAATGGATTCGCATAAAAGCATAGGTATTCCTTTGGCGAGCCCTTCAGTACAAGTCATTCCCCCTGGCTTAGTAATCAGGAGATCGGAAGCATCCATCCACTTACTAATCTCTTTCGTATGTCCTAATACGATAATATGAGGATGTCTGAATGCAGGATGATCATGCAGCTTGTCGGCTAGACGGGTATTTGTTCCAACACAGAATACCAACTGGATTTGATTGCTCCAGGCAGTCATCCGATCCAATATATTTTTTTTGAAGAGCATGCCCCAGCCGCCTCCCATGATGAGGACAGTAGGCATATGTTTTAAACCTAGTTCTAATCGCACATGTTCTTTATTTTGAATCGTCCAGAAATTAGGATGCACAGGAATGCCTGTAATCTGAATAGCTCTAGATTCGATGCCTCGTTCTAGAAGAAGACGCCGCACTTGAGGTGTAGATACTAGATAGCGATCCGCTTCAGCGTTAATCCATGAGGCATGAGCATCATAATCTGTAATGACCGTATAAAGAGGAATACTCAGTCCTGTAGATTTGAGGTGGGCTACTACGGCACTGGGAATCGGATGCGTGCATATGATTAAATCAGGTTGAAGATGACGAATGACTTCTGCCGTTTGCGTATAAAAAATTTTATGTAGTGCTAGCCTAGTTAGGCGAGTCATTCGCTTTTCATACTTCTTTTTATACAATAGTCCAACCAGAGCAGGGCTTGTCGTCACCGTTTTTCGATAGGCGGATAAGATCAAAGGGGCAACCATTGGATTAAGGAACGATCCTAGTTCGAGCACCTTAGTCTGAATACGCGGGCTAATCTTCTTCATGCCGGCAGCAATAGCATAAGCAGCTTGGGTGTGTCCGCTCCCGAAACCTTCGGACAGAATTAGCACTCTTTTTCTAGTCACTGAATTCACCTGCTTCAAGTAGTCCTTCCTCTTCTTTAGTAGAGGGAGGCTTTTTTTATTCTATTCCCTATGAGGGGGGGATAATTCCTTCTTCATATGTATAGGGACGCAAACTTTCTATATATAGTTTATTTTCAAGCTGAGTTATAGAGAACAGACCGTGGGCGGAAAAAGGGCTGGACCAAGGTCTAGGATGAAAGTCAAAGCGTATGACTAACTATTATGAAAAAGGACATGCTTATTTCATGAAAAAAGTTGCAAATCCATAGTAAAGATGCTAAATTAATAAATGACCGTATGACTAATTGACCGTTTTAGAATATTAGTCATTTATAAGGGCGTAACCTTGTAGAGAGGAGGAGTTCAATGTCGGTAGATCGCCGTACACAAATCATGGATGCTGCAACCAAGTCATTCTCTATGTTTGGATATAAAGCGACGACAATGGATCAAGTAGCAAGAATTGCAAATGTGGGCAAAGGTACGATCTACACGTTCTTTGCGAACAAGGAAGAGCTGTTCGATGACATCTTGCAAGGTGTAATAGCAGAGATGAAGCGAATTACTGAGCAGAAGATTCGTAAGGATCAAGCTTTCTTCGAGAATTTATATGATGCTTTGGATGGATTGTTGGAATTCCGAGTGGAACATGAATTATTGATTAAACTAGCACAAGAGGTACGGGAGTTCGGAACCCCACAAGCTAGGGAAGCCATGCAGCGCGTTGAGAACGCCATTCTGGATTATATGGAGAGACAGGTTGAACATGCCACGATTCAAGGTGAAATTCGGGAAGTGGACGCGAAAGTAGCCTCATTCGTCTTGTTGAAGCTCTATATCACGTTGACGCTTGAATGGAGCAAGCAGCATGATCCGATGGACAAAGACGATATTAAATCTTATATCCGGCTTTTTTTTGCCGAGGGATTGCTACCTAAATAAAACGTAGAGAAACATTTGGAGAGAGTATAACCAAGAGAATAGGAGAAACCGCGATGAAATTATTATCTGTATTTGCGAAAGACATCAAAGCCGGAGTCAAGAAACCATTGACTTTAGTTTCATTCATTGCGGTGATATTTATACCCATTTTGTATTGTGGGATGTATTTATCTGCCTTTTGGGATCCATATGGTCACTTGGATGAATTGCCTGTGGCTATTGTAAATCAGGATAAGGGAGCCACTTATGATGGAAAGGCTCTTCATGTCGGTACTGATTTAGTGGATGAACTGAAGAAGACGAAAGATTTTAAATGGATATTTGTTAATAATGATCAAGCTAATAAGGGAATGGATGATAATCAGTACTACATGAAGATTACCATTCCAGAGAATTTCTCTTCTCAGGCTACTACGTTAATGAATGATCATCCTCAGCCAGCAGATTTAGTCTATGAACCTAACGGGAATTATAACTTTGTAGCTGGGCAAATTGGAAATACGGCGATGAAAGATCTAAAATCAAAGATTTCTGCAAAAGTTACAGAGGCTTATACAAATAGTCTGTTCGATAAAATAACTGAAATTTCTTCCGGGCTTAAAGAGGCCGGAAATGGGGCAGGCGACTTGCATACAGGTGCTGGCAAACTAGAAGATGGAGCCACCAAGTTAAAAGAGAATCTTAGTAAGCTTGTGAGCGGAACAAGTGAACTTCAGAACGGTCTGAGCCCACTCAAAAATGGTGCGCTTCAAATCCATAGCGGCACTGCCGACTTGAGTACTGGCGCCCACAATTTATCTGGAGGTCTGGATAAGCTGAATGCAGCTCATCAACAACTCCAATCAGGTGTGAGCCAATCCTCAGGCGGAGTAAAACAGCTGTCCCAAGGACTGCACTCGGCACTCGCAGGAAATACGAAGCTGAATCAAGGCGCACATGCTTCTGCTGATGGAGCTGCGAAGCTGCAACAAGGACTTCAAGCTTCAGAGACAGGCGCAACTAAGCTGAACCAAGGATTACAATCTTCTGTAGAAGGTAGTAACAAAGTAGCGCAGGGAGCCAAGGGCGTTGCCCAAGGATTAGAACAGTTAGCCAAATCCAACCCAGCGTTAGCCCAAGATCCTTCCGTGCAGAAATTACTGGCCGCAAGTCAGGCTGTAGCTCAAGGGAGCGAACAACTTGCAGCAGGTCAGACGCAGCTAGCCGAAGGTAGCGAACAATTGGCTGCGGGAAGCAAGAAATTATCGCAAGGTGCGGATCAATTAGCAACAGGCACGAGTCAATTAGCTAAAGGTAGCGATCAACTCGTAGCTGGAAATAAAAAATTGGTAAGTGGTGCAGATAAGCTTAATGCTGGCAGCACCAAAATTGAGCAAGGCATGAAGCAGTTTGGTTCTAAGCTCTCCGAAGCAGCAACAGGAAGTCATACGCTAGCTGCGGGTACTACTAAGCTTGAAAGTGGAAGTAATTCACTTGTGCAAGGGATTCAAAAGCTTGGCGGCGGCGTAAACACACTTGCAAGTGGTTCAGTGAAACTGAATGATGGTGCTGGTGAGTTGAAAAATGGTATGGGAGACTTAGTTAGCGGATCAGGCAAGCTCGCCGACAAGTTGACAGAAGCTGCGCACAAAACAGGAGATGTCAAAACTACCGATGAGACGGTGACGATGTACGCACAACCTGTGAAAGTCACGGAAGATACTTCGAAGAAAGTTAAAAATTATGGAACAGGTATTGCTCCTTATTTCTTATCCATCAGCTTGTTTGTGGGAAGCTTGATATCTACAATCATTATCTCCATGAGAGGTACAACGGTGGAGGGGGCGACAGGATGGCAACGATTCTTCAGTCGGGCATTTACTTTCATGTTGATGAGTATACTCCAGTCTTTAATTTTGGATACAATTGTTCTGGAACTGATTGATCTCAAAGTGCAAAGCATACCTCTATTCTATCTCTTTACATTAGCTACGAGCTTTGCCTTCATGATGATCATTCAAGCGATTGTAACTTGGCTGGATCAACCAGGCCGTTTCGTAGTGGTTATCTTGATGGTTATGCAGCTGACCACGAGTGCAGGTACATTCCCACTCGAACTTTTACCTAACTGGATGAAGCCTATTAATCCTTGGTTGCCGATGAGTCATTCGGTTACGGGCTTCAAAGCCGTAATTGCTAGTGGTGATTATAGTGTGATGTGGAGACAATTCGACCTACTCTTAATTTATGGAGTTAGCTTCCTTCTGCTGACGCTTGCATATTTTCTTATTCGTACACCAAAGCAAGAACGAGTGAATAAGAGCAATACCGAGGCTGCAGTAACTGCATAATCATAAATTTTGATTTATAAGTATTAGATAAATTATGGCTGTTTGGGCAGGATGCCCAGACAGCTATTTTTCTGTTTGTATAGGATGTCTATTCCAGGCTTGAGATGCTATAGTAATTTCAAGTGTTAGTAAGGCTTATGAGCATCGGCTTGATAAAAAAAATTATCGAGATTATAAAAAGATTAGATTTCCCTATAAGTGAACTGGATGCTACAATGTTGTGACTACTCACACCTAACATGACGTGAAATTTATGCAAATAAAGTGTTCTTTAGTCTATTGGAAAGCCGTCGATTTGCGTATAAATTGTTGGGAACAAGATATTTTACTGACAGAAAGGTTGCATAGATGATGATGAAACATACCGATATCCCTGTAAAGCAAGGTTTGTATGATCCTTCGTTCGAAAAAGATGCATGCGGAATGGGCTTTGTTGCTCACATCAAAGGGCGGCCTTCCCATTCGATTGTCAGCCAAGCGCTGACCATGCTAATTAATATGGAACACCGCGGAGGACAAGGAGCGGAACCTAACTCTGGAGATGGAGCAGGAATTCTGATTCAGATCCCGCATCGTTTCTTCGAATCCGAAGCAGAAAAGCTTGGATTCCATCTTCCTGAAGCAGGACAATATGGTGTAGGTATGATGTTCCTTCCCCATGATGAAGAGGTTCGTAGCCGTCAAGAAGCGTTGTTCACTCAAATTGTTGAGGAAGAAGGACAACAGCTGATCGGATTCCGTACGGTGCCTACCGATGATCACATGCTGGGTAAAACAGCCAGAGAAGCCAAGCCTTACGTCCGCCAAGCTTTTATTGCCCGTGGCGCGGGAATTACAGATGACATGAGTTTTGAACGTAAGCTGTACGTAATTCGTCGTCGTGCCGAGCTTGCGATTCGTTATAGTGGTGCAGAGCAATCGGACGCTTTTTATATGCCGAGCTTGTCATGTCGCAAAATTGTATATAAAGGGATGTTAACTACCGATCAAGTGGGCGAGTTCTACCTTGACTTGCAAGAAGAGTTATTAGAATCTGCTATTGCTTTAGTGCATTCCCGTTTTAGTACGAATACGTTCCCTAGCTGGGAGCGGGCGCATCCCTATCGCTTCATGATTCATAACGGTGAGATCAATACTTTGCGCGGTAATGTGAACTGGATGCATGCCCGTCAATCTCTCTTCAAGAGTGAAGTGTTCGGCGAAGATCTAGCGAAAGTAAAACCTGTTATTAACCCAGATGGTTCGGATACAGGCATGTTTGATAATACATTTGAATTTCTGTACTTAAGCGGACGTTCTTTGCCGCATGTAGCGATGATGATGGTTCCAGAGCCTTGGAATAACCATGAGAGCATGGACGATGATAAGAAAGCCTTTTACGAATACCACAGTTCACTGATGGAACCTTGGGACGGACCGGCCGCAATGGGCTTTACGGATGGCGTACAGATCGGAGCGATTCTTGACCGGAATGGTCTTCGTCCATCCCGCTATTATGTAACTAAAGATGATCTAATTGTGCTGTCTTCTGAAGCTGGGGTCTTGGATATTGCTCCGGAGAATGTATTATATAAAGATCGTTTGCGTCCAGGTCGGATGCTGCTCGTAGATACCCATGAAGGACGGATTATTTCAGATGAAGAGGTGAAAGCCTCGATTGCTGCGGAGAATCCATACCGTGACTGGCTTGATGAACATTTGATTCGTCTGGATGAACTTCCTGATGCACCGGAACTTCCAGAACCAGGTCATGATAATGTGACTCAACAACAGTTAGCTTTCGGTTATACGTATGAAGAACTTCGTAAAGTTATCGAACCGATGGCATCTACAGGCCAAGAAGCTATTGGCTCCATGGGTTATGATGCTCCGATAGCCGTATTGTCGGATCAGCCTCAGCGGCTATACAGCTACTTTAAGCAGATGTTTGCACAGGTCACAAATCCTCCCATTGATGCGATTCGGGAAGAACTGGTAACATCCACATTAACAGCGATTGGACCTGAGCGGGATCTTCTTAATCCTGAACCGGAGAGCTGTCGTCATATCCGACTTGAGTCTCCGATTCTATCCAATGAAGATTTTGCGAAGCTACGCCATGTACATCGTCCAGGCTTCAAATCGATGACCATTCCGATTTTGTTTACTGCTTCGGAAGGTGCAGAAGGACTACGTTCAGCAATTGACGTCCTATGTAGTGCAGCAGATCGTGTCATTGATAAAGGACATAACATAATTATCTTGTCTGACCGTGGCGTGAATGCTGAGAATGCCGCTATCCCTGCACTTTTAGCCGTATCTAGCCTTCACCATCACTTGATCCGTCAAGAGACACGGACTAAAGTCAGTATTTTGCTCGAAACGGGTGAACCTCGTGAAGTTCATCATTATGCACTCTTACTTGGCTACGGCGTAAGTGCGGTAAATCCTTATCTTGCTTTTGAGACGCTGAACGATATGTTATCTCAAGGCATGTTGCGTGGACTCACCCATGATAAAGCCGTAAAAAACTATATCAAAGCTGCTTCTAAAGGCGTAGTGAAGACCTTGTCCAAGATGGGGATTTCCACCATTCAATCTTATCGTGGTGCACAAATTTTTGAAGCCGTAGGTCTGAATGACGAGTTTGTTAATCGTTACTTTACTTGGACGCCTTCCCGTATAGGTGGAATTGGTCTGGAAGAGATCGCTCAAGAGACACTTACGCAGCATTACCGTGCATTTACAGATAAAGATGGCAATGACAAAGTTCTGGATTCTGGCGGGGAATATCAATGGCGTGCCCACGCAGAAGAACATTTGTTCAATCCACAGACGATTCACTTGCTTCAGCAATCCGTCCGCACAGGAGATTATGGTCTGTATAAGAAATTTGCTGACTTGGTTCAAGGGGAGAATGAGAAGCATCTTACGCTTCGTTCGTTGCTCGAACTTAGACCTGTAGGTCCTAAGGTTCCTCTAGAAGAAGTGGAGTCTGCGGCTTCGATTATGACTCGATTCAAGACTGGCGCCATGTCCTTCGGATCTATCAGTAAAGAAGCACATGAGTCTATTGCGATCGGGATGAACCGAATTGGTGGTAAGAGTAATACAGGTGAAGGTGGGGAAGATCCAGCGCGTTATATTCCTGATGCGAATGGCGATTCACGCCGTAGTGCGATCAAGCAGGTGGCTTCGGGACGGTTCGGAGTTACTTCTCATTATTTAGTGAATGCCGATGAAATTCAGATCAAAATGGCACAAGGAGCGAAGCCAGGTGAGGGCGGTCAGCTTCCAGGACGTAAAGTCTATCCTTGGGTAGCTGAAGTTCGGGGGTCTACGCCAGGCGTAGGTCTAATCTCTCCACCTCCTCACCATGATATTTATTCGATTGAGGATCTGGCAGAACTAATTTATGATTTGAAGAACTCTAACCCTCGCGCACGAATCAACGTGAAGCTTGTATCGGAAGCGGGCGTGGGAACGATCGCAGCAGGGGTAGCAAAAGGTCGCGCCGATGTCATCCTAGTCAGTGGGTACGACGGGGGAACAGGAGCTTCTCCTCAAGGTTCCATTCGTCACGCAGGCCTTCCTTGGGAGCTTGGCGTTGCTGAGACGCACCAGACATTGATGCTCAATAACCTGCGGGATCGCGTCGTTCTTGAGACAGACGGCAAAATTCTTAGTGGCCGGGACTTAGCTGTAGCGGCATTGCTTGGCGCAGAAGAGTATGGATTCTCAACGGCACCGCTTGTAGCGGTAGGTTGTATCATGATGAGAGTATGCCAAATGGATACTTGTCCTGTAGGGGTGGCCACTCAGAATCCAGAGCTTCGCAAAAACTTTACGGGGGATCCACAGCATGTGGTGAACTTTATGACCTTCGTAGCTGAGGATTTAAGAGAATGGATGTCTGAACTTGGCTTCCGCACCATTAACGAAATGGTAGGCCGTACGGACTGTCTGGAGAGCAACAAAGCTGTGCATCACTGGAAGAAGAGTGGCGTAGATTTGAATGCACTACTGCATATGCCTACTCAGCATGAAGGAGCAGATCGCTTTAATACGCAAGTTCAGAACCATGGTCTAGAGAAGACTTTGGATATGACGAAATTAATGGATCTTGCTGCACCTGCGCTTGAGCGCGGGGAATCCGTATTTGCTGAACTTCCGATTACGAATGTAGACCGGGCGACCGGGACCATTCTGGGGAGTGAAGTGACACGGCTCTACGGTGCTGCAGGTCTTCCAGAAGATACAATTCGCTTCAACTTTGTCGGTTCAGCTGGTCAAAGCTTCGGTGCATTTGTACCGAAAGGAATGACGCTAACTATTGATGGGGATGCGAATGACTATATCGGAAAAGGTCTCTCTGGAGGGAAACTTGCGGTTAGACCTTCGTCCAAGGCAACATTTGTAGCGGAAGAAAATATCATTGCTGGTAACACAGCCTTCTATGGAGCTACGAGTGGAGAAGCCTATGTTCGAGGTATTGCTGGCGAACGATTCGCCGTTCGGAATTCAGGTGCCAATGTGGTAGTTGAAGGCGTAGGCGATCATGGTTGCGAGTATATGACCGGTGGACGTGTTGTTGTGCTTGGTGATACGGGCCGCAACTTTGCAGCAGGGATGTCTGGCGGTATTGCTTACGTGTATGATCCACAAGGTACTTTTTTACAACGCTGCAATTTAGAAATGGTATTGCTTGAGCGTGTAGAAGATGCGGAGGAAGCGGAGCAACTTCAGGCTCTGATTGGACGCCATATTGACTATACGGATAGTGCAATAGGACGCCGGGTACTGGAGAATTGGAACGAGTCTCTGCAAGACTTTGTACGTGTCATTCCTAAAGACTACAAACGGATGTTAGAACAGATTCGCAAAGTTCTAGATCAAGGCCTTCAAGGAGAAGCGGCCTTACTCGCTGCCTTCGAAGCTAATATGCGCGAGCTGGCACGTGCAGGTAACTAAAGGATTAAAATAAACCCGTATCGTCCTTGGATGAGGATGATGCGGGTTTTTTCTTTCTTTTAGGAGAGAGGGGGGATACCCCTGTCTTTTAGTTCCCTCATTGAATAGGATATTACAATTGAGTAGATCCATTCAGGAGGGATATCAGTAATGAGAGTGATCCATACAGGACTTGCCGATGCGGTTATTCTAGAGCCGGATGCGTATGAAGACAGCCGAGGTCTTTTCTTTGAAAGTTACAACCAAAAAGCTTTTGCTGAACAAGGGATAGGGTACACATTCATTCAGGATAATCATTCTTATTCTGCGGAGGCGGGAACTTTGCGGGGACTACATTATCAACTAAAACCGAAAGCTCAGACGAAATTAGTTAGGGTGTTAGTTGGAGCTATTTATGATGTATTTGTGGACTTGAGAAAAGACTCTCCTACCTTTGGGCAATGGGGTGAGGTGATCTTAACTGCGGCCAATCGTAGACAAGTGTTGATTCCGCAAGGATTCGCACATGGCTTCTGCACGTTAGTTCCTCATACGGAAGTGCTGTATAAAGTGGACGAAATGTTTTCTAAAGAGCATGATCGAGGTATTCTTTGGAATGATCCCACCCTTCATATTCCATGGCCAAGCACAAAGGTAGTTACCTCTGACAAGGATAAAGTACATCCGCTATTGCACGAGGCCGACTATGATTTTTGACTATCGGAGTGGAGATATACCGGGATACAAAAGAAAAATTGTCGTTACGGGAGCGGGTGGTCAACTCGGAAGAGAACTGGTCGCACTCCTCACAAAGCAAGGATATGCGGTGACGGGGCTGGGTCGAGCTGAACTAGATATTACCGATGCAGAAGCATGCAGAGAGAAGATCACCTCCATTCGTCCCGATGTGGTAATTCATGCAGCAGCCTATACGCAAGTAGATCAAGCGGAGACAGATGTAGATCTGGCCTATCAAGTCAACGCATGGGGAACGAGGAATATGGCAGTCGCCGCAGCTTCAAGCGGTGCAAAGCTCGTCTATATCAGTACGGATTATGTATTCAATGGAGAAGGGACCACGCCTTATGACGAATTCCATCTTGTAGATCCCATCAATGTATACGGACGCTCCAAATGGGAAGGAGAGCAGTTCGTGCGGCAGATGCATAATCGATTTTTTATCATTCGAACCTCTTGGGTGTATGGCGAATATGGACCTAATTTTGTCAAAACGATGTTGAATCTTGCTACTACTAAAGATCAAATATCTGTGGTAGAAGATCAAGTTGGCTGCCCTACGTATACCCTTGACTTAGGAATGGCGATTAGTAAAATTCTACGTACTGAGAACTATGGGACTTATCACATTACGGGAGCGGGTTCATGTTCTTGGTGCAGTTTTGCCAAGGCAGTCTTCGAAATATCAGGACTGAAGATAACGGTGCTTCCGGTCACCTCACATCAATTTGTGCGCGCCGCGCCGCGCCCCGCTTATTCGGTGCTAGAGCATCAAGCCTTGAGATTAAATGGATTCAAGGAGATGCGTCCATGGCGAGAAGCACTGGAGGAGTTCCTAATACAACGGAGTTCTAATGAAATCACTTAACAAATTTGTAAATTATGTCTAAATAAGTATGGTAACATAAAAGAATACTGTGTCGGAAATTACCGATACAGATACATAAGGAGAGTGAAATCTATGTCACAAGAACCTATTGTAAGGCTGTCCAATGTAACAAAACGGATTGGTTCAAAGACTATTATTGATCGTCTCACACTAGATATTCCTTCGGGTCAAGTGTTCGGTTTCCTCGGTCCTAATGGATCAGGAAAGACGACAACCATTCGCATGATGGTGGGATTGATGTCTATTTCGGAAGGCGATATCTTCATCCAGGGCATAAGCGTTCGGAATGACTTTGAGAAAGCTATTGCATATGTAGGTGCGATTGTAGAGAACCCGGAAATGTACAAATTCCTAACCGGATATCAGAACTTGCTCCATTTTGCTCGTATGTCGCCGGGAGTACCTAAAGAGCGAATTCAGGAAGTGATCAAGCTTGTTGGGCTTGAGAATCGAATTCATGATAAAGTGAAGACATATTCGCTTGGGATGAGGCAGCGTCTTGGAGTAGCCCAAGCTATTTTACATCGCCCACGGTTATTAATATTGGACGAGCCCACTAATGGATTAGATCCGCAAGGGATTCGAGAACTTCGTGACTATTTAAGAGTACTTACGCAAGAAGAAGGGACAACTGTATTTGTCTCCAGTCACCTGTTGTCCGAGATGGAATTAATGTGTGATACCGTAGCAGTCATCCAGAGTGGGAAATTAATCAATGTACAGGATCTCAAAGCTAGTCAAGTAGGGGATCAAGCCAGTGAGACGATGTTCGAAGTCGATAATCCAGCCCAGGCCTTGGATTTACTTGGAAGTGGACGCGCCGAAGGAGACCATTTCATTGTGCTATTGAACCGGGAACAGATTGCTGAGGTCAATAGTCGTCTAGTAGCTGCTGGACTCAAAGTATATGGAATACAGGTAGTTACACGTTCATTAGAGGATCAATTTCTAGAGATGACAGGAGGCGGTACAATTGGGTAATTTCATGGGACTGATTCATAATGAGCATATGAAAATATATCGGCGTCTGCGCACATGGATTATGTTAGGTCTTGTTGTAGCATTGCCTATTGTTTTGGGAATTGTGGTAGCCGTGAATACGCCAAGTAGTAAACCCATAAGTGCTTGGGATATTGCCTCTGAATTGAACATAATCTATTTTCTAGTCTCCATCTTTTCGGTAATCATTGCTGCGGACATGGTGTCCTCAGAATTTACATGGGGTACTGTAAAACTACTATTGATTCGCCCATGGTCTAGAGCGAAAATTTTGCTATCCAAATTTATCGTTGTACTTCTGTTTGCAATAAGTATGTCCGTAGTGTTCGTTGTTACGAACTTAGCCACTTCATTCAGTCTGTTCCCGAATCTCCCTATAGAAGTCGTTTTTGGAGGCACTGAATCAGGGCAATTGCTTCTTCAAGTCTTTTATAAGTTTGTTGATCTTTTAGTCATTACTATTTTTTCATTTATGTTGTCTACTGTGTTTCGGACCAGTGGCCTAGCCATTGGACTGTCGATGTTCCTGCTAGTAGCTGGAAACATTCTTTCCGCTATCTTCAGTCCTGTAAAATACGATTGGGCAAAATACTTGTTATTTAATAATATGGATCTATCCAAATATGAATATATGAAGAGTGCTGTTACGAATATAACGACAACAACGGGGATGTCCTTGGGCTTTTCTGTAACTATTTTGCTTGTATATGTGGTTGCATTTCTCGTGATATCTTGGGTTGTATTCATGAAAAGAGACGTAGCGGCTTGAGAGTAATAAGTAGAAGGGTATTAAATTCTTCAATATAGATTGAACAAAAAAGTTTCCTTGTGTCGTTAAGACAGAGGGAAACTTTTTTCGTGTAGTCGATTAAGTAATGAAGCACGGGCAGGTTGATCCCAAACAAACTTTGTTCATGCAATACTGAATAGCAAAAGAATAATGAATCAATAATAAATGATTGCAGCAGAAGGGGAAAGAGACAGATAATGCTCTAACTTTTAACTTTTAACTTTTAACTTTTAACTTTTAAATTCTAAACTCTAAACTCTGAATAAAGAATAAGGGACTCTTATCCAGCTTCGGTTCGAGGTATTGCTTGGAGTGTGCTCACTTTATCAGGAATAAGTGTAGCACTCTCCATAATACTAATTCCATTTAGTATGCCTCCTTCTACAATCACTAAGGAATGTGCAGTCACATTGCCGTCTAGTTGACCCTTAGCTGTAATGAGACATTTTCCTTCTGTAAGCACATCGCCATATACTTTTCCAGCGATAATGATACTACTTCCCTTTATAGAAGAGTGAACTTCACCAGTTTCGCCAATAATAATCTCATGGGTACTTTCTATGACGCCGTGGAATCTTCCTTCAATTCGAAGATTGGCCTCACATTGCAATGTGCCGTTCATCTTTGTCCCTTGTCCTAGTAAAGTATGGGTGTGCTTATTATTTTTATTAGCATCTTTGAACATGATAAAACCTCCAATTTAATCTAAAGTGTTTTCTAAAAAAGGAAGAGGATTCAAGGGTTCTATTCCTTTGACGACTTGAAAATGGAGATGGGGACCCGTACTTCTTCCAGATGAACCTAACTCGCCAATGACTGTTCCTTTGAGGACCGAATCATTCACGGATACGTCTAATTTGCTCAAGTGCATGTACCAAGACTGAAGACCTGAATCATGCTGAATAATGATGTAGTTGCCTCTAGCTGGGCTAGATTCAGCTGCAACAACCGTTCCTGCACCAGCAGCGAAGACAGAATCACCTATTTCCCCGGAAATATCGACACCTGCATGAAAAGCACCCTTCCCCGTAAAAGGATCAGATCGGTAACCGAAGTTAGAAGTTAAGCTATGAGACAGAGTTGGCCATAGGGAGGGTGCTGCCGATAGAGCCTCTTGTACAGAAGCTGCTTCTTCTAGTGTTAAAGGTAATTTTTGCTCCATAACTTGGAATAAGCGGGCCATATCTGCGAAATCATCTTTGGCTTCGGCGGCAAGCTCGGAGGTATTGATATTATGAATGGCGATGAACTCTCCACCCTTACCTGGCTTGTCCGATATAGAAGGGGTCAGAGCAGTCTTCTTGTTTTTAGCCATTCGTGTTGGTGTTTCGAACTTTTTTAACATCTTTTGTAGCTCAGCTTCCATATTCGTAACTTTTTGCATTTTTGACTTCATACTTTTGGATTGAGAAGATAAGTTCGTCAGTTCTTGTTGAATTCTCTTTAAGGCTTCTTCTTTGTCAGTTACCGTAGCTTCAAGCTGGAGATTAGTCTGCTCTAATTCCTGTTGTAGACCCGAGACCATTTGCCCTGAGTGGGTTTGGAGGCTAACGAGTAGACCGGAGATGGATAAAAGAACAACGAGCGGTACAGCTAAGACCAAGGGTTTGGATACTTGGATTTGTCTAACGGATGGGTTCGCGTCTTGAAGAATGAGGAGTGTCATCTTGCTTGAATTTCGCATAGGTTCTCCTTTCAGGTGTAGCTAAGGTTGTATCTTTCGATCTCAAATACTTCTATACTTTATGTATTCGGTATTCTCTCAAATCATGCTAAAATCTAGCTGGACTCTTAAAGATCAGTAGCATCATTGGACACATTAATGGTTAATACATAATTAAGTACATAGCAAGCAAACAAGCAAATTATAAAACGTTCACTAAAGGAGGATGACTATGCTTTGGTTGGTTTTTGCTCTGATTGCCTTCATTTTTCAAAGCGCTACGATATTAATCTTAGAATTCCGTAATCCCTCAAAGACCGTCGCTTGGCTATTCATATTATTTTGCTTCCCGATTATTGGGTTTGTCGTCTATTATTTTGTGGCGCAAGATTATAAGAAGAGAAAAAAAGTTCGGCGTAGAGGAACAAGATTATTTCAAGAAATGAAGTCTCGGATTTGGAATCAGACCGACATTGTTAAGTCACTTAAGAATATGCATAATCCTGAATTTGAACATCAAGAACGCTTATTCAACCTGCTCACACACTTATCAGAGAGCCCCATTACCGGGTGCAATTCTACTCAAGTCCTAACGAATGGGGAGGAAGCCTTCTCTGAAATTCTCAAAGCGATGGAGCAAGCCACGCACCATATTCATATTGAATATTACATATTCCGTGGCGATGAGATCGGCACGAAGTTTCAAGAGATTATGATACGTAAGGCACAGGCCGGTGTGAAGGTTCGGATGGTCTGTGATGGACTAGGAAGTTATTATCTTAAGAACAGATTTGTTAAAGAGTTACGGGAGGCTGGGGTGGAATTTCATTTCTTCTTACCTCCGCTGATTGCGACGATAGACCGCAGGGTTAACTATCGGAATCACCGCAAAATTGTTGTGGTGGATGGGCATGTCGGATTCTTGGGGGGGATCAATGTAGGGGATGATTATTTAGGTCGGTATCCCAAAATTGGTTTCTGGCGGGACACTCATCTTAAGGTAGAAGGAGATGCTGTGTATTTTCTTCAACATACCTTCCTTGCCGATTGGCGACTGGCTTCCGGCGAACGCATTACAGATCCTGAACTATTCCCTGAGCATACTTGTACGCGGGACGAGCAGGTACAGATTTTGACGAGTGGGCCCGATCAACATTGGGATGCTATTCAAGAGATGTGTTTTGAGGCGATTGCGGTTGCCAAAAAACGAGTGTGGATCACAACCCCCTATTTTATTCCCGATGCAAGTATTTATACAGCGTTAAAAACGGCTGCAGTAAGTGGTGTGGAAGTAAAGATCATCATTCCCTACAAATCAGATAGCAAGCTCGTGCATCTAGCCTCTCTCTCCTATGTAGAAGAGTTGATGCATGCTGGGGTGAAGTTTTATCAATATACGCAAGGATTTGTGCATGCTAAGGTTATGATCATAGATGACCTACTAGCTACGGTGGGTACAGCCAATCTGGATATGCGTAGTTTCTTTTATAATTTTGAAATGACGGCTGTTTTGTTCGACAAGACTCCCATTGAGCGGCTTTCATCTGATTTCGAGAACGATCTGCAAGTATGCAGACCGATATTTTTAAGGGAGTTCTCGCATCGTCCGAGGTTGCAAAAAGGGGCAGAGATCCTCGCGCGGATGCTCTCCCCTTTACTTTAACGGTATGCTGTTGGACGTTGACCGTGGAGTATTAATATATAGTATCAGGAATCAGCGTACTCCCGGCATCTGTAAATGTCGTAGGATCAGCTCAATCGACTGTGGAGGTACAGTCTGAATTAAATCTCCTTTTGTTTTTAGACGCTCTACAATATTCAGTAAATTGAACTCGGAAGGGTGGGGATTGTGCCGCACTTCTTCCCAAGTAAGTGGGGTGGATACACTAGCTGCTTTACGCGCTCTGGGTGTGTAAGTTGCGGCCAGTGTTTTTCCGCTATAATGCTGCAAATAATCAAAATAAATTTTGTGCCCACGGTCCTTCTTCAAACGTTCAATGGTGAACAAATCGGGATAGCGTTCTGTGACAAACCTCGCTAAAAAGTGTCCAAGTGTTCGTAATTCATCGAAAGTTACGCCGTATTCAATCGGTACGATAATCTGGACTCCCGTAGCTCCGGACGTTTTTGGAATAGAAGACAGGCCAAGCGAAGTGAGCACTTCGCCAACATAATAAGCTGCTTCCATAATCCGTTCATCATCTTCAAGGGTAGGGTCAAGATCAATAATCCATTCACAAGGCAGATCCTCGCCAAAAAGATGCAAGGAAGGATGGAATTCAATAGAAGCTAAATTCCCGAGCCAAATGAGCGTAGGTAAATTATTAAGGACTACATAGCGAATAGAATCATGCTGGACCGTTGTCACGAAGGATGGCAGAGGCTCCGGGGCATTCTTCTGATAAAAGTAAGGATGATGAATGCCACCTGGATAACGTATAGTGGTCAAAAGCCGGTTGTGACAACTACGAAGGAGATAAGGGGATAGCTGGGCTAGAATTTTCAGATAATCACGTTTTGAAATATTGGCTTCAGGCCAGAGCAGCTTGCCGGGATTTGAAATTGTAAGTTCGTGACCCTCAATTAAGATCGTACCTTTTACAGCTGTGGTCATGCTATATCCTCCTTTCTTATCCTCTGTCATCGATACATTCAAGGGGGTTCTGAGTGACAAATGCTTGAATACTGGGCTGACGTAGAGTTCCGCCGGGTGTCCATTTCAAATAATTAACTTTGACTGTAAGTGCAGGCTGAACCCATAAGGCTTCACGTGCTCTAGACACTTTTCCAGTGAAAGGACTCTGCTGTATGGTTAATGTCTGAAGAGCCGCTGTGATCTGCCTCCAGTCTGCCGAAGTTAGTCTGCCCGTTCCTGCATGCCCAATGTAATGAAGTTGCGCATGTTCATCATATAGACCTAACATGAGGGCATTCGCTATATTACCTCTTAGAGTATATCCTCCTACAACTGCAATCGTATCTTGAATCACCTTTCGTTTCATCCAACGCTTATCTTTGCCGTTCACTGCATACGTGCTATTGAGGTCTTTAACTAAGATCCCTTCAAGACCATGCTGTAGGGCGGCTTTATAGAGCGATTCTGGAGCATCGAAATCCGCAGTCACCTGTACAAGCGTAGAGGGGAGAATTACTTTTCTAAGCAAATCTTGTCGTTTCTTTAAGGGAAAGTCTATGACCCATTCTCCGTTAAGAAAAAGAAGATCAAATACCATGTACGTGATCGGTACTTGTTGAGTCAGCGTAGGAATCTGCTGTAGTCGTCGTACTGCGTCTCTACGCATCACTTCGTGAAAGGATGGCTTACCTTCCGCATCAAACGCAATAATCTCCCCATCGAGAATGATGCTTTTCGCAGTACAGTAATCATGAATGGGGAGAAGTTCAGGGTACTGTTGGGAGCGTTCATTTAATTTTCGGTTAATTAAGCGTACATTTTGCCCATCATAATAGGTCAGCATACGTACGCCATCCCACTTCATTTGAGCTGTCCATGCCTTACCTTGAGGTAGATGAGATGTAGATATAGGTTCAAAAGGAATCACAGGTTCCAAGCGAAGCTTCATGAGATCGTTTTCTTGGCTTTGGCTGTAGTTTTCTTCATAGGAGCAGGAGTAGTAACGATCTCAGGCGTCTTACCCCCATCTGCGGTTGTTTCGACTGAAGCCGAAGCTTTTTTAGTTCGTGTCTTTTTGGATGGCCCTGGATCTGTAGCGATGGGTTGAACTGCTTCAATACTAGCTTGCAGCGCAGCCATAAGGTCGATCACATTATTTTGCGGTTTGTCAGGAGCGAGCGTAATCTCCTCTCCAGCCACTTTGTGCTCAATTAAGTTCAATAATGCCTCTCGGTAATCATCGGTATATTTGCTGGCATCAAAGGGAGTAGATAGTTGATCTATTAATATTTTAGCCATAGATAGTTCTTTGTCATTGACTTGTTGCTGCATGTCTGGCAGGTTCGGCACTTGAGCAATAGGACGAATCTCATCGGGATAAAATATGGTCTCAACAGCAAGACATCCATCCATCACTCGGATTGCGGCCAAGCTGCTTTTAGAACGGATGGCAATTTTGGCAATGCCGATCTTGCCCGACTGCTTCATGGCCTCTAAAAGTAACAAATAGGCATTGGACCCAGCTTGATCCGGTGCTAAATAATAAGTCTTCTGAAAATAGATGGGATCAATTTCATTCAAATCGACAAAATCTAAAATGGTGATCGCTCGGTTAGCTTGGGCGGAAATTTGCTCCAGTTCTTCTTTCTCAAACAGAACATATCTGCCTTTTTCATACTCGTATCCTCGCGAGATATCCTCCCAGTTCACGTCGACTTCACAAGCGGGGCAGCGCCGTACATAGGATAATGGGCTACCGCATGTTTTGTGAATGTACTTCATAGAGATATCTTTATCCTCTGTAGCCGAGAACATTTTGACCGGAACATGAACGAGTCCGAAGCTTATTGCGCCTTTCCAAACGGTATGCATAAGTAAATTCTCCTTTCGCTCATCAAAAATAAGGGCTTCTGACTGGAAAGCGGTTATCTCTAGTATGGGTCAAAATTATAGTTCTAATCACGTTGATTGCGACTTAGGTACCTCTTCTTGCGGCCTGTGCAGGGGACCGATATAATGTAAGGATATGTGATGGACCTATGAATTAGGGCAGAATAGGGCGATGGATAAAGGTGGGAGTCGAAGTGGCTTGGAAGAAAGACGACGCAAAGCTTGTGCTAGATGCACATAGTCTGAAGGATACGGGGAAACTTGCGGCTATACTAGCGGCTTTATGCTGTCCGGGGAGTGTCATTGCACTGGATGGCGATTTGGGCGCAGGGAAGACGGCTTTTTCACAATTGTTCGCTAAAGCACTTGGGGTACAGGAGCAAGTGAACAGCCCAACATTTACAATTATTAAGGAATATGAGGGTAGAATGCCCTTTTATCATATGGATGTATATCGGTTATCTATGGAAGAAGCGGATGAGCTGGGATTGGATGAATATTTCGAAGGATCTGGCGTCACGGTAGTAGAATGGGCCAGTCTTATTGAAGAAATCATGCCATCTGCTTATCTACATGTATATCTTGAAGTGAGCGGGGATGAGTCGAGGCGGATCTATTTGGAGCCTATAGGTTCAAAATATGAAGCATGGATGCTGAACCTGATTAGGGAATGGGGATTAACGCAATGAATAAGCAGGTAATAAGTCCGCGCAAAACATTAAGTTTGGATACGTCCACGGCTTCTTTGGTTGTAGCTGTGATGGAAGAAGGAAATCTGCTTGCGGAGCAGAAGATAACAGCAGAGCGCAATCATTCAGTCTTCCTGATCACAGCTATTGAGGAAGCATTACAAGAAGCTGGTGTGAACAAACATGAACTTACAGGCATTGCCACAGGTGTGGGGCCAGGTTCCTATACGGGCATTCGCATCGGAGTGACCACAGCGAAGACGCTGGCTTGGTCGCTGCGCCTGCCCGTGGCAGGCTTCTCCAGCCTAGCTGCGCTAGGGCTGGGGGGCTGGGCGGCTGGAACTAGCCAGCCGCTAGAGGCCTTCGCCGCCGCGGCCACGGGGCCATCTGCCCCGGGCACGGCCGGCTCCCCAGCGGAATGGATCATTCCGCTGATGGATGCACGGCGCGGTCAAGTTTATACCGCGCTGTTCGAAGCGGCGCCGGGCGAATTGCCCCGGCGCCTGGAGCCGGATGGCATCCGGCTAATGGAGCGCTGGGTCAGCGCGCTCGCCGGACGCCTTGCGGCTCTTGCGCCGCAGGCGCGGCCGTCCGCCGTGTGGTTCACGGGCGAGACGGCAGTGCATGGCCAAGCGGCGGAAGCGCTGCGCCCGCTGCTTGGCGAAGGCCTCCAGTTCATGCCTTATGAACTGGAGGGGGCCGCAGCCGGTCTGCTCGGAGCAGAGCGGCTGCTAGCCGGCGAATCGGACGAGCTGCATACGCTCGTCCCTAACTATACCCAGCTATCGGAAGCTGAAGCGAATCAGCAGCGGGGATAAGGGGGAACGATGAATGGAAGCAGAACATACCAATCAACATCCTAATCACCAGCCGAATGAACTTGAGCCGAGGGAACAAAGTCAGGTCGAATTTCGAATGATGACGCTCGAAGATATTCCAGATGTCATGATCATTGAACATGAGTCCTTCACACTTCCTTGGACTGAGAATGCGTTTCGTAGTGAAATGACCAACAACCACTTTGCTAAATATTTAATGATGGAGCATGAAGGACAATCGATTGGCTACGCCGGCATGTGGACAGTCGTAGATGAAGCTCATATCACCAACATTGCTGTGCGCAAGGCCTACCGAGGTCAACACCTTGGCGAGAAGCTAATGCGTGAATTGATGAAGCTTGCCGGACAGCTTGGTATGCTAAGGATGACGCTTGAAGCTAGAGTATCGAATCAAGTAGCCCAGTCGCTTTATGAGAAGTTGGGATTTCATCCCGTTGGTTTGCGACAAGGATATTACTCAGATAACAATGAAGATGCACTGATTATGTGGTGTGATCTTCCAGAAGAACTGACTTCTCTACACGGGGAAGCTAATGAATGGGAATGATAACTATTGAATTCGAATCAATTGTCTAATCCACCAAAGCCGGGTCAGGATAGTTATATTCTCGCGATTGAGACAAGTTGTGATGAGACGGCCGTTTCGGTAGTGAAGAACGGGCGAGATGTGCTTTCTAATATGATCTTTAGTCAGATTGAGACGCATAAAGCATTTGGCGGTGTAGTGCCCGAGGTCGCCTCACGTAAACATGTGGAAAGTATCACGGTTATGCTTGAAGAGGCAGTAGAAGAAGCGGGTATTCCGCTGGACCAATTGTCTGCGATTGCTGTTACCCAGGGACCTGGTCTGGTAGGAGCATTATTAGTAGGAATTATGGCCGCTAAAAGCCTTGCTTTTGCGCTAGACAAGCCTCTGATCGGCACGCATCATATTGCAGGACATATTTATGCCAATCGTTTGGTGCAAGAGTTGGAGTACCCCTGCATGGCACTGGTAGTGTCTGGTGGGCACACTGAGCTTGTACTTATGGAACAAGAAGGGCATTTTCATCTGATTGGCCGTACAAGGGATGATGCTGTAGGGGAAGCCTATGATAAAGTAGCACGGGCGCTCGGATTCCCTTATCCGGGCGGGCCTTATGTGGATCAGCTTGCTATGCAGTCTGAGACCGAGGTCAAGTTACCACGCGCTTGGCTGGAACCTGACTCCTATGACTTCAGTTTCAGCGGACTCAAATCAGCTGTACTCAACGCTGTAAATCAGAGCAAAATGCGGGGCGAGACACCCGATCAATCAGGTATCGCACTTGGGTTCCAAGCCTCTGTTATGGAAGTATTGGTCGAGAAAGCTATTCGTGCGGTCCGGGAGACGGGCGCCGTTCAGTTGTTACTGTGCGGAGGTGTGGCAGCAAATCAGGGGTTACGCGCAGCCTTAACCGCTCGTTGTAAGCAGGAGAGTATCGCGCTTCTCGTTCCACCTCTGAAATACTGCACGGATAATGCCGCGATGATTGGAGCCGCAGCTCATCTGAAATGGTTACATGGAGAGTTCGTTCCGCAGACGATGAAAGCAGAGCCAGGGCTCTCGCTAGAAGCCTGGTCCGTGCAATCATAATAAAAGCTGTTCCGGTTATTCGGAACAGCTTTTTTATTCATCTATTTGATTCTATTTACTAGGCTAAGCATTTTATCTGAGAGCATAGCCTTAGTAGAAGTGAATAAATCAAAAGTAATTTTAAGTTAAATTATGGTATAATATGGATTATAGTAATCTTTTAAGAGAAGGTATTTCATTGAAATTACTAAGAGTTATGCAGAGCAAGAAGGGAAGGATAATGCATGTTTGAACCTAGAATACTTAATGGAGTAGAGGAAGACTTAGCAAAAAAGAGATATGCAGAAATACAAAATGACAAGAATAAATTACGATCTACTATGCTTAGTCAGCTTATGAATACGTCGATTGTAGTAGCTATTATGGCCATTATTATTGCTGTAGTTTATATGTTAAGATTTAGATAAAGCCTGATATATGCTGCGGTAAGCAGAATATATCAGGCCTTTTTTAATAGCTACTAGTTTAGAAAGCTATCTATCATCTTTACTTTTAATAGCAATCATTAATTTATTAATAGCCACCTCTGCTTCTCCAAATTAAGGCTTGTGTTCCACTACAATTCCTTTTATACTGACTACAGACAATAATGATAATGATTATCAATATCAATTAAGCAAAATTTCAAATAAGAAAGGATGGACAGTTATGGGAATCTTGTATGAAATGGTGTGTGGCAAAATTAAGGGAGAATCACCCGAGGCCATTCTGGATATTGGCCGAACTTCCCCCGTATTTGGACGGAGGAAAGGCAGTTACGCTTATCGCGAGAGGATGCTGCATGCTCAGTGGAAGTCGATTCGAATTAAAAGATGGACGTAGCATGGAATTGTCCCGACTTGAATAGGATTTGTTAAAGGAGATAACAACCCGTTTACAATTAGACCGTATCCTAAAAGTAGTGTGAATGTTATGCACGAACCAAGGGGGAAAAGGTTATGTCAGCGGTAATTAATTTGGCTCATCGTGGAGCGGCTGGGCATCGTCCAGAGAATACGATGATCTCTTTCAAGTATGCGTGGGAACTCGGAGCTACGGGCATAGAGACCGACATCCAAATGACTAAAGACGGGGCTCTCGTCCTAATTCATGATGAGACCTTAACCCGAACGGCGGGAACTCCCGAATGGGTCAAGGATTTGACGCTTGCTGAACTGCGTACTAGAGAGGTAGGAAGCTGGTATCATGAACAATACCGCGGGGAGGGGATTCCCCAATTAGCAGATTTGCTTGAATGGGCACGAGATAAGTCATTATGTCTGAACTTGGAGCTCAAGAATGGTATTATTCCTTATACTGGCATGGAGCAGAAGGTTATCGATCTGATTCGTGATTATCAGCTAGAAGATCGTGTTATCTTGTCAAGTTTTAATCATTACTCTTTAGTAGCGTGTCACACCATCGATCCTTCGATTCGAACTGCTGTGCTTTATATGGAAGGCCTCTATGAACCGTGGACGTATGCAAGTACGATTGGAGCTTCTGCTTTACATCCTTTTAAATACGCATTGACCCCCGAACTTATTCAAGAAGCTATAAGGCAAGGTATGCCTTACCATCCTTTTACCGTAAATGATCCACAAGAGATGAAGAAATGGATTGAAGCGGGCATCTCGGGCATCATTACGGATTACCCCGATCGATTGGCTGAGTTATTAGGCTCGCGGGGAGGATTGCCCGTATGACGAAGAAAACCTGGCTGCTTGGTCTTGGTTTCTTCAGTATAAGTATTACATGGGCGCTTTATAATGCTTTTGTTCCGTTATTTTTGGCTCAATACCTGCAAAAAGCTTCACTGATTGGCTTCATGATGACTATTGATAATTATCTCGCCTTGTTCATTCAGCCTTGGATTGGTCATCGCAGTGATCGAACCAATACTCGCTTCGGGCGAAGAATGCCTTATTTACTAATGGGGATGCCGCTTGCTGCCCTATTCGTAACTTTAATTCCTTGGTATACCAGCCTAAGTACACTCGTGATCTTCATGGTTCTTATGAATCTCTCGATGAGTCTATTTCGCTCACCTACCGTCTCTCTTATGCCAGATATTACGCCTGAACCCCAAAGAACAAAGGCTAATGGGATCATCAACGTAATGGGCGGTCTTGGTTCGGTGTTAGCTTTTGGCGTAGGTTCTATATTATATAAAATAGGTACTTTTGTGCCTTTTCTATGTGCGGGTGTCATCATTATAGGTGCTATGTTAATACTTAAATTTGGTATTAAGGAAGTTCCTAATCCAATAGCGAATAAAGATGTCCATGCTTTCAGTAAACCTCGTATTTCATTGCGAGCGCAGCTCGATCGCACAACCATCCTTATTTTATCGGCCATTTTCTGCTGGTTCCTTGCCTATCAAGGAGTTGAAGCCATGTTTACTTTATATGGTACGAAGTATTTGGGCTTATCTGGCAGTGCAGCTTCCTTCTCGCTTACGTTCTTCTCCTTAGCCTTCTTAGCCTTTGCAATTCCTAGTGGCTGGCTGGGTGCACGATATGGGAAGAAGAGGGTCATACTGAGCGGAGTTGTTGGACTATTTATCATTTTTAGCGCGATAGTTTTTGTACACCATCTACTAGCTCTACGTCTCCTTTTAGTAGCTGGAGGACTATTCTGGGCCTGCATTAATATCAATTCGTATCCTTGGATAGTGTCCACCGGGTCGGAAGAGAGCATTGGTACTCGCACAGGACTATACTATCTGGTCTCCTCCCTGGCTGCTATTATCTCGCCTCCTCTTCTAGGGCTTCTTATGGATCAGTGGGGATATCCAGCCTTATTTATTACGGCTTCCGTAGGTCTCTTGTTAGCTCTTCTATGTCTCCTACCTATTCCATCAGAGCTGAGTAGGACAGAGGGAGATCCTACTGTAACCAACGTTCGATTGTAGAAGAGAATACTACCCTCTTATAATTTACCAATTAATTGGTTAATATGGTATATTTAACAGGTGGTTATACTCTAGTACATACTCCGGAGCCAGTCATGAATTTTTGAAATAGGAGGCTATTTCGATGTTCCATTCGGTGGGTACAATGCTCAAAGGAATATCTCACGTTCAATTACCTGTGAAGAATGTGGAAGAGTCTGTAGTGTGGTATACGACCTACTTAGGCTTGGAGCTAAAAGCGAATTTCGAAGCTTTTGCCGTGCTAAAGTTTGGAGAAGGCCCGGACCTGTTCCTGTGGGAGACGCAGGATACAAGAGAGATGACTATTCATGTGGACGGGGAGTATCTTCCGGTTATGGGCTTAGAGACGGATGATATGGAGGCTTTCACAGCGAAGCTTGAGAACTCGGGAGCAACAATCGAACTTATGCCTATCGAAAAGAATGCTGAAATGAGATTTGTGAAATTTTCTGATTTGAGTGGCAATCTGTTTGTAGTGCATCAAGTGATACGTTAATTCCGTAACTTTTAGTAAAGGCAATAGGATGATACAAAAAAGCGGCTTCTCTTCGGAGAGCCGTTTTGTTATGTACTCCAGCTTGTTGCAGTGCGCTGTAAATGTTCTATAAAGAAGAAGCTAACATCTGATTACTATTCGTTGTATAATTGTGGTAAAAAAGGTTTTGTATTGTTGTATCTGTCCACGATCATTTTATCATAAGTGTGAAATACAGGAGGTACAGGAATGGGTATGGATGAGACAGGTTTTTTTGAAGAGCTTTTTCAAGATGCTCCTGTAATGGCACTCTTTATGATTATGATCTTCATCTTTGTGATATCAGGATTTGCCTATGTCATTATTAAAGGTTTGTACACCTGGAATTCTAACAACGGGAAGGAACTTCTGAGGGAGTCGGCCAAACTTGTTACAAAGAGAACGGAAATAGGATCGGGGTCTGAGGATTCGACTGGCTTTACTTCATATTTTGTTACATATGAATTCACAGATGGACGAAGAGAGGAATTCGAAGTGTCTGGTAAAGTGTATGGGTTACAGGTTGAGGGCGACCAAGGTGAACTTTCCTATCAAGGCACTCGTTTTAAAGGCTTTCAAAGACAAGGTACTTCATTATAATTCAGTTGTGAGAGGAATAACAACATGCCAACCTATACCGTACGTCAGGCTGCCATTCAAGATGTGGAGAATCTAAGTGAAGTGTTCGATTTCTATCGTATTTTTTATGAACAGTCGTCTGATGTGATAGGGGCGAAGGCGTTCTTGCAAGAACGGATGGATCGTCAAGAATCCACAATTATTATAGTTATAGAAGAGTCTACTAACCGGATTGTAGGATTTGCTCAATTATATCCTGTGTTTACTTCTATCGGTATGAAGCGCTCTCTTATATTGAACGATCTTTACATTGTTAATGAACATCGAAGACAGGGTCTAGCAGGGAGATTATTAGACGCAGTTTATGCTTGTGGAGTAGAATTGGGTGTTCAAGGGATCGAACTTTCTACGGCATGTACCAATTACGAGGCTCAGTCACTTTACAAGCAACACGGATATGTTAAAGATACGAAATATGAACATTACTATGTACAGTGTTAATCATTTTTATTTACAAAGGCAGGATGAACGATGCAGAAAGACTTACAGAATGCTATAGAGCTTAGAGAGTCAAGCCAAGCGGCAGAAGCATTGGAACACATGCTGGGTATATTGAAATTTCAGCCCAAAGATGCATTTCTGTTGTATCAACTGGCTTGGACCTATGATGTACTTGGACTCGAACGAGAGGCTATTCCTTACTATGAGCAGGCTCTTTCTCTTGAATTAGCAGAAAGATATAGGGCGGGGGCTATGTTAGGACTAGGAAGTACATATCGCACACTGGGACATTACGAGAAAGCCAAAGAAATATTGGAAGATGGGCTGGTTAAGTATCCGGAGAATAAGGAATTTGGTGTTTTTTTAGCAATGGCCCTATATAATTTGGGAGAATACGAAGCGGCAATGCGCAGATTGCTACATGAGCTAGGGGATACTTCTTCCCATTCAGGCATTCAGGAATATAGCAAAGCGATTCACTTTTATGCAGATCGTCTGAATGAGACATGGTAAATGAGAGGAGAACATCGTGGTTACGACAATATTTATGATTTTAATTTTTATAGGATTGATGGTTGTGCCGCTCTTTATCATTGAAATGAATCGACGACGTACATTAACGGAGGAATTGAATCGAACGTTTCTTGGCTATAGTTGTCTGACGATCGGGCTTCAGGTGATCTTCCTGTTCTTATTTATCACCGATGTCATTCAAGCCTTGGGCATCTGGGGACATATTATTTGGTGGTGGGTGTGTCTTTCAGGGATCTATATCGCTGTGTACGGAATTTGGAAAATAACAAAAAACCGTATCAATGTCGTGTTCTTTTTTATTACAGGTGGAATCGGTAGTATACTTCTTATTTTGTATATTATGGGCGTGTTCATTACCAGTATGTGAGGGAGGTTTCCATGGCTCAGGTTAAAATATATGGAATAGATCATCATTTGGCAGAAGTTCGCACAGTTCTATCTGAAGCTATACATATGGCAGTCATGGAGGCGCTAGCCTATCCAGAAGAGAAGAGATTCCACCGATTTTTTCCAATGAATTCACAGGATTTCATCTATCCTAGCGATCGAAGTGAGCGGTATATCATTGTGGAGATCAGCATGTTCGAGGGAAGAAGCGCGGTGACCAAGCGTAAATTAATTCGGTTATTATTTGAGCGCATAGCACAGCATGCATATATTGAACCTAACGATGTAGAGATTACCATATATGAGACGCCCAAACACCACTGGGGTATTCGAGGCTTACCTGGAGATGAGTTGACCTTGGGCTATAAAGTGGATGTTTAAAGAACATATCTTCTGTTCACAGTTCCAATGTACAAACGCAAAAACCATGTCGGGCTTCTTAGCTCCAACATGGTTTTTTATTGATCAGATATGCATGCGTGTAGCTAATACTACTTACGCTCCAACTGCTCAGCATTGAAATCTTCAACTACATTTTCCGGACCCGATACGATATCTTTGTCCCAGTTCAACATGCCTCCATAGTAATTATGCACATGTTCGAAACCTTGAGATTGGAAAAATCGCGCCACTTCAAAGCTGCGTTTGCCACTGCGGCATACAAATACATATTCTCTGTCCTTGTCAAATTCATTGACATATGCTGCGATCTCTCCCATAGGAATCAAGGGAACTTGGGGAATGTGTCCTTCTTCATATTCATCTAACTCACGAACATCAATAATTAGGGCTTTACGCTCATCATTATGAAGAAGATCAAATAGTTCCTCGCGATCAACGTGGGATACACCATCAATTAGGGTACTCATAGTAGGGTCCACCTCTCTTGTTATCGATATATAGTTATTGAAAAACATTCATACTGAGGTATCGCTCACCTGTGTCTGGGGCAATGCAGAGCACTTTATGACCTTTACCTAGCTTGCGCGCTACTTGCAGAGCAGTCCAGACGGAAGCTCCAGCTGAAGGTCCCACCAAAATCCCTTCTTGGCATGCTAGCTGACGTGTCGTCTTAAGCGCATCTTCATCTGTGACCTGCACGATCTCATCATAGATGTCTGTATTGAGAATCTTAGGTATAAATCCCGGACTTGTTCCTACGAGCTTATGTGGACCGGGTTCTCCGCCAGACAATACGGGTGACCCCTGAGGCTCAACTACATAGATCTGAATCTGCGGCAGATGTTGCCGCAGGACTTCACTAGTCCCTGTAATGGTTCCACCTGTACCGGAAGTGGCTACAAAAGCATCTAAAGATCCATTCATCTGTTGTAAAATTTCTAGAGCCGTTGTGCGGCGATGAATTTCTGGATTAGCTGGATTCTCGAATTGCTGAGGAATGAAGCTCCCTGGCATCTGTTCATGAAGTTCAAGCGCTTTACGAATCGCTCCCGGCATCCGCTCAGCGGCAGGGGTAAGATATACCTCAGCACCATAAGCCTTCAAAATATTAATTCGCTCTTGCGTCATATTATCTGGCATGATTAGAATCGCTTTATATCCCTTAGCAGCGGCGTTCATGGCTAACCCAATGCCTGTATTGCCACTCGTAGGTTCAATAATAGTAGCCCCGGGCGTAAGCTTACCCGATTGTTCTGCTTCTGTAATCATATGATAGGCTGCACGGTCTTTTACGCTTCGACTAGGATTGAAATATTCAAGCTTCACATATACTTCAGCGTCCTCAGCATCGGTCATCCGTTGTAAGCGAACGGCTGGGGTATCCCCAATAAGTTCTGTAATGCTGTTCACAACGAGTCTGGACATCTTAATGCACACCTTCCCTAAAGCTAGGTTCTACGAATCTATTCTATCGGTTTGCCTAGATGGATACAAGATGAAGCTTGTATAGGTATAGGTCTGAAGTAGGGACCGTACAGGGCGAAAGTCACTTTGTCAAGATGTGGACAAGGTTATCCACAGAATGAACATTTTATGTGGATAGAATTTAAAAACCCTTACCCAGCTTCTTTTTGATTGAAACATGAAATAGGGGATATCATTTTCAAAATGAAGGGATCAAATTGTGGATAATGTGTATAACTTGGTGGATAAACCAGGAAGTTTCGTAAACTCTGCGTAAAAAAACGGTCTCAAGGACCGTTTTCATAAATTATATTCTGTTTATCATGGGGATAACTCTGTGCATAAACATTTTAATGTTTTTTTGAACAAAATTAGTTTTTTTATTCGTCAGCTAGTTGTTCCCACTCTGAGAAGACAATTTCGAGCTGATGCTTAGCCTCAGTCATAGCCGTTTGACGCTCCTGCACAGCCATATAGTCCTGATATACCTCGGGAAGAGTGAGTTCATTTTCCAGGCGGTTAATATCAAGTTCTAACTGGGCAATTTGGGCCTCCAATTGTTCAATACGGCGAAGGCGATTACGTTCTTCTCGTTTGGCTTCTTTGCTGGCTTCGTAAGATTGTGCACCACTTTTAAGGACGGGCGACTCATCTTTGATCACTTTAGAGGGGTTAGGCTTGATTTCTGCTGCTCGTTCTAAGGCAAGTTCTGCGATTTCCTGTTTTTTCTCTAGGTAGTCATCATAGTTGCCTAAATAAGGGTTCGCTCCATCCGGATGCATCTCAATGATTCGTTCTGCCATTTTGTTCAGGAAGTAACGGTCATGTGAAATGAATAGCAACGTTCCTTCATAGTCGATGAGTGCCGATTCTAATACTTCTTTGCTATAGAGATCCAAATGGTTGGTGGGCTCATCCAAAATGAGCACGTTGGCTTGAAGCAACATGAGCTTCGCCAGAGCAACTCGTGCTTTCTCACCGCCGCTAAGAGCGCTGATTCGCTTAAGTACTTCTTCTCCGCTAAATAAAAAATTACCTAGGACACTTCGTATTCGGGCCTCTTCCATATGAGGAAAAGCACTCCATAGTTCTTCAAGCACCGTATTTTCTTTAGTTAGATTCGTCTGTTCCTGATCATAGTATCCAAGTTTGACCTTGGCTCCCCAGTGTATTTGTCCTGTTGCTGGCCGCAAATCACCCGTAAGCATTTTGAGTAAGGTGGATTTTCCAATGCCGTTCGGCCCGATGAGTGCCACGGTCTCGCCTCGTCGAAGATCGAATGAAACATGCTTGAATAACGGAGATTCGGGGTCGAAGGCAAAAGCTAAGTCTTCTAGACGCAACACTTCTTTACCAGACATGTATTCAGGTTCAAATGCAAAATTAGCTTTCTTCAAGTCCCCCATGGGACGATCGAGCACATCCATTTTGTCTAGTGCTTTGCGGCGGCTCTGAGCTCGTTTGGTCGTCGAAGCTCGTACAATATTTTTGCGAATGAAATCTTCCATTTTGGAGATCTCACCCTGCTGCTTCTCGTATTGTTTGAGCTCTGCCTCGTAATCGGCCGCTTTCAGATCTATATAACGACTATAGTTGCCGGTATACTTACGTGATTGATGACGCTCTATCTCAACAATGGCTGTGACTAGACGATCTAGGAAGTAACGGTCATGAGATACCACAAGCAAGGCACCGGAATAATTGCGTAGATAATCTTCCAGCCAAGTGAGCGTCTGAATGTCCAAATGGTTAGTTGGCTCATCCAGCATAAGAAGATCGGGTGCTTGTAAAAGGATTCTAGCTAAGGCAAGTCTAGTCTTTTGACCGCCACTTAGTGTAGAGATCAACGTATCTGGGGCAAATGTTCCGAATCCCATACCGTGCAATACACTGCGAATTCGCGTCTCCATCTCATACCCGCCATGATCTTTGAACCAATCCGATTTACGTGCATATCGTTCTAGTAGATCTTCAAATGCTTTTTCATTCTCACCCGCTTTAGGATTGGCAATTTGCTGCTCCATGCGGCGTAGTTCCGCTTCTGCCTCTGTAAGATGGTCGAACACATGAAGCATTTCTTCCCAAATGGATTTCTCGGATTGCAGACCACTGTTCTGAGCGAGGTAGCCGATGGTTGTTTCTTTTGCTTTATAGATCTGGCCCCCGTCGTAGGAGAGCTCACCCGCCACGATTTGGAGGAAGGTTGATTTTCCAGCTCCGTTCACACCAACTAGGCCAATTCGATCTCGTTCCAAGATTTGCAGGCTAATGCCTTCGAGTATACTTATAGTGCCATATCCCTTACGAATATCCGTAGCTTGAAGCAACATAACGTCTTGATCCTCCATCTCTTAAAGAAGCCTGATGCATCAGGTCTGATTACTTCTATTTTACATGAATCATTAGTCAAATGCACCGCGCTTAGGCGGGAATAGGAGGGCGGAGCAAGCAAGTTTTCATTTTGACGGAAGAGTGCTAAACTAAAGAAAGAACTGTGTACACATAAAATGACAGGTGAATCGGATGCAGATGAAAGAAAATAAGCAAGAACTTAGACAACAGATGCTGGCCGTACGGGCGGCTGTAAGTAAAGCCAGTAGAGCAGAACAAGCAGAAGTAGCAAGTAGATGGATAGAACAGGGCTTGCTAGCTCCTATGCGGCAGCGTAAAGGGCGTAATCTTCATTTAGCTATGTATCTAGCTTTTCGAGACGAGGCTCCTACAACTTCCCTTCTTCAGATGTGTTGGTCCAGAGGAGACCGAATTTGGGTTCCGCGTGTCCACCGAGCTACTTCTACATTCACATTACATGAAATTGCTTCTATGAAAGATATTGTCTCAGGAAGCTGGGGCATACCTGAACCGAAGGAGCACTGTCCGATCTGGCAACCTGAACAACAAGACCTCGACTTTATGCTCCTACCTGGACTTGCTTTTGATCGAAACGGAGGACGACTTGGTTTTGGCGGGGGTTATTATGATCGTTTTTTAGAACATAATATTGTTCATCCTCCTAGTGTCAATGATCGAATGATCCTTGGAAGCTTAGCTTTGAAGGAGCAAATTGTACCGCGCATTCCTATGGAAGAACATGATGTCAAGCTAGATGTACTTATTACGGCATCTGGCCTCACTTATATATAATTAAAAGGTTGTGACAGGTCAGCATGGAGCCTACGAAGTTAACCCATTTTAACGAGCAAGGCCGAGCAAGAATGGTGGATGTATCTGAGAAATCGGTGACCTTTCGCACAGCTGTTGCTGGCAGTAAGGTAACGATGGACAAGGCTACCTTGTCTGCTATTAAGGAAGGGCGCATCGGTAAAGGAGACGTACTTGCCGTAGCTCAAATTGCGGGCATCCAAGCAGCGAAGAGAACGTCGGACTGGATTCCAATGTGTCATCCTCTTCCTTTGACAGGTGTGAACATTGTATTCTCGGATAATGATGAAGATGAATTGTATATTGAAGCTTCCGTGAAGACGGAGGGCCGGACGGGTGTAGAAATGGAGGCGCTAACGGCGGTATCCGCGGCGGCGCTAACCATCTATGATATGTGTAAGGCATTACAGAAAGATATGGTCATCGGGCCTACGCTTTTGAAGTCCAAAAAGGGCGGCAAGAACGGAGACTATCACCTCGAGGTCTAGACACAACAAAATGTTCCGATTCGGATAAGGAGGGTGACTTCATGGTGTGGAAAACAGCGATCCTAACGGCAAGTGATAAGGGAGCCAGGGGCGAACGTGAAGATACGAGCGCTCAGGTTATCCGGGAACTGGTCGAGGAAGAACTAGGTGGAGAGATTGTAGAATATCGGATTGTTCCCGATGAACAAGATGAGATTATTGCGGCACTTATTGAGATGACAGATTATTTCCAAGCAAATTTGGTGTTGACTACGGGAGGAACGGAATTGGCTGCGCGCGATGTCACGCCTGAAGCTACGCGCCGTATCATTGAGCGTGAAGTGCCAGGTATGGCAGAAGCCATGCGGATGAGCGCCATGCAGAAAAATCCCGCAGCAATGTTGTTCCGAGGTGTCGTAGGTATTCGAGGCCGAACGCTTATTGTGAACCTTCCAGGTACACCAAAAGGAGTCCACGAGAATTTGGCTGCAATTATGGGGCAACTTCCAGAAGCGTTGCTGATGGTTACCGGACAGTTTCGTCTTTAAGTAAGCTAGCTGAAGATGTGAATGTTCTACTTGGAAGCAGATGTTCTTTTGAGATAGGTATGTTATTATGATGTGGACTTGAACATAAGCATGAACGGAGGGCTTTCTCGTGGGTGCAGGTGGATTTCTACTGATTGTGATTGCAGCACTTTTGTTATTTGGGCCGAACAAGTTACCCGATTTGGGCCGAGCTGTAGGCCGAACCTTTCGTGAATTTAAAGAAGCTACACGTGATATCGTGGAGGACGAACCTCCCGTGAATAAGACGGAAGCTGCACCAAAGGCTGTAGAACAGCCAAAGGCACAGGATCGCCGGTTGCCGGAATAATGGAGCTTCCTTCCTCCTTGGAAGGAAGTGCTTTTTTTTGTCTAGATCATGATGCACATGAGGAGGCGACCGCATGACGGAAAAAAAAGATGAGTTAACCGTGGTCGATCATTTGGTTGAGCTGCGCAGGCGGTTGTTCGTAACGATCATCTTATTCGCTATAGTATTGGTAGGTGGATTTTTCGTAGCTAAGCCTGTCTATCAATATTTAACTACGCACGATACGAATCACATCGTCCTTCAATTGAATGCGTTCTCCTTCTGGGATGGGGTTAACGTGTACATGAAGATTGCTCTGATCGTGGCTTTTGGCATTATGTTGCCATTTATCATGTATCAGTTATGGGCATTTGTAAGTCCGGGGCTGAAGCCCAAGGAACGTAGAGCGACGCTCAAATACATTCCGTTTGTGTTCATATGCTTCATAGCAGGGGCAGCTTTTGGCTATTATGTTGTATTTCCATTAGCAATGACATTTACGTCTTCTCTGAATAAGCAGCTCGGATTAGTTGAGACTTATGGGATCGCTGATTATTTGAAGTTCATGACGAATATCATTCTTCCTATCGCTCTGCTTTTTGAACTTCCTGTAGTGGTCCTTTTCCTTACTCATCTTAGACTGCTGAATCCAAAACGTCTGAAGAAAATGCGGAGGGTAGCCTACTTTGCTTTGGTGGTCTTATCCGTGATGATTACGCCACCTGACTTCTTCTCGGCTTTCTTGGTATTAATTCCTATGATTCTTCTCTATGAATTCAGTGTAATGTTATCTGCTAGAATCCATACGAAGCAAGTGGCTTCGGATGCGGAGCGTAAAGCCAAGTATGAGGAGTAACATCCTCTGAATAGATTGCAATTAGCAAAAGCAAGCAAGGATTATAATATTAAGGCCTGTCAATCACCTTTTGGATGAGTTGACAGGCCTTTTTATATAGAGGGGGAAATACATTATCCATTGTTTAGCACCATTTGGTCTATAGCCTCTCGATCGTAGTCCAGAATCCATGCATTGTATTGATGATATAGAGGGAGCAGGGTGGACAAATTTGTAGAAATGACATCGCAACCTCGATCATCGTAGAGATGAAAGATCATTTTTTTACGGAGATGGATGAAAAATATATCATATTGGTACCGGGGGAAATCCTTTAATATGCAAGTAGGTGCTTAAAATCTTCATGCCAAATGGCAGATAATAGAGGAACATATCTAATATCTGACGTTGTACAGGGAAGGACGAATTGATGCGTAATCTCGTTCGGTGCATAGCTTTCATCCCGATCATCCGTAATAAGCGGAGGTAGAATTTTATGCTGTAATTGGCGAAGGAGAGAACGATTGCGAATATATTTACGATAGATATTTAGAGGTTTTCGCTGAAGTACACGATGGTCTCGATCACAATATACTTGAGTTACCAGCAGGATGTTGTCCGTAGCTTCGAACACACTTTGAAATAAAGTCGTCGCCCTTTGATAGATTTGCTCCTGATTGTTTGGATGATAAAAATCTAAACTGGGTTGGGATATCTCAAAGCGAAGCCCATATTGAGAATTGTAGAAAAGGCCAGGCTCTAGCACGGGCGTATTAAAATACTTTTGCATGAAGTCAGTTAATACATTGTTCATGGGACCTCCTTAAATATTATGAAATGAATCTTTAAGCAAGCGGCAATGCATCAAAGTATACAACTTATAGATGACTAAGAATATTTAGGTAGCGATTCGGATAGGATGAAAGGTGGCATGTCCCAGAAAAAAATAGGGGTTGGGACTTGAAATCTGCGCTCATATTGGGTATCATAAAACATGTTGTTAGCACTACAGCATGTCGAGTGCTAACGTAAATAATAAAGTGTATAACATTAACACCATATATGAATAAGGAGGCTATTTTTCATGATCAAACCATTAGGTGAACGCGTACTGGTAGAAGCGATCGAGCAAGAACAGACTACATCATTCGGGATTGTGCTTCCGGACTCTGCTAAGGAGAAGCCACAAGAAGGTAAAGTTATTGCTGTGGGTAGTGGAACGCTTAAAGATGGTAACCGTGTAGCGCTTGAAGTGAAAGAAGGCGACCGTGTCTTATTCTCCAAATATGCTGGCACAGAAATCAAATATGAAGGTAAAGAGTATTTGATTATGAAAGAAAGCGACATTCACGCAATCTTGGGCTAATACAGAATCGAACGAAATGAACGTATAGAGTACACAACCAATACTTAGGGAGGTTTTTGAAGATGGCAAAGGATATTAAGTTCAGTGAAGACGCTCGTCGCGCGATGATGCGTGGCGTGGATGCTTTGGCAAATGCAGTAAAAGTTACACTAGGTCCAAAAGGACGTAATGTAGTATTAGAGAAGAAATTCGGAAGCCCGCTCATCACAAATGACGGTGTTACCATTGCCAAAGAAATCGAATTAGAAGATGCTTTTGAGAACATGGGCGCACAACTTGTAAAAGAAGTAGCTACAAAGACGAACGATGTAGCTGGTGACGGTACGACTACAGCTACAGTTCTTGCTCAAGCATTGATTCGTGAAGGCTTGAAGAACGTAACAGCGGGAGCTAGCCCGATTGGTCTTCGTAAAGGGATTGATAAAGCGGTTCGCGCTGCAGTAGAAGAATTGCAAAAGATCTCCAAAACCATCGAAGGCAAACAATCCATCGCTCAAGTAGCTGCGATCTCAGCGGCTGACGAAGAAGTAGGCGAATTGATCGCTGAAGCTATGGAAAAAGTAGGTAAGGATGGCGTTATCACGGTTGAAGAATCCCGTGGATTCGCTACAGAACTTGAAGTGGTTGAAGGTATGCAGTTCGACCGTGGATATATCTCCCCTTACATGATTACCGACACGGACAAGATGGAAGCCGTTCTTGAGAACCCATATATCTTGATCACAGACAAAAAAATCAGCAGCACGCAAGAAATCTTGCCTGTTCTTGAGAAAATCGTTCAACAAGCTCGTCCACTCGTTATCATCGCAGAAGATATCGAAGGTGAAGCACAAGCGATGCTAATCGTGAACAAACTTCGTGGAACATTCAATGCTGTAGCTGTGAAGGCTCCTGGCTTTGGTGATCGCCGTGAAGCGATGCTTCAAGATATTGCTGCCCTTACTGGTGGTCAAGTGATTACTGAGAAATTGGGTCTGGATCTGAAGAGCACTACAGTTGAGCAACTGGGTAATGCTCGTCAAGTACGCGTAACTAAAGAAGCTACAACAATCGTAGATGGAAGCGGAGATAAAGGTGACATTCAAGCACGTGTTAGCCAAATCCGTTCCCAATTGGAAGAGACGACTTCTGATTTCGACAAAGAAAAACTGCAAGAGCGTCTGGCTAAATTGGCTGGCGGCGTAGCAGTAATCAAAGTCGGTGCAGCAACAGAAACCGAATTGAAAGAGCGTAAACTTCGTATTGAAGATGCGTTGAATGCAACTCGTGCGGCTGTTGAAGAAGGTATTGTATCCGGTGGGGGTACTGCCCTTGTGAATGTATATGGTGCTGTATCTGCACTGAACGTAACAGGCGACGAAAGAACAGGCGTGAATATTGTACTTCGTGCATTGGAAGAGCCAATCCGTACTATCGCTGCAAATGCAGGCGAAGAAGGATCTGTTATCGTAGAGCGTCTCAAAAAAGAACAAATCGGCGTAGGCTACAACGCAGCTACTGGCGAGTGGGTTAACATGTTCGATGCAGGTATCGTTGACCCAGCTAAGGTAACTCGTTCTGCGCTTCAATATGCAGCTTCCGTAGCAGGCTTGTTCCTGACAACTGAAGCCGTGATCGCTGACAAACCAGAACCAGCATCCGCTGCAGCTCCAGACATGGGCGGCATGGGTGGAATGGGCGGCATGATGTAATACTGCCAAGAACCCTTGTATGAATAAGGGCTAAGGTGGACTTGGTTTTATGAGGTTAACAAAGTGTTAACTAGATATTGATTTTAAGAGGCTCTCATTAGTTCGCTGAACTTTTGAGAAGCCTCTTTACTTTTTGATTTAGAATTAGGGGAAGGGAATTATGTTATAGACAATATGAATGAAGCGAATAGTAGGGATATAAATACTCAGGTCACAACTTACTCATACTTTTTTAATCAAAATTAGATTTACGGAGGATTATGCCAATGTCATCGGGTGATTTTTATGTGTATACTTTAACTTTGCAATCTCTTATTGTTCTAATGTTAGTGCTTATTTATATTTCTTCATTAAAAAAGTCAGCCATACTGAAAAAACTTGAACATAGAATAACGAAATTAAATATTAAAGATCATACCGAATAAGATTAAAGTGAGATTGAGGGCTTTCTATGTTGAGCAGTAATTATTTGAGTAATTAGACCTGATATTGTGGGAATATTAAAAATAAACCTCGGAATTGATACATAGGTAGCAGGAAAATAGTCCTAAGTGGAGAATAATATTCTCTAAAGGGGCTGTTTTTTTGACTGAGAGAGAAAATAGAATTGCCATAAATACGGCAATAGAACGTTCTGACCGAGTTACCATCTTGCTGCAAGATGGATCTAGAGCACATGGGCTACTTAAATGGGATGATAAAAAAAGTCGACTGACCATACTAACAAATGAGGGACCTGCTTGGGTTCCCTTTGATGAAGTTGTACACGTGACGCGTATTATTGCATTTAAAGTGAAATCAGCTTAAGAAGGTATATTCTGCTCAAATAAAAACGATCTGCTGATGATCAGCAGATCGTTTTTTATTATCTTTTTTCGCAGGCAACCCCATCGTGGTCGCGGTCGAGTGTTGCACGATAGCCGGGTTCACCACGTAAAATATTGAAGTAGCCCGCATTTTTTGCCGCAGTACAATTTTTAAAATATAGAGATTTGGATTTAGCTTGGACCTCTGTTGTGAAAGCTCCTACAGCAAAAGTAGAGACTACAACCGTGGATAATATACTGAATACTAGCTTCTTTTTCAAGTTCATCATTAACCTCCAAAGGATTTATAGTATTTTGTCATACGTGTATTATAGCAAAACTCTATATAGAAAATGTAAAATTTTATTAAATTAAGCGAAATTTAAATAGATAGTATATATATGCTTGTTTTTCTATTAACAATTAGGGGAATGCAGGAACAATAAGAAACGCATATACATATTAAAAAAAAGGATCAACCTAGTCTATAAAAGTATTAGTTTTTGTAGCTAGAATATTAAAAAAATGAAACTGAAGATAAATGAATATTAGAGATTTAAGTTTTAGAGATTTAAATATTTTTAGAGATCTGAATATTAGAGATTTGAATTTTAAAGATATAAGTTTTTTTGATATAAGTTTTAAAGATTTCAATATTAACGATCGTAAAAATCCTACAAAAAAAGGTCTTGAATCCCTAAGGGAGATCCAAGACCTGTACTATTTAGAGATTTATTGCAGTCCAGCATCATTGTACAGTTTCACGATCTGCGTGGAACTCAGCGCGCTACCGTAGATTCGAAATTCATCAAGCCCCCCTCTAAAGTTAACGTTGCTAGATGTAGGAGACTTGTGAGAGCCGAGTCTGAATCCGCTGCTCTCGGATTCTGCTGTGCGGGAGGCTGAGGCATCGGGCTGGCCATTAATATATAGTGAAATGGTGGTACCTTTTTTTATAAGGGCGATATGCGTCCATGCTCCCGTAGGGATTGTTGCACTGGATAGGAGAGCAGCATTGCCTAAGTACGTCCCTAATTTGCCGCTTGCGGTATCTCGGTACAATAGGGAACGACCTGATGAACCTTCTTGCTGCACGATGATTTGGGAAGAGCCTGCTCCAGCCCCTAGTTTGACCCAGCCTGTAATCGTGAAATCACCAGAAGCTGGATTCAATAAAGGAGGAAGTAATATATAATCGTCAACGCCATCGAGTTGTAAGAACCCAGCGGAAGCCCCACCTGATGCATTCCAGACTGGACCGCCAATGAGCGTTCCGTTATAACTACCTCCACTAGAGTCTGTAGCCGAGGCTCCGCTAGTTGCATCTAGATGATAGGAGGCTAGCGGAACAGGTAGCGGAACAGATAATCCAGCTCCTTGATAAGCGCCGATATTGGGTGGAGATGAGGCGGATACCGCATTACCGAAATAGTCCCGACCGCCGTTCGCTGAGATGATGGCACCTGCACCTAGCGCGGGGGATCCTTCGGTTAGTTTGTAATCCGTCGTAGCCAGGCCTCCGGCATGTACAAGCAGAGGATCACTCGTAATCGTATTCGTTCCTGCTGGCGTAGTGGAGTCGGGAACGCGGAAGAATACATTATGATCAACAGTGAACGTAGTATCATTGAGCGTCCAACTTAAATTTCCCGATCCTTCTTTATAAAGTAGGTTGTTGCGGAATTGAATAGCTTGCGTCTGTGCAGAAGACTCCTGATAAATAACAGGGCCTATGGTGTCCCCAGAATAAATCGTATTGTTATAAATTTGACCGTTACGAATCTCGCCTCCGCAGCTTTGGAACAGACGGGCTCGATCGTTCACGGATACGTTATAACGTATAATGAAATCCACGGATTTGCCTTTACCTTGAGGGCAAAGTAAGAAGAAGCCACCCTCATTCTCGTGAGAGTAATTATATTGGAATATAACGTTGCTGGTGGAGTGATCGACATCGAATCCCATACCATCACTTGTAGTTTTGCCACCAGAAGCCTCATTATATTGAAAAGTAACATGATTGGCATTGGCCGTCCACATGCCTGCATTTGGCGATTGTGACCTCACGTTGAATCCACTAAGTTTATTATTTTGGACTAACGAGCCATCTACAGTCATGGGAGCAATCCCATCACCACCAACATCAGATAAAATATTGTTCTGAATCGTTACGTCTGTGGCGGGTTTCCAATTGCTTGTGCACAAGCTGCCCCAGAATTCGGCTAACTCCGCACGTTGGCAGTAATTCGACCACACATAAATCCCCTGACGATCTACCGCGGTAATGATATTATTCTCAATCGTGACACCGTGAAAGGCCGTAGGTACGGAACTTCCAAGCACTTCAACGACAATCCCACCTGATGCATTGGCATATTTACCAGTTCCATGATAGCGACTTGGGACTGTGGAAGGCATATAGCCCCGAACATCATGGATATACAAGTTATTCAGCCGAATGCCATATAATTCACCAGCATCTTGCCCCAGGACATGAACACCACGTCTAGCTAAAGTATTATCGCCTGAAGCGGTCAGCTCCAGATCTTGCACCGTCACATAAGAGAGATTACGTAACTTTACCGCGTCTTCTTGCCCAGATGCATCAATGCGAGATCTTGCAGAGGAAGTTCCGTAAGAACCAATTACAATAGGTTGACTAGCGCTCCCATTTCCTTGAGGCGACAGTGACCCACTGCAAGAAGAACCCCGTTTGAACAAGACAGAATCACCTGGGCTCAGCGTTAAAGCATTCACTGCATTTAAAGAATTGATAGGTGAAGAACTAGTGCCGTTTCCCTCACCATTTGCTGAGCAATCCACATAATACGACGTACCTGCTGCAAGAGCCGGTTGTATTCCCGTGGGTATCCACACAAGCAAGGCGGCTAGAACCAGTCTGAACAAAAATGTGAACCGATTAATAAAGAACTGCGACATCATATCCATCAACTCCATGAGATAGGGTTATGGACTCCAGTTGACTGGCCGTACATATGTAATCTTGTATAAACGTAGCGGTTAACTTGGTTTAATGGGTAAAAGGTAAGCTCGACCACATGGATCAAGCTTAAGTGTCTTAGAATTCATGAAGATGAATTCTGTATAAATTGTGCATTCCCCAACTCAACTCGTTAATCGCTAGTAAATACAAAAATATTATAGCAGGAAATTATAAAACAGATACATAAATTTTTATGCTTACTTAGCGTCTGTTGCGAACACTGAATATGCCATAAACTACGAGTAAAGCGATGAACATATAGAAATAAGCCGATGTGAACATAATCAATACCCCCATATTATGGTAAATGTTACTTGTATCTTAGCATAATTCTTCACATCAGGCCTAATGCAGAATTGAATAGAGGATTGACAGGATTTTATTACGCCCTATATAATAGCATATGCATGTAATTTGTAAGGAGGGACATTCGATGTCATTTAATTTGGATCAGCATCCGCTTGGGTTTATGTTGTCACGGACCTATCTTTCATTCAAAAAGGTCGCCTCCAAAGCCATGAATGAGTATGATGTTACGCCAGAGCAATATGGTATGCTTCACAAATTAAGCTTAGGTGAAGGGATTTCTCAGAAGAAATTAGCTGAATTAATTGGAAGAGACCAGACGAGTACGGGCAAAATTTTAGATAAATTAGAACATAAAGAGATGCTCATTCGAGCGGAAGATCCAACGGACCGCAGAGCTTTTTTGCTCTATCTGTCTTCTACAGGAAGAGATGTGGTAGAGAAAGTAGCCCCGTTAATGGATCAGTTTCATGCGCAAGCATTCCATGGATTAACTGAGATTGAGAAAGAGATGTTTGCTGACTTAATCAATAGAATATACGATAATTTGCAATAAAAATTTTTTTTGTATAAATAATAGCATGTGCAATTATATCATATGCATTCATTTAAATTTATAGATAAGTAGGGTGTTTAGACATGATGCAAACGCTTGGAGATTTTATGAAAATGACCAATACAAAGGTGGGTTTGGTATTTGGAATTGGCCTTCCACTTTTATTCGTCCTTGTATGGATGACAGGCTATCATCAAGCTACAGAACGATTGGACCAGCTCCGTGTAGCGGTGGTAAATGAGGCGGGAAATGCTGCTGAGGCAATCCAAAAGAGTATGATATCCTCGGCTCCATTTCATATGGAAGTAGTGAAAGAGGCAAAAGATCCTAAAAAAGTGCTGGTTGATGAGAAATATGACATGCTAATTGTTATCCCTAAAGCATTCATGCAGGAGGTTACGCAAAAGCATAGCAGCCAATTATCCGTCTATGTAGATGAGGGAAGTTCCAGTGTAAGTCGTTCCATTCTAGAGCAAGCGGCAGATCAAATGTCCAAGCAAATACAGAAAGGCATTGCACAAAATAGCAAATTGGCCGCAGGTTCTGAGCCGATCGAAATAAAGACAACGGTCGTGGCTTCAGAAGCCCCTTCGGATTTTGCCACTTCTATGGTTCCTATGATTCTAGGATTCATTACTTATATAGGGACAATGACTCTAGCTATTCAGTTCAATATTTCTACACAAATCTTGAGCAAGTTCTACAGCTTACGTCGATTATTCCTAGCCAAACAAATCATTTTGTTAGCCACTGTGCTGATCGCACCGCTGCTCATTACGGGTCTTACTCTTCTATTCACAGAGACAGAAGCTAGTTTCGGACAGATGTATATCTTTCATGTGCTAGTCTATGCAGCATGTGTCTCCTTTACACAGATGAGCTTCACGCTTCTTGGACATGTGGCCCCTTTGTTCAACACAGCGATGATTCCTTTCCAGTTGATGACAGCCGGGAACATTGTTCCTGTGGTCATGTTGGCTCCTTTTTATCGTTATATCGGGAATTTCCTCCCCGCACCGAATGGTGTGCAAGGATTCATGAAGCTCGTCTACACCAATGCATCGATTGCTTCCTATGTAGTTCATCTGCTGCTCATTATCCTGGTTACGGGCGGAGCGACATGGCTTAAGGTCATGCTAGATAAAAGCTCTAAGAAGCAACCGATCTCACTTGTCCAAGAGCAGGCTATATAAGCAATTTTAACCTTCTCCTATTGGTTAACTGGTCCGCAACCTTCTCAGTCTAAATTATACAGAAATACCCTTCAGCCGGGCGCACGTATAGATATTCCACTTAATTTTTCTGTAAAGGATAAAGGGAATTGGTATGTAGAAGCCGTCACGGATGATGGTGGGAAAGGTTCCTTTACAGCTATTTTACACAGTAACTTATAGTCGATATGGAAAATCCCTCTGAGCCGTTGCTGCAGGGGGATTTTTTTATTATAAAAGAGTAGTAAATTCCAATTGACCATTGGCTAATCGATGCATTAAACTTAGGTTGACTGTCTGGGACGGCGGAGTCAACTTCTCTAAATATGCGGATACATGTTTGTCTCCAATTAGGCTATGTACTGAGGCTTCCCGTAACGGTGAATTTTGGGGAATGCCTCTTTTATTTGTTAGAGCTCGTTTGTAGAGGAGAAGTGATGGGATTGGCAGTAAAAGAACAAACTACGCAGATTGCTAGCTTTACGGGTAAGCTGCTTCGCAATCGATTCGGCAAAGGCCCAGAATCGGTGCATGTCTCCATCGGCAAACGCGGGGTTGCCATACACATTCGTAATTTTATAAGTCCTGTAGAAGAATTCTTACTCGCTAAGGAGGAAGAACAGGCATTACGTCACACCCGTGAATTATTAATGAAATCTCTAATGCCTGAGCTTGCCGCTTTTTTAAAAAGTGAGCTTACATTAGACACACAAGAGATGTATTATGATTGGGGATTTCATAATGCGTCTGGTATGATCGTTGGACTTTTTGATTCTCATCAGGATAAAGCCGAGGTATATAAGGGCCAGAAGAGTGTTCATGATCATGTGATTGAAGTGAGCGGGAAGGTCCAGAAGGAACCGGTCAACATTGATTCTTGGTGGCTGAATAGCAAGACACTCATTGTAGTTCGTGAAGGTATTCTGATTGTTCTGGAGAAAGAACTTTTGGATTTAGGGTATGAAAATGTACTTAGAACGACAAAGCGTAAGATGGAGAAGCGGTTCTTGGATCAAGATGCCAAGTTCACTACGGTACTCGATAAGAAATTATCAGATTTATACGTCGATTGGGATTTCAACAGAGATCGCAGTGTTATTGCGTACACGTTTGAATAATCCAAACAATCATTGCAGTTAATTAATTCAAACAATCTCATAATGCAGTTGGTAGTAATGAATCAGACATGAGAATGAGCTGAACATAAGCCAAAGAAGAGTAGGCCTCTTCTTTGGCTTATTTTTTTGTTAAGACGAGGAGTGATGAGATGAGTACAGTCCGGCACCAAGTGCTTCATATTGAAGACAATGAACTGAATAGAGTACTGATGCGTCATCTTTTTAAGCGGGCTCCCCATTTGGAACTGGTTGAAGTTGATTCGGCCGAAGCGGGATTCGACCATATGGTCACAGAAATCCCGGCATTAATTTTAATGGATATTCAGCTACCTGGTATGGATGGGTATGCAGCGCTACAATTATTGCGAAGTAAACCCGAGACTCGGCATATTCCTGTCATCGCAATTAGTTCATTTGCTCTCGCTAGAGATATTGAAAAAGGTCTAAAAGCAGGCTTTGATGAGTATATAACAAAACCCATACGCGTGGGTGCTTTACTAGACATTGTTCAGAGTTGTCTGGAATCGAAGCAGAGGTAAGGTGAATTTCGTCCGTCTGATGGATAAAAAAACTCCAGTCCATAAGGACCGGAGCTCAAGCATTCTTATTTGTTCAAATCTTCTATACTCTGAATATTGTTCACATAAGCGGGGACGACGAGCCCTGTTCGTACGTTGGTCATATTTGGGCCTAAGTCTTCAACTTGGTCCTTATATTTAGCCCAGTAGTCCGCATGGGTTAGAGGAAGCCATGCTGAAGCTGTAGCATCCACATCCCCATTGGCTACACCTGTCCACATAGGTCCAGCTTCAACTTGTAGAGAAGTGACCTTGAATCCTAGACGATCTTCTAATAGATAAGACAGTAACGTTGTACTTGCAATCTCTGAGTCCCAAGCGACATAACTAAGTGTCAATTTATCTCCTTGCACTTTATTAATGCCCTTAGTCCACTCATCAATGCGATCGGCATGTTGATTCACCCACGCTTTAACTGCCTGTTCAGGACTTTGACCGCCTTGGACGGCAACCATAATTTCTCCCATTTCATCCGCACTCCAGTTAAAACGATCAAGGAATGTGTAAGCTGTAGGATGGTCTTGCTTCAGACCGAGCCTAGCCAGCGTATGGATCTCTTCTGCATCGCCGTAGGCTTTTAACGGATCGTCGAGATATTTCAGATCATATTTGGTGAACATCCAGTGTGGAGTCCAGCCTGTAACGATAATGGGTTCTTTATTACGAATGGCTTTATCTAGAACGGCTGTCATGGCTGTGCTTGAACCTTCCACTAGGGTCCAATCGGTAAGTTTGTAATCTTCCATAGCTTTAGCGGTTGATTTCATGATGCCTGCGCCAGGATCGATTCCGATGATGCGATGATCGAACTGCGTTGCTACAGCACCTCCCGCAGAATTTCCATTAGATGCTTCTTTTGGCACAACGAGATACTGAACGATACCCCCAATAAGGATTACACCTGCAAGTACAGAAGCCCAGATTAGGCGATAACGTGGATGGCGCTGTAGCGAAGGCTTACGTACTCCTGATCGAAATAAGTTCTGTGTGAAGCGATCCAGCACGATAGCTAGGACCACTACAGCCAGACCGGCCTCAAAGCCCTGCCCAATCTTAAGTTGGGCCACTGCGCGGTACACTTCGGCACCAATGCCTTGCGCGCCAATCATAGAGGCAATGACGACCATAGATAAGGAAAGCATAATTGTCTGATTGACCCCAGCCATTAAGGTCGGCATAGCTAAGGGAAGGTCAACCTTGGTGAGCCTTTGCCACGTGGTAGAACCAAAGGCTTCAGCGGCTTCAGATAATTCTCCAGATACTTGACGAATACCAAGATACGTCATACGAATGGTCGGCGGAATGGAGAAGATGACCGAAGCGATTACACCAGGAACCACACCCAGACTGAAGAAAGTAACAGCAGGTAGCAAATAGACAAAGGCCGGCATCGTCTGCATAAAATCGAGAATTGGAGAGATTATGCGGTGCGCGGTTTTGTTATATGCACTAAATATTCCAATGGGAATACCTAATAGTATAGATACAAGTCCTGACGTAATAACGAGTCCCAGTGTATCCATCGTCTGCGTCCAATACCCCAGGTTATCTATAAGCAAGAAGCCGATTACCGTGAACAAGGTAAGGGGTAACCTTCCTACTAGATAGGCAAGGGTTCCTAAGATAGCGATGAATAGGAATGGATGCGGCAACAAGAATATTCCCGCAAAAAAACTTACAATATGTTCAATTACGGTTGATATGGTAGAGAATAGCCCAGCTAGATGAATACTCATCCAACTTACTATGGACTCAATCCAGTCGGCTAAAGGAATTTTAGGCAAGAGGCTGCACCTCCTTTTTCGTATCTCCAGCTAGTGCGCCTAATACAGCTCCACGTACGATGACCCCGATAAGCCGGCGATTCTCATCAATGACGGCCAGCGGGACTTTAGCTGAGCTAGTCACTTCGAACAGATCCCCTAATAAGGTATGGGGTCCCACAGTAGGGCCATCTTGAATTAAAATATCTGTAAGAGCCGCGCCCGTCTTAAGTGCATGTGCAGTATCCTCGGCTGTGATGACACCGAGCAAGCGCTTAGCCCGATCAATGACGAAAAGATTAGAAATCCCTCGCTCACCCATAAGTGTAAGGGCCACACGGGGTCCACGGTCTAACGTCACGCTCTCTGGTCGACGCATGACATGCGAAGCGGTAAGAACTTTAGAAAGATCGACGTCTTCTATGAACCGTTCAACATATCGATTGGCTGGCTGCGTAAGCATTTCCTCCGGCGTTCCTAATTGAACTAAGGCTCCATCCTTCATAAGTGCAATCCGGTCGCCGATGCGAAGGGCTTCATCGAGATCATGTGTAATGAAGACGATAGTCTTCTTCATTTTATCTTGCAGCTCCACTAATTCGTCTTGCATATCACGGCGGATCAGAGGATCTAAGGCGCTGAAGGCTTCGTCCATCAAAAGAACATCAGGTTCACTTGCTAATGCTCTAGCGAGCCCAACGCGCTGCTGCATGCCACCACTGAGCTCATCGGGCATTTTATCACCCCAGCCCTTTAGCCCTACGAGTTCTAAGGCCCGTTCCGCCTTTTCTCTACGCACTACTTTATCTTCCTGCTGAATTTCGAGTCCGTATTCGGCATTCTGCAAGACAGTACGATGAGGAAATAAGGCGAATTTCTGAAAGACCATACTTATATTCTTTCTGCGAACTTCACGTAACTGTGCTTTATTCATCTTACGCAGGTCTTTTCCATGGAGTAAAATTTCACCTGATGTAGGTTCAATCAGCCGGTTGAGCATGCGAACTAGTGTAGATTTTCCGCTGCCCGAGAGTCCCATTATCACGAAAATCTCACCTTGGCGGATGTCGAGACTTACTCTATTGACGCCTACGGTTATTTGTTTGTCGCGGGCAAGTTGTTCCTTGGTCTGCCCTTTCTCGAGAAGTAGAACGCCTTGTTCGGCGCCGGGTCCAAACAATTTGCTCACGTTTCTAACTTCAAGAATTGTGTTATTCATAACGTTCACCCCTTTGTATCTGTCTGGATTAGTGTAACAAAATAACTATTTTTTAATCAAACTTAAAAACTGTACATATTGTACGTACAGAAAAAACTGTACACATAATATATTGAGTATCCTCATGTATGCGCCCAATTGCTATAAGAGTCGTTTCTTTACTTTTGAAAGGTCATTTTTTAAGATAGAATATAGGTAGAGAACTAGGCATACTAGGAGGCGCAAGCATGAGCTTGAACCAGCTTACGGAACAGGAACAATTGGACGTACAGAAAATACGCAAACGTGTAATTGAAGCGATTGGTAGGAATATGGATTTGTATGGTGTTACGTTATCTACAGGTCATTTATATGGACTGTTATTTTTTGCAGACAAGCCGATGACGCTCGATGAAATGGGCGAAGAAATGAAAATGAGTAAGACCAGTATGAGTACTGGAGTACGTACACTCTTGGATCTCAAAATGGTCAACAAAGTATGGGAGAAGGGATCACGCAAGGATCTGTATGAAGTGGAATTCGACTGGTATCAGACGTTTCATGATTTCTTCTCGACAAAGTGGCGTAACGCTGTGGAGACGAACCTGAGTGTTCTGCAACGATCTATCGAAGAAATTGACCGCTGGATAGGGCAGCAATCCGAGGAGAATGTCTTAAGTGTCCTGAAAGAGGACAAGCGAAAGATGAAGGAAGCCGTGCAGTATTACGAGTGGCTAGATCGGTTGATTGATACGATGGAGAGTGGAGACATCTACAAGCTTGTTCCGAAGGTAGATCATAGACAGGATTAAGATAGAGTTTTGAATTCGACATATAATTCGTATGACCTTAGCCTAATTCGCCACTATACGAACTTTTAAATATGGGATTACAGCAAAAAAGGTCTTAAGTGCAGTGAATGCGCTTAGGACCTTTTTGCTGTGAATTAAATAAAGATTCATGCCTTAGCCGAAACGACCTGAAATATATTCCTGTGTGTTAGGCTTGGTTGGATTTGTGAACATAATCTCGGTCTTTCCGTATTCCATTAACGTTCCTAAATAGAAGTAAGCTGTATAATCGGATACCCTAGCCGCTTGCTGCATGTTATGCGTCACAATCGCAATAGTTAGGGACTGCTTAAGTTCGGTAATCAATTCTTCAATCTTGGAAGTGGATACAGGATCAAGCGCTGAGGCGGGCTCATCGAGCAATAATATACTTGGGTTAACGGATAGTGCACGGGCAATGCATAGACGCTGTTGTTGTCCGCCCGAGAGGGACAACGCTGAGCTGCTCAGACGATCTTTGACTTCATCCCATAGTGCTGCTTTCCGTAGACTTTCTTCAACGATCCGGTCCAGTTCTTTTTTGTTACGGATGCCATGATACTTAGGACCAAAGGCTATATTGTCATAGATGGATTTGTAAAATGGATTAGGACGTTGCCACACCATACCAATTTTCTGGCGCAGAACCGTTACATCGGTTCCAGGTGCATTGATATCCTGATCGCCAATCCAGATGTTTCCCGTCTGCCGAGCATCCGCAATCTCATCGTTCATACGATTCAGAGAACGAAGGAACGTAGATTTGCCACAACCGGAGGGTCCGATTAGGGCCGTCACACTATTCTCGGCAAAATTTAGGTCTATACCTTTTACCGCTTCGTTCTGCCCATAATAGACTTTTAAATTTTGTGTGCGTAATAAGTCAGTCATTGCAGTTGGCTCCTATCCCTATCATTTAATGGAGGTGAACTTCCGGTAGAGTGCTCTTCCAAGCCAGCGCGCGAGAAGGTTGAATATAAGAACCATAATGACAAGAACAGCGGAAGCGCCAGCAGCGATCTCAAGAGCATCAGGTGCAATCCCTTCACTATTTACTTTCCAAATGTGTACTGCCAGCGTCTCAGCTGGGCGGAAAGGGTTAAGCGGGGATGCTGCATGTAGTGGATTCCAGTCGTCAAAGTGAATACGTGGTGTAGTCATCCCTGCCGTGAATAGTAGTGCGGCAGCTTCACCGAATACCCGTCCTGCGGCTAAAATGGTTCCGGTCACGATGATCGGCAGCGCCACAGGGAACAAGATAGAGGTAATGATTTTCCACTTGGATAACCCCATGGCAAGTCCGGCTTCTTTTTGTTCTCTAGACACGCTGCGGAAAGCCTGTTCCGTAACCCGTACCATGAGAGGCATATTGAAGATCGTAAGGACCATGGCCCCAGACATTAACGAGAATCCAAGACCGAATACGTTAACAATTACTAAAAGACCGAAGAGGCCGACTACGATGGATGGGAAGGATGATAGCACTTCTACGACTAAGCGAATCGTATCCGTAAGACGGTTAGGTTTGGCGTATTCCGCCATGTAAATCCCTGCACCGAGTCCAAGCGGAATCGTAATAATCATTGTTAACACTAGCAAGTATAAAGAGTTAAATAACTGAGGACCAATCCCTCCGCCTTCCTTGATTGTCTGAGGTGGGGAAGTAAGGAAATGCCAGTCAATATGGCTTAGACCTCGTACCATGATATATCCGAGCATCCCGAGCAGTATCGCTACGATGAATAGGGCGAAAAATACGATAATTCCGGTTGCTACTTTGTCCGCAGTTTTTGGCTTCACAGTCGATGTCTCCTTTCAAGTAACCTAACAACGAAGATGAACACGAAGGTCATCAAAAGAAGGATCAATGCCATGCTCCATAGGGCGTTGTTTTGAGCTGTACCCATAACCGTGTTGCTCATATTTAAGGTAATGACACTAGTTAACGTCGAAGCGGACTCGAACAGGGAAGAAGGAACATGAGGAGCATTCCCGATAACCATCTGTACAGCCAATGCTTCACCAAAAGCACGTGCCATCCCTAGGACAACTCCGGTCAAAATGGAAGGCATTACAGTAGGGAGAACGACTCCTTTAATCGTCTGCCAGCGTGTCGATCCTAGTCCATAGGAAGCTTCTTTCAAGTTACGCGGAAGTGAACTAAGTGCATCGGTTGCAATACTAGTGATGGTGGGCAAGATCATAATGGAGAGAACAATAGCTCCGGCTGCCACCCCAATTCCTTGACCTGGGAATGTATCGCGCAATACGGGTACGAGGATACTTAGTCCGATGAAACCATACACTACTGAAGGTATACCTGCCAGAAGCTCAATTACGGGTTGAAGTAATTTTTTGCCCCAAGTCGGAACAATCTCCGTCATGAACAGTGCTGCGCAGATACTTAGTGGACTGGCAATGGCCGCTGCAAGCAGCGATGTAAGGAAAGAGCCATAGATGAATGGGAACGCGCCAAAATGATTGTCATCTGGGCTCCAACGAGTGCCGAACAAAAATTCAGAGACACTGACGCCATCTTTCGTGAACGTTGTGATCCCTTTACTGGCTACGAAATACACAATAGATATAATAATTACAATTAGAAACATTACACAAATGGTGGTATATCCACGACCGATCCATTCCTCTGTCTTATGCTTACGTAGCAAATAAGGTTGATCAGGTTTAGCGCTCATAATCGTCCTCTTTCCTAAAGTGAAAATAGAGGCAGAAGTATTGCTTCCGCCTCTTGCTTGGAATAGCTTGCCTTATCTGATCACAGTATTATTTCGTAACATTACCTTCTACATCGCGTTTAACTTGCATTTTGGAGAAAGGAATGTAACCAAGTTCAGTAATGTCTCCATTTTGCACTTCATCTGTCATGAAGTAATCAAGGAACGCCTTAGTGGAAGCATCTGGCTCGCCTTTAGTGTACATATGCTCATATGCCCATACTGGGTATTTACCAGAAATAACGTTGTCTACATTAGCATCCACGCCATCATATTGAAGAGCAGTTACTTTATCATCGATATAAGAAAGTGCAAGGTATCCGATAGCGCCTGGTGTTTCAGTTACCAGCTTCTTCACTGTACCTGAGGAATCTTCTTGGATCGAACCTTTCAAATCTTCTGTTTTGGTTCCCAGAGCGAATTTCTCGAAAGTAGCACGTGTTCCAGAGCTGCTTGGTCTGTTGATGATGGCGATTTTAACATCTTTACCTTGTACTTCTTTCCAGTTCGTGATTTTGCCTGTGAAAATGTCAACGAGTTGTTGCTTAGTTAGGCTCTTCACGCCAACTTCTGGGTTAGTTACTGCTGCGATTGCTACTACAGCTACTTGGTGATCTACGAGTGCTTTTGCAGCAGCTTCGTCTTTGATTTTCTCAGAAGCAAATACGTCAGAGTTACCGATTTGAACTTGTCCGCCAGATACTTGCGTTAAGCCTGTTCCGCTTCCGCCGCCTTGTACTTGAATAGATACGCCGCTATTTTTATCCATGAATTTCTTGCCAACTTGATCAACAAGCGGTTGAAGCGCTGTAGAACCTGACGCAAGAATGGAGCCGCTAAGCGCTGGCTTATCTGTTCCGCTGGTATTGCTGTCCGTTGTCGCCGTGTCTTTGGTACCACAAGCTGTAAGAGATAGAGTGAAAGCTAATGTAAGAACCGTAAGGAACGTCTTTTTTAATTTCATGGTTTGTATTCTCCCCTAATCGTGTTTTTGTTTTTTTGTCGGAATAACCAACCAACAATTCAAAGTATAGTGCCCATTCATCATTCGAAATTCAGTAGTTTGTAAAATCAAAGATAAAATATCAAATAAAAAATTGATGATTATATAGAATAAATCTATAAGGTGCTATAAAATACTATAAAATGGTCGAAAAGAGGCGAATTTGTTATGAATTATATTAAATTTAAGATTGTAGTTTTAATAGATAAGTATAAAAAGGTTACGGATGTAGCTCGGGAATTAAATCTCAAACAACCTACAGTCACGTTTCATATGAAGAGTCTAGAAGAGGAACTTGGGCTCACGCTGTTCGAGATGCGAAGAGGTCGGGTGATCTTAACGGAAGCGGGCAAAGCTTTCTATAGTTACGCCTACAAAATCACAGCATTAACAGAAGAAGCGCTTCATGCCATGGAGGATTTCGACAATTTGGAAAGAGGAACATTACGTATTGGGGGAGGACTGATGCCAGGTAATTATTATTTGCCTGTGGCCGCAGGACAATTCATGCGTAAATTCCCGGGCTTACATTTAGAGATGACGATTCGTCCAGATGAAGAGGTCATTCGGATGCTGCAACAAGCGGAGATCGATGTGGCTATACTGCATACGTCGGATGAACCACTACCCGAGCAAATGCAATGTGACCTACTGAATCGTGACGATGTCGTTTTAATATATTCGGAAGAACATTCGTTCAATGCGCTTCGGAAAATTGAAGTGAATCAAATTGCTCAGGAGCGATTCATTCAACATGCAGAAGGGTCCTTTATTCGGCGATATTCTGAACGTTGGGCTGCAGCAAACCAGATTAATCTGTGGAATTCGGTAACTATGGACTCTCTTGAAGCTGTAAAGATGGCTGTGCAGGCCAAGACCGGCATTTCCTTTTTTACAAAAAGGGGGCTGGAGAATATGGATATGGGAGGTAGAATCCGAACCGCTCCTCTGCCAGGCAACCTGCTGGAAGGGCCTGTTATCTCACTTGTCTATCGAAAAGATAGACCGATGACGGCGGCTGCTAAGGAATTTATTAAGTATGCAAAAAATATTTAGATCGCTTGGAAAATAATGCAACCTAAATCATCTTAGCTAGCATCTTCTTAAGAGAAAGGGGGAAGGAGCCAGTCTGAATATATTTGAAGGTCTACATAGAAAAGATGAAAAGGCACTTCGAGTCTTAATGGATCAGTACGGCACCGAATTATTAAGGACCTCTTGTCTGCTACTTCGAGATCAACAAGCGGCGGAAGAAGCTGTGCAAGATACGTTTGTTCGGGCTTATGAGCGTATCCATCAATTGAAAGAACCGGACAAACTGCGAAGTTGGCTGATTCGGATTGCCGTGAACCGATGTAGAGAAAAACAGCGAAGTTGGAGCTGGCGACATCTCTTTCCTAGTTCTGATGAGGTGTGGCTGACTTTAGAAGAAGAGAGTGTTGCAGGTCCCGAAGATATTGTTCTTGGAATGTGGTTGAAAGGAAGATTAAGTAGCCTAATCCAGGAACTCAAGTATATTTATCGTGAAGCCCTTATTCTTTATTACTACAACGAATTTACGGTACAAGAAATCGCTAGTCACTTGAAATGCAATGAGAATACGGTGAAAGCTCGCTTAGTCCGGGGAAGACAGCAACTTAAAACTTTAATTGAAAAGGAGGAATTGCGGGATGGGGAAAGCATCCGATGATGGAGGGAACGAGGCTGAATCAGAGCTAGTTCAGGGCGTTGTACATAAAAATACTGTTAATGCAGGAACAGATACTAAATATCATGGAGAACATCTTTTTAAAAAACAAATTAATAAAATACTTGCGAAAGAAATACAGTATGAAGAACAAGTTCATATCAAGGCACAACTTAGTATCAAAGCACTTTTTGATGAGGAGCAGCGCTTAGTTCATTTCACAGCTTATGATAAAGTCCTACAACACACACATCCCCAAAGTAGGTTAGGCCATATTCAGAAGCTGTTAAACCGAGACATCGAACTCTCTTTTATTCCAGCTATATCTATATTCCTCCTCATGGCCCTCCTTGTAGTCATTCCTTGGCGACAGTATTCGAATCAGGGTCAACCCCAAATTCAGATGATAACTGCGGATCGGGGTGCTTTAATAGAAGCAGGAGGAAACACATATTGGCAGCGGGATTATGAAAGAGCGGTGAGACTCCTTGAAAATCAGAATTAAATTGAAGTACCTGATTGTATGGATGATATTAGCGGTGGCAACTGTGTTGATATTTAATTTTTATATAATTCCTAAGTTTGAGGCACAGAATGGGGACAAGGTTCAAAAAGATCAGTTAGAGGCTGAAAAAGATAAAAGTACGTTCAGCATAATTCAAAGCAGCACTACCTTAGAACAAAAATGGCAACGAGTTGAGGAATTTATTATTAAGAATACAGGTTCTTCTAATCGAGCGTATCCGCTTCATATTGGAAATATGACAACGTCTATTAAAGAAGAAACCCCCGTACCCCTCACAACAGATGAGAAAATATCTTTGCTTGAAGATTATGTAGAACATGTACCTAGTAAAGAAATAGACTATGTGTCTGCTATTAAAAAGCTTGCCAATTTGTATTATAGCAAAGGGCAGCCGAATCAAAGTTTGGAGACTTTCCGGAAAGGAGAGTCCAGGATACCAGGAGAATACGCTGCTTACAAATTAAGTATTGCTGTGAACCTCGCTCAAAGTCTGTTTGAACAGGGACAATTTGTGCAAGCCCGTGAGGTGCTTCAAATTTTTCCACCTTCAGGTTCGAAGACGCTGAATAGGGAGTATTTCGTCCAGTATGTTGACATTCAGATGAAGCTACTTCTTCAAGATCATCAATGGAGAGAAGCATCGAAATGGGTTACACAGAACATGACCGAATATAAACAACAATTTCAGGATCCTGTTGCCAGTTCGAATTCTGAAGATGAAGCATTTAAGCAGCTTGTACGAATGCAGCTTACCTTAGATAAAGAATTGGTTCATAAAGAGGCTACAGTTACTCAAGTAACGGGTATGGTGAAGTACAGTGATGGTACTCCTATAGCGGGGGTGGGCGTGTATCTCCGGGAAGCTAGTGATTTGAATCATAGTCTGACTAGTTCAGAGATGTATGAGACGGTCTCTAATGAACGAGGCGAATATAAGTTTTATGGTGTTCTTCCTGGGAATTATCAACTAGAAGCAGGATTTGATTATGAGCAAATGAACGGCTATATGTGGGCAAGATCAGACGATGACTGGATAAAAGCCGGACGTAGTCAACAAATAACAAAAAATATTGTACTTCATCCCCTTATGGAAATTACATCTCCTAGTAATCATGAGACGATAACCGGTAAGAATGTTCATTTTTCATGGACCTCTGTACCTGGGGCAAGCTATTATAATATTTCATTATGGCTAGGCACGGATGGGGGATCTATAGGCTCCTCTTTCAAAATGCATATTAAAGACAGTGAACTTTCTGTGCCTGTGGAACAAATTTATAACCAGTCTACGGGGATATCCTCCCATGACAAGGATGGAAAGCCAGACTCGTTATCGATATTAGGATTCTCTAACCCGAATGGGAACATGTGGTGGACGGTAGAAGCTTATGATGCTCAGGGACATATAATGACTAGCAGCAATGGCTATCGATTGGATACAGACACCGTGGGGAAGCTCCCTTTCTTCTCGCTCAAGGAGCGAACATTAACTCTTGCGGATCAACTGGTATTGCAAGGGAAATTAGATGATGCGATGAAAAGATACAAGGAAGATCATAAGCAAAACCCCTTCAATGTTCATAATCTACAAATGATTTTGCAACTGTATGACGCTAAGGTCATTCGCGCGTCGAGAGCAGATCGTTCAATTACAGAGCAAGAAGCATTTCCCTATCGGAAGCAGTTATTGGAACTGAATCCCTCTGAAAAAAACAATCAATTCAGACTTTTGAATTATTATTATGATCGGCATATGTGGAGTGAATTTCACGCTTCGTATATCACCTATCAAAAATTGTTAGTTACCTATCAAGAATCAACGGAAGATAAGGATAACAGTTATGAACTTTCCCTATATGGTTCGGCGCTACTTAAACAGGGGGAAGTTGCAAGAGCAATAGCGATATTCAAGAAAGTAATGACCATAGATCATGATCATCGCTTTATCGGTAATTATTTGGCAGCTGCTTTATTAAATGGAGATTCATGGGCACAAGTTGTAAGGTTGGCTGAGCAATATCCACAGCTCATGGGTGGAGATTCTGATCCAGACTGGATGCAACTTATGCAGACCATGCAGGGAGAATCCATGAAGAATCCGGATTATCGGGCCAATCTAGAAGCAAATATAAGAAAATTACTACAATCTCAACACCCTCAGCAAGAAATGGAGAAATGGGTCCAAGCAGGTGCTGTGCAAGGGAAAGTCCAACGGCAGTTTCTGCAAGATTTGAGTACAGTAGATTAGATTCATTTCCACGACCTTCATTTATTCGTTATAATGATGTTTAGATGGGAATTCTCGGATGATCGAAATGGAATCATGGGAAAGGGGGGGCATCTACTTGGAACAGGAAAAACAGCGATTAAGTATTGAAGCGGCGAGATTATATTATTTGAATGATTACAGCCAGCAAGATATTGCGACAAGACTGGGTGTCTCTCGTCCCACGATATCTAGACTGTTGCAGTATGCCAAGGAAAAAGGATATGTACAGATTAATATTATTGATCCTTTAGAAGATTTAGGTGCACTAGGTGAAGAAATTCAGCATAAGTATGAGATGGATCAGGTACATATTGCTTACTCGCCTATGAATGAATATCAGATTATTCAACAACATATTAGCAAAAGGGCGGCCGACTACCTTCATGAGACGGTTCAGGATAAAGATATTATCGGAGTTACATGGGGCAAGACGATGCACGCTGTTGCGCTTCAGCTTCAACCCAAACAAGTCAAAGGCGTAGAAGTCGTTCAGCTAAAAGGTGGCGTAAGTCATTCACATATTCATACGTATGCTGCTGAGACGGTGAATTTGTTCGCAGAAGCTTTTCGCACGGCGGCAAGTTATATGCCCCTACCGGTGATTTTCGATAATATTGAAGTGAAACAAATGGTGGAGCAAGACCGCCACATTCACCGCATTACCCAGCTGGGCAAGCAAGCGAATATTGCGGTGTTCACTGTAGGAACGGTCAAAGAAGACGCTCTTCTCTTTCGGTTAGGGTATTTTAGTCAGGCAGAACAGGAATTGTTGCAACGAGAAGGTGTAGGTGATATTTGCTCCCGATTTTTTGATGCGGAAGGAACTATTTGTAGTGAAGAAATTAATGCCAGAACTGTAGGGATTGAATTATCGGATCTGCGTACAAAAGAGCAATCCATTCTCGTAGCAGGGGGACATCGTAAAATTGAAGCCATAAGAGCGGCTTTAAAAGGGAAGTATGCAAATGTTCTTATAACGGATCAATATACCGCGAGGGCATTACTTCTGTAATTTGGCTGCCGTAGACATACGGCAGTTTTTTTATGAGCATACTACCTATAATTAGTGCTTAATTTAAGGCGTGAACATAATTTCAACATCAAATTTACAATTGTTCAAGGCTGTGCTATGATAACGGTGAAATCAAAACTAGTTACGGAAAAAGGAGACTTCATTCATGGAAATCGCAGGAATTATTGATCATACACTGCTTCGTGCAGATGCTGTCAAAGAGGAAGTTAGCAAGCTTGTAGAAGAGGCGAAGCAATATCATTTTGCCTCCGTATGCGTGAATCCTACTTGGGTGGTCTATGCAGCAGAACAATTGAAAGGTACAGATGTTAAAGTGTGTACCGTAATTGGTTTCCCTTTAGGTGCTACGACTACAGCAGTTAAAGCATTCGAGGCGCAAGACGCGATTGCGAACGGAGCTCATGAAATAGATATGGTCGTTAATATTGGCGCGCTGAAAGACGGTAATGACGATTTAGTAGAGAAAGATATCCGCGCAGTTGTGAATGCAGCTTCAGGCAAAGCAATCGTAAAGGTCATTATTGAGACATGTCTGCTTACCGATGAAGAGAAAGTTCGCGCTTCCAAACTTGCTGTTGCTGCTGGAGCTGACTTTGTGAAGACTTCAACCGGTTTCTCCACAGGTGGAGCAACGCCAGAAGATGTCGCTATGATGCGTCAAGCTGTAGGTAAGGACGTAGGCGTTAAAGCATCGGGTGGGGTACGTAGTCTGGAAGACATGAACAAAATGGTTGAAGCAGGCGCTACACGTATCGGAGCAAGTTCAGGTGTTAAAATTATGCAGGGTGGTCAATCTACATCTTCTTACTAAAGTACATCAGGTTCTAGGAGGATTCGTCCATGAAAGATCAATTGATTCAGGAAGCCATTGAGGCTCGCAAACAGGCATACGTACCTTATTCTAACTTTCCAGTAGGTGCAGCTTTACTAGCGGGTGGGCAAGTTTACAGAGGATGTAATATCGAAAATGCCTCATATGGACTTACAAATTGTGCAGAGCGTACAGCTATTTTCAAAGCAGTCTCCGAAGGAAATAAGAAAATAGAAGCGATTGCCATCGTTGCAGATACGGAAGGGCCTGTATCTCCATGTGGAGCTTGTCGTCAAGTGCTGGCTGAATTCTGCGATGCAGATACTCAGATTTTCCTGACAAATCTTCATGGGAATACGGAACAATGGACGATGGATCGACTTCTGCCTGGAGCATTTCAGGCGGAGGACATGGACAAAAAGAATTAATCCTACGGGATTCTTTCTTTTTTATGCCAGCTGTAAGCGCTTCATAGGAAGTGCCAATCAATTTAACTATGGGAGAAATACAACATGAGATACTTAATAGCTATTGTAGGGATATTGATGGTATTTGTGCTTACCTTCCTAGCGAGTAATGATCGACGGAAGATTCGTTATCGACCGCTTCTAGTCATGATTATTGTGCAAGCGATCCTTGCTTTTGTACTGCTGAACACAGGTGTCGGTGAATTTATGATCAAGGGATTTGCTTCTACATTTGATCATCTCCTAGCTTATGCCATGCAGGGTGTTAATTTTGTATTTGGAGGTATTGCAAACGAAGGACAATCTCCGTTCTTCTTATCGGTGCTGCTGCCAATCATTTTCATTTCCGCGTTGATTGGAATACTACAGTATACCAAGATTTTACCTTTCATTATTCGGTACATTGGGCTTATCTTGAGTAAAGTGAATGGAATGGGTAAACTGGAATCCTACAACGCTGTGGCTTCCGCTATTTTGGGTCAATCAGAAGTCTTTATTTCGGTAAAGAAACAGATTGGATTGTTACCTAAACATCGACTATATACGTTATGTGCTTCTGCGATGTCTACAGTCTCGATGTCCATTGTCGGCGCTTATATGACGATGATCAACCCTAAGTATGTAGTTACGGCACTCGTGCTCAACTTATTCGGCGGATTCATCATCGCTTCCATTCTTAACCCTTACACGGTGGATAAAGAAGAAGACATTCTGGAAGTCCAAGAAGAAGAGAAACAATCATTTTTCGAAATGCTAGGCGAGTATATTATGGACGGCTTCAAAGTGGCGATTACCGTAGCTGCGATGCTGATTGGTTTCGTAGCACTAATTGCTATGGTTAACGGAATCTTCGACGGTATCTTCGGTATTTCGTTCCAAGAGTTGTTAGGTTACGTATTTGCTCCGTTTGCTTTCATTATGGGTGTACCTTGGCATGAGGCCGTGGAAGCAGGAAGTATTATGGCGACCAAAATGGTATCCAATGAATTCGTAGCTATGCTTGAACTAGGTAAGCATACTGCATTATCTGCCCATACCGTAGGTATTGTATCCGTGTTCTTGGTATCCTTTGCGAACTTCTCTTCCATTGGTATTATTGCAGGAGCCGTGAAAGGTCTGCATGAAAAGCAAGGGAATGTGGTAGCCCGTTTTGGACTTAAGCTGCTATATGGTGCTACGATGGTTAGTGTACTGTCAGCGACAGTTGCAGGATTATTCTTATAACATCAGAAGCGAGAGGAACGATAACTATGGATAATTTTAAAAGAATTCACGTACTTGTTATGGATTCTGTAGGTATTGGTGAAGCGCCAGATGCTGCAGATTTTGATGATTTTGATGTGCATACGCTAGGGCATATTGCCCATGCTACAGGCGGACTTCATATGCCGCATAGTGCGAAATTAGGTTTGTCCAACATTGAAGAAATACACGGTATTGCTAAGGCTGAACAGCCCCAAGCTTACTTTACAAAGATGCAAGAGGCTTCCAGTGGCAAAGATACGATGACAGGTCACTGGGAGATCATGGGTCTGAACATCTCTACGCCTTTCCGAGTATTCGAGCATGGATTCCCAGATGAGCTGATTCAGCGTATTGAAGAGAAGACAGGCCGCAAGGTCATCGGTAACAAACCAGCTTCAGGAACAGAGATTATCGATGAGCTAGGCGAAGAACATGTGAAGACAGGCGCATTGATTGTATATACTTCTGCGGATTCCGTGCTGCAAATTGCAGCGCATGAAGATGTGGTTCCTTTGAAAGAACTGTATGAGATCTGTGAATTCTGCCGTAAAATTACGCTAGATGATCCATATATGTTAGGCCGCATTATCGCCCGTCCTTTCATCGGCGAACCGGGCAGCTTCACGCGTACAGCGAATCGTCATGACTATGCTTTGAAGCCTTTTGGCCGCACAACGATGAATGAACTCAAAGATGCTGGCTTAGATGTTATCGCTATTGGCAAAATTTCTGATATTTATGATGGCGAAGGCGTAACTCAGGCCATCCGCACTATCTCTAATATGGATGGCATGGACAAGATGATCGAAGTGCTGGATCAACCGTTCAAAGGGATCAGCTTCTTGAACCTAGTAGACTTTGATGCGCTTTATGGACATCGCCGCGATCCTGCGGGATATGGGAAGGCTCTTGAAGATTATGATGCGAGACTGCCTGAGGTCTTTGCGAAAATGACGAACGATGACCTTTTAATCATCACCGCAGACCATGGGAATGATCCTACGTACCGCGGCACGGATCATACACGTGAATTTGTACCTTTATTGGTATACTCTCCGCGTTTCCAAGGTGGATCAGAGCTTGCTTTACGTGAGACTTTTGCAGATATCGGGGCTACAATTGCGGATAACTTTAAAGTAACTATGCCTGAGCATGGCACTAGCTTCTTGGCAGATTTGAAATAAGACAGTGATGAGCGAATGATAACAAAATTATTATTTACTGGGGGATGTACACATGAGTGTTCACATTAATGCGCAACAAGGCGACGTAGCAGAAACGATTCTTTTACCGGGAGATCCACTTCGTGCGAAATATATTGCAGATACGTATTTGGAAGATGTAACTTGTTATAACCAAGTTCGCGGCATGCTCGGATTCACAGGTACTTATAAAGGTAAGAGAATTTCTGTTCAAGGTTCTGGTATGGGTATTCCTTCCATCAGCATCTATGCTAATGAACTCATTAAAGACTACGGCGTGAAAAATTTGATTCGAGTAGGTACGTGTGGTGCTATGCAGCAGCATATCAAAGTTCGTGATGTCATTCTTGCTCAAGCTTCTTCTACCGATTCAAGCTTGAATAAGAATCTGTTCGGTGGATGGGACTTCTCTCCCATTGCGAGCTTCCCATTGCTTAAGGCGGCTTATGATCGTGGTGTAGAGAAAGGTCTGAAGCTACATGTAGGTAACATTCTGAGCTCAGACATTTTCTACCGGGACGATAATACAGTAAGCAATAAAATGATGGATTATGGCGTGCTCGCTGTTGAAATGGAGACAACTGCACTTTACACTCTAGCTGCAAAATATGGCGTAAATGCACTCACCATCCTTACCGTAAGCGATCACTTGTTGACGGGTGAAGAGACGACGGCTGAAGAGCGTCAGACTACATTTAATGAGATGTTAGAAGTAGCATTGGATACTGCAATCTCGTTGTAATTATATCTATACTTACAAAAGGAGTGTGCCCCCATGAGAATGGTTGATCTAATAGAGAAAAAGCGGAATGGGAAAGAACTCACCACAGAAGAAATCAACTTTATTATTGAAGGCTATACGAAGGGCGATATTCCCGATTATCAGGTTAGTGCCTTAGCGATGGCGATTTATTTCAAAGATATGAATGAACGTGAACGTGCAGATTTGACCATGGCGATGGTGAATTCAGGCGAGACGATTGATCTGTCTGCAATTGAAGGCGTCAAAGTAGATAAGCATTCAACAGGCGGAGTAGGTGACACGACTACGTTGGTTCTTGCTCCATTAGTCGCAGCACTCGATATTCCTGTTGCCAAAATGTCTGGGCGTGGTCTAGGTCACACAGGCGGTACAATTGACAAGCTCGAAGCAATCGAAGGTTTCCATGTGGAGATTACGAAAGATGAATTCACACAACTTGTTAATGAACATAAAATTGCTGTCATTGGACAAACGGGTAATATCACCCCTGCGGACAAAAAGCTGTATGCGCTTCGGGATGTAACCGCTACGGTGGAAGCCGTATCTCTGATTGCAAGTTCTATCATGAGTAAGAAGATTGCCGCAGGTTCAGATGCTATCGTGCTGGATGTAAAAACCGGAGCGGGCGCATTCATGAAAACTACGGAAGATGCGAAGGAACTGGCTAGCGCTATGGTACGCATTGGGAACAATGTAGGCCGGAAGACGATGGCCGTGATTTCGGATATGAGCCAGCCCCTAGGATTCGCAATCGGGAACTCGCTTGAAGTGAAGGAAGCGATTGACACCTTAAAAGGTCAGGGACCCGCAGATCTTGAAGAACTGTGCTTAGCGCTTGGGCGTCAAATGGTATACTTGGCGGGTAAAGCTTCGTCCTTAGAAGAGGCAGAAGAGATGCTTCGTGAAGTGATTCATAATGGGAAAGCCCTTGAGAAATTCAAAGACTTCATTCGTAACCAAGGTGGAGACCCTTCCATCGTCGATCATCCAGAGAAATTACCTCAAGCTAAGTATCTAATCGAAGTTCCTTCCCGTGAAGATGGGGTAGTAGCTGAGATTATAGCCGATGAGATTGGAACAGCAGCCATGCTTCTTGGAGCAGGCCGCGCAACCAAGGAATCGGAAATTGATCTTGCGGTAGGACTTATGCTGAATAAGAAGATTGGGGATGCTGTGAAAGTAGGCGAATCCCTCGTGACTATTCATGCCAACCGTGAACAGGTAGAAGATGTCATTCAAATGATTTACGACAATATTCACATTGCAGATCATGCAGATGTCCCTGTACTAGTCCATGGCATCGTAACGGAATAGCATATCTTTTGAAAGAATAGCATATTAAAGCCCAAGGTCCCTGACCTTGGGCTTTATTTGCAGTTACTAAGGCCAGGGTTGTACATGATGGCTCTGGCCCTAATTTCACAGACCTAACCAAAGTGACCCAGAGAGGTAATGCATTAAATGGATATATATAACTATTTTGGATTAAAAAGGTTTACATTCTTAAATTGCAGAATGCATAATGATGAAGAAACCTCAATCCTGTCAGATCAAAAGGGTTCAGGGGGTTTGATGTAAATCTTTGAAGATGGATGAAATCAGAGCTTGTTATCCTTATCTAATCGTGCGCATCCCAGACGGTGACAAAGGGCCAAGAAAAGAGGATTTAAGAGCAAAATTTAGCTTCCGCAATATTCTACTAGACTACATAAGAATGGATGGAGACGTCTTAGAGTACAAACACCAGGGTATACTTGATGCTTGTATTTTAGGGCTTTTTTCATATGTATGCCATCACAATAATAGAGAAGGATGTGGGCTTAGTTGATGAAGAAATGGAACATGTGGAACGTGAGAGTGACAGTGACAGGGATTTTGTTAGGTGTACTACTAAGTATAGGGATCTTAAGTAGCCCAGCTTCAGCAGCGGTCAACGATCCAGAAGTGGTTTGGAGCAAATATTACCCTAATATTCACGTTTTTAATACTCAAATAAGAGAGCAATCAGGCATTATAAGCTTGGTTGGCTACAATAGCTTATATAGCACCCCATATACAAGAAAACAAGAATTTTATTTGGCAAGAATAAATATGCAGGGAAACATTATTTGGTCAAGACTTTTTTCACCCGACAAGTATAGTAATTTTTCTTTTGGTGATGCAATAGTTTCTCGGGACGGAGGTTTTATTTTAAGAGGTTCTTTCCAGGATCAAAATGGATTACGAAGTTTTTATATAGCTAAATTAGACAAGAATGGGATTGTAATGTGGGAGACAATTCTTAATAAAGAAGATTCAAGTCAAGAAGTGCCTTTTATGATAGAGACCAATGATTACGGAATAGTGCTAGCTCTTCGTAGTTATAATGGTTCTGAGTATACTACAACAAAACTTATAAAATATAATTCGGATGGAGTGAAAGAGTGGGATTATTTAGCTGTTTCTAGTTCGCCTTCTGGAGCTCTACTTCAAGAAGATGGAACACTTTACTCTATTCTTGAAGATGCTGAGGGGAATTATTATGTTATAGGCGCTGAAGAAGCAGAAAAAAAGGAAGCAACAATTTGGAAATTAAATTCTTCCCGTCAAATAATATGGAAAAAAAAGTCTAACCAAATTAGACCCAGTATGGCACTCGCATCTGATGGAGGCGTGGTAATCCAACATTATGTTAATAGTGATAGCTTCAATCTTCTGAAGCTCGACAAAAATGGACAAGAAGAATGGGATAAAAATATTGGAACGGGGTACTGCAGGTCAATTCAACCTGTGTATGGAGCAGGTTATGTCTTTGCTTGCAATGAAGGTGTATATATAACGAAGGCGAACGGGGAGCTCAAATCCTATACCCCTTTAGAATCCCGTAATGTGGATTCTAAAGCTGTCAATCATGGCATTATACTCATATCCAACATAAATTACTTTGAACCAACAAATGATTTTTCACTCAAATTGACCTATCTCTCTACCGAGGGTGAGAACCCTCCGGGTCAGCCTAACGCAGCAACAGAATCTATAGCATTCAGTGATGAGGAGTACAGTATCTCCGTAGGCAAGACCTTGTCTACTCAGATTCTCGCTAAAAAGGAAGGCAAAGATTATAATGTCACTCAAAATGCTGAGATTACTTCGGATGATCCCTCCATTGTAAGTGTGGACAAAGCAGGTGAATTCACGGGGATAAAAAAAGGAACAACGACGCTTACTGCGACGTATGGCGGTAAGACAACATCGGTGAAAGTAACGGTATATTAAAAAGCTGAACAATATTTGAACACAATCTGGATGGATGTCCCTGTTCTATTTGATGGAATCGTTACCCAATAGCATAGAAGTCCTAATGATGTGGAAGACCAAGGTCCCTGACCTCGGTCTTTCTTTGCAGTTATATGGACAGGGTTGCAATTAATATCTCTAGCCCTTACCTCTTATGCCTTCTAAAATAACCCGAATACATTATTAAATAACTGGCTCTATTCTCCTGTTTTCGCCAAAAAAGGTTTACCATCTTGGAGTTCAGGGTACATAATACTTGAGAAATTACTTAAACCTATCAAATCAGGAGGATTACTGTATGAGCCTGAAAGTCCATGAGATTGGAGCTTATTATCCCTATCCATCGTTCAGACCCCAAACGGTGACACAGACCAAAAAAGACGAGGTAGATAAAAACCGTAGCTTCCGAGATATTTTACAAGAGAAAATTCAAACCTCTAGTACGAGAACTAGATAGTAATATAAATACATACACCTATGCCAACTACATATCATTGATGGAAATACCCTAGAATACAAACATCAGCTTATACTGATGCTTGTATTTTAGGGCTTTTTTCATATGTATGCTATCCTATCAAAATGAGGGATATGAGCTTAGTTAGTTGGGCACATTTATAATTTTGTTATCCGGAAGCAATTGGGCATTACGAACTTAGTGGTATAACTAAAATAGCTATGCAAAAAAGGAGAACCATTCTACTGCATGTTGAGTAGAAGGGTCTTTTTTATGTTTTTTTCGTGGAAGACTGAACTAAACTATGAAAACTACCGTTAATATAAACATATCGCCAGATTTAACAAAAAAATGATTCTCTATGCCTAAAAATAGGGTATATTATTCGTTGAGAGGGGACGAAAGTTATAATATTGAATGGGTAAAAATAGAACTTACATACTAATTTTTACAAGAAAGGTGAAATACATATGAATATAAGAAAAAAGCTGTTCAGTGGTTTTGCAGTAACTATACTCCTGACCCTGATTGTGGCCACGATCAGCTACGTCCAGCTCTCCACTATAAATAAGTCTTATTCACATTTGTTGAATAATCAGGTCACCAATATTTTGTCGGCCAAAGAATTACAATATATTGTGACCAAGCAAGCGAAGGACCTTAGAGGGTATCTTCTTACGGGAGACAATGAACAACTTGATGCCTATAGACAAGGGCGCGCTTCTTTTGCTAATGAATTGAAGCAACTGGATAACAAACTTCCGGTGGGACAGACCAAAGCTGTTCTTAGTGAGCTGAAAGATTTGGAAGCTAAGTATGCTAGTGTAACAGTAGATATTATAGCGGCCAAACAAAAAAATCAGATTGACGTATATACACGCATGGTACAGCAGCAATGTGTACCCATGGCTAAAGCCCTTGCTGATAAGGCGAGTAGCTTAGAATTGCTACAGAAGAAGATGCTGGATCAGACCGCGGCCGATACCAGCCGAAGTGTCAACAATGTAAAAAATACTGTAATTGGCGTATCTATACTAGCCTTTTTGATCGGTGCTCTGATTGCTTATGTATTCGGTCGAATGATCTCTAGACCGGTGACGGTACTGGCTGCATCTGCTAAGCAGATTGCAGCGGGTGATCTGACCATTCAGGATATTCAGTTGAACAATAAAGATGAGATTGGTCAGATGGCGCAAGCATTTAATAGTATGAAACACAATTTAAAAAGCTTGCTCAACACGATCAGCGAAAGTTCGCAACAGGTAGCCTCAGCTTCTAGTGAACTATCCACAGGTTCGGAAGAAGCTGTGCAGACCGCAAATCAGATGCGCGAAGCAGTCATGGATATCTCTGGCGCTACGGAGCGTCAGGTTCATTCGATGAATGAGAACAAGACCTCACTACAAGAGACAGCGACTAGCATTTACCGGATTGCAGATTCAGCCACGACCGTAGCTTCCTCCTCAGAACGTGCTTTGAATGATAGTGCGCGAGGAACCGAATTCATGAAACTAACGATACGTCAGATGGGGACGATCGATGAACGTGTTCAGGACTCCTCTCAGATTATTAATGATCTCGGGGAACAGTCGAAGAAGATTGCCCACATTACAGAGCTAATTCGAGATATTGCAGGTCAGACTAATCTGTTATCGCTGAATGCTTCTATTGAAGCCGCACGTGCAGGAGAGCATGGAAGAGGTTTCGCCGTTGTAGCTGGCGAAGTGAAGAAATTATCGGATCATTCTACGCAGTCGTCAGAGGAGATTGCCTCCTTAATTAACAATATGGTCAAAAATATCGAAGGAGCCGTAGTCTCTATGGATAAAGGGGCGGAAGAAGTACGTTCCGGTATTCGGATTGTAAGTCAGGCAGGCGAAGTATTCCATTCTATCCAGACTTCCATTGAGACGGTCACCGAGCAAGTACAAGAAGTATCTGCAGCATCCGAACAAATCTCAGCCGGAACCGAGCAGATGATCCAATCTGAGGAACGTGTAGAAGAACTATCTAGGCATATTGCAGGAAATTCACGTCTCCTTGCGATGGCTTCTGACAAACAAGTGAACAAGATGGTAGGCATATCTTCAGCGGCAGAGCGTCTAAGTTCATTGGCACAAGAACTGCAAAGTGAAGTACAACGGTTCAAGATTGATTGAAAAAGAATGATCAAAATAATAAGTCAAATAAGCCCACTCCCCTGTCTAGGTGGAAATGGGCTTTTTTTATATCGTTCAATCATTTTATTTTACATATTCATCCTTAAATATAATTTAATGTTTCAAAAAAACAGAAAGTTGAGTTATGATTGTTAACATATAATTGTAAATATGTATTAATTTATGTTGGTATAGAGTTGATTTATAACTCTCAGAACGGAGTGTACAGATGATTTCATTTCGACAGGTCAATAAATATTATGGGGATTTCCAAGTCCTTAAGAACATTAATCTGGACGTCGTCGAGGGAGAAGTGGTTGTAGTCATTGGTCCTTCGGGTTCCGGCAAAAGTACACTTTTGCGCTGTATCAACCGGCTGGAAACTGTTACGGAAGGACAACTCGAAGTAGACGGTACCCAAGTAGATGAGAGCAAAGCTGATATTCAGTCTCTACGGAAACGTATTGGGATGGTCTTTCAACATTTCAATCTATACCCGCATTTGAAAGTCATTGATAATATTACACTAGCCCCGGTACAGGTCCTCAAGATCAGTAAGGAGGAAGCGCGGCGCACAGCAATGACCTATCTTGAAAAAGTAGGAATTCGTGATAAAGCTGAGGCTTTTCCTTCTGAGTTATCTGGTGGACAACAGCAGCGGGTGGCTATTGCCCGGGGGCTTGCAATGAAACCCAAAATTATGCTGTTTGATGAGCCAACCTCAGCACTGGACCCCGAAGTCATTGGAGAAGTTCTAAGTGTAATGAAGCTTCTCGCCAGTGAAGGAATGACCATGGTGGTGGTGACCCATGAGATGGGATTTGCTCGTGAAGTAGCGGATCGCATTATTTTTATGGATGAAGGACGGATTCTGGAAGATACTACACCCGCTAAATTTTTCGCTGAACCTGACCAGCCACGTGCCCGCGAATTTTTGAGTAAAGTCATTAATCACTAATGAAACGAAGATGAGAGGGGTAACCATAATGAAGAAGAATCATGTTCTAAGCTTAGGGACTACAGTGATGTTAACGCTTACGCTTGTATTGTCAGGATGTAATGCTAAGGACAGTAGCGGCCTGAAAGACATTAAAGATCGCGGCAAACTCGTAGTCGGTGTGAAGTATGATACAAAATTATTTGGATTAAAAGATACCGCAAGTGGAAAGGTAGACGGTTTTGATATTGATATGTCCAAAGCGATTGCCAAGAAAATTTTCGGAGACGAAAACAAGCTTGAATTAAAAGAAGTAACGAGCAAGACGCGAATTCCTCTGCTTAACAATGGAGATATCGATCTGATCATAGCTACCATGACCATCACCGACGAGCGGAAGAAACAAGTAGATTTCTCTAATGTGTATTTCAAGGCAGGTCAATCCCTACTTGTGAAGCAAGGAAGCAAAATCAAAGGCCTTGCTGATATTACAAAAGATACGAGGGTCATTGGTGTTAAGGGCGCAACTTCAATCAAGAATATTGAAGATAAAGTATCTGGCTTAAGTGTACTTCAGTTCGAGAATTATCAAGAAGCATTCACAGCACTCAAAGCAGGCAAAGGTGATGTTCTTACTACTGATAATGCAATTCTATATGGCATGAGCAAGCAGGACCCGGGATATACCGTGGTCGGCGGGACTTTTACAGATGAGCCTTATGGGATTGCGGCTAAGAAGGGGAATACGGATTTACTGCAAGTAGTAAATGATACGATTTCAGAATTGAAAGATAACGGGCAATATGCGGCGATCTATGAAAAATGGATTGGCGAGAAGCCTTCGGCGGATTAAAGTATGGATTTCTCCGTTCTCACTCAGCATTGGGCAGATTATCTAGAAGGATTTCTATATACAATCTTTGCAAGTCTCTTAGGATTGGTAGGCAGCTTTATCTTGGGAACACTGATCGCAGTGTTTCGCATATCCCCTGTGAAGGTTCTTCGAGGTGTAGGGACTGCGTATGTAGAGTTCTTCCGCAACATTCCGCTGTTGCTTGTCGTATTTATCTTTTATCTTGGCCTGCCCTCAGTGGGTATACAGCTTAACGGATTCCAGGCAGGCACCTTGGGACTTACAATTTATACCTCGTCCTTTATTGCCGAGGCCATTCGGGCTGGAATTCAATCCGTGTCTACAGGACAGTTAGAGGCGGCGATCTCATCGGGCTTAACTTACGCTCAGGCGATGCGGTTTATTATTTTGCCTCAGGCAATTAAGATCGTAATTCCACCGATTAGCAATCAATTTCTGAACCTTGTGAAGAATTCTTCCATACTAGGTATGGTGGCAGGAATGGACTTGATGTATTTTGCAGATCAGGTGAACTTGGAGACGTATAATACGATGGATACTTATATCTTCGTGGGCATGTTTTACCTGATTCTTACTTTCCCTTTAGCTTATGCGACACGTGTCTTAGAACGTCGTATGGCTAGAGTAGGTTAAAGGGAGCTGAATGGTATGGATTTCTCACAAGCTTATTCCGTGCATAATGTGCAGTTTGTTATTGAAGGTTTTCTGTATACGCTTCTGCTTGCAGCTGTAGCCATTGTATTCAGTTTCATTTTAGGTGTAGCTCTAGGCGTTGTTCGGTATTCCCATATTCCAATTGTATCGCCGGTTATCGGATTGATTGTGGAGACCCTTCGTAATCTTCCTTTACTGCTGCTCATCTTTTTCACTTATTTTGCCTTGCCGCAAGTTGGACTGAAGATGTCCCCATTCTGGGCGGCTGTTACTGCCTTAACTTTATTTGAAGCCGCTATGATATGCGAAATTGTGCGGAGTGGATTAGCATCGGTGAATAAGGGAATTGTGGAGGCTTCCCAATCTTCAGGTATGACTCGGATACAGACACTTCGTTGTGTTACGCTGCCAATCGGTCTAAGACGGATGGTTCCTCCATTAGTTAGTCAGTTTATTTCTCTATTAAAAGATACTTCGTTGGCTGTTATTATTGCGCTTCCTGAACTTATGCATAATGCTCAAATTGTGATGGGACAAGGTAACAGTGTAGTGTTCCCTACACTTTTCTTAGCAGCCCTTCTATATTTTATTGTGAATTATAGTCTTTCTCGCTTTTCCCGTAGACTGGAGAGTCAGGAAGGCAAGCACAGAGGTGTGTCTAGAGGGAGAAATACGCCGAAGGCCCGAATCACGCCGCCCTCAACAAGTGTAAAAAGTTAATCTAAGACAGCATGCATAGTAAAAACTTAGATCATACAGGGAATATACTGTGAAAGATAACAACAAAACCCCAAAAGATAAAGCGAACCTATCGCTCATCTTTTGGGGTTTTACATAGCTCCTGCGTAGCCTGAATATGGGCATTAGCCTCGTGCTTCCTGAGCGCTTACTTTGCGTTGTCCGCCATCTTTCTTAGTAGCAGGCACAATAGTTGGGGGGGCTTCGCCCGCCTCCTCCATTCTGCGGAGTAGCCGCTCACGTAGAACGGCACTGACCTCATCATGGGAATCCCAGCCGATTAAGTTCGTAAGTTCATAAGGATCAGCATCAAGATCGTAAAGATAGGCTTCTTGGTACATTTCAGCACCCTCATGTGTATACCCATCTAGATCGGGAGCTATGACGCCATATTTCCATTTTCTAGTTCGAATTGCTCGTCCTACTTCACTTTCACTAATCTGTATGAACACTTCCTCTGGCCATAGAAGAGGAGACTGTCCACGTAGAATAGGCAAGATGGATCTACCCTGCATGTGAGAAGGGACCTTGATACCTGCAGCATCTAGCAGTGTGGGGGGAAGGTCAATAAGGCTAACCAGTTCCTGCACTTTTTTTCCTCCAGAAAATCCAGGTCCTGTAATCGCGGTAGGAACACGAATCGAGCTATCATGCCCCGATCGTTTGTATTCCTCGTTCCTTGTCTTGAAATGGTTCCCGTGATCTGAGGTGAATAGAAGGATCGTATTCTGCTCTAAATCCAGACTTTTCAAAGCATCTTGAATTCGACCTAGCGCTTCATCCAGCCGTTTGACCATCCCATAATATCCGCCGATATGCTGATGGACCGTACCTCCAAGAGCAGCAAGGTCTGGAGGAAGCCAAGCACCATTATAGCGTTCGCGGTATCCCGTAGGTGCAGGATAGTCATCCCTGTGGTTCTGATGATGGGGCTCTAGATAAGACAGGAATAAGAAGAAGGGATCGTCTTGATGACCATCAATATAGCGAATGGCGGCATCGGTAAGTGCATCGACCCGGTAACCTGGCAGCTTCACCGGCTGATTGTCATTGTTGTAGACGACAGTATGATAAGCATCCGAGGAGAATTCCAAGATATTTGAAGCTAACCAATATTCGTACCCCCTACGTTGTGGGGCAGGGACGGGTTCTTCGTCTGCCAGATGCCACTTGCCAATGTATCCGGTATCGTACCCATCTTGCTGAAATAGCTCAGCGATGGTCTCTAAATGATTAGGCAACGGAATTCCATTGCGATAACAACCAGAACTAGTGGCATAGTGCCCAGTCTGTAGACAGGATCTAGCAGGTCCACATACAGGCTGACAGGTAAAAGAATAATCAATATGGGTTCCATAGGTAGCCAATCGGTCGAAATTCGGTGTGAGTCCCATAGGGTTACCATGCACTCCGGTGGTATCCCATCGCTGCTGGTCCGTAAAGAACACGATGATATTTGGTTTTTGTGGATGAAGAGTAGCCATATTGCTCAGTCCTACTTTCATAAGAATTAGTTATTCTTTTACACTGCCGGCAGATAGCCCGGCCACCATGAATCGCTGAAGAAATAAGAACACCACTAGCAGCGGGACGGTGGCTATTACGGCAGCCGCAGCAGCCGCAGACCAGTTATAACTAAATTCCCCAAGGAATTTAAGAGAGAGTCCAGGGCTTAACGTCCGCATATCCAGATCACTAACTAAAGTTAGTCCAAATAAGAAATCATCCCATGCGACTAGGAACGTATAGATGGATACGGCCATAATTCCTGGTTTGGAAAGGGGGAGAATTACACGAATTAACGTTCCAAGCTGCGTAGCCCCATCCATTTCAGCAGCTTCTCCGAGTTCCTTGGAGATATGATCAAAGAACGTTTTCATTAACATTATGCAGAAAGGCAGTGCAGTAGTTGTAGATGCTAGGATGAGGGCCGCATACGTATTCAGTAATCCTAGTGAACCATATAACGTATAGAGTCCGATGAGCAGGGTGACGGCTGGGAACATTTGTGTTGAGAGAAATAACACGAGCAAGATACCCATGCTAGGAAATCGGAATTTGGAGAATCCATATCCAGCAAGAATAGAGACTAGTACAGATAATAGGGTGGAGCCTGCCGCGACGATAAAGGTATTTTTATAGAACATTAGAAATTCTTCTGAGGCAAGCACCATGCGGTAACTTTCTATGAACAGATTCTGAGGAGCCCAGTGAGGAGGGAACTGGAACAAGGCTGCATTATTCTGTAGTGAAACATTGATGATCCAATAGACAGGGAACATGAACAGCACGAACAAGATGAAGAGTAAGCCATATTTGAAGGATTGAACTACAGTTTTTTTATTAAATTTCATAGTTGGCATCCTCCTACCCTTCCCTGCTGGCGTGAGCCATGCGATACAGTGGAATGGAAAAGAGTAGCAGAAGAATCATCCAGATCACACCGATAGCAGCTCCCAGGCCCAGATCGTATTGTTCAAAAGCTGTTTCATAGGTGAGTATCGCCAGTGATTTTGTCGCTCCGACCGGACCGCCATTCGTTAATGTATAGAACAGCGTAAACATCTGGAAATTATTCACCGTCATAAGTAAGGCCACATTCGCAAGTACAGGCTTTAGGGATGGCAGGGTAATATGAAAAAAAGAACTACGAGCGCCTGCGCCATCGATGGTAGCTGCTTCATACAGGGAGGCGGGAATGTTCTGTAATCCCGCTAGAATCATAATGGCCATTAAAGGTGTTTGTCTCCAGATGGCTACGCCCATCACAGCGGGTAGAGCTAGGGTAAGATCATTCAGAGCATTTAATTTATGATCCGATATCCCTGTTGTCATTAGAATTTGATTCAATACTCCATAGTCTCCATTGTAAATAACCAAGAAAATAACGGCGGACACAATCGTGGGGATGGCCCAAGGAATAAGCATAATGCTGCGAAAAAAACTACGAAACCGAATTTGGCTGTGCAGCAACAGGGCGAGTATAGTGCCTAGAATAAGCTCAATTCCAACCACACAGATGACATACAATAGCGTAACACGTAAGGAATGATAGAATTCTGAAGAGGAGAGCAGCGTTATGTAATTTTGAAAACCATTCCATGCATGATCCTCTGATAGCAGAGAATCATCCAGGAAACTGGCATAGATTGAACGAAATAAGGGAGTGACAATGGTTATACATAATAGCAACGCAGCCGGTACAATCATGGTCATGCCAAATAGCTGCTGCTTGCGTCTTCGGGTCCATCGTTTTCTCATGATATACACGGCTCCGTTACGATTTACTTTTGATATAAAGCTTGGATCTTAGGCAAAACTTTGGCGATAATTGAGGGGATGTCTTCATTGGTAGTCGTAGCAAGTACACTCAAATTCGATGCTTCTTTCATCGCATTATCGAATTTTGGATTGGCTGTGGGGAAGGCCGAAGCTGTCTTCATCTGTTCATTGAATACTTTGGCATAGTCATCTTCGTTCAGCTCAGGCAAGGCCGATACGGAGGTAAGCGAAGAGAGGACTCCATTGAATTGATGATAGATAGTAAGGGCATCTTTGGAGACCAGATAGCTAACAAATTCAGCAGCAGCATCCGCATGCTTAGAATCTTTAGCAATAAGTAGCTGATGTTCGGTAAAGACAGTCTCCGAGCGTCCCGTTTTATTTACTGGAACCACAGTTACTCCCCACTCTTTATCAAAAGCTTCGCCTTTCCCGCTCATCGTACGGAAGTTATTTCGGCCAAAATCTCCATCAATCAAGAAACCTAATGATCCATTAGCGAACATACCCCGAAGATCTTTGATCTCCGCTCCTACCGGTGTAATCTTCTGCACGGATAATTGACGTAGATAATTCAGGGAATCCGTTAGAGCTGTCCCTTCACCCAAGACCAATGTACCTTGATCATCCACAAGTTTTCCGCCATTAGAGAGCACGAGACGGTATAACATTTGCCCAGTGTAAGACCCTGTTTTTGTAGCTTCACCTAGACCATATACAGGACTTCCGCTTGCATTGCTCTTCAGGGCCGTAATCTTCTGAGCATCCAGAAGCAGTTCTTGCCAAGTCTTTGGTGGTGTATTGGGATCAAGGCCGGCTTTTTGGAATAAAGTCTTGTTCCAGAAGAGGGCATTTGGATGTGGGGTCCAAGGCAGGGCGTAGACTGCTCCGTTGAAGGTAACCCCATTCTTACTCGCAGGCACAATGTCTCTAAGGATGTCAGCACTAATTAATTTCTCGAGAGGACTTACTACATTCGCTCCTACGAATGCAGGAGTAAAACCTTGATTAGACATAAGCACATCGGGTGCATTGCCCCCTTTAGAAGAGACAAGAACTTGATCTTTATACTGGGCAAAAGGAATACCCACAGATTTGATCTTGATCTTCGGATGTGTTTTTTCGAATTCTGCGATTAGTTTTTCATAAGCTGGTTTGGTTGCATCTTCTGTAGAGATCCAATTGGCAAAATTCAGCTCAATTTTCGCATCCTTGGGCGTAGAACTAACCTCTTGCGCAGAAGGAGTATCTTTTTTTGTCGTGCAAGCAGTTAGGGAAGCGCCTAACATTACTGTTATCAAGCCGATGGCCCATGGTTTGGTATTCATATCTTTATTCTCCTTTTTCATTAGCGGGATAATAAAATCTCATGTTCATAGTGCTCTGGGTGGCAGTACGAAATAGAATACTGTAATGGAATACCGCGAGTGTTGAACAGCAGCGTACTCACAAGAAGTGCAGGAGAACCGATTGGTAGATCCATAAGCTCAGCTATAGATGGGTTTAACAGCGTAGCGCTATAGCGCTGAGATCCTTTCTGAATTTCAATTCCATTCTTCTCTAGCAATTCAAACACGGTATGGTGCTTGAGATTCTCTATCGTCATATAGTCCTCAAGATTGACATGGAAATAATTCTCATCGAAGATAACACATATTTCTTCTACTAAAATCTGACGCTGTACACGAATCATAGGAGTTTCTGCAAGCAGATGTAAGGATTCGGTTACGACCTGCGGTGCTGCCGTAATGCGATGGTCATGCACTTTTACGATGGGTTGAAGCTGTTTTCGCTGTAGATTTTCAAGGAGTCCAATGAGTGAAGTCGTGGTCTGTGTTATTTTTCGTTCTGCTACAAAAGTGCCCTTCCCATGCCTTCGCTCAAGAATTCCTTCATGTACTAACTCCCCTAGGGCCTGCCGAACGGGAGTACGGCTTAGACTGAACGCCTTTTCAAGTTGCCGCTCGCTAGGAATAGCTGTACCTACCAACCACTCTTGGCGGTTAATTTTGTCTTTAATATAATGTTTGAGTTGGTAGTAAAGCGGGGCATGACTTTGCAGCAGATCCATTGAGAACCACGCTCCTATTCGTATAAAAGACTAGTGGTAATGTGGTAACTACCAGTTATGCGCATAACAAAAAGAGGCACTCTTTATGCAAGGGGTGTCTCCAGTGGTCTGGTTAACAATATTCACAAATAATTCGCACCTGTTTAGTTGGGATTATAAACTGGAATATTTTGTACGTCAATATCTTTCTTTTATAGGGAGATCTATAGAAAATAAAAATGTACTTTTAATCGGTGTAGAGTATCCAAGCCATCCTTGCTAGAGTCTCATACTCTATAGTGAAAGGAGCTTGATATTTTATGGCTAATAAGGCAACACAAATCATTTATCCAAGGTTAACGGTATATTCAGATGAGAATTTTAGAGGACTGAGCAGGACGTATCGTGGAAATTTAGGAATAAGAAATACGAACTTCATTCTTGGTGGAGTGGAGAGCTTACGCTTCTTCTCTATAAATCGAGATGCTACGTTAGTCTTATTCTCTAGAACAAGATTTAGAGGGAATTTTAGGGTATATAGAGGCATCACTAATCTGCGTGATCTGGATGATTTGATTAATGGCAATGATGTGCAGTCGATCATTTCGACCAATCAATTGTTAACGATCGCTGAGATTCGCAGAATCCAACTAACAGGTATCCTTCCGAGGGGTTATCGCAGAATCTAAGGGTTGAATGAAGAGCCTGCATTCTTTAGAATGTAGGCTCTTTTATGTTCGATAACAATAAAAGTGATATTAGCGCTTGATAATAATTATCATTATTGATAAAATAAAAAAAGAAAGAGGAACCTGCACAGTTCCTCCACCAGTATTCCTTATTTAGCTTCGAAAGTTTTGCAGTCTGTTTCTTCAGAAGTATTCGTGTTACTTGGACTATTACCTACGATGTAAATGGAAGTTGCTCCACATTTATTCTCGCCTGCCCAGTGAAGACAAGAATTCACTTCGCACAGTACGTCTTGAGCCATGGTTGTCACCTCCTTGTTCTGAATGGAGTTGTCACCGTATAGATTAGATAAGGTAGGACTTGTCTAATAATTAGCCTCTTAGGTCAAAGAGGTTATTTGCTATACGTACGCTAAGCATATCAAACCTAATATTTGTTTGCAATACTAGCTCTGCTTCCATAAGAAGTAGAGCTTTTTTCTATAAGTCATGTCCTATTTCTTCTCCCTTTAGACGACATTTTGAAAATAACACTTGGTTGCAGCACCGTAGCAGGGTAAAATAGAAACAATTCAGAAAAGCGAGTGGAGGAAACAATATGCAGTATGTAAGTACTAGAGGACATGTAAAACCTAAAGGGTTCATTGATACTGTACTAATGGGGCTGGCAGATGACGGTGGCCTCATGATTCCCGAGCAGACACCCGTGGTTTCCAGTGAGCAACTTCAGGCATGGGCATCACTTAGCTATGAGCAATTATTTTTGGAAATATTTTCGCTATATATTAATGATGAAATCCCAAAAGATGAACTTAGGGCTATGGTCGCTCGTAGCTACAGCAGTTTCCGTAATAAAGAAGTAACTCCGCTTAAGAAAGTACATGATTCTCTTTATATACTTGAACTATTCCATGGTCCGACATTTGCCTTCAAAGATGTGGCATTGCAGTTCATGGGGGAATTTTACTCCTACGTCTCGAAGAAACAAGGAGAGATTATACATATCTTGGGTGCAACTTCTGGTGATACGGGCGCGGCGGCTATCCAAGGTGTTCGTGGGAAGGAAGGAATCAAGATTTGTATTTTGCATCCGCATCAACGGGTGAGTAAGATTCAGGAGCTTCAGATGACTACGGTCCAAGATGACAATGTGCTTAACCTAGCGGTTAAAGGGAATTTTGATGATTGTCAAAAGATTATTAAAGACTTATTCTTTGATCTAAAATTCAAAGGGAAGCACCATCTTCGCGCGATTAATTCGATTAACTTTGTAAGAATTCTAGCCCAAACCGTCTATTATTTCTATGCTTATTTGCAAGTGAATCAAGGCAATGACAAGCCACAACTAATTAACTTTAGTGTTCCCTCGGGCAATTTTGGCAATGTCTTCTCGGGTTATTTAGCTAAGAAAATGGGATTACCGGTCAATAAGCTAATCATTGCAACGAATGAAAATAATATTTTGGAACGCTTTGTGCGCACAGGCGAATACAAACCTGGGGATTTCCGCAGTACCCACAGCCCTTCGATGGATATTCAAGTGGCAAGCAACTTTGAGCGTTACTTATATTACTTGTTGAACGAAGATGCGGAGAAGGTATCTGCATACATGGAACAGCTTAAATCCGAAGGTAAGATTGTGATTACCGGGGAGGACCTACTAAAGGTTCAGTCCGAATTTGTAGCGCTAGGCGCCACTAACCAACAGTGTCTAGATTTAATTGCGAAGTATAAATCTGAGCATGATTACTTACTAGATCCGCATACAGCTTGTGGTATTGCCGCTTACGAACATGCTCATATGGACGGAGAGGTTACCGTAGCGCTAGCTACGGCACATCCTGCCAAGTTCGATGAAGCGATTATATTATGTGAGATTGAACAAGAGTTCCCTGAGGAGATTGCGAAGCTTTTAGACCAACCTCAGTTCCAGACGGTTGTGGAACTCGATGAAGCGGAGATTGTTCGTCAGTTAATTGATTTCTATCAATAAATCATATAGTAGTGGATTAGGAATGATTATCAACAGTTACAAGGGATCGCCTAGGCGGTCCTTTTTTGTTTATTTCATAAGCTTTCTTAGCCATTTGATCCGACCCCGGAAGGGAGGAAAAGATAGACCTAATTCGCTGTTCGATTTCTTTTTGACGATGCTTTTGCGGTGTGAGAACAGTTCAAAGCTGTACTTTCCGTGGTATCCACCCATGCCAGACTGACCGACGCCGCCAAATGGCAAATAAGGATTCGCTACATGAGAGAGAGTATCGTTAATACATCCCCCGCCAAATGAAACTCGGCTCAGCACTGCATTCTCTACTATAGAATCTTCTGTGAAAAGGTATAAGGCAAGCGGTTTGGGCCGCCGAGTAATCGTTGTAATAGCATCTTCCAATTTCTCATATGTGAGAATGGGTAAGAGAGGTCCGAAAATCTCTTTCTCCATGCTTGCAGCATCCCAAGAAGTAATGTCTAGTAAGGTAGGTTCTATGTACAGATCTTCACGAACAGCATGGCCTCCAGTAATCACATAGTCATGATCTTGATGGATTAATTGAGTAAGTCTATCGAACTGACGCTCATTCACGATTCGACCGTAATCTGGACTGTCCATTGGATTGGAACTATAGAAACTGTGTATGGTCTCAGTAAGTCTGAGAATTAGGGCATCCTTGATCTCGTGATGGACTAGCACATAATCGGGGGCGATACAGGTCTGACCTGCATTCATAAGTTTTCCCCAGATGATACGTTTTGCAGCGATATCAATCCGTGCCGTCTTGTCAACAATGACAGGACTTTTCCCACCTAGTTCGAGCGTAACAGGCGTCAGATGTTCGGAAGCGGCTTTCATAACAATCTTGCCTACTTCCGTACTTCCTGTAAAAAAGATGTAGTCAAAGGGAGCATGAATGAGATGAGAGGTCGTTTCTTTCTCGCCTTCGATGACTCTGATGTAACGTTCATCATAGATACTGGCAATGATTTTATGAATCAAGGCGGAGACGTGAGGAGTGCTCTCCGATGGCTTGAGAACGGCTCCATTGCCAGCGGATATAGCACCAATTAAAGGCTCCATCAGAAGTTGGAACGGATAGTTGAAGGGTCCAATAATGAGTACAGTTCCGTAGGGCTCGTACATTAGACGGCTGCGGGAAGGGAAGGAGTAGAGTGGGGTTTTTACCCGCTTAGGCTTGGCCCATTTTTTTAATTGGGATGCCATATATCTTGTACTCTCCAGAACTAATCCAATTTCTGCTTCATACGATTCGAACTCACTTTTGCGAAGATCTTGATAGAGCGCTTGCATAATTTCTTTTTCGTGGTACTGGATGGCAGCTCGTAATTTTTGAAGTTGTTGTATGCGGAAATCTATGTTCAGCGTGGCTCCGCTAAGGTGGTAGGTTTTATGTTCAGATAACATCCGTTCGATGTCTTCTTGGGAATAGGCCGGATACATAATGAATTGTCCCTTCTATAGTTAATAATTCAGTTTCGAGCAATATGTAGTTGAATCCAAATGAGAACATATGCAAGAACAAGTACAGTGTACCACTGCACGATCTGCATACAAAGTGTTTCTCCTCCGTGTGAGAGTTGGAGATAAAGGGTATGTAACTTGAAGGTGGAGATACTTCTATATTCAAATAGAGAAATATGAGAGTGAAGAGGATTTGTATAAACTAGGAAAGAATATATAAATGTGGAATAATAGTGCAAGCTAAGAAATGGGGCAATTAAAATGAAGAGACGTGTAATTCCAGGGCGATTTTCTGCGGAGATGGAAGACGATTTTGTTGTGTTTTTTATTGGCATGCGTGTTAACAAGATATTAGCTTTACATAAATGGGTTCCTGTTGCGAGGGCCATGCCCCCTATGATCCGTGAATTATATCAACATCCGGAGCTTGGATTCATTAGCGCAGAGATTCTTTTTAACACAAGAGGAGCGACAACGCTTCAGTACTGGAAGTCCTATGAGCAGCTTGAGGCCTATGCAAGAGGTGGATTTCATTTAGAAGCTTGGAAAAGATTCAATAAGTCAATCGGAACTGACGGTTCCGTAGGTATTTTTCATGAGACGTATAAAGTTACGAAGGGTCAGTATGAGAGCATTTATACTAATATGCCTCCATTTGGTCTAGGTGTAGCAGGTACGCTATCTCCTTCGGTAGGCCGAAGAGAAACTGCAACAAGAAGACTTGGAGGAATGAATGAACCCGCCTTAGAAACTCCTCCGAACCCAGAAGTGTAAGACAGCAAGGAAGAAGACTGGAGGGAACAAAGTGAAGGGTAAAATCATTTTGGCAGGGGGTACAGGGTTCGTTGGAACCTACTTTGAGCAGGAATTTCAGAAGCTCGGCTATGAGGTTATCCTAATCTCAAGACATCCTAAGTCGGTAAGCTGGGATGACGCACAAGCCATCAGGTCTGCACTTGAAGGTTCAGAAATGCTGATTAATCTGGCTGGGAAATCAGTGAATTGCCGATATCATGAGGCGAATAAGAAAGAGATCATGGATTCTAGAAAGAGAACGACAGCTATTCTTGGACAAGCTGTGCAAGCCTGCGCTGTGCCGCCCAAATTGTGGCTTAATTCGAGTACAGCAACAATCTATCGTCATGCTGAAGATCGCCCGATGACTGAAGAGCAAGGGGAGTTGGGTTCTGGATTTTCGGTGGAGGTAGCCAAAGCTTGGGAAGAAATGTTCTTTCACTATGAGCGTCCAGAGACAAGGCAGGTTGCCTTGCGCATTGCGATTGTCCTTGGACCTCATGGCGGAGTTATAGAGCCGATTCGAAATCTTGTTCGGTGGGGATTAGGAGGTCCTCAAGGTAACGGTAATCAGAAATTCAGTTGGATTCATATCGCGGATTTATTCGAGATCGTAAGGTTCATCCAGGCCCATGAGGACATTACCGGTGTGATCAACTGTTCTTCGCCGAATCCGATAACGAACCGGGAACTGATGAAGCAGTTCCGTGAAGTACTGCATGTGAAGGTAGGATTACCTTCTCCCGCTTGGATGTTAGAGATGGGTGCTCTATTCATTGGGACAGAGACAGAGCTTGTCCTTAAGAGCCGCTGGGTTATGCCAGATCGCTTAGAGCGAGCAGGGTATGTATTTAAGTTCCCGATGATTCAGGAGACGCTGCGTAATATTTTATAGATTAAGAGATAAAGGGATCTATTGTCCTAAAGGGACAGTAAGGTCCTTTTTTTATTATATGGATTGTATGGAAAGGCAGCAGCTCTATTATTTTCTGTACGCTGTTTTTGTATGTAAGGTACGATTTTCCTCCTATGCTATGGGTTGATTATGCTAGAATTGATGAGCGATTGGATGCGATGAGGGGGATATTATGAAATTGATTTCATGGAATGTGAATGGTCTTCGGGCCTGTGTGAATAAAGGGTTTAAGGATTATTTTGCGACGGAACAGGCAGACATCTTCTGTGTGCAGGAGACGAAGCTACAAGAGGGACAAATTCAGTTAGAGTATGATGAACCTTACTATCAATACTGGAATTATGCGCAAAAAAAGGGCTATTCGGGAACGGCTGTATTCACTAAAATAGAGCCGCTCACCGTACGCTATGGAATGGAAGAAGATCACGAACCAGAAGGCCGAATGCTTACGTTAGAGTTCGAAGGATTTTATCTAGTGAATGTCTATACACCCAATGCCAAACGAGATCTGTCACGGTTAGCGTATCGGTTGGAATGGGAGGATCGCTTCCGTACCTATGTGCAGCAGTTAGATACAATAAAACCTGTGCTTGTATGTGGGGATTTAAATGTAGCCCATCAGGAAATAGATTTGAAGAATTATAAAGGAAACCGTGGAAACTCTGGGTTTACCTTGGAGGAACGGGGACGGATGACCGATCTCTTAGGCGCAGGTTTCATGGATACGTTCAGAACGTTGTATCCCGATCGGACAGACGTCTATAGCTGGTGGTCCAATATGCCAAAAGTGCGAGAACGCAATGTGGGTTGGCGTATCGACTATTGGCTGGCTTCAGCTAGACTTGCTCCACAAATTCAGGATGCTCGTATCGATTGTCATGTGTTAGGAAGCGATCATTGTCCGGTAATTTTAGAGATAAACGAAATAAAAGTGTAGTGTTAGTAAGAAGAGCACATCATTTCTTTTTTTTACTTCTTTTTGTTTCTTTTCACTTCTTATTTCAATTTGATCTTATAAATATACAAGAAATTGCATGTTTTAATAAACGTGCAGTTTTTTTGTTGTTGACATTATCACTGATAATCATTATCATCAATACTCAGAGGGTTCATTGATAATCATTATCATTACTCAATTTTAATGGATTAGGGGATAGATCTACATGACCAAACGTATTCAATTGTTCGTTGTACTTATGCTTATAGCAGCATTAGTATCCGCTTGTGGAAGTAAAAGTGATTCTAAGGCAAGCGAACCTGCAACAAGCCCAGAGTCTACGACTTCAATCACCATTAAGCATGATAAAGGTGAACTGAAGCTAGATCAACCTGCAAAGCGCGTAGTGGTATTGGAATGGACATTCACAGAAGATCTGATAGCGCTAGGTGTTCAGCCTGTTGGAAATGCTGACAACAAAGGGTATTCGACTTGGGTAACGAATGAAGCGGCACTTGGGAAAGATGTAAAGGATGTAGGAGATCGTTCCGAACCTAATTTGGAAGCCATCGCGGCATTAAAGCCAGATTTGATTGTTACCAATGGAGATAATGTGGATGGGATGTATGATCAACTCAAAGCAATTGCACCGACTATTCAATATGATCCGTACAATAATGAAGGATATGATTACGCTGCGATGGAACGAATTTTCAAGAACATTGCCTTAGCTGTAGGCAAGACCAAAGAGGGTGACCAAGTTCTTGCAGATTTAAATAAACACTATGAAGAAGCGAAGACGAAACTAGCCGCTGCTGGGAAATCAGACTTTCATTACGTGTTAACGCAAGCTTTTACATATCAGAATGCGGTATCCCTACGTCTGTTCACGAATAATTCAGTCGTTGCAGAGACGCTGGCACGCACTGGAATGATCAATGATTGGAAGCCAGAGAAGGTAGAGAAATATGGGTTCACTACAACCACTATTGAGGCTCTTCCGGCAGTTCAGTCCTCGAACTTTATCTACATTGTACAAAAAGATGATGATGTGTTCGGCGCAAGTATGAAAAAGAATACGGTATGGAATGGCTTAAAGTTTGTTCAAGAAAAACGCACCTATCCGTTGGATGGCTCGACTTGGACATTCGGGGGACCGATTTCTTCTAAAGTGCTGGTTGACCAAGTTGTAGGTGTGATTACCAAATGAGTACATTGATGAAGGCCACGAAGCCTACATGTACTGACCAAGGAATGCAGTGGAGAATTATAGCTATGATAGGGGGCGGCATAGCTGCCCTCTTCCTGTTATTTTTCTTAAGTTTGTGTTATGGGGAGGCGCAAATTTCTCTGCCTACGGTTATGGAGGCGTTACTACATAGACAGGACAAGTTAGAGCATCATTTAATCTGGGATATTCGCATGCCCAGGACTCTCATCGGCTTATTATCCGGTGCGGCACTTGCGGTAGCTGGAGCACTACTGCAGACGGTTACCAAAAATCCCTTAGCGGCCTCGGATACGTTGGGTATTAATGCAGGGGCTTATTTTATGGTTGTCCTTGGAACGGTTATGTTCCCTACATTACTTCACCAATCTCCATTTCTATGGGCGGCTATAGGGGGCAGCGTCTCGGCAGCTGCAGCTTATGGACTTGGGGGAGGGAGAAAAAGTACACCTGTACGTTTGGCATTGGCAGGGATGATCGTCTCCATGGTCTTAGGTTCGTTCACGGGGGCAATTCATATTTTCTATGCTCAGGAGACACAGTCTCTCTTCCTTTGGGGATCGGGTTCGCTTGTGCAGAATGATTGGAAAGGGGTCGTGTATGCTTGGCCATGGATAACTGGGGCGATCGTAGTGGCTCTGCTCTATAGTCGTCAATTCGATGTAATGAACTTGGACGAGGCGACATCGGCTTCCTTAGGTCAAAAAGTAGGGCTAACTAGATTTGCAGGTCTAGCTATCTCTGTAGTGTTAGCTTCTGTAATCGTAAGTGTAATTGGTCCTGTAGGTTTTGTTGGATTAGTTGCGCCCCATCTGGTGCGTCTGACGGGGTTCCGTAAGCATCGCTGGCTCATAGTAGGTTCAATCGTATGGGGAGCTGTTCTTCTGACGGGCGCGGATGTTGTGGCGAGAATAATCCGCAGTACGACCGGCTCAGGAGAACTACCGGTGGGAGCTGTGATGGCTCTGATTGGAGCACCTTGGCTCATCTGGCTTGTTCTTACCAAGATGAAAGGAATTGCAGGTTCACCTGGTCAAAGTTCGATGGCTGTGGGAGGAAAAGCGAACCGAATTCCTTTTGCGTTGTTGGTAGGTGGCTTAACTGTTCTTATTCTTACAATCGTGTTCCTATCTTTAATGTTCGGAGGGCAATCTTCTGTAAGCTTCGCAGAGCTAATCAAGGCTCTAATGGGTTCGGATGGTGCAGCTTCCTATACGGTTATGAAAATCCGCTTACCTCGGACACTAGTTGCTGCCGGTGCAGGAATAGCTTTGTCTGTGAGTGGAGTGCTTATCCAAAGTGCAGTCCGTAATCCGCTTGCGGACGCTTCCATTCTCGGTGTGACTTCTGGAGCTGGATTCGGAGCCTTGCTCGTCTTGGTCGCTTGGCCTGAAATCCCTGTATCCCTGCTTCCCATCGCGGCAGTAGTAGGAGCGCTTTTAGCGGCAGTTCTTGTCTTCGTATTCGCATGGCGTAAGGGATTAAATCCTTCGGTCCTGATTCTGTTAGGAATCGCAGTGTCTGCCATGGGTGCAGCGGGAATTCAGGCTTTGATCATAAAAGGTTCCCTATACGGCAGCACCGCCTATATTTGGCTGACAGGAAGTACGTATGCAAGAAGCTGGGATCAAGTCTATACGATCGCTGTGTTTCTCGTTGTCCTTGTCCCTATTGCTCTTTGGTTGGCTCGTCGATTTGATCTCCTTGTATTTGATGATGCGAGTTCTACGGGACTCGGTCTGCCGGTTCGCCGGACAAGACTGCTTGCCATGACCGTTGGGGTACTACTAGCGGCAGGGGCTGTAGCCTGTGTCGGGACAATTGGTTTCCTAGGATTAATGGTGCCTCATATGGTAAGGTTGCTGACCGGGCATCATACTCGAAAATCCGTGATTTTATCCAGCTTGCTAGGAGCCACACTGCTTGTACTCGCTGATGGGGTTGGTAGGACCATTGTAGTGCCTAGGGATATTCCATCAGGTCTACTCATTACTTTAATCGGTGGCCCTTATTTCTTATATTTAATGTATCGTTCTTCAGCTAGACGTTCTTAAAACAATAGATAATATATATTTGACAGGTCCGGGGAGGAGTGCAGGTGAAAAGCTTGCCACACTCCCTTTGTGTTTGTTCTCTTCCCCGAGTTTCATGATAAAATGAATAGATATTCTAAAGGGATGGAGGAAACAGCGATGAGAGACTTCGATACTTTGCTGGAGCAATATGCAGACCTTGTAGTAAAAGTAGGTGTGAACATTCAACCTGGACAAGTCTTGATTGTTCAGTCGCCTCTTGAGGCGGTAGAGCTAACCCGGAAAATTGTAGCCAAAGCTTATGAAGCAGGAGCTAAGTACGTTCAGGTAGACTTTGAAGATGAACATATTTCACGCATTCGTTATGAGAAAGCTCCTGAGGATTCCTTTGGTTACTATCCAAAGTGGCAGGCGGATACAATGGAGCAGCTCGCTGAGGGCGGCGGAGCAATATTACATATCAAAGTGCCTGATCCTGAACTATATAAAGGGATTGATTCTTCCAAAGTCTCCACAGCAGTACGGGCAGCAGCCGTGGCTCGTGAGAATTATTCCAGATACGTACGCAACAATCTAATCAGCTGGTCTTTGATCAAAGCACCAACGCAAGCTTGGGCGAATAAAGTATTCGCAGATTTGCCAGAAGAACAGCGGATTGAAGCGATGTGGAATGCTATTTTCCAGATGAATCGGGTAGATGGTGGAGATCCTGTAGCTGCATGGAGAGAGCATATTGCTCATCTTAAAAAGAGTCAAGAACGCATGAATCTGAAGCGATATAAGCGTCTTCATTATGTGGCACCAGGTACCGATCTGAGTGTGGAGCTTCCCGAAGGACATCTATGGCTGGGCGGGGGCGATGAGAATGAAAAAGGAATATACTTTGTAGCCAATATGCCCACAGAGGAAATCTATACTATGCCTAAGCGAACTGGCGTGAACGGTACGGTAGCGAGTACACTACCGCTGAATTTGAATGGTCGATTAGTCGAGGGGATAAAGCTTAAGTTCACCGATGGCAAAGTAACGGCTTATGACGCGGATACAGGTCGTGAGCACCTAACCTCACTCTTAGAGACAGATGAGGGAGCATCTTACTTAGGTGAAGTGGCCTTAGTGCCCCACAATTCACCTATCTCACAGCTGAATCGCGTGTTTTATAATACGGGTATTGATGAGAATGCCTCGTGCCATTTTGCCCTAGGAAGCTGTTATCCGGTGAACATCGAAGGCGGTACGAAACTGTCTAAAGAGGACCTGTTAGCGCAGGGTGGCAATACGAGTTTAACTCATGTGGACTTTATGATCGGTTCCGCAGAGCTGTCTATCGATGGTGAATTAGCAGACGGTACGGTAGAACCCGTATTCCGTAATGGGAATTGGGTAGACACAAGTATCTAATTAGACGAGAACGAAGAGCTATTGTATTATAGCCGCTAATCCATAAATATGGAGAGGCGGTTTTTTTTATCTATGCATTCAAGTAAGATAAATATGTAATTTATAGAAAATAAGCAACTATTTATCATAATATACGTTCTATAGCATATAAAGGGGGATGAAATATGCACACTTTCTATCGTTATAAGATTGCTAAAAAGGCTATTCTCACAACTGTTTTCTTTATGATGGTGTTACTTGTTGTGGGCAATCAACTGAGTTCAGCTGCTGTCGCTTCGGACACAGAAGTATTATTGAATGGTAAGCCTCTTGGAATACATCCTACGGTTAGCAAAGGTAATACATTCATAGCGGTTAGAGAGTTATCGCAAAGTCTTAACTGTAAGGTGTTATGGGATGCTACTAGCCGGTCGATCACAACACTTTCTCCAACAGGAAAAGCGGTATTTAAACTGAATTCTAGACATATGAGACTCAATGAAGTTACCTCAAGTCTTGTAGCTTCACCTTATATAAAGGGAGGACAAGTCTATATTCCGCTTCGGTCTATTGCCATAGCATTAGGTTATGAGTTAAATTGGCAAAAAAATCGTATAGATCTCCAAGGAGATGATAGTCTAATTCAATCTAGCTATGGGGACACGACAGCTTGGATAAGTTATCAGCAAAGAAAGTTGTATATTTCTAAATCTAATAGCAAACCTTTGCAAATCGATGATCAACTACCTAAATTCAAAGGAAACAAGGGTACGGCGCTACTTCAAATCCGCCCTATCTCAGGTAGTATATTTGTATCTATTCATGACAATTATGGTGAGCCATCCATTCATGATGATTATCATCAATACTTAATCCAAGGAAGCAAGGTAGTCCGAAAGATAACCACAGCTTACGTCTCTACAAAGAGTACGCAGACACTAATGAACACAGATAAAGATGCAGTTATGATAGATGGAACCCGTGTATTGCTTGTCCAGCCCTCAGGAAATATTCGCCTAGAATATAACATGGTTGCTTTAATGAAAATAGAGGAGCCTTTTACAGTTGAGGCTGTCTATGATGATCTAATTGTAATGAAATTAAGTAGGTCAGCGATACTTGTTGGATATCACGTGAATAACCATACAGCAACGGAGTTTTACAAGAAGTTACTCTCCCCAGAGGAGCAGAAGAAACTTGAAGAAAGCGATCCTATGGATATCCAGAATTCTGGCGATCGGTTGAAGTGGGTTAAACGGGTAGCGAACATAATATACCTGGAAAGACTAGGTCATACTTACGAGTTAAGCCTTTAGTGTTATAGTAGTTCAGTTGATAGACATGTTTAATCAATATTTTTTATTAACTATTATCTTATTAAAAACCTAGCTCCTTTCTCTTACCTATAGGAAGGATCTAGGTTCTTAATATTGAACAAAGATGGACCCAAATGGATTGCTTTCGAATGAAAAGTGCATGTTGTGAATAGGCCGGTTAACGAAGGGATCTTCCAATAAAATTTGCGGATACGGGCTTAATTTCAAGTTCCCTAGTCCAGATAGAGAGTTGACCCATATGATGAATTTCATGAGCAATAACATGCCTTAAAATTTCACCCTCGGTGTAGATATCTTTGTGCCAACTAACTTGGGTGACGAATGTATCTCGATCCTCCGTCCATGTGTGGAGGAACTCCAACGTTTCTTGATTCCATGAACTGGATAAGTGTCTAACCTGTTCCAGACTTTTATATTCCTCATAATTCACTACGATATCTGGCTTGCCCTGAATACCCCGGACCCAGCTGTATTCAACATCTGCCACATGAAAGAGTGTATATAAAATACTGCCCACTCCCCCAATTCTAGTACGCGTGAGCTCTTCCTTAGAGATATGCTTGCATAGATCAAACCACTCGTTTCGGACCTCTGCATTATATTGAAATAGCTGTATCAATTTAAAGGCTAACCTCTCTTCCTGAATCTAATATATTGCGTACGCTTACATTAATTATAGAGTATCCCATCCTCAGCCGCATGAGAAATAGACCATAAAATAGTTCTTTTCTATCGGACTTCTTTCCGTTACAATAGGTCAGGTGTGTTCCGGGAGTGGAACAAATACTAGACAGAGAAACAATATACTGGAGGCTCTATATGCAGCACGAATTACAGCAGAAAGTTAAAATTATTAACGCAGATCCCAGCGCTATGGGATTGTTCGGACTTGCGATTGTTACCTTGGTAGCATCGTCGCAAAAATTAGAAATCACTTCAGGGCTAAGCTATGCAGTACCTTGGGCACTATTCCTTGGAGCTTTCGCTCAGTTGTTCGCTTGCATTCAAGACTCGAAGCGCAACAATACGTTCGGTATGACCGCGTTCGGTGCTTATGCTTTTTTCTGGTTTGCTATGGCAGCTAATTGGCTGATTAAGATGGGGGTATTTGGTTCCGTCTTAGCTTCACATGCAGATGGTAAGCAATTAGGAGTTGCTTTTGCAGGATATCTTATCTTTACCTTGTTCATGACGATCGGAGCTATGGAGACGCACAAAGTGCTGTTCTTTATTTTCTGTCTGATTGATCTATTGTTCCTAGGTCTTACCTTTGATGCATTTGGGGTAGCTGCTGAATTCTTCCATGGCCTTGCGGCTTATGCGGAGATGGGGATTGGGCTTTTGTCTCTGTACGGAACAGGGGCTGCGGTATTGAATGCTCATTTCGAGCGAGAATTTATTCCGGTGGGCAAGGCATTTGGCATCTTTAAAAAATAAGAGGTAACACTCATATAGGAAAGTTACTTTAAAAAAAGTAGACATGGATTAGATCAGTCTAAACAACTGAACGAAACCAAGCCTACTTTTTTGCTATTTAGTTTACTATTCTGATCTATTGAATCTCTTTAAGACGTGTAAATCACAATAGCGTCCCTAAGAAAAACAGTCATTCCTGGTTGTAATGCATCATAGTACGCGGTGAAGCGTTCATCCTCCACATACATGTTAGCTAGTCCTGCATGAGCCTCTTTGCTGTAAGTAGGCCAGTGATAAGATAGCCACTGCCGATGAAGATCAGCGGCATGCTGAGCCTCTGAGCTCGAAGGATCTCCAGTCTTATATGCTTGCTTAAGCACAACCATGAGCTGTTCAGATAACTGGGCAACAGCTTTTTGCTCATCCATTGTCCTACTAAGAACGCGAGCATTTCCTTGGTCTATAACATCATCCCCGTATTTACTACGAATTTCTTGGCCGTAACGTTGTTCATTCTCTTCAACTAGCTTCGTCTTGAATCCTTCAAATTTTTGCTGATCCGTCATAGCTATCTTCCCTTCTTGTGCAGCTAACGTTCTCTCCACATTCTGGATCAAAGTGTTGAGCTGCGTCCGTCTAATCAGGAGCTGCTGATGATGTTGCACAAGTGCACGCACGGTATCGAATTCAGGAGCATTCATCAGAAGTTTGATCTGATCTAGCGGCAGTCCTAGCTCTCTATAGAACAAAATATGCTGTAATTGATTCACTTCCATGTCCCCATACATTCGGTATCCTGACGAATGGATTCTTGCCGGCTTAAGAAGTCCAATCTCGTCATAATATCGGAGCGTCCGGGAGCTAACTCCAGCCATTTTACCTAAGCTCTGCACACTGTATTCCATCATTTCACCTCCTGACTCCTTTACAATACACGTTGACGCAACGTCAAGGTCAACCCCTTGATACAAATAAAATGAACGGCTTGGAAATAATGCATACATCTAACATTACCGGAGGTAAGGTTTTGCTTTATATATGAGCCAAGGTTTCGACTTAATGGAGTGTGTTCTTTCAATATCCGTTAAGATTTCGTACCTCGGAAGACAATTTGATGAATCTTGCCACGATCTGTATAGCCAAGTCGTTGATAAATTTTATTGGATATGGGATTACTTAGATCCGTATACAGAATGGGGATATAACCTTCATCGATTAAAATTTGACTAATGTAGCTTACCAGTGCACTGGCATATCCTTTTCCTCTTGCATCTAGTGGAGTATATACTGCATTAATGCTTCCATGTCTTGGTGAACGATGGGAGATATTTGCCATAGATACATACTTATTGCCTTGTTTCCAAAGATAAACCCCGCCTGTATTGATTAGATTAGCTGCTACTTCTATACGACTTTCAGGTTCTACGCTCTTGCCGTAGATCTCTAGGCTGATTCTGGATAGAAAATAGGCGACGATCTCAACGTTCTCAGTGCTCGCTAGGTGAGGTGTACCCAAAATATTTTTCACAGGAATCAGTGCCGGACATGCATAAGATTCCATCTCCATCCGAGTGGAGTAGGTCATCTCATGAAGAGGGCAGTACTGGTCTGCGAACAGTCTCGCAAGTTTTGGCTCACCAGATACACCTACGACAGTCAATGATCCTAGCATCTTAATCAGTGCCTGAACAGCTTCTACCTTCTGATTCACTGAGATTGTGGATGAGATCCATAGCCATCCAGGATGGTTGGGAGTCTGAGCATAGATGAGCTGACCGTCGGAAGAACAAACACGAGTAGCATCTGGGGACTTAGAGATTCGATGAAGTAGATTATAAGGAACTTCATTGTGCAAAAAAGCAGGTTGCTCCAACACAGTGTCTTCTGGTCTAAAGTAAAATAATTTCATAAGCTTCCCTCATCTGTAGGAGATTTTAGTATTCATTATACGATGGAAGTACATGGATATCTTAAAAAAGGTTTTAAATGAAATAAGTCAAAAAAAGAATGTATAACCAAAAGCACCACAGGATATCCTGTGATGCTTTTTTCATGTACCTGTACACCGAGCAACTTTTAGATTCCAGAACGGAATTCGCTAGCAGAGATACCGCAGTATTTTTTGAATAAGCGTGAGAAGTATAATGGATCATCATAGCCAAGCATGCGGGCAATGTGATTAATTGGGGTATCGGAGCGGTGTAAGAGCCGCTTTGCTTCAATCATTTTTTGACTATTTACATAGTTATGGAGAGATAAGCCCGTCTTCTTACGAACTAGCCTCCGCATGGTGGGAATGGAAATACTGTGCCTTTTGGCAATGGCTATAGAATCAAAATCACCATATAAGGAATGATCAATGTCCTCCATAATGGCATAAATCAGGCCAGTACGAGCTTGTTCTTCATTGGAGCGTTGATAGAATTCATAGACTAAGTTCTCAAATATCATTGCCGCCCGATCCGAGTGGGAGGGGATTTGACTGCCAAGCAGTGTAATCATGGACTCAAGCTTCAAAATAATGTGTTCATCGAGGCCTACGTTTACAGGTTCATCAATAGGAAGAAGTCCACTCTTCAGCCAGGAGTTGAGCCGCTTACCTCCAAACGTAATGTAATATTCATTCCAGCTCTCTCCCGCAGGAGGTCCATATTCAAACTTGGTCTCAGGACGAAATACTAGAATCATTCCCTGTTTTACAGGATGGGATGGTCCATCATTAACACGATAGTTTCCATTGCCCCCTACAATATAGACTATGGCCCAATCTTGAAAGAAAGTATTTGTACAATAATGCGTTCTGCCAGGAATATGCGCAATTTGAGCGATATACAGGTCCTGGATTAATAGCTTATTTTGGACAACTTTCAAATCAACGACACGTATCGGTAAGGTGCTGATCATATAATCCATATTTTGGGCCATCGTGTGTATAGGCTCCTTCCGTTAACATTTGATATATTAAGCGTAAATTAGACGAGTTGATGTCAAAGCAAGAATGAACCTCCCATCTATCTGATTATATAAAAATTTACTGTAATAGTACAATTTAACAGGGAGGAATATTTATGTCTAGAATTCCTTTGACTCATCCGCAAAAACGAATCTGGTATATTGAGAACATTTTCCCGGATACTTCAATGTACAATATTGGTGGACCGATCAGGATTCATGGTCCGATCGATTTTAGTATTTTAGAGCAGGCTATTCTTTCATTCATTGAGCATCATGATGGGGTTCGGTTACAGCTCAGAGAAGAACATGGAGAAGTATTTCAGGAAGTCGTTCATCTTGGTAGAACGCCACTTGACTTCATGGATTTCTCTCCATATGAGAAGCCTGAAGAAGAATTCCAGCGCTGGATTGAAGAGGAGTCGGCTCGCCCTTTCCATCTTACAGAGGGTCCCCTTTATTACTTCGCGCTATTTACATGTTCCGATCAAGAGAATGGTTATTACGTCAAGTTGCATCATATGATTGCTGATGGATGGTCCAATCAGATTATAACGGAGTACGTTACGAATTATTACACTGCTCATTTCGCTCAGCAGTCCAACGGGGAGTTCGAACATCAGTTCAACAAGCCTCCATCTTATGTCGATTATGCTCTGCAAGAGCCCATATATTTGGATTCGAAGCGTTATCAGAAGAATCGCAAGTTCTGGCTGAACCAATACGAGACTTTACCCGAGATGTTAAGGGCTGATCGTTCCTCTACTGATACGAAAGGGAATAGAATATCTTATTCTATTGATCCCCATTTATCCTCCACTCTCAAAACCTACACACAGAAGCATGGCATTTCATTAAATACTTTTTTTATATTTTTATATTTTCTTTATATGAATAAAACGACACATCAACATGATTTGGTCATCGGGACTCCCGTTCTTAATCGCTCAGGCATCAAGGAAAAAAGTACCTTCGGTATGTTCACAAGTACGATGCCTTTTCGATTTAGGCTGAATGATGAACAATCGGTACTCGATACACTAACCCGCATACAAAAAGAGTTAATGACTTGTTATATCCATCAGAAATACCCGTATGAACAATTAATTCAGGAATTGGAACTTAAGAAAAAAGGATATGATCAGTTATTCCACACTTGTGTGAATTACTACAATACTAAGCTTGCTACAAATTTTAATGGAATGCCCGTTACGAACACAGAATTTTATAATGGTAACCAACTGTATGCCATGCAGTGGGTCATCAAAGACTGGTCCGAGACGGATGGACTAGTGCTGGATATAGACTATAAATGTAGTGAATATACGGCAGAACAGGTAGATGAAATGCTACGCTGTATCCGTAATCTTATAAGACACATATTGGCAGATCCTGAACAGATGCTTAGCAATATATCCTTGCTCTCTTCAGAAGAATGGAACCAAGCTGTGTACGATTTCAACAAGACAACAACGGCCTATCCTAGGCAGTATACGGTTAGTCAATTATTTGAGGAGCAAGTGAATCATTCCTATAATCAGGTAGCTGTTCGATATGGGGAGGAACAATTAACCTATGGAGAGCTGAATAGCAAAGCCAATCAACTAGCTAGAGAATTAAGATTAAGAGGCGTGGGTTATGGTCATTGGGTGGGAATTTGTATAGAGCATTCGCTGGAAACTGTAGTGGCTATCTTTGCTGTACTTAAAGCTGGTGCGGCTTATCTACCTATTGATCCTGCTTATCCGAGTGATCGTATTCAGTACATGGTGGAGGATTCTGGAACGAAGCTCATTCTTACTCATGTAGGTGGGAGATTAGAAATTGGTATTTCTGAGAGACTGAGTTCGTTGGAGTGGCTAGATGTGAACGATCCCAAGTGGTATACGGGAGATACGTCGAATCTCATGCTAGATATTCAGCCGGACCATTTAGCTTATGTAATCTATACTTCAGGTTCTACAGGCAGACCCAAAGGAACTCTAATCGAGCATCAAGGGCTAACGAATTATATTTGGTGGGCTACATTGATGTATGTGAGCAAAGAGAGAGAAGTATTCCCTCTGTATTCTTCACTGGCTTTTGATCTAACTGTAACCTCCATCTTTACCCCTCTAATTAGTGGAGGAATGATTCTGGTATACCGAGATACGGGTGATGAGTTCATCTTACATCGGATTATGAAAGAGAATGAAGCCACGGTAGTCAAACTTACGCCGGCACACCTGTCTTTACTTAAAGACCAGAGCTATCCTTCTTCATCCGTGAAGCGATTTATTGTAGGAGGGGAAGAGCTTAAAGTAAATCTAGCAGAAATGATCGAACATATCTTTAGCGGTGACATAGAGATTTACAATGAATATGGCCCTACGGAGACCGTTGTAGGCTGTATGATTCATAAGTTCAATCGGTTAGCAGATAGAAAAGCTTCGGTGCCCATTGGAGTTCCTGCGCATAATGTCATGATCTATGTGCTTGATCCACACTGCAATCCCGTGCCTGAGGGTGTAATTGGGGAATTGTATATCTCGGGAGATGGTGTGGCACGAGGTTATCTGAATCAAAAGGAACTGAGTGCAACGCGATTCTTAGATAATCCATTTGTGCCAGGCTATCGGATGTACAGAACGGGCGACCTTGCGCTGCGGCTTAAGAATGGAATCATTGAATATTGTGGACGATCCGATCATCAGGTAAAGATTAGGGGTCACCGCATTGAGCTTACAGAAATTGAGAAGCAACTGCTGGAGCATACCGCTGTTGTAGATGCTGTAGTTATAGATTTAGAAGACTCCTCTTCTGCTAAATATTTAAGCGCTTATATTTTGGTGGATGGCCTAGTCTCTAATGATGAGCTAAGAGAGTGGTTGAATGCTACTCTACCTGACTATATGGTCCCTACTTTTTACACGAGGCTCTCGGAGATTCCAATTAACGTAAGTGGAAAAGTAGATCGAACGCGGCTGCCTGAACCGGATCGATCTGCCCTAGTAGCCGAGTATGTTCCTTCCCGAAATGAAAAAGAGCACCTCCTTGTCCATGTACTGAGAGAAATACTACAGGTAGAGCAGATCGGGATGCAGGATCATTTTTATCATATGGGCGGAGACTCCATTAAAGCCATTCAGTTAGCATCAAGGCTGAACAATGCAGGGTACACACTGAAAGTAAGTCATATTCTAGCCCATCCTCGAATTGGAGAGATGGCACAATATATTGAGCTTGAAACGATGTCCATGGTTAACCAAGAGCCCTGTACTGGTGTCATTCCAAGATTGCCCATCCAACAGTGGTTCTGGACGCAGCAGTTCGCACATCCAGAACATTATCATCAGTCTGTTCTGCTGAAATTGAAGCAGACGGTTCAACCGATCATTATCCACAGGATTATAGATCAACTCATTGACCATCATGATGTACTCCGAGCTAATGTGGCAACAGACGGTCAGACACTCTTTTATAACTCCAAAGATATGAGAGGTACTCTAGCATCAACGTTACTTATCTTTGACCTAAGGGATCTCTCGGATGAGCAGCGACATATCCAGATGGCTGAAATTGCGGAGAAGCTTAAAGCTTCACTTGACTTACAATCAGGTTACCTTTTTCAAGCTTGTCTGTTCGATCTAGGTGTTCAGGGACAGAGACTTCTGCTGACGGCCCATCACTTGGTGATAGATGGTGTCTCTTGGCGAATTCTATTAGAGGATATGGTCCAGCTGTTGGAGCATAATCAAGCAGGCAACAGCGATCAACTACCGAACAAAACAGATTCTATACAGTCTTGGGCCACATGGATTCAAGAGGAGAAAGGCCATGTCCGTAAGGAAAGAATGTACTGGCAGTCTATCGTTGATAAGATGCAGCCCGTTCCTGTGGACCAAATGCTTGGTGAAGACACATGGGCTAGAGCACGAATCCTTACTCATGAATTTGATGTGGAGATAACCCAACAATGGCTTAATGAATCGCATAAAGGGTATGGTACAGAACCGCTCGATTTACTTTTGGTTACACTGGGTCTGACGCTAAAAGAATACTTCAAGATGGAACTGCCCATCGTGGAACTTGAAGGACATGGCCGTGAGGAACTACATTCTAACTTGAATTTAACCCGCTCTGTCGGCTGGTTCACTAGTCTTTATCCTATGCAGCTTGAAGTGAGCGAAGACTTAGCGACTACGATCAAATCGATTAAGGAGGAGCTCCGCTGCATCCCGAATCACGGTATTGGCTTTGGCATCCTGCACTATATATCTCACGAAATTGCAGGCTACGCTAAGTTCAAGCCCATCCGGTTCAACTATCTCGGAGACTTCGGCTCGACTTTTACGAATGCATGGTTCACCCATCTATCCCAAGAGTCTAAAGGTAGTGATGTAAGCAAAGAGAACCATCTGACAGCTGCATTGGAAGTGAACATGATGCTTATCGATCAAAGACTGCATCTTGCAGTCACTTACAGTGAGAATCACTTCTACCCAGAGACGATGGAAGGTTGGATACGCATGTATAGCAATACATTCCAAGGCATCGTGAATCATTGCTGCTTAAAAGGGGATACGGACTATACTCCATCTGATTTTGAGACCGCAGCATTGTCCCAAAGTGAGCTGGATAGCCTACTTTTTTAGCGTACTATCTCTGCATTAGATTTTTAGACAAGGAGGAAAACGGATGTCTAGAGTCATTTACTTCGGTGTAGATTTACACGGTCATGTGAATCCGAGTCTTGGCTTAATTCGGAAGCTCGTGGAGCGAGGTGAAGAAGTCTTTTATTACTGTAGTGATGCTTTTCGGGACAAGATTGAACATACTGGCGCGACGTTCCGAAGTTACCGGGGATTGCTCGGGTTTGGGACGCATCAGGGCTCGGGTGTGGATACTTTTCTCGTCTTCGCTGATTTTATTATGAATAAAAGTCAAACCATGTTAGAGGCTCTGCACGAAGAAGTGGTGGAGTTACAAGCAGACTATATTTTACATGATGCATTTTGCCTGTGGGGAAAGCAGTTTGCTGAGAAGCTTGAACTTCCTGGAGTAGCGCTAATTGCAAATTTTCCCTTCATTGATGAGATGGCGCAGGAAGATCCAGATTTCTTCATGGAGTACGTACTTAGGGCGGCAGATGATCCCCTATATAAGAAGCATAAAGGAAATCATGATATGTATCGGAAGCTGCTGGACAAGCTGTCACGTATTATAGCTACGAAGTATGGAATAGAGTCGCTTAACATCATTAACGATGTGTTTGGCAGTAAGCAGCGATTAAATATCGTACTTACCTCCAAACAGTTTCAACTCTATGCAGATGCATTCGATGATAGCTATTGGTTTGCAGGCTATACATTAAGTCCGCGATTGGAACTCGTAGATTTTCCTTATGAGAAGTTGGATGACCGTCCCCTTGTATATATTGCCTTTGGTACTATTCTGAACAATTTAGTAGATTTGGTAAAATCCTGCATCCAGGCTTTCACTAGCGAGAATGTGCAAGTTGTTCTATCTATAGGTAGTGCAATAGATGTAAAAGAATTGGGTCCTATCCCAAGCCATATTTTAGTGTTCCCCTATGTTCCACAACTAGAAGTGTTGAGCCGGGCAGATGCTTTTGTAACCCATGGCGGGGCCAATAGTATCTATGAAAGTCTATGTCATCATGTGCCTATGGTAGTCGTGCCCCAAGTATTTGATGAATTTATGGGGGCGCTCATGGTTGAGCAAGCCGGGGCGGGAATCTATCTGCGAGAGGATGAACTGCAATCCATAGATATTCGGCAAGCTGTACAGCATGTACTAACCGACCCCGAATACAGACGACACTGTGAGGTCATTCATCAATCGTTCAAAGTCACGGGCGGATTAGATGCAGCCGTAGACCAGATTCTTCGCTTTGCAGACAAGAGGGTTGTTCATGAAATATAACTCAAGGCATGTGCTTTTATTCATGGTTATCCTATTGTGCTTGCTGCCTCATACAGCTTGGGCTGCGCCGGATTCCCTATCAGCCAAAGAAAGCGAAATTGAGCAGTATATCCAGCAAAATATGAAGAAATCTGATATCCCTGGGTTGTCTGTCGTAATTGTTGAAGGGAAGCGTACCGTGTATCAGAAAAGCTTCGGCTATGCTAATGTATCGACCCAGCAGCCCGTTACACCGGATACGTTGTTCGAACTGGGTTCTACTAGCAAGGCCTTTACCGCATTAGCGATTCTCCAATTAGAAGAGGAAGGGCGAATTCACTTAGAAAATTCCGTATCCAAGTATCTGCCGTGGTTCCACATGAGCTATCAAGGTCATCCGGCAAAGATTACTTTAAGTCAATTACTCCATCATACGAGTGGTATTCCATTTCAGACGATTGGAGATATTCCGGCCACGGATAAAAACACAGCGCTTGAAGATACAATTCGGCCTCTTGTCGGACAGACCCTAGACCATTCCCCAGGTGAAAAATATCTGTATGCGACTATCAATTACGACATACTGGGTCTCATCATTCAGAAGGTATCGGGTCAAAGCTATGAATCTTATATGGCGCAACATATATTCGCTCCCTTAGGGCTTGAACATACCGTTCTTTTTCGGGAGGAGGCTGCAAAGCAGTCCTTTGCCAAAGGATATAAATTTAACTTGTTACGTCCTAAAGCTTACAATGCACCGATGTATCGGGGCAATTCGCCCGCAGGCTACATTATTACGAATGGGCTAGATGTAGCAAAATGGATACAGATACAACTTGGGGCAGATCCCAAAGTTAGCCCTGCTCTACAGGCATTAATCAAGAAATCGCATGTTCCTGATCGAACAGTAATGCCAGATATAGATGGTTCCTCTTATGCTGCGGGCTGGAGTATTTTTCAAAAGGGATCGGGTGAAATCTCACATACTGGCAGTAACCCTAACTTCTCTTCGCAGATCGTACTTCGACCCGCAGAGGGAATTGGAATTGGGATTCTAGCGAACATGAATTCACCTTATACTTCGACCTTGGCTGATGGAATTATGGATATTATTCAGGGCAAGGAACTGCCTGTTCCCACAAGTGATATCTACAAAAGCTTGGATAATATGGCATCGGCGATTCTTTTTATTACGCTTCCGATTATGCTTCTAACGCTTTGGTTCACGGGGAGCTTGGTCAAGCAAGTTGTCCGACAAGATCGTGTTTTTGTAGGCACCAGATCTTCTATGGGTCTGAGTCTTCTTGTACTTCTGATGGGGATGACGGGTTTTGCATATTGTCTATATCGCATTCCTGATGTGCTGTATTGGGGATTGAATTGGACATTTCTAAGTGTGTGGGCCCCGCAAAGCCTAGTGTACGGAATCGTATCTTTGTTCCTGACAGCGCTAATCTTCAGTGTCTATTTCATCTTAATTCAGCTCTTTCCGCAGACAGGGGACAAATCTCTATTTGTACTCATTATGCTGAGTATCGCTAGCGGATTTGGTAATGCTCTAATTATTTTTATTGTAAATGAGGCTTTGAACCGGGATATTAAAAAATTCCAGGGGGGGTTGCTCCTCTACTTCATCTTAGGGATTACGATTTATGCCTTTGGTCAGAAATTAGTTAGAACAAAATTAGTTAGAATTGCTAATCAGATGGTTTTTGAGAAACGAACAGAACTGTTAGATAAAATCTTAAAAACCTCTTATCAAAAGGTAGAGGCTTTAGAGGAAGGTTCCATTCAAGCTTCTTTGAACAATGATACCGAGACAATCAGCGAGTTCTCCAACATTGTCATAACGGGGGCAACCAGCCTCGTAACGCTGATCTGCTGTTTTGTCTACATGGGAATGATCAGCCCAATTGGGGTGGTCGTAGCGATTCTTGTGATCATACTAGCTGCAGGTGTTCATTATGTGGTAGGCCTTCAAGCTAACAAGCTATGGGAGCAGACCCGGGACATTCAGAATACATTCTTCAAATTCATTCATGATCTCACGCACGGTTTCAAGGAACTTTGGATGCATGAAGGCAAAAGTAAGGATTTCCAAGAGGATATGCAGGACAGTAGTAAGCTTTATCGCGATAAGCGCATTCAGGGTGACTTGAAATTCGCTAATGCTAATGTCATTGGAGAGTTGTTGTTCACGTTCGTAATAGGAGTAGTCGCCTTTGTATTCCCCATTCTTTTTCCAGAACTCAAAGTCGATTCCCTTCGAAGTTATGTATTCGTACTGCTGTATATGACGGGGCCGCTGCACGGTATTCTCGGAACAATTCCGAATATATTCAAAGTGCGAGTAAGTTGGAATCGGATTGAAGCATTATCGAAGCAGCTAGATATCATGCAGGACACGGGTAATCTGCATCATGAACAGGATTCACGAATACCCAAGACGGTAGAACTGGAACTGAAAGCAGTGGAATATCACTATAGCAGCAAAGATGGAGAGAGCTTCACGGTAGGGCCGATCGATTATGCCTTTCATACTGGAGAAATCACGTTTATTACAGGTGGGAATGGGAGTGGGAAATCCACATTGGCCAAACTGCTTACAGGTCTATACACACCAACGCATGGTGAAATCTGGTTAGGTGGACAGCCTATTCACTCGAATGGACTTGGGCAGAATTATTCAGCTATTTTTAGTGATTTCCATCTATTTGAGAAAATGTATGGCATACCTTATAGGGAGAAGCACGAGGAGATTTCCCGTTATCTGAAGCTCCTGCATCTGGAAGAGAAAGTGCATATAGAGAACGGTATGCTCAACACGATTAAGCTGTCTACGGGTCAAAGGAAACGGCTTGCACTTCTGATTAGTTATCTCGAGGATCGGCCGATCTATCTGTTCGACGAATGGGCGGCGGACCAAGATCCCGAATATCGCGCATTCTTTTATCACACCTTGCTGCCCGAACTTAAGATGAGGGGCAAGTGCATCATTGCTATTACTCATGACGATCGCTTCTTCAACTTGGCCGACCGGGTGATCAAGATGGATATGGGCCAGATGGTGCAGAGCGAATCTCATCTATCAACATCTACGGAACTTAATAGATTAGCTTATGACTCAATATCTTCAACCATTTAAAGGAGAAAGGAGGAAGATTATGCAACCCGCAGTTTCTGTGAAGATTGATAAAGCAAATGTTGAACATATTCTAGGATTAACATCAACTCAGGAAGGCATGTTATTCCACTACGTAAGTGATCCCGATCAATCATATTATGTGGAGCAACTTTATCTCGATATCTCGAGTGCGGTGAACCATTCTGCGTTCCGTAAGGCTTGGGGTACGGTGGCGAGAATAAATGAAATGTTGCGAGTAGTCTTTCGGTGGGACAAGCTGGAGCATCCGGTTCAAATTATTTTAAAAGAGCATCCCCTTTCTATTACGGAGCGAGATTACTCGGAATTTCCTTTGGAAGAAGCACAAATCCTTGCTGAACAAAGCAGGTTAGAGGATCGCATGCAGGGCTTTGACCTCGAAACTGCTCCACTGCGTATCCATCTCTTCAAACTTCGTGCCGATCGATATCAGATGAGTTTGACTTGGCATCATATTTTGTTTGATGGATGGAGTAATGGAATTCTGATCCAAGAATTCCTTGAGGCTTATACAGCGCATGCTTCAAGCATCGAGTTCATTTCTCAGCCTAAGACAAGCTTTAAGGAATTCTTGAGATGGAAGCAGGCTCAAGACTTAGAGCAGCAGCAGTTTTTTTGGACAGAACAATTACAGGGGGTGGAGGGAGCCACAGCACTTCCAGAAGAAGGACATCTAAATGCGGAAACAGTAGGTAATATTGACAAAGTTATTCGATCCTTTTCGCTAGAAGATACGACAAGGATGAATGATTTTGCAAAGCAATATGATATTACAATGGCATCTTTTCTATATAGCATATGGGGGCTGCTTCTGCAGAAATATAACCACACAGAAGATGTCCTATTTGGAACAACGGTATCTGGGAGAGAGCCCTCCATTCGGGGGATTGAGCAGATGGTGGGGCTCTTTATTAATACGATTCCACTACGTATTCAGTCCTCTACAGAGATGCAAGGAGCGGACTATGTTCAAAGCGTAGATCGGCATTTAAAACGTCGGGAACCCTTTGAGCATACGGGATTATCCTCAATCCTTGCCTGTACCGATGCAGTAGCGCCAAGCGAACTCATAAGCTCCATTGTAGTACTGGAGAATTATCCTTTAGATCTTACTTTACTGGACCGTGGTCCCCTGGCCATAAATCATTACCAGATGGAAGAAAGTACGCATTATGGCCTGACCCTAGGAATACAAATGTGGCGTGAAGTTGAAGTGGAGTTGGCGTATGACACGAAGCGCTTCACAAGTCAGATGATCCAGCGTATGGCTGGGCACTTTCAGCATCTAGCAATGCAAATCGTCAATGATCCGAATCGTAAGTTGCGAGATATTACCATAGTCACGGATGAGGAATCGGACCAAATCCTGCATCATTTTAATCGGAAGATCATGGCAAGCGATAAAGGATTCATCATACATTCTGTCATTGAGGAGCAGGCACGTATAGCAGCTTCCCAGACGGCTGTTGTCTACGCGGGAAGATCTTATACCTACTTGGAACTGAACCATCACGCTAATCTTTGGGCAAGGAAACTTAAAAAACTGGGCGTCACCAAGAACACCTATGTAGCTATTGTGTTGGAGCGTTCTTTTGAGTGCATTGTCGCTATGTTGGGGGTGCTCAAAGCAGGTGGAGCTTATATTCCTATTGATCATGAGTATACCTTAAGTCGTATTCAATCGATTGTACTGGATAGCGGGTGTAGTTATGTATTGACTGCGTTAGATCGTCAGCTTGATTTACATTTCCCCGGGACAGTGATTGAGGTCAGCAGTGTATCAGTAGATCTACCCTTAGAGACAGATTGGGATACGAATCTTGAACTCGCTATCCATCCCGATGATGCAGCCTATGTTATTTATACGTCAGGGTCGACTGGTATGCCGAAAGGAGTGGTAACAGAACATCAACAAGTGATGGCTTATGTGGCTGCATTTCAAGATGAATTTAAGCTCAATTCGAAGGATGTTTTTTTACAGCAATCCTCATGCTCCTTTGATCAGTTCGTGGAAGAAGTGTACCCAGCGCTATGTGTGGGGGCTAAGATTGTCATCGCAAGTAAGTTAGAAGTTATGGATGTAGGCAAGCTAATTCCCATGATTCAGACCCACGGTATCACGCGTGTCTCGTGTTCACCGCTCCTCTTAAATGAACTGAATGGACTTGAGGGACTGAGCCAGGTACAGACGTGGATTAGTGGGGGCGATGTTTTAAAACCGGAGTATATCAGTAATCTAACCCAGCATGCCCGTATCTATAACACGTATGGCCCAACGGAAGCAACGGTCTGTGCTACGTATTATGAATGTCCATCCAGTCTACCCAGTCATTCGGTGCGGGTTCCTATTGGACGACCTATTCTGAATTACCGTGTGTACATTCTAAATGAACAGAATCAGCTTATGCCTATTGGCCTTGCTGGAGAGATTTGTATTGCTGGTGCTGGGGTTGCTCGAGGTTACCTGCATCAGCCAGATCAGACCAGACATCGATTTGTCCTAGATCCACAGGAAGAAGAGACAACAGATTTACGAATGTACCGAACGGGCGATCTGGGGCGATGGCTTGAGAATGGACAAATTGAATTTCTGGGCCGCAATGATGAACAGGTCAAAATCCGGGGATACCGCATTGAGACTGGAGAAGTTGAACATCATCTGATAACACATCCCGAAGTTCAGGAGGCAGTTGTCCTTCCAGAGGTAGATGGACATGGAATGCAGATTCTGGCCGCCTATATAGTTACCGAGACGGTAGTTAGAGCGCAGCAGCTTCGGAGTTTCCTAGCCGAGCATCTTCCCTCATACATGATTCCTTCTTTATTCTATGGAGTCGGTGGCATACCGAAGACCGTGAATGGCAAGATCGATAAGAAGAGTCTGCGGGATAAGGGAAATCTGCTTCTCTTAGAACAACACTTGGAAATGTCTGAACAAATTCCGCTAACGCCAACGCAAGCGCAAGTGCGCAAGCTGTGGCAGGAGGTTTTAAAGTTTGACGATGTGGGCTTGCATGAGCCATTTTTTGAAATGGGTGGAAATTCCATTCTACTAATGCAGCTTCACGCTAAACTTGCCAAAACGTACGAATTTAGTATAGCGATTACCGATTTGTTCGCCTACCCTACCATTGCTACTCTTTCCCAGTGGTTAGATCAGCAAGGGGATGGGATAGATGAGTCAGTTCTTATCTCTTATCAAGCGCTGCCCGCTGTCTTCTTTGACCCTAAGCCCCTTCATACGGGATTAGGTACGATAAGAATCGAGTTAGAAGGTAAGTGGATGGAGCATATTCAAGCGATAGCTAGTGAACATCATATTCCTTGTACGGATGTGCTGTTATCGGTCTGGATGTATGTAATGGCAGAGATTAGCGGAATGAAGCGAGTAGTTGTTCAGTATACACAGGAGGAGGGAAATCAGGTCGTTCCGCTTGTTATGGATTTATCGGATCTTCATGATTTTGGAACGTTGTTCCGACAGCTGAATGAGCAGAGAATCGATGCGATGCAGCAGTCGTATGAGCGTAGCCGACTCCAAGCCACTCGGTTGACCAAGTCTAAGCATTCGATTCTGCCTCTATTCGGTGTAAATCTAAATTTTGTAATTGATGTGGATGTACTGGAGCATTACGACATAGTGCTACGCATAGATGGAAATCTGGGGATGAATGAAAACATGTATCAAGATTACATGGACCTCATCTGTACATTTAATGATCGACGATTAAGCAAACGGCGGATACAAGGGTTGATGGAAAGTTATGTGGATCTGCTTCAGCAAATAGCAGCAAGTTTTGTACCTTCAGGGGAGGTGGACGTGCGATGAGAAAGCTGGGACTTCTTTTTCCAGGACAAGGCTCTCAATATATCGGAATGGGCAAAGAGTTATATGATCGTTACTCTTCCATTCAGCGGTTATATGAGGAGGCTGGGGATATTCTGGACTTCGATCTCAGAAAGCTAATGTTCGAAGGTTCGTTGCAAGAATTAACACGTACCGAGAATGCCCAACCAGCCTTGCTTACTGCAAGTGTAGCAGCTTATCAAGTCTATCAGGAAGAGATTGATGTGAATCCGGCATATGCGGCTGGGCATAGTCTTGGCGAATTTTCAGCTTTGGTCTGTGCTGGAGTACTTACGTTCTCGGATGCATTGAAGCTTGTTAGGCAAAGGGGACTGTTCATGCAGGAGGCTGCGGCTGAAGGAACGGGGGCAATGTGTGCAATTATTGGAATCCATCGTGAGCGAGTGGAAGAGGAATGTAGAAGAGCGTCTCCATTTGACCCTCAAGGAATATCGGAACAAAAAGTTGTCGTCTCGAATTACAATTCGCCAGAACAGATCGTCATCTCCGGGGAGCGCGAAGCGGTTCAATGCGCTGCATCTTCGCTGGAAGAACAGGGGGCGCGCATTTCATTTCTTCAAGTTAGTGCGCCCTTCCATAGTCCTCTGATGCACCCGGCAGCTGTCCGATTCGAGAAGGAGCTTGCATCGTATACCTTTCATCCATTTCGGTGGCCTGTAATCTCTAATGTGACTGGCTTGCCTTATGACCAACCGAAGGAAGTGGCTTCGCTGTTAGCTAAGCAATTAATATCTCCTGTGAGATGGGTGCAGTCCATACAGTTCCTAGCTCAAAAGGGAATTTCCCTTGCGGTGGAGCTCGGGTCTAAGAACGTACTAACGAATCTAATGGCATCTAACACCAAGTCGATGGTCTGCCTACCCCTAGAACAATCCCAGCAGTACCTGTTGGCGCAGGAAGAGATGGCAGCAGAGATGAAAGAGCAGGAACGCAAGCGTAACGTTTTTAATGTTGTGACCCAGTGTCTTACCGCAGCAGTCAGTACTCGCAATAGGAACTGGAACGACGCCGAGTATACGCAAGGGGTGATTGAGCCTTATCGACGAATTCAGTCTATTCAAGCACAGCTCGATCTGGAGACTCGATTACCTTTAGAAGAAGAGATGAAAGAAGCGCTACACTTATTAGTTCAGATTTTTAAAACGAAGCATGTTCCTGATCTTGAGCAACGTGAGCGAATCCACAACATTCTACAACTAAGCGGTACAGCAGCTCTTTTCGCCGATGAATTGCTTGCTTTACAACTAGCTTGACTAAACAGCAACAGTACAACCATATAAGAGCAAAGTGCAATCGAAAACAGCAAAGAACAATCGAATAACAATAATAAACAATTAATAGCAATAATGAACAATCCAATAACAACAATGAACAACTGAACAACAAATAGCATAGTGGTTCTAGACTTCTACAGACTTTAGTGCATCACCAAACCTATGGAATTAGCAAAGAGATTGGGCTTACGAATCTGGGAGGTGACACGTATGGATTTTCGTTCTATTCAATTAGGCACGACTTTTATGGAGGACGAGGATGGTCCCGAGGAGGATAGGATAGAAGCTCAAGATATCGCTATTGTCGGTATAGCCTTGAAGCTTCCCTTAGCGGATACCCCAGAGACTTTTTGGCACAACCTCTGCGAAGGTATGGATAGCGTGAGAGACATTCCACCTCGCCGTAAGCAGGACACGGATCGATATTTTCAGTGGAGAGGGAGTCCACCGGAAGAGATTCAGTATGGTGAGGCTGCTTATTTGGAAGAGATTGATACGTTCGACTATTCTTTTTTCAAAATGTCTCCGAAAGAAGCTAGTCTGCTTGATCCTAACCAAAGAATTTTTTTGCAGACGGCTTGGAACGCCATAGAAGATGCAGGGTACGGGGGAGATCAGCTGAGGGGAAGCGCCATGGGTGTGTATCTTGGATTTGGGTCCGATGCGGATTATAAACGAATGATTCAGGAGATTGAACCCGAATCTGCCTCCTTGTCGATGCCTGGCAATGTCCGCCCCATTATTGCAAGCCGTATCTCCTATTTAATGAATTTGAAAGGACCGAGTCTAGTTGTAGATACGACGTGCTCCTCGTCACTTGTGGCTGTTCATCTAGCTTGTCAGGGGATTCGAAATGGGGAATGTGATACGGCTATAGCTGGAGGGATTCAGCTCCATTTGATTCCCATACGGGAGATTGAAGTGGGAATTGAGTCCTCCACCTCAAGAGCTAGAACATTTGACGATAGCTCGGATGGTACAGGCACAGGGGAAGGCGCCGTAGCTATTATGCTGAAGCCACTTACCCAAGCACAGGAAGATCGTGACCATATCTATGCTGTGATTAAATCCAGTGCGGTCAATCAAGATGGAGCCTCTATAGGCATTACCGCACCGAATGCGGATGCTCAAGAGCGGGTCATTGTTGAAGCATGGAGAAAAGCCGCCATCGATCCTGAGACCATCAGTTATATGGAAGCACATGGAACGGGTACGAAGCTTGGTGATCCTATTGAAATGGAGGGCATTCAGAATGCTTTTCGAAGATATACGGATAAAAAGCAATTCTGCGCCATAGGTGCTCTAAAAAGTAATATTGGTCATTTGGATAACAGTGCAGGAATTGCAGGATTGGTGAAAGCCGCCTTGTCTCTGAAACACAAGCAACTTGTACCCACCCTTCATTTTGAACGACCGAATCGACAGATTGAATTTGAACAATCTCCAGTATATGTGAACACACAATTCACGTCGTGGACCCATGAGTTGGGGATGAGACGGTGCGGTGTGAGCTCGTTCGGACTGAGTGGGACCAACTGTCATATCGTGATGGAGGAAGCTCCTGTTGTCACGCCAAGTAGTAGTGAGCGCAGCAGCAAGGTTACGTCTGAGATTTTAGTCGGATCAGCGAAATCCAAGTCAGCACTTCTTGCGTGGGTCACTGCTGCTCATCGATATCTTCAAGACCACCCAGAGATTAGCCTGCGAGATAGTAGTTACACCTTAAGTACGGGCCGAGGTCACTATCCTTATCGTATTGCGGTTGTAGGGAGGGATAGGGAGGAATGGATTCAAGGGTTGGAGACTTTAAAGACCAGCTTGCTTGATGTGGATACTCCCGAGTTATACGTTCAGATGCTACAGGAACAAGGGCGATCTCAGGGCAATACAACCTCCTATTCTTCTTCTGGGAGGTATGGATTAGGACTATCCGTTCAAGAGCAGAAAGAGGACATAGCAGGCAAATTCCCTTCTGTGCAGGAACTGAACTCCAAAGCCGAGACAACGGTTCAGCATTATATTCAAGGGAGAAGACAAGATACATCTTATCTTGAACACTTAGCAGATCTATACGTGCAGGGTGGGGATATTCCTTGGGAACAACTATTCAGCAAAGAAAAACGAAGACGGGTCAGCTTCCCCACCTATTCTTTTGATAAGATCCGATGTTGGTTGGATATTCCATCCAGGCCCCAGCAACATTTCTCAGAGGGAGAATGGAACGATGGAATTGGCATCCATGGAGAAGAAGGTTCGTTACAGTCAGGAAGCAGCCTCTATTATAGGCTGAATTGGAAGTCAGAGGGGCTGGAAAGGGGGAATTCCGATTCCGTTTCAGCTAAGCACTCCTATCTCTTGTTCAAAGATAAACAAGATGTTGGCATTACACTGTCTGACAAGCTAAGGAACGCAGGATGTAAAGTGATTGAAGTGAGTTATGGAGATGAGATGCGGCAGACGGGTCCATCCACTTTTTGTATTCGTGATCATTCAGTTGATTATGAATGGCTGCTTAACCAAGTACAGCAACAAGGGCAAGACCATCCTATTACTCGGGTTGTACATCTTCGTTCTGTAGCAAGTTCAGAATCATGCAAGAGGGCGACATTATCGGATGTTGAGAGCCGTTTGGACGAAGGAGTCTATAGTCTGTTCCAGCTTATTCAATCGATAGTTCTTAGTCCGATGAGTCAGTCGTCTGTAGAGGTGTTCGTAGTAACGAGCTTAGCTGAGCCAGTTGGAGAATTGCAATCTCGACCTACTCTTCACTCTCAGAATCAAAATCAAACACACGATCAAACTCAAGATCAAACTCAAGATCAAACTCAAGATCAAACTCAAAATCACTTGGAAACGGGAAATTCAGATAAGGGGCTAACCTTACAAGCTTTCGTCATGCCTGAGCATCATGCCCTGACCGCTCTTGGCAAAGTAGTGAACTGGGAATATCCTCAGATCGAGGTTCGCTGTATAGATATGGATAATACAGGGAGCGCAGAGATTTTATTTCAGGAGTTAAGCCACGGTGGATCTGAATATAAAGTAGCATACCGCTCAGGTAAAAGGTATGTAGAGCGTCTGACTACTGTAGATCTGGCTTCATGTTTGGATAATCCTATTACTTTCAGCCAAGACGGGGTATATCTCATCACGGGTGGACTCGGAGGGATCGGTCTTTACTTAGCAGAAAGTCTGGCTACTAAGGGCCCGGTGCACCTAGCCTTACTTGGCCGTAGCGAGTTCCCGGCGAGAGAGACCTGGGATGCTGTACTTCAAGCGGGTACGCCAACTAAGCAGGTTCGTCAGATTCTTAAAATAAAATCCATTGAAGCGCAAGGATCTACCGTTACTATTGTGCAAGTGAATGTAGCGGATGAACATGCTTTGCAATCAGCGGTTGCACAGATCCGTCATTCCTATGGCCGTATCCGAGGGGTTATACATGCTGCTGGGATTGGAGAAGGCAATATACTTGGCAAGCTGACAAAAGAAGAGTTCGCTAGAATTATGGCTCCTAAAGTACAGGGGACTTGGCTGCTTGATCAGGTAACGCAGCAAGATCAACCCGATTTTTATGTATTATGTTCTTCAGCTATTACGCTAATTGGGGGACTTGGTTCAGGGCCATATATTGCAGCAAATGCATATTTGGATGGATTTGCTGCCCATCGGGCAAGTCAGAGCCTACGTACATTAGTGATCAACTGGCCGGCCTGGCACAATACGGGACTTGCTGAAGGTGCGGAGATTCAAGAGCACAAGGAGATGTTCCGAGTGCTTGCACCAACTCAAGCGGTGACGGCATTTCAGCAGCTCCTGCATAAGGAGATCACACAGGTTTATGTAGGAGAACTCAATCCGCAGGCTGAGCTTTACGCATTAGGGGATAGGCTTCCTTTTAGACTGTCGGAGACGGTATTGAAGCGAATAAAATCAACTCAACATAAGGACAAGGCCATGCGTTCTGAGAAGAACTTACGCAGCACTCCAACTTCAGTAAGACTGAAGGATAAGGAGGGACTAGGTTATTCGCAAATCGAGCATAAAGTGGCGGGGGTATGGAAGCAGGTACTTGGCTATGAAGAGTTAGACGTGGCTTCCAATTTCTTCGAGATTGGTGGGGACTCCATTCTTATTACGAAAGTTCATAGCCTACTGGATCAAGTTTTCCCAGGCCAAATTTTGATGGCAGATATGTTCTCCTATCCCACGATATCCAAAATGTCGGAGTATCTCAGAACTCTGAGTGAATCCGATACAGCATCCCTTAGTCTCAAGGAAATGACCATGAATGATGAGGGATTCAAGCAAGAAATTTTAAGCTTATTCCTTCAAATGAAGCAAGGTCAGCTTACGCTTAATGAAGCCGTTCATCACTATCAATCGCTGGAGGTGGCCGATGGATAGACTCGCAGGCTTGATATTTGAAAAGGTCGCTTCCGGGCAACTCGATCAGCAAAGTGGCTTGGAAATGCTGCATGCACTCAAACAGCAAAATTCGAATGGTAATCGCTCAGAACCGGATAATCAGATTGCGATTATTGGTCTATCGCTGAATATGCCAGGAGCTACTGTTCTAGACGAATATTGGGACGTCGTAACAAGTTCAAGGGATGCGATCCGTCCATTCCCTATGACCCGTCAGGAAGATAGTCTAGCCTTCATTCGTGCCTTCACGAACGTGCCAGAAGAAGATATTCAGTTCAGTTATGGCGGTTTTTTGGATGAGGTGGACACCTTTGATTATCAATTTTTCGGTCTCTCTCCTAAGGAAGCTTCCCTCATGGACCCTAGTCAGAGGTTATTCCTTCAAGGGGCTTGGCAGGCCATCGAAGATGCAGGGTATGGCGGGAAAAGAATAGTGGGAAGCCGAACAGGTGTCTATCTAGGACATGCCGATTGGCCTGCCTACGGGCAGTACATCACCAAACATCAACCCGGGAATATCGAAATGGCTAGTGTGGGGAATACCCCTTCTCTGATCGCTAGCCGAATTTCTTATCTACTAGATTTGAAAGGACCTGCTTTTCTAGTGGATACTGCCTGTTCTTCTTCCCTTGTGGCGGTGCATCTGGCTTGTAGGGGACTAAGAAATGGAGAATGCGATATGGCCATTGCGGGTGGGGTAAAGGTGAGCTTGATGCCCGTAGATGGAGTATTTGAGATCGGAATCGAGTCTTCTACTCATCAGACAAGTACCTTCGACGATAGTTCGGATGGAACGGTATGGGGCGAAGGCACCGTGGTATTGCTGCTAAAGCCATTGGCACAAGCTCAGCGTGATGGCGATGCTATACATGCCGTGATCAAGGGAAGTGCGATGAATCAAGACGGAACATCAGCAGGAATTACAGCACCAAGTGCTGCTTCTCAAGCAGAGCTATTGATGCAAGCTTGGAAAGATGCGGATATAGATCCGCAGACGATAACCTACATGGAAGCGCATGGTACAGGGACTAAGCTTGGGGATCCGATTGAGGTGGAGGGGATGCGCAGAGCATTTCGCAACTATACGGAAAAGAAGCAGTTTTGTGGCATCGGTTCTGTCAAAAGCCATGTGGGTCATCTGGATGGTGCTTCCGGTGTAGCGGGTCTTGCCAAAGCCATTGCAGCATTACAGCATAAGCAGCTTCCGCCAACTTTACATTTTCATAAGCCGAATTCCAAAATTCCTTTCGAGGATTCACCAATTTATGTGAACAGCCAGTTGGAGCCTTGGGATACGGAAGGAGTCCCTCGCAGATGTGGGGTAAGTTCATTTGGCTTCAGCGGCACTAATTGTCACCTGATTCTGGAGGAAGCTCCATTCAGAGTGAACAGCTATGAATTTAATTATGCATCGAATGAACTGAATAAGGAAACAGAATCCAATGAACCAAGTAATAGACCCATTGAAGCGAACAATGCATCAGAAATCAATCAACCAAGCTATGAACCTAATGAATCGAACAATGTATTAGATCATAAAACCGATAAACCGAATTATGAACCAAATCTAGGACTAACTCACGAACCAAAACATGAACCAAAACATGAACCAAAACATGAACCAAAACACGAACCAAAACACGAACCAAAACACGAACCAAAACACGAACCCAACTATGATCGTGATCTTACTCCTGCGCTACAGCATCCTAAGCACTTATCCTTAGATCAACCTACAGATCCTGCTCATCTACTAGCTTTGTCAGCCAAAAGCTATGAGGCAATAATGGACCTTATTCAGCTGTACATCTCAAGCCTGGCATCTAGCAACAAGATCAGCTTGGCTGATCTATGCTTCACGGCCCATGTAGGCCGGGGACATTACAGTCATCGGTTAATTGTATCCGCGCATAACCATCAGGAATTGCTCCGGAAATTAAGATGGAGTGCAGAGCAGGGACTTCAGCATCATGCCCAAGAAGGCATCTTTTATGGGGAACATCGTATCCTTCATGCACGGCGAGAATCGCGGATTAGCGGAGCATGGTCAAGGGAAGAACTTCGAGCGTTCAGTCAAGAAGCGGATGAGCTTGTGTATAAGGTACGGGGGCAACCCCTGTCAAGCCCTCAGATGGAGCGATTATGCACGCTTTATATTCAAGGCGCTGATATTGCTTGGGAGGTCATGTACAGCTCTATGCCCCACCAAATCGTTCGAATTCCGACGTATCCTTTTCAAAAAAGCCGGTGCTGGATTGACCCGTCGGAGAATGTACAGTCCACGCGATATCAGCTAACTTCAGATGCAGCTCCTAGGCATGAAGTGCAGAAGCCAATTGTTGTGCTTAAGGGAAGAGACAATGCCATCTACTCTCAAACGGAGCAAAAGCTTGGGCAGGCTTGGGGTGTACTACTCGGGCTCTATGAAATAGATATCGAAGATGATTTCTTTGATATCGGCGGCAATTCAATTGTTGCCATCAAGCTAGAAGTTGAGTTAGAACAGGTTGATTTACAGGTCAATTCAGATGATGTATATCGGTACCGAACGATTAAGAAATTAGCCGAATTTCTTAATCGTGATGGCGATTTAGTAGTGCAAGAGCTGCTTGTTGAGCGTAACAAAGAAGTTAGATCTGATCAGCAAGCGCATCAAGCTCCCACGTCATCCGTCTGGGAGATTCCCAATATCGAGCCGTTTAATGATATTTTTTATCGGAATTGTCTCTATAATGCTATGTTTCCGATAGTTACACATTTTGGGCAGAGTATCCTACCTTTTCTACTCAATGACTGGATTAAATATGAGATCGAGGAAACGGACTTTTCGCAGCATCTATCTGAGCATTTTCCAGCGTCTTCAAGTGAATGTACAGCGTATACAGTTAACTATGAATCGTTCGATCCACTGCCGACAATTTTCGAACGGATTGGTCTGCATGTGGACACGCGTCAGGATAACTCTCAGATTATGCAGGATCTCAAACTTCACATTTCACAAGGGAAACCAGTGATTGTATGGGTAGATTGTTATGATCTTCCGATGCGCAAGGATATGTATCAGAAGGAGCATCTCGACCATACCCTTCTTGTGTATGGGTTCAATGAACAAGATCAACTGCTGTATATCATTGAACATGATCGGCGTGAAAATCTGAATTACACGAAAAGAACAGTGCCATGTGCAGATTTAATTCAAGCATGCGAAGGGTTCACCAATTACTATTTGTCCCGTGATCACCAAGACACTCACTATATATTTGATACACAGAAGTCGCGGTTATCTACAGCAATTGATCTCTCTATGAACAAGGAGCTAGAAGGTACTTCTAAGCATAGTTTGCTTCTTAGATTTGCAGATCAGATGTCTAATTATCAAGATCACATCCAAAAGAGCTTGTCCGTTCTAGAGGAGTGGGCAGCGCAGACTTATCGCATTCTACATCACGAAGATGAGCTTAAAGCGCACATTGAAGACCTCATCTCCTTCCTAAATAATGTAATTCAGACCAAGCATGTCGATCGTTATCGCTTGCTGAGATTGTTCAGCCAAGGTGATGAAATGATTGATCAGAAGTTTAATGAACTGATTGATCACAAGTCTAATGAATTGATTGATGACCAAGGTGATGAACTGATTGATCACCAAGAAGATGAACTGATTCATTATCAAGCTGAGCTAACGAAGCAGTGGGATACCGTGCGCAAAGGGATCATGAGATTCTTTTACCAGCCTATCTACCGCCCTGATGTCATGCAGAGGTTAGGGGAACTTATCCTGAACCTAGCAGAGGATGAACGAACTTATCATATCCATTTACTCTCAAGGCTTAAAGAACATAGAGAGACCCTACACGTATAAGGAGGAGTTAACCATGGCAACGGAAACAAGAGAAGAATTAAAGGAACGGATTATTGAGATGCTGAAAGAAAATTTAGAGGGTGCCTCCGAGATGGCCACCATTGATCCAGATACGGATTTATCTACCCTAGGTATCAATTCTATGACGTTCATCAAGCTGGTCATTGCTACCGAGATGGAATTTGGGGTGTCGTGGAGTGATGAGGATTTGGATTTCCGTAATTTTAGAACGGTCAATCATATTATGAACTACATTACGGAGTCTAAGGTAGAATAGGCTTTTTAATTGGATATTAATTTTCATTTGATACTAGATGTCTGTTGTGCTCGTTGTTGTTCTATCTCAGCCTAGCAATGCGGATCTACCAACCTATCCAACCGATGAAAGCGGGGAATCACCATTATGTTAACCAAAGCTGCAAGTGTAGGCGGATTAAGTGTAGAGCATATTCAGCAACTGTCTCCTGAAATCAAGCAATTAACTCTTTTTCCATCTGAAATGTGTAATTATCGCTGCAGCTTTTGCCATATTTGGGGGGAGACAGGGTGGGCGCTCAAAGAGCCTCAACGCGTAATTCGTGAACAACTAGACATCAATGTGTTGAAAAGCTTTTTGGATGACGTCACCGCAAATACTAAGAAATTGGGTGTCATTATTACAGGTGGAGAGCCGATGTTATATAAGCATTTCACCGAACTCGTGGAGCATCTACGCAGTAAAAAGGCCAACATTTATCTTCTAACGAACGGATCTCTCATCAAAAATAAAGTACAGTTTATTATGGAGAACATCGTTGCCATGAATATTTCGATCGATGGTCCTGAAGAGTTCCATGATTCTATTCGCGGGAAAGGCAGCTTCAAGACGATTTGCGAGAATATTGATTCATTGATCGCAGAGAAGCGCAAACGGAACAAGATGTTCCCATTCATCAATATTACGATGGTTCTCTCCAAGTACAATTATCGTAGTGCCAAAGACTTCATGGCGGCGCTTCGTGAACGCTTCAAGGATGCGAATGTCGTACTCCATGATTCCAAGAATCCTTGGATGAAGCGGCGAGATCTCTCCGTCAATTTCGCTCCGCTCTTGTTCACTACGCAGGAGAGAGGACTAGCTTACGCCGCGCAGATGAAAGAACATCTGGACTGTGATGTCTCTCCCGCTTGGCAAGGTTTCGTTGAAGAGTCTCTGAGCACAGATTTCGATACGGATATCCTCAAGCAAGATCTACAAGACTTGTGGCAAGCTGAAGGCATTGACACTTCGAGCTTCGTGGACATTCAGCAGTATTATGCGGATATTGATAATGTATTTGGCCGTACCAAATGTGTAGCACCTTGGCATGAAATGGTCATTCGGCGTACAGGAGATGTGTATCCTTGTGTGGATTTTCCAGATTATAAATACGGAAATATCTATGAACAATCTTTCAAAGAATTGTGGGAAGGCGACCGGGCTGTGAAATTCCGTGATTATATGAAGACGAGTAATCTGATGGTATGCAATCGGTGTACGCGGTTATTCGCAGATAAGGAATCATTCTAAAATATAGGGGGAGATTCCATGGAGCAGACGATGAAGAGGCTTAATCACAAAGTGAACCCACTGCGGGAGAATATACTTCCTTTTACACAGCCTCAGGTGTATGGATTTCTAGGACATGCTTATGTTCGTGCCATATTAGAGAACTATGAGGAGTGCGAAGCATGGCTGCAAAACAACTATATTCAGCTCTATATTTCGCAGCATTATATTGATATGAACGAATATCGGCTGGATTTCCTCCCGGACTTGCTGATGATTTTTGCCAATGTGCCTTGGCTGGAATATCACCGGACGGATCAGAAGTCGCTGGCACGGCTTGACGTGGATATCCACCATTTCATTATCGATCATATTGATCGGGGGTATTATTGCTTCACTTATGTGAATGATTTCTATATTCCACATACGCTGAGCTACCAGAAATATCAATTTACACATGACATCTTTATATTTGGCTATGATCTGAATCGGCAGCTCTATCACGTGGCTATTTTCGATGATCAACGTCAATTTTCTATGCGTGAGCTTAGTTTCGAGGATTTTGATCAAGCGTATCACAGTGAGACGCGGCAGGATTATATCAGCATGCTTCGCAAAGTGGCTCCAAGCGAATATGACAGCTATAAGTATGACATGAAGATTGGTCATTACGACTTCGATCTGGAACTTATGGTAGACATGATGGATGATTATCTTCACGGCCGGAATACGCGAGAGCGACTTCGGCTTTATCAGAACCCTGAGGATGGGTTCTATGGTATGGATATCTATAAAGGGCTGCATCAATTCTTTACGTTATTATATGAAGATAAAATTAATCTCGATGTTCGGCAGCTGCATTTGCTGTGGGAGCATAAGAAGCTAATGATCTCCAGAATTCTATATCTGCAGGAGCAGGGATATTTGGAGGAGACGAAGTCTCTAGATGCTTTTCGCAAAATCGAAAAAGACATCCACATGCTGCGCAGTATGCTCCTGAAATATTTTATTGTGCAAAATAAAGCGATAATTACCAATATCATTCATTCCCTTGATGAAATCTACGAAGTGGAAAGAGCAGCAATCATCCTACTGATGGACGATATTTGCCGTAAAAATAAACTCAGAGATTATAAGTCAACCGTACAAGCTGCTGCTGAAGTATAATGGAAGAAAGAGGGTAGGGTCATTGAGCAAGAGAATGGACGCCTGTCTTTCTAACATGAAGGTTAGCCAGACGGCTTGAATTTTGGGGGGGCGAACAGATGAGAATCATCATCGTCAGAATGACACGTTCTATACCAGATATGCAGTTTCAAGAATTATGCTTGGAGGTCTCACCTAAGCGGCAACAGCGAATTCTCCGTTTTGTCTACAAAAAGGATGCGGAAAGATCACTATTATCCGAGCTTATTGTTCGGTATGTGATTGAGCAGAATTTAGGCTTAACAGGTGTGCAGGTTAGCTTTGGAGAAGGAGCGTATGGTAAGCCTTTTTTAATGGGACATGAGGATTTTCAATATAGCATCTCACATTCGGGTGATTACGTAGTCTGTGCCTTCGATACGGAACCGGTAGGACTAGATATTGAGCAAATTGGATCGAATCAGATGGATATCGCAGCGCGTTATTACACAGTGCTGGAGAATCAGTACTTACAAGAAGAGGGTATTGCTGAGGAGGAACAGCTTCGACGATTCTATGAAATATGGTCACTCAAGGAAAGTTATATGAAAGCTACCGGGCAAGGTTTATCGATGCCATTGGAATCATTTTCAGTCTACAAAGATGTAGATTCAGGAGAATTCCGCTGTATCTCAGAGGCTGATCCTAAACCATGGTATTTGCGTCAGTACCCCGTGGATGATCAGTATTGCATGGCGCTATGTTCCACTCATGTCATTCAGGATGAACAAGTAGAACAATGGGATATGATGGATTTTATAGGGATGGTAAAAGCTGATTCAAGGATACATTTGATGGATTGAGGAGACAAGGTCGTCTTAGCGGACGGCCTTTTTAATATTATTAGGTGGAGTGATAACGTGCATTTAAGCATGAGTGTCACATAATATCTTGCTGAGTTGTCTACATATAGAGTCCATAAATTGGGTCCATATAGAGAGGAAGAGATGAGAATGATGGAACTAAGGATGAACCATCGAAACGTGGCTCCGGAATTTTATCAAGCCATGGCAAGTATGGATCAGGTATCGGGGCGGACGCTTGGAACTGTACTTAAAGAACTGATTAAAATTCGGGTATCGCAGATTAACGGTTGTGCATTCTGTATAGACATGCACGCGAAAGATCTGTTGAAGCAGGGGAATCAGGAGAATCGATTACTTTTGCTTAGTGTCTGGCATGATGCCCCATGTTTCACTGCCGAAGAAAGAGCAGCACTTCAGCTAACCGAACATTTAGCACAAATTACTAACCAAGGCGTCCCGCAGCATATCTACGATCATGCACGTATGTATTTTGAAGAGAAGCAGATTCTGGACATCATCTTAGTCGTGAATATGATTAGTGGCTGGAATCGAATCTCCATCGGCACGGGAATGTATCCAGGATGTTTTGACTAATGGAGTCAGGTGTAGCGCTTCCGCTGACAGATTCCTTTTATTTAGCTTGGAGAGGATATCTACTAGGCATAGCTTATCGTATGCTCGGTTCGGTCGAAGATGCGGAGGATATTGTGCAAGATCTATTCGCTGAGCTTCAAGGAGAGGGCATTCCTCAGATGGATTATCCTAAGGCTTATCTAACAAGAGCTACAGTCAACCGTAGTTTGAATGTACTGAAGTCTGCTCGGAAGCAAAGAGAAGAATACGTGGGGCAGTGGCTTCCTGACCCCCTACACCATCGCTTATTAGAGCCGGGTCCTCTAGAACGAGTAGAGCATAGAGAAAGCTTACAGTATGCCTATCTTGTACTGATGGAACAGCTACTGCCAGCCGAGAGGGCTGTCCTTCTACTGCATGAAGTTTATCAATATGATTATCGCAGCATTGCGGAACTACTAGGCAAAAATGAAGCGGCTTGTCGACAGTTAGGTAGCCGGGCACGTCGCAAACTTCGTCCGACTAAGCCGATTAGCGAGGATACTTCATCTAAACGTGACATGGAACTGGCCGAAGCAGCTGCAAGCAGACAAGTTCTGTTAGATCGGTTCATATTTGCATTCGAACGGCATCAGGTGGACACTTTACGTGAGTTATTATCGGAACATGCAATCATGATCACGGATGGCGGGGGTAAGGTACACTCTGCCATCAATCCCATTAAGGGAGCAGCCCGAGTCCATGCGTTCACGGCATCGCCTAAGACATTCCAAGCTTTGCGCCGCGCTCGTGTAACCTTTGTTGAACTGAATGGTGAGATGCAAGTTCTCTTCTGGAATGAACATCAACTTGAGGCTGTCATGTGTGTACAGTTAAGCGAAGGATCCTCGCATATCCAAGGGATATATGTAATAAAAAATCCAGAGAAGCTAGAGTCTATTCAGCTTAGATTAGATGCATAGAGTAAGGCGAGGACCTGAAAATTAGATGGAAAGTAACAGGGAAGCAATTGAAGATGGAAAGTCTGGAGAGTACTTGGAAGTAAATAAAACTAAATGAAAAATGAATTGAAATACAGTTGAAGAGTAACTGGCAAGTGCAAGTGAATGGAAAGTAATTGGAGTATAACTGAAGTATAACTGAAGTATAATTACACTTCATATGCAAACCCCTTGCCAAGTCGGCAGGGGTTTCTTTACTTTATTATTGTAATGATTAGGGTATAGTCGCATCATTTAAAAGAGCTTTCACACTTTTTTGCTGGTTTTAAATTCGAGTTGCGTAACCTATATAATACGAAGAATGTCCATCGGAGTCTGAAAGATATGATCTGCTTGAATGCCTTCGGGTTGTCTGCATCCCCAGCTCGCGAGACCGAAATGTACCCCCGCATCTCTCGCACATTGATAGTCATATATTGTGTCTCCAATATAAATAGCTTGATGCGCTGGGGTTCCCGAGATTCGAAGGAATTTCAGAAGCGGCTCGGGGTGTGGTTTATGTAGCTCTGTATCATCAGCACATACAGTATGAGTTAAGTATTTGGATAATCCCATCGGTTCGAAATCATCCCGCAACTCGGTCTTGGTTTTGGAAGTTACGATTCCTTGAGAGATCTGTCTGCGCTGTAGCGTACGCAGTACTTCTTCCACCTCGTCAAATACTTCGATAGAAATCAGAAAATCCTTCATAAAAAAGTTCCACCGTTCATTGGCAAGGTGAATGTCTGCAATACCTAGCTTAGGCAGAGAGTCTGCTCCCGGAATGCCAAGGACAAAATTGAGTTCATCAGCTTCCATATGGCGGCTGTAATCGGCAATGAGCATTTTTTGTAACGATCCAATGACTGCACGTTCGGTATCAATTAAGGTTCCGTCGACATCAAAAATAATAGTGTTATACATGATTTGTCCTCCCCATTAAATATGATTATAGTTGAATGTTGTTATTTCCCTGTGGTGTTTCTTTTTTAACAGGGTAATATATAGTTTAAAGAACGATTTGTTCTTAATGAATATGTTAGCCAACATATTCACAGGTGTCAAAATATCCCAGGGTAAACGGATAATTATTAACGTTATTTTACATATGAGGATGAATAGAAAGGAAGAGAACTCATGTTTTTAATATCGATCCACTATACGCAACCCTTAGAGATTGTAGATACATTTCTTGAAGAGCATCAGGAGTTTCTTAATCATCAATATGCGGCAGGGACCTTCATATTCTCAGGCCGTAAAGTTCCACGTACAGGAGGCGTTATCCTCTCTAATCTGACAAGCCAAGATGAATTAGAACATGTTCTACAACAAGATCCTTTTTATCACCATGAAGTAGCAAGTTATGAGATTACGGAGATTCAGATTACGAAATGTGATGAACGTTTTGAGCCTTTTCTAAGATAACACAAGGTATCTAAAAGCACAGTGTGGCTAGGGAGAACTATAACCGCGCTGTGTTTTTTAATTCAACTAGGTTACAAGTAGACAACTAGTTTTGATTAATCTTTCTAGGAAGCGGGTAATCGTGTATGACATTGACGGGACATAAAGAATCGTTCAGCATAATGATCATTTAAATATATTTCCACAGATACACGAACAGGAGGAGATTGTATGTTTGGAAGCAAAAAGACGATTTTCATTACAGGTGCAGGTAGCGGACTTGGTAAAGGTACCGCATTAGGACTAGCACACAAAGGGCATCAGGTGATAGCATCGGTAGAGACCATTTCCCAGGTCACTTCATTAAGAGAAGAAGCTAAGGCCCAAGGTCTGGATATGGAAGTCATCAAGCTGGACGTCAACAATCCTCTGGATCGCAGTCAACTAGAGAAATATGATTTTGATGTGTATGTAGCGAATGCAGGCATTGGTGAAGGTGGCCCTCTAGCAGAGATTCCGGTGGAGAACGTACGGAGAATTTTTGATACGAATGTGTTCAGTTCCTTAGAAATGGCGCAGATTGTAGCCCGCAAATTTGTTGCTAAGAAGAAAGGTAAAATCATCTTCGTGAGCTCGATTGCAGGCTTAAGCGTAACCCCGTATCTCGGAGCTTATTGCGCATCGAAACATGCTGTTGAAGCGATGGCTCAGGCGCTTAAAGGCGAACTAGCCGAGTTCGGCGTACAGGTAGCAACGATCAATCCAGGTCCTTATAAGACAGGATTTAACGATATGATGTTCGAGGAAAAAGAGAAGTGGTATGACGAATCTACGAATTTCACGAAGCGTTCCGATATCGCTAAAAGTGAGCTTATGTTAGCTTCCCAATTCGATCCGCAGGATATGATTGATAAAATGGTTGAAGTAATTGAGGCCAAGCATCATCCGTTCCGTACGGTTCACCCTGCCCCATCTGAAGCGCAGGTCAAGGCGTATGAAGCCAAAGTGTGGGAAGAGACGATATAACCATGAGTCTATTATGTATATATGAAGAAGGAGCCGAGAGGGCTCCTTTTTTATTGCTAGATATTTAATTGCTATATATTTTATGATAAGGTCAAAATTTTAATGATTACAATATCTTTCAAGTAAATTGACTATAGCCTACTTTTTAGTATCAATCCGCCCTTATACTGCTAGTGCCTCTTCCGTGATCCTACGGATATCAATCGGGGAAAGGGTCTCTTCATTCATCATATCCGGTAAAATATGCTCTAGAAAATATTCCACACAATTGAGCTGAATATGCTTAATCTTAATCAGGGCATTGCGGTACATAATGACGAATTCCTTTTCGGTATTTCCTCTTTGTAGCTCGGTAAATGCTTCGTACACTTGATCCATTTTATCAGCGACTTCCAGTATCAAGCCTTCGACAGAACTATCTTTCCCTTCGCGCAGCTGCCTACGGAAGATCGCTTTGAAATCCTCAGGAATATGTTCATCGATGAAGTGGTCGACCATACCTTCCTCCACTTGTTGAATCAATTGGCGTAATTGAACGGAAGAATGCTTAACGGGGGTCTTAATATCTCCGATAAATATTTCGCCATAGTCATGGCTGCTCGTAATCTCATAAAGTTTTTTCCAGTCGATCTGAATTCCATGTGCTTCTTCTATATCGGCCAAAGTTTTGGCATATTGGACGACTTTCCAAGAGTGGGCGGAGACACTGTGTTCCTCGAATTTAAATTTACCCGGACAACGGATAATACGTTCCAGCTCGTTCAGCGATCGGAAGTACGTATGGATTCCCATGAGTTCAGCCATCCTTTTAGCATTAATGAGTTCAGTTCCAAGTATGAGGCTCATATGTTATAGGCGGATTAACTCCATGTTTAATGGATAAAAATTCATTCTAAGATTCTTATAATGCGGGCCATATTTTTTTGTGGTATGAATCTTGAGTTAAGTATATTTCCGAGATGGATTGCCCATCTTCTTGAAGGGTAATTTGAAAAGATCCATCTCTTTTACCTAGATAAATCAGATCGTTAGCCTGTAAGGACAGATACAACTTATCTCCAACTTTTCTTGCGGTGTATCCTTCGTACTGTGTAGCGCTGCTAATCAGATCTCCGCTCAGTGCTAAAGTATGATCGGTATTCATAATTTTGTTCACGACTACAATGTCTGGATTGACTGTATATGTAGTTAGCCGATTTTTAGCGAATCCTACTAATAGTAGAACAACAACTCCCATAAGAAAATAAATTATTTTCTTTTTCACAACTATTCGCTCCCCATCAATGAAATGTAGCCTACCCATCTAATTCTTAGAATAACTCATACGAATCTAATATATGAAAATATCAGGCGTGCCATATTCTAGGCATCGGCATGGATTCTTTACCTAATTCAGCCCATATATATTGGAGAAGAAGTTCCATTTTCAAGGAGGAGTGCGACGGATTATCCCACAAGTTGTTCAATTCACCTGGATCTTGGACAAGATCGAAAAGTTCTCCATAGGTTTGGTTGTAATATACAGTGATTTTGTATCGTGAATTAACATAGGTTTTCTGATGAATGGACGTAGGCTCGTGACGGAACTCGCATATCGCATGGTCGCGGGCCTCTGTCTCAAGTCCAAGCCAGACCTTACTTTGGTCCACGCCCGTCATGGCTGGAGGAATCGTTAGACTACATAACTGTAAAAAAGTTGGCGCTAAATCAACAAGCGACTGGATGGCATGGGACTTCACTCCCGCAGGTACATGACCAGGATAACGAACAATAAAAGGGACTTTAATCAAATCCTCGTAGTGAAATCCTCCTTTGTACTGAAGACCATGCTGCCCAAAAAAATGACCATGATCTGAGGTGAACACCACGATCGTATTATCGGTTAGACCGAGTTCATCGAGCTTGTGAAGGATGGTCCCAATGTACTTATCCATCATACTGATCATGCCATAATAGGTTGAGACGAGCTGTGTGCGTTCGGCTTCAGGCAGGAGGTGAGAGTGGTATCCATGGATACCGAGGCCTGTTTCTTTTAGGTAATCAAAATATGGATGTTCCTCCTGAGTTTTTCCAAAATGAGGTGGATTGTGATTATGTTCCCCAGGGCTAAGGTGAGGGATCGTTAGTTGGCCTTGAGGATACAAGGTATCCCAAGGTGCAGGCACGAGGTAATCAGGGTGAGGATCGAAGAAACTGGACCACAGGAAAAAGGGCTCATCCTCAGCAGCATACTGCTCAAGTAATGCATTTGTCCGTTCGGCGATCCACGTATCATAGTGGTATTCTTCTGGGATATGCCAAGTATGAGTTAAGTTAGGATCCATAGTTCCGGTAGGGGCTAGAAAAAATTCTCGCCAGTTCAGACAGCCTTTCTCCTCCATCCAAAGCGCATAATGCTGTCCAATGTGAGCTTCATTCGTATGATTCCGAGCCAATTCAACATGGTCAAAACCGTAGAAGGGTCCATGGAATTCACGCCAGTAGTCTAGGTCTTGTAACAAGGGGTAAGCCTCAAGCGAAGGATAACTCTCCGTTCCCTGCAAGGGCTGGAAATGAGCTTTGCCGATGAGTGCCGTTCGGTAACCTGCATTAGAGAACAGCTGAGATACCGTGGTTCGATCTTCTAATAATTTGGTACCGAGTGTCCATGCTCCATGTTGACTTGGATACATGCCGGTCAGTATCGAAGCTCTTGTTGGTGTACAAGTAGGATTCGGACAGTAGGCACGGGTGAACGTCGTTCCTTCTTGCGTCATTCGATCTAGATTTGGTGTAACGATCTCAGGGTTGAACGCTCCAAGGGTATTATAGTGCTGCTGATCGCTGGTTATGAACAAAATATTCGGACGTTTCACTAGTGTTCGCTCCTCCATATAGCATGAAATGCTAGCTTATTTAAGTATGAAGCTTAGCTTGCCGCAAGTTATGGTGAACATGCCATGATGTATGTGAGCAAAATGTTGTAACGACTAAAAGAGGAAGACCATTTATTTAGGTTCTCTTGCAAACAAGCACATCCCATGAAGTTCATGGCATGTGCTTTTCTTGTGCATACTCAACATTTCCTGCCAACATTTCTTGCGGTCACTTTAGGCTCTTCTTTAATAAGTAGATCAGCTGCTTAGCTGGGTCGTTCCAATCTTCTGTTATAACTGTACAATCTCAGCTCGAATGCCACCGCATAAGAAGCTGCCTGACAATCCGCGAAGAGCGTCAATATCAATGACCATATCTGTATCTTCATAACGGAAATCCAGTTGAAGAATAATATTTTCAGACTCAAGCGGGGTGAGTCCTACATCGGTGGTCTGGTCGAATATGAATGTGATGGCATACCTGGGAATATCAGTTTCAGTGAATATCCCTTCTGGAAGGAGCGGTGCAACATCTGAAGGCGTTAGATCCGCGGATTGTGGAACCAGCACAGTAGTTGCAGATAACTCGATCGTGAGTGAGATGTTGCCCGAATTCAAGCTAGCGTCTGTTATTCGGTCGTAATGGAAAGGGGGAAAATATCCCAGCTTTTCGATAATAGCTTCGGCGCCAAGTATCGATACGGTAGGGGAGAAGGCAAGTTCAAGTTCTAAGGTTCCAGCAAGATGGGGCTCATGATCAGCATGTGTGAGGAGCACGACATAACTTGGATGTACTTCCATAATAGAGCCGATAAAATAGTGGGCGGAACGGATAAGCACAACATCATGAGGGTCAAAAGGGAGAGGTCCCCCTGCTATATATTGGATATGGTATAATCCATCTTTTTTTTCAACATGCTGTACTTGCATAATCATGCTTTTTCTAACCTCCTAGATGCTAACTTTGTCTGTATATCATACCGAACTTGAAGCAGAATCGGAAGCTCGCTCCGCATACTTGCGCGATCTATTGGATAGATACACACCCGCTAAAATAAAAGTGACCCCAATCAGCATATTCCAGTGAACTTTCTCGTCCAATAATGTCGCTCCCCATATGATAGCGCTGGCCGGAACCAAATAGGTGACCGTAGTGGCGAATTCCGGACTTCCTTTTTGAATCATGTAGTAAAAGAGAATATAACCAATACCAGAACCAAATACACCGAGTCCAATGAGAAGCGGAAGGATGGTGAGGGAGCTTACGCTTGTCCAAGAAATGGTCTCTGTAGAGAGTGCCATTCCTCCACAACTGACCATAGCACAAAGTAGGGTGCCGAACGAAATCTGATACATGGATAATTGTTGAAGTCTAGCAGATAGCTGTGAGCCTACGGCATAACATAAGGTAGCGGTCATCATGCAGAGGAAGCCGATTCCATCAATAGAGATTATAGAGACGGGATTAATTCCGAGTAAAATGATTAGACCCACAAAAGCGATCGCTAGTCCAATCCATTGCATCCGATGTGTAGTAGCTTTGAAGAACAATGCTCCGACTACTACCGTCCATAGCGGCGTCGTTGCATTTAATATCGAAGTCATACTACTGGTTAGTCGAGTCTCGCTGAACCCAATAACGGCCCATGGAATAGCCGTATTCACTAGAGCAACAATAGCGATAAGCAGCCAAGGCATGCGCCGGAGGTCAAACGGTTTTCTTAAAATCAACATCAGGAACGTAATCGTAGCGAAGCCAAGCGCTGATCGCAAAAAGGCAATGGTCCATGGCCCAAAGTGTTCTAACAATTGTTTGATAAAGAAAAAGGAACCTCCCCAAATGAGACTGAGCAGAATCAGTGCAGCGTACAGCATACGAGGCAGGGGAATCCCTCCTTTCTAATGAAATAAAGTAAAAATGGTATAAAAGATCATCTATATAGTCATCGTTAACAGCTTTTCGACAATTTCTTCGGCAACCTCACCGGGTGCTCTCAGCTCTCCCTTTTCTTTGGCCTCTCTGAACAAAGGAGCGATGGATAGGCGTTTCTCGTTCCGAGCGGACATTTGCAGTGTGGTGTCCATCATCCCAGGATCGATGGTATATATACTTAAATCTTTATGATTCTCTAGTTGTATGCAGCAAGTGAACATATGAATAGCAGCTTTAGAAGCGCAATACATACTCATCCCCGGTGCTGCATAGTGGGCAGAAGCGGAGGAAATGTTGACTATATTTCTATGAATATTCCAATGTTCTGTATACTTCAACAATAATTGAGTCAAAAGCACAGGAGCCGTAAAGTTAACCTGTATATTTCTAATGATATCTTCTGGTGAGTATAGTTGGATAGAGCCCAAAGGGGTGATTTGCGCAGAGTTATTGATTAAAGTAATGGACTTTATATGTTCTACAGGCATGTGTTCCAATATCCCTTGCATCACATCAGAGATTCCTTCTACTTGTTGCAGATCATACTTCAAAAAATGAAAGGGAACACGATGCTGGGCAGCTAGTTGCTCTAGCTCGTCATGGGCAGTTCTGGAGATAGAGATGATCCGATGACCACATTGGATCAGCCGACTACACATTTCGAAACCTAGCCCACGGGAAGTGCCTGTAAGTATAAATACTTTCATGTACGCGCACTCCTTATCTAACTTAAAAAAACTAGTTTTTTTGGTGATAATAGTACTCTCCCGAATCTAGTTGTATTTAGAGAGTTCATAGACATATATGTTAACGCGATGTATATGGTGAAAGTTCTTCAATAGTATCAAATAAATTAGGACTGTAAAAAAAAACACTTATAAACGTTGAGCTAATCAAAAAAATTATATTCCAAATCTAGTAGTTACAAACAAAATATTTCCAAAATAATCCTATTGCTGTATTGTATAGAAGGATGAAATGCTAGAAAAAGTAAAATTATATAGTATTTATTCTAAATAATAATACCTAGGTATTTTGGAAAAGGAGCAATGAAAAGTTATGAAAAAATGGTTCATAGTTTGTCTGGAACTTACTATGCAATCAGTTTCACCTCTCAAGATGGGTCGAATTCAGGGGAATATGCGATTGTTGGATCTTCAACATACGAAAAAAGCCATTAATAAAAGGAGTTAGTAAAGTGTTAGCTAATGAGAATAGAAATGAACGGATTATATCTCTAGATCAGTTGCGAGGGTTCGCCTTGCTTACCATTTTTTTGGTCAATCTAAATCAGCTTGGTGGGATTCAGCGAGATACGATGTTTTGGACATATAAGTCTTTTACGCTCTCAGATCGAATATTCGAGATTGTGAACATCATTTTCGCCAATAGTTCCCGTCCATTATTCGCATTTATGTTTGGCATTACAATGGTCATTATGTATGATCGGGCCATTGAGCGGCAAAAGAATGCCTATAGTATTCTGTTCAGACGTATGTTGATTTTACTATTAGTAGGGGCTATGCATCATATATGGATATGGCAAGGAGATATTTTGTTCATGTATGCTATGGACGGATTAATATTGTTGCTCTTTGTTTCTATGTCGGCTTGGCCGTTATTTCTTTTCGGATTATTAGCGATATGTCTTTATCAACCAGCACCTTTTTTTGTATATTTAGATGGCCAAGGAGGCCCTATAGATCTCTCACAATACTTCTTGTTACTTCCTGGTAGAAATCCTTTTATTAGCAATGTACTAAACGGATTAAATCTAAGTTTCCCCTACCAATTTAGCCAAGCCACTCAGCATTTAAGCTTTTTCTTATTCGGAATGGCTGCTTATAGAGCAAAGTTATTCCACCTTAAGCACGGTATCATTACGGGAGTTTTGGGTGTCATATTATTGATAACTGGAATATGGACAAAATATCAACTTAATACCAATATAGATTTTCCATTTTTAAATCAGACGATCTTCTGGCATTTTTCTGTATCTTTAGGATTGGTATTTCTGTTCTTATATTTGTCTAATTCCACAAGATTTTCTCGGTTCACTCAACCTTTTGAGTGGGTCGGCAAAATCAGTCTAACCCATTATCTGATGCAGTCGATAGTATTCTCTTCTATTTTTATAAGTGCAAGTTTTAGCCTACTCGGTAAACTAGCCTTTGTACATCCCGTCCCTTTTGTCGTATTGCTTCCTATAGGACTTGCTTTCTTTGCCCTACAAATGTGGGTAGGCAAGCTGTGGCTTCAACATTTCTATTACGGACCATTCGAGTGGATCTGGAGAGCAGGAACGTACTGGACAATTCCACCTATGCGTAGGCACCCCGTAGAAGTGAATCGGACAGTCCGTGAAACTTTGAGTTAGAAGTATTCTATTTTAGATTCTGCAATCTATGATAAAAATACTGCAAATTAGCAATGTTAAGTTTTAATTTTTCATTTAAATAAGCCAAGAAGAAAAGCCCACATTTCTGTGGGCTTTTCTCATGTTCTAACGTTTGTTTTTAGAGCTTATTGTCTTCCTCAGTTACCACCGGATTCCCCTCATAACTGATCCAGTCGCTCCAGCTCCCCGCATAGAGCTTCACGTTTTGATAGCCGGCTTGTTCCAAGGCGAGTACGTTAGGGCAAGCCGTCACACCCGAACCGCAATAGACGATGACTTCGCGATCTTTGGAGATGGAAATAAATTGGTCTTCCAGCTCCTGTATACTCTTCCACTGACCCTGCTCCCCGATGGAGTTCTTCCAGAAATGATTCACAGCGCCAGGAATATGGCCACTTTTATGGTCTATAGGTTCCTCAAATCCCGCATAGCGGCGAGGCTCACGAGAGTCGATTAAAATGGGAGCTTTTAGCGAAGTCAGTTCACTTTGATCCGCGCCTTCTTCCAGTCCAAAAGCGGCTTCCAATCCTTCTACCACGGAAGACTCAGTACTTAGGCGATCAGATGCCTTTAAAAGTGAAACGTCAAATTCCCCTTCATGAAGCGAATGGCGATCCGTTGCTTGATCCTCAGCAGAAGCTGACGAGGCTATTCTTACTTCATCTACTGTAGCGACCCGTTCGGGACGAACCTTGGCTACAAAGGAAGAGGGTACAACGATTGGTGTGTCTGAACTCACCGGATAGCCAGCATTTTTCCAAGTAGAGTAGCCTTCATCCAGCACATAGACTTGGTCATGACCCAGCCAGCGTAGTAGCCACCATAACCTAGAGGCCATAGCTCCTCCTTGATCATCATAAGCAATGACGCGTGTCTCAGGTCCGATTCCTGCTTTCTTGAAGCAAGCCTCCAGATCCTCCACATTGGGAAGAGGGTGCCGACCTCCATGAGTCTGGATCGGTGCAGAAAGATCTTGTTCTAGATCGAAATACACCGCACCCGGGATATGATCCTCCTGATAAGCCATGCGTCCAGATGCGGACTGTCCTAGTTGAAAACGGCAGTCTGCGATGACGATATCCTGTTCATACAGACGAGCAAGCAGCCAGTTTTTGGCGACAATAGAACGGGGGGATTGCATAGATATTCCTCCTTTTAATGATATGAATGTTCAAAATTATCTTTTGCGACCTCGGACACGGGCAGACTTGCGCACTTTGGGCTGTACACCTGAGGGCTGTTTACGTATCCATTTTAGATAGCTAGCAATTTGTGGGTCCTGCTGTAAAGCTGAGATGGTAGTCAGCTCCATATGAATGAGATCACCGTTCGTGTACAAAGCGTGGATTTGCTTGTGACAGGACGTGCATAATTGTGCGGTGGGAAGAAAAGTACCCCCCTTTTCCTTGGGGGTTAAATGGTGTTCTGTCGTCTTGACTTCGGTTCGACCGCACAGCTCGCAGCGAGTTGGAATGGTGGGTGTCGACGTGCTCATTTTCGTATTTCAAAGAACTGACAGTCTCGCCGCGTATGGTAAGCTAGATCACTTACGCCTGATTGTATAATCACGGTCTGATCATCGAAGCGGATAATGTTGCCACCTGAGCCAATCAGATGATCGTTTTGAAATACACGAATTCGCTTGTGCGTGTCCATAGCTTCTTGAAGATCTTGGTCTGTAAGTAGCGGCCTAGTAATGGGCATGAGGAAGACTCCTTTTTGCTGTATGGTTGAAGTTAACATATCATAAAATAAGAGCAGGATGCGAATAGGACAACGTTGAGATCACCTCAAGTTTTACTTAGGGGGAAGAGGGACAAATTCTTAAAGCTCGTTTAATATATACAATAAAAGAAATTTCTACTATAGAGACTGTTGAGGAGCGAACACCATGAATCTAAGCGAACGGAGACAACATCGTCAGCATCCAGATAGCGTAGGCCACGAACCTACTCGGGCCGCATATGAGCGAGATTATTCTAGACTGATTCATTCTCCTACATTTCGAAGGCTTCAGGGGAAATCGCAGGTATTCGGTGCAGGAACTGGAGATTATTATCGCACTAGGCTTACCCATTCCCTAGAAGTAGCCCAAATTGCAAGAGAAGCCGCCAGAGGACTCCTTCGTGCTTATCCAGAGGTCGGTATCGAATCTACGGATCATCCCGGTTTGGTCATCAATTCTGAAGTGGTGGAATGTGCTGCGATTTCTCACGATTTCGGGCATCCTCCTTTTGGTCATAAAGGGGAAGAAGTGCTCTCTGGCATTTTAGAGCGTCTGATTCAAGATAAAATTACGCAAAACATACAACATCTGAATCCATTATCGCCTGAGGCGGACACGATTCGTCGAGAAATCCGTCGGAAGTACGAGCATTTTGAAGGAAATGCCCATAATTTTCGCTTGATTATGTTCTTGGAGAAACGCGAAAATATCGATGGCTTGAATCTAACCGATGCTGTCTTACTCGGTACGAACAAATATCCTTTTTCTGGAATCGTGAATCACAAAGGGATGTATCTGCATGAATGGAGCTACATATCCGAGATTCGCACACAGTGGGGCATCCCGGAAGGCAAGAAGACATTAGAAGCACAGCTTATGGATTTGTGCGATGACATCGCCTATTCCTCACATGATTTGGAGGATGGAATCAAGGCTGGGAAAATTGAGGTTCACGAGCATTTCATGCGAGATCCGCATATTTTACAACTGATTGTAGAGAAGGTTCAGACGCTGGATGATGCTTTCTGGCAAGGGTGGAATGATGAGCGTATTCGAGCGAAGGCAGAAGAGGTACTAACTGCTTTTTTAACCGTATGGCAGATGAAATTCCCACTCTGTGATCATGATCATTCTCGTACACGGCGTGAAGTAAAAGCTTACTGGGTAAGCTTATTTGTAGGTAGTCTGGGTGTCATTGAAGAGGGGAATTGGAAAAAAGTTACGTTCGTTAAAGAGGATAAGGAAGACGTGGATATGCTGAGAACGGTCAGTATTTTGAAAAGTTTTGCATGGGTGACTATGATTCGGGACTTGAGAGTTCAGCGTTTGCAGAAGCGCAGCGCATGGATGATCCAGCGATTATGGGATGCCTTCGTAGACCCAGCTACATCCAAATCCATTATCCCTGGCGACTGGTTGCGGCGTTTTGATCGTGATCAGCGGCTGAATCAGCCGATTTGGACTTGGGAACACATGGTAATCGATTATATTGCAGGCATGACCGATGCCTATGCTGAGAAAATTTACAATGAACTATATGGCATGAAAGTAGGCTCGATCTACGATTTAGATTAAGCGAACATGGCTAAAAAAAGTCAATCTGTAGATATCAAAAACCATCCTCTTTACTTTTAAGAGAGGATGGTTTTTCTTTATTTCACATATACGGATACACCTTGCAAAGGTCACAGGGGTTTATTTTATTCTAAATAAAGTACGCACGCCATTATAAAGGTGGATTGGCATGACACTTTCGGCAGACGGGGTAATAAGCCTCGCTACCGCCAATTTGAATTTGTTCTCCGTCGTACACAGGCTTACCATTTTCAACCCGAAGATTCATAGTAGCCTTTCGCTCGCAGAACCAGCAGATGGTCTTCATTTCTTCCAACTTATCCGCATAGATTAGCATCTGCTCACTACCTTCGAATAAGTGGTTCTGAAAATCATTTTTGAGTCCAAAACCCATGACGGGAATATCGAGTTCATCCACAATACGAGCTAACTGCTGTATGCCCTCTTTATTCATGAACTGGCACTCATCCACTAAGACACAATATACCTTTGTCTTATGTCCTTTGACGATCCCAAAAATATCGGTATCATCGTAGATTGGAATAGCTTCGCGGCGCATGCCAATGCGGGAAGATACATAACCGACTTCGTCGCGATGATCTACAGCGGAAGTGAAGATCAGCACCGGTTTATTTTGCTCTTCGTAGTTATGAGCTACTTTGAGAATTTCAATAGATTTGCCGCTGTTCATTGCTCCGTACTTGAAATATAACTGTGCCAAGGTGCATGTTCCTTTCCTTACAGAAAAATATTCTAATCCAGCATAATCAACTAGACCTAGAGAGTCAATGAAAGTGGTTTTACTTTTTTCTATATTAGATTTTGTTGCGGATTTTATATATTTCATTCTTTTATGGTATATAATGGATGATTATGAATAGAAAACAATTTGCTAGAGGAGAATAGGTTATGTCTGAAAGTCCAGTCCTTTCTAGGAGGATCAAAGAGATTGAGGTGCTGCGTGGTCTAGCTTTTGCCGCAGTCGTGTTCCAACATACGATGGCTCATTATGGTGCAGATCCAGCGATTCGTTTGGGTGATGGTGTGCTACTAGCTTTGCTTGTTTTACTGTCTAAGTTTGCTGTACCCGTATTTATATTTATAACTGGTGTATTGATGTTCTACAACTATCAAGACGAAATGAAGTACGGAAAATTCTACGCAAAAAGAGCAAAGGACATCGGAGTTCCCTTTCTGTTGTGGTCCATTTTTTACATCACGCTAAATCACGCTTGGGAGGGTAACAATCTTCAAGGTATTCTTTCTAATTTGGAAATGATCATAACAGGTAAATCCAGTTACCATCTGTGGTATGTATTTATGATTATTCAGTTCTATCTCTTATTTCCGTTATTCCGAAAGTTAGTATTGAGCGTGTTCAAAAGGCTCAGCGCCAGATGGCGGACCGTGGCCGTTATAGGCTCAGGTATTGCATACACCGCCTTATTGCCATTCATCTTCACCATCATGCCGGGATTTGAACGAGCGAATATTCCTGGAATAACAGCATTATTCACTATATATGCAGATCGCAACGCGTTGTATTATTTATTTTATTTTGTGCTAGGTGCAGCCGCAGGACTTCATATTGAACATTGGCGCAATGTAGTGAAGCAAACGCAGTTTTTATATGGGACCGTATTTACCGTGTATCTCGGTTGGTTCCTTTATCATATTGTTGAAGGATTTCAGACTGGGGATGGCATCGTTATTCAATTTGAGGGCCTTGCTCTGCTTCGCCCAGCTATGGCTATCTTTTTGACGAGCTCCATCCTTGTGTATTATCGGCTAGCTATGTATTTGAGCACTGTAGAGGACCGATTCTGGGTTCGCTGTATATCTGGAATGGGCATGTTATCCTATGGGGCATATTTAATGCATGCGGGGGTACTCCGATTATCCTTTGCCATGGAAGGATGGTGGTTGGTTGAATGGAGTGTAACAATACGTACCTTGGTTGCATTCCTGCTTTGTGTACTCATGTGCTGCCTCTTCACCTGGTTGTTGGCCTTGCTACTTTTCGGAAAATGGGTCGTGGGTTCACATCTTTCTGTTAAAAGTAAGCATAATAGAAACGAAATTCCAAATTCGAAAAATAGCAGGGCCCCCCGGGTTTTATGAGCTAATTGTCAATACCAATTTCAACAATTTAGTCCATAAAAATTTTGATTTCACTATTTTGTTTTAACGTTAAAATAAGTTACACTATATAAAGTAAGTTAATATCAAATATTCGGTCTTCACGAATAATCAACAACGGATAGTAAATGATTAACGTTGTGATTACTGGAGGCCGTACAAATGAACCATCACACATATATTACTGGAAGGATGATTAGAATGGGACGTTTATCAGGTAAAGTAGTTATTATTACTGGAGCAGCTATGGGTCAAGGAGCAGAGGAAGCGAAATTGTTCGCAAATGAAGGCGCGCAAATCGTAGCAACCGATCTTCAGACTGAAGCTTTGGAAGCTGTAGTTAAAGAAATTACAGATAACGGTGGCGAAGCCATTGCCGTGAAGCATAATGTAGCCTCTGAAGAAGATTGGGCTAATGTAGTGGCTCAAGCTATTCAGCATTTTGGTAAAATTAACGTACTGGTTAACAATGCTGGGATTACTACAGACAAAAACTTGGAGAATTTCGATCTGGGCAGCTGGAACAAAATTATCGAGATCAATCTTACAGGTAGTGTTCTAGGTATGAAACTTGTTGCTCCTGAAATGAAAAAAGTGGGCGGCGGTTCTATCGTTAACATCTCTTCTGTAGCAGGTCTTGTAGCTATGAGCAGAACCAATGGATACTCTGCATCCAAAGGTGCACTTACTCTAGTTAGCAAAACAGCAGCTGTGGAACTTGCAGCAGACAAAATCCGCGTGAACTCCGTACATCCAGGTGTAATCATGACTCCAATGGTAGCAGCGGCAGTTACTGAAAAGATGATGGCAGGACTCAAAATGATGACACCACTTCCTCGCATGGGCGAGCCAAAAGATATCGCTTACGGCGTACTATACTTGGCATCTGACGAATCTTCATTCGTAACAGGTTCTGAACTTGTTATTGATGGCGGATGGACTGCACAATAATACTCCGCTCAACAACAATAATTATGAAAAAGTACAAACTGTAATTATGAAAAAAATTAAACTGTATCCGTCGCTCAGTGGCATGAGCGTCAGATACAGTTTTTTTGCTGTATAACTATATGATTTGTAAGTCTACACCTTTTCGCGATGTAAATATTTTGCACCCGCTATGCCTGGACTTGTCATCTCTAGAGGATGAAGGATATCGTCAAGCTGTTCTGCGCTAAGTACGTTGTAATGAAGGCATAATTCACGAACAGATTTGCCTGTTCGAATCGCCTCCGCAGCAATTTTGGATACCGTCTCATAACCTAAATGCGGATTCAGTGCGGTGATGATACCTACGCTGTGTTCTACATATTCCCGGCAGCGCTCTTCATTGGCTGTGATGCCTTCCAAGCAGTTCTTGGTAAACGTACGGAAGGCTTGGTTCATAATATGCAGGGATTGCAATAAATTGAACAAGAGTACAGGTTCCATTACATTGAGCTCGAATTGACCTGCTTCTGTAGCTAGCCCCACCGTATGATCGTTGCCAATGACTTGGAAAGCAACTTGATTGATGACCTCGCATATGACAGGGTTCACCTTACCGGGCATAATGGAAGATCCCGGTTGGCGAGGTGGCAGGGCGATTTCGCCAAACCCGGTGGCAGGCCCCGAGGCCATAAGCCTTAGATCATTGGCAATTTTGGACATGTTAATCATGCAGATTTTGAGAGCAGCCGATACTTCTGCATACACATCACAGTTCTGCGTCGAATCCACCAAGTGTCCTGGACTAACTAAGGGGTAGCCGCTCAGCTCTGCGGACATCTGTACCACGCGTTCAATATATTTGGGATCGGCGTTAAGCCCCGTACCGACGGCTGTCGCGCCCATATTAATTTCATATAAGGAAGAATGAGTCTGCTCCATACGGCGAATATCACGCCGAATAACCCGGCTATAAGCTTCGAATTCTTGACCTAATCGAATGGGTACGGCATCTTGAAGATGCGTTCGTCCCATTTTAATCACATGATCGAATTCAGACGCTTTTTGTAAGAAGGTATCACTTAGCTTACGCGTAGTCTCTAGTAGACGATCTAGTAAGGTAAGGATGGCCATATGGTTAGCCGTTGGAAATACATCGTTGGTGGATTGGGACATATTCACATGGCTGTTCGGACTAACCAGATGATAATTTCCTTTGTCCCCACCTAGAATTTCAATAGCACGATTAGCGATAACTTCATTTGCATTCATATTCATAGAAGTTCCTGCACCGCCCTGAATCGGGTCTGTGATGAACTGATCATGGAATTTGCCAGCGATGACTTCTTCTGCTGCGGTAACGATGGCTTGACCAATGGTGGAGTCGAGCTGTCCAATATCCATGTTAGCTATGGCTGCAGCCTTTTTCACCAGAGCAAGAGAGACGATAAGTTCAGGTAAAATTTTGTATCCAGTAATTGGAAAGTTCTCTACAGCTCGCAACGTCTGAATACCGTAATAGGCATCTATAGGCACCTCCAGCGTTCCTAAGAAATCGCTTTCATTTCTAGTTGACGATGTATAAGTTATCATGTATGTCTCCCCTTAACGATTAATAAATAGGATAGTTACCTACCCAATATAAACCTATTGCGCGGGATTATCCACCCCATCCACAAAATAAGAAAAACCTATATTCTATATGCTTTTGCGGACTGATTCGGTGACGCTTAGACCGGTTAAATTACTGAACAATATAGTTCAATATCCTTCACGCTGAACACTTCCTCTGTTAAAAATATACCCAGAAAGCCCCGGGCCCACACCTCTGTCAGCGTTTAACGTATAGTGTGTCATAACCCTCAGGAGGTGTGCCCTTGTGGCTATAAATGCTCCGCATCAATATTTAAATAAACGTGTGAAAATTAAGACAAAAAAAGGGGCCGTTCTATACGGAACGGTAGTCAAAGTAAGCGGTAAAAAGATATATCTAAAAGCTACATCTGCGCACTATAAAGGCAGCAAAGTACGGGCTACATTTTTTCCGTTTATCCTGCCTTTAGTGCTGTTCGATCTGTTAGCAATTGTCTTACTTGAACCTAGACGTGGTAGAAGACGATTCTACTAGCTCAGCATTACGCAATAAAAATAGTAAGCTCATGCATTCCAACGTTATCATGTGATAATACTCTAACAAACCTCAAAAACACCCCAACACATACTTTGCTTGTGTGTAGTGGGGTGTTTTTAAGGTTCTTTCTTGGCCGGCCTAATGAATTACTTCATAAGTGAAGTATTTTATTCAATATAAGCTTCCACTTCAATTTCAATAAGTAAAAGAGGATCAATAAGTGCTTTAACCTCAATCATAGAGGCTACAGGCTGGATATCTCTAAAAAATTCCCCGTGTGCTTTTCCAATCTCTTCCCATTTGCTGATATCCGTAACGAACATACGAGTGCGTACGACGTCTGACAGACTTGCACCAAGATCAATTAGCGCTTGTTCGATGATGTGTAAGATATATCTCGTCTGTTCATAAGGATTACCAGCACCTACGACTTCTCCGTCTTTCATGGCCGTTGTTCCTGCTACATCAACACGCTGACCCACACGAATGGCTCTGCAGTAACCTACTTCAGGTTCCCAAGGAGATCCCGTGAATACTCTTGTTCTCGCCACAATCCATCAGCTCCTGTTCATTCAAGTCACACTTACACCGAATATGTAGGAATCTCATCCCTAACATTGGAGAAATTTCGGACAACTTTGCCAGCTTGTCAAACCAGTCCGCATAATTGTCCAAGTTCCTTCATAGACATGTATCAAGATTCGGAAAATATTCGTACTAAGGGGATGATACCATGCGTCGAATCACATGGATACTGACCATTGTGATTGCATTTTCGCTCACGCTCGCTGGTTGTGGCAAAAAAGATTCTACCGATGTGGTGAAAGATTTGGATCAAGTGGTGAATAAGTTGGAAAGCTATGAAGGTTCAGGTACGATGACCCTACATACCGGGGACAAACCCCAAAATTACAAAGTAGTGGTATGGTATCAGAACCCTTCGTATTACCGTATTGCCTTAACGAACGAGCAGAAGGACATTACTCAAATTGTGCTTCGTAATGACCAAGGAGTATATGTTCTGACACCGAGTTTGAATAAAAGTTTCCGTTTCCAGAGTGATTGGCCTGATAATCAAGGGCAGGTCTATCTGTATCAGACGTTGGTACACAGCATATTGGCAGACACGTCCCGTCAGTTCGTAACGGAAGGCAATAATTATGTATTTGATGTAGCCGCGAATTACAATACGCAGAGCCTAGTTCGTCAGAAAATTTGGTTGAACAAAAAAGACTATGCTCCTCAAAAAGTACAAGTGTCGGATTCTAGTAACAATGTGGTGGTTGAAGTAAATTTTGATTCATTTAAATTTGATGCTCCGTTCGACAAGAAGTCTTTTGATATGCAGCAGAATCTGAATGCCTCCACACCGGATACAAAGGGCACTTTACTCGAAGTGGATGAAAAAGGGCAGTTGGTGGAAACACCTTCTACAAATGATTCCACAGCGTCTAATGATCAGAAAACATTAAGTGATCAGAATAAATCAACAGATCCTTCAAGCACTTCCGGAGCAGTTAGCGGCGAAAGTTCAGCTAAATTACCAGCACTTGATGAACCTTTTGGCGTGGTCATGCCAACTTATAATCCTGAAGGAACACAGAAGAAGGATGAGAAGGTCGTGACCGATAGCAAAAATAGTGCGGTTCTCCTTCGGTACGACGGCCAGTATCAATATACGTTATCAGAATCTAGAGCCTTAGATCGTGCGGTATCTTTAGCCAAAGATGCACAGGCGATTGATCTCGGATTTACCGTTGGATATCTGGCGGGAACCGATTTGCAGACCCTAACTTGGACGGTAGACGGATTGCAGTTCAATATCAATAGTGACAATTTACCCGTTAATGAAATGATTCAAATTGCCGCTTCTATGCAGGATCAAACGGGTAAATAATAACAGACAGACGGATAACGGCTGCGGAGGACCATGACTATGGTCCTTCTGCGCACCGTCGTTCCGTCTATTTTTTATATTTGCTTAGGTACCTATATCCCTCTTTGTGCATAGGATAAGGAACTTGTGGGGAGCCCAAATCTCTGACGGAATTGACAGCCGACGGTGGGACCAGTACCATTAGTTTATCGTACGGTGTCTGGAGTAATGGATTCTGTTGGTAAACCATCCAGAACGAGATTTTCATACATTAGAGAAGGTGACCCAAATTGCAAGTTAATTATCGACCGACCGTTGCTGAGATCAATCTGGAGGCGCTGGAAGCGAATTACTCCGCCTTTAGACATAGTCTGCCTATAGGCATGAAGCTTTTGGCCTGTGTTAAAGCGAATGCTTATGGACATGGTGCGGTTCAGGTTGCTAGAGAGATGGAGCGTCTAGGGGCCGATTATTTAAGCGTGGCTTTTTTGGATGAGGCGCTGGAACTACGTAATGCAGGCATACGAATGCCAATTCTGGTACTAGGCTATGTTCCTCCTTATGGAATCCAAACGGCGTGGGAGCAAGACATTACCATCAGTTTGTTCAGTGAGGAAGTTCTAGGGGCTATTCGAGAATTGGATGTCCAGGATTCAACAGTAAAGCTTAAAGTTCATATTAAAGTGGACTCAGGAATGGGACGATTAGGTCTACTACCTGGAGAGCGGCTTCTGAATTTTATACAGCGTGCGGTAGACGTGCCACATCTTGAAGTAGAAGGGCTGTTTACGCATTTTGCTACGGCAGACGAACACAATAAAGAATATACACTGGAACAGTACCGGCGTTTTCAGGGAGCGAGCGACGCGCTCAGGGAACAAGACATCAAGATCCCCATTATACATACGGGCAACAGTGCCGTTGCTGTCGACATGCCACAGATTTCCTGCGATATGATTCGGATTGGTATTGCCCTGTATGGGCTGTATCCTTCTGCCGAAGTGAATACGACACGGATTCAACTCCGTCCAGTATTGACGCTGAAAACCCAAATTGTTTTTGTCAAAACACTACCGCCAAATTCTGGCATAAGCTATGGAGTTCATTATGTAACGACCGAAGAAGAAAGAATTGGCACATTGCCTATTGGTTATGCAGACGGATTCTCCAGACTACTTGGCGGTAAAGTACAGGTACTTATACGCGGACGCCGCGTCCCTGTCGTGGGTACGATTTGTATGGACCAGTGTATGGTAACATTGCAAGCCTTCGCCGAAGAGGCGGAAGACATTCAAGCTGGAGAAGAGGTTGTTCTCATCGGCTCCCAGTCTGCTGAAGTTATTACGGCAGATGAGGTAGCTTCTCATATGGGTACGATTCACTACGAAGTGGTCTGCATGCTGGCACATCGCGTGCCAAGAAGATATATTCGTTCAGGAATAACGGTGGACATCGTGAATCCGATTATCGGATCTATCTGAATTTCCAAATACTGACTAAAACTTTTCGCGACGATGAAGGTATTGCTGAAGCTTTCCCCGAATATATCAAGTATGCCGACGGAATATGACAATAAGTATGTACGGTCAAGTCCGTCTTGGTTTATAATGAAATGCAGCATACTTGATATACACGGAGCATATACTCCTTTGTATAATTTTCCTTGAATACAGCTATACTGTTTTCATGGAAAGTAGGTCGAGAGGTTTTGGGGGTGTAAGGAATTGGCCAATTTGCAGAACACCAAGAGAATTATGATCAGTTTACCAGATCATCTTTTGCAAGAAGTGGACGGGATCGTGGCCTTGGAGAACTCCAACCGCAGTGAATTAATCAGACAGGCAATGAAGCTGTATTTAAATGAACGGAAGAAGCGGTATATCCGGGAATCGATGCAGCGTGGATACATGGAAATGGCGAAAATTAACCTGACCATGGCCTCTGAAGCGTTCCATGCGGAAGAAGATGCGGACAGCACTCTGGATCGGCTAGTAAGCGGGGTGTGACTATTGATCGTAAAGCGCGGTGATGTGTTTTTTGCCGATCTCTCACCTGTAGTTGGTTCCGAGCAGGGAGGGGTAAGACCGGTGCTTATTATCCAGAATGATATTGGGAACCGATTTAGCCCTACGGCTATTGTTGCTGCCATTACGGCTCAGATTCAGAAGGCAAAGCTGCCTACCCATGTGGAAATAGATGCAGCTACCCATGGATTTGACCGCGACTCGGTTATTTTGCTAGAACAAATTCGCACCATTGACAAACAGAGACTTACGGACAAAATCACCCATTTGGATGAAGAGACAATGAAAAAAGTAGACGAATCCTTATTAATTAGTGTGGGCTTGATCGATTTCTAAGTACTGGATGCGCGATGGATAGATAATTGGATAATAAGTTGTTGACTAGATGGGATACGTCTATGGCTTAGGCCTAGGCGTATTTTTTGTGTTCTGTGATAGACAAGAGCAGATGAATTTACCTAATTAAATGAAGACTTGCACAGATTTACATAAAATAACATAATTATTAGCGTATGGAACACTATGTTCGTAAATAATGGAACACTATATTCGAATGTAATGAAGTAGATCTGAATAAGCGGGGGGATATTTATGAAGTTTGTGGGATTATATTTGAGTCTAATTTTTGTGATAACCGCTTGCAGCAGTCTAATGAAGCAGAGTCCAAGTGAATACATAAAAGTTACTGCGATTAGCCAAGAGGCGGGACCGAAAATTAATTTACAGGCTATACAAGCTTCAGATTATATGGACGTATTTGAAAATAGGATGAAAAAGATTCAGGATGTTCCTTATACAATAGTGGGGGATAAGATCCAAATTACGCTTGCAGATCCATCGATACAATCCTGTGAGTTAATGGAGTATATCCTAAGCGAAGATGGCAGTTTGAAATATGATCTGCGTACGGTGCATCCTGTAAATCTCCAATTAGACAAAGGAACGGGAACGTTCATCCTTGAGAGGAACTTGTTTGCTCATGCCAGTTCTAATATAAAAGATTATGAAAAAGGGGCTGTATATAGAGGGTTCCGGCTTGTTGTTCAAGGGAAGAATGAGGTGAACGAATATGCCTTCGTACTAAGAACGGACGCCGTATAGAAGGCAAACAGTACCGAGAATAAATCCGTATACTATACGGGTTTATTTGATTTATAAATGTACTTCAAAAGTTGAGGGATAGACAGCGTCTTGTTTAGTTCTTTACTACCCAAACTGGAAATTCGGGCCGAAGTTTGTGATAATAGGAACACTGAAGTTAATCAGGGGAAAGAGGGATTGGATTGTCAGAGCAGGATACATTATTGAAAGTCGATCGGGAAAAAGAACAAGCAGAGGAACAGGAACGCATCGTTCAGCAGATTTCCAGCGAACTACATATATCAATAAAGCAAGTCCGCACAACCGTAGGTTTATTGGCTGAGGGGAACACGATTCCATTTATCGCTCGGTATCGTAAAGAAATGACGGGTGAGTTAGATGAGAACGAGCTTCGCAATATTGAAGAGCGAGCAGCTTACCTGAAAGGGTTAGAAGATCGCAAACGAGAAGTTGTAAGAATCATCGATGAACAAGGCAAGTTAACTCCAGAACTTGCAGCCTCGATTAAGAAGGCAGCCAAACTTCAAGAAGTGGAAGATCTATATAGACCTTATCGCCAGAAACGTAAAACAAGAGCAAGCGTAGCCAAAGAGAAGGGGCTGGATCCGTTGGCAACTTGGATCTTGTCCCAGCCGAAGGGTGGCGATCTTCAGCAGGAAGCAGCTCGCTATGTAGACCCAGATAAGGCGGTTGATCATGTCGGCGACGCTATTCAAGGGGCCATGGACATCTTGGCAGAAGGATTCGCAGATGATGCTGTCATTCGGCGCTGGATTCGTACCTATACGCTTGACCACGGATCGATTTTATCTGAGGTGAAAGATGCGGAGGCAGAAAGTGTCTACGAAATGTACTATGATTACCGAGAGCTAGCCAAGAAAATGCCGGCTCACCGCATTCTTGCGATTAACCGCGGAGAAAGAGAGAGCATACTTAAAGTGGGCTTAGATGTCACTGTCGAGCCCATTCATCTCTATATGGCCAAGCAAATCATTAAAGGGAGCAGCCCTCTGCAACCTACGCTTCAAGCAGTGATTGAAGATGCCTACAAACGGCTGATTGCACCGTCCATTGAACGTGAAGTGCGTGCTGAATTGACGGCGAAAGCGGAGACGCAGGCGATCTCCATTTTCTCAGGGAATCTGCGCAGTCTTTTGCTGCAGCCTCCGGTTAAAGGCAAAAATGTCCTTGGCGTAGACCCCGCCTTCCGGACAGGTTGTAAGCTTGCCGTGGTCGATGACACCGGCAAGCTGCTTGAGGTGGCGGTCACTTACCCGACAGCGCCACATAACAAAACGCGCGAAGCGGCTGCCAAATTCCATGAGCTGATTGATACCTACGGTATCCAGCTTATTGTCATTGGCAACGGAACCGCTTCGCGCGAGACCGAGCAGTTCGTCGCTCACATCATCGACGAACACAAGAGTGCAGACCTCGCTTACCTGATCGTGAGCGAGGCCGGGGCAAGCGTCTACTCTGCATCCAAGCTCGCTCAGGAAGAATTCCCTGAGCTGGATGTCGCAGAGCGAAGCGCAGTCTCCATCGCACGCAGACTGCAAGATCCTCTTGCCGAGCTAGTCAAAATTGACCCGAAAGCGATTGGCGTAGGTCAATATCAGCACGATGTGTCTCAGAAGATTTTGGAGGATAGCCTGAAGGCTGTGGTCGAGTCTGCCGTGAACCATGTGGGTGTAGACGTGAATACCGCATCTCCTTCGCTGTTGTCCTATGTGTCCGGTGTTAACGCAACGACCGCTAAGAATATCGTCAAATTCCGCGAAGAGAATGGTAAATTCACGAACCGCAAACAATTACAGAAAGTTCCGCGTTTGGGTGCCAAAACATTTGAGCAATGCGTAGGTTTCTTACGGATTCCAGGGGGAATAGATCCGCTGGATAGCACACCGATCCACCCTGAATCCTATTCGGTAGTAAATCAGTTGTTCAAGGAATTAAGTATTGCACCGAAAGAGCTAGGATCAAAGGACACGGCTGCTAGACTAGCTGAAGCCGATGCGGCGCCACTAGCCGATAACTTGGGTGTAGGTGTACCTACTCTGCGAGATATTTTGGAGAGCTTGCAGCGCCCTGGCCGTGATCCACGGGAGGAATTGCCGCTTCCAATTTTCCGTACAGACGTGCTGAAGATTGAGGATTTAGTAGCAGGGATGGAATTGCAAGGTACGGTAAGAAATGTTATCGATTTTGGTGCATTTGTAGATATTGGCATCAAAAGCGATGGACTTGTTCATATCTCGCAGCTCAGTAATGGATTCGTGAAACATCCGATGGATGTGGTCTCTGTAGGAGATAATGTAACCGTCTGGGTGCTAAGCGTGGATACTAAAAAAGGTCGTGTAGGTCTCACTATGCGTGAACCTAAATAGAAATAGCAAAAATGGGAGTCGCTCCGCCTAATTGTAGGTGGTGCCACTCCCATTTTTGGTAGATCCTTTTAATTATAATTGGCCCGCGTCCTGACCATTCTCACGATGATAGAAGAACCAACAATCATTGAGTAGGCGAATTTGACGCTGATCTTTCTTGTGAAAAGCACGCATAATTTGATTACAGAGCCATTTCGGCAAGGGGCTCACTCTCCTGTCACTTTCCTTTGTATGCCTTTGTATGCTTAGCATATGGGGAGAAGCCCAGAAGTGTGCAGGTCCTAGTGCAATTGTTCAGCTTCTTCTTCGTACCATTGCTCAAGTTGAGCCTGAAGCGCGCGAATTTCCGTTAAAAGCGAAATCAGAGGGTAGTTATTCTCCTGAATGGAGGCAAAGGATTGCTCAAGCACATTAATATAGTCCAGACCGCCTACAATATGGCGCCGTTCATCGAGCAGGTCGAGCTGGTCACATTCCGCGATCGCCTTAGGCAGCGTAGGAACTTGATCTGCTGTGAGTTTAGCTATTTCCTTATGTAGACGTAAGTTGAGTGCACTGAGTTGATACGCATAATCTCTGGGCATCTCAACAAATTGTAAATCCTCGTGATGTTGTAATATGACATAACGCATGGTTGCCATGGCGTAATTCGTCCCCTTCCGTCTTTTCCTACTTGACAGTGTAGCCTAAGAAGAAGTTAAAATTCAAGTAGATGAGGAGGATGTACCTTGACGAATGAGGAACTTCAGCAGTGGGTTATGCAGATATCTCTAGAGAGCTTTGGTGTTCCTTTTCGCCACCGGGCTTCTTTTAATCCTAGGCTGAAGACTACAGGTGGACGTTATTTCTTGAAAAGTCATCATATTGAGATGAACCCGCATCAGTTAGCGGAATATGGAGCCGAAGAATTAGAGCGAATCATTAAGCATGAACTATGTCATTATCATCTGCATATTGCAGGTAGAGGATATCAGCACCGAGATCAAGATTTCAAAACACTGCTCAAGCATGTAGGAGGCAGTCGCTACTGCCAATCGTTACCTGGGGCCAAGGCACGACGTGCTCTTCCGCATAAATATAAGCTGGTCTGTCATCTCTGCGGCAATCAATACCTACGTAAGCGAAGGGTGGACCCTAATCGATATCGATGCGGCAAATGCTCGGGAACGTTAGCGCTATTTAACCTGTAAACTATAAGTTATCCTATTTTTGGTGCAGCAGAGGCGGGAAGAATGAGCTATAATGAAATAAAATATATCTTTAAGTTGAGGAGTGTATTAACCATGGCCAAATCGCAAGCCAAAAAGCTTCGGGAGCGTCTAATACGCGAAGGCAAACGTAATCCAGAAGCCGGTAGAAGCCCTTTTGCTTCTGCGGATCTACGAACAAGAACGACGAAGACACGGCATGAACAACTGTATAAAGTCAAACATAAGAACCTGATTTCCACATACGGAGATGATGGTTCTTTTTTATTTTATGTACATTCATCTGTTCTTGATTTGTGTTCATAAGATGACATGTCCCGCATATATATGAATTGGGAGACAACAGGTGTTCTGAAAGGGAGAGGAGAACCGTCCGAAGGAGCATTATTTGCGGATGGAGGCGAGGCACATGAGTGCTGAACTGCTTATTCAACTGCTGGTGCTTATCATTATGATCATCGGACTGGATCACCACGGTAAGGATTCCTGAGTTTCTCGTTCAAAGACTCGGCCAATCGGCCGGGTCTTTCCCGGTTGTACATTGTGGAATGAATGATAGAGGAAATGTTGACTTTTAAATGTAAGCGTGATAAATTTTGTACAGAAGTCATTATTCCCTGATAGCTCAGTTGGTAGAGCACTCGACTGTTAATCGAGTTGTCACAGGTTCGAGCCCTGTTCGGGGAGCCATGGAGAGATACCCAAGTGGCTATAAGGGGACCCTCTGCTAAGGGGTTAGACTGCGTAAGCGGTGCGAGGGTTCGAATCCCTCTCTCTCCGCCATTTAGAATTTTAATTATGGATGTCATACGGTCCTAATGTAAGAACCTCCTAACGGAGGTTTTTTTAGTTCTTTCGTTCGTTAATTCTTTAAACAAAAACTCAAAGTCTACTACTTCTTCTAATCCCTTTTGAACAAGTTTTATTCGATTCTATGTAAAAATGGTTCTGAAGCAGAGCTTATAGACAAGTTCTAAAACCGAATTATTCATTGGATCTTAAAGGGGTTGAACCGATTTATTTTTAATAAAAATAATGCTTGTCAACTATATTGAGATTTGGTATACTCAATTCTGTTGTCGAATAAATAAGGCCCGTTGGTCAAGGGGTTAAGACACCTCCCTTTCACGGAGGTAACAGGGGTTCGAATCCCCTACGGGTCACCATTATCCTTCCTCTAGGATTCAGGTAGGCAGCTTCTAGATTAGGCATCAAGAGCCATTAGCTCAGTTGGTAGAGCACCTGACTTTTAATCAGGGTGTCGAAGGTTCGAGTCCTTCATGGCTCACCATTAATTTCATATGCGGTCGTGGTGGAATGGCAGACACGCTATCTTGAGGGGGTAGTGGGTGTATACCCGTGGAGGTTCGAGTCCTCTCGACCGCATTTATATGTAATTCCGTAGATTATGAAGAAGATTATCCTTTGGATGATCTTTTTTTGTTCTTCGCATACCTATTCCGAGTATGCTACAATTTAGATCTATCTGCTTATTTTTTCAAAGTTCTTCTGGACTCCTGTCCAAAAAAGAAGAATATTTAGGATAGATCACTCGAATACAATCCGTGCAAATATCATGTGTGAATTCCACTGCGGCATGCTTGGCTAAATATTGTTCTATCGTATGCCACTCATCATGTTCATCACGGACGTTTTTGCAGACAGCGCAAATAGGAAGAAGACCTTCAAGTCCTAGCGTAGAGCTAGTGCAGATATGATCTTTAGTGTGAGTATGTTTGATGTTTGTAATGTCGGTCACCGATATTATGATTCCAGTAACGGCGTGCGTTACTGGGCATTTCAGAGGATTCATTTGAAGTAGACCCCACTCTGTCCGGTCAGGATAGTAGTTATGCATTTCCGTAGTAGACGAAGGAATTAGATGTTCAAGTATAGAATGATAATGAGTTAACAGCAACTGAGCAAAAGGATCACCTGAGCTCGCTAAAGCTTCCGCAATCATTAGGAGATTGGCAGATGTCCATTCGAATGTGGAAGGAATACCATGACGGTTACCAAGCTGAATCCAAGATGTATTTACTAGTTCTACTTGACCTTGCAAATCGATAATAATGACACTTTGTGCTAATGAATGAATGGCATCTTTCCATAGCCGCATAAGTACTTAGCCCCTAACTTAAGTAACTGGTGATTCGTTATACTTTACTTGGATGAAGGTGTAATTTTATGCGAGTAGTTTAAGTATACACGTAATTACGTCATTCCTCAACCTATAATTACTTATTTGCGTCATTTTATGTTTTGAATATGATCTGAAAGAAGGTCGAAGGATGCAATCCATATATGATCGAATTGAACTTTTAATCCAAGCAAAAGGAATGACTAAGAAAAAATTTTGTTCAGAGCTATCCATAAGTACCGGAAATCTGGGAGATTGGAAGCGAGGCAAATCGACGCCCAGTACGAACAAGCTCATAGAGATTTCTATTTATTTTGATATAAGTCTGGATTGGTTAATGACGGGCCGAGAACGCAATCTGGTTAGCGTCAAAGAATCTTTAGAACCCTATCTGACAGATCAACCGAATGCTAAAGGATCTTTGGAGCTATCTTTAGATGAAGAGAAGTTTATTCAAGAGTATCTGGCGTTCACAAGGTATAGAAAAATCAAGGATGATGATCTTCATTAATTCAACTATATATTCACTCATGTAATAAATATCCACTTTACAATTAAGTCCTTGAGCTATATAATATGAAATGTTCGCTTGAAATTCAAGCGCTTGCCACGCGGTCGTGGTGGAATGGCAGACACGCTATCTTGAGGGGGTAGTGGGTGTATACCCGTGGAGGTTCGAGTCCTCTCGACCGCATATATATTTTAAGAAATGGAATCCTGCATGAATATGCAAGGGTTCTTTTTTTTTTGTATAACTCTAACTCTAACATATATGTTTAGCAAAATAAAAGCACACGGCTCTTTTGAAGAGGCCGTGTGCTTTGGCATGACACTACTGGAACGATTAGAACAGCGTCCGAATTAATAAATACATATTAAGAACAATAATTACGGCTGTAATGAACCATGCTAGGATGCTGAGCCATAGTTTATTTACGAACTCTCCCATTTTGGCTTTGCTGCTGGTGAACCGTACGAGCGGTACTACGGCAAAGGGAAGTTGTAATGAAAGAATCACTTGGCTAAGAATAAGCAGCTTTTGTACGCCAGAATCTCCATACAAAATGGTAACGATAACGGCAGGTACAATGGCGATTAAGCGGGTAATTAAGCGGCGAAGCCAAGGTTTCAAGCGAATGTTGATGAACCCTTCCATGACAATCTGACCGGCAAGCGTTCCCGTTAAAGTAGAGTTTTGACCAGAAGCCAGCAGCGCTACAGCGAACATAATACTGCCTATAGTTGTGCCTAAAATAGGAGTAAGTAAATGATAAGCATCACTGATATCTGCTACCGTCGTTAGACCTTGGGAGTGAAAAGCAGCAGCCGAGACGATCAGAATTGCAGCGTTAATGAATAAAGCTAGCGTTAGGGCAATGGTGGAATCCCATGTCATGTATTTAATAGCTTGACGTTTGCCTTGCGGCGTCTGGTCAATCTGACGAGTCTGCACAATAGAGGAATGGAGATATAAATTATGTGGCATGACTGTTGCACCCAAGATGGCGATGGCGATATACAGCATTTCTGGATTTTTCACAATTTCCGCAGAAGGGACAAATCCTCGAAATACACTGCCTGCATCTGGCGCCGTCAAAAATAAATCAATCCCAAAGCATACCCCGATGGTTGCGATGAGTACGATGATGAGCATTTCAAGTACCCTAAACCCTTTGTTTTGCAAAATTAAAATTAAAAGAACATCAACAGCCGTAATGGTGACTCCATAAATTAAGGGCAGTCCAAATAATAAATTCAAAGCAATAGCGGTTCCAATGACTTCAGCAAGGTCACAGGCGGCAATCGCAGTCTCGCATAAAATCCATAAGCCAATAACTACGGGTTTGGAAAAATGATCTCGGCAGGCTTGAGCTAGATCTTTCCCCGTTACAATGCCCAGTTTACCTGCCAAAGATTGTAGTAAGACCGCCATCAAATTAGAAAGAAGAATTACGGAGAGAAGGGTGTAACTGAATTTTGACCCCCCTGCGATATCGGTTGCCCAGTTCCCAGGATCCATATACCCGACAGCGACCATATATCCTGGACCGGCAAAAGCTAGAAATTTGCGGAACCATTTAGCGTTTTTTGGTATTTTCAGTGAGCGGTGAGCTTCTGGAAGGGAAGGAAGCCCTGCTGAGGCATTCGATTTCCAGCCGCCGGCTACTTCCCGTACAATAGGATCTTGCGCTTGAGCTTCTTCCACGAGTGTCACTCCTTTATTGAAATGGATAAAGAAAGTTAATTGTAGTAGTGCTGTTGTTAGTATTGTACACCTACAAATATTTTTGTCTAGGGAAACTTTTTAATGAAAACGGTTTATTTAAATTTATTTTAAAAGAAATTAATTTCTAATTTTTAACGTGCAGCACAACTGCTTTTTATATGTATGCATGATTTAGGGAAAAGGCAACATCCTATAGTTGCTTTCTCCAAAATAAGTTTCAAATGCGCATCATTGCTTTACATGTACAACATGTCTTACCCAATTTAGAGAAGGAGTGATCAAGTATGGAAGCATTGTATACAGCCACAGCAACCGTTGTAGGTGGAAGATCAGGCTCAGTGGAATCATCGGATGGCACATTAAAGCACGATCTTCGGATGCCTAAGGAATTAGGCGGCCCTGGTGGCCAGGGTACGAATCCAGAACAATTATTTGCCGCTGGTTATGGAGCCTGCTTTGAAAGTGCCTTGACAAATGTCGCTCGTAAAGAGGGAATTAAGGCGGACAATGCTGTAGTTACTAGTCACGTTAACATTGGAAAAGATCCGGCAGATGGTGGGTTCCAGCTATCGGTTCAATTAGATATTAAGGTCCCGGGCGTCGAAGAACGTGTGTTGCAAGATTTGATCCAAAAAGCTCACAATTTCTGTCCTTACTCGAAAGCGATTCGGGGCAATATTGAAGTGAAACTCAATGCGGTAATGTAGCACTATAACTTATCAAAAGGCTCCCTCGTCCTTTGGACAGGAAGCCTTTTTTACATTAACCAGCCATATTGTTTTTAGCCCCTTGAGGATTATAGATGGAAATGTGATCTAACGTGGGGTCCGGTTTTTCAGATGTCGATTTGCTAAAAATAAATTTCAGTAGAAAATTATCCCCAGCCGGATAATTCAGAATGATTTGCCCAGGTGCGGTCGTTTGGAACATCTCCTTTCCCATGGTGTCCACTACGCTTGAAAGGGTAATTTTTCGCAGATTCTCACGGTAAGATCGAACGTCAAAAATGGCTTCACCTTTATTGATACCAAAGGAAATTCCTCTCTTCGTATAGGTCGCATAGCGACCTTTTCCAGCAGCTTCAATGTGATCTGGCTTGCCCCATTGTTTCTGAATCTCGATCCAGTCTCCCGATTTGACGGCATATTCACTGTCAGGCACTTTTCCTTGATCGGCAGCTGCTTTAATCTGTTGTATAAGATGATCCGGTGTGGCCTCAGAGGATGGGGATGACTGCTGTGGTTGAGAGGGCTTGGCAGTTGGAGAAGAGGTTTGTGTTGTATCTTTGGAAGGTGCGGGTTCATTAGTAGAGGGGGAGGCCTCCTGATTACTGCAAGCTGTATTTAACATAAGACACAACACTACGGTGCTGATCCATTTGACTCTGGGTTGATTCATATGAATTAATCCTCCTTAGGTGATAAAAGATGGGTTAAGAAAGATGAGTCTGCCCACACGCTTACCTTGTGGTGAGTTGACATGCTGCTCAAAATTCTTTAATATGTCTAAGTACTGAATTAGAACGAAATTTTGAGTAAACGGGTGATGAGCATGTCTTACAGACCGATTGTAAATAAGGTTACCGAAGCTAGTAATAATGATAAAGACGGATTGTATGAATTCATGGTGAACATGGAAGACGGTACACAAACACGTGTATTTTACCAACGTTATCCGGAGTGGAAATTGACGAATATCAGCCGTCTACTTCGAAATCCTTGCCCTATCTGCCGCAAAGATTTTATCTGTAAATGCATGGATAACTTCACAGCAGATATTCACAATCAGTTGATTGAGGGACAATTTTTAGAGCACGCAGCAACGAAATAACTACATGACGAAATTCACATTAACGAAGTGCGAGTAGAATGCTCGCGCTTTTTTTCATTTCTATAAATGGATCTATAGTTTATTATTATCTTTAACCAACAGTATGATGTATGAATAAGGGACCTATAGAAGCTGAGGTGATCTTGGGAATGAATAGCAAGACATCCGTAAAACATGCAATTGTATTAATGGATGGAGTGTGTAACTTGTGTCAGGGCGTGACAAGGTTCATCATTCGCCGGGACAAACGAGGCTATTTTCGTTTTGCTTCCCTTCAATCTGATTTAGGGCAGAATCTCCTTGCTGAAGGGGGGCTTGATCTTCATACATTCAGCAGTTTTGTTCTTTTCGAGAATGGACATTTTTATACTCGATCGAAAGCTGCGCTAAGATTGGTTAGACACCTTCCTTGGCCTTGGCCCTTGTTGTGGATTGGAGTCGTTATTCCCCCTTTTTTAAGGGATGCAATCTATGAGTTCATAGCTCGTCATCGGTATCAGTGGTTTGGACAATCGGAATCATGCATGTTACCTACAGCAGAGACAAAAGATCGCTTTCTCAGTTAGCACTTATAGGGTACAAGTCAAAATAAAATAGCTTGCGGGCTATATTTAATTGTGGTATTCTACTTGTAAAATTAAGGAACAACGTCAAACGGAAGCACCGTTCATGGACCGAATTATCGGTTTTTGAGCGGTGCTTTTTTGTTGTTTCGGTCAGGAGGTTGAGATGGCTTCTGTAAAAATTGTACTTGCGGTGCAGGATGAGCAGTATATAGAACCCTTCCTGCATTACGTAAGTCAAAGCGAATTTGCTGAGCAATTTCGAATAACAGCTTTTAGCCAGTGGCAAGCATTTGAACACTATCATCTTACTGAAGAAGAAGTGGCCGATGCCATAGTAGCAGAGCCTATGTTCAAGGACAAATGGAATGCTTTATCAGGAAGGGAATTACCTTGGATTATCCTAAGTGAAGAATTCACAGGATCTGAGGGGGATGAGAGGCTGTTTAAATACCAGTCATTACCTGTGTTATTACAAACTCTGTCAGATCAGTTGGTTCGTCCATTGGCACGAAGGCAAGTCAGGGGTAGCCCAACCTCAACGGAAGTAATCGGTATATATTCTGCGGCGGGAGGTAGTGGGAAGACGACAGTAGCTCTTCAGATGTCAAGACAAATGGGATCAGAAGGGAACAAGGTTCTTTATTTGAATTTGGAGGCCGTAAGCAGTGTTAGCTGGGGGAGTTCGACGCAGCAGGAGGGTCCAGATCTGGCCAGACTACTTTATGATCTGAAAGCAGCTAACGAAAGAAAGGAATCCTTACAGATCTCACCAGCAGAGTATGTGAATTACCAGGTTCATGTACAAGCGGAGGTATACGAACCACTTGCTAATATGGATGAGATGATGGAGATGCGCCATCAAGATATGCAGCACTTACTTCAATATTTAGTGGAGTCGGCTCGCTATGATCAAATTATTCTAGATATGGATAGCTATCCTAGTGAAGCGACACAGTCGGCTCTTGATCAATGCGACCAGATCGTATGGCTGTTAACAGATGATTCAGGTTCACTTCAAAAAAATAGTCGTTGGTTATCGCACCTTGAACATTCAAATAAAGAACAACATATGCGATGGATGAACAAGACGGTTTTTATTGTGAATCGCTATATGGGAAATCTGGTGAATGATTTCGCCTTTACTGCTAGAGAGGAGTTAGCTACATTACCCTACATCCCTACTTGGAAGCAGCTGAAGGAAGAGGATAAATTGCAGATTTCTCCTATCTTCCAGCGTGATCTGATGCAGCTATGCTACCACTTGAGTGGTGGTCAGCAGACTCCTCATGGGGAATCAGCAAGGAGGAGAAGTTATGAGTGAGGACGGGTTTCGCCTACTTCGAAATGAGATCAGATCTGGATTAGATGTTACTTCAAGTCTAAGTGATGCGGAGTTAATGAATCTGATTGAACGACGTGTACTACGGGAAGAGCAGGTTCGTCATCTAACAGCAGAAGCCAAGAGGCGCTGGGTAAGACGAATCTATGATTCATTTCGAGGACTGGATGTGCTCCAGCCTTTGGTCGACGACAAATCCATAACGGAGATTATGATTAACAGTCATGAAGAGATATTTATTGAGCAGAGAGGGGGATTCATTAAGTCTGATCTTGCTTTTGAATCTCAGGAGAGATTAGAAGATATTATTCAATCCATTGTAGCCGGAATGAACCGAGTAGTGAATGAGTCTTCCCCTATTGTAGATGCTAGGCTTGCAGATGGTTCACGGGTTAATGTAGTCCTTCCACCCATTGCGCTCAAAGGCCCGACCGTAACCATTCGTAAATTTCCGGAGCATCCCATGTCCATAGATGACATCGTGCACATGGGTTCCCTATCTCAGGAAGCCGCAGAAATGCTCAAGATTTTAGTGCGGAGCAAATATAACTTGTTTATAAGTGGAGGAACGGGATCAGGGAAGACAACATTCCTTAATGCACTCTCTCAATACATTCCTTCCGATGAGCGAGTCATAACGATTGAAGATTCTGCAGAACTACAGATTAAGACCGTTCCGAATTTAGTCTCCTTAGAGACACGTAATGCGAATACAGAAGGACGAGGGGAGATTACAGTAAGAGAACTCATTCGTTCTTCACTGCGGATGAGACCCAATCGAATTGTGGTCGGCGAGGTACGGGGATTGGAAGCTTTGGATATGTTGCAAGCTATGAACACCGGACATGACGGATCGCTCTCAACCGGACACAGCAATAGCACAAAAGATATGATTAGTCGTCTGGAGACCATGGTGCTTAGTGGAGCAGATTTACCGATTCAAGTTGTACGTCAACAGATTAGTTCGGCTATCGATATTTTTGTACATCTTTCAAGAATGCGGGATCGTTCACGCCGAATTACAGAGATCGTAGAGGTTATGGGGATGGAGGGAGGAGAAGTAATCTTAAATCCTTTATATGTATTTAAAGAGACAGGAGAAAAGGATGGCAAGATTTTAGGTGGCTTAGTATCTACGGGGAACGCAATTATACATACAGAGAAGTTAAGCATGGCTGGAATGGAAATCTGTTCGCTCATGCATGGAGGTGGAACATGAAATTTCAACCGGCTTCCAGACTGCGCAGTAGAGTTAGCCTACTGGCACAGAGTAATCCATTTAAAGATTCGAACAGTATGAAAAAAGGATTACAACAGGGCGTAGTCCTACCTATGTACAATGTGTTTGATTTAACTTTGAAGCAAAAAGTGTTCTGTACTGTAATCGGAGGAATTCTGTGCTATGGAATTGGATATATATTCTTTCATCTTTGGTTTATTGCAGCAGTACTTTCTCTAGGGGGAGGGTATGCTCCTCAGTTTTGGAGTCGGTATAGGTTAGCGAGAAGAAGGAGTGCGCTCTCCATGCATTTCAAGCAAGCCTTAGGCTCTTTATCTTCATCGCTTGCAGCAGGGCGATCTGTAGAAAATGGGTTTAGGGAAGCTATTAACGATTTGCGTCTCTTATATCCGGATGCGCAGAACGACCTTATTGTTGAATTAAGCATTATTTGTACTCGGCTTGAATATGGTCAACCCATTGAAGAAGCACTTCAGGATTTCAGTCATCGTGCTGACATGGAAGACATTACGAATTTTGCAGATGTGTTCACCACATGCAAACGTACAGGTGGAGATCTAGTTGAAATCGTTCGCCGAACTGCGGGTATGATCAGCGAGAAGCTGGAGATTAGACAGGAGATTTCGGTGATGATGGCGCAAAAACGTTTTGAGGCTAAAGCTTTGCTGGGAACACCGGTATTCTTTTTAATATTTATGGACCTATCGTCTCCAGAGTACATGCTTCCACTTTACAGTGGGACAGGTCTGTTCATATCTGGTACTGCATTGTTGTTATTTTTGGCTTGTTTTTGGATGACGAACAAAATTATGAATATTGAAGTGTAGAAGGTGAATATATGTTGTTGTGGTCATCCTTATTGCTATTGTTCATTTTGTGTTGGGTCATATTGTATCGACTAGCGAGAAGTTCGTATCTGGATTGTACCTCTTATAAGATGGAAGGTCTGCGGCTTCAGCTGCTTGCACCTCCAATGTTATATGTACTGAACAAAATCCAAGTTGCGGGGAGATTTCCTATCTTCTTTTTTAAAATTCAAAGATCTGTCCAGAAGCTGTCTGGAGCTCGTAAAGTGGGGGATTATACTTTAATTTTCCTTGCGGAAATGCTGAATTACAGCTACCTATTTCTTGTGGCAGGCTGCATATTTTCCCTATGTATGGGTGGGGATGGGATGGGATTTGGACTCGGTTGTTCCCTTGCAGTTCTGGTCCCACTAGCGTTAATAGCAGATCTTCGTAAGAAAGTGATGATAAGAGAACAACAGATCATACTGGAACTTCCGGAATTGCTTAGTAAAATTATTTTGCTTGTAGGAGCGGGGGAGACGGTACAGAAAGCCATTCGCCTCTGTTTGGATAGAAAAAAAGGACAAGCAGAACACCCGTTATACAAGGAATTGTTCCAAATGTCTCGAGAAATGGACAGTGGGTATTCTTTTCAGCAGGCAATAGAAGCATTCAGCAAACGCTGTGCTATTCAGGAAGTATCTTCTTTTTCTACTGCTGTCCTTCTTAATTTCAAGAGGGGAGGTCAAGATTTCGTCTTATGTTTAAAGGACCTGTCCTATACGCTGTGGGAGAAAAGAAAAGCTGTAAGCCGCACCCGCGGTGAACAAGCATCTTCGAAGTTGGTGTTCCCGATGGTTTTGTTGTTTGTCATTATTGTTATTTTAATGGGTGCACCTGCATTTATGGCAATGAGTCTATGACATGAAGAACATTCTGAGTCGTTTGAATAACCCTACCATTCAATATATGAAGGAGAGATTTAGCATGTTAAGTATTCAAAAGAAAATGAGCCTTATGTGGAAGGACGAGCGCGGTTTAGGCATGTTAGAGATGATTCTGATCATTGCTGTAATTGTAATTATTGCTGTGATTTTCAGGGATCAGTTATCCAATATTGTCAAAAGCTTGCTAGGCAAGGCGAATTCCAAAACGAATGATTTTATGGATGATAAGTGATTTCTAAATTTATAAAGGATGCAAGGGGGGGCTATACACTTGAAGCTTCCCTTGTCATGCCTGTAATCATGTGGATTCTCATACTGTTCTTATTCTTTGGATTGTATTTATATCAGACGGCTATGTTACAGCAAGCTTCGGCAGTGGCAGCCGAGAGAGCGGCTTACAATTGGGATAACAGTCACAAAGATTCTAAATCAGGTTCTGTACCATTAGGAATATATGATGGTCTGTATTGGAGATTAAAAGATGACTCGATGATTAGCGCTTTATTTGGGTGGGCTGGTGCTAAGGGAGGATCTCAGATTCCTTTACCAGCAAGTCCATCTTCTGAGGATTTAGCAACAACGAAATTGCTCCGTATAGGCAGTCTTGTTCCTGAAAATTTAAAAGGGACTATGGATTATCAGCACCAATTTATGAACCGAAGGGTTACTGTATCGTTACAACGAGTAGTTCATCTCGCACCGCTAGAACGATTTCTACATCGTGATATGCAGCAAGCAGCTTCAAGTAGCGCGTACGTGGTAGAGCCTATGGAATGGATTCGAAACGTGAATATTACTCGGTATTATGGAGCTAAGTTCAAACAGGGAGAGGATGGATTTTCACCTCAGAAAGCAGGACAAGCTCTACAGAGATTTGGAAAATAATAAAAAATAACTCATATTGAAATCCGAAAGGAGATATGACCTATATTTCAGCAAGAGCGCTCCGAGCAGGGCGCGGTGACTGTTTTTCTAATTATGATTTTTGCCGTGATTTTTGCATTTGTGGCGGTACTCATTGATTATGCTAGAATTGCGGCCCTTCAGAATCAAGCTGAACAAATTTCTAACGCTGCTGTCCGGTCTGTAATGTCAGCATATGATCCTAATCTGGCTGAGAAGTATGGATTGTTTGCATATGGAGGCACAAATGAATCTTACATATTATCTAAGGTTCTTCAAGAGCAGTCTAATCTATCTTCACGAAGTGATGATCTACCCATTTTACGTGCAAAAGTAGCAAGTTCGTCCCTTGAGCTGAGTCGTCCCGTGGGGTTATACCCCATATTTATACAGCAAGTTCGGGAGCAAATGAAATATAAGGCACCTATTAATCTAACACTTGAGATTGTTAACAAATTCAAGCCTATGTCTAACGTTATGAAAGAAGCATCCAGCACTGTGAATGTCATGGGTAAATTGCAGAAATTATACGACAAGCGAGAAGCTAAATTAGATGAGGTATTAGCCAATCAGCGGCAGGCTATGGTTTCCGCCAAAAATGCATCAGGTTGGAACGCGGTTCATGGGGAAAGAAACCCATCTAACTCGGGTTTAGGTCTATCGGTCCAGACTGCGGCCGATGCAGCGGCCCATTATGATGAGTATTGTACAAAGATTTCCGAAGATGGTGGGAAGCTTCCAAAAGATCAGATATATCAAGCTGAAATTCAGTCTTATCGGCAGAGTGTATCCCAGACGTTTAGTAGTCTTGCATCCGATCTTGTGCGAGCCCAGGGAGCCCACCCTCAACATGTAATGGTTGCGGAATCTTCATTAAAGGATGCTAAAATCCTTAATGAACAAATGAAACAAGTGATTGAGGAATCTAAAAATCGAGCAGTGGATGCGAAGTATAACCAGGTTGGAGCTGAGGGGGAGGATGAGGCAGGTGGAAGTACTGAAATCTCCAAAATCAGAAATATGACAGATGCATTAGTTATACCTGATACGCTTTGGAAGCAGATTGAAGATCATCTAACGGAGCAAAAGGTTAGCTTTAATCGACTTCAGCACTCCCTTTTACAAACTAGATCCAAAGAAACAACATTACTGAATCCAGGAAATAGCTCAGCCGATATACAATCTACAATATCACTAGCTGCTTCAGAAGCAGACAATTACTTACATACGTTTTTCGATAGCGGTGCACAAAATTTAATTCAGCAGGAAGAGCAGTCTTTGAAATCTTATCGAGCTTATGATGATGCTCGGAAGAAGACAGAGCAAGAGGCTAAGGTAAAACTAGGGAATGCTCTGAGTATTGTGAAGGGGCTCTCGAATGCAAGTAATTCCTTCAAAGAAAAACAGGGGGAATTTAACACGCTAGATAGTTACTACCTGAACAATAAAAAATTAAATGCGAATGGTGGAAGTGATTCTCTGTCAGAAGCTGCAATTGGACCTCAAGAACATGATCCCTATCAATCTGTAAGTGAATCTATGTCGGGTATGGATCAATTGTATGACTCTTTTTCCAGCTTAATTCAAGGTATGAGCGACCGTGCATTTCAGACAGAATATGCAGCTGAGTATTTCAACCCCTTCGATATTACAAGGCTTAAAGAATTTGCAAAAGGAGGCTCGATTCGTACGATTGGGAATGAATTCGGTCCAAAACAACAGGAGCTGGAGTATGTTTTGTATGGCTTCCAGAATCCCACAGGCAATATCGCAGCTGCATATGGAGAAATATTTGCTGCGAGACTAGCGGTTCGTACTATGGAAGGATTAATAAAAAATACTTCTGCGGGTAATCCATTATTGATCCTCGCGATGGCTTTATTATATGGAATCGAACATGCCTTACTAGATATGATTCGCCTTTGCGAAAAAGGAAGTATTCAGCTGAGTGACTATCTAAAGGTAGAACTTAGCTATCGTGATTTTCTAAGAACGTTCATGTTAATGCAAGGGGGGAGTGAATCCAGAATTTCCAGAATGTTAGCTTTAATTCGAATGAACACAGGCGTGAATCCAGATGAACAACCTTCCTATATATCTGGTGAGGTAAGCTTAGCTATGCCTGTGTGGTTCCTTCCGGGTATAGCTAAACTTATGCAGTCCTCAGGTGTTCTATCAGGAATTGTAGAAGGGAATAAGTATTATGCGGTTAAACAAGCGGACTATTCCTACTAATATCACAGAAAGAAAGCGTTACCGTCCGTTCTTTCTATTCAATATATTCATAGGACAAGTGAGAGAAGCTTTTGCTATGAATAATAGAGGAAGTGTAGTGCTAGAAGCTGCGTTAGTTATGCCTGTATTTGTTATGGTTATCTTCTTCTTGATCTATATGGTTCAAGTGACGGTCTTCTCTTCACAGTTACATACGGTAGCATCAAACAGTGTGAAAAATGTGGCTGCACATATGTATCCGGTAGCAATAGCCATGAAATCGAAGGATTCTTCGGGTTCTACGGATTCTACATCTATTACATCGTGGCAAATGCCTAAATTGTCGCTGAGTGAGTGGTCTTCCAAATATACAGAACAACTGCCGTCACCCTTATCAGACTGGATTAAGGAAGGCATTACTAATGGAGAACAGCCGTTGCAGGATATGCGCAATCAAATGTCTGAAGCGGTGCTTGATCCATGGTTGAAGCCACTTCTGCATCCATTACTTGTAGGGACTCAGCTTCAAGAAGAACGTGTTCATGTTAGCCGTGTCATTGTGCCAGACATGAAAACAGGAAAGTCTCCATACTTTGGATTGGAGCTTAATTATAAGTTACCCATACGTATTCCCTTTACATCCCAACCCATAGTAATTCAGTCTAAGGCTCTTGAACGTCTTTGGATTGGGGACACCCAAGAGCAAGAGGGAGGTATAGCGGGCGAGGGAAATATTTCACAGGCTTACGAGGGAGCGAAAGTATTAAGCAAGCCTTCTCCAGCTTATCGCGGGAATAAGGCTACTATATCAGCAAGCGCGAAGCCTGGAAGTAGAGTAAGTCTGACTGTGTTTTACAAGAGTGGAAAAAGCACGGCTAAATACTTAGGACAGGCTACAGCTGATGCCTCGGGATATGTGGATTGGAGCTGGCTCGTCTCTGGAAATACAACGCTGGGAACGTGGAGCTTTATACTTGAGACCGAAGAGGGTGTGACGACGACAGATCATTTTGAAGTGAACAGTAAGCAACAGTAATAATCCGGTCTAACATTTAAGGACTATGGATGAGAAGGGAGAAGCAGCACAAGAATGCTAGTTTTTATGGGGTGTATGGTATTTCTGCTCTTGGCATTTGTAACAGACTTACGTTATATGAAAATTCCAAATGCAATCTCGGTAACATCAATTTGGAGCGGATGGATATTCCACTTGTTTTGGGAAGGTCCATCTGGTTTGTACGTAAGTGTAATCGGAACGGCAGTAGGATTTGGGTTTATGATGGTACTCTATTTTTGCGGTGCAGTAGGAGGAGGGGACGTGAAAATTTTTGGAGGGATCGGCTCATGGATGGGAGTAACCTTCGCTCTCTCTTCGATGATGTATTCTATAATTTTCGCAGGACTACTGGGTTTATTTATTGTGATATTACGTAAAGAATTGTTCAGCCGTTTCAGAAAAGTAGCAGCTAATATAGTTGGATTTATTGCTTTAAGACAGATTAGTGTATTACGTCTTGAACCTAAAGAAATGCTCACATTTCCATTTATGCTAGCAGTTCTGCCCGGAGTTCTAATAGCCTATTATTATATTTAGGAGGTAATAAAGTGCATGAATTCCAAGTAGATTATGTACATCATGGCGGCACATTCATGGTGCTTACCACAGAGCCCCCATTACAATCAAGTGATTTGAGTCATGTGCAATGCAGTATGATGGCTTCTGTAAATATTCCCCATCTTCTGAAAATGAATGTGAAAGAAATTGATCTGTATATTAGACTTCAATATGATATTCAGGGAAAGCGCATGTTGTCTCAGCGTATGCGCGGCGATCGAATGAGTATGCCGGAGTTTTATGCTTTTTTTATTCAGATTGTTAGAGCCTTGCAGGAGTGTAATCAATACATGCTTCATCCTTCTAGCTATAGGATTCATGAAGAGTTTATTTTTGTTGAGGGAGAACTAGGATCAGGGAAGCTATACTTTACCTATATTCCATTACAGCAGTTAAATGTAGGTCCATCCGTGGCTTCTCAAATTTCCTCATTAATTATGAAGTGTATGACTTGTGTAACACAGCTTGAAGGTGGAGGGATTCAGAAGCTTGTTCAGATGTGTAATGATGAAGCTTTTTCTTTAGATGGATTGCTCAGGCTACTACAAAAGTTGCTGGCTGGGGAAGAACAAGGACAGATGTATTATCAGCTACCTTATTCTGAATCACCTATTTCGCAGGAACGTACATCCACTACCTCTGTAACCTGTTACCGTGAGGATCAGAGAGATTGCGAATTGGATTCAGAAGATAGAATACATAATCAATCTCACTTAAATAAAAATAAATATTCAATGTCTGTTCCTATTTCTAAGCCTAATCATCTAGACCCGGCAACACTTATGAGGCCGGAATCTACTGAACTGGATGAGAAGGTTTTATGGATAACGGGAAAGACACGTACGTATGTAATGTTAACCGCGCTGTTAGCTTCTGCCTTGAGCTGGAAGTTAGCTTACCTAGATCATATAAGTACCTCCACTTTATATATTAGTGCAGGATTAACACTACTATTCATATTAGGAATGGTATCTGCATTACGATGGAGACGTCATGATAACCAACATAATCAGAAGCCTATTAAGAATTCGAATGATCAAGCAAGTGACGAAAATTTTTCAAAACGTGGATGGAACGAGAAGGCATGGCGTTGGAATGATAAGCCTTTAGAAGAAGATAACTTTTATAAAAACTTAGCTTATGTGCCACAGTCGCCCAACTTAAATCATCTAGTTCAATCTGGAAATGGAGATCTATTAGAGAAGGATGTAACATCTTATTCTCATATTTCTAGTCACGCTGACATTTCAGACGCCTGGCAACTTTCCAGATCTGGAACTCCATCTTCAAAGTTCGAGAATACGAAGATGAATCCAGCATTTCACACGGAGCTGTTAAATCCTCCTTTTCCACAAGCCACCACACTGCTCACCCAAGATTCTTCCGTGATGAATACACCTTTCCTTGAGAGGAAGGAAGCTACTAATGGCGTAAAGGAAGATATTCCACTTACGGGAGCAAGCTTTGTTATTGGAAGATCGCAGGAAGTAGTACAGTATGTAGACAAGACTGTGGGAATTTCAAGAGCGCATGTTGAAGTGGCATTAGAGGGAAAGACATATACTATTAAAGATCTCGGCTCTCGGAATGGCACCAAGCTAAAAGGGGAACCCATGGCCCCCTACAAAGCGTATCCCCTTGCTAATGGAGATGTGTTTTCCATTGCTTCAACTGAATTCAAGTTGTGTCTGGGATAAAATATCAATTTACGTTATCAGACTAAGAACACATGAACACAAGAACACAAAAAATAAGAAAAGAACACAAGAATATAGAAAATAAGAAAATAAGAAAATAAGAAAATAAGAAAATAAGAAAATAAGAAAATAAAAATATAAGAAATGAAGAATTGAAACAGCAGAACGTTAAGAAATCAGAATAATTATAAAAACATAAAAACACAAAAACACAAAAACACAAAAACACAAAAACACAAAAACACAAAAACACAAAAACACAAAAACACAAAAACACAAAAACACAAAATTCAAAACCCTTTAATCACAGGAAGTCTTTATTATTCCTTTAAATCTTTCACTGCTTTTTGTAAAGAAGGAAATTTGAAATGAAAATCATGATCTAGCGCTTTCCTAGGAAGTACGCGTTGACCGTCCAGCAGTAAGGTGGACTGATCGCCTAGTATGGTTTTTAAGAGAAAGGCTGGAAGGGGGAACCAGTAGGGCCGGTGGTGAACACGAGTAACAACACGTCCAAATTCAGCATTCATGACAGGTTCGGGGCTTGCTGCATTCACTGGACCTGAGAGTGCCTTTTGCTGGATACACCAATCGATGAGCCGTACCATGTCATGCAGATGAATCCAAGACACCCACTGCTTCCCAGAGCCTACTCTTCCGCCTACACCTAGTTTGTAGGGCAGTCGCATAAGAGGATACGCACCCCCGGTATTCCCTAAAACTACACTAGTTCTTAGATATACCAGCCTTATGCCCTCTTCTTTAAAAGGTAGGGAAGCATGTTCCCACTGGCGGGTAACATTGGATAGAAAATCGGTGCCCGAGCTCGCACTGTGTTCATCAAAAGTTTCGGTCAGTGAAGTCCCGTAATAGCCTACAGCCGATCCTTGTATGATAACTGCGGGTTTATGTGATAGTGTAGCTACAACTTTAAGTAAGGAATGGACTGAGCTAAGCCTTGAATCTAAAATTTGCTTCTTTGCTTTAGAAGTCCACCGCTGATTAAGCGAGGCTCCTGCAAGGTTAACGATGGCATCCATGCTCTCGAGCGATGACGAATCTTTCTCCAGTTCGTCCCAGGTTACATATGTCCGTTGTCCTTCTTTTGGATTCGTTGGGGTATGTGAGGCACTATTAGGAATAGGTTGAGATTGTTGTTCCGAAGTCTCTGGTCTCTTTCTTGTAATAATCTGAACATGGTGTCCTTGACTCACCCAATACGAGGATAGGGCTTTCCCAATGAATCCTGTTCCCCCCGCAATAGCCATCTTCATTTTGCTCAACCTCCTTTTCATTATTTTACCCATTCCTATAACAAAACCCACCGTCTGTCGGTGGGTTTGTCTGTATATGTGGCTTTACTTCTACGCACATGAATTGCTTGTATAGGTTAATCTTATTATTTATTGATTAAATGTTGATAAGGCAGGTAGTCTATCTCATTCTTCTTCAGAAATTTCATAAGGAACTTGTTATCTCGCTTTGGGGTAGCGATGATATACCCTTTGATACAGTGGTCACGTGTAACCTCGCTTGCGCCACTTTCAATCGTGATTTTACCGATTTCGGCTGCAATGGAATGCTTTGCGATATCACGGAATGCTTGAGGAACAGGGGATACCAGCTTATCTAAGAAACCCTTTGCTTCATCCGTCCATAGCGGGCGACTGCGTTCAACCCAATAATTCTGCCAATCCAGTTTAGATTTGCCGTCCGCTTTGGGTAATACCTTGAGGAACTTGCGGAACATGAAAAATCCGCCCACAGTCATCGTAGCTAACATAACGAAACCCCAAAAAGCAATTGAATTCATAAACCAGCGGTTCGGTCCTTCTACGGCTGCGTAAAGTAGGTTATTAAAAAGATACATCGATAGTTTCACCTCGTTCAGTCTCATCATTTACTACTCATTACTATTTAGAAATTATACCTTATTTCCCATTTTATATCGATCATTTATATGGAATAAAATGCTCTAATCCTTCTACTACTTTAGTGACAGAGGCCCCCGAATTCACTCACCTAGATTTATTTCCACATTCACGATAAAATAAATTCAATACAAGCTTATATTCGAAGGAGGTTCCTTTCACGTGCTAAAAATAGGTTCGCATGTATCTTTTTCCGACAAAGGTTTGCTTAGTGCCACAGCAGAAGCCGCATCTTACGGCTCCAGCTCGTTCATGATATATACAGGAGCTCCCCAGAATACGCGGCGCAAGCCAATTGATTCGATGTTCTTGGAAGAGGGTCGCGCAGCGATGAGCGCTGCTGGGATTCAGCTGGATGACATCGTTGTCCATGCCCCATATATAGTGAATTTGGGTTCTTATAAATCCAATATTTATCAATTGGCTGTGGAGTTCTTGCAAGAAGAAATTCGTCGCACCCACGCAATTGGTGTAAAGAATATCGTTCTTCACCCCGGTGCATTTACGGACAAGGATGCCGACTATGGTATCGACCGTATCGCTGAAGGTCTGAATGAGGTGCTTAATGGTACGAGTGAGACGGACGTTAATATTGCCTTAGAGACGATGGCTGGAAAAGGAACAGAGATCGGTCGCACTTTTGAGGAAATCGCCCGCATTATTGAGAAGGTGGAGCACAACGAGCGTCTAACGATTTGCCTAGACACCTGCCATATTCATGATGCTGGTTATGATATTGTGAACGATTTGGATGGTGTATTAGAAGAATTTGACCGCCTTATTGGGCTCCACAAAATTGGTGTCGTGCATATCAATGACAGCAAGAATCCTATAGGATCTCATAAAGACCGACATACGCCTATTGGAACGGGTTGGATTGGCTTTGAGGCTATAAATCGGGTGGTTCATCATGAGAAATTAGCGGGTAAGCCGTTCATTCTAGAGACCCCTTGGATTGGAAAAGACGCCAAAACTCAGCGTCCGATGTATGAAGCTGAAATTGCACTTCTACGCGGTACTGCAGCTGAGCGATTGGGAGAGAGCTACTTAACGGAAGTGGAGCAGCTCCATCAATTCTTTACCCAGCAAGATATCCATCCACGTGCTTTCGTTATTAGTACATGGGAACTGCTGAAAAATGATCCAAAAGCCAAAAAAGCAGATCCAAGAGAGCCTCTGGAGCGTCTCTATGATCTGGTCGTGGAGGCATCGCTTCTGCCGCATTTGAACGAAGAACAAATCAATCAACGTCTGATCGGCTGGCTAGCAGCTCATGATCTGAAGTTACAAGCTTAATATAGTTGCAAAGGTAGATATTGAAGGAGGATATTTGAAGTTCATGGACACACACACCAAGGCAGGATTATTACCTATCAAAGAATATCAGAAAAATCGGGCACGGATGCTGATTTCTTGCCCAGATGGACCAGGAATCGTAGCGGCTGTCTCTCATTTCCTCCATCAGCACGGAGCGAATATCGTTCAGTCTGATCAATATTCGATGGACCCCGAAGGCGGCATGTTTTTTATGCGAGTGGAGTTTGATCTTGAAAATCTGAATACGAGGCTCCAAGGAATTGAGGCGGACTTTCAAGAAATTGCGACAACATTTAAAATGGAATGGAACATTTTTCCTCTCCAGAAGAAAAAGAAGATAGCGATTCTGGTCTCCAAAGAAGACCACTGTCTAGTTGAGTTATTATGGCAATGGCAGGCGGGTGATCTAGATGCGGAGATTTCGATGGTCATTAGTAATCACCCCGATATGAAGGCTTACATTGAATCATTTGGTATTCCATATCATCATATTCCGGTGACACCAGATACGAAAAAAGAGGCGGAAGCCAAGCAATTGGAGCTCTTAGATGGGAAAGTAGATCTAATTGTCCTTGCCCGCTATATGCAGATTGTATCTCCGGCTCTTATTGAACCCTACCGTAACCGGATTATTAATATTCATCATTCTTTCTTGCCTGCTTTTGTTGGGGGCAAGCCTTATGCTCAAGCCTACGATCGTGGTGTCAAAATCATTGGTGCTACAGCACATTATGTTACCGAAGAACTCGATGGGGGACCGATCATTGAACAAGATGTTCAGCGAGTAAGTCACCGTGATAATGTAAATGAACTGAAGCGGATCGGGCGTACGATTGAACGTGTCGTTCTGGCTAGAGCTGTGAAATGGCACATTGAAGATCGTTTACTGGTTCATCATAATAAAACTGTAGTGTTCAACTAAGCATATCAAACAGGCTGCCGGAATATATCCGGTGGCCTAGATTGTTTTATGTTTTAAATAGGGCTCCCTTTCAGCACATGTGAATTTTTCTATTTGAAGCTTTCATTTTGTAAAGTTAGATATAGGATGAATGAAATGTAATGTCATTCAATGTTTTGGGGGATAGTGTAGAAATGCATGCTTCTTTTATGGTACAATGTATAAATAAGTCAAAATGACTTTTTCAAATCGACCGTATAATTTATGAGCGCTCAATTTTTGTCTACACATCTATCAAGGAGGAATTTTAGACTATGACTACTAATAACATCATTGACAATCTGTCCATTGCGACGATTCGTACCCTTTCTATTGATGCGATTGAGAAAGCGAACTCCGGCCATCCAGGTATGCCAATGGGTTCAGCTCCTATGGGCTATCAATTGTTCGCAAAGACTATGAACCACAACCCAGAAAATCCAACGTGGATTAACCGTGACCGTTTTGTTCTTTCTGCTGGACATGGCTCCATGCTTTTGTATAGCTTGCTTCACTTAACGGGTTACGACCTTTCTATGGACGATATTAAGCAGTTCCGTCAATGGGGAAGCAAAACACCGGGTCACCCAGAGTTTGGTCATACTGCAGGCGTAGATGCAACTACAGGTCCTCTAGGTCAAGGTATTGCTATGGCTGTAGGGATGGCGATTGCTGAAGAGCAATTGGCGGCTACTTATAACCAAGGCGAACACAAAGTAGTAGATCATTATACGTATGGTATTTGTGGCGACGGAGACTTGATGGAAGGTGTATCTGCAGAAGCGGCTTCATTCGCAGGACATTTGAAATTGGGCAAATTGATCTTCCTTTACGACTCCAATGATATTTCACTTGATGGTAAGCTGAACTTGAGCTTCTCTGAAAGTGTTAGACAACGCTTCGATGCCTACGGTTGGCAGACGTTGCTCGTAGAAGATGGTAACAACCTGAACGAAATCGCAGCAGCGATTGAAGAAGGTAAAAAAGACAGCACTCGTCCTACACTGATTGAAGTGAAGACTGTGATTGGTTACGGTAGCCCGAACAAGCAAGGGATTGGCGGCCACGGAGGTACGCACGGTTCCCCACTAGGTAAAGACGAGACAAAACTTACTAAAGACTTCTACAAATGGGTCTATGAAGAAGATTTCTATGTACCTGATGAAGTGCGTGAACATTTTGCTACGGTAAAAGCTCACGGTATGGAAGCGAATAAAGCATGGGATGAGAAGTATGCGAAATACAAAGCAGAATTCCCAGAACTTGCTGCCCAGTTCGAACTTGCGACTGCTGGCAAACTAGCTGAAGGATGGGATGCAGATCTTCCGAAATACTCTTCTGAAGATAAAGCTCTGTCCACACGTGTAGCTTCTGGTAATGCATTAAATGGTCTTATCCACAATGTTCCTCAATTGCTTGGTGGATCTGCTGACCTTGAAAGTTCAACAATGACGCATCTGAAAGGTCTAAGCAATTTCACATCTGAAAGCTACGAAGGCCGTAATATCTACTATGGCGTACGTGAATTCGGTATGGCTTCTGCCATGAACGGGATTGCCCTTCATAGTGGTCTGAAAATTTTCGGAGGAACATTCTTCGTATTCACAGACTATCTGCGTCCAGCTATTCGTCTTGCATCCATCATGAAATTGCCTGTAACCTACGTGCTTACGCATGATAGTATTGCAGTAGGTGAAGACGGTCCTACGCATGAGCCGATCGAACAACTCGCATCCATCCGGATAATTCCAGGCTTGACGGTGATTCGTCCTGCAGATGGTAACGAGACTTCCGCGGCTTGGGCTTATACAGTCGAGAACACTAGCAACCCGGTAGCCTTGGTTCTAACTCGTCAAAACTTGCCAATCTTGGCCAACTCAGCTGAGCTTGCTCGTGAAGGAATCAAGCGCGGTGGTTATGTAATCTCCGATGCACCAAGCGGTAAACCTGTCGTTCAATTGATTGCTACAGGTTCTGAAGTTCAACTTGCGGTTCGTGCTCAAGCTGCGCTTGCAGAAGAAGGCATCGAGGCTCGTGTCATCAGCTTGCCAAGCTGGGATCTATACGACAAACAAGATCAAGCATACAAAGATTCCGTGATCTTGCCTGATGTGAAAGCACGTGTAGCTATCGAGATGGCTCATCCATTTGGTTGGGAGCGTTATGTAGGTGAGAAAGGTTCAATCATTGGTATTGATACATTCGGTGCTTCTGCGCCGGGAGATAAAGTGATTGAAGAATATGGTTTCACTGTAGAGAATGTTGTCAAACACGTAAAAGCTCAATTGAACTAAGCGACCAAACTATCCGCAAAGGGGAACGGAGATCTTATGCCGCAATTTCAGAATGTCACTGTAGATAAAGCTGCAAATGTATATTTTGATGGAAAAGTAACGAGCCGCACCGTCCATCTGCAAGATGGAAGCAAAGTAACACTGGGAATTATGTTGCCGGGTTCTTATGAGTTCGGAACAGATACTGAGGAGATTATGACCATCCAATCGGGGGAGCTTACTGTGCTTCTCCCGGATGAGACGGAGTGGAAAACGATCCAAGGAGCAGGAGAGTTCGTCGTTCCGGCAAATCGTAAGTTCAAACTTGAGGTTAGTAAGGTTACAGATTACGTGTGCAGCTACAAATAAATGTCATGCCTGCAAATGGGAATTAAGAGGAGGCAGTATACTTGGGTGACCAAGTATGCTGCTTTTCTTTTATAGAAAGTGAAATAATTGAAAGTGAAATATTAGAGGGATGAAATTTCATTATATAACCTTCTATACTGCACCCATGCAAAAATTGAGAAGTTGAAGTTGAAGTTGAAGTTGAAGTTGAAGTTGAAGTTGAAGTTGAAGTTGAAGTTGAAGTTGAAGTTGAAGTTGAAGTTGAAGTTGAAGTTGGTCCTATCCTTGCACAAAAAACCAGCACATTCTCTAGATGAGAAAGCACTGGCTCTTTAAATAGGCATATATAGTCATGAATTAAGATGTCGGCATAACAAGCCCATATCTCTGTTGTCTAAGGTTAGCTGAGTTTGTTACCGGCAATGGTCTGACCGTTCCAAGCTTCATAGATTTTCACGACTGCAGAAAGATCCTCATCCCCATATCCTTGCGTCTGTCCCGCTTGGAATAAGCTCTTGGCAAGATTGAGCATTGGAGAGGGAATCGAAGCGGCATCGGTTAATGTAGAAGCTAGCTTCAGATCTTTGAGCATTAGCGCTAGGGAGAACTGATTCGTGAAGTCATGATCGATAATCTTTTGCCCCTTCATATCAACGGCCTTACTCCCAGCCGAACCGAGCTGAATGAGTTCGAAGAAAGCTTCAGGAGGTAGACCAGACTTGGAAGCAATCGCAAATCCCTCAGCAACCGCAAGGTTATTAATGCCTACCATGGTGTTATGCGCAAGCTTGGCTACAGAACCTGTCCCATTCTCGCCCATATGAATGACCTTTTTGCCTAGTGTATCAAAAATATCCTGTACTGATTCCAGAATCTCTCCGGGTCCACCCACCATGAATACCAATGTACCCGCAATGGCTGCTGGGGAGCTGCCAGTAACGGGGGCATCTAGGAAAGAAGCTCCAAGTGCTTCAATTCGCTCTGCCAGTTGCTTGGAGAGAGACGGAGAGATCGTACTGCTGTCTATGACAACCGCACCCTTGCGCAGACCCGCAAGAAGCCCGTTCTCGCCTTCATATACGTCCGCGATGGAGGTATCATCACTAACCATGGTGAATATAACCTCGGCTTTCTCTGCCACCGCAAGAGGGCTTTGAGTTGCTACGGCACCTTCTTTTACAGATGCATTCATTTTGGAGGGAGTACGATTATATACAGATACAGAATATCCTTTTTTCAAAAGGTTAGATACCATGGGAGCACCCATTGTTCCTAGACCTATAAATCCTATTTTTTGCATACGATCACCTTCGATTCCTTGTTATATCTTACAGGTCCATTTTACCACGCCCAATGCCGCAGGAGTAGATTGTTACCCTTGTCTTGAGGTGTAATATACAGTATTCTAGGTTTAAGTTGTTCCAAGGATAGGCAGTATAACCCATATACACATACAGGGGAGGCAATTATTGTGTCAAAAAAAATAACATTCGACTACTCAAAAGCTCTTGGTTTTATCGGACAGCATGAGATTGACTACTTGGCAGAGCCCGTAAGAGTAGCTCATGAGCAATTGCATAACGGCACAGGTGCCGGTTCAGATTATTTAGGCTGGATCGACCTTCCCACAGCATATGACAAAGAAGAGTTCGCACGGATCAAGAAAGCTGCTGCGAAAATTCAAAGCGATTCCGAAGTACTCATCGTCATTGGAATTGGGGGATCTTACCTCGGTGCACGTGCAGCAATTGAAGCTTTGTCTCATTCGTTTTACAACGTGCTTTCTTCAGACAAACGCAAAACACCGCAAATTCTATTTGCAGGCAACAACATCAGCTCAACTTATGTCACACATTTGCTTGATCTGATTGAGGGTAAGGACTTCTCCATCAATGTCATCTCCAAATCAGGTACAACTACAGAACCTGCGATTGCATTCCGTATTTTCCGTGCAGAGCTGGAGAAGAAATATGGCAAGGAAGAAGCACGTAAGCGGATCTATGCGACTACTGACCGTGAACAAGGAGCACTCAAGAAGCTTTCTAATGAAGAAGGATATGAGACGTTTGTTATTCCTGATGATGTAGGTGGACGGTATTCCATTTTGACAGCAGTAGGTCTCTTGCCTATAGCAGCAGCAGGCATTCAAGTGGAAGACATTCTTCAAGGAGCGGCAGATGCTTCAAAAGAATTCAGTAATCCTAACCTTGCTGAGAATGCAAGTTACCAATATGCAGCTGTACGTAATGCCCTTTACCGTAAAGGGAAAGCAACAGAAATTCTCGTCAATTACGAACCTTCCCTGCATTTTGTCTCAGAGTGGTGGAAACAGCTTTATGGAGAAAGTGAAGGTAAGGACTACAAAGGTATCTTCCCAGCAGCAGTAGACTTTTCTACTGATCTTCACTCCATGGGTCAATTCATTCAAGAGGGTAATCGTAACATCTTCGAGACGGTTATTCAGGTAGCTAACGTCGATCACCATATCTCGATTGCTTCGGACCCAGACGACTTAGATGGACTGAACTTCCTAACGGGCAAAACGTTAGACTTCGTAAATAAAAAGGCATTCCAAGGTACACTGCTTGCTCATACCGATGGACAAGTCCCTAACCTCGTGGTGAATGTTCCAGACTTCTCCCCATACTCCTTTGGTTATCTCGTATATTTCTTCGAGAAAGCATGTGGAATTAGTGGCTACTTGCTGGGCGTGAATCCATTCGATCAACCAGGCGTTGAAGCTTACAAGAAAAATATGTTTGCTTTGTTAGGTAAACCAGGCTATGAAGAAGAGAAAGCGAAGCTTGAAGCTAGACTTACAGAAGAATAGGATGCCCTAAGAGATTTTAGGCTAACTATAGATCTAATGATGTGCAGATGTAGATAGAATTCCTTGATATAAAAGCCGTATGCATCAAGAGCAGTCCGATCTCCGAGAACGGGCTGCTCTTGGTACATCATTCTTTACGTCCGAAAGGTTGAATTATGTTAGACATGTATAAGACCGTGAGAGAAACCGGTCAACAAGAAATCGTCATCAAGAAATCAAGGTTCATCGGTCATGTTAAACCCGTAGTAACAGAACAGGAAGCCATCACCTTTATTGAGGATATAAAGAAACAGCACTGGAATGCAACTCATAATTGCTCTGCTTATATGATTGGTGAGCGAGATGAAATCCAGAAGCAGTCCGATGATGGTGAACCTAGCGGAACCGCTGGGAAGCCGATCCTTGAAGTAATCAGACACCAAGGCTTGAAGAATGTTGCCATAGTAGTGACCCGTTATTTTGGGGGAATTATGCTGGGAGCTGGAGGATTGATACGTGCCTATACGGATGGTGCAGTAGCTGCAATTGAAGCAGGAGGCGCAATCACGAAGGTGCTCCACCGTGAGGTACTCGTTGATGTCGATTATACTTGGCTAGGCAAAATTGAGAACGAACTGCGGAATCGTGAGATCCGAACAGGTCCATCTAGATTTACGGACAGAGTAATCGTCTTATGCCTACCCATCGAGAGCGAAGCGGAGTCTTTCATAGCTTGGATGACTGATATTACCCAAGGGCAATCCACGATAACAGAAGGTGAGAGGGTTTACTTTATCGAAGGGGAATAAATGATGGCGCGTAGAGCTGTGGAGCAGGAGTTGTCGAGGGAAAGGATCATGGATGCGGCAAGACATTTATTTATCACCAAGGGATACCGGGCGATCTCCATGCGAAGTATCGGTCAACATCTGGGATATAGTCATGGTTCCTTATATTATCATTTTAAGGAAAAAGCAGAACTTTTTTATGCCATTGTCGTACAAGATTTTAATCACGTAGATTTGCTGTTCAGGCAAGTTCTGTGCAGTCCGATGATCGAAGGATTAACGAAGGTAGAGCAGTTGATGCTGGAATTCATCAAATTTGGATTAGATCATCCTCACCAGTATGAAATTATGTTCATGCTTCGCGATGAAGAAATACTTGCTTACTGTCGTACAGAACAGGGCAGATGCTTCGATCTATTCGCTTCTATTGTGAAGAAATATTTGAAGGAAGAGGGCCACGCCTTAGCGGGACATACCTCAGTTCCCTTAAGTATGTTTTTGGGCCTGCATGGATTTATCTCTTACTACATCCAAGATCGTCTCAGCTTTGAAGAAATCGACCAGGCTGCCATTGCTCACGTTAAAATGTTAAATCACAGTATTTGATCCTTCACGTCCCATGACGTATATATTTTTATTAAGTTGCTTTAGTGAATTACATTAGTGTTGCTGTACCTCTTCAAAACGTTAAATTAGTAAATAAGCCTCGGCTCTTTATAGAGTCGGGGCTTATTGTTAACCTTCTATACATTTTAAAAAGAATTCCCGTTGTCTCGGCCCATCGAACTCGCAGAAATAAATGCCCTGCCAGCGTCCCAACTGCAATTCTCCTTGATGAATAATAACGGTCTGTGATGGACCCGAAGTTATAGATTTTAGATGCGAAGCGGTATTGCCCTCAGCATGCTGATATTGTGGATGTTGCCAAGGATAGACTTCATCAAGCCTCATTAGAACATCGTGTTTGACATCGGGATCGGCATTCTCATTAATGGCAATGCCCGCGGTAGTGTGAGGACAATAAATGACAGCAAGCCCTTCCTGGATACCGGTCTGTTTGACTGCATTTCGGATATCTCTGGTGATTTCTCTCATTTCATCTCGTTGGCTGGTATAGATCTGAAAGTTCTGGAACATGAATGCACCTACTTTCTTAAATATGTTGGACAAAGTCTAGATGCTCGGCTATTTTATTCTACTGTCTTATATTGAAAAAAAAGAAGCCATGGGCTTCTAGGTCGGCGGCAAGTTTAGGTTCTTTTACTTATATAACTGTGGTTGGTATGGTAATTGAACGAAGCTCTGAAAGTTTCTGCTACTTCATTAAAGGTAGTGTGGCACCTACTGCAAAGTCTTCCATGCCTTATGGACGAAGTACAGGATTCACAAGGATAGGTGAGTTGCTTATAACTTGTAGAGAGTTTGCCTTCTTTGATCCAAGTATATAATAAGCTCTTGGGAATAGAGGTCACTTGACTAAGTTCTTCCGTATGGGTAGAAGGATGTCTCCATAAGTAATCTAAACAGCGCTGGAGCGAATTATCCATAGATTGGCTGCAGGTTGTACATAAGTTTCTGAAATTCTTTTGATATACCGACCCGCAACTAGGACAATTGTCTACTTTTAGTTCCATTATCATCATTCCTTGTCGGGAGTATAGGTAAATAGTTCTAGTTATATTGTACTGTATGCATCATGGTGTATCAATAGATTTAGATTAGGGACCATCGGCAATTATGAATTGGGAGAGACAAAATAGCAGGGATGAATCTTCTTTTATCCATTACACCATTTCTGTAATTTTAAACATGAGCTTCCAATTGACGGTGCTTACTGTTGTTTGGTAAAGTAATACATAACTAAAAGCCGAGTAAACTCATGAGATTTGAATGTATGAACCTTCATCATGGAGGTCTCATCTGTTACATAGAACAGGAACTTGCGGCGAAGTGATGAAGGGACGTGTTGGAAATGCATGTAGAAGTCAACCATTTGGATAAGCATTTCGGTACATTTCATGCAGTAAAGGATGTCAGTTTCAGCATAAAAAAAGGCCAATTAATTGGCCTGCTTGGACCTAGTGGTGGAGGGAAAACATCGATTCTTCGAATGCTAGCTGGACTGGAGTCACCAGATTATGGAGATATTCTTTTTCATGGAAAGAAAGTAAATCACCTCTCCCCACAGGAACGCGGAATCGGATTCGTGTTCCAGAGTTATGCACTCTTCAAACATATGACCGTATACGAGAATATAGCCTTCGGACTTAAAGTTAAGAAAGTAAATAAGTCTTTTATTCAGAGCCGTGTCATGGAATTGGTAGAGTTAACCGGACTTAGCGGGTTCGAACAGCGTTATCCCCATCAATTGTCGGGAGGCCAACGTCAGCGTGTAGCTTTTGCCAGAGCTTTAGCCCCTGAACCACAGCTATTACTTCTGGATGAACCGTTTGCAGCCATTGATGCGAAGATCCGTCAGGAGTTGCGTTCATGGCTTCGTGAATTAATAGAACGGGTTGGGATTACGTCGATTTTCGTTACACATGATCAAGATGAGGCTATTGAAGTAGCGGATGAGATTATGATTATTAGTCAAGGTCAATTAGAACAAAAGGGCACACCGTGGAATATCTACCAGCAGCCTGCGACTCCGTTTGTAGCTAAATTCATTGGTGAGTCTACGCTGGTAGACGATGCTTCTCAGCTTAAAGGTTTTGATGAAGCAGCGCTGCCGGGAACCAAAGCACTGATACGTCCGGAATATATTGAAATAGGTAGCGAACATGATTTTAGAATCTTGTCGGCTACAGATAAAGGGATCATCAAACATCTGCATTTCCGCGGAAATCAGTGGTTGGTCGAGGTGGAAGTAGGTGGGCATCATTTGGTCACCTATCATTCCTTGGAGAAAGATAATCTGGAAGTAGGGCAAGAAGTGAGAGTGCTGGTACACCGAGCATATCTATATAACTATGAAGAGAATTGGGTAGCTGAGAATCGTTTTAAAAAAGACCCGCTTACTGTTATCATTTAAAATTTGCAAACGATAGACAAACGATAGACGTAAGATTGACATAAGATCAAAAAATCTTCTATAGATAAACAATAGAGGTAAGATCGACATAAGATCCAAAAATCCAAAACCCCTTCTATTTTGACTAGAAGGGGTTTTTTAGATGAGACAAGTCATTGAAGTAAAATCGTATAATGCTCATTTAAGCATAATTAATAGTTAAACCGTGCCTTAAACTAAATTACTTGGCTTTAAGTACAAATTCTTCAATCACTTGTTTGACGCCATCCTCGTTATTGCTTGCCGTAATATAGTCTGCTAGTTCTTTTAGGGGTTGGATCGCATTGCCCATCGCTACGCCAAGGCCCGCAACTTCAAGCATCTCATGATCATTCCATGAGTCTCCAATCGCAATTGTCTCAGACAAGTCACAACCGAAATGATCCGCCAAGAAGGTAAGTGCAGCGCCTTTAGTCCCTTCTTTGTGCATGAACTCCAAAAAGTTAGGTTTGGATTTCGTGATATGCACACCATCCCCTAGCAGTTCCTTAAAGACAGGAATCAGCTCATCGAGATAAGCAGGCTCATCAATAATTAACATTTTGGGAGTGGGCTGTGCAATCAATTTCTCGAAGTCGGGTTCGATATGGTATTGCGTATTATTTAAGCCGGCATAGTCTTTAAGCTTTTGATTTTCTTCGCGGGCATATAGTTTGTCATCAATGTAGGTCTGTAAGTGCAGGTCATGTTCGATACAATATTGAAATAACTTGCGGGCAGCATCGATGGGCATATAGCGCTCATAGAGAACCTTTTCATCGAGTAAGTTTTTTACAAGCGCACCTTGATACGTAATGATCGGTACGTTCAGTCCTGTCTGACGAGCAATTTTGTTCGCAGAAGCATAGGCGCGTCCTGTAGCTAGCGTAACGACTACACCTGCTTTAACTGCATCTTCTAACGCTTGCTGCGTAGCTGGGGTAACTTCTTTATGGTCATTAATCAAGGTGTCATCAATATCAATCGCAATCAATTTATACATATCTGGTATCTCTCCTTTAATTAGAGCGCTGAAGGTTCAGGCTCTTTGTCTATAATAGGGGGTGTTCTCCATTCTGCAATAATCATACCTGTTAAGATACATACACATCCTGCTAATGCGATCCAGCCAAGCTGCTCCCCGGCGAACAGCATTCCCGTAAGAGCTGCAAATACAGGCTCCATAGCAAAAATGACAGCTACTCGATTCGGGGTAGTATACTGCTGGCAGACCATTTGAATCCAAAAGGCAAAGGCGCTGGTAGGGCCTATAGAAATGATTAGAGCTAAGGCTACTTCGGGACGCATCAGGGTCTGAGCAAAGCCTGTCCAAGATCCATTCGTCTCGGTACCCAACGAAGTAAGCAAACTAAGTATTCCCGTCACGGCAAGCTGAATCGCAGCCAAAAGTAATGCAGGATAACGGGGAGCGAAGCGGCCACTAAATGCTACATGTAAAGCGAAAGCTATGGCACAGAATAATACCATCACATCTCCGCGGTTCAGATTCATGCTTCCGCCTGAGAATGTTAGAAGATATAGTCCAGCCGCGGCAAGTAAAGCACTGGTACAAGTCATCCAAGATATCTTTTGACGAAGAAGCATCAAGGATAAGAAGGGCACTATGATGACGGATAGTCCTGTAATGAAACCTGCGTTGGATGTGGTGGTATACAATAGACCTACCGTCTGAAACCCATAGCCAAGAAAAAGAAATAGGCCAAGCAGGCTTCCGTGTACTAGCATACGAACCGAAAAGCTAGACCACATCTGACGATAAAATATCGTGATGATGAGTCCGAGCAATGCTGCAGCTCCAATAAAGCGAACGGCATTGAACATGAACGGCGGTAAGGCATGAATGGCATGTTGAATCATAATAAATGTACATCCCCACATCAGGGCCACGAGAAGCAGGCTAAGATCTGCGATTTGGGAGCGTGTGAAATTCATAGACTTATCAGGTTATTCTTCAAGGAAGACAAGCCCGATGAAATCTTCCGGGTCTAATTTCCCGAAATAGTGGGGGATGTCAATGGCTTGCATGGCATGACGCACTTCGGATTCCTCGTAGCGAAGACCACGTAGCGCATGTTCAATATCTGTTACGTCTCCAACGCCAAAGAAGTCACCATAAATCTTAATGTTCTCGATGTGTCCATCTTTGATATCCATCCGAAGATCTATAATGCCTACAGGGAACTTCTTCGTATGCTTTACATTGCTTTCTGGTGAGAGTCCATAATTCCAATCCCAATTCTGATAGCGTTCCTTGGAAAGTTCATGAATTTTGGTCCAGTCCTGTTCCTGAAGCACATACATGGGAACTTGATCGGCTTCCATGCCAAAAATATGACGTAGTAAATCAGCTCTGAATTCCTCAATCGTCATTTTTGTGTCAAGAAAATCTATGATGTTCGCTACCCGGCTGCGTACAGACTTCGTACTCTTCGATTTGAATTTCTCTGGATTGGCATGAAGGGAAGCTTGTACATCATCTAAATTCAGGTTGAACATCAAGGTGCCATGGCTGAACATCCGGCCACGTGTGGAGAACTGAGCATTCCCTGAAATTTTTTGTTCCCCGATTTGGAGATCGTTACGGCCCGATAATTCGGCATGTACACCTAGTTGATGGAGAGCCTCCACAACCGGCTGGGTGAACTTACGGAAATTATGAAAGGACTGTCCATCATCCTTTGTTATGAAACTGAAGTTCAGATTCCCATGGTCATGATACACCGCTCCTCCACCAGAAAGACGTCGGACGACTTGTACTCCATGTTCTTTAATATATTCAGCATTAATTTCTTCGATCGTGTTCTGATGCTTGCCAATAATGACGGAAGGTGCATTGATATAGAACAGCAAATAGGTCTCATCTGCTGGAAGGTATCTCAGAACATACTCTTCAATGGCTAGATTGATAGCCGGATCGGTAATCCCTTGGTTGTCGATGAACAGCATGAGTATCTTTCCTCCATATCTCTAAATAGGCGGCTAATGGTTAGAGCCATACCTCATCATTGTAAACCAAATTTGCCGGGAAACCAAAGAATTAGGGACCAAGTTGACGCAAAAAGTACGATCAGTTCATAATGAGACACATAGAGGGTCTAGCGACCATATGAAATTAAAGTGGGGTGCCAAAATGCTTGAGATTTATGGGCATGGGGGAGACATACATAGTGCGGGACAGCGATATGGAAGAAGAGCTGAGGAATTCATAGATTTTAGTGCCAATATTAATCCGCTGGGCATGCCGCCTGGCTTAATGATGTATTTAACAGAAGTGTTACCCTCGGTCATGCAGTACCCAGATCCGGGGCATCGCAACCTTAAGAACAGGCTAGCTTCTCTGCTTCATGTAGAAGAAGAGATGATTCTGGTTGGAAATGGCGCAGCGGAAGTGATGTCACTCATCTTGCTCGCCCTATCTCCAAAGGTTGTGGGCGTGATAGAACCTTGTTTCTCCGAATACGCTACCTTGTCGCGGCAAGTGGGTTCAGACGTTATGTGTGTGATTACTGATGAGGAACGGGGATTCAGGGCTACAGATGAGGATCTAGAGCACCTAGCCAGAGCATCCGATTTGATTTTTTTAGGTCAGCCTAACAACCCAAATGGCATACAATACACCATGAATCAGTTGAATACCTATGCAGAATACGCAGAGCGTTATGGAACTTGGTTAGTCATCGATGAGGCCTTTATCGATTTCGTTCCTTTGGATCAACGTCACAGTCTACTAAGCGAGTTAGATCGTTATCCCCATCTAATCGTGGTGAGATCTATGACGAAATTTTATGCGATTCCAGGTCTTCGTCTAGGTTATGCGGTAGCGAATGCTCAGATTATTCAAGCTATCGCGGAGAAGCAGGTTACTTGGAGTGTGAATCAGCTTGCTCTGTTGGCAGGTGAATATTGTGTGCGTAGTGGCACAGCATTTGAGGAGGCAACGATCTCTTTTGTTCAACGGGAGAGAAGTCGGCTAAAAGATGGGTTGCAGCAACTGGGCTGTTATGCATGGGCAGGAGAGGCTAATTTTTTGTTAGTTCGTATGCCTGATGAATGGACTGCAGAAAGGGTACAGGAAGCGCTAGGAAGACGAGGTATTCTTATTCGTAGTTGCGCGATGTATCCAGGGCTGACTTCACGAGATATCCGGGTTGCAGTACGAACAGAGTCAGAGAATCTTCTGTTACTTCAAGAACTTTCTACCTTGTTAGGAGGTGAGCGGGAATGACGACACCATTTCTAGGTATAGAGGATCAAGAAAATATGGAATACCCTTCTAAGGTGTATGCAAATCTGGTAATCTTTCGCAAAGAACGGCATATTCTGATGCGCTTTCCTGAGGAAGTCGAAGGATTAGGAAGTTCTGTCTATGGCGGAGGGATGCAGCCTCTACAAGCTGTAGTGAATATATACGTAGATCGATTTTATCATTGTGCTGACCCCGTGAGGGATATTGAAGCTAGTCTCTCTGAATGGGGTTATGCGCGAAAAGGAACGGCGGGATTGTTGACCGCAGTCCAGCTTCAGCATACAGCAGTGGCGGAAGAGCAGGACGGCGCTGCTGCGGTGGTGGTCTGCGCGACGGCAGGTATCTCTAATGGTGCACGCGCCGGTGTGCAGCGGACCACGTTCCCGGCAGATTATGTGCCGGGAACGATCAACCTGATGATCGCGGTGGACGGCCGGATGACTCCGGCCGCTATGGTAAATGCGATCATTACAGCTACAGAGGCGAAGGCGGCTGCCCTCGCCGATCTGCATGTGCCCGATGCCGAGAATGGGCTTACGGCCACGGGCACGACCACGGACGCCGTAGTTATCGGCGTCAGTCAGAACCCTGCGTACGAGGTGCTTCACCCGTACGCAGGCACGGCGTCAGACCTAGGCGGCCGCATTGGCCGCTTGGTCTACGCCGCCGTCACCGAAGCGCTCACTGCCGCCGGAGTCCGGCGGTGAGCGCTTGGTGGGTGTTGCCGGTCGCCTACGGCGTCGACCGGCTGCTCGGCGATCCGCGCAGGCTTCCTCATCCCGTGGTCGGGATGGGGAAGGCCATCTCGCGGATCGAGGCGGCCATTCGCCGCCTGGTTCCCCCGCACCGCTTCAAGCTCGCGGGCGTAGTGCTGCCGCTGCTCGTGGCGGGCGGTGCCTTCGCCTTAAGCTTGGGACTGATCCGCCTACTTGCGCAGATCAGTCCCTGGCTTGCCGCCGCAGCGGAGGTATGGCTGATCTGGACCACGATCGCCGCCAAAGGACTGAAGGATGCCGGGATGGAGGTCTTCCGGCATCTCAAGAACCAGGACCTTCCCGCAGCGCGAAGGTCCTTAAGTATGATCGTGGGCCGAGATACGGCCCACCTAGACACGCCGAACGTGGTCCGCGGCGCAGTGGAGACCATAGCAGAGAACATTGTAGATGGAGTGATATCGCCACTTTTTTATGCTCTACTTGGGGGGGCGCCACTGGCTATGGCCTATAGAGCTATCAATACATTGGACTCAATGGTGGGTTATAAGAATGAGAAATATATCGATCTTGGATGGGCTTCAGCTCGTCTAGACGATGTAGCTAACTACGTTCCCGCAAGATTAACGGGCCTGCTCTTAATAGCGGCTGCCAAGTGTACTTCTGGCCTAAGTGCCAAGGGTGCACTGCATTCTATGAAGCGAGATGCACGGGCCCATCCCAGTCCCAATAGTGGGTTTCCAGAATCCGCAGTCGCGGGCGCATTGGGAATTCAGCTCGGAGGAGAGAACGTCTATCACGGCGTAAGCTCGTTCCGGGCATATATGGGGGAACGCACGCGTGAGCTGGAGCCTGCGGACATTCCCACGACAGCAGCCTTGCTAATATGGGTATCGAACGCAGCCGTTTTAATAGGAACTTTGTTTCTACTATTATGGTTTCTAATAGGCGTGTTGTAGTTGACAGAAACAGTGGTATCCTTGCTTTATACATAGTAATGTGAGAGGCGGATAAGAATGGAATCAGAAGCACAATTCGAGATAGAGTGGCATCTAGTACGACATGGCCGAACACAGTGGAATGTAGAAAGACGTTATCTAGGTCATATGGACATCCCTCTTTTAGATGGGGGGCATGCAGGGTTGGAATCACTACGAGAGGAGCTCGCTTCTACAAAATTTCCTATCGTTCAATGCAGTGATCTACAGCGTTGCCGAATGACCTTAGAGCGTGTGAGACCCGATCTTAAGAATATTGCGACCTTTGATGAACGCTTACGTGAAATGGACTTTGGAGATTGGGAGGGGTTTACGTACGAGGAACTAAAGGATATTCCCCGCTATCGACAATGGATTGATCATCCTGCAGACCACACTCCACCTCAAGGGGAATCGTGGACTCAATTAGAGAGGAGAGTGCTGTCGGTTTTAGAAGAGATCGTGACTAGACTGAAGATAGAAGATGCCCCGCCGGAAGGTGAGGCTTTTCAAGTGCTCATCGTCACCCATGGAGGCGTGATCCGGTTGTTACGGACAGTGTTAATTCCAGGTGCACACTTCAAGGATGCGATGGTGGACAACGGAAGTGTGCTTCGCATTCGCACTTCTCATTCCAGAGCACACTTGGGTTTTTGTTGAAAAAAAGTCCTATTGCGTTATTGTACCGCAGGGAAATATCCCCTATAATCCAGTAGAGTAGATTCACTTCGATATGCGAATGAAGTATTCAATCCGTTAGGTCCTGCAGAAGTAAGCTGTAGGTGAATAGGGAAGCCGGTGCAACTCCGGCACGGTCCCGCCACTGTAACCGAGGACAAGCTCACGATATGCCACTGTACTTTTGTAGGTATGGGAAGGCGAGCCTTGTCTTAACTCGGAAGTCAGGAGACCTGCCTAACGGAACACAGCGGTCCTCCGAGGAAGGGGCAACGTTCTGCCGGGATAACCTTTGTTCTGATGAGCCATCCTTTCAGGGAAGCTGCATATTGGAACATAAATTTCGTAGACGTCGACCTAATCCATAATGGATCAGGTCTTTTCTTTTTGGGGTAACAGGTAAGCTTCGCATGGGTTTAGGAATCTATTAAGGACTACAATTGTAGACAAGGGAGAGAATAAAATGAAGACATGGAACAAAATTTGGGCAACAGGGCTCTTAGCCTTAACGCTTGCATTGACTGCAGGTTGTGGTTCAACAGCTACACCAACAAAGAGTACAGAACCTGCAAAGCAGGAGACACCGGTAGTTCAGGATTCAGCGAAGACGACGTATCCTTTGACTTTAACCGATGCAACAGGTGAAAGCGTAACGTTTGACAAAGCACCAGCCAAAATTATTTCTCTTGCGCCGTCGGAGACAGAATCTTTGTTCGCCATTGGTCTGGATCAAGAAATTGTAGGCGTTACGGAATATGACGATTACCCAGCGGCTGCGAAGTCCAAACCCAAAATGTCAGGCATGAAAGTCAACATGGAATCCATTGTCGCAGCGCAGCCCGATGTGGTGTTTGTAGCGGCACTTACGGACGCAGAGACGATTAAAAATCTTCGTGCACAGAAGATCAAAGTATACCAGTTCAATCCGAAGACCTTAGATGATGTAACTAAAGATATTGAAGTGTACGGTCAAATCACCGATCATCAAGCTCAGGCCAAAAAAGTAACAGACAAAATGGCTGCGGATCGCTTACAAGTCAAAGAAGCGGTGAAATCTTTAACGCCTGAACAGAAGAAAAAAGTCTATATCGAGTTCTCCCCCGGTTGGACGGTCGGTAAAGGTGAATTTATGGATGAGATGATTACAGAAGCTGGCGGTGTGAACGTAGCTTCAGATATCAAAGGATGGGCTGCCATCAATGAAGAGAACATTATTAAGTCCAATCCCGATGTAATCTTATACGCGAAGAGTGTAGTGAATGACAAGAATGAGACGATTGCTGATATTATCAAAGCACGCAGTGGATGGAATCAAATCAAGGCCATTAAGGACAACCGCATTGTAGCTTTGGATGATAACTTGCTTAGTCGTCCAGGTCCCCGCGTAACAGAAGGTCTTTTAGAAGTAGCTAAAGCTATTTATCCGGATCTAGTAAAATGAGCAAAAAGCTAGCGGGATACGGTCTATTGTGCTCTATCATACTGCTTCTGACACTGCTCATCTGTGTTGGGACAGGACCTGTCTCGCTGCCCATCGGGCAAATTGCCCGAATTCTACTGCGTCAAATTCCTATACTGGGACAGGGGATTTCAATAGACTGGTCGCCTTCTTCGGAACAAATTGTCTTGAATGTTAGACTTCCCCGCATTGTACTGGGCATGCTGGTAGGGGCATCGTTAGCCCTGGCGGGCGCGGCTTTTCAAGGTGTGCTTCGCAATCCCTTGGCAGATCCTTTTACACTAGGCGTATCTTCTGGTTCTTCTCTTGGCGCAGCAGTCCTGATTTTTTTTGGATGGCAGTATTCCTTAATCGGTGCCTTGACGCTGCCAGCCGTCGCCTTCTTTAGTGGCGTAATTACGTTATGGATTGTCTTGTGGCTGGCGAAGGAGAAGGGGAAGATCCCCACGGAAAGTCTGATCCTTTCGGGGGTAGTGATGCAGTCTTTTTTGGGAGCGGTAGTGGCTTTCCTAACGGCGATGTCGAAGAAGACGATTAATGAAATATTGTACTGGACTCTAGGAAGTCTCAGTCTACGTGGATGGTCCTATACGGCCATCCTTTTCCCGTATGTGATTGTGGGACTCGTTGTATTATGGAGTTATGCAAGAAGATTGAATCTACTTGCGCTTGGAGAGAGAGAAGCTTCTCACTCCGGACTGGATGTGGAGCGGACGAAATTCATCGTCTTAGTTGTAGCTACACTGCTTACCGCTACAGCCGTATCCGTATCGGGGGTTATTGGCTTCGTAGGACTGGTTGTGCCCCATATGATTCGGATGGTGACGGGCCCTGATTATCGATTGATTGTGCCTTTATCTGCAATCTGTGGAGGAATTTTTATGATGTGGAGTGATCTCGCTGCGCGGATGGTTTTGGCTCCTACTGAGATTCCTTTAGGTATTATTACTGCATTTCTTGGTGCACCGTTCTTTGCTTACTTACTCTGCCGAAATAAGAAACAACGAATGGGCGTGAATTCATGAATAAGCCTCCGATCTCTCCTTCGAGCGCGATTCAGCTTTCTCATCTTAACAAAGTGTACGGGACACAAAAAGTACTTTGTGATCTAAATATTCATATTCAATCTGGAGAGTTCGTAGGTATTATCGGACCTAATGGCAGCGGAAAAACGACCCTGCTTCATCTCATTTCCGGGGCTGTGACGCCCTCAGAGGGTGAAGTTCATATTATGGAACAGCCCCTAAGTTCATACTCTCGCAAAGCGTTATCTCAGCAGTTGGCTGTGCTTCAGCAAGACGGTATTCCTGCTATTTCCTTCCCTGTTCATGAGGTGATTCGCATGGGACGTTATCCTTTTCTAGATTGGCTAGGACGGGATCGATATGCCGAGGTGGAGGAGCTCATCACTTTAATTATGGATAGGTTAGAGCTTCATGCCTTAGCAGAAAGACCTGTAAGTGAGCTTAGTGGGGGGCAGCGTCAGAGGGTAGCGCTTGGAAAAGTCATGGCGCAGCAACCTGCTGTGCTCTTGTTGGATGAACCTACTACATATTTGGATATACGCTACCAGATTCAATTCATGGAACTTGTGTCGAGGTGGCAGCAGGAAGAGGGTCTAACTGTTATTGCAGTAATGCATGACTTAAATCTAGCTTCTCTTTTCTGTAGTAGACTACTGGTACTTCATGAACAAAATATAGTTGCTGATGGCAGTCCTCACGATATACTTACGGAAGAGATGGTTGAACGAGTATTTGGTGTACAAGCTTCGGCTACACCTCATCCAGATTCCGGTGTACCACAAATTCTTTTGAAACGTAAGGAGGAAGGAAAGTAATGTCTCAACAAATACTGCAGCATCTATCATCTATCCCCCCCTTGGATACTGAGGCTTCAGCTCTAGCTGCCCAGCGGTTAGATAACTTGACTAAGCCACCAGGAAGTCTAGGAAGATTAGAAGAATTATTCATACGTCTAGCAGGCATTACAGGTCACCCTTTACCTTCTTTTAACAAGCGTACGGTTATCGTTATGGCCGCTGACCATGGCGTATGTGAAGAAGGGATCAGTGCGTTTCCTTCTGAGGTTACCCGTCAAATGGTGCTCAATTTCTTAAGCGGGGGAGCGGCTGTGAACGTGTTGGCTAGACAGGCGGATGCTGATGTGCGCTGTGTTGATATAGGTATAGCTGGGGACAGCATGGAACATCCACACTTGATAGGTCGCAATATCCGTCAGGGCACAGCGAATATGCTTAAAGGACCAGCGATGCTTCGAGAAGAAGCTGAACAAGCTATTCAAATAGGTCATGATGTTGTTCGTGACGCTGTAGCTGAGGGGTATGGGCTGTTCATTACGGGAGAGATGGGCATAGGAAATACTACTGCAAGCTCGGCGATGATGAGTGCATTAACCGGTATTACGCCACTTGAGAGTGTGGGGCGTGGCACGGGTCTGAATGATGAACGCGTGCGCCACAAAGCCGTGGTTGTACAGCGCTCCATCGAACTGAATCACCCTGATGCGACCGATCCCATCGATGTATTAGCTAAAGTAGGCGGCCTTGAAATTGCAGGCTTGGTGGGTGTTATTCTAGGTGCAGCGATGCATCGCTGCCCTGTCATCATCGATGGATTTATATCGTCAGCGGCAGCTCTAGTTGCACAGCGCCTTGCTCCGCAGGTACTAGACTATATGATTGCTTCGCATGTATCTAAGGAACAGGGACATGCTCTGCTCCTGAAAGAGATAGGACTTGACCCCATGCTGGATTTGCATATGCGCTTAGGCGAAGGAACCGGCGGAGTCCTGGCGCTGCACCTTATCGATGCGGCTAGTCATCTTGCATCGGAGATGGCTACATTTGAGAGTGCAGGCATCTCAGGTGAGCATACCTTATGATTGTTATGGTTACGGGCGGAGCGCGAAGCGGAAAAAGTACATTTGCCGAGAAGTGGTGTATGAAGCATGCTTCCTCAGCTATCTATATTGCAACAGCTCAAGCGTTTGACGAAGAAATGAAGGAACGGATTCAGCGCCATCAGGATCAGAGAAATGCGGAGCACTATCAGTGGACTACCGTGGAAGAACCTCTGGCTCTACCTGATGTTCTAGCTCGTCTATCAGCTTCAACTACACCCTCTACCCCCGAGGCACCGACTGTGCTTATTGATTGTCTGACGCTTTGGCTAACCAATGTTCTGTTAACCGCAGGGGAGAGTGAGGATTCCCTTTCACTTGTAGAGAAGAAGATCGATCATTTCCTTCAAGCTTCTAAGGAGTACCCAGGTAGGCTCATTATGGTTACCAATGAAGTGGGAAGCGGGATTGTGCCAGAATATCGATTGGGCCGTGTATATCGGGATTTAGCGGGCATCTTGAATCGAAGGGTTGCCGAATATGCTGAAGAAGTGTATCTTGTCACTGCTGGAATTCCTATCGAGCTCAAAAGTCGAGCTTACCGATGATGAAGCGCGGAGATCCGTTGCGGGCTGCGTTTCAATTTCTTTCTCGGTTTCCCGTGCATGCTGAACTAGATTATAATGCAGATCTTCAGCAAAAAAGCACTCGTTACTATCCAGTTGTTGGCGCGTGCATCGGCATTGTTCTTTGCGTGATAGCGCTTCTTGCATCGTGGTCATTACCGACTATGCCTGCATCAGTTATCATCTTGATAGCTTGGATCTATATCACGGGGGGACTTCATTTGGATGGGTGGATGGATACCGCAGATGGACTACTCAGTTATCGCTCTAGAGAACGCATGCTAGAAATTATGAAGGACAGCCGTGTGGGTGCTATGGGCGTCATAGCTTGTGTACTCTTATTATTATTCAAATTCACATTAATTGCCTCTTTAATGGGTACGACAATTTTAGGTCCTGCCTTAATCCTAGCTCCGGTCTGGAGTCGAGGATTCATGGTCTACGCCATTCGTAAATGGCCAAGAGCCCGAAAGGGAGAGGGGTTAGCTGCACAGTTCAATGGATTGCCCCTTGCTGAGGTGTGGTATACCACAATCTACAGTATACTTGTGTCCTTTTCAGGTCTTATATTGTTGTCGGTATTTGGTTGTTCTGGGACGTTCTCACTTATAACATTCGTACTTCCCTTGATTCTTACCCCCTTAGTAGCGTACAGTGTGGGCTCTTGGGCAGCAGATTATATGCATCGAAGATTAGGTGGGCTCACGGGAGATAACTACGGGGCTCTAAATGAGGGGCTTGAAGTGGTAATCCTTATGGTTCTACTCATCATTCATGGAATAACTAACTGAACAACGCACAAAAAAGGCATAGAATGGGGCAACCAAGGTTGTCCTTATTCTATGCCTTTTTGTTTTTTTTTTATTTCACATAGTCATTCATGTCATAACTCGTTAAAACTTGAACGTACTAACAAGTTCTTGCAGAGCTTTAGCATCCTTATGAAGTTCTTGAAGGGTTTGAGACCAGAGCTGAATTTCATCATTTTGTTGACTGGCATTACTCGCAATATTCTCTACGTTCTGAAGTGACTTGGCGGTAATGCTAGCGGCTTCTTCTACAGAGGCACTGACTTCTTCGGTACTGGCTGATACTTGCTGCGTAGAAGCCGATACCGATTGAACCGTGGCATTCACCTGCTGAATCATATTTGCTAAGTTCGTAAAAGCAATACCCGCTGCCTTTACTTTATCCGCCCCGATCTGCACTTCTTCACTGACGCGGTTCATAGCCAAGACTGAACCAGTGGAGTCTTGTTGAATAGATTGCAAATGAACGGAGATATCTTCAGCCGAAATTCTTGACTGTTCAGATAACTGGCGCACCTCCTGAGCTACAACCGCGAATCCTTTACCATGTTCTCCTGCCCGCGCAGCCTCAATAGATGCATTCAAGGCAAGAATTTGAATTTGTTTGATAATAGCAAAGATGGTACTAACCGCTTGTGCGATCGATTCGGTGCTCGACTTCATCTGTTGGATATGATGTAGTGATTCTCCAACAACCTGTTCAATGTTATGCATCTGAGATACTGCACCTTGAGCTAACTGATTCCCTGTACCCGCTTCACCTGAAGCTTGACCCACATGTTCGGTTACTTCGGCGGAGGAGGAAGCAATATGCTGGATACCTTGACTGATTTCTTCCATTGCCCGGGCATTCTCCGCAGAAGCGGAAGCCATCGTAATACTTCCTTGTTCAATTTGTTGAACAGCGGCTGTTGATGTTTTGATCATTTGACCTACATTCTTCGCACTATATAATAGCTGATCGGATTCTTTGACCACACCATGCGAGGTATGTGTGACTTTGGTGAGGATCAACTTTAATTTATCAATCATAGATACGAAGCTTGCAGCGAGAGCGGCGACTTCGTCATTACCCTTGAATTGTATGTGGTGACTGAAATCTCCCTCCGCCATACGTTCCGTAAGAGAGGCCAGTTCCTTAATTGGACGAATTATTTTTTTACTAAAGAGATATGCAATACTCATCCCAACAATAATGACCAGTAAGGTGATTCCCATACAAATCCAGAAGATTTGCTGTTCTTTATCTACAACGAAAGTAGCATCCATATTCATGGCTAAAACGATGGAACTTCCGGGAATGGATACATAGGCCGTCTTATAAGATTTTCCTTTTTCAGAGTAGACATTACTTAGTTGTTGTTTGCTGGTAGCTTGAGCCTCTTTTAATGCGGGTTGGAGGTCAATGGATTCTCCGGCTTTTAAAGACGATGTCTCACTTGATGCAAAGAGTGTAGCTTTCTGCTTAGATGCATCGACGAGCGCTAAGTAGGCGCTATCTAGATGGTTATCTTTCACCATTTGAGAGAGATAAGATTCTACCGAAAATTGAGCGTTTGTCTTTCCACTAGCTAGTTGCAAGGTCTGACTGGAATCCAGATTTTTATATGTATCTTTGGCACTACTTTCTAAAACGCGATCGAACTGGGGAAATACATTATCTTGAATAATTCCCATCGCTACATTATAGAAACTTAGACTAAAAAGCAGGGAAGATATCACGATAATCAGGGTGAACATGGACATGAATTTACGTGTTAATGACATTTTGATCCTTAGCATAGGAAGCTCCTTCTGGTAATTACCTTATGTAGTGTACAAGCTAATTTTTCTAAACCTTTGTGCCTAAGTGCTCATGGACTATTCTATAGGAAATCATTCCTAATTGAAAAGAGATTTATGAAAATAATTACATATGAAAAAGGATGGCATAATCTGATTTGCTGTGGTAGAGTGGATATTGCTTTTGCCCGGGCTTCGGGCTGCCGCGGTTCGTAACCATCCCGCGTAAACAAAACTAGGAAGGAAGCAGATAGATGTTTAATTTTGGTTGGGGCGTCGTGTTCGTTCTAGTGAATTTCGCGTTCTTTTTACTATGTTACAAGTTTTTTGGCAAGAAGGGGTTATATGCTTGGATTGGAGTGGCTACGGTTATTGCTAACATTCAAGTCGTCAAGACGATAGATATGTTCGGCATTGTCATGACTCTAGGAAATACGATGTATGTCAGCTTGTATCTTACAAGCGATCTCTTGAATGAGAAGTACGGACGTGAGGAAGCACGTAAAGCGGTCTGGTTCGGTTTTTTCACCTTAATTATGACCACGATTATGATGCAAATGGTTCTCTTCTTCACCCCGGATCAGAACGATATCGCACAACCTTCTATGGAGACGATATTCGGACTGCTTCCACAACTGGCAGCAGGTAGTTTAACTGCGTATTTTGTCAGTCAGTTCCTGGATGTAAGACTCTATGCATGGATACGTAAATTTTTCCCGGCTCGCAATCAATTATGGATTCGGAACAATGGAAGTACGATGATTAGTTCTTTTGTGGACACGCTGATCTTTTGTTCCATAGCCTTCTATGGACTGCATAGTTGGAGTGATTGGTTAGAGATTCTGTTCACAACCTATATTATTAAGTTTGTTCTCACAGCTGTGGGCACACCATTCCTGTATATTGCAAGAAATTTCAAACATCCAGATGATGAGATCCCTTCCTCTAGCTGAATGTAAATTTCAGAAGAGTCATCTTTGTACCAGAGCAGTTCTTTAATAAATATAGAGCAGTGCTTCAATAAACTTAGAGCATTGCTTTAATAAAAGACGAGAGGCCAGTGGAATGTATCTTCCAACTGGCCTCTTGTGTATTACACACTCTATGAAGGTTCTCTTATAAGTTTTAAGACCCCAGAATGGTTAATTGTTTGGGATAGGAAGTCAGTACTTCTACGCCCTCTGTTGTAACCAGAATATCGTCTTCAATCCGCACACCACCTACGCCAGGCACGTAAATTCCAGGTTCGACAGTAAAGACATTCCCCGCTTCTAGTTTCTCATGATTAAGACTGTGAATAGAAGGGTACTCATGGACATCGATCCCTAGACCATGTCCTAGGCGATGCATGAATTGTGGTCCGTATCCAGCTTCTTCAATTAAATTTCTTGCAGCTAGATCAATGGAAGCGAAAGTCGCGCCAGGTCGAATAGCTTGAATAGCTTGTTCATTTGCCTGAAGAACCGTATTGTAGATACGCGTTTGTTCTTCTGTAATTCCGCCATAAGCGAATGTTCTTGTGATATCGGAGGCATAGCCACCGGCATACACGCCAATATCGAACATAACCATATCCCCTGTACGTAACACGCGAGAGCCGGGAACTCCGTGAGGAAGGGCTGTTTTCTCCCCAAATAACACCATGGAATCAAAGGAAGGACCATCTGCCCCAAGCTTGCGCATTTGGTATTCTACTTCCGCTACAAGCTCGTTCTCTGTAACCCCGGCTGTCACCTTGGGTAGAGTTTCATGAAGGACTTGTTCAATTAATGAGATGGCATGTCTCATTTTTACAATTTCTTCTGGGGATTTCCGCACACGCATATGTTGAAGCCAAGGACCTATATCTTGATATTTTGAAATACCAAGCTGGTCTTGTAATGCTTCAAAACGAGTTACTGTAACATAGTCCTTTTCCAAACCTAAAGTACCGATGGACCCTGCCAACGCCCCACTTAGAATCTGAAAAGGATTATCTGTATCGCTATGTGAGTATATGCGTTCCATACCCGTTGCCGCACGTGCAGCTTCTTCATCCAGTGCGGGTACAATGAGCAGAGGCTCTTCACCTAAAGGTACAACAAGTCCGAGGAAACGTTCATGAGGATCGCTCAAGAATCCTGTCAAATAATACACATGCTTTGGGTCGGTAATCAGGAGCGTATGTACTCCGTTGTCTTTCATATGCTGCTGTAATACATTCCATTTTGCTGTCATTTCTGCATACATCCTTCCTATGTGTATATTAATTATGGTCTAAAATTGATAATAATACAAAAAAACGACACCTTAGCATAGGTGCCGTCTTGTCGTCTGTCTTAGTGCGCAGCTTTCTTGTGTCTCGCTTTGTATATAATAGAGGCTACCAAGGATGCTGGCCAGAAGCCACCTTGTTGATTGTAGTGCAATTGCTCTTCTTCAAAAGTCATCTTCTCATAGTAAGTATTCTGTTCAGAACCCGTCTTGTGACGCTGACCTCTTAGTTGACTAATATAGCCGTATTGAACTCGAACCATAATAGCAAAGACTAAGACCAGAGAAGCAGCAGCAAGTATACCGAGTGTATAATTCATAACATATCCCCCTAAGGTAATGTCCAGTTTGCACCTTCATTATACCTCGAATGGGAAAATAATACAAAATATGATTGCTTTATGAAGCGGATAGAATACTATTCTTAACTTCCCGAATTTGTTCCATATGTCGCTCTTCATGAATCCCTACGAAATCTTCCCATTGCGTCAGATCCATCATGCCAAATACAGGATGCAGAAAGGATAAATGCTTAAGCTTTTCTTGATCTTGACCTGCTAAGGAAGCGATAAGCGCTTCTCTAGATTGAGCTAATTCAGATTTTAGGTGTTCCATAGTTAGACGATCTTCAGACGGTACTAGATTCGGAGGAGCATCAACGTGACGCGTACGATCTAGTGTGAGCTTGTAAGGTTTCAGATCTGTAGGAGCATCGACATCGTTCTTAATCGTCACCCCGATCTGATGAGCAATCGTCCGCTCCATAAGATAGAGATGGTCCATCACTTGAGCGATGCTCCATTTATCAGGGGCAGGTTTCTGGTTAATTTGGTCTTCATTAAGGTCTTGTACAAGTTCAAATATTTGATTTCTAATCAGAGTATTGTGATTCATAAGGGCCTCCTCATAAACATATAATGTACTCGCTGATTATATCAGTATTTATATATAAGCACAAAATGTTTGAAATAAACTTAAATTCGAATATAATAAAAAATGTATTCAAATTTGAATAGGTAGAGGTGTGTTAGATTCATGATAAACAGCAATGCGAAAAACATGAAGTTCATTGTCGCGGGGCTACTGCTCGGCATCTTGATGTCAGCAATGGATAATACCATTGTTACGACGGCTATGGGCACCATAGTGAACAAGTTAGGAGGACTCGACCAGTTCGTGTGGGTTACTTCTGCATATATGGTTACAGTAATGGCAGGTACACCGATTTTCGGCAAGTTATCTGATATGTATGGACGCAAAAGGTTCTTTATTTTTGGCCTGATCATTTTCTTGTTGGGCTCAATTCTGTGCGGAACAGCCCAATCGATTACACAGTTGAGCATTTACCGGGCCATTCAAGGTATTGGTGGCGGGGCGCTTATGCCGATTGCATTCACGATCATTTTCGATATTTTCCCAGCGGAGAAGAGAGGGAAAGCTACCGGATTATTTGGAGCCGTATTTGGGATGTCCAGCATTTTTGGTCCACTGCTTGGTGCGTTCATTACGGAGTCGTTCGGATGGAACTGGGTGTTCTATATTAATATTCCTTTAGGCATTGTAGCTCTGATCTTAATCAGTGTGTTCTACAAAGAGTCTTTAAGTCATGCGAAGCAAAAAATTGACTGGGGCGGCGCAGCTACATTAGTTGGAGCGGTAATCTGCCTCATGTTCGCGTTAGAACTCGGAGGTAAGAAGTATGCATGGGATTCAACTACGATACTGACATTGTTCGCAGGTTTTACAATTCTTTTCGTCCTCTTCTTGATGATTGAGCGCAAAGTCTCCGAGCCTATTATTTCTTTTGAAATGTTCCGTACGAGATTGTTTGCGACAAGTAACCTCGTTGCGCTAATGTACGGATCTGTATTTATCGTAGCCACCGTATATATTCCTATTTTCGTTCAGGGTGTATATGGGGGTTCTGCCACGAACTCTGGACTCATCCTCATGCCGATGATGATAGGTTCCGTAGTAGGCTCTCAAACGGGTGGATTCCTTACGACGAAAACTTCGTTCAGGAATATCATGATGATTTCAGTAAGTTCCTTATTGTTAGGCATCGTACTACTGAGCTCAATGACACAAGACACGCCGAAAAGCTTACTAACCTTGTATAGCATATTTACTGGCTTTGGCGTAGGATTCTCTTTCTCCGTGCTGAGTATGGCGGCCATCCACCATTTTGACTATCGCAAACGGGGAGCGGCGACGTCCACGAACTCATTCCTACGTTCACTGGGGATGACCCTTGGAATTACGATCTTCGGTATCATTCAGCGGAATACGTTCTCAGATCAGATTAAGCAATCTTTTGGTAATTCATCAGAGGGCGGCCCTACATTCAGCAATCCTCAGCAAGCCCTCGATCCAGAGAATCGCAAATTAATTCCAGAACCTGTACTGCAAAAGATTACCGCTGCGTTATCTACTTCTATTGCACATTCCTTTATGTGGGCTCTAATTCCTGTAGCCTTTGCGGTCATATTCGTCTTCCTTATGCCTAAAGATCGCTTAAAGCTGCACGCGAAGAAATCAAGCACACCTGTAGAACCTTCTCAGGGATAAAGGAAGTGGCTTATCCATGTCTATGAAGTTAGCGATTTTAGGCATTTTATTAGAAAAAGATATGCACCCTTATGAGATGCGTCTAAAGATGAAAGAAAAAGCTGTAGATCGCAATGCCAAAATTCAAATAGGGTCATTATATTACGCGGTAGATCAATTAGCTCTTCAGGGTTACTTAGAAGTTGTTGAAGTGATCAAAAGTGACAAACGACCGGATAAAACGGTCTATCACATCACAGATACAGGTATAGCCTATTTTGAAGAGTTGCTTATGCAGCAATTTGAGATGATGGAACCTGTATACCATCCTATGTATATTGCGTTAGCCTTTGCCAAATATGGGGATCAGAAAAAAATAGCTGCTGTGCTCAAGGAACGGGTTCGTAAGACAGAGCATCAGGTCAACTTTTATTATGAAATCTATCAAGACCATGTTGGTACGGTATCTCGGAGTGTCCTGTACTTGATGGCAGGAAGGTACGAACATGAACTCACTGAACTTAAATGGCTTCGCAAATTGTACGAAGATGCGGAAGCAGGACTGCTTGCTGAGATGGGGGAACGGATAGATTTAATCGACGATTAGGAAGATGCATGTTTAACTTATCGCAGATGAAGGTATAAAAGAAGTAACTTAAATCTTCAAGATGAGGTGAGTGAACATGACAGATCGTAAGCCTGATGGCAATGGACCTTCCGGTATGGATCATCCTGAGCAGTACAAGACCGATGAGGAGAGTCTATTCGACCGATTTGAAAGTGAACAGACGGTAGATCCTATTCCTGTAGAAGAACTGAACGAAAAGGTGCTCGATGAGAAGAACAAAGAGGAGACGAAACATACGTCTTCCACGGAGAAAAAATACAAAGTAGATTTTGAATAATAGAGATAGAAAGACCTCAGTCCTTGTTAGGACCGAGGTCTTTTTTTTCTTCTATTTTAATGTTAAGGATCCGTTCAAGAACGAAGCTCGGGAATTAGATTAGGAGGGGTTAACCCCTGAAGAGCGGCAATCAAGTTTTGTGCGGCTAGCATTGCCATCTGGTCTCGAGTGGTCTCTGTAGCTGAGCCAATATGAGGTAAAGTAATCACATTGGGCATAGAGAGAAGTGGATTATCCCTATCTACGGGCTCTTGTTCAAAAACATCCAGACCCGCTGCATAGATTTGCTTCGTCTGCAAAGCTTGAATTAAGGCTTGTTCATCCACAGTCTGGCCTCGAGAGGCATTGATGAATATTGCGGTCTTTTTCATCTTAGCAAATTGCTGCGCTCCTATGAGGTGTCGGGTCTCTTCCGTGAGCGGTGTCATCAGAACGATGAGATCCGATTGTTGAAGGAGTTCATCCAAGCTACAGTAACTGGCACAGAATTCTTGCTCTACTTCTGGGTTTCTATGGCGATTGTGATATAAGATCGACATGTCAAAACCGAATTTTGCACGTTTTGCAACAGCTTTTCCAATGCCGCCCATACCTATAATCCCTAAAATCTTATGATGAATATCGAGACCGAATAGGCTCTCATTATCTCCACGTTGCCAATGGCCGTCCTTTACGTACCGATCGAGTTCAGAAATGCGGCGTCCTGCCGTAAGCATCATAGCCATAACTAGATCTGCCACAGTATCATTTAATACGCCTGGGGTATGGGTTCCTATAACACCTCGCTTTCGAAAAGCAGGTATATCAAAGTGGTTGTATCCTACACTCATCGTACTTACCACACGGAGCTTTGGAGCAGCATCCAATAGTTCACTTGTAATTTTGCCCCCAGCTGTAAGTAGTCCTTCTACCTGTGCTACGTGCTCCCGTAATTCCTGCCTCGGAACGGGCGTCTCTTTCTCCCAGAACGTGCAGGTTGCATGCTGCTCCAGATATTCGCGTACCTCAGAAGGAATCGGTTTTGCAATGAAAATTTGAGGTTTCTGCACGGTACCTACTCCTCTCTCAAATCTAAGATGAGATGCTCACAAATTACCGATTATCCACAGTCTCCGGATATAGATCGTGATTCATTAATCGATGCTCTGCTATCGCTTCAAAGCGTGTCCCCGGTTGTCCATAATTGCAGTAAGGATCAATAGAGATGCCGCCGCGCGGGGTGAATTTTCCCCATACTTCAATATACCGAGGTTTCATCAATTGAATCAAATCATTCATGATAATGTTCATGCAGTCTTCATGGAAATCTCCATGATTACGGAAGCTGAACAAATACAGCTTAAGGGATTTACTCTCGACCATGTGTATATCTGGGATATAGCTAATATAGATCGTAGCAAAATCCGGCTGGCCTGTAATCGGACACAGACTTGTGAACTCAGGACAATTGAATTTAACAAAATAATCTCGGTAGGGATGCTTATTCTCGAACGATTCAAGGATCTTTGGATTATATTCAAAAGCATACTGGGTTCCCTGGTTCCCAAGCAGCGTAAGGTCTTTCATGTCTTGTGGCTGTCTGCCAGTCATTATGTTCTCCACCTTTAAATATATATGAATTAAGAAAATAGATATAAGTTATACATGTTATCAGAAAGCCCTCATACGCCCCGCTTGTTACCCCAGACGAGTGTATGAAGCTGCGGTAAGACACGTACATCATTGAGGACATCTGATTTCATCACAGCTTCAATCAGCGCTTCGTACTCATGAAGTAAGCTCGAAGCATGCCCTGGAATATCGTCAGTTTTTGTATCCGCATTCCCTACTTGCAGATAGAAGGGGCTGGAGGGATAGCGTAAGTGGACCTGCTTGGCAAAATCGAGGTCAGCTTCGTTAAAAATAACGATTTTGAGACTGTAACTATAAGCCGTGCCTCTTGTTGATAATCTGCTGATTAGATCATCTAGGACGGTCCAATTTGTGATCATACCGGAGCTAGGCGGTTTTGGCGAGACGGTAACCTCATGGATCTGCATCAACCAATCCTGCCAGCGAGATCCTTGCGTCTCTACAGCGATGCGGATGTGTTGTGATTCTAGAAGTTGAATAAGGGAAGCCATCTGCGGGAGGAGAGCTGGGTTCCCCCCAGATAAAGTAACATGGGAGAATCGGGTTCCGCCTATTAAGTGTAGCTTAGCCCAAATATCTTCTGGACTCATGAGCTGAATCATTTCTTTCCCTGTTCCATCCCAAGTAAAGGCAGAATCACACCAACTACAACGATAATCACAACCTGAGGTCCGAACGAACATCGTCTTCTGTCCAATAACCATGCCTTCTCCTTGAACCGTGGGGCCAAAGATCTCCATAACCGGGATCTTCCTTTCAGGTGCCAAGCTCAAAGGGCTAGACATCGAGCATCCACTCCCGCCGAATCTCTGCATAACTGGTAGGCGTCTCATAAAGACGCACAAACTCGGTGCGACTTTGGCTAACTTGGTTATCTGGATCAAGCTTGAGCGCCTCTTCCATTTGTTCATATAACCACACGACGATATTTTCTGCGGTAGTGTTCATCTTGGGAAGAGTTTCATTCAGATATCGATGATCGAGATAAGGTTCAATCCGATCTTTCCAGAGCTGCTTCAGTGTGCCAAAATCCATCATGAGACCGGATGCATCGGGAATTCCACTTACACCCAATACTACTTTGTACGTATGACCATGTAGATTTTTACATTTGCCTTCATAGGCATGTAGATGATGGGCAGCATCGAAGGTGAATTCTTTGCTAATTAGAACTCTACGCGTATGATAACGGAGTTCATGCTGCTGAATGTCGGTGCCGAACTGCTGTAATGTATCTACGATGCGAAAAGGTCCCGGATACTGGCTCATAACGGGGATACCTGTTCATTTTTTTGTGCTAGATATTGATCTAGTCCGGCTTGTCTGAGCTTACAGGCTGGGCATGTTCCACATCCACTTCCCTGTATACCGTTGTAGCAAGTCAGAGTACGTTCTCGGACGAATTCAAAGGCATTGAGCTCATCGGCTAGTTGCCAAGTCTGCGCCTTATTTAGCCACATGAGCGGCGTATGAATAACAAAGGGATGATCCATAGCTAAATTTAAAGTGACATTCAAGGATTTGACGAAGCTATCTCGGCAGTCGGGATAGCCACTGAAATCGGTCTCGCATACGCCTGTTACGAGATGCCGAGTTCCTTGCGTTTTGGCCAGAACTGCAGCAAAACTTAGGAACAAGTGGTTGCGACCTTCAACGAACGTACTCGGGAGTTCTCCAGGGTTCTCAGTGATCTCGATATCACTCCGCGTTAGCGCATTAGGCGCAAGTTGGCCAAGAAGACTCATGTCGAGGATTGTGTGCTTGACGTTCAGTTGTTGCGCGATCTGACGAGCACATTCAAGTTCCTGAGCATGTCTTTGTCCATAATTGAACGTAACAGTCTCCACTTCTTTAAATTGTTCTAAAGCCCAGAACAGACAAGTCGTGCTATCCTGTCCTCCACTAAACACTACAAACGCCTTTTCATTTTTGAGCATGCAAAAAAACCTCTCCATCTTCTGAATTTGAGTGTACTCGAATTACATCGGGTACGCTTCGAAGAGTGAGAGTTTCTTGAACTGACATCGATAAAAAATAGACCCTGTTCGCGGACGCAAACGGGCAATCATAGTTTTTTATAGAGGGAGTTCTCGAACCTCTCCCATGAGCTATAAGCTGCATGGATTGTCTTCTATATCGGTCTAGCTGGTTTAGTATACCATACTTAGGAGGGAAATTAGGGAGCTTTATATAGGAAAAATTTGCCTTTTCATCTATGCATGCTTAACATCATAGACATAACAATCTAAGGGATATGGATGGAGTGGAAAGATATGCGAACCGTAATGTTCTAAGCGGATAGGGCTCAGCGATGAGGGTATTATGAGCATTGAGATTGAATTTTTTGGACGTCTGACCATTCAAAGGTTAAAAATATAATACTGCTGTACCAATAGATGGTGACTAGAATATACTATGAAGGTAATTCCATTTCAACCTGGAACGAGAGGAGTTGAATCGTCTGCATGGACAGTCATAGGAGTAGCCAAAGCTCGTTAGAAGGCAGGATTTACGGGGAAGTCTTGAGGGTGAGGTCACAGCGGCCTATGGTCTGGACTTGGATTCAACTTGATTGTCTGCCTATAGGGTGAACCAGGCTCCTGAAGACTTCCTCTACTTAGGGGAGGGAATCGAGATGGGCAAAAAGCATTATCATATTCGCAAACAACCTTCGGTAGAAGCCTCAGCCATTCAAGGATTCGATATTGAACTGAATAAGAATCATACCGCTCGTATAGATCGTTTAGTTGATCATTATGAGAAGAGTATCCTTGCTCATCTAGATGATGAATATATTCGTAAGACCAGGTGGCCAGACCGGGTGGCCGATACAATTGCTTCCTTTGGGGGGAGCTGGAAATTCATGATCCTGTTTGCGTTGTTTTTAAGTACTTGGCTAATCTGGAATACGGTTCCATTTACACATCATTATGATGGACCACCTTTTATTTTATTAAATCTTTGCTTATCTTTTGTAGCGGCTTTTCAGGCGCCCATCATTATGATGAGTCAGAATCGTCAAGCAGCTAGAGACAAACATGAATCTATTATCGATTTTGCAATTAACTATAAGGCCGAATCTGAAATTGATGAAATGCAGACGCAGCTCCATAGAATTGAAGATGATCTAATATTCATGAAAGAATTGTTAATTAATTTAGAGGCAAAGGATAAAGTTGAGACCTGACAGGCATAGAGACATATAAAAGGCTAAGAGCAGGTCCGTTCGCGGAACTGCTCTTTGAATTGTCCTAGTAGGGTCTAGAACAAACGATGGAGATTTAGGCTCTGTTGGACGACACAGACTTATTATGATCCAGATGCTGTGGACAGAAAGTAGAGCAGGAATGAGTAGGTCATAGGTATTAAATGTTTGTGAGTCAATACTGATAAATTGAATATGGTTATGTATGAAGTGATAGGCCATGAGAGGAAGGATATAATTTCGGATCATCAGTAGAGGAAGCAACAGCTTCTCTTCTACAAAGCCCCCAAGAAGCCCACATGCTTAAGGTTCATCCTCTCGTATTTGTTGAATCCAGTTCAGTTCGACAGTTAAATATTGTAATCCATAATGGAGAACATGAATACGGTAATTGTGATTGGTGGCTTGTTCACGATTATGAAATTTATCTGCTAGATCGGCTTCCACACGCTCAAGTTGTTTGATTTCTTTACGTAACGTGTCTGCTCGTTCAGTAAGCCTCTTTTGGCGTGTAGGCTGGTCCAGATAATCAAAGAAAAAAAACCGAAGCATTTGTTCTTTTCGACTCAATTGTGTAGGAATCTGTAGCCAATCTAAGAAAGCTGCTTTCCCCTCAGGCTGAATATATGCGGTTTTTTTATTCTTTTGATTATCTGATTCATTTACGCCAATCCATCCTCTATTCTCCAATCTTTTTAAAGCGGGATATAGACTGCCATAACTAGCTTTGTAAAATAAGCCAATCGTTACGTCTACCGTTTTTTTTAGTTCATATCCACTCATAGGGCGTTCTAACAGCATGCCTAGAATGACAAAGTCCATCAATTCAATTCCTCCTCGATATCAATTAGAATCTACTATAAATAGGGTATTCTGTAAATATTAAATATATAAAAAAAGCCCCTAGATTCATAGGGACTTTTGGTTTGTATTTAAGAAAAAATCATTCTTTATATACATAGCAACAAGAATAGGCAATTAGCTTATAATCCGATGAAAAGCAGTGTCGAAATCTATAATCTCTCGATCTTTAGTACCGGGTATTTTCCATTCAAACTGCCCTTGGTCTGCAAGTTGCCCGGCGATAATTCGGATAGGAGAGCCGATGAGATCGGCATCCTTGAACTTTACACCTACTCGTTCTTCTCTGTCGTCCAAGAGTACTTCCACGCCAGAATCAAGAAGACGGTTGTAGAGCGCAGTAGCTAGAGCCATCTGATGTGTATCTTTCACTGAAATGGGGATGATATGAACCCGAAAAGGAGCTAGTTCAGTAGGCCACACGATGCCAGACTCATGTTGATACTGCTCGGCGACGGCAGACATAATTCGAGATACTCCAATGCCATAACAACCCATAACCATTTCTTGTGACTTGCCCTGCGCATCTGTGAATACAGCGCCTAAAGTCTTACTGTACTTATTTCCTAATTTAAAGACATGCCCTACTTCAATCCCGCGAATGAATTCCAAAGTATGATTACAAATAGGACAGTGGTCTCCTACAGAAGCATTGCGAAGAGAAGCTACGTGATGAAATGCAAAATCAATACCTGGCCTCACGCCAGTAAGATGAGTATCTACTTGATTTGCACCTGTAATCCCTGCTGTCATTACACTAACATCGGCATCGACCAGAATAGGGATAGTAAGTCCAATAGGGCCAGCAAAACCTACAGGTGCCTGCGTCACTTGAGATACTGTAGACGCGTCTGCTAACTCAACTTGTTCTGCTCCAACTTTATGCTTAAGCTTGATCTCGTTCACTTCATGATCCCCTCTAATTAAGACGGCCACGGGTTGTTGATCACAAAGGTAAATTAATGTTTTGATAAAGGAACTAGCTTCCACATTCATATAATCTACAAGTTCATCTATAGTATGAACACCGGGTGTAGAGACTACGATAGGAGAGGGGGAAAGTTGATTATTTTCTGAATAGAGTCCCCTATTAGCTAGACTAGAAGTAGACTCTACAGCACGATATTCGGCTTTTTCCAAATTAGCAGCGTAGTCGCAAGCAGTACATACAGCAAGGGTGTCCTCTCCAATGTCAGCCAGTGCCATGAATTCATGGGTTTCTCCTTCCCCTCCAATAGCTCCAGCATCGGCTTGTACAGCTCGGAAATTTAGACCCGTTCGGGTGAATACATTGGTATAAGCCTCATACATAGCCCGGTAGCTTAGATGAAGTCCATCCCCGTCCTTATCGAATGAATAAGCATCTTTCATTAGAAATTCACGGCCTCGGAGCAGACCAAAGCGAGGGCGTCTTTCATCTCTATATTTGGTCTGTATTTGGTAGAGGCTCAGTGGGAGCTGGCGATATGAATTGATCTCGTCACGAACTAAGGTGGTCACGACTTCTTCGTGTGTGGGACCTAAAGCGAATTCTCGGCCATGGCGGTCTTGTAGGCGGATAAGTTCCGGTCCATAACGCTCGTATCTTCCGGAGGCATGCCACAATTCAGCTGGCTGCATGGCGGGCATCGTGATTTCTTGTGCACCAGATTTATTCATTTCTTGGCGAATGATAGTTTCAATATTCTGGAGGACACGTTTGCCAAGTGGCAAATAGGTATAGATGCCTGAGGCTAAGGGACGAATATAGCCGCCTCTAATTAGAATTTGATGACTGATGGCTTCTGCCTCGGAAGGTGCTTCTCTTAGCGTAGGAATGAAAAGCTTGGATTGTTTCATCCGGATCAACTCCTTTTCACAGTGCTGAGTGTAGGTTTAGACGCAAAAAGAACGCAATCGTCAAGGGACGAATGCGTTCGTGGTACCACCCTAATTTATCAACGTAGATCTTAACGCTGATTTCTTATCATAGATAACGGTATGAACCGGCAGCAGAGCTGCGGCTTCTAAGACAGGAAAGAAGCAGAAATGTGCAGGGAAGTCTTACAGCCGATGAACTTCCTCTCTGGATTGCCGTATCTGCATCTTGATTCTTAGTCAAGCGCCTTTTGGATCTTGTAATATTGAAGTATGCTGTAGCTGTGTCTCATTAATGTAAATATTTATGCATATTATCGAAAGAATTGTCAAGTTATTCTTCTTCTCGAAGTGAGCCGCGTTCTGTGTTCTTGCCGTAATAAATCTCGTCCATCTCAATCTTAAGGCGTTCTGTAATGGCAGCTTGTTCTTCAGAACTTAATTTTTCTTTGGTATAGCCAAACAAATAGTTATCCAGATCAAATTTTTTGAGTTTACATTTGGTATGGAATATATGTTCCTGATATACATTCACATCGATCATATCGTACAGACGTTTATCTTTATCTGGAATGTAGTTCTGAATGGAACTGATATCATGATCAATAAATAACTTCTGTCCGTTAATATCTCTAGTAAATCCCCGCACCCGGTAGTCCATCGTCATCATATCTGGTTCAAATGACTGGATGAGATAGTTCAATGCTTTTAAAGGAGAAATCTCGCCGCAAGTAGAAACATCGATATCTGCACGGAAGGTGCTTATACCCTCGTCGGGGTGAGACTCTGGATACGTGTGTACGGTAATATGACTCTTATCCAGATGGATTACCGCGGAACTTGGTAATGGGCCGGGCGTTTCATCGTAAGACTCATTAGGTACTTCTACAATGGGACCTTCGGATACGAGCATCGTTACACTGGCGCCTTGCGGGACGTAATCCTGCTTGGCAATATTAAGCACATTTGCACCAATAATATCAGCCACAGAGATCAAAATCTTGGTTAGGCGATCCGCGTTGTATTGCTCATCGACATATTCAATATAGGCATCTCGTTCTTCCGTTGTTTTGGTATAGCAGATGTCATACATATTAAAACTTAAGGATTTGGTCAAATTGTTGAAGCCATGCAGTTCAATGGCTTTTTCTGGTGTCAATTTCATCAGTGGATTCCCCTTATCAAAGCTTATAATGAATGCCGCAGCTTGCATAGTATTTCATACATTCTTATACCCATTCCAAAAGAACCATAACATCTAGGTCTCCGCGTCTTAACGAGTAGGAGTAATGCGGAAAGGCTTCATGAAAATTTTCGGAATGTCCGTATCGAACCGCATAACAATCCCTGTTGTCGGATGTTCAAAAGCAAGAACGCGAGCATGAAGTCCCAGACGGCCTAGTAATTTGGATTTGGATCCATATTTCTTATCGCCTGCCACCGGATGACCGATTTCTTCCATATGCACACGGATTTGATTTTTGCGTCCTGTTTCGAGATTCACTTCTAGCAAGGTGAAGAATTTATCTCCTTGCAATTTTCTGTAATGAGTAATAGCTAATAGTCCGTCATTTGGATGAGGACTAGAGTACATTTTAAGCGTCGCACTTTCTTTTAGCCATGAACGAACCGTTCCCTCTTGCTTCTTCACTTCTCCATCCACTAGAGCTACGTACGAACGTTCTTTGACCATATCCTGCCAAGCATTTTGCAGTTTCTGTTGGATACTTTCTTTCTTAGCAAAAAGCATCACGCCTGACGTATCCCGATCCAGTCGATGTACGATGAATATGCGTGCTTTCTCATCTTCTGCTCGCACATGAGCCATCAATTGGCGATAGGCGGTAATTTCATTCTCCTGCCCTGTAGCTACAGAAAGTAAGCCGTGCTCCTTTTGAATGACGATAATGTCATCATCCTCGAACATAATCTTCATACCAATTAAAGCAGGTGCTGCTTTTGCTTTTTGTTTGTAGATCGTTACGATGTAGCCAGGTTCAAGCTGATAGTTATAAGCCGTAGTTGGCTCACTGTTCACTGTAACCTGTCCGCGTGCCAAAATAGCTTTGACTGCATTTCTTCCTAAGTTACTAAAGGTCTCCAGAAGAAAAGGTAGCAGTTCCGTGGTTTCTTTTACCGTACAGATTCGCGGCTTAACAGCTGCACTGATTCGGGTTGGTTTGGATGTGTAGTTCGACTTGGGTTTAGCTCCGGCCTTTGGCTTTGGCCGCGTCGTGTGTTTCTTAGCTGAATCTTTCTTTTTCATAACAACATGAACCTCCTGAATTCTAGCTCCGATATCCGGAATTGATCTAGACCGATGATACCTTTATTTCTGGCCTCTGGTCAACGTCCACGCGGTTGCCCTATCGGACAAAGCCCGTTACACTTAAAGAATACAGACGCCTTCGCTTGAAGGACGAGTACAGTAAGGAGCCTTAATGATGGATACCGAACAACTTACAATGGATCGTGCGCAGCAGTTGCTGCAGACATTTTATGGATACCCTGACTTTCGTGAGGGACAGAAAAAAATTGTGGAAAGTCTTCTACAAGGGGAAGATACGCTAGGAATTATGCCAACAGGAGGCGGGAAATCTATCTGTTATCAGATCCCTGCGATGCTGCTCACGGGCTTAACACTAGTTGTATCACCATTGATTTCATTAATGAAAGACCAAGTGGATGCGCTGACGACCATGGGCATTCCAGCGGCATATATTAATAGTTCCCTAAGTGGAAAAGAAGTGAATGTTAGAATTCGGGCAGCGCAGCGTGGCGAACTCAAAATGTTGTACGTTGCCCCCGAGCGACTTGAGCTGGACTGGTTCCGTGATGAGATGGCTGAACTGCATATTGCCTGTGTTGCTGTAGATGAAGCGCACTGCGTATCTCAATGGGGCCATGATTTTCGGACGAGCTATCTTGCCGTGGCGCCATTTGTAGCTTCTTTGCCTAGGCGTCCTATACTTGCAGCCTTTACCGCGACAGCTACACCTGAAGTTATGGATGATATGCTTCGATTATTGCGACTTCAGGAACCTGCGATTTTCGTAACGGGACTTGGCCGAGATAATTTGGCGATGTCTGTGTTAAGAGGCGAGAATAAGAGAGAATACGTTATGAATTATACGTCCCAGCATGAATCCCAGCCGGGCATCATCTATGCGGCTACGCGTAAGGATGTGGATGATCTGTATGATAGATTACGTGCATCAGGTGTTCAGGCCGGAAGGTACCACGCGGGACTACCCGATCAAGAGAGAGCGGATAACCAAGAAGCTTTCCTGTATGACGATATTCGGGTCATGGTGGCGACCAATGCTTTTGGGATGGGCATTGATAAGTCTAACGTAAGATATGTCATTCACTATAATATGCCTAAAAACATGGAGGCTTATGTTCAGGAAGCGGGCCGTGCGGGCCGAGATGGGGAGCCTAGTGACTGTATCCTTTTGTTCAGTGCACAGGATATTATGACGCAAAAATTCCTTATTGAACAGAATCCGCAGGAAGGTGATCGCAAGCGCAATGAGTACCGCAAGCTTCAGCAAATGATTGAGTATTGCTATACCCATCGTTGTCTGCGGTTCGCGATGCTTGAATATTTTGGCGAAGAGCACGATCAGAAGCCTTGCGGGATATGTAGTTCGTGCCGGGATGAACGTGAACTGACAGATATGACGAAGGAAGCCCAAATTATATTTTCTTGTATTTACCGGATGCGGGAGCGTTTCGGGGTAACGATGGTGGCTGGTGTGCTGAAAGGTTCACAGAACAAGAAAGTACTACAGAACGGATTTGATAGCTTGCCTACGTATGGGATGATGAGAACTCAGACCGAGAAGGAGATTTCGGAACTTATTAACACCTTTGTAGCTGAGGGATATCTCACATTATCTGAAGGGCAGTATCCTGTGGTCAAGCTCCAACCCATTGCAGTAGACGTACTAAAGGGTCAGATGCAGGTTATGCAGCGGGCCCCTCTTCCAGTGGCTGCTTCCGCATCCAGCTCTCGCCGTAGAGGAGGATCTACAGTAGATTTAGGTCCATCGGCGGTAAATGAGACGGTATTTGAGCAACTTCGTCTGATTCGCCGCGAGTTAGCGCAGAGTGAGAAAGTTCCTTCTTATATTATTTTTAATGATGCTACCTTGCGAGAAATGAGTGTGGTTTGTCCACAGACAGAGTCGGCTATGCTAAAGATTAAAGGGGTAGGCGAAGTGAAATATCTTAAATATGGTCGCCCGTTCTTGGAATTTTTTCAAAATACTGGAGTAGCAGATTCAGACTTGTTGGATTAGTTTCAATTCCCTTCAATTCATTACACATAAGGAAGGTGAAGCATGAAGGTCATTTTGTCTACACTTAATGCTAAGTATATCCACACGTCGCTAGCTATTCGCTTACTCAAAGCCTATAGTGATCATGCCTTTGATATTGATTTAGCCGAATACACGATTAAGGATCCCGCTTTAAATATTGTCTCCGATTTGTTCAACAAAAAGCCGGATGTTGTTGGATTCTCCTGCTACATTTGGAATATAGAAGAGACGTTGAAAGTTGTAGAAATCCTCAAAAAAGTTATGCCAAATGTAACGATTGTGCTTGGTGGGCCAGAAGTGTCATACGACACGGAGTATTGGATGAAGCGTGCAACAGCTGTGGATTGCATCGTCATGGGCGAAGGAGAGGAAGTATTCCATCGTTTGTTAGAGGAATTAGAGGGAGACCGCAAGTTCCATTTTGTATATGGAATAGCTTACCGTAAGGGCGAAGAGATCATTCTTATGCCATCTCACCCTAAAAGTGATCTAAATCAGCTACCTTCTCCGCATCGTTTTCCTGAAGATATTCCGAATCTAGGCAAACGTATCATCTATTTCGAGACAAGCCGAGGATGTCCTTTCAACTGCCAATTTTGCCTGTCTAGCATAGAGGTCGGTGTAAGATATTATGATATCGAACGTGTGAAATCGGATATTTTGTATCTCATTGAGCATGGTGCCAAAATCATTAAGTTCCTAGATCGGACATTCAATATCAATCGGAGCTATGCGATGGAGATGTTTCAATTTCTTATCAATAACCATCAAGGATGCGTATTCCAGTTTGAAATTACGGCAGATATTATGCGACCAGAAGTGCTAGACTTTTTAGCTGAGCATGCACCTGCGGGTACGTTCCGCTTTGAGATCGGTGTACAATCGACGAATGATGAGACCAATGAATTAGTGAAGCGTCGCCAGAATTTCACGAAGCTTACAAGGACGGTTACGACGATTAAAAATAGTGGGAAAATTGATCAGCATTTAGACCTGATTGCTGGACTTCCGGACGAAAATTATGATTCTTTCCGCAAGACATTTAACGATGTGTTTGCCCTAGGTCCTGAAGAACTCCAACTGGGATTTCTCAAAATGTTGCGTGGAACAGGTCTGCGTATGGATGCAAAGAAATATAACTACACGTATATGGATCACGCTCCTTATGAAATTTTGGGGAACGACGTCCTTCCTTTTACGGATATTGTTAGACTTAAGCGTCTTGAAGATGTGCTGGAAAAGTATTGGAACGCGCACCGACTAGACAATACTCTCCATTATCTGATGCTTCATGAGTTTGAGTCTCCGTTTGACTTCTTCCAAGATTTCGGTAACTACTGGGAGTCCCAAGGATGGCAGCGAATCGGGCATCAACTGGAGGATTTATTTACACGATTGCAAGCGTTCTTAGATGATCGCGGGCTGAAAGAACCTGCCATAGTCAGAGGACTCATGCAGCTCGATTACTTCATGGGACACAAGTATAAACCACGTAAAATTTGGTGGGCACCTGCGGTGGATAAAGAACGCCGAAGCAAATTATACAAGCTCATGCTGGAGAATCCCTCAGCTGTATCTGGAAACTTTGCTAGCTTAGCGATCGATGAGAAAGAATTGCTTAAACATGCTGTCGTAGAAGAGATTTCATTTTCCTTAACCCATGTGCTAGATGGTCTTGCGTCATCTCAGCCCGTTCCGCATATGCTAATCGTGATTTATCAGCAAAATGAGGAAGAACGTCCTTTCATCTTCACGATGCCCATGCAAGAAATGCTTCGACAAGCTCATAGTTAGACTAATGTTGAAATACGTGGCTAATAGTGAATCGCATTCTCTAATTCACCTCTAGATACTGCCTTGACAAAAACCTTTCCTGCACTTAGCGGGAAAGGTTTTTTGGTATTAACTATAGTGAAGAGAAAGAGGAAGAGGGCAGCTGTTGATCTAGCCAATGGATTACATCTAGCGTGACTTCTTCCCGGTTCAGTTCATTAAGAATCTCATGTCTGCCTCCCGGATATAACTTGTAGGATACATCCTGTATTCCTAATTCCTCATACATTTTGGCGAGAGACAATACTCCTTTTCCTTGAAGACCCACAGGATCGGCCTCCCCACTGAACAAATAGACAGGCTTATCCAAGGGGATAAGAGCCATCTGTTCCGGGCGATGGATTTCTAGCAATAGTCGGAAGAAGTCTCGGAAGAATCCGGTACTACTTACGACGCCGCAGTCGGGATCGTTCATGTACTTATCGACCTCTTCAGCATCTCTAGATAGCCAGTCGAAGGGCGTTCTAGAAGGTTTGAAGATCTTTTCATATCTACCGAATACGAGTCCGTTTAGAATCATAGAGCGGTGGCGAGCTCCTTGAAGTTTGAAGAGAAGGCGAGCTACCTTTTCACCGATGCCAATCATGCTCTGCTTGCCGCAAGTTCCCGATAGAAGAAAGCCTGCATATCGTTCCGGGTAGGAATACATCATTTTTTGAGTTAAAAAGGACCCCATACTATGACCTAATAGAAAGATAGGTGTATTAGAATGTCGTTCCTGAATGACCTGGCCTAATTGATTCATATCTTCCGTCATATAGTGAAAGCCATCTTCACCGGAGAACCCAAGCTCTTCAGGGCTTCCAGCGGTTCTTCCATGACCACGGTGATCATTGGCATAGACGGCAAAGTTAGCTGCAGTCAATGCTCCAGCTAATCGTTCATATCGTTTGGCATTCTCAGCCATCCCATGAGCAATTTGAATGATGGCTCTGGGTGAAGAAGAAGGGGAGCCCGTCTCTGCTTCTGTAGGAAACCAGTGATAGACATAAATGTCTTTACCATCTGCACTCCACATATTGAAGTTCCGTGCTTCCAAGATCATTCACCTTCTTTATTCATTTAAGTTTTTAAGTTTTTAAGTTTTTAAATTTTTAAGTTTTAAATTTTTAAGTTTTGAGTTTTGAGCTTTAAGTTTTAAGGAGTTAAACGTGCAGGTTCGAAAAATTCTATACGTTCTCCATCTGGGCCATTGAAGAAGAAATATCGACTTCCATTGGACAAGGATTGAATCTGTGCACTCCGCCCAGACAGGCCGAGCTCAGCAATACGAGAATATTCTTGTTCTATATGGCTGACCGTGAATGCCAGATGATTGACGCGTCCTTCACTAGCTAGATCGGGAGCATCTTTTTTCCATATAAGTTCAATTTCGACGCTATCCTGCCCCTGAAACCCCATAAATGCAAGACGCACATCATCTTCAACTTCACCTAACGTATACAAATGCTTGAGATTCAAAACCCTTATATAAAATTCAATGGAATCTTCCAGTGCTGATACGTAGATTCCGATATGTTCAATTTTATGGACACTCATGGTATTGCCTCTTTTCTTCTTGTTAAAATCTGCTTTATCGCTTCTCTATAGCCATTAAATAAGGAGCTGCCGCCTTTTGTGGCTGTCTATAGAGAATGGCCTGCGCCGCTTCCGCGGGCAGGCCCGCCGCCCATGCCTCGGCGGCAAGAGCCTCGGCCTCCCCACCGGGGTGGCCGGGATACAAGACCGCGGTAATAATCCCCCGCGGTCTCAAAAGAACCAGCGCAGCCGCAAGCGCTTTTAGCGTGCTTGCGGTCTGCGTAATCAGCGCCGCATCGGCGCCAGCAGCCGGCAAATAGCCTAAGTTGAACATCACCGCGCCCACGCGTCCGTGATGTTCCTCGGCTACGGCCGCACACATCTCTGCGTGGCTTCGCTCCACGAGCGTCACGCGGGCGAGATTCAAGGCCGCTGACTTCGCAAGACGTTGCTCTGTCAGAGCCAGGGCCTCGCCCTGAACATCAAAGCTGTACACCTGCCCGCGGCGGCCACAAGCCTTAGCTAGAAATAGTGTATCCGCCCCTGTGCCTGCCGTGGCGTCTACAGCGATCTCACCCGGCTGCAGCCGCTCGCCGACAAGGCGGTGCGCCATGCTAAGAACAGAGAGAAATCCCATAGCTTAACGTCCCCTCCAGAACTTGCCCTGCCAAGTATCTCTTTTTTTTAATTCGTCATCGATAGTATTTAATACTTCCCATTTCTTTAAGCTCCACAACGGTCCGATTAAGAGATCTCGCGGCGCATCGCCTGTAAGCCTGTGGACAATCATCTCAGGAGGCAGAAATTCAAGGGTATCCACAATCAGCTTAATATATTCATCTTGCTCAAGGAAGCGAAGTAATCCTGCTTCATATTGCTTAACCATTGGTGTCTTGCGCATTAAATGAAGGAGATGAATCTTAATGCCCTGTACATCCATGTTAGCCACGGCACGTCCTGTATCCAGCATCATTTCATGACTTTCTTGTGGTAACCCGTAAATAATATGGGCACAGACTCGAATGTTACGTTTGCGCAACTTTTCAACTGCTTCGATATAACACTTCGAATCATGGGCGCGGTTAATTAACTCCGAGGTCGATTCATGAATCGTCTGGAGGCCCATTTCGACCCATAAATACGTCCGTTCATTGAGTTCAGCCAAATAATCAACCACCTCATCAGGCAGACAGTCAGGCCGCGTTGCAATCGATAACCCGACTACACCAGGTTGTGCGAGAATGGTCTCGTAATATTCTCTAAGCTCTTCTACAGGGGCATAGGTATTGGTATACGCCTGAAAATAGCCAATATACTTCGCATTAGGCCATTTAGTATGCTGTCTATCTCTAATATTGTTGAACTGAGTTACCAAGTCATCCCGGCGACTGCCGGCAAAATCACCCGAGCCCCTTGCACTACAAAAGGTGCAGCCACCCTTGGCTATAGAACCATCCCGATTGGGGCAAGTAAATCCAGCATCCAGCATCACTTTGAACACCTTGCCACCTAAAGCATCGTGCATTTCGGTATTCCATGTATGAAAGCGCTTATCTCTCCACAAGGTCGGTGAGGTAGGGTTTTGTATACTCATGAGAACTCCTTTAATACAGACGTAATGACTTTACATTTCTAATACATTGTATCAAAAAACACAAATAAAAGGGAACTTCCCCGGTCTGGTTGCAATTGGCTTCGCATTTGTGCTATTTTATTTACAGCGTCGGCCTGATAAGCTTAGAACAGAATAATATCGTCACTTTAGACAGCGAACGTCCTAGAACGACGCGGAATCCGCTCAGCGGACCTTGAAGATCGTTGGACCCCAATTCCAAATAGATTCGAAGAGAGAACCTTGCCTGCTCGCGCGGTGCAGGGTTCTTTTTTCATTCTTTTTGGGGTAGACTGGGCTTTACATTTATAATGAACTTCGGCACAATATTCTGGTAGTGGACAAAGACGACAATGGATTACATGTAGAAGGCGGAGATATGAAATGCGTTTACGTGGCAGAAAAGGAATTCGGGAGAATTTAGAGGCTCAGCAGGAACTGGTTGTATTAAATCCCCGGGAATATAAAGGTCGTTGGGCTGAGTTTTTCGGAAATGACAATCCGATTTATATTGAACTAGGCATGGGAAAGGGGCAGTTCATTAGCGGGATGAGTGCTAAATATCCAGATTGTAATTTTATCGGTATGGATATGTATGATGAACTGATCCGCCGGGCTAGCGAAAAGGCTCGCAATATTTGGCTTGAGCAGGGAGAGAATGAGCCTCCTAACGTTAAGTTAGCACTTGGGAATATTGAGGATTTGGAAGAGTTCTTTGCACCCGACGAAGTGGAGCGAGTCTATTTGAACTTTAGTGATCCTTGGCCGAAATCGCGTCATGGACGCCGCCGTCTAACCCATCCAAGATTTCTAGATAAATATAAAGTGGTGCTGAATGATAAAGGTGAGATTCATTTCAAGACGGATTCGTTGACCTTATTCGAATTCTCACTGAATTCCTTTGCGGCAAGTGGGCTGCAAATGAGCGACATCTCGCTAAGTTTGCATCGTGAAGGAATTAACGAAGCGCACATTATGACAGAGTATGAGACAAAATTCCACAATCAGAACATGCCGATATACCGAGTGGAAGTAAAGATGGGTAGTCAGGCACTTAAGCAATACCACGAGCACAAGATGGAGAAATTCTAATTTTTCTTCCAGTAGTGCTTTGGCTATTTCACCTGTGGATACACAATCCGCAAGTTTCTTCATGCCACAAGGGGCTGTTCATTAGTCATTGACTAACGGACAGCCCCTTGTTTTTTTTCTAGTAAATTCATAATTGCTTGTGCACTTTGCTTAGGATGATAACAATTGATTTGCTGAATAACTTCCTGACGTCTTGCTTGAACATCGTCGTAATGTTCTGTAAGACGGTGAATCCAATCTTTTATAATTTCGAGGTTCGTAATGGGTGTACCCCAACCTTGTGCTGTGAAATAGTGTGAATTTTCTTCTTCTTGACCAGGAAGAGGTTGGTGGAACAACATAGGAATTCCTTTTGCAAGCCCTTCCGTGCAGGTCATGCCTCCGGGTTTGGTGATAAGCAAATCTGAGATTTCCATGAGCTTATCTATTTCCTTGGTAAATCCTAAGAGATGAATATGGGGATGCTTAAAGCGAGAATCCTCCTCCATTTTATGGAGTGACTTTTTATTGCTCCCGAAGCAAAAGATAATTTGAATCTGATCACGATACCTGGCAAGAAGGGCATTGACAGTCTCGTCCTTCATAAACCCCCAGCCTCCACCCATAACAAGGACAGTCGGCATATCTTTCAGCCCGAATTGATCTAAAATATCTTCTTTACTATGACGTTCCCAAAAATTAGGGTGAACAGGGATGCCTGTGATTTGAATGTTAGATTCAGTTACACCGCGTTCCAGGAGTTTGTTCTTAACCTGAGGTGTAGAGACTAAGTAACAGTTAACTTCACGACTAATCCAAGTACCATGAACATCATAATCCGTAATGACCGTGCATAAAGGTACATCCAAACCAAGTCGCTTCATTCTTGCAATCACCGCACTTGGGATGGGGTGGGTACACACAATAACATCAGGATGAATTTGACGGATAAGCTGTGTTGTCTGTGTATAAAAAATTCGATGAAGAGCCAGCGTCGTCAGTCGATTTAGAGATTTTTTGTAATTACTTCTATACATCATACGTACCAGCCTAGGCTGGGTGGAAAGGGTCTTTTTATAGGCTGTAATTATAAAGGGAGCGACTCTGGGGTTCAAGAAGCTACCGAGCTCAAGAACTTTTGTTTGTACATCAGGCGACAGTTTGCGAAGACTGCTGGATAGTGCGTAGGCCGCCTGAGTATGTCCCGCCCCGAATCCCTCCGATAAAAGCAAGACTCTTTGTTTGTCCACGTTGATTTCACCTTTTCCGCAAGGTTTTACATTAACTTATCATGTATCTTATCATGATCGGGCTTAAGGCCACAATGCAACGGTTCCAATTGCAACGCCCGTTCCAATCACTGCTCCTGCTAATACATCTGAAGGATAATGAAGTCCAAGATATATTCTAGAGAAACCGACGATTAGAGCGATGGGGGCAAGTAGCAAAGCAAGCATAGGCTCCATAATCATAAAAGGCATGGTGACGGAAAAAATAGCCGTCGTGTGACCAGAGGGGAAAGAGTGATCGCTTAAGGGTCCCCGGAATGTTCGTGTATCTGGCATGGCTAGGTAGGGTCGCACTCGTGGATATAGTTTTTTAGCAATAGCAACGGGAATATGACTGATGGCGAGAGATACTGCTGCAATAAGACCTGTATGGCTGTAAGGTTTAGCTGCAAATATCCATATAGCAAGGGTGGAAGCGATAGTAAATGTTGCTCCGCCTAGATGGGTGAAATAAAATAACCAAAAGTTAAGAAAGCTTCGATGGAGTCCAGTGTTAATGCCTATGAAAATTCGCTGGTCCCAGCGTTTGAAGTTCAGTACAAGACGGCGCATATGATCCCTCCACATGAACGAGCTCTGAGGTAAGCTCGCATCTTTCTCTACACATTCATTCTTTTGTTGATCATTGAGAATATATGTCTTAACCATATAACCAGTTGGAGCTATCATGAACAAAATTTAGAATATATTCTAACCTGCATAGAAACATACAAATCTGAGTATAGCTTATTTTTAGATTTCAAAGCAGGTAGAGTTTTTTGACTTCTTATGTATCCACCTTATACAATGATTCAGATGATATCAAAAAAGTTTAAAAATAAGTGAAGCTTTGTGTCAACTTTTAAATGTTGTTTCGTTTGTATAAATATATTTCTTCGTTTTTTCAATTCATCCTCTACATTTAGAGATATGATGAAATAAAATTGGTCGAAATGGATGAAAATAAGACCTAAGTGATGCGAAAGTTAGGACGAGGTAAGGAATCAATAGCTTATATCCTTTCTGAAGGCAAAATTCACCCCAAAAAAGAGGATTTAGCCTTTTGACAAATGGAGTGATTTCATAGAAAATCGATATGTCTGACTTTTGCCCAACATAAATATATAGGGTAGGGTTTTGATATAACAGTTACTAATGAAATAGGGTCATATTTACAACTGCGAATATCAATGATCTAGAGAGAAAGAATGTAGTTCAATTTCATGAGGGTTAAAAGGGGGTTTCTAGGGAATCATGTTGGATGCCATTATTATTGTGCTCCAGGTCTTCTTGGCAGCAATTGGTGTTTATCAGTTCGTGTTCTCTTTGTTTGGCATGTACAAGAAAAAGAAAAAGCAACAATTTGCTCCTTCCAAATCATTTGCGGTTCTAGTAGCTGCACATAACGAAGAGCAGGTTGTAGGTGCTTTAATGGAGAACTTGAAGCTTCTGAATTACCCAAAAGATTTGTATGATGTATTTGTAATTTGTGATAACTGCACGGATGGAACGGCTAGCATCGTTAAGAGTCATGGCTGGAATGCTTGTGAACGAACCAATCCAACGCTTCGAGGTAAAGGGTATGCAATTGAATGGATGCTTAAGGAATTATGGAAGCTGCCTCGTCAGTATGACGCCGTCGTCATGTTCGATGCCGATAACTTAGCACATCCTGATTTCTTGAACGAAATGAATAATGATTTATGTACGGGTGCACGCGTAATTCAAGGTTACATCGATACTAAAAACCCTGAAGATTCATGGGTTACTGCTGCTTATGGCGTATCTTACTGGTATGTGAATCGGTTATGGCAGCTTCCACGTCACAATCTAGGTATGGCTAATTTCCTCGGAGGTACAGGAATGTGCTTCGAGACTGAGCTATTGAAAGAAATTGGATGGGGAGCTACTAGCCTTGTAGAAGATTTAGAATTTACGATGCGCTGTGCAAGTCAAAATATATATCCTAAATTTAATTATGATGCCAAAGTATTTGATGAGAAGCCTCTCACTTTTAAAGCCTCTGCACGTCAGCGTCTACGTTGGATGCAAGGTCATTTCACCGTAGCTCGGAGATATTTCCTGCCTATGCTCTGGAAGAGTATTAAGGAACGTAGTATAGCTAAGCTCGATTTAGCACTATATGCGGTAAATGTATACATCGTGCTGATCACCTTCTTGCTAACCGCTTTTATATGGGTAGATCAGTCTTTGTTTAACGGACCTCATTTCACTACGATGTATAGTTATCTGCCTTTCTGGGTTTCGGTCGTAGCGATTGTTATGAACGTATTTATTTTTGTTATGGCTATGGCACTTGAGAAAATTACGTACAAGAAAGTATATTTATATCTTGTCTTGTTCCCGATTTATCTCATCTCTTGGTGGCCCATTACGTTTTATGCTTTCTTTACGCAAAACAACAAGCAATGGAGCCATACCGAACATACACGTGTTGTTCGATTGGAAGAAGTACAAAGTAAACAGGGATAATGATCCCTGTTTTTTTTATGGGATTATACTTGATAATAGTTTTCTGTTGTGATATAGTATATCAAGTATTGCTGTTAGCAAGTTTTTGGATTGCAAGCAGAGGCCCAGGCTTCTCACCTGACTGACTTTGGTTGGCGGGTTTTGATCCAATGATTTATGAATGTGAACGTTCATGAAGAATTGACGATCAATAAGGGATGCGGGGATATACCTGTATCCCTTTTTTATTATGTAAAATTAAAGTACTAGGCATGAAATCAATAATAATCTTTGGAGGTGGACAGTTATCAGTAAAGAACATATGATCAATGATGAAATACGGGCGAAGGAAGTTCGGTTAGTAGGTGCAGAAGGGGAGCAGATCGGAATTAAGCCGATTCGTGAAGCACTGCAAATGGCTATCGATCTGAATCTTGACTTAGTGAACGTAGCTCCTACGGCGAAGCCGCCGGTATGCCGTATTATGGATTATGGCAAGTTCCGCTATGAGACACAAAAGAAAGAAAAAGAAGCTCGTAAGAATCAAAAAATTGTCGACATCAAGGAAGTTTGGTTCCGTGCCAACATTGATGAACATGACTATCAAACGAAGCTACGTAATGTTATCAAATTCTTAAATGAAGGCGATAAAGTGAAGTGCTCCGTACGTTTCCGTGGCCGTGAGATTGCCCATGCTGACATCGGCAAAAAGATTTTGGATCGTGTCAAAGAAGAGGTTGCAGAACTCTCTGCTATTGAACGGCTGCCAAAATTGGAAGGTCGCAGTATGATTATGATTTTGGCACCGAAAAACTAAGCGATTATGCTTATAACCTATAAGGGGGAAATAAAATGCCTAAAATGAAAACACACAGCAGCCTTAAAGGCCGCTTCAAAATTACCGGATCCGGTAAAGTAAGACGTTACAAAGCAGGCCGCAACCATTTGCTTTCTGGCAAATCCAAGAGCGCTAAGCGCGTATTGGCTGGTAGTCCTGTAATGTATTCAGGAGACGTGAAACGTTTGAAACAAGGTTTGTCCAATCTTAAGTAGTAGAACACACTTTCTGGGAGGTTTTTTGATATGGCAAGAGTAAAAGGCGGATTCGTCGTTCGTCGTCGTCATAAAAAGGTTTTGAAGCTTGCTAAAGGTTATTTCGGCTCCAAACACCGTATTTTTAAGACAGCTAAAGAACAAGTAATGAAATCATTCATGTATGCATACCGTGACCGTCGTCAAACGAAACGTGATTTCCGCAGACTGTGGATCGTTCGTATTAACGCGGCTGCTCGTTTGAACGGTCTGTCTTACAGCAAATTGATGTATGGTTTGAAGCTTGCTGAAGTTAACATCAACCGTAAGATTCTTGCGGATTTGGCTGTTAATGATTTGAACGCGTTCAATTCTTTGGCTTCTGTAGCTAAAGAAAAAATTAACGCTTAAGTCAATACGAATAGAGATCAGGCGTCCCTTCGGGGACGCCTGTTTTCGTTGTGTAGGACAAAGATACAAGCGAGGCCAGCGCTTGGGGCATACATTGAGGAGAACATAGGGAGGAGGGGAAATAATGAGCGTATCTACAGTAAAAAAAGATGCTCTGAAGCTGGTCGGCAAACATATTGTAGCTTATAAAAAGGACGGAAGCAGAGTAACAGGGAAATTGCTAAAAATTAGCGGTAACCGTCTTATTCTTGAAAGAACTAAAGGTAAAAAAGTGCAGACGAAGGCTATTATACCATTGGTATTGTTTGACTTGCTTGCAGTCGGAACTGCCCCTTATGCTTTTGGTGGTGGATTCGGCGGCTACGGTGGTGGCTATGGTGGTGGTTATGGACCTGGATACGGTGGCGGCTATGGTGGTTATGGACCCGGAATTGGCCCAGGCTATGGCGGCTACAATGGAGGATTTTTCTAAAGAATTAATGTATGAATCTTGTGTGTAACGTTTTCTCCATCTCATAACAAAGAGAAATGGGGACATATCTCGTAGTTTTATAGCCTAGCTTCTTATAAAAGACTTTAGCACGTTTGTTATCTTTATCTACCATCACTTTGGCCCGATTGCACCCGCGGGAAGTTGCAAAACTCTCAGCTTGTGACAGGAGCGTTTTTCCATAGCGTTTGCGCTGTTCTGCGGGGGCTACGGCCATCATATCGATATAAAGAAGATCGCCATGAATCATGAAATGTACAAATGCAACTGCATCTGCTTCATAGTTAGGAGATCCTATAAGTGTCACACCACGCGTAAGGCGCTTAGGTAATTCCCGGATGACAGCATCCAGACTTCCCTTAGATAAATGGGAGTGGGGGACCAGTTCCTGTTCGATCAGACGATAGATTACGGGGTCATCTTGACGGGGTCTTCGATAGCGAATCATAGGCGGCTATTCCTCCTTACCCTACATAATCGTGGGCAACGTATTACATCATATGGATATAGAAGAAAAGGGTTCCAAAGAAAAATACGAAATAAAGGGTATTGACTATTCGCTTGAATGGATCATATAATGTTTCTAAACATTTTAACGCGATAACGCGATCGGCTATGATGAGGACGAAGTGCTAAGGGCTCTATTGTTCAGAGAGTGGATGGATCAGCTGTAACCTCCACCAATATCCCTTTATACGAGCTCACCTCGGAGCTGTTCTCCTGAAAATTTTCTTTCTAGATTTTACATTCCAAGTGTTTGGATGGAGAGAAGGGTATTAGGGAGAATCGTACAGTCTACGTTACAGACTTAGGGTAAGAAAAGATGTCTTTGCTTACTCGATAAGGCTCAGTACTGTGAAGTTCTGGGTAAACATGGGTGGTACCACGGAAGCGATAACCTTTCGTCCCTCTAAGCAGATCATGTCTGTTTGGAGAGACGAGAGGTTTTTTTGTTGTAAGTTGGCAAGGCAACTTTTGAGAGGAGGATGACTAATGAACGCTCATATTCCAGGAGTACGGACTACAGATGAATTGATTGAGAAATGGAGTAAACCCGAAGTAATCTCAGGTTCTGATATTTTGCTGAGAAGCTTACTTTTAGAAGGTGTAGATTGCGTCTTTGGATATCCGGGTGGAGCTGTTCTGTATATCTACGACGCCCTTTACGGATTTAAGGATTTCAAGCATCTCCTGACAAGGCATGAACAAGGTGCGATCCATGCAGCAGACGGATATGCAAGGGCTAGCGGCAAAGTGGGAGTATGTATTGCTACTTCAGGGCCAGGAGCCACCAACCTAGTTACAGGTATTGCTACCGCATATATGGACTCCGTTCCGTTAGTCGTAATTACCGGGAATGTTGCAACTACGCTCATCGGCACGGATGCTTTCCAAGAAGCAGATATTACGGGAATCACCATGCCGATTACGAAACACAGTTATCTGGTTCGTGATGTTGAGGATTTACCGCGTGTCATTCACGAGGCATTCCACATCGCTAACACGGGGCGTAAAGGGCCGGTATTGATTGATATACCTAAGGATGTATCTGCAGCGAAAGCGTTATTTAATCCGCATGAGACGATTGACCTTCGCGGCTATAATCCTACGGTTGTACCTAATCGACTTCAACTTGATCGTCTGCAGACAGCTATTCGGGAAGCTGAGCGTCCAGTCATTCTTGCAGGAGGCGGTGTGATTTACTCAGGTGGGCATGAAGCTCTCTACGAATTTGTCACCCAATCAGGCATCCCAATAACGACTACATTGTTGGCTCTCGGAGCTTTCCCAAGTGGTCATGAGCTATGGATGGGTATGCCAGGTATGCATGGAACCTTTACCGCCAACAACGGGATTCAACAAGCGGACTTACTCATTAATATTGGAGCTAGATTTGATGATCGGGTCACAGGTGCTCTTGGTGGTTTTGCCCCCCTTGCTAAAATTGTACACATTGATATCGACCCTGCGGAAATCGGTAAGAACGTGCCAGCGGATATTCCTATCGTTGGGGATGCGAAGACAGTGCTTGAACAGTTGAATCAAAATCCAGTATATGCAGCAAAAGCCGATGCTTGGAGAGAGACCGTTGCTACTTGGAAAAAAGAAAAACCTTTGAAATATATTGATTCAGATGAAGAATTGAAGCCGCAATGGGTTGTAGAACACTTGAACGAGACGACACATGGTCAAGCGATTGTGACTACGGACGTGGGCCAGCATCAGATGTGGGCAGCTCAGTACTACAAATTCAATCAGCCTCGATCATGGATTACATCAGGGGGACTTGGAACTATGGGATTCGGATTCCCATCTGCGATTGGTGCTCAGATGGCTTTCCCGGAACGATTGGTCATCTCAATTAATGGAGACGGCGGAATGCAGATGTGTTCCCAAGAGCTAGCCATTTGTGCAATTAATCAAATTCCGGTCAAAATCGTAGTCCTTAACAATCAAGTGCTCGGCATGGTACGTCAGTGGCAAGAACTGATCTATGAGAATCGTTATAGTCATATCGATTTGTCGGGAAGCCCAGACTTTGTCAAATTGGCTGAGGCATATGGCGTGAAAGGTCTACGAGCCTCGAATAAGGAAGATGCCAAAAAAGTTTGGCAGGAGGCTTTGGAGACGCCGGGTCCTGTATTGGTCGAGTTCGTGGTTCGCAAACACGAAAATGTATATCCGATGGTTACACAGGGTTCCGCCATTGATCAAATGTTGATGGGGGATAGTGAATAATGATAAAAAGCCATTCCATTTCCGTATTAGTTAATGACCAGCCGGGTGTATTGCAACGAGTATCGGGACTTTTTGGACGAAGAGGATTTAATATTGAGAGCATTACGGTCGGGCAATCTGAAGAAAAAGGACTTTCCCGTATGGTCATTGTTACTCAAGGCGATGACAAAACACTTGAACAAATTGAGAAGCAGCTCTATAAATTGATTGACGTAATTAAGGTCGTTGATTTGAGCGCCAAACCAATGGTAGCTAGAGAGCTTGCATTGATTAAAGTTAAGGCAGAGCCTACGGAAAGGCCCGAAATTATGGGGCTGGTTGAGACCTTCCGCGCTGCTGTAGTGGATATCGGAACGCATAGTCTTATGGTACAAGTGGTAGGAGATACCGAGAAAATTGATGCCATGATTGAGCTGCTAAGTCCTTATGGTATCAAGGAATTAGCACGAACTGGAGTTACGGCTATGACACGAGGTAACGCATAAATTTTAGAATAGATATGAATTCAGTGGTGCCCCCTTAATGAATGGGGGTGTGAGAGGATCTATACGCCGATATGAAGGTCCTTTGATACACCCATTCATTATGTGGAGGGTTTGATCAACCGGCGAGAGCTTTTGGGAAGCGAGAATACCATAACTTTTCCTAAGCATCGACCAAATACTTTTTAGGAGGACTAACGAAATGGCAGTAACATTGTACTATGAACAAGACGCGGATCTGAACGTACTTAAAGGAAAGACCATCGCAATTATTGGATACGGAAGCCAAGGGCATGCCCATGCACAAAACTTGCGTGACAGTGGACTCAATGTGGTTATCGGACTTCGTGAAGGTAAATCGTTTGATAAAGCCAAAGAAGATGGTTTTGAAGTATTGCCCGTAGCTGAGGCTACTCGTCGCGCAGATGTAGTTCAAATTTTGATGCCTGATGAGACGCAAGCATCTGTATATAACAGTGAGATTGCTCCGAACCTCAAAAAAGGAGCTACACTCCTTTTCGCACATGGATTCAATGTTCATTTCGGTCAAATCGTTCCCGCTCCAGACAATGATGTATTGCTCGTTGCTCCTAAATCCCCAGGACACATGGTTCGTCGTACTTATGCTGAAGGATTTGGTGTACCTGGACTTATCGCTATTCATCAAGATGCTACAGGACAAGCTAAAGAAATCGGCTTGGCTTATGCAAAAGGAATTGGTTGTACTCGTGCAGGGGTAATTGAGACTTCATTCCGTGAAGAAACAGAAACCGATTTGTTCGGTGAGCAAGCTGTACTTTGTGGTGGTGTAAGTGAATTGATCAAAGCTGGATTTGAGACATTGACTGAAGCGGGTTATGCACCAGAAATGGCATACTTCGAATGTCTTCATGAACTTAAGCTTATCGTAGACTTGATCTATGAAGGAGGTCTCGCAACCATGCGTGATTCCATCTCCAACACAGCTGAATATGGGGACTATGTTACGGGCCCACGTATTGTAACAAGTGAGACGAAGAAAGCTATGAAGGCTGTTCTTGCAGATATTCAACAAGGTAAATTTGCTCGTGACTTTATTCTTGAGAATCAATCCAATCGTGCTTTCCTAACTGCAACACGTCGTAATGAAGCGAATCATCCAATTGAAGTGGTAGGTAAAGAACTTCGTGGTCTGATGCACTGGATTAAGAAGTAATATAACTTATATATACGTCTTCTGATGATTGCGTTACAGGTCTTCACTTTAAGACGGTGGGGAAATAAAGAATCATAGTGTTAGTAATTCAATGCGGCCGTGCATCAGCGTGAGCCGCATTGAGTGCTTTTATGGAACACCTATTCATGAACTTATCAGGAGGTGCAGGTATGCGAAAGATTTATGTATTCGACACCACGCTTCGGGACGGAGAGCAATCTCCCGGCGTCAACCTGAATACTAGAGAAAAAGTGAAGATCGCCTATCAGCTTGAGAAGCTGGGCGTAGATCGAATCGAAGCGGGATTTCCAGCAGCTTCTCCAGGCGATCTAGCCGCAGTAAATGCCGTTGCACGTGCCGTGAAGAATGCAAGTGTAATCGGACTTTCTCGCTCTAGAACACAAGATATCGATGCTGTACGTGAAGCTCTAAAGGGAGCGGAAGATCCAAGAATCCATATTTTCTTGGCTACCTCCCCTATTCATAGACAACACAAGCTAAGAATGGATAAGGCGCAGGTGCTGGACACAGCAAGAGAAGCGCTGCGCTATGCTTCGAAATACTTCTCAAGTATTGAATTCTCTGCTGAGGATGCGGGGCGCACGGAAATGGATTTTCTAATAGAAATGACCGAAATGGCCATTCAAGAAGGTGCATCTGTAGTTAATATCCCCGATACTGTCGGTTATTTGAGTCCTTATGAATATGGGGAAATTTTTAAAACGCTCAAAGAGCGTGTTCATGGAATTGAAAAGGTACAGCTCAGCGCCCACTGCCATGATGATCTAGGTATGGCTACAGTGAATGCTTTGGCGGCAATCTTGAACGGGGCTGACCAGATCGAAGGAACAATTAATGGTATCGGCGAGCGTGCCGGGAACACAGCGCTTGAAGAGGTAGCCCTCGCTTTAGAGACGCGTCAAGATTTCTTTGGTGCGAAGACCTCTCTTCAATTATCTGAGATTGCCCGCACAAGTCGTTTGGTTAGCCGTCTGACAGGCATGGTAGTTCCAGGCAATAAAGCAATTGTAGGTGCTAACGCATTTGCTCATGAATCGGGAATCCATCAAGATGGTATGCTGAAAGAGAAAAGCACATATGAAATTATGACACCCGAGACGATCGGACTCAAAGAAAGTAAGCTTGTACTGGGTAAGCATTCAGGAAGACATGCTTTTAGAGAGAAATTAGTGGATCTGGGTTACGTAGTAGAAGATGAGCGGTTGAACGAAGCTTTTAATGCATTTAAAATTTTGGCTGATAAGAAGAAAGACGTTACAGACGAGGATATCTCAGCAATTTTGGATGAAAAATTACTGGATACTCCAGAAGTCTATCACTTGGAGACTCTCTTCGTATCTTATGGAAATGAATCTACACCGACTGCCAAAGTAAGAGTGCAGGTTCAAGGACGCGGTACCGTGAACGAAGAAGCAGAAGGAAATGGTTCTGTAGATGCAATCTATAATGCTATCGATAAAGTTTCCCAAGAAGATGTGGAATTGTCCGATTATTCGATTAAATCCATTAGTCATGGTAAAGATGCTCAAGGGGAAGTGCATGTTGTTCTAACTCAGCAGGACATTTCTGTTCAAGGTCGTGGAGTGAGTACTGATATCCTTGAAGCAAGTGCTAGAGCTTATGTGGATGCGCTTAACCGTCTCTCGGATAAACGTGATTCTTTATCGAAAGTATAAAGCGGGTTAAAACTCAAGGGCATTCTGGATGAAACCAGAGTGTCTTTTTTTTGTTAACTATTTTGTATATAGGCAAAAACTATTAAACTGATAGCTTCTATATCTTGGTCTTATGTATGACACATGTGTTACAACTGAGTGAGAGTGTTTATCGGTTACCAAGAATGAATTTAAAGGAGCGGATTATATATGTCAGAGATCAAAAAAATTGCAGTTATTGCTGGAGATGGAATCGGACCGGAAGTTGTTGCTGAAGCGGAGAAAGTATTGAAACGCACAGAAGAGTTGTTCGGATATCGCTTCGAGACAGAACATGCTTTGTTCGGAGGCGTTGCGATAGACGAGAAAGGTACACCCTTACCAGAGGAAACATTAGAAATTTGTAAAAAATCGGATGCGGTTCTGCTAGGCGCAGTGGGCGGACCGAAATGGGATAGCAATTCAGCAGATTTACGTCCAGAAACGGGCTTGCTAGGTATTCGGAAAGCACTAGGTCTTTTCTCTAACTTGCGTCCTGCCGTAGTGTTTGATTGTCTGAAAGATGCCTCTACATTAAAGCCTGAGGTTCTAGAAGGTACAGATCTTATGGTCGTTCGAGAGCTTACAGGCGGAATTTACTTCGGTGAGAAATTCCGCCGAGATACAGAGTTTGGGCAAGAAGCAGTGGATACATGTGCTTATAATGAAACAGAAATTGAGCGAATTGTTCGTCAAGCCTTTGAAATTGCCCAGAAGCGCCGTAAGAAATTAGCTTCCGTAGATAAAGCGAATGTGCTTGAATCTTCAAGACTTTGGAGAGAGGTAGTCATTCGTATTGCTCCGGATTATCCCGATGTTGAACTTGAGCATGTCCTAGTAGACAATTGTGCTATGCAGTTACTGAGAAGACCTTCGAGCTTCGACGTCATAGTAACAGAGAATATGTTCGGAGATATTCTGAGTGATGAAGCAGCCATGCTAACCGGTTCAATTGGAATGTTATCCTCCGCTTCCATGGGTGAAGGTAGTTTTGGACTTTATGAGCCGGTACATGGATCTGCTCCTGACATCGCAGGCCAAAACGTGGCCAATCCAATCGCGACTATCCTTTCCTTGGCTCTCATGTTCCGGTTAACGTTTGGTTATGCAGATGCAGCCGATGCCATTGAAGCAGCGGTAGCTGAAGTGCTGGATGCAGGTCACCGGACAGGAGACATTGCAGTTGATAAGAGTCAAGCCATTAGCACAACAGCTATGGGCGAATTAATTGTAGCAGCCATCAAAAAATAAATGTAATAGAAAATTCTTAATTATAATAATTATAAAAAAGAAATCAATATAATCTTGACTTTGAAGTGTGCGAGATGATACCATTTTAATTGTGATTTCGACACTTATTCAGATTAGAGAAGGCAGCCTATTGGCTCGTTCTCTTACATATTCTAAAGGAGGATTATTCAAAATGGCAGAACGTTTGGTAGGAAGACCCGCACCAGATTTCAGTATGGAGACTGTCTCTGGAGACGGCCAAAAATTTGGACATGCTTCATTGTCCGATTATCGTGGTAAATGGTTAGTATTATTCTTTTATCCGCTAGATTTCACATTTGTATGCCCGACTGAAATTACAGCTTTGAGTGATGCTTACAATCAATTCAAAGCATTGGATACAGAAGTACTGGGTGCTAGTACGGATTCCGTGCACAGCCACAAAGCTTGGATTAACACACCTAAGGATAGCAATGGTCTTGGCCAATTGAACTTCCCTCTAGCTGCTGATATTACGAAGAGTGTTGCTCGTGATTACGGCATTCTTATTGAAGAGGAAGGTATTGCTCTTCGTGGATTGTTCATTATCGATCCAGAAGGCGAACTCAAATACCAAGTTGTTAACCATAATGACGTTGGACGTAGCGTTGAAGAAACACTTCGTGTGCTTCAAGCTCTTCAATCTGGCGGATTATGCGCAATGAATTGGAAGCCAGGCGACAAAACCCTTAACGGTTAATTCACTCATTGTGCTCTGTCTGGAAAGCCCCCTCAAGGTGATCAATTACCTTTAGGGGGCTTTTTATCCCTTATCCAGGACTTCGGTCTTATTCTTAATATTTTGGGCTTGAAATTCAACGTAAGCACAGGAATTTACAGTCAAGTGAGCGAATAAGTTATAGAAAATCAGCAACTAATATTCTTAGACAACGAGCCGAATAGGGAAGGTGATGGGGAATGAGTTTTTGTTGTGGAGCAAGTATGGTTGGGACGAAAGGAACATTAAAACATTATCGTACGCAAGTCCATAATGTTCCCTTGTTATTCTGCCCTGTGTGCCATCGGGTAGAGGTTCATTATAAAGTAGAAAATGAGTACGAGATCCTTGCAGAATATGCTCATGATGATGGAGCTTCTGAGATTGACTTCCAAGATTTCATAATGGAAGATGAAGAATCCATCTTTGGAAACTGCGTGAATGATGAAAGTGAAGAACCTTTAGATATTATTCAGAATCAAATTGATATGTCCTTAGACCTACTAGCTGTAGCCAAACATATTAAGGATGAAAAATGGGAAAGCGAACTGAAGCGCAGACTCGCTGTAATGAGTCAACGTCGTACCAAGCTCCTCCTTAAAAATAGCCGTGGAACAACCAGATAGCCTCCTTAAGTGGAGGCCTTTTTTTTATTGATACCTATTATACAAAAAATGATATTATTCCTCCTATTTCGACAGTTTCTCTGATTGACGATTTTTACCATAATTAATATGATGAAATCAGAGCTTTATCAGTCTGATATATGACAGTCTGATATATAGCGTATCGATATATATAAAGAAATTACAACATAGGTGTTTTGTACCTTAGAGATCGATTTTTACATACACAATTCAGCATAATGGGCATGGATAGAGAGGTCATAACATGCACTATAGGATACCCCTGAAAGAGAAGTCTTTCAGATGTTTTATGGGATTCTTTTTTCGTTAAATGATGGAATTTTGTCGGTAAGGCAGCTACATCATTAATAAAAAAAGGGGGGGATCAACTTGTTGAGTGAATTTCAAGAAACTTTACTGCAATCTGTCCAAGCCTTCCAGTCGACTCAGCTTGTGAAAAATAAATACGAGAATGTCTTGCAACATTTAGACAGCGGTATACTTCTCTTTGATAGTGAAGGTGTCCTGACATTTATTAACGTACAGATGGCCAAGCTCCTCGAACTTCCTCGTCAGTCCTTAATTGGTTGTAATCTTCTTCAATTAATGCGTCATCCCTACCTCAGTCGCTTCAAACAAAAGAAGATTGCTCGAATCTATAGAGAGACTATATTTCACCGCCGCAAATACCATGAACTAATTGATGAGTATGGAAGACATTGGCTAATATCCGTAGTCTATGGAGACCAGATGGAGGGAGACTTCCTTCTTAGTGTGAAAGACGTGTCGGACTATAAGCAGATTGAACAGACCGCTTATCAAAATGACAAATTGGCTATGTTAGGTAAAATTTCTGCTGCTATTGCACATGAGATTCGCAATCCTCTCACGGCGATAAGGGGTTTTATTCAATTACTTCGGCCACATTTGATTCAGTTAGGCAAAGATGAATATGCAAGAATCATCTTAATGGAGATTGATCGGGCTAACGATATTATTCATGAATTTCTTAATTCATCCAAACCTACGGCGCCGCAAAAGACAATTGTTAGTGTATCTTCATTACTCAAAGATGCCATGTTGCTTACGGAGAGCGAAGCATTGATGATTGGATGTGAGATGAGACTTCATCAACAAACTGAAGATCTATATGTATCTATTGATGTCAAACAGATTAAGCAGGTTATCTTGAACATAATCAAAAACGCGATGGATGCTATTCATGAAGTGAGTGTCATTCACTATGCGGGGATGATTGAACTTGGAATTAAGCAAGAAGGAGATCGGGTAAATATCTCCATTCAAGATAATGGAAATGGAATGGACAAGACATTACTTGGTAAGTTATTTGACCCTTTTTTCACAACTAAAGAGCAAGGAACGGGACTTGGTCTATCTGTAAGTTATCGCATCATTCGCAACCATGGAGGAACCATCTCTGTAGACAGTATGAAAGGAGAAGGAACTGTATTTGTGGTATCGCTTCCATTAACTCGGCAGGCCTGAACCGCGGTAAAGCAACTTTTCTGAGCTGATATTCGGGATATTCCTTTACTTTTGCTTTTCTATTCAAGTAAGATGTTAAGAAAAGAGTAAAGAAGGTAATTTTCCCTATGAAAACGAACCATTGCAAGATTGTAGACTGTACAATTCGAGACGGCGGTCTTGTGAATAACTGGGATTTCAGTATTGAATTCGTTCAGCAGTTATATGCAGGGTTGAATGAAGCTGGTGTTGATTATATGGAAATCGGATATAAGAATTCTCCAAAGCTTCTATCGGGTGCAGATGAAGCTGGCCCTTGGCGCTTCCTGAACGATGATTTTTTACGCCAAGTGATTCCCAATAAGGGGACTACGAAGCTCTCGGCTCTTGTAGATATTGGCCGAGTGGATGAGAATGATATTCTACCTAGAACAGAGAGCATGCTAGATCTGATTCGAGTAGCTTGTTACATTAAAGATGTGGATAAAGCACTTCAATTGGTTCAGACTTTCCACGATAGAGGTTACGAGACTACACTGAATATTATGGCGTTATCCAATGTGATGGAGAATGAACTATTAGAAGCTTTTGAAATGATCAATGAGAGCGTAGTAGATGTAGTCTATATTGTAGATTCTTATGGTAGTCTGGATTATAAAGATACAGAATATCTTGTTCAGAAGTTCAAGACACATTTACCACACAAACGTCTTGGCGTTCATACGCATAATAATATGCAGCTAGCATTTTCTAACACCTTAGTAGCTGCACAAAATGGGGTAGAGCTATTAGATGCTTCCGTATATGGTATGGGCCGAGCTGCAGGGAATTGTCCTACAGAACTGCTTGTGACACATTTGAAGAATACACACTATAAAATTCGTCCTGTACTGGAAGTATTGGAGAATCTATTGATTCCTTTACGTGAAAAAGAGGAGTGGGGCTATCTCATCCCTTACATGATTACAGGTTCTTTAGATGAACATCCTCGTTCTGCTATGGCACTTCGAGCCTCGGATGCTAAGGATAAAGTCGTAGGCTTCTTCGACAAATTAACGACACCTGAAGTTAGTTTCGAGAAGAAATAGTTTTCTTTTAGGTACTTAGACAAAAACCGGCATAATTCTGCCGGTTTTTTTTGCGGAAAGCAGGATAAATCTGTTGCGTGTGGAACCTATAGTTTATAAGATAAAAACAACACTATAAAGCGGGTGGGTGAGCGACAATGGGAACGACTAACAAAGAGAGGAAAACCATCATGCAGATCCTATTTTTCGATAACCTCATTCATGGTTTGCGATTCTTAAAGAGAAAATTTCCAATACATAATCAACAATTCACTCCCGAAGATATTTATCAGCTGTTGTATATTGATGAGCTCACGGGACTTCCTAATCAACGTAAGTTAAAAGAGAATTTAAGGGAATATTTAGAGCTGTCTAGAGATGTACAAGTATCTACAGCGGTTATTGTCCTGAACGTTAGTCGCTTCAAGGCTATTAATGACTCGTTGGGATACAGTGCGGGAGATCAGTTATTACAGACAGTAAGTGCCAGGCTTACTGAGCAGTGTTCACCTGCGGAGCAAGCTTACCGAATGGGTGAGGACGAATTTGCGGTGATCATTCCAGGAATATCCGAGGGACCCGACTTATACAATCGTATGGAGCATTTCTTAAGTACAATGGACGGCACAGTTCTTTTCAATAATATAGGATATCAAGTTAGCTTAAATCTCGGTCTAGCCGTGTTCCCCAAAGATGGTGATTCTGCCGAACAATTGTTACAAAATGCTGATATGGCTGTTCATAATGCCAAGGAATTTGGGTTAGAGTGGAATAGATATACACCAACGCTTCAAATGCATGCTAAATCTCGTCTGGATCTAGAGAACGAAATGAGAATCGGTATTGAGCGTGAGGAATTCTTCATTGAATATCAGCCCCAAGTTCATTTGAATAGCGGTCTTGTTGTGGGGATGGAGGCTCTGGTAAGGTGGAATCATCCTCTGAAAGGTTTGTTAGCCCCTGGAGAATTTATCCCTTTGGCTGAGGAAAGTGGGCTGATTGTTCCTTTGGGGGATTGGGTGCTGCGTCAGGCATGTATTCAAAATAAGTTATGGCAGACGATGGGCTATACGCCAATGGTGATCTCAGTGAATCTATCGATGCGTCAGTTCCGACAATTCCAAATCTCAGAGCAAATCGGACATATCCTCACCGAAATTGGGATGGATCCACAATATTTAGAGCTAGAAATTACGGAAAGTATGACATTTGACAAAGAAGCGGCTTTTGGTCAGTTGAAAAGCCTTAAGAAGTTAGGTGTAGCTATTAGTATAGATGATTTCGGCACGGGATATAGCTCTTTGCATTATTTGAAAAGTCTGCCTATCGATCGCCTAAAGATCGACCGATCTTTTGTAAAAGAAGTCATGGAAGATAATAATGATGCTGCCATTGTATCCACCATTGCTTCAATGGCTCGCCACCTCAAACTTAAGGTTACCGCGGAAGGCGTAGAAAATCACGAACAGCTTGAATTTTTGAAGCTTCAAGATTGTCATGATGCGCAAGGGTATCTATTTAGTAAACCGTTAAGCGCGATGGAATTTGAGGATCGATTTCTTAGCCAACAAGTAAGTTAATATGTCTGATTTTTTTATTGCAATGATGATAGTGGAATGATATAATGTATTTTGTCTTTACAAAAGTTTTGCTGCTTTTGCATAGATTACGGGACGTAGCTCAGCTTGGTAGAGCACCTGGTTTGGGACCAGGGGGTCGCATGTTCAAATCGTGTCGTCCCGACCATTATATTTGCGGGTGTAGTTCAATGGTAGAACTTTAGCCTTCCAAGCTAATAGCGTGGGTTCGATTCCCATCACCCGCTCCATTTACAAATTTATGACCCTTTGAGAAAAGGGTTTTTTTGTGCGCAAAATATGATATTTTTGTGAATAGAGGTAAAGCTAAGCGCAAAATTAAAATGCTGATTTCATATGCATTCACGCAAGTGTGACATGGTTCGGTATGCATAAAACGGTTTCATTTTTCTAGACCCGAAGATTTATTGAACTGCGGTCATTAATGTGTGGATTTTCGTAACAATTGAATGTATAATGTGTCGGGTAGGCAAGCTTGTAAAAACATTCTAGGGGGATATAAAAACAATGAGAAAAACATTGAAGTTGTCGATGGTCATGATGTTGTCCTTGTCCGTACTTCTTGCAGGTTGTGGTAAAAAGGATGATAACGCAGGTAGCACAACTGGCGCAGGTTCCGACAAAAAAGTCGAAATCGGTATGGTTACTGACGTAGGTGGCGTAAATGATAAATCCTTTAACCAATCTGCTTGGGAAGGTCTTCAAGCACTAGAAAAAGACGGAAAAATTAAACCAAGTTACCTTCAAAGTACAAAAGCTGACGAATATATCACGAACTTGAACAAATATGTTAAAGGCAAATATGCTTTGACATGGGGTATTGGAATGAGCTTGGGTGATGCGATTAAGACGGTTGCCAAACAAAACCCAGATTCAAAACTTGCCATTATTGATGCTGTAGTTGATGAGCCTAACGTTAAATCTGTTACATTTGCAGAAAACGAAGGTAGCTTCTTGGTTGGTGTTGTTGCAGGTAAAATGACGAAAACTAACAAAATTGGTTTTGTTGGCGGCACAAAAATTCCAGTTATTGAGAAATTTGCTGCGGGCTTTAAAGCAGGCGTACTAGCTGTAAATCCACAAGCTAAAGTATACATTGAGTACACTGGAGCTTTTGACAAACCGGATCTAGGCAAAACTTCAGCAGCTACTTTCTATAATGACGGAGCTGACATCGTATTCCAAGCTGCGGGTGGTACAGGAACAGGCGTATTTAACGAAGCAACTGAACGTGTGAAAAAAGGCGAAAAAGTATGGGTTATTGGCGTAGACAAAGACCAATCCATTGAGTATCCTGACGTAACGCTGACTTCCATGGTTAAACGTGTCGATGAAGCCGTTAAACGTGTGAGTCAAGAAGTTGTAGATGGTACATTCAAAGGTGGAGCTGAAGAATTGACGTTGAAAGATAATGGCGTAGGTATTCCAGATACTTCTAGCAAAAATGTACCTGCTGACGTGCTGAAACTTGTAGAAGATTACAAAGCTAAAATCGTGAGCGGCGAAATTAAAGTTCCAGTTACAGAAGAGAAATAGATCTCCCTTTACTGTCACAATATTCTAACTTCACAACAATGTAATATAGGTTATAATAGGGCAAGGCTGGTTATCTAACTAGCCTTGTTCCGTTGTTAAACGACTATTTTTCTTAAAGGGTGATCACATGTCAGCTGCATCTCCTGTCTTGGAGCTCAAGGGAATTACCAAACGTTTTCCTGGTATCGTAGCGAATGACTCAATTAGCTTAAAGCTGAACAAGGGTGAGATTCATGCACTATTAGGCGAGAATGGTGCAGGGAAATCTACATTAATGAACGTTGTTTTTGGTCTATATCAGCCTGAAGAAGGCACCATCGAGATGAATGGTCAACCCGTTCTTATTGATAATCCTAACAAGGCTATTGATCTAGGAATCGGCATGGTGCATCAGCATTTCAAACTTGTGGAACCGTTTACGGTGACCGAGAATATTATTTTAGGCATGGAACCGAAAAAAGGAATTAATCTCGATTATAAGTCTGCTACAGCTAAAATTAAGGCATTGTCAGAACAATACGGATTGAAGGTTAATCCCAATGCTAAGATCCATGATATCTCTGTCGGGATGCAGCAGCGTGTAGAAATCTTGAAAACGCTATATCGCGGAGCGGATGTTTTGATTTTTGATGAACCTACAGCGGTTCTTACTCCACAGGAAATCACAGAGTTAATGGAGATTATGCGCCGTCTAGTTGCTGAAGGTAAGTCCATTATTCTGATTACTCATAAGCTCAAAGAAATTATGCAGATTTCAGATACAGTTACAATTATTCGTAGAGGTAAAGTCATAGATTCAGTGATTACAAAAGAATCATCTCCACAGGAATTAGCTGAAAAAATGGTGGGTAGAGCGGTCTCTTTCAAAGTTGATAAAATACCAGCAACACCTGGGTCTACAGTACTAAAAGTAGACAAAATTTCTTCCAAAAGCAAAGATGGAATTGCTGTGCTGGACGAGCTAAGCTTTACACTTCGTGCAGGTGAGATTCTTGGAGTTGCAGGTGTAGATGGCAATGGACAAAGTGAACTAATAGAAGCCTTGACAGGCCTGCGCAAAATAGATAGTGGATCCATTGAATTATTAGGTGAACAGGTAGCTAATCTTTCACCTCGGCAAATCAGTGAACATGGGGTATCCCACATTCCAGAAGATCGCCACAAACATGGTCTAGTTCTTGACTTCTCTATGAAAGAAAATATGGTTCTTGAAACCTATTACAAGAAACCATATAACAAAAGAGGTTTCCTTAACTATGATGCGATTACCAAACAGGCCAAACGTCTTATTGAGTTATTTGACGTAAGAACACCAAGTCTAGATACCCTAGCTAGATCACTTTCAGGTGGTAATCAGCAGAAAGCCATTATAGCCCGGGAAATAGATAAGAATCCAGATTTGCTTATCGCAGCGCAGCCTACACGGGGTCTGGATGTCGGAGCTATTGAGTTTGTACAAAAACAATTGGTAGCTCAGCGTGATCAAAATAAAGCCGTTCTGCTCATTTCGTTCGAGTTGGATGAAATTATGAACGTATCCGATCGGATTATTGTTATCTATGAGGGTCGTATTGTTGGTGAGGTATATCCAGAGAAGACCAATGATCAAGAATTAGGTCTGATGATGGCGGGAAGTACGGTGGGAGGAAAATCACATGAGTAAATTAAGCAAAATTTTCACCGGTAATATTGTGGTCTCCCTAGTGGCTATTCTCTTTGGTCTGATAGTAGGTGCGATCATAATGCTCATTGGGGGCTATGATCCGATCCTAGCCTATCAATCTCTATTTGAACAAGTATTTGGTAATAAGTATGACTTTGGTGAAACGCTTCGGGAGATTAGCCCACTTGTTCTTACGGGACTAGCAGTAGCGTTTGCCTTCCGTGCAGGGCTCTTTAATATCGGGGGCGAAGGACAGTTTATTATTGGAATGACAGCCGCTACGTTTATAGGAATTAAGGTTACCGGTCTACCGGCATATATTCATGCCCCTTTGGCGCTGATTGTTGGTGCTGTATGCGGCGGTATATGGGCTGGTATCGCAGGATATCTGAAGGCAGCGCGAGGCGTAAATGAAGTTATCACAACGATTATGTTGAACTGGACAGCTCTTTATCTAGGGAATTACATCGTTACTAATTTCCTTATGAAATCAGGAATGGATAAGTCTTTTGATATTCAAGATTCTGCTTCGATCTCCATTCAGTCTCTTTCTTCGTTCTTTAATGATGCGAGAATTCACTGGGGAATGTTCCTCTCGATACTTGCAGCTATATTCTTCTATTATTTCTTATGGAAGAGCAAACAAGGATTTGAACTTCGGGCTGTAGGACACAATCATAATGCAGCAGAATACGCAGGGATGAACGTAGGACGCAATGTAGTAAAAGCGATGTTCATTAGTGGAGCTTTTGCTGGACTAGCCGGCGCTATTCAAATTTTAGGCGTGTTCCACTATCAGACGATTATGTCAGGTACACCAGGTACTGGTTTTGATGGAATTGCAGTAGCTCTAATCGGAATGAATCATCCATTTGGTATTTTGCTTGGGGGAAGCTTGTTCGGGATTCTTACTTACGGATCTGCGGGTATGAGCTTTGGTGCGGACGTTCCTCCAGAGTTGATCCGGATTGTTATTGGTTCCATTATTTTCTTCATCGCAGCTCAGGGGATTGTTCGTTGGGTCCTCAAACCTTTCTATTCCAAACGTAAGAAAGAGAAGGTGTTATAAATGGATTGGGTTACAACACTTGGCCAAATCATGAATACAACGCTTGTCTTCTCCACAGCGCTTGTTTTTGCAGCCTTGGGAGGCATCTTCTCTGAACGCTCCGGGGTAACTAACATAGGGATTGAAGGACTCATGGTATTTGGTGCCTTCTCGACAGGGGTAGCATCTCATTATGCTGAAGTTGCAGGCATGGGCGCAGCCTCACCTTATATTGGTATTCTTGCAGCCATCGTTGTAGGCATATTAGCTTCATTAATTCACGCTGTAGCTTCTATTACGTTCAAAGCAGATCAAATTATAAGCGGTATCGTTATTAACTTCCTGGCAGCAGGAAGCACGCTCTATCTTGTAAAGCTGATCTTTAACGGAGCAGGAGAAACAGAGCGTCTGAAAGAAGCATTTACTAAATATGCTATTCCAGGATTATCTAAAATTCCAATTATTGGTGAAGGACTGTTTAATAACTATCCAACCACATATATTGCGATTATTGTTGTATTTTTATCCTATTATATTCTTTTCAAAACACCATTTGGTCTTCGCTTGCGTGCAGTCGGCGAACATCCAAGTGCTGCAGATACAATGGGGATCAATGTAAAGAGAATGCGTTATATCGGTGTTATGATCAGTGGGGCTTTGGCTGCTGTTGGGGGAGCTACGGTTACTCTAACTACAACAAGTACTTTTGCGCACAATACAATTTCAGGCCAAGGTTATATTGCAATTGCGGCATTGATCTTTGGTAAATGGAATCCCATTGGTGCATTCGGCGCTGCGGCATTCTTTGGTTTCTCCCAAGCGATCCGCAGTTATGTAACATTGTTTGACTGGTCAAGCCACATTCCATCAGAATTCATTTACATGGTGCCTTATGTGCTTACCATTATTGTACTTGCTGCGGCTGTTGGGCGATCTTCAGCTCCTGCGGCGCTAGGTACAGCCTATGATCCAGGGAAGCGATAACTTATTGTAAATAACTGAATAATGAAAGGCACGTGTTCGCCCTGCGATAACGCAGTGTGGACACGTGCCTTTTCATTTATTCCCCGCTGCTAATAACAACTTTTACACGGCCTACTTGACCATCTTGAAGTCTAACTTTAATTCCATGAGGATGTGTAGGCGAATTGGTCAAGATATCTTTCACTACGCCGCGAGTTAATTTGCCTGATCGTTGATCTGCTTTGAGGACAATATCGACAGTTCTGCCTGCTGTAATATTTTTGCGTTCTGTACCGTTCATAAGGGCGAGTCTCCTTTTAGGAAATACAATTAAGATAACATAACTTACGATAGATTCCAAAACTTAATGACCCTCAGCTTGCCTTCCGCCTAGGATTTGCATATAATAATTGGAGATTACATATATGAACAGCTACGATGGAGACCAGTAAGCAGTGCCTCTTTACAGGGAGGAAGCGTCATAGATTGAGAGCGCTTCTACAGAATAAGACTGCTGAATTTCACTCTGGAGCTGCACCTTGAACTATGAGATGGTTTCATACAGTAGAGGCTGCCGGAACACGATCCGTTAATTCGAAGAGTGAGAGCTGGAATGCCTGTGTATAGGCGAATGGTTCTAACAAGGGTGGTAACACGGTCTTTTCGTCCCTTACGGGAGAGAGGGCCTTTTTTTGTTTGTAGATCCGTGAATGTTCATAACAATAGGAGGGTCATATATGAAAGAACGTTTAGAAGCGCTAAAGCTTGAAGCCATTGAACATCTGAATCAAGTAGTGGATGCTGTACAATTGAATGATCTTAGAGTGAAGTATTTGGGTAAGAAGGGTGCCTTAACGGAAATTCTCCGTGGCATGGGTGCTCTAAGTGCAGAAGAGCGGCCCGTAATCGGGCAAGTCGGTAACGAAGTACGTGCGGCGATTGAATCCATTATTGAATCGAAAGCGAGCTATTTTCAGAATCAGGAAACCGAGCAAAGATTATCAGCTGAAAAAGTAGATGTTACTTTGCCAGGCCGCGCACTAAAACAAGGTGCTATTCATCCGTTGACCAAAGTGATTCAAGAGATCGAAGACATTTTTATCGGCCTTGGCTACCGTATCGCGGAAGGTCCTGAAGTGGAAATGGATTATTATAACTTTGAAGCCTTGAATCTTCCTAAGAATCACCCCGCTCGGGATATGCAGGATTCCTTCTACATTACAGAAGATCTTTTGATGCGTACGCAGACTTCACCTGTGCAAGTGCGTACGATGGAGTCCATGAAGGGCGAAGTGCCAGTCAGAGTCATCTGCCCTGGTAAAGTATATCGTAGGGATGACGATGATGCGACACATTCCTTCCAGTTCCATCAAATTGAAGGCCTAGTTATTGGCAAGGGTATCCGCATGAGTGATCTCAAAGGAACTCTTCTTCAATTCACCCGTGAAATGTTTGGTCCCAATACACAAATTCGTCTACGTCCGAGTTTCTTCCCTTTCACTGAGCCTAGTGCTGAAGTAGATGTAACCTGTGTAAAATGTGGCGGTTCAGGCTGTAGAATTTGTAAACATACAGGATGGCTTGAAATTCTAGGCTGCGGAATGGTTCACCCTAAAGTGCTTGAGATGGGCGGTTACGACTCAGAACAGTACACAGGCTTTGCCTTTGGTATGGGTGTAGAGCGAATTGCTTTGCTGAAATATGGGATTGAAGATATTCGTAATTTCTACAGTAATGATTTGCGTTTCCTCCAGCAATTTGCTAGGAATTAATTAGGGAAAGGATGGGATCAATAGTATGAAAGTATCAGCCGAATGGTTGTCCGATTATATATCGTTAGAGAATGTAGACATGGAAGAACTGGCAGAACAAATTACCCGTTCCGGGATAGAGATTGATTCTGTAGAAAGACGCAGCGAAGGTGTTAGTAAGGTCGTAGTAGGTTATGTGAAAAGTAAGGAGAAACATCCCGATGCAGATAAGCTGAATGTATGTATTATTGATGCAGGCTTAGGTGAAGATCTTCAAATCGTATGCGGTGCAAAAAACATCGATGCCGGTCAAAAGGTTCCCGTAGCTTTAGTTGGTGCAAAGCTGCCCGGTGGTATGGAGATCAAAAATGCAAAACTTCGTGGCGTTCCTTCTCAGGGAATGATTTGTTCTGCAAAGGAACTGGGCTTAAATGATAAGCTGCTGCCTAAAGAACAACAAGAAGGTATTCTCGTACTTCCTGAACATATCTCCGTAGGACAACCGATTAATCTCGTGCTCGGTCTAGATGATCAAGTATTAGATTTCGACTTGACTCCTAACCGTTCGGATTGCTTGAGCATGATTGGTGCAGCGTATGAGGTGGGTGCAATTTTAGGAAGATCAGTGAAGCTTCCAGAGCCTGATAAGAAACTGATTGAAATTGCTGATGAAGCTAAGGATCATCTGCGTATTTCCATAGAAGCTCATGATCTTTGCAGTCACTATGCAGCACGTTATTTTACGCATGTGAAGATTGCTCCTTCCCCGCAATGGATGCAGAATCGATTGGCAGCCGCAGGAGTTCGGCCGATCAATAACATCGTAGATATTACGAATTATGTCATGATGGAATATGGTCAACCTCTTCATGCCTTTGATGCCGATCATATTGCTGAGAATTCCATTATTGTTCGCCAAGCTGAAGATGGCGAAACGATGACCACTTTAGATGGACAAGAGCGTAAGCTCGAAGCGGGTGCACTCTTGATTTCAGACGGACAACGTACACCGATTGCCCTTGCAGGAGTTATGGGGGGGCTGAATTCCGAAGTCACAGATCAGACGGTAAATATTGTGCTTGAATCCGCTAGATTTGACGGAGGAAGTGTACGTAAGACATCTCGTCAGCTGGGTCTTCGTTCCGAAGCTTCGCTTCGATTCGAGAAAGAAGTGGATCCAAGCAACGTCATTCCCGCACTAGATCGCGCAGCAAGTCTAATTGCTGTATATGCAGGTGGAACGGTGTATCATGGCACGGTGGAAGAAGTGATATCAAAGCCTGAGGAGAAGCGAATTAAGCTCTCGTTAGACAAGCTTAACGTTTACTTGGGCACGGATATTTCCATGCTCGAAGTGAAAACAATCTTTGGACGTTTGAATTTTGAACTTGCTGATGGTCCTGGGGAAGTGGAAGTAATCGTACCTACACGCCGCGGCGATATCACACGAGATGTAGATTTGATTGAGGAAATTGCAAGACTTCATGGGTACTCGAACATTCCTACGACTTCAATTGAAGGTAAATCGACTTCAGGTGGTTATACACGTAATCAAGCACTGCGTAGAAGCTTAAGAGGGTTACTCACACACGGAGGATGGAATGAAGTCATTAGTTATTCCTTTACTCATGAATCTTCAACAGCCCTATTCCCAACACTTACGGGTGTGAACAAGGCTGTGAAATTATCCCTTCCGATGAGTGAAGATCGCAGTGTGCTAAGAACAAGCTTGATTCCTGAACTTATGCATATCGCTGCATATAACCGAAACCGGAAGCAAGACAATTTGGCATTATTCGAGATTGGAAATATATTTTTGACCGAAGAAGATAAATTGACTCGTCAACCAAAGGAACAGTCGGTGTTAGGCTTTTTCCTCGCGGGACTACGTCAAGAGAAGCAGTGGAATGTACCTGCAGAAAAAGTAGATTTTTACGATCTAAAAGGTGCAGTTGAAAGTGTAATCACTTACCTTGGACTGACAGATCTCGTATCCTACGTAGCCGATCGACCTGAGGGATTCCACCCTGGACGCTCTGCTTCCCTATTTTTAAATGTGCATGATCACAAAGTTCGCGTAGGTGTATTGGGGCAGCTTCATCCTGACCTAGCACGCAATAAGGATTTGGATGATACCTATGTAGCTGAAATTCTTCTTGAACCATTATATCAACATGCTAACCGCGTTATCGTATCTCGTGAACTACCTAAGTTCCCATCGGTTGAGCGAGATATTGCCCTTGTAGTAGATACTACTGTAGAAGCTGGTTCTTTGCTGAGTTCCATCCGTGAATCTGCAGGCGAGTGGTTGACCCACGTTCAAGTTTTCGATGTTTTCACAGGTAGTAAGCTTGGAGAGAACAAAAAGAGCATTGCAATATCCCTAACGTACCAACATAAAGACCGTACATTGACCGAAGAAGATATTACTCAGGTGCATGATAAAGTCGTGAATGAATTGGTGCAAAGTTTTGACGCTGAATTAAGGAAGTAGCAGGAGAACAGCAGACCGCATCGAATCTATTCTATATGTGATTCGGTGTGGTTTTTTGTAAGTTAGCTATGACATCAAGAACTCGACATCAGATCTTAAGGAGGTACAACCTGTGACTAATCCCGAACGAATTAGTGTAACTGTTGAAATCTATGGTAATGCCTATAAAATTGTTGGCAGCAATGCTGAATATACGCGTCAAGTAGCCCGGCAAGTGAACGATAAGATGATGGAAATTGCAAAAGCACATGCTTATTTAGATATTCCGAGAATCGCGGTGCTTGCTGCCGTGCATATGGCTGAAGAAGTGCAGAAAATGAGTATGCTTGAACAAGAACTCAATGAACTGTATCAGCAAAAGAAGGGCTTAGACGCCAAAATTGCTGAGCAGGAATCTCATTATACGTTGCTTCAATCCCAAGCTGATGAAATGGAAGAACGGTACAAGCAAAGTCAGCAAGGACAACAACAATTGAACGAACAGATTCGTTCTATGGAGCAGGACGCTATTGAACAAAAGCGAGTAGCTGAGCTTAAAGGCATAGAACAGGATAATGTAGCTCGTAAACACACGGAGCGTATCCAAACCTTGGAGAAGCAACTAGGCGATCAAAAGACGAATACTCAACAAATTCAAACGAAGCTGAGAACAGCCGAAGAGCAGTTAACAATGGAGAAGAAAGAGACGGCTAAGCGCGATGAACTGCTTAAGCAATCAGCGCAAAGAGAGAAAGTCTCCTCCGCGGACCTCATTCAATTCAAAGAACATGCGACTCTTCTAGAGAATCGTCTAACTGAAGCAGAGAAAAAGGATGAGATCACACAAGCATCAATTAAAACTTTAGAGCAGTCACTAGACGAAGCCAAAAAGCGCGAAGAAATGTTGAGGAACGATGCGGCTAAATCCGCACAGAATATCGCTACTTTACGACAAGCTGCAGAAAAATATCAAGAGCAAATTACTCAGTTTGAAGTGGATACCCTGCAAGCATCAGAACATAATGAAGTTTTAGAACAAGGACTCAAAACGGCTCAAGATGAGCTGGCTTCTCTTAAAGATCAATTAGAATCTGAAAAGATTCAGCACATGCAAAAGCTAGAGCAGCTTGAACAAGAGACGGCAAAATTGAAAGAATTAGAACAGTCTCATCAAGCAGCATTGGAACGGGAACGTAAAGCAGCAAAACATAATGAAGGAATACAGCTTAAGCTGCAAACAGCTCACAATGAAGTGAACTCTCTCAAAGAACAACTTGATAATGAAGAGTTGGAGCAACTTGAGCGTTTGGAAGAAATAGAGCAAGCAACTGTTAAAATGAGCAAAATGGAGCAAGATCTCCATTCTAGCAATGAGCAACTACGTACCTCAGCAGCTGCACATGAGAAGTTACAACAAGAACTCGAAATATCCCAGGGAGAGGTAGCTTCCCTGAAAGAACGACTAAATGCAGAAGAACTTCAGCAACTAGAGCGGTTGGAAGAAGTCGAACAAGCCCATGTTACTATTCGTGATTTGGAGAAGGCAATACAGCAAAGCACGGAACAACAACGCAGCACATGGAGCCATAATCAGAAGCTTCAGCAAGAATTGGAACAGTCTCATGAGGAAGTAGTTTCCTTGAAAGAACGACTAAATGCAGAAGAACTTCAGCAACTAGAGCGGATGGAAGAAGTCGAACAAGCCCATGTCACTATTCGTGATTTGGAGAAGGCAATACAGCAATTTACGGAACAACAGCGCAGCACATTGAGCCATAATCAGAAGCTTCAGCAAGAGCTAGATCAATCTCATGGGGAAGTAGCTTCCCTGAAAGAACGATTAGACGCAGAGAAACTTCAGCAACTAGAGCGGTTGGAAGAAGTCGAACAAGCCCATGTCACTATTCGTGATTTGGAGAAGGCATTACAACAAAGTATGGATCAGGAACGTCGCTCAGCTGAGCATAGTGATAGATTAGAACAAGGACTAAAAGCATCGGAAGATGAAGTGACGTCCTTGAGAAGCAGATTGGAAGAGGAACAATTCGAGCAGCTTCAGCGATTAGAAGAAGTGGAGCAAGCTCAAGGTAAAATGGTTACATTAGAGCAATCATTAGAAGCTATCACCGAACGAGAACGTGCGGCAACCCGCTTTAATTCCTCAGTACAAGAACAATTGCGAATGGCGCAAGCTGAAGTAACTTCGCTGAAAGATCAATTGGAAACCGAGGAACTTCAGCAGCTTCGAAGATTAGAAGAAGTAGAAGAAGCAAATGGTAAGATTCAAGAGCTTGAACGACTGCTTGATACTAAATCTAAGCATGAACATGAAGCATCGGAACGCTTCGGTAATCTGGAGAAGAGATATGAGTCAACTCAGAGTCAGATCAGAGAATTGCAAGCGGAGAAAGACCGCATTGACAAGCTTTTGCGGGACAAACAACATGCGTTAGAAGAAAGCGAGAATCGTGAGTTAGAATGGCAAATCCGCAGTGAATCGGCTGAAGAATCTCTTGCGAATATTCAAGAAGCTGAGAAGGCTCTAACCATACAATTAGAGACTTGGGAGAAGCAAGTGGCTGCAGCAGATGAAGTTTCTAGCACACTATCTCATGATAAACGTAGTCTGGAATCAGAACGTAAGGCTTTGCAAGATCAGCTTGAAGATCTAGGTAGCAAATACGAAGTCATCTCCCATGAATATCGATTGTTACAAACGGAGCGGGAAATGGAGAGAAATCGGAATCATACCCATCAGGAAGAGTTCATGCGTCTTAAGGACGAATATGCTAAACTCCAAATGGAATACAATGAGTGGATTGAACTGATTGAGCAAGATCAGAGGCAGTAAATCAAAAATGAGACAAATAAAGACAGCTTACCTTAAGGTAAGCTGTCTTTATTTTATTCAACGATAATTTTAGTAATCATTTGAGAATGTCCAGTACCACACATAATGGAGCAGGCCATTTCAAATTCTCCTGCCTCCTTAGGGGTAACTACTGCGGAAGTATGGCTAGCATCAAGTTGAACATTAAGCTGAGGGATGAGAGCACTATGATTCCCTTTCACATTGTTAAAAATAAGTTTGACGGGAACTCCTTTTTTGAGGCGATATTCTTTCTTGTCAAAGGCATAATTCGTAGCGGAGATGTTCACTTCATATTGTGGGACTACATTTGAATCCGTGGTTGCACTTCCACTTTTACTGCTTCCGCAAGCAGCTAGAAGGAAAATCAATAGCATGGACAACATAAGTGTTGTAATTTTTCTCATATCTATCTCCTTTAGTTTGATGAAGTCAAATAGAAGCTAGTCTTATCGTACCGTAAATAGTCTGGTTTTTGAATCCCCTCCTATGAAGGATTCGTGAACAACTGGGCCGCGTTGTCTGGACAGAAGGGAGAAATAGGATATAATATTTCTGATATATTCAATACGAATTGAAGTAGGGGATGGATATTCGAAGCTTATCTAAGATGAGTAGCAACGCAGACTGGACCCGGAAATTTATGAATGGTTATTGGTGGTCAGCTGTCGTTCTTCTAGCAGCAGAAGTAATCTATATGATACCGAATGTACGTATCACTTCACCCTTTGCAGTTGAACTTATTGTAGGTCTAGATCTCTTGATCTTATTCATATTAAAATATACGGAATGGAAGATTTGGAAGGGTACCGTTTCACACCGTAATCTTCTGATCAGTGGAGTGTGTATCAGTGATTTAGGTTTCTTTGTAATGATGCCATATATTGATGTAGCTCAGCTTATTTTATTAATTCCAATCATGCTGTCTTTGGTATTTTTTGACTTGACGATGCTGTATGTGGCGGGTTGGACCAGTATAATTATCTATACCTTAGTCTTTATTAGCTCTCATAGAGTTCATGAGACCGAGGGTTGGTTAGGATGGTTATTAGTTATTGCTCTGATTGTTTTAGGAGTGAAAGTTGGTCATGCTGTGTTAATGCGGTCTCGTGAAATGACACACCATATGGAATCTTTGGTCCAATCGGAGCAGAAATTAATCGTAGAGAATGTGATCTCAGATAAGCTTTTGAAGATCGATGCACTGACGGGACTATATAATCAAAAGACATTTCATGAGTACTTGGATAGTCTCATTGAACATTGCGAGACGAGCGGCATACCTGTTCAGCTGGCTTTGCTCGACATTGATAACTTCAAACAAATTAATGATACGCTGGGTCATTGGGTAGGAGATATTGTGCTCAAAGAAGTGGCAGGAAAAATTACGGATTTGCTGAACCCTAATGACTTCGCTGTTCGCTATGGGGGTGAGGAGTTCGCTGTCATTTTTACCGATACCTCAAATGAAGAAGCTTGTGCGCAAGCCGAAAAGATTCGAATGGGCATACAGAACTTACCTTTTGCGGGAACCCAAGGGCAGCCCATAACCATTAGTATAGGAATATGTAGTTATCTCCCGGGGGATGGGAAGGAACAGTTTTTTCGGAAAGCAGACGATGCTTTATATAAAGCTAAGCGAACGGGTAAAAATAAAGTGGTCTATGCGTAACGATAGCACATGGGCATACAAGAGCAAAGCCCCCGTTCTTTGGGAACGGAGGCTTTTTGTATTCAATATTAACGCGTGTTGAAAGGTGTGGCAAGAGGTGTAAATAAATCGATGATGCCGATAACTAAAGCAGCCAGCAAAGCGCCAGTTACAGAAACAGATACATGACCCATTACATATTGGGATAGCCAAATGACCAGCGCACTAGCTAAAAACCCGACAATCCCTCTTCCGAACGGGGTCACTCGTGTGCCGAGGATTCCTTCGATGATCCAGCCTAGAAGTGCGATAACTAGAGCAAGCAACAAAGCACTACCGAAACCGCCCACGGAAAAGTGAGGTACCAGCCATGCCACAAACATCAGAACCAGTGCGGATACGACAAAACGTATAATGTGCCCAAAAAAACTCATGAATCAGCCTCCCTGACTTTTTATTTAGCTGCCTTACGTATAAAGATTAGAATGTACCTGCCAGTTTAAGCTTATGTGTACAGGCATTGAAATAGCGTAACAATAGCAATTTCGTTTATAATGTATGCATACCCGAGAGGAGTTGTGAACATCCTTGGATGAGAAAATTTTTCATACCTTAGAATATCGTAAAATTTTAAATAAATTAGCAGGATTCGCCCAAACATCCTTAGGCAAGGATATGGCAGAGCGATTGCTACCTGTCTCTAATTTGGAAGATGTCAAACTACGGCTTCAGGGAACAGATGAAGCATTCAAAGTCGATCGGATCAAAGGAGCACCTCCTTTTGGCGGAATTGTGGACGTTACCTTGGCGATCAAGCGAGCGCGTATTGGCAGTACGCTGGGCCCGCAGGAACTGCTGGGGGTGCAGACCACCCTTTCTGGTGCTCGTCGCCTAAAAAGGTACCTGCTTGCGTTCCACGAAGAAGACGAGCTGCGCCTTCTCTCTACTCTATGCCACGAAATCAGTGAGCAGAAGTCTTTAGAGCAGTCAATTCAACTTTGTGTTAGTGATACAGCCGAAATCCTAGACTCCGCAAGCGCTGAGCTTGCACAAATTCGTCGCGAACTGCGTGGAGGGGAAGTTCGAGTTCGTGAGAAACTGGATGCTATGATTCGTTCCTCCTCTGTAGCCAAAATGCTCCAAGATCAATTGATTACTATTCGAGGAGACCGCTTTGTCATTCCGGTGAAAGCCGAATATCGTGCGCATTTCGGCGGGATTGTCCATGATCAATCCGGTTCTGGAGCTACGCTGTTTATTGAGCCGGAGTCCATTGTTGCGATGAATAACAAACTGAGAGAGGCTCGCCTGAAAGAAGAACGCGAAATTGAAGTCATACTACAAAAGCTAAGCGCCCTTGTTGGAGAACAGACCGAGCTGCTTCTGTATGATTGCGATGTGCTAGCTCAGCTTGATTTTGTCTTTGCCAAAGCGAGACTGGCACGTGAACTTAAAGCTACTCTTCCGATGATGAATGATCGGGGATTCTTGAAGCTCAAGCGTGGTAGACATCCGCTGATTCCCATCGGACAGGTTGTCCCTATTGAAGTGGAACTTGGTAATCAGCACACTTCGATTATCGTTACAGGGCCGAATACGGGTGGTAAGACCGTTACCCTGAAGACGATCGGCTTGCTTAGTCTAATGGCGATGTCTGGGCTCTTTGTCCCCGCTGAGGACGGAAGTCAGCTCTGTGTCTTTGATGCGATCTATGCGGATATCGGAGATGAGCAAAGTATCGAACAGAATCTCAGTACATTCTCTAGTCATATGACCAATATCGTCTCGATATTGCGCAAAATGACGGTGAAGAGTCTTGTGCTTTTAGATGAGGTCGGTGCAGGTACGGATCCTGCGGAAGGATCGGCTCTAGCTATTGCTATATTGGAACATATTCATGCGTTAGGCTGCCGGATGGTAGCTACAACACATTACAGCGAACTTAAGGCCTATGCCTATGAACGTAAAGGCGTTATCAATGCAAGTATGGAATTTGATGTGAATACGCTGAGTCCAACCTATCGCCTGCTCATAGGCGTACCCGGGCGAAGTAATGCCTTTGCTATCGCTTCCCGTCTTGGATTGCCGTCTGATATCCTCGATTTTGCTCGGGGTGAAGTGAAGGAAGAGGATTTAAGAGTAGAGAATATGATTGCTTCCTTGGAAGAAAATCGTCTAGGCGCAGAACAAGAACGGGAAGTAGCTGGAACGCTAAGGCAGGAACTTGAACTGTTAAAGGCTCGTCATGCTTCCGAATTAGAACAATTAGAGCAGCAGCGGGATAAACGTCTAGAGAAAGCAGAATTAGAGGCCAAAGCAATAATTACTAAAGCACGAAGTGAAGCGGAGCAAATCATTCAAGACCTAAGGAAACTGGCGATGGAAGAAGGAGCATCCGTCAAGGAGCACAAACTGATTGCGGCACGCAAACAGCTAGATGAAGCAGAACCTGCACCGAGGAAGAAGGCAGCAGCCGTCCGAAAGGCGCTCAAACCGAAGACTATTGGTCCCGGTGATGATATTCGTGTATATAGCTTGAATCAGCGAGGGACCGTAATTGAATTATCCGGTAAGGAAGCGGTGGTTCAACTAGGGATCATGAAGATGAAAGTCGCTTTGGATGATTTGGAACTAATACAGCATGCAGCAGCAGAGCGTCCGGCACAGCGGACCGTTACGAACTTGAAACGAACTCGAGACGAGAATGTACGTAGTGAACTTGACTTGCGTGGAGCTAATCTAGAAGAGGCCCTTATGGAAGCAGATCGCTTCATTGATGAAGCATTCCTCGGTAATCTAGGTCAGGTCCACATCATTCATGGCAAAGGCACAGGCATTCTAAGAACCGGAATTCAGGAATACTTGCGTAAGCATAAAAACGTGAAGAGCTATCGGATCGGGAATTATGGTGAAGGCGGCATGGGAGTGACTGTAGCAGAACTCAAGTAATGGGGGAGGGACCCAACATGATTGGATCAGTGGATCCCATACTGCAACATCCATTAGGGATGACATTAGGTCTGTTTTCAGTAGCGATTTTAGAGTTAATTGTATTCCTGTCTTGTTTTGAGTGGGCTGCAAGATATCGATGCTGGGAAGAAATCAAGCGCGGAAATATGGCCGCAGCTCTGGCTACAGGGGGCAAAATTTTCGGGATATGTAATATTTTCCGCTATGCATCAAGCAAGGCGACCATTTATGATTTTATCGTATGGTCATTTATCGGAACTGTATTGCTGTTTCTTTCTTATTTGCTCTTCGAGTTCGTAACCCCAGTATTTCGAATTGATCGGGAGATCGCTGAAGATAATCGTGCGGTAGGTGTTCTAGCTCTATCTATTTCGGTATCCCTCTCATTCTTAATTGGTGCCAGTCTGAATTGATAAGCGCTCTAGGCTAGCTGTTGCTGGAATGAAGGAGGATCTATGCTCAAAAATTTAGTACGTGTATTATTTGTCGCCGCGGTAGTCTTTTTTGTCGCCGGGATTATTTATATGGCAAGATCATAATTCACACTTTAAATAAGGAGGAGTACATCTATGGAAACGACAATATGCCCTTGGTGTCAGACTGAAATTGTATGGGATGAGGAAATTGGACCGGAAGAAGAATGTCCTCATTGTCATAATGAACTAAAGGGGTATCGGACGCTGCAAATTGATCTAGGAGAAGAGGAAGAGTCTGGAGCGCCTGAGGATATGGATGAAGATCCTAAAGCCATGCTTGGCTATTGGGGAGATGAAGAAGAGGTTAATCCAAGGATGGTTAAGCACATCAATACCTTTTCAGCCGCAGGTTCAGACCCGCTTGAATATGAATCTGCTGTCGAAAAAAGGCTGAACCAGCAGGAAGACGTACCCGAATGTCCGCAATGTAGAGCTTACATGCTATATGCAGGTCAAGAGCAGAATACGGCCGTAGCTACGGCTCAAGTAACAAATTTGAAGCCCATCCTGGAAGAGGCTTACCGTACTAGTGTATATGTATGTCCATCCTGCTTCCATGTAAGTAGATTTCTCGTTGAGGAAGACAAACTTCGTATGATACAGAAGATCATTCAGCCCTAACTGTGACATTACATCTATAAGTAGCAATGAACCCAGCTCTTACCTAACGTTAGCATTAGTATTGTTACGTTAAGTAAGAGCTGGGTTATTTTTATTCAATCTATTCTATTTCTAATTACCTTGCTATTCATTTTCTTATTACTTTGTTGCTCTGTTCTAATTACTTTTGTCTGAATACTAGTATGAACTTTAGCTTGTTGTAGGTGGATTGGGCTTGCTTGTCCGATCTAGAGCAAAGAGGTCAAGTTCAGGCCGATCCGTACCCGAGATAATATCCGCAATTAAAGTAGCGCCTAGCATGCTTGTAACCGTACCATTCCCTCCGTATCCCTCAACAAAAAAGCAGTGAGGGTAATCCTCATGAGGTCCAAAGAAAGGAAGTCCGTCGTGTGTTCCCCCAAAAACTGCACCCCATGCATATTCAGCCTGAGTTGGAGCGGTCTCTGGAAAGTAAGCATGCAATGTATCAATTAATTCTTTTCCTTGGGAGAGATGCCGAGCCTCATCTAATACTCCATGATGAAGTTCTTCATCCAAACCACCAATTACGATTCGTCCTTCAGCTGTAGTTCGCATATAGAGATAGGGTCTTGCCGTCTCCCAGATCAGACATCGTTCATGCCATGAATCGACAGCATTTGTAACTTCCGTAGCAATAGCATAAGACTGCATGAGTACGGCACCCCGGTCTTTTTTCATCTCTTGGGTCTCATAACCGCAGGCAAAGATGACCTGCTTGGCCCGAATTCGATAATCTCCACTGAAGACCAAAACCCCATTTTCTTCAAAATGCATGCCAGTAGCGGGGGTATGTTCAAATACGCGCACTCCATGTTTGGAAGCATAATCCACCAAGCCATGTACGAAGCGATATGGATTTACTTCTGCATCACCATGCGTATAGATCGCACCTGGTTTTGCAAATGGAAAGTGATGATTAATTGTAGTTGCATCCCACCATTCGACAGGAAAACCAAATTTTATTAAGGTATCATATTCTTCTTGTAACATAGGAATATCATCTTCACTACTAGCAAAATAAAGACTGCTACGGGGGATGAATTCTGGATCGATATCAAGCTTTTTCGCCATCTCAGCAAGATCGGTAACCGCTTCTTTACATAGGGTATAAAATTGAACGCCGATTTCTTCACCAAACGTATGAATACATGAAGTCAACGTCTTGTCATTTGAGAATTGGAGAAGTCCCGTATTGGCTGTAGAGCTACCTCCTGCAACTGGACCTTTGTCAATGAGAATGGTATCGATTCCCTTCTCGGCTAACTTGGCTGAACAGAGGGCTCCTCCCATACCACTACCAATAATTAATACGTTACATTCTACATCCTCTTGTAGTGCTGGGTATTCTGGTTTGTTCAATAGTGTATTCTCCCAAAGTAAAGTGCCAGCATGTAGCTTCATCTATATAATCCCCTTTTACATTAAATTCAGTTTTTAAATTACTATTCTGATCAACAAAGTAAGTTATCTATAAATACTTTTTATGGACAAATTTACAGAATAATTGATTCTGTCTTTGAAAATAATAGGTGAAGTCAAGGACGAAATGAACAGAGGAGGAAGACTGAATTGAATCAAATAAATCTACAACCGCTAAGTAGCAAGGAATTAGACTACATTGCCGATTCCATATCTAGTGAAGATCGTCAAATCAAGCAATGTGCGGTTGCGGCGACGATTTCACAAAACCCAACCATTCAACAAGCGCTAGTTCAGTACATTTCCGAACATGAACAACATCTTCAGCAGCTAACAGATGCATTACAAAAGCATTCTGTAGTTGCTCCAACACAGGCTCACTAAGAAGGAGGAAATGTTAAATGAATATGCCAAATAACAATGCGCTAATTCCAGAGAAAGATATTCTGAACATCATTTTGGCTGATCTTAGACGCATAGCTCGGGAATATTCGACAGCAACTACGGAAGCCGGATGTCCTGATGTCCGGCAAATGTTCACCCAGCTTACAGACAACACACTCCGACTTCAAGGAGAACTTTTCGACATTATGAAGCAGAACAATATGTATACGGCTGCAGCACCTGTGCAAAAACAAGAAGTCGATAAGCAACTTCAGCAAGCTAGACAGACACAGCAAGAAGCCCAACAATTTGCACAACAAAAAACATCAAATTTATCCAATTATAGCCAGCCTAATGTTCCAGAGCATCAACCTAACAGTCAGCCTACTTACTATAATTAACCCTTCTAGAAGGGGAATTAAGCAGTTAATAAATGGACCGTCTTATCCATGCGAACCTTACATGGAGTGACGGTTTTTTGTTTGCAGAACATAGAAAATCATGTAATATAGATACAACGAACTTTGCTTCCCTGCTGCATTAAAGGTGCGAGGACTGAAGTGACGTAAGAAAGAGCGCTGGAGGTAATGTATGAAACAATTAAGCGAATTGAAACTGAAGGTGCTGGATCTTCTCAAAGAAGATGCCCGACACAGTCCTGAGCTATTGGCTACTCTCCTTGGCGTCTCACAAGATGACATTAAGAACGCGATTCGAGAGCTTGAAGAGGACCATGTTATCGTTAAGTATGCAACAGTAGTGAATCCGACGAAGTTAGATGATGAGAAAGTCACAGCACTCATTGAGGTTCAGATTACGCCGGAGCGTGGCCGTGGGTTTGAGGCGATTGCGGAACGTGTATATTTATTTCCACAAGTGAAATCCGTATATTTGATGTCGGGAGCCTATGATCTACTTGTTGAAGTTGAGGGTCGGAATTTAAAAGAAGTCGCGAGTTTTGTATCCGACAAATTGTCAACATTGGAATCAGTTCTTTCCACCAAAACTCATTTTATTCTAAAAAAATATAAGCAAGATGGTATCGTCTTCGAGGACCATGAAGAAGATCATCGTCTTGTGATATCTCCGTAAAGGAAGTTATGTCATGTTAATTAATCAAGAAGAACAGTCCAAGGAACAGGCGGTCAAATCGATGAGCTCTTACCTAACGCCTAGGGTTCAAGAGATGCAGCCTTCGGGAATTCGTCGTTTCTTTGATCTAGCGAATGGAAGCAAGGATATCATTACGCTTGGCGTAGGGGAACCTGATTTTATCACCCCTTGGCATGTACGTGAAGCCTGTGTGTACTCTCTCGAGAGAGGGTATACGAGCTATACTTCCAATGCAGGAACTCCTGAACTTCGTGAGGCCATCAGCCATTACTTAAATGACAGCTTCCAAGTAGAATATAATCCTCAAGATGAAGTGCTGGTTACCGTAGGGGGAAGTGAAGCCATTGATCTTGCTCTTCGAGCTTTAATCTCCCCAGGAGATGAGATTCTTGTGCCAGCTCCATGCTATATCTCGTATTCTCCTATCACGTCGATTAGTGGCGGAGTGCCTGTGGAGATCGAGACATTTGCCAAAGATGATTTCAAACTGATGGCAGATCAGCTACGTGCCAAGATTACTCCGAAATCAAAAGTATTAATCTTGAATTATCCTAGTAATCCTACGGGCGGAATTATGACGTATGAAGACTGGCTTCCCATCGCTAAGTTGGTGGAAGAGCATGATTTAATTGTCATATCAGATGAAATCTATGCAGAACTTACCTTTAATCAGCGCCATACAAGCTTTGCCGCGCTTCCAGGCATGAAAGATCGTACGATTCTGGTTAGTGGCTTCTCCAAAGCATTTGCGATGACGGGCTGGCGTATGGGGTATGCTTGCGGGCATCCTGAACTGATCTACGCGATGCTCAAGATTCATCAATATACGGTCATGTGCGCTCCAGTGATGGGACAGGTAGCTGCACTAGAAGCTTTGACGAATGGTCTAGAAGAAAAGGATCGTATGATTGATTCTTATAATCAGCGTAGACGCCTTGTAGTGAAGGGACTCCGAGATATCGGTCTAACTTGTCATGAACCTGAGGGTGCATTTTATGCTTTTCCTAGTATTACTTCAACAGGACTATCTTCTGAACAGTTTGCACAACGTTTGTTACTTGAAGCGAAAGTTGCTGCAGTACCAGGGAATGTATTTGGAGCTGGGGGAGAAGGATTCCTTCGATGCTCTTATGCTACTTCAGTATCCAATCTAAATGAAGCGATTCATCGTATGGGTGAACTAGTACACCAGATCAAACTCGGGAATTAACAAATATTAGTTTTTGTGGTTGATAACTGGGTTGGGCTCGTGCTATAATTTATTTTTGTGTAGAAGCTTTTTGGTTGTATGAATATACAGCTGTCATTTTTCAAGGAGGGATCGCGCGTGTATCGTGGAGATTATAACTTGCCCGAACAATACGGTGGTTATATTGCAGAGAGCAATAAATTGGACCACTGGATGAACAAAGACAGCGGCTTCACTTCACCCCAGTCCGATTCCTTGGAAGACGAGATTCTACTGCTCCGCAGTAAGATGGAAAGACTCTTCCTGCAAGAGAAATCTTTTACAGCCGAGATCGTCATTGAGATTAGTAGTCTACTTGACTTGAAGATTAATGAGTTTATGAAGAATCGCCATCATAAATAAGAAGCATGCACCTCATCAGAATATGCGCTACCAAGAGGGTCCTGTACAGGGTCCTCTTTTCTTTTTGACGTATAGAAGCGAACGGGTTATGATATATTGTTCTTATAGGACATACGGGCTGAAAGAGGAGGTTTTTCACATGAATATTTATACAAGAACAGGTGATGCGGGTCAGACCTCCGTAATTGGAGGAAGAGTAAGTAAAGATGATTCGCGTATTGAAGCCTATGGTACATTAGATGAATTAAATAGCTTTGTAGGACAGGCGATTAGTCTAGCCGAGATCGACATTTTTACAGATATGAGAGAACATTTGCTGCAAATCCAACATGAGCTGTTCGACTGTGGATCAGACCTTGCTTTTGTGAATGTGACTGAGTCCCGTTATAAAGTTACGGCCTCTATGGTTGAAATATTAGAAAAGTGGATTGATGCCTATGAAGAGGAGAATCCTGCTCTGGAGAAGTTCATTTTGCCAGGGGGGACACAGCTAGCTTCAGTGCTTCATGTATGCCGCACTATTTGCCGCCGTGCCGAGCGTCGTATTGTGACTTTAGGGGAACGAACGCAGATAAATCCGGAAGTACTGAAATATGTGAACCGATTATCGGATCTGTTTTTCTCTATATCGCGAACAGCGAATGCTAGAGAAGGGGTTAGGGATATAGATTACGAGCGAAGCGCTAACGTATTCCGTACGAAATGAACACTGAATATTATTCCCCAATTACCTATGTCGTTCCTGCATCTGATGAGGGTATGCTCTTGAAGACGGTATTACAGCGCAGATTAGGAGTATCCCGCAAATTGATGTCAAAAATCAAGTTAACCGATCAAGGAATTACAGTGAATGGCGAACGGGTATATATTAGCGTTCCTGTGCAAAAGGGAGATCTCATCGCCATTCGTCTGGAGCAAGAGAGCAGTGAGGATATCCTGCCTCAAGCTATTGATTTTGATATCCTTTATGAAGATGAAGCTTTACTCGTCGTTAATAAGTCGCCTGGAATTATTGTTCATCCCACGCATGGTCATTATACTGAAACTCTGGCTAATGGAGTCGTATATTACTGGCAGCAAAAAGGAGAAAGGGTACGATTTCGCCCGATACATAGACTCGATCAAGAGACGAGCGGCGTGCTGGCTATTGCCAAAAATGCTTATGTTCATCAGCATGTCTCGGAGCAAATGATTGCCGGACAAGTGATGAAGAAATATAAAGCGCTGGTACATGGACACCCCAATCCTCTGCTAGGACAAATCGAAGGCCCGATTGATAGAGATCCCTTAGAGCCTCATCGCAGAATTGTAACGCCAGATGGTTATGAGGCGCTGACATTTTATGAGACACTAGAGACCTACTCTCACTCATCTCTTGTGGGGCTGCGGCTTGGTAGCGGGAGAACGCATCAGATCCGGGTGCATATGACATCTATGGGACATCCATTAATTGGCGACAAGATGTATTGTCATAACGATCGAGGTCAGTGGACAGAGGATGATCTTAAAGTCATCGACCGTCGGGATAGTTGGATTCCACGTCAGGCTTTACATGCAGCAGAGCTTGGTTTTGTACATCCTTTAAGTGGTGAGCCTATGGTGTTTGAAGCCCCACTTCCAATAGACATGCAAATGTTAAAAAATCAATTAATACATGAATAGCGGTCAATACTAAATCATTGTGATTGTGGAGTGTGATTTGCATTGAGTACATTAATTATCTATCAATATCCCAAGTGTAGCACTTGTCGTAATGCAGTAAAATGGTTGCAAGCGGCTGGTTATGAATTAGATCTGCGGCATATCGTTGAGGCTCCCCCAACTGAACAGGAACTGACACAACTAGTTGAGCACAGCGGTTTGGATCTGAAGAAGTTCTTCAATACGAGTGGGGAAGTATATAAGGAACTTGGTCTGAAGCATAAGCTCGCTACTTTAAGTGAGTTAGAGCAAATCGCATTGCTTTCTTCCCATGGTAAGTTAATAAAGCGGCCTATTGTTACGGATGGAACCAGGGTTACAGTTGGCTTTAAAGAAGATATGTTCTCGGAAGTCTGGGGATAGAGCCAACCCTGTTCTATATTTTAAATTCAAATAAATATATAAGTACGATAAAACCACCTTAATTAAGGTGGTTTTATTTTTTTTAAAAGCTAGCCTAGAAATTAATATAGGTAATTGGACTGTATAATCTAATATTTCGTATATTACGACAAATATTAACAATAACAGCTATTGCATGAATAGGGTATATTAGGTAAAGTTAGCTAATATTGATAGTTTAAGCATATATCTTTTGTCCGTTTCTTATGAAAATTAGTACATATTACAGGGGTTGTTATCATGCCCTACATCACACGCGGAGTCTATCAAAGTGAGAATTAGTTCTACTCTATACAACTAAAAAAGAATGGGAGAATGCATGGACTATAAGGAGAATATTATGTCAAAAGTTGCTGTCGTGACGGGTGCGGCATCTGGAATTGGATTAGCAGTTTCAATACGTTTAATAGAGAAAGGTTTCCGTGTGTATGCTTTGGATTGTAATGCAGAGGCATTACAAAGAAACACCGAAAATTCGAATGAATTTCAATACGTACCGATGAGTTGTGATGTATGCAAACTCGAGGAAGTTCAGCTCTGTTTTCAAAGGATTGCCATTCATGAACGACATATAGATGTATTATTCAACGGTGTCGGATGGATGAAATTTGGTGGCCTTTTAGATGTAGAGATTTCCGAATGGAATAAGGCATTCTCTAGCAACATTATGACTGCGGTACATTGCATAAAGGAAGCAGTGCCCCTTTTAAAAAAGTCTCAAAACTCACCATCCATAATTAACTTGTCATCTATATTGGGGGACATACATGAGCACCGGGCCATGCTTTATTGTCTCACGAAATCCATGTTAACAGAATTAACCCGTTGTCTAGCTAAGGAATTGGCTCCAGACCGAATAAGAGTGAATGCGATTCTGCCAGGTTCTGTTCAGACACAGTTCATCAATACGTTAGTCACAGATGCCAAAAGCGTAAAAGGGGGGCCTCAAATGCTAATGGAGTTATCTCATGTTCCCTTAGGTCGATTGGGGACTACGGAGGATATTGCTTCCCTAGTCATATATTTAGCGTCAGAGCAAGCTGAGTTCCTTACAGGTACATGCATCCCTGTTGACGGTGGGTGGAGCCTATGAGACCACGCAGAAGAAAGGAGTATATGGAGAATGAAATGGTTTGAGACGCGTACACGTGTTAGATGGTCTGAGGTAGATTCCCAAGGGATTGTGTATTATGCGAACTACTTTACTTATTTCGATCTAGCAAGAGAACACTTAATTTTAACGGTGGGTTTGGATTATATAAATACCGGAGTAGATGTACTTACCATGAATTGTGATGCCAAATTTCATACACCTGCTCGTTATTTAGATGATTTGATTGTAAGAGTGGCGATCAGATATCCCGAAGTACCTCAGTATTCCTTCCAATATCAAATTCAGCGTGCGATTGGAAGACAGGTGTTGGTAGAAGGAACGTCCAGACATTGCTTGGTGGATAGGAAGACGAGAAAATTGGTCACTAAAGTGCCAGAAGAATATCGAGATTTGTTCCTAGATGCTGGAATTTTTCCGAACAAAGTCATCCAATGAAAGATGTAGTACAACGTGCTGGAATGGATATTTTGGAACTCAGTCGATTTCAACACGCTATACAGCGTAGCGGGATATCTTTTCTTCACCGTATTCTTTCAGAGCGTGAGAGGAACGAAACTGCTGAAGATTTGTACCCTATTTTATTTTCAGCAAAAGAAAGTTTGATTAAATTGACGGGCGGGTTACCTCCAGCGACTTCCTTTCTTCAAATTGAAGTGCTGATTCAAGCCAATTCCTCCCTAGAGATTAAGTTGTATCCACCATACAGTGAGCTAGCCCGTCAGATGCAGATAGATTTCGAACATATAAAGGGAACATACCAAATCTATAGTGAAGAACTCATTTGTACCTCATTAACTTATTGTAATTAAGCAAAGGAGTAGTTCTTATGAGAGCAGCCCTAATTTTCCCTGGTCAAGGTAGTCAGTTCCTTGGTATGGGAAGAGATCTCATGCAAATTTCTATGTTTAAAAAGCGTATGCAGCAGGTGGCAGCAAGTCTTCAATTACCTTTAGATGTGCTAGTGGACTTGAAGTCGAAGCAAATGCTCTTAAGTACTGAAATAATCCAGCCCTACATCTTTGGCATAAGTGTTGCACTATACGAGATGATGTGCGCCGAATTAAGCTTCCAACCTCTTGTGGTAGCAGGACATAGTCTGGGAGAATATGCAGCTCTAGTGGCAGGTGGTGTCCTTTCCTTTGAGACCGGGCTTCAGATGGTACGTCTTAGAGGGAAATATATGTCTTTAGCAGCAGACAAAGGTCAGTGGAAGATGGCTGCTGTGTTGGGTTTGAGTGCAGAAGTTGTGGCTGATATTTGTGAGGAAGCTCGTCATACTACGGGGGAAATATTGCGAATTGCGAATTATAATTCACCTACTCAAATGGTGATTAGCGGAAGTGTAAAGGCTGTGGAACATGCTTCAAAATTGGCTTCTGAACGAAATGCATTCAGAATTGCTCCTCTACAAGTGAGTGGTGCTTTCCATACAGAAGCTATGCAGGAAGCTAATATCGCATTCCTAAAGGTATGGTCCAAAGAACAGTTATCGTCTCCAAAGCTCCCGATTGTTATGAATGCTACAGGTACGCAGTTGACCGAAGTCGGAGATATAGACCACGCAATGCGGATACAAATGATTTCACCTGTACAGTGGGCAAGCAGTGTGAGAACCATTTTCCAATATGCTCCGGATTGTCTAATTGAAATTGGTCCTGGCAGAGTATTAAGCGGTCTCGTTAAATCTATGGATAGAAGTCAACAGATTTTGAACGTGGGCAATATCCAAGAGTGGAACATGATAAGTAAAAAATTAAAGCCTATTCACACGGCTTAAAAAGGAGAGAGGCTTCTGTTTAACGATCAGGTTGTGCTTGTAACAGGTTCAAGTAGAGGAATCGGTAGGGCCATCGCACGAAGTTTCCTAGAGAGCGGAGCTATTGTTATATGCAATTACTCCAAAGAAGGGCGATCTTCCGAAGAGTTAGCGAACATGCTTCTTTCTTTTGAAGGAAGGGGTATAGCCATCAAAGCAGATGTATCTAATGCTGAAGAAATTAAGCAAATGTTCCAAGAAATTAAGAAGCGCTGGGGCCGATTAGATATCCTTGTGAATAATGCTGGAATTACAAGAGATGGCTGGATGATGATGATGGGGGACAAAAATTGGGACGAGGTCATCGATATTAATTTGAAAGGCTGTTTTTTATGCATGCGGGAAGCGGCAAAGATGATGAGCAAATTCAAATCCGGTTCCATAGTTAATATTTCCTCAACTAGTGGGATTACGGGTCAGACAGGTCAGATTAATTACGCGGCTTCCAAGGGTGGAATCATTGCTATGACCAAAACGGCTTCCAAGGAGCTTGCTTCTCACGGAATCCGCGTAAATGCTGTTGCACCTGGTTTTATCGAGACAGGTATGACCTTAAATATGCCCCAGAATCAATTGCAGGAATACTTGAGACATATTCCCTTGCAGCGTGTTGGCGAAGCGCAGGAAGTGGCCAGTTCCGTCTTATTCCTAGCTTCTACCCATGCCTCATACATTACAGGGCAATGTCTTGTAGTCGACGGGGGATTAGCTATTTGAATACGTATTCAACGAAAAGGAGCGATGTATATGAGTACATTTACGAACTCAAAAGAAAATTTATTGGACCAAGTAGGAGCAAGACAACAGCTGTGCCGAGAGGTCAAAGAAATGATTATTGAACAGTTATCACTAGGCATTCAGCCAGAATGGATTGCCGATGATCAGCCATTGTTCGGTCGGGGGCTAGAACTCGATTCCATTGATACACTTGAGATCACAATCGGATTGCAAGATAGATTTGATTGTATGTTAACAGATGACAATATGGAAGTATTGGGTTCAGTGAATAAAATAGCTGATTTTATTGAATCCCAGAGGTGAATTATGAACACTTCAACCAAACTAAATATGCCGATTTATGCTGATCAAATTAAGAAAATGCTTCCTCATCGTTATCCCTTTTTACTAGTTGATCGAGTAACTAAATTAGAACCTGGGGTTTCAGGTACGGCGCTGAAAAATGTAACAATCAATGAACCTTTCTTCCAAGGACATTTCCCAGAGGAGTTAGTTATGCCAGGCGTGCTAATTGCTGAGGCTATGGCTCAGTTGATAGCCCTCATCTATATTGCCGAAAGTATGGAAAAGGCGGATGATTACGCCACCCATGATATTCCGTTTTCGGATCAGGTAGGTTATTTGCTAGGATTCAAAAATATGAAGTTCAAGGCTAAGGTAATTCCTGGCGATCAACTCATCATGCGGGCTACTATCGTCGGCAAGTTTGGACCGATGAGTCAGGTCCAAGTATTCGCAGATGTGGACGGAAAAAACGTTGTAGAAGGCATAATTAACGTGTCTGAGAAGGTATAACTTATTAATTTATATACATGGGGGGCTTTATTTATGGCGACAACAATTGAACGGTATCAAGCCTGTCTGAACGGACAGGTCTCCTCAAAACGAATCGGTAATACTGAAGTGCCATCTGTACTGACTACATTAGAAGATGAGTATCACGCTATTCGTAATGAGGTTGCTCTACTAGATTTATCTTTTACGACCAGAGTAAGTGTGTCAGGAACAGGGGCATTACAATTTCTGCAACAACTAGTAACTCGTGATCTTGAGTTTTTATCTGAAGAGCAGACACTAACTTGTCTACTTCTTCATGAGAATGGAACGATAGCGGGTGAAATTATTATCTATGTAATGCACGAGTACTATTTAATTGAAATTTGGCCTCAATATTCGGAAGAAGTACTCGATATTCTTGAGAAGAATAAGAGAGAAGATGTTACTTTAGAAGACGTATCGGACAAGCTTCAGATGATCTTGCTCGAAGGTCCGCGTTCATGGGAAATTATGCAGCAACTTGTGTCGTTTCCTATTGAAGTGTTGCCTTATAAGAACTTTGCCCTTTTCGAGTTTCAAGAATATGAGCTATTCGCTGCAAGGCTGGGTTATACGGCTGAGTATGGATATAAAATTTTTGGGCCCAGCGAAGCAGTTGAAGAATTGTGGAGTTATATTACCACCGATATTAAGCTTGGAGAGAATCGGATTCAACCGATTGGTATTGAGGCGTTGGAAGTTTGCAGGCTTGAAGTAAGATTTCCTGATTTATCTAGCGAAGCAACGGGTTATTTGCCTGTTGAGGCGGGTGTGAATTGGCTGATGGATCTAAGGAAAGAGTTTGTTGGTAAAGGATCAAATCTTGAGGTGTTGGAAAATGGCTTACAGCGTAAATTAGTCTGTTTTAAGTCTACTGCTAATGAGATTTCCCCTAACCAGTCCATTGTCGTAGATGGAGAAACCATAGGCCATATTCAACATGTCTTGTACTCACCCGGGCTAAAATGCAAAATAGGAGTCTCCTATATAGATGTGAAATATGCTGCATCGGGCATCACCTATGCTCTCGACAACCAGGAACTTATCGAATCGGTCTCAAGTCCTATGATCTATGCAAAAAGCTTATCGATTCGGATGGCATAGGAGGTAGCATTATGGGAGTAGCGATTACAGGGATAGGAGTTCTTAGCGCTGTAGGCAATGGTAGGGAGGCTTTCTGGGAATCCATCCGTCTAGGAAGAAGCGGCTTGAAAGAAATGACCCGATTTGATGCTAGCAAATTGTCGACTCGCTTTGTGGGTGAGGTCAGGAACTTCGATCCAAGCGAGTATATGAGCGAACAAGAATTGCACGAAACGGAACGCTGCTCCCAGCTTGCCTTCGCGGCAGCATGGGAAGCATTCGAAAATGCTTCCCTGCCAGTGGATCAATATAGTGATGATCGAAAAGGTGTTGTAATTGGCACTTCACTGGGGGGCATTCCTAACGGAGAGGTATTTCATAGCCAGTGGCTACATGATGGCTACATTCAGACTGATGAATCGCTATTGTTAGCTTACCCGCTTCATACCTCTGCTGATTTTTTGAGTATCCGATTTCGTTTGAAGGGTCCCAAAATAACTATATCTACAGCTTGCTCGGCCAGTAGTGGAGCTATAGGTTATGGTGCAACACTAATTAATGCAGGGAAGGCGGACTTGGTCATTGTTGGAGGTACCGACCCCTTATCTATGCTGTCGCTATCAGGGTTCAATAGCTTAAAGGCGCTCTCAAGTGATCCGTGTTCGCCTTATTGTCAAAGTAAAGGCATTACCATTGCCGAAGGTGCAGGGATGCTGATTTTGGAGCGATTAGATCTAGCTGAGCGCAGAGGTGCGACTATTCTTGGCTTGGTGGGAGGATGTGGACTAAGCAGTGATGCTTACCATCCCACAGCTCCGAATCCAGGCGGCGCTGGTGCATTTAAATCGATGCATACAGCGGTGGCTCAAGCTTCGCTGAATTTAGATGAAATCGATTATGTCAACGGTCATGGCACGGGAACGCGAGCCAACGACTCGGCGGAGACTTCAGCACTGAAAAATATGTTCCGTGATTCTAAGAAACCCATTCCTGTGAGCAGTACGAAATCTATGATAGGACATACGTTAGGGGCGGCGGGAGCTATTGAAGCCATCACCTGTGTGATGTCCATGATGCATAATACACTTCCGCCAACTGTCAATTTTGATGAGAGTCATAATCCGTATGGACTGGACTTCGTTCCGAATACTAGCCGCAAGCAACAGGTTAATACCGTTTTATCTAATTCTTTTGCTTTTGGTGGTAACAATGTATCTCTTCTCTTTCAAAATTATGATCATTCCCCTAGATCTACAGAGCCTCAAAATGTAGCACACCATCGAACGGTGATAACAGGATTGGGAATCGTTCAACCGCTCGGTATTGGAAAGGAATCGTTTTTCTCAGCAATAGTGAATGGAAAGAGTGCTATTCAAGATATCCCATTCCAGAATGAAGTCTACCATTCACGTGTAGGAGCCTTGTTGGATAATGAACAGTATCTTAAATATATCAATCCATCCGTTGTCCGAAGACTGGATATGCTTAGCAAGTATTCGATGGCCAGTGCCAAGATGACTCTGGACGATGCAAAGCTTAAAGTTAATAGGGATAATTGCGAACGCATCGCTATTATTTTTGGGACAAGTTCAGGTCCGATTGAGACGGTTGAAGCGGTAAATCGTTCCATCGTATTACAAGGTGCCGACAAAGTAAATCCTAGTCTTTTCCCAAATACCGTCATGAATGCTGCCGCAGGACATATTTGTCTTGCATTTCAAATTAAGGGTCCTTCGACTACAATTTGTTCGGGCGGCGTGTCAGGGAGTCAAGCCATTATTTATGCACATCAGATGATCAAGGATGGCATCGTCGATGCTGCACTTGTTATTGCTTCAGACGAATATAATGAAACGTTGCATGCAGGTTACGATCGACTAGGTGTGTTATCGGATACCATTCCTGTCCCGTTTGATCGTGAAGGAAGAGGATTCGCTTTGTCCGGGGGAAGTACGGCGATACTGCTAGAATCGGAAGAACATGCGATACGAAGAGGCGCCGAAGTGTACGGAGAAGTATTCGGATATGGAATCGCTTCCGATGCTTACCGAATTGCTGGGAATCAATCAAGTGGAAAAGACTATGCCCGTTCCATTGAATTAGCACTTCAAGATAGCGGAAAGACTAAGGAACAGATTGATGCTATATTTACGGATGCTCGTGGCTCCAAGCACATTGACATGGTAGAAGCTAATGCCGTTCGCAGAATATTTAAAGATCAAGTACCCGTCACGTCTTTAGCTGGATTGAACGGATATGCGGTTGGCGGTCTAACACCTGTTCATACGGCGGCGGCTGTCTTCGCACTCAAGGAGCATGTCATTCCAGCCATTGCTAACGATAATCCCATTGCTTCTATTCGGCTTGCGGGTCACGCAGAGCGCTTGCAGAGAGCGGAGACCTTCATGATCAATTCCTCTGCTTATGGGGGGACTTATACAAGCCTTGTCATAGGCAAGTACAGGTCCTAATCCATGTTCGATAAGTTAATCCATCATACTCTCTATCAACTGGAGTGCTCGGACAACTATACACTTGTTATTTTAGAGAATGAACGGCTGGAAGTGATCTTGAATAATAGTGTCCTATCGGATTGGTTCACTCCCCAAGAAATTCAGGAGATTCGTAGTAAAGGAAGGCTCATTGAGCGTGTCTCGGCTAGACTTGCCGCAAAGATTGCCATCCACCAGAATCATACTAGCTTGACTCCCCATCACATCGAAATTAGATCGGAACAAAGTGGACAGCCGCAGGTTTATATTGAAGGTTGCCCCTATGCCCGGGGAGTTATTAGTCTATCTCACACGCGAAACTTCGGTGCAGCTTACTTTTTTATTACAAACTAAGATGGGTGTGCTGAACAGCAGTGTTCTATTCCAAAAAGACCAGCCGTAGTTGTGGGTTGGTTTTTTTTGACCTCTTTCGAAGTATACTTTCTCGAATGTTTTCTAATAGTTCATCTTTCTTCAGCAGTTTTATAGGAGCTATGATCTGATTTTTATTAAGCTGTCACTAATATTTTTAAATTTGTAACTCTATGATTTTCTCTCTTTTATTGTGTGCTTGTCCCCTTATTATGGAGAATGTCTTCCTTGATTTGTCTGTGTAGTTGATCGAGGATTCATATATAATTAGGGGATATAACATGCTGAAGAGACTCTACTTTGGTCAGTCATTGGTCATTCATAAATGCTAGCAGGGTTATGATATACTATTTGCAGACATGAATAAAACAACTAAAAGATGAGTCATAGATTGGACTTGAAGAAGGAGAGAACAGATTTTGAGTACAGAAAGAGAACGGTTATTGTTAGTAGATGGGATGGCCTTAATGTTCCGGGCATATTATGCTTCGGCTGCCAGTGGATATATCCGCAGAACCAAGGCAGGTCTTCCGACGAATGCAATATACGGATTTATGCGTTATTTTTGGGATGCTGTGGAGAAATTCGAACCTTCTCATGTGGCCTGTTGTTGGGATTTGAGTAGCAAAACATTTCGCAAAGAGCAGTACCCATCTTATAAAGGGAACCGTTCCGAAGCGCCGGATGAACTGATCCCGCAATTCTCAGTGATTCGTGAAGTGATGGATAGTCTAGGCATCCCTAACATCAGTGCGGAAGGTTTTGAAGCCGATGACTGCATTGGGACGTTAGCTTCGGCATATTGTTCGGACATGGATGTGCTGGTGTTAACCGGAGATCATGATATGCTCCAGCTAGTGAACGATTGTACAAGTATTCTAATTATGAAAAAGGGCCATGGAAATTACATGGTCTATACTCCAGAAAGTCTAATGGAAGAAAGACAATTGACCCCTAGGCAAATTATTGATGTTAAGGGACTTATGGGCGATCCAAGTGATAATTATCCAGGCGTTCGCGGCATCGGGGAGAAGACCGCTGTGAAGCTTATTCAGGAATATCACGACATAGAAGGTGTCCTCCGCAATTTGGAGCTTTTATCTAAAGGAGTACGTACAAAGATTGAACAAGATCTAGAGATGCTCCATCTCTCTAGAGAACTCGCTACCATTCGGTGTGACGTGGAGCTGGTATGTTCCATGGATCATTGCAGATTAGAATTTGATCATCAATTGGTCATCTCCAAATTTGAAGAGTTAGAAATGAAGAGTATATGCGCATGGTTGGGAGTGGCGGCAGGTTGAGTGGAAGACAAGAGGCAAGTCGTCTTATAAGTAAAGCTATTGCACTTATAATTGTAACTATTCTAATAGTGATAGGTATCAGATTAGAGCCTGCTGAAGCTAAGGGTGCCATAACATCAGCAAGCGTAAGGGTTCAAGCAGGTGGAAGAGCTTTTCAAGTACAGACGGTATCTATCCCCAAAGGAACTCCGGTTACGCTTGGACTAGCTAAGAGACAAGTGGGACAGACTGAAGCATTTACGTCGATTGTGAAAAACTACCGTGCTACCGCAGCCATTAATGGAGCATTTTTTAATGCTTATGGGGGTCCGGCTGACCCTTATGGTACGTTGATTGTAAAAGGACGTCTCGCTCATTTTGGTGGATATGGAACATCGATTGGATTCCTCCCAGATGGTACAGCCATAATGGCTTCACTTCGGAGCTCATTGACTGGAACAGTAACCACCCCTCAAGGTCAATCACTGGGATGGTACGCAGTATTCTTGAACAGAACTCCATCAGATGGGGCCAATACCATTATCAAATACACGCCAGACCGAGGAAGTCGAGTAGGCTTCACTGGCGGTATAGCGGTAACGATTGCAAAAGGGGTTGTTATCGATAAAGGGACCAACACGAATGTAGCGATCCCAAGTAATGGCTATGTTCTTGTATTCACAGGTTCAGAAAAAAAGAGTGCTGACCGATTTGTTAAAGGATCTACGGTGGAAGAGAGCCTAGTCTACAAAGATGATCAAGGGAATTCCCTCCCATGGGAACACGTAGTTACAGCTGTTGGAGCTGGTCCCCGTCTCGTTCGAGATGGACAAGTAGAACTGAATGCGAAGGCTGAAGGCTTCAACGATCCTAAAATTCTAACAAGCAGTGCAGCTCGTAGCGGAATTGCGATTATGCCCGATGGTTCTCTAATATTAGCGACAGTAAACGGGGCAACCATGCAACAATGGGCAGCCATTATGAAAGCTCTCGGAGCGAAACAGGCGATGAACTTAGACGGCGGGGCTTCTTCAGCGCTGTATGCAAATGGTAAGGTGCTAACCCAACCCGGTCGTTCGCTCAGTAATGTGCTTGTGTTTGGTTCTAATGTGAACTAACACAAATTCGAAATGGTATGCATAAGTGAAATCCTCTCATTCCAGAGAGGATTTTTTGTGTTTTCTTGTATGTTCCTTTTCAGCACCTTCCTGACTTTAGAAAAAGTTATCCCTGTTAATAAAATACTCTCCCTTATTAAATAGAGCGCTTTCCTAGATAATTAAGGTGCTATTCACTTTAATTGTTAAAAGGAGGTGGTCTCAGCACGGACTACGCGAGTGAATATGGGGAAAACCCATAAGTTGTTCAAATTAAAGAGGAGGTAATTTAATGAAGAGTAGTACACAGGTAATGAAAGGTCAGGTTAAACGGGGATTTCTCTCCCTATTTATGGCAACATCTTTAGTCATTTCGTTAATCGCTTCATTTGGAGTTCAGGCAGGACATGTATCGGCAGCAGTCAGCATTCAGGCCGTAGCCGCATGTACCGATGCCGCTTGGGATGCGAGCAAAACTTACACAGCAGGGAATCGCGTCTCCCAAAATGGAAAAGTATACGAGGCAAAATGGTGGACAACGAACGAGAATCCACAACAATCTGCTGCGTGGGGCGCATGGAAATATATCTCCGATTGTGGCACTACTACAACGCCGCCTACAGGAGATACAACAGCACCTACAGCACCAGCAAGTCTGACTTCCACAGCAAAGACAGCTACAAGTGTTACGTTAGCTTGGTCAGCTTCCACAGATAACGTAGGTGTAACAGGATATAACGTATACAATGGTTCCACACTGAGCTCTACGGTCACAGGTACTACAGCAACAGTAGCAGGCCTTACAGCAAGCACGGCTTATTCCTTCTCTGTAAAGGCTAAAGATGCCGCGGGCAATCTGTCTGCAGCTAGTAATGTTCTCTCAGTTACGACGTCTGCAAGCACTACGCCAAATCCTGGAACTACCCCTTCTAAAGTCATTGGCGCTTATGTAGCAGATTGGAGTTTTCCTGACATTAATACCGTTCCTGCTACAAAGTTGACTCATGTGTACTATGCTTTTGCGAACGCAGCGAACAATGCAGTAAGCGGTGGGGATACAGGTAAGCTTGCTCAACTCGTCTCCTTGAAGCAGAAAAATCCGAATCTGAAAGTTCTGATTTCCGTTGGTGGTTGGGGCAACTCGGCAGGGTTCTCAGGTATTGCTTCTTCCGATGCTAACCGTACAGCTTTTGCGAATTCAGCTCTAAGTTACATCCGCGCGAACAAACTAGATGGGATTGATATTGACTGGGAATACCCGACTACAAGTGATAAAGCAAATTACACACTATTCCTCAAGAAACTTCGTGAAGTTCTAGATGCGGGAAGTGCAGCAGATGGAAGAAGTAATAACAAATATCAAATTACTGCGGCTACAGGCGCTTCCCAATACGGAATCGAAGGCATCGATCTCGCTTCCGTGCAACAATACTTTGATTACATCAATATCATGACTTACGACATGCAAGTGGGCAACAATACGCATCATACGAACTTATACACGTCTTCTTTGAACTCCAGCTACAGTGTAGACAATGCCGTGAAATTGTATAAAGCGAATGGCGTATCTCCAAGCAAGATTGTCATTGGTGGCGCATTCTACTCCCATGGTACAGCGGAGTACACGTATGATGAATTGTTAGCTAGTTATATTAATAAAAATGGCTGGACACGTCAATGGGATGATGTTGCTAAAGCTCCTTATTTAACAAATGGCACAAGCTTCCTAAGTTATGATGATGAGCAATCCCTCACGGAGAAAGTAAAATATCTAAAAGCTCAAGGGTTGGCAGGAATTATGTTCTGGGAATACGGCCAAAATACAGGCGGGCAGCTTCTGAACGCTATTTATACGGCGGTTCAACAACCTTAAGAGTGTTTCAAAAAGAAAGAGGGTTCCCTTTGCCACAGGATGGCGGAGGGAATCCTCTTCTTTTTTTATACGCTGGGTTCACCATTCTGAACTTCACGTTCAGCTTGCTTGCGGTGAGCAATTCGACTGCTGGCGGAGGCAGCGATAGCTCCTACGATGTCATCTAGAAAGGTATGGATGGGACCTAAGCTTTTATCATTCAAGCGTTCGAGAATACCCGGTTTTAATTTGTCTACATAGCCATAATTCGTAAATCCGATACTGCCGTATACGTTAACGATCGAGAATGCCAGAATTTCATCCACTCCATAAAGACCTTCATCATTTTCAATCATATCTTGAAGTTCAGGAATAAGCAGGCCCTGTTCTGCCAAAATATCTAACTGGATTCCAGTGAGTACTGCGTTTTGTACCTCTCTCTTGAGCAGTACCTTTTCTACATTGTCCAAGCATTCTTCCATGGTTAGATTTGGATAATACTTTTGCTGAAGCATCATGACGAGTTCCGCAATTTCATTTAAGTTGACGCCCCGCTTGTGAAGCCAAGCCCGCGTAGCATCGGCTACCTTTTTGCTATTTAAGCTATAGGGTAGTTTGGGTTGTTCCATAACGATCACCTCTGGCTTCTAAAATATTCAGATCCCACATGTAATGTGCAGTGTGTCCAATTGTTATAAATAGTAGTTATTTTTCTAACAGAGGGCTCGTATACATACTAATACAAACTATAGAAAATTGTTAGGGAGGAACCTAAACCTATGAAATCATTATCCAAAGTCCATCTATCTGCAGCTGCTGGGTTACTGGCAGTGCCATTATTATTATCGGGATGTAGTCTGCTAGGATCTGAACGTGCTGCACAAATTGATCCACCCCCTTCAGATATTGAATCCCAAATGCTGCAAGCTTCGTCCGTTGTGAATCAGACGAGTACGGGGAAGAACGCGGATAAAAAGTCAGATCCGACTACGGTTTATCTCGAGAATGGACAGGGATTGCTAGCACCCGTATCGTTGCACTTGCCCGATGGCAGCAAAGAAGGGAAATTAAACCGCTTATTGGAGTCCTTAGTGCAGGACGGAAGTTACGCTTCCGCTTTACCGGATGGATTCAAAGGTATATTACCAAAAGGAACTCAGGTTACTAATGTCACACTTAAAAATAAAGTAGCTATTGTGGAATTCAATAAGGAATTCAACAATTATAAAGCAGAGGACGAACGTAAAGTGCTGGAAGCCGTCACTTGGACGTTAACAGGCAGCAAAGATGTTCAAAATGTTCAGTTATGGGTGGATGGACAGCAGCTTAGCGAAATGCCAGTTGCACATACTCCTCTGAGTCAGCCGTTGAACCGTACCGTAGGGATTAATCTTGAACTTACACCAGGGGCAAGTGTCTCGCAGACAAGCCCAGTCACTGTATATTTTTCTGCGGCCACGCCTTCAGGTATTCCCTATTTTGTACCGGTTACTAGGCTTGTGCCTTCTGGAGAAGATGTGGTCAAGTCAGCCCTCAATCAGCTTATTCAAGGACCGACACTGGGCGATGGACTGGAGCAAGTGCTAACATCTAATACCGCTATAGATTCTGTGAATGCAGCTAAAGATGGTGTCGTTACGGTGTCTCTAACGGATGATATGTTCACCAAAGATCAGAAAATTCCGTCTCAGCTCTTACAATCTCTTGTACTCACTGTTACCGAAAACAATGCGAGTGCATCGAAAGTGAAAATTTGGGTGAACGGAAGCAAGGAAGTGCTGGGTGATGACGACAAAAATTATAGCGAGCCCGTATCTCGCCCCTTAGCATTAAATGACATTCCTATCTGAGAGGCTCACTAAACATAAGGTCAGATTTGATTTCTGAGGCCCATCTAGGCCTCTTTTTCTGTGTTTAGATAAGGAGTGAGCTTTACCCCAAGATGCTTTTATGGAATCACTTTGGTAGAATAGGGGAAGTATTAGACTGGAAGATACGTAGGAGGATACCCATGATTAGACAGAATGAGCGCCTTGGCAATCAGCGTAGGCCTATGAAATTGACTGTAGATATTAATAAATATGCGGAAGGATCCGTGTATATTGAAGTTGGAGATACCAAAGTCCTTTGTACGGCTACCGTAGAAGAGAAAGTCCCTCCATTCATGAAAGGGCAGGGCAAAGGATGGGTCACTGCTGAATACTCGATGTTGCCACGAGCGACACATACAAGAAATCAACGGGAGTCGGCACGGGGTAAGCTTACCGGACGTACGATGGAAATTCAACGTTTGATTGGACGTGCTCTTCGTTCTGTTATTAATTTGCAAGCATTAGGAGAAAGAACTGTCATTATAGACTGTGATGTCATACAGGCTGATGGCGGAACGAGAACGACTTCCATTACAGGTGCATTTGTAGCGTTAGCCATTGCGGTGAATAAACTTTCTCAAAAACATAATCTTTCCGTGTTTCCTATCACTGATTATTTGGCTTCGGTTAGTGTAGGCGTAGTAGGCGAAGAACTTTTGCTAGATCTGAACTATGAAGAAGATTCCAAGGCCAAAGTAGATATGAATGTGGTCATGACTGGAGAAGGCAAGTTTGTGGAAGTTCAAGGAACAGGCGAAGAGAGCCCGTTCTCACGGGATGAGCTAAATGGTCTTCTTGAGCTAGCTCAGCAGGGTATTCATGAAATGATCGCGCAGCAGCAAGAGATTCTGGGACCGATTGCTCTCAAAATTGGTTCAGGACAGTCTGGTCAAGGCGTATGACTAATCAAACTAAGCAGGTTCTTATAGTTGCTACTGGAAATTCAGGTAAGGTTAAAGAGTTCGTTCATGCTTTATCTTCGCAGGATACCATCGTCAAAAGCATGGCGGATTATCCTGATATTCCTGAAGTCATTGAAGATGGTCTGACTTTTGCTGAAAATGCACGCAAAAAAGCAAAGACTGTAGGCGATGTTCTTGGACTACGAGTGCTTGCAGATGATTCTGGATTATGTGTAGATCAACTAGAAGGTAGACCGGGAGTCTATTCCGCCCGTTATGCAGGTGAACATGCAAGTGACGCCGAGAACAATGAGAAGCTGCTTCATGATCTAGCCGAGCTTTCCCTTGGTGAAGATACGGAACAACCCCTGCTAAGTCCAGCGAGATTCGTATGTCACTTGGCGCTATATGATCCCGCTACAGGAGAATTTACGGAAGCGGAGGGCACAGTAGAAGGCATGATCGTATCGGAACCTGTCGGTCAAGGCGGATTTGGATATGATCCGCTATTTTATCTATCCAAGTACGATAAGACTATGGCGCAGCTAACGATGCAGGAAAAGCAAGCCATCAGTCACCGTGGTGAGGCACTTCGGCTTTTACAACAGAAGTTAGGGATCCACCCTTCTAGCTAAAATACGTATATCTAATCATGAAAGGACGGCCTCCCTTGGAGAGCCGTCCTTTTGTCATTTTTAAAGACTCTATTAACGAATTACAACATTATAAGCTTTAAGCCAGTGATTGACCTGCGTAATCCAAGCGAAGAGTTGTGGCCCAGACATAAGTTGCCCGAACCAAGGTAGATTAGACGAAGCTTCCTCGGAGGCGGCAATTTCAAGGATTTTATTTTTGTTAATTAAAGGGAGGATAGGCGAATTATTATCGTTCAGGATATCGAGGACTTGCTGCCTTACTACATTGAGATAGGCAGGATTATGTGTTTTGGGATATGGGCTTTTTTTACGGTAGAGTACATCTTCAGGAAGCACACCTTCGAGCGCTTTGCGCAAGATCCCTTTTTCACGATCCCCCGTCATCTTGATTTCCCAAGGAACATTCCATACATATTGTACGAGTCTGTGATCACAAAAAGGTACACGAACTTCTAATCCAGCGGCCATGCTCATCCGGTCTTTTCGATCCAGTAAAGTAGGCATGAAGCGGGTAATATTAAGATAAGACATGACTCTCATCTGAGCTTGTTTGCCCTTCTCGCCACTTAGCTTGGGTACCTCTTGCACCGCTTGACTATAACGATCCTCGATATACTGCTGAGGTTTGATCCATTGCCGTACTTCATCCGAGAGCAATTCAGTGCGAAGTGCTGTGGCGACGGACCAAGGAAACGTGCCGGAGTTTAGTAATTCATCGCGGTGGAACCAAGGATATCCGCCAAAAATCTCATCGGCAGCTTCACCAGAGAGCGCGACGGTGGCATTTTTTTTGATCTCACGACTGAATAAATACAGCGATGAATCTACATCCACCATGCCGGGTAGATCCCTAGCCTCTGTCGAGGCATTCAGTGCTTCCACAAGTTCAGGTGTATCGAACTGCACCCAGTGATGCTCTGTCCCAAGCTCCTCAATCATTCGCTTAATCCAAGGAGCATCTGCACCAGGCTGGTAGCTGTGTGCCTTAAAATACTTCTCATTATCTACATAATCCACAGAATAAGTATGAATGTTCCCTTGTCCTGTACGTTGGTAATAGTCAACAGCGAGTGCTGTTAATGCACTAGAATCCAGCCCTCCTGAGAGGAGTGTGCAGAGAGGCACATCCGATAGGAGCTGTCGTTCAACCGTATCTTGAAGAAGTTCGCGCAGTTTGGTGGCCGTCTGTTCCGTATTCTCTTCGTGAATATGACTGTCCAATTGCCAGTACGTATAGGTGGTGAGCCCACTTCTGCTATAGATCATGGCCCGGCCGGATCTAAGTTCATTTAGCTGACTATAGACGCCATGTCCGGGTGTACGAGCAGGTCCCATAATGAACACTTCAGCGATGCCCTCTGCACCAACAATAGGCTCAACTTTGGGATGCTGCAGAATAGCTTTGGGTTCAGACCCAAAAATAAATGTGTCTCCAATCTCACTGTAAAAAAGCGGCTTTACTCCTAAGCGATCCCGCGCAAAAAAGATATGTTGACGCTGACTATCCCATATAGCAAAGGCAAAAATACCGTTGAATTTGTCTACGCTGTCTGGTCCCCACTCGATATAGGCTTGCAAAAGAACCTCGGTGTCACAGCTAGTTTTAAATTTGCGTCCACGCTGTTTCAGTTCATCTCGAAGTTCAGGTGCGTTATATAATTCACCATTGTAAACAATGGTATATACGTAATCTTCCTCATGGATAACCATAGGTTGTGATCCATGATCTGGGTCCATAACACTAAGACGGCGATGTCCGAAAGCACACGGTCCAGAAATCCAAGTTCCTCGTGCATCAGGGCCACGCTTGGATAAGGTTTCTGTCATGGTAATCAACGATTCTGAATCTTGGGTCAAATCACGATTCCATTCAATAAAGCCGGTTATGCCGCACATGTAAGTTCATCCTTTCTCTATAGTAATTGACTATGCGGTTCAATTCCGCCGGTGTTAACAAATTATGCCGAAGAAAGGCATAAAATGTCTGTCCTTTATGGAAAACTACAAAGGCGGGGCCATGGAAAGGAGGAAGGTCATGAAAAAAACGTATTACGTTTCCGTTCAGGGACGTTCTGTATTGGAGGAAGAAGGTGCAGCCTCCTATGAATGGGCCATTGAAGCTACAGCGGAAGAAGCAGAGCAGCTCAAGCGGCAGCTTAATCTGATTGGAGAGACGGAGGAAGATGGATTTATCGACTTTATCTATCCATGGCCAGATACCCCGGAGGAAGGGGTAAATGCTAGATATTCAAAGCGAATGAAGGCGGTATTTCAAAGCATCTATGATTTAGGAACTTTAGAGACAAAAACGCAGATGGATCATTCATCATTAACCGAAGAAGTGCATACAAAGGAGTGAAGAGACATGTATTCAATTAAAGATGTCAATGTAACACGAACTACAGAATATAATGGGACGCCTTGTGCAGAAGTAGAAGTGACCACGCTTGGACATGAAGATCCCTCCCTTTTGGTGTATGTAGCTCGCAATGCGGAAGGTACAGACTTTGAAATAGTTCGTATGATCAAGAATGAATCGGATATTGTGATGGATTGGTACAATAACAATCTGCATAATGCCTATGAAGAAATAGCAGAAGAGAACTTCGGGGACGAAGGAGAATTAGATGCGGCCTTGCAGAGGGAAGAGTTCCGACATAGTCTTCTAGGTACTCATGGATTATTTGCACAATTGGAACTATCTCTTCCGACAAAAGACTAGGTCTTAGCTTGAATGGATCTTGGATATAGCAGACATATTCAAAGGTTTAACCATTAAAAAAACGGATCTCTCTATTCGATTAGAGGGAACCGTTTGTTTTTTCTAATATCTTTGATTCCAGTTCCCTTCCGTAAGTACCCGGATTCCTTGAACAATGTTATATACGAAAGATCCAAAGTAAATGATGGCGAAGATTAGAATATAGATAAGTAAAGATGCTGGATGATTGGAAGAAATAAATACAAAGTATAGTAACGGGATAGCTGCTAGAAAAGGAAATAGATGGGACATTAACGCTTTACTTGCATGCTTTCGAACGATAACATCTCCCGCAATGATCCATAGAATAATGGGGAAAATGAATGGGGCAAAGAAAATACTGAAGTAGGATAATGAAGAGAGAACTTGGCGCATGGACGACGCTCCTTTTTAGATACTATGTTATATATTACCCTTGTCCCCTGATAGTATAAGCATAAAAAAGCAGGACAACAATTTTAAAAAAGTCTTTGACAAGTTGAGGAGATAAGGTATAATAAATAACGCATCCTTTTTTACGGTGCCTTACATACTATGTCCCAGTAGCTCAGCTGGATAGAGCAACGGCCTTCTAAGCCGTCGGTCGGGGGTTCGAATCCCTCCTGGGACGTAACTCAGGAAAGTCCTCCCTTAGGGGAGGGCTTTTTTTATTTTTACTTTAATAATAGAGTATGTTCACTTGCGTTATTACATACGTACTGGCTTTGGTAGTCCCAATATCTCAAGTGCCTCACCTAAAGTATCTTTGAATTTCTCAGTCAACCATAGACGCAGGTGTAATTGTTCTCTCTCAGACTTAAGAATAGGACAGAGGGCATAGAAGTTACTGAACAAGGCAGACAACTCATTTGCGTAGCTACATAACGTATGGGGCGTTAACTCTTCACAAGCTTTCAACAAAGTATCCTGCCAAGTGCTAATATGACGAAGCAAAGCATACTCTGCTTTTTCTAGTGAAGGCATCTGCTGGGGCGTAGCTGAAATGAAGCCCTGTTCTTCAGCTTTACGCAGAACACTGGAAGCCCGGGCGTAGGCATAGAGTAAATACACCCCGGTGTTTCCAGAAATTTCAGTCGCTTGGTTGAAGTCGAATATGATTTCGGTCTGCAAATTGAATCGCAATACATAATATCGGATGGATGCTGTTGCTATATCTCGACTCGATAAGCCGGTACGATCGGAACGGTTTTTCTCAATGACTTTTTCCATGAGGGTGATAAGATCAGTTATCTTCACTCCGATCCCTTGGCGTCCCGACATTGCGTAAGAAGACTTTCCTTCAGAGATATCTATACCTAGAGCCACAGCCGAAGCAGGACTAAGCGAGACCACTCCGTAACTTACATGCTGAAGTTGATCTGCCTGTTCGGTATACCCGAGTAGCTCTAGCGCTTGTCTGACCATAGTCTGAGGATAGTGCTGGCGATAGTCAATTACATTGATGACGCGATCCGCTTGTCCGAATGCTTGAGCTATTCCCGAGGCATGTGTCGTCCATAGCGCATTCTCAAAAGGGCGATAAGCGAAGTCTTTATGCAATAGCCCAAATTTCCAAAGATGATAGGCAATGTCTTTAGCCGTGTAGGTCAGAATGCCGTTAGAGCGCACCAGAACTTTATCTTTCGTATATTCATCCTCATCCGTCTGATCTTCCAACACATCCTGTCTGAGAACCCAGCACCCGGCAAGTTTACCCGTCTGCATATGCTGAAAAAGAGGGGTCTTCTGTAATAACTCAAAGGCTGAGGACCAGAATCCTCCCCTCACAATATGGCTCTCCCATACCAAAAGGTCATAAGTAATGCCGAACTGTCTCATCTCTTCGATATGTTCATGAGCCATGCGCTCTGCAACCAATTCCCCCATCCAAGCCAGATTACTATGCCCTTCTTCAAGAGCATGGAGGACGTTTACCCGATGCGAAGTGAATTCAGGCTCCGCTTCATATAGTCTGTTCACCTTGCCATATAGATCCCAGCAATAATCTCCGAATCGATCATATTCTGCTTGAAGAGGGACATGAAGCATTCCTACTAACGTATCTGCAAGTTGATTACCAAGATCATCAATATAGTTATGTACCTCTACAGTATGGCCTGTCTTTCGTAACATGCGAACGAGGGTATCTCCGATACAAGCATTGCGAAGGTGGCCGATATGGGCCGATTTATTTGGGTTAATTGAAGTATGTTCCACTACAACCTTAGCAGTTGAGAGAGGAGGGGACTCCCATTCGATATGAACCCATTGATTCCAATCTACAAAACAATTGATAAATCCAGGTGCAACTACCTCGACCTTGCTAAGAATGGATGCATGCTGTTGACGATCCATGTGCTCTTTAATCCACCCAGCGATAATCATAGGAGAAGTGCGGAGGGATTTTGCCAGTTGTAGAGCAATACTGCTTGAGTAGTCTCCATGCTCTATGTGCGCAGGTTGCTCCAGTTGTATAGCGGGGACCTTAATTTCATTTAGGTTCTGGTCTTGATACAAATGTTGAACAGCTTCTGTTAAATGGGTGGTAATGATGTGACTTAGCATGTTTTTCTCCTCCTTAAAATAAAAAAAGCCCTCGTCTCTTAAGAGACGAGGGCTTATGCTCGTGGTACCACTCTCGTTGTTAGACGGGCTGTCTAACCACTCAACAGATAACGGTCTGGGCCGGATCTTCCTATGTTACAGTTCCAAACGTAAAGTTCGAGACTGCTAGTTCAGAAGACCTTCTCCTGGGTGCGTTTCAAAATGAATCTCTGTACCGGCTCTCACTACTTCCGGCTCGCTGATGACATAGAGATACATCCTTACTCTCCCAATCATGGAATTGTTTTGTAGGGTTTGTATCATTATAACGAAACTAAGATGAAAATCAATAGGTTATTTATCTTGAAGCTTCATCATGAAAGTGAACCTTGCTCCGCCTAAGGTAGAACGCGTGCAACTTAAGGTTGCCCCCATACGTTCAGCAATTTGGCCGCATATGGCAAGGCCAAGCCCGGTTACACCATCCTGACCTTTATAGAATCGTTCAAAAATAGCTTGAGCTTCTTCAGGCGGGACGCCGGGACCATCATCTTCAATATGAATGGCCCACAGCTTCAAGGATTGTTGATCTTCTGTTGAAGATAAGACTTCACCTTCTTCTACTCGCAGAAGTACCCTTGAATGGGCATGACGAATCGCATTTTGAATAAGATTGATAAGAACTTGAAAACATTGTTCTGCTGGAATGTTAGCAACGACCACATCCCCAATGACCTCAAGCCCAATATCATATTCTGAAGCTGCAGGGGCTAGCAGGGCAGCCGCTTGATCCGCCATATTTCGCATATCTTCAGTCGTATAAGGCCAACTTTCCCCTGGATGTTCCAGACGAGAAAGTTGTAAAAGTTTCTCTACCATGAGAATCATTCGTTTGGATTCCTTATGAATGACCTCAAGGCCTTGGTCGACTGTAACGACCTGATCTTTGATGGCTAGAGCATACCCTTGGATGGACATCAAAGGCGTACGCAGTTCGTGAGATACATTTTGCAGAAATTCCACTTGTGAGTGATGCTGCTTATGAATACGAGAAGACATGTCTTGAAACGTATTAATTAACTCTCCAATCTCTGTTCGATCTCCTTTAGGAAGCGGATGTTGCGGGCGGTAAGGCTCATATGAACTAACAGCTTGGGTGAGTTCTTTTAAAGGTTTTGTTGTTTTCCACACAGCCATGAGGCCGATTACTAGAACCACTAGAAAGCTAGCTAAAATAGAGACCATAGTCGTTAGCATCAGCTGTCCCGTAATTGCGCTTAAAGAGGACAAAGGGGCATACACAACGATCTGCAAGTTATCTGTAGTTAACTTTCTAGTAGCATAAAGCATCTTTTTGTTATCTAGCGGCATAATTCCATCTTCTTTTATAAGAGGCACATGCAGGCGGTAGCCCATCTTGCTGGGATGACTAGCAGCGACAACGACTTGATCTGAATTAATGATGAAATAGTCCACATTATAGAGTCTATTTTTAAAATGCAGTTTAAGATCGGTTGGATCTAGAGCATGGAGATCTTCATTTAAAATTTCAATTGCTTTTCCAATCTGCCCGTGTAGTTCCGATTTGGCTTGATCTATCGTAAGGCTATGAATGAGTCGAACAAAAAGAAACACAGTGATAGCAACCGTAATGAACATTCCTGCGATTAATGAAAACAAAACACGCCCGCGTAAGGTTCTCATGACTGTCTCACCATAGATTTGTAACCGAAGCCCCATATTGTATCAATTTGGAACGTGGATTGTTGTTCGGATAATTTTTTGCGAATTCTTTTGACTAGATCATCGACTACCCGGACATCCCCCAAATAGTCATAATTCCATATCTGCTGAATTAACTGTTCTCGAGTAAATGGGCGTTCAACGTGTTTGGAAAAAAAAAGCAGCAAGTCATATTCCCTTGATGTTAGGGCCATATCTACTTGCGCAGATCCCCCAATCTCCTCGCTGCCCGTATCCTGTATAAATACTCTTCGGAATTCCTCATTCACGTTCAGATTACCCGCTTGAATAAGTCGAATTGTAGTTTCGCCAGGCTCTGATTCGATGGTTCTACGCACTAGGCGAAGCATGGATTTCACTCTGCCTACTAGCTCTCTTGGATTAAATGGTTTGGATAGAAAATCGTTACAACCCAGTTCTAAACCAATGATTCGGTCCATCTCATCGCCCCGAGCCGATACCATAATAATGGGCATCTCGGTAAATGTACGTAGTTCAGTTAATAAAGTAAGGCCATTTATATGTGGCATCATGATGTCCAGAATCAAAAAATCTGGATTGCATGCTTTAACTTGATTAACTAACTGCAAACCATCAGGAAATTCAGAGACGGTGAAGTTTTCCTTTCTCAAATATTCAGAAATCAGCCGCAGAATAGAAGGGTCATCATCTACTACAAAAATATGTGTCATGTCTGCTGCCTCCCTCAACATGAGAATGAATGATGCTTGTCAGCTTAATCTATCAAATTAAAGCTTAAACGGGAAGGCCTCAGCCTTCCCGTTTGTGCGTTAGCTTATTTTTTAGTTGTTGTTTTTGTTGTTGTTTTTGTTGTTGTTTTAGCTGGCGCTTTAACGACTGGTTTCTTGGTAGCTTTGTGATGTGTGTTTTTGTGATGCTTGTGTTTAGCTTTGTGATGTGTACATTTATGATGTTTTTTGGCTGGTTTAGCCGTTTTTGTATGTGTAGCCTTTACTGTCGCTTTATGGGCTACTTTTACTGACTTAGCTGTTTTCTTCGTGACTGGCTTTGCAGTAGTTTTAATAGGTTTTGCTGTAGTCTTCACAGTTTTCACCGTTGTTTTGCTCACGATTGCGGGTTTAGCCGTAGTCGTTGTTACAGTTTTTTGAGTTGATTTTACAGCGGGTTGTGCTGGACTTGCAAAGGCGCTACTTACTCCAACTACCAAGCTCATTGCGGTTAATACGGATACTAGACTCTTTTTCCAATTCAACATCATCATCACCTCTTCTTAAGATTGATTTCATCTTATCAAGCGCCTATGAGAGGCTCATGTGAGAATTGTGGAAAAAGGATGTGAAAGGAAATCTAGTTCATATTCCTTTTAATTCACTTTGATTTTATTGGAACCGGCCATAGTTCTTAACTCTGCATTTAACTTCTCTTGGTCCTCCGTATTTAGATATAAGGCAAGGCCGTAAAGGTAATGATCTGATTGCTGAGAATTCTGCCATCGAATCTCTGTATTAAAAATTAATTTTTCTTCATTAAGTTGAAGATGAATTTTCCCTCGAATGGTATGTGCAGAGGCGTGAAGGTCGAGTGGAATACGTATTTTGCATCCACCACGGCTAAGATCAATGAGTTCTGCTTCTGCAAGTTTTGTGTTCATAGCCTTACCATTAATTTCATTAATTTCGATTGCACAAGGCAAAGGTAACTCCAAGGAGTAACGGAAAGGTTCTTTTCTGTGATTAATAGCCGAGTAAGTATCCGAATGTAAGTTCATAGTTATAGTTACCTCCGCAATAAGTGATATATTTCCGATTATATCCAATCTGTGACGAGAGAGATATATATATTCCAAAAGGCGCAGGCCTAACGACCCGAAAAATCATGGAATTTTTAAACATTTTACAAACCATTACAAATCTATCGAACGCTATTAACAAAAGTATATGAAAATGACAATATAAACACTTTGCTTTTGAGGAGATGGGTATAGCCGATGAGAAATAGTAAAGTATTCAGTATGCTGGTGGCTTCAGCACTAGTAACTACGGTTGCAGCAGCAGGGTCTGCACAAGCAGCCGCCAAACCGGTTAAACCTAGTCAGACAGTTGCCCCGGCCAAAACTACTGCCAAATTTAAAGTCCTGAATTCAAATGTTCAGGTAGATGGTCAGAATAGTATTGTGAAGACTATTCAAGTAGGAACTGAAAAATTGTATGCCGTTCGTGATCTAGCTGATGCTGTGAGCGCAGGTATTCAATTAGGTAAAGGTGACATTCAGTTGACGGATTCCCATGGCTATCATACCGTGAGCATTCGCCCAAATGTAAAAACATTACAAGTGGATGGAGCATCTCAAGATTACACCACAGCGCCTAAAGTTCAGGATGGCGTAGTATATGTCGAGCTGGAAGCCACAATAAATGCACTGGGAGCGGAACTTACAAGCACAGGCATTTATAGTCAACAAAGGCTTGAAGGCGATTTTTCATCCCCATCTTTCAATGATCAAGGTCAAGTTATTGTAACCAAGAATGATGGCGATGCTCTACAAGTATTTGCTTTGAATGCAGCGCTTGGAACACCAAACCAAATCCTTACCTCCAATGAAAGTGCAGCGGGAGCAGCGATTTCACCGGATCGGAAATGGGGAGCATTTGCGAATGAAAGTGGTCAGCTTTTCGTATACGACCTTGCCAATGGACTTGCGAAGCAAGTTGGGGCAGACAGCAGTACAAAGACTGATCTAATCTGGTCGGCGGACGGCAAAAAGATTTACTTTATCCAAGGAGACAAACAAGAGAAAATTTCTTACATAACAGTAGAGGACGGCAAAATTACCGAACTCTTGGCAGATAAAGTAGAAAATAAGTCGGATTTACAAGTGGATGCAACAGACAAGAAAATTGCTTACTTGGTTAACGTTACAGGCGTTGCCAAAAATGATGCTGATAGTACAGAAGATTCTCTGACTATCGATTACACTGGAGCCGGAGCTCAAGTGTATAGCTTAGACACCGTTACAAAAGGAGCTAAGCCTGTACAATTGACCAAGACTACGGATAACAAGCTGCTTCCTTCTTTCCTTTCCGATGGCAGCTTAGTATACGTCAGTGCAGATCCAGATGATAAAGCAGGAATTGGTTCATTGAAGAACATCTCTGTAGATGGCACCAAAACGACAGATCTCGTTAAAGATATTGATGTAACCCTCGATGTTGTGACTCGTGAAGGCAAACTGATTGTGGCTGGAATCAAGGCGGATGGTAAGACGGGCGTATTCGAAGTTAGTGCTACTGGTACCAAAACAGAGCTTTATAACACAGCGGATGATGTAAGCGAAGTCGCTGTTTCTAAAGACGGCAAGTTGGTTCTCATTTCAGGCGGCAAGGTAGTTATCGTTCAAGGCAATAAAGGCATCGAACTTACAAAATAATGGTTTAAAATCGAAAGGGGTTCACTTTTCATGAAACTTGTTAAAAAATTATCTTTGGTAGCTGTTGCGGCTGCATTCGTTATTTCTTCTGCAGGTGTTGGCTCTACTGCACAAGCGGCAGGATCAATTTCAGGCAAAATCACAATTAATGGTTCTACTGCACTTCTACCTTTATCACTTCAAGCAGCAAAAGAATTTCAAAGATTGAATCCAAAAGTTAAAATTGCAGCTTCTGGTAAAGGTTCTGTAACGGGTCCTCAAGCTGTAAATAAAGGCATTGCAGATATCGGAGCATGTGACTGGGATGCAAGCACAGACGTTCCAGGATTCAAAGCGTTCTCAGGTCAAGTAGCCAATAAAGTAGCTGTAATTCCTTTTGCTACAGTAGTAAACAAGAGCGTTGGCGTGGATAACCTAACTACAGACCAACTTAAAGGAATCTTCAGTGGTAAAATTACGAACTGGAAAGATGTTGGCGGCGCGAACGCAGACATCGTTGTAATTACTCGTGCATTTGGTTCAGGAACACGCGTTAACTATCAAGCAAAAGCACTTGCTGGTGGGGATATCACTAAGAAAGACAAGAACTACAAAGAAGTTGGATCAAGCGGCGACATGAAAACAGCAGTATCCACTACACCGAACTCTATTGGATATATTGACTTGGTATATGTAAGTGGTGGCGATTTGAAAGCTGTGAGTTTCAATGGTGTAGCTCCAACTGCGGATAATGTGGTTAAAGGAACTTACAAAGTGTGGTCTTATGGTTACTATATGACTAAAGGTCAACCAACTGGTGCTACTAAAGCATTCATTGACTATGTACAAAGCAAGAAATTCCAAGATAGTTCATTGAAGAAATTGAAATTCATCCCGATTTCTTCCATGAAATAAGATTTACTTCTACAGGAATACCTTGAATGAAATAGCATGAATACAGACCAGCCCCTTTTTGGGGCTGGTTGCTGTGTGGGAGGAAATAGAAGAGATGAGTACCCATGTGAATGATTTAGCCAGAGGTGAAGCACCTAAGCTCAAAGAACCGGTGAACCGTTCAGGCTGGAACCGAGCAGCTCGGGTTCGTTTTACGAATAAACTATTTAAGTCCTATTTTTTATTCAGTATCTTGGCCTTATGTCTAGTATTAGCACTTGTTATTTTCTTTATTGGAAAAACAGCTTTACTTACGTTTCGAGATATTTCTTTTGCTCAATTCTTTTTGTCATTTGATTGGACGCCCGAAGAAGGAAAATTCGGAGCTGCATCTTTTATCATCAATACTTTATCACTTACGTTGCTAACGATGGTCTTCGCTGTGCCTATATCTGTAGGACTCGCCATTCTTATAGCTGAAATTGCTCCAAAGTGGCTGAAATCATTCATTCGCCCGGTACTTGATTTGCTAGTAGGCATCCCTTCCATTGTCTATGGATATCTAGGACTTACGGTGTTAATTCCCATAATTCGTAACTTGAGTGGGGAAAATTTAGGGGATGGTTTGCTTGCGGCTTCTATTGTCTTAACCATCATGATCCTCCCGACCATCAGTCGAATTAGTGATGATGCAATCACGGCTGTACCCAAAAAATACCGTGAAGCCGCATATGCGCTGGGATCTACACGACTTCAGGTGATTTTCAGAGTAGTGTTGCCTGCGGCAATGAGAGGTATTGCAGCTGCTGTAATCTTAGGGATGACGCGTGCGATCGGGGAGACGATGGCTGTGGTGATGGTCATTGGGAATACCGCTCAGCTGGCTAAATCCTTTTTCACCCCTACATCTGTACTCACGAGTAATATCGTTATGCAAATCTCGAATGTTGAATTTGACTCGACTTGGAACTATGCGCTACACATGATGGCATTCTTGTTGCTTATAATCTCTTTTGGCTTAATTATGTTAATTCGGTTTATTAGTAGACGAGGAGGACATACCGCATGAGCAGCTTCACGCCTACACGCAAAAACAAGCGATCGATCGTCTGGGATAAGGCAGCAACAGGATTATTTTATCTGCTAGGAGCTATGGTATTGTTGTTTGTCTTCTGGCTTCTCTATACCATCCTGAGCAAAGGACTCCCGGGTATAAATTGGCAGTTCTTGACGAAGCTTCCTGAGGAAATGGATGTGGGTGGCGGTATTGGACCGGTGTTATTCAACTCGTTCTACATTCTGATATTGTCTTTGCTTTTCTCCATTCCGATTGGAGTAGGGGCAGGGATTTATATGGCCGAGTACGCGCCAAATAATAAGTTTACGGAAGGTCTACGCATCTGCGTGGAGACATTATCTTCCGTGCCGTCCATTGTTTTTGGATTATTAGGTTTAGCGATATTTGCGGAGTATTTCGATGTGGGTCTAACGATTCTCGGCGGAGCTGTGAGCTTGGCATTTTTAAATCTACCTACGCTCGCTAGAGTAACGGAGGAAGCAGTACGTTCTGTGCCTACAGATCTTCGCAATGCCTCTTATGCCCTAGGAACAACAAAGTTTCAGACAATTCGTACGATTATTTTGCCTGTATCGATGCATGCCATTATTACAGGAATTTGTTTAGTAGCAGGCCGTGCCTTTGGTGAATCCGCCGTAATTCTATTAACTGCAGGATTAAGTACTTCTGGAGAAATGTGGGACTTCAATTTATTTTCACCGGGAGAGACGCTTGCCGTACATCTATGGTACGTTCAGTCCGAGGCAATCGTAGAAGATGCCAAACAAATTGCTGATAAATCTGCAGCCGTTCTAGTATTCGTTGTACTATTTATGAATCTTTTGTTCCGTGTTCCTTTGTGGTTCAATAACCGCAAACTAAAAAGATAATTTAATGATAATGTAAAAAAACAAAGAGCGTCTCTCTTAAGACCAGATTCTGGCTAAGAAGAGACGCTCTTTTTATCAATGTATCAATCGTATATGAGATAAAGTAGCCATCTGTGTTTATTTAGCTAGCAACTCTTGAATATCCGCTTCAATAGCAGAAGGTTCAGTCCGAGCGCTATATTGTTTGATGACTTGTCCCTGCTGATCTACGAGGAACTTAACAAAGTTCCATTCGATGTCACCGGTGTTAAAGGGAGCAGGAGTTTCTTTGACTAGATGCTGAAATAACGGATGAGCGTGTTCACCTTTCACATCTACTTTGGCAAATAGCGGAAATGAAATTTGGTAATTCGTCTCACAGAATTGTTTGATTTCTTCCTCAGTACCTGGCTCTTGGCCTGCGAATTGATTGGAAGGGAATCCAAGTACCGTGAAGCCTTGGTCCTTATAAGTTTCATAGAGGTGCTGAAGTCCTTTATAATGCGGTGTAAGTCCACATCCACTAGCCGTATTCACAATCAAGAGAACTTGTCCTTGGTAGGATTGTAGCGTTGTTTGATCGCCATTAATCGTAGTTACTTGAATATCATAGATGGACATGATCATTCCTCCTTATATTTGCCTCACCCTTTAACTATATCCTTTCAAGCCGGTGAACTCAATTAAGAGCAGGAGAGAACAAACCATTTTATCTGGAAACATAAAAAAAGTCTCTTCCCAATAGAGGAAGAGACTTTTTCGTACATTATACGTCCCAGGAGGGATTCGAACCCCCGACCGACGGCTTAGAAGGCCGTTGCTCTATCCAGCTGAGCTACTGGGACAAAATTAATGAAAATTACAACAAAAAACATCTTACCATATGCTGGCTTGCTAATCAACTTATTTTTTATCTAAGTTATGTGAAACACACTTATCGGTTCATTTTCAGAAATAGATATTCCTGTGCTATAATCTTTAGCAAATTCAAGTGCGGAAGTTTGGAGGAGATATCTCATTAGTGAATTAGGACCCGATGGAAGGGACAACGTTGTATTGTTTCCCAAGACACTCGATTTTTACCAAATGGAATTGACTCGTATGCTCGAGACAGAGCGTTACGGTGAAGCTGGAGAGTTGCTTGAATTCTTACTTGGCTGCCAAGGGCAAGATTCTAGGCAATATGAAGAATGGAATGCGTTGCTACAATGGCTCAAGGATGCTTTCCCTACCTCGTTAGATGGGACAAGCGAAGGAAGCTCTGAGCCTGACAGTGAGGAAGACTTGGCTAGGCAACATATTGAATCGAAGCTTGCTTTAGACAAAGATTACGGACATAAGTTACTCCATGCAGCTATGGAAGGGCCTTTATCAGAACATTCCTTGCTTGCGCTGGAACAATTATCGTATGTGGATATGCCTGAGATTGATGATGCCTTGCGAGAATGGCTTCAGAGAGAACAACTACATCCCTTGGTGCAATATCATGTGTTACAGACTTTGAAGCGCCGCGGAGCAACGGGTAGTGTTAAGTTCTTTAGAGGCCAGGAAGCTGTGGATATTGAGCTTGACACCACTCCTTTAAAGTCAGCTGATTTTCCGCCTCCTATCCATCATATATTGGACCGCGTAGCTGAGCAGACCCAAGTACACAACCCAAATTTGTTCTACTTTGCTCAGGAATTGTGGTTTCAGTTCGTCATGGGAACTTACGGAACGATGGATTATCGATCGATGTTATCGGACGAAGATAGTACGCTGGATATATGGGCCGCAGCTTTGCATCAGACCGTTTCAGAAAGTCTTCCTGATGGTAAAAGTGATGAAGAAATTCGCTCTACATATGGTATTACGGATGCGCTTCGATTGAGGTTTGAGCAGGTTTATAGATCCATGAAGCAGTTCGTAGGCGCAGTGCGCCAGAGGTAAAGATAAGGACTCGTTTTTCCTGACGTTGTCAGGTACGGGTGTACTTGTAAAACCGTTAGTTTTTGTTTATAATGTAATGGTTGTTCTATTTCTGAACGTGAAATCGACAAAGTATTGAAGCCGGATACATATCAGGACTCAATAGAGTGAACTATTTTGGAGGGGAAAGCATAAAATGAAAGCAACTTGGGAAAAAATAGAGAAGAACCTTGGCGTTCTTGAGGTCGAAGTGGATGCAGATCGCGTATCTGCCGCACTGGATAAAGCTTTTAACAAAGTAGTAAAGAAAGCAAGCGTACCTGGATTCCGTAAAGGGAAAGTTCCACGGCCGATTTTTGAAGCGCGTTATGGGGTAGAATCTCTCTACCAAGACGCGATTGACATTCTGCTTCCTGAAGTATATTCCGAAGCTGTAGAGCAAACGGATATCTTCCCAGTAGATCGTCCAGAAGTGGACGTTGAGCAATTTGCAAAAGGACAAACCTTTAAGTTCAAAGCTCAAGTTACTGTTAAACCAGAAGTTACTCTTGGCGACTACAAAGGAATTGAAGTTGCTGCTGAGAATGTAGAAGTATCTGAAGAAGAAGTAGGCCAAGAGTTAGAGCGTCTACAACAACGTCATGCTGAACTGGTTGTTATCGAAGAAGAGACAGCTAAGAGCGGCGATACTGTAGTCATCGACTTTGATGGTTCTGTAGAGGGCGTACCTTTTGAAGGCGGTAAATCCGAACGTTATTCCTTGGAACTTGGAAGCAACTCTTTCATTCCAGGATTTGAAGACCAAGTAGTTGGAATGGCTACAGGTGACTTCAAAGACGTAACTGTTACTTTCCCTGAAGGCTACCAAGCTGAAGACCTTGCGGGCAAAGAAGCAGTCTTTAAAGTGAAAGTACACGAAATCAAACGCAAACAGCTTCCAGAACTTGATGATGAATTCGCAAAAGACGTAAGTGAATTCGACACACTTGATGAATATAAAGCAGACCTCAACAAACAACTTGCTGATCGTAAAGCCAAAGAAAATGAAGCTACTCGCGAGACTTACTTGGTTGACAAAATCGGTGAAGCTGCAGAAGTTGAAATTCCTAACGCTATGGTAGAAAGCGAAGTTCAAAATATGGTTCGTGATTTTGATAATCGTCTTCGTACACAAGGCATGAACTTGGATATGTTCCTAGGATTCTCTGGACAAACTATTCAAGACTTGCAAGATCAAATGCATGGAGACGCTCAAAAGCGTGTTCGTAACAACTTGGTTCTTGAACAAATCGCAAAAGAAGAGAATATCGAAGTATCTGAAGACGAATTGATGGAAGAATTGAATACGATGGCAGAAGCTTACAAACGTACGCCTGAAGAAATTCAACAAATTCTTGCTGCTAATGGTTCCCTAGGTAGCCTTCGTGAAGAAGTTCAACTTCGTAAAACAATTAAGTTCCTTTTGGACAACAGCAAAGAAGTTCCTGCTGATCAATTGGCTCCTGTTGAAGAAGTACAAGAAGAAGCTAAAGAAGAAGCAGAAGAAAAATAACATCAAACGGTTGTATTTAGGCTTCTAGAGCTAGTCATACACACCTATGCATTTACTAAGGCACGTATATTTATTGCGTGCCTTATTTTTCACCCGAGAAAGGTTACAATTTTTTCCATGAAACGTTGTGTGGGTTCAGCATAACCGATGTTAGTCTACTCATACACTGTAACATCCGTGAAAAATGACATAGGGCAATGAACATGTTAAAATAATGATGTGTTGCAAAGACGATATGGAAAAGAGGTTGGTCGCATGAGTCTCGTACCTATGGTTGTAGAAACAACGAATCGCGGAGAACGGTCTTACGATATCTATTCAAGACTGCTCAAAGATCGTATTATCTTCCTAAGCAACGCAATTGACGATGAAGTAGCCAATCTCGTAATTGCCCAGCTATTGTTTTTAGCTGCTGAAGATCCAGAGAAAGATATCCATCTGTACATCAATTCACCTGGTGGTTCTGTAACTGCGGGTATGGGTATTTATGATACAATGCAATTTATTCAACCGGATGTATCTACGATTTGTGTAGGTATGGCTGCCAGCATGGGTTCTTTGCTACTTACTGCAGGTGCGCCTGGCAAACGGTTTGCTTTGCCGAACAGTGAAGTCATGATTCACCAGCCTTTGGGCGGTGTGCAAGGTCAGGCCTCTGACATAAAGATTCACGCAGAATGGATCATCAAGACAAAGCAGAAGCTGAATCAAATCTATTTAGATCGTACGGGTCAAACCTTAGAGAAGATCGAACGTGATACCGACCGCGATTATTTCATGAGCGCGGAAGAAGCGATGTCATATGGGATTATTGACAAGGTGATAACCAAGCCCATTACATCATAAAGGGGTGCAACCAATCTATGTTCAAATTTAACGATGAAAAAGGACAGCTGAAATGTTCCTTCTGTGGCAAGTCCCAGGAGCAGGTCCGTAAGCTCGTAGCTGGACCAGGCGTTTATATATGTGATGAATGTATTGAACTTTGCACAGAAATCGTGGAGGAAGAACTCGGTCACGAAGAAGAGCTCGACCTTAAGGAAATTCCAAAACCACGTGATATCCGGGACATTTTGGATCAATACGTTATTGGACAGGACCAAGCGAAAAAGTCATTGTCTGTTGCGGTATACAATCATTACAAACGTGTAAATACGCAAAGTAAAATTGAAGATGTTGAGCTTCAAAAGAGTAACATTCTTCTTTTAGGACCAACAGGTTCAGGAAAGACGTTACTTGCTCAGACTATGGCTAAAATTTTGAATGTTCCTTTTGCCATTGCAGATGCAACTTCATTAACTGAAGCGGGCTATGTGGGTGAAGATGTTGAGAACATCTTGCTCAAATTGATTCAAGCTGCGGATTACGATGTAGAAAAAGCTGAACGGGGCATTATTTATATCGATGAAATTGATAAAGTAGCTCGCAAGTCGGAGAACCCTTCAATTACGCGCGATGTATCTGGTGAAGGTGTTCAACAAGCTTTGCTGAAGATTCTTGAAGGTACAGTGGCTTCGGTCCCTCCTCAAGGTGGACGCAAGCATCCTCATCAAGAGTTTATTCAAATTGATACAACGAACATTTTGTTTATTTGCGGCGGAGCCTTTGATGGTCTAGAGCAAATGATCAAACGTCGTGTGGGCAAAAAAGTCATCGGATTTAACGCCGTTGGCGATGGACAAAAAGAGCTCAAACCTGGTGAATATTTGGGTATGGTTCTTCCAGAAGATTTGCTTAAATTTGGATTGATTCCTGAATTTGTCGGTCGTCTACCGGTTATCTCCACACTAGAGCCGCTGGATGAGAAGACTTTAGTACGTATTCTTTCGGAACCGAAAAACGCGCTAGTGAAACAATATCAGAAGCTATTGGAGCTTGATAATGTGAAGCTAGAATTTGAAGATAAAGCCCTTGAAGCGATTGCGCGCGAAGCAATCAAACGCAACACGGGTGCCCGCGGACTCCGTGCTATTATTGAAGGCATTATGCTGGATGTAATGTATGAAGTACCTTCTCGTGATGATATTACGAATTGTGTGATTACGGAGAAGGTTGTGGAAGAACGTATTGTTCCTGAACTGCAAGTACAGAAGAGTGACAAACAAGAAGAAAGCGCCTAATCGTTTTTACGAAGGTGTGATTAAATAACATGCTTATTCTCCACCTCGCAGGTCTGTATAGGCCTTTAGCGGGGTGGAGTTTGGCGTTATGGGAGAGACCAGAGATGACATTCTTGAGACAGGACACCCGTCCCGTTAAAGTGGGCAATCTTACCATCGGTGGTAGTAATGAAGTTGTTATTCAGAGTATGTGTACGACCAAGACAGCTGATGTTGAGGCTACAGTAGCTGAGATTCTTCGACTGGAAGAAGCGGGTTGTCAATTGGTACGTGTGACTGTGAACAATGAAGAAGCAGCAGCAGCCATCAAAGAAATTAAGAAACGTATTCATATTCCGCTAGTTGCGGATATTCACTTCAATTACAAGTTAGCACTCCAAGCTATTGAGAATGGTATAGACAAAGTACGTATTAATCCAGGGAACATTGGTCGTCGTGAGAAAGTGGAAGCCGTGGTTAAAGCTTGTAAAGAACGCGGGATTCCTATTCGAATTGGTGTGAATGCAGGTTCTTTAGAGAATCATTTGTTGGAGAAATACGGTTACCCTACACCTGAGGCGATGGTGGAAAGTGCACTGTATCATATTAAGATTCTGGAAGAACTTGATTTTTATGATATCATCGTGTCACTTAAAGCTTCGGATGTTCCTATGGCGATTGCAGCGTATGCTAAGGCAGCAGAAGTTATTCCGTATCCTCTTCATTTAGGAATTACGGAAGCGGGAACTTTATTTACTGGGACAGTGAAAAGCGCAGCAGGAATTGGTGCACTTTTATCCATGGGAATAGGTTCGACCGTTCGAATCTCTTTGAGTGCAGATCCAGTAGAAGAAGTGAAAGTGGCACGTGAACTGCTCAAAACCTTCGGCTTAATTACAAATGCAGCTACGCTTGTCTCTTGTCCTACGTGTGGGCGCTTGGATATTGATCTATTCTCCATTGCCAATGAAGTGGAAGAGTATATCTCCAAGATTAAGGTACCGATTAAAGTATCGGTTCTCGGTTGCGCAGTGAATGGGCCCGGTGAGGCTAGAGAAGCAGATATTGGAATTGCAGGAGCTAGAGGAGAAGGATTATTATTCCGTTATGGAGAAATGATTCGTAAAGTGCCCGAAGCTGAACTGTTGAACGAACTCAAGAAAGAAATTGATCACATTGTAGAAGTGTTCGAACAAACGGGAGAGATTCCGGGTCGCAAAGAGCATATTTTAAGACCATAAAAATACAGAATAACCGTAGGCCGATCTCATCGTGCCTGCGGTTTTTTTGTTAGAATGACTTCTCTATTAAGAAGCTGTAAAAGGATGAAGAAAAACTTTGATATCGCGTTTACCCTCCATGAAAAAGGCTATACTACCATGTATTAGCTAATCGATAACGGGAGGTAGAGTACACATGGATTTGAGTTTGATTATCATGTCGGTGCAGTTGTTTTTTGCTGTAGTTATAGGTATCTATTTCTGGAATTTACTAAAAAGTCAGAAAGGAAATCGGTCTGCAGTGGACCGGGAATCACGCAAAGAAATGGATAAGCTTAAAAAACTGCGTGCTGTGTCGTTAACGAAACCTCTGGCAGAGCGGGCTAGGCCAGCCACGATGAATGATATTGTGGGACAAAAAGATGGACTGCGTGCACTCAAAGCTGCACTGTGTAGTGCAAATCCTCAGCATGTTATTGTCTACGGTCCTCCTGGAGTGGGCAAGACCGCAGCAGCTAGGGTTGTCATGGAAGAGGCGAAAAAGAATCCCACATCTCCTTTTCGGTCTGATGCTAAATTCACCGAAATTGATGCAACAACGGCTAGATTTGATGAGCGTGGGATTGCCGATCCTCTGATAGGCTCAGTTCATGATCCCATCTATCAAGGCGCAGGCGCTATGGGCGTTGCGGGTATTCCACAACCTAAGCCTGGGGCGGTAACGAAAGCGCATGGTGGAATCTTGTTCATTGATGAGATTGGTGAACTCCATCCCATTCAAATCAACAAACTCCTTAAGGTATTAGAAGATCGAAAGGTTTTCTTGGAAAGTGCTTATTATAACTCAGAAGACCAAGGAACCCCTGCTTATATTCATGATATTTTTCAAAATGGTTTACCCGCTGATTTTCGTCTTGTAGGGGCGACGACACGTTCGCCGCAAGATTTGCCTCCCGCACTTCGTTCACGTTGCATGGAAGTATTCTTTCGGCCTCTTTTGCCCGAAGAGATTGCACAGATTGCTGAGGATGCTGTGAGACGAATTGGATTTCTACCTTGCTCAGAGGCTGTGGATGTCATTAAGAAGTTTGCTACAAATGGCCGAGAAGCAGTAAATATGGTCCAACTTGCAGCGGGTCTGGCCTTAACAGAGAAGCGAAATCAGCTGAGTGCTACGGATCTGGAGTGGGTGGCGACAAGCAGTCAACTCGTTCCTCGTCCAGAGCGTAAGATTCATACGAACCCTCAAGTAGGCGTTGTGAATGGTCTAGCTGTGTATGGACCGAATATGGGTACCCTGCTTGAGATTGAAGCTACAGCTGTTTTAACTACCAGTAAAGTAGGAAGCTTTACGATTACTGGGGTTGTAGATGAAGAAGAAATTGGCGGAGGAAATCGGACACTACGCCGCAAAAGCATGGCCAAAGGTTCGATCGAAAATGTACTCACTGTGTTAAAGAGTATCGGTCTGGATCCTAGTCTATATGATCTGCACATTAATTTTCCTGGTGGAACACCCATCGACGGCCCATCTGCCGGTCTGGCTATGGCTGTAGCGATCACGTCAGCTATGCAAAAAATTCCGGTAGATCACCGAATTGCTATGACTGGAGAACTTGGAATCCATGGAAAAGTTAAGCCAATAGGTGGGGTGGTCGCCAAAGTTGAAGCTGCTTTTCAAGCGGGAGCTACGACAGTACTAGTGCCTAAAGAAAACTGGCAATCGATGTTCGAAGGGCTGGAAGGCGTACGTGTAATTGCTGTAGAGACGGTTCAGGAAGCCTTTGGACATATCTTCGGAGCCCCAAAAGAGAAAAACACAGAAATTCAGCTCCCAGGGGACTTGTTCAATCCGCCAGCAGCTTCCTTCTTTCATGCGGATTCACCCCGTGGTGAGAACATCTAGAAGAAAGTATTTACCAATGAAGAGCGGCTGCTGAGCAGTCGCTCTTCATTGGTGTTTTGGTTCAATATTTGTTAAAATAACAATGATATTTCCTGACCAGCCGTGAAATTAGCGCCTGCTGAGGTAGAATGTACGTAACTTAGAGAACTCTGGGAGGTGCGAATACGATGGGAAGCCATAAAGCTAAAAATCGACGTTTTCCTTTACTTCCATTGCGGGGTTTACTTGTTTATCCGAGTATGGTCCTTCATCTAGATGTAGGTCGGGATAAGTCGGTAAAGGCACTGGAAAAGGCGATGGTGGACGATAATTTGATTCTCCTCTGTTCTCAGTCAGAAGTGAACATTGAAGAACCTACGCAAGAAGATATATTTCGTATTGGTACAGTAGCGAAAGTGAGACAAATGCTGAAGTTACCTAACGGTACGATTCGTGTGCTGGTTGAAGGCACGGAACGGGCCGAAATTATAGAGTATCTAGACAATGAGGAATATTATGAAGTTCTAGCGAAGGAACTGCCTGAGGAGGAATCTACAGACCCTGAAGTGGATGCCTTGATGCGTACAGTTCTGACCCAGTTTGAGCACTACATTAACTTATCTAAGAAAGTCACTCCAGAGACATTAGCAGCCGTATCCGATATCGAAGAACCAGGCCGACTTGCTGATGTAATTACGAGCCATCTTTCTTTGAAAATTAAAGATAAGCAGGAAATTTTAGAGACGGTAGATGTAAGAGCAAGACTAGAAAAATTACTCGACATATTAAATAATGAGCGTGAAGTGCTGGAGTTGGAACGCAAAATTAGCCAGCGTGTGAAAAAGCAAATGGAGAAGACTCAGAAGGAGTATTATCTTCGGGAGCAGATGAAGGCTATTCAGAAGGAACTTGGAGAAAAAGAAGGCCGAGCTGGTGAAATTGAAGAATTGCGTGGGCAATTAGAAGATAAACAACTTCCAGAGAAGATTCATGAGAAAGTAAGTAAAGAGATTGATCGACTGGAGAAAATGCCTTCTAGTTCCGCGGAAGGCGGCGTTATACGTAATTATGTGGACTGGTTACTTAGCTTACCTTGGTCGGCCTCGACGGAAGATGATTTGGATCTAGATAAAGCAGAGCAAGTACTGAATGAGGATCACTATGGTCTAGAGAAACCGAAAGAACGGGTTCTTGAATACTTAGCTGTTCAGCAACTGGTCAAGAAGTTAAAGGGACCTATACTTTGTCTTGTAGGACCTCCTGGTGTCGGCAAGACTTCCCTCGCTAGGTCTATTGCTCGATCGCTTGGAAGACAGTTCGTGCGGATTTCTTTAGGGGGAGTTCGAGACGAAGCTGAAATTCGTGGGCATCGTAGAACGTATGTGGGAGCCATGCCAGGACGGATTATTCAAGGAATGAAGACAGCAGGTACACTGAATCCAGTCTTTTTGCTTGATGAAATTGATAAAATGGCCTCAGATTTCCGTGGAGATCCTTCCGCTGCCCTATTAGAGGTACTTGATCCAGAGCAGAATAACACATTCAGTGATCATTTTGTAGAGCTTCCTTTTGACTTGTCCAATGTTATGTTTGTTACGACGGCCAATGCTGTTCACAATATTCCACGTCCCTTACTAGATCGCATGGAAATGTTATTTATTCCTGGATATACAGAGCTGGAGAAACTTCAAATTGCAACAAGATATCTACTACCCAAACAGCAGCGTGAACACGGACTACGTGCGGAGCAACTTGTTGTAGGGGAAGAGGCTCTACTTCGAACGATTCGTGAGTATACAAGGGAGTCAGGCGTTCGTAATCTGGAACAACAGGTCGCTTCTTTGGCACGTAAAGCCGCAAAGCGTATTGTTTCTGATAAAATAGAATCAATCGTCATTGAAGCCGGTGATATTCAGGATTATCTAGGACCCTCCAAGTTCCGTTATGGGGTAGCTGAATTAGAAGACCAGATTGGTACCGTAACAGGTCTGGCATGGACTGAAGTAGGCGGGGAGACTTTAGTTATTGAAGTTACCGTTGTTCCTGGTTCGGGCAAGCTCATTTTGACAGGTAAACTTGGGGATGTCATGAAGGAATCTGCACAAGCCGCATTCAGTTACACTCGCTCTAAAGCGGGAGAATTAGGTATTGCTTCAGACTTCCATGAGAAAAATGATATTCATATTCACATCCCTGAAGGTGCGATTCCGAAAGACGGACCGTCTGCTGGCATTACGATTGCTACAGCTTTGATTTCAGCCCTAACCAATCGATATGTTTCTAAAGATATTGCTATGACCGGTGAAATTACATTGCGCGGACGAGTATTGCCAATTGGTGGACTCAAGGAGAAATCGCTTGCAGCTCATCGCGCGGGGTATAAGAAAGTTCTTTTACCCAAAGACAATGAACGTGATTTAGGGGATATTCCAGAGAGTATTAGGAATGAGTTGGAATTTGTTCCGGTATCCCATATGGACCAAGTACTTCAACATGCCCTAGTGGCCCCGTCTGAAGTGCATTAGAGAGGAACAAGCCGAGAATGAAAGTTAACTATGCCAATTTTATTATCAGTGCCGTAAGGCCTGAACAATTTCCAGAGGATGGTCTGCCAGAGATAGGTCTGGCTGGCCGTTCTAACGTGGGCAAATCTTCATTGATTAATCGAATGATTAATCGTAAGAATCTAGCAAGAACCAGCTCTACACCAGGGAAAACTCAACATTTGAACTATTACCGTATTAATGAAGATCTCTACTTTGTAGATTTTCCTGGCTATGGATATGCCAAAGTCTCAAAGACACAGCGTCAGGTGTGGGGGAAGATGATTGAACAATATCTGATGAATCGAGAGCAGCTCCGCTTGCTGTTACTCATTATCGATCTGCGTCATCCGCCTTCCAAAGATGATGAGCTAATGTATGATTGGTTGAAGCATTATGATCTCCCGGTCTGCGTAGTGGCTACGAAGGCGGACAAAATCCCTAGAAGCCGCTGGCAAAAACATCTAAAAATTATAAAAGATGCGTTAGTTCTTAGGGCTGGCGATGAATTAATTATGTTCTCTTCTGAAGTAGGGACGGGTAAGGAAGAACTTTGGAATGTAATCACTAAGCATATGAAGGATGACTCGGATTTAGCAGAGACGGTTCATGTGGAACCGGGATTAGATTAAGAGGATTTGGCAGGATTAGTAGGGAAAACGAGAAGTACCAGCAGGAAAGTGAGCATGCTAATGGATATGCACTCAAAAACTGCTCAAATTCCTATTTTTACAATAATTCGCTGGAAAATCATGATTTAAACGCCGAGCATTTGTTTTAATGAGTAGTGTATAATAATTTCAAAGGATAAAGAATTGAGGAGATTTTATGGCTCAGCGGATAGCCACAGAGTATATAAATGCCAGTTTGCAGTTGTCGGAAGTTCAAATGGCCGAGTTTATTCATACCGTAGGAGATCCTCATGTCAGACAGCGAATTAAAGTTCTGGATGGCGGAGGTCAGGAAGTTGTCCTAGTGGATGATGAAGGAGAAGAATTGCATTTGCCTTTTGACCGCAGAGATGGCTATTACGTCTGTAATGCCTCTTTTCGTCTGGTAAAGCCGCGAATTACCAATGTAGTACGTCGATTGTTTGCTGCTTTTAAAGGTTCGGGTATCGTAAGCAGAATTTATGAAGGTACGAATGTGATATATCACTATGAAGCTGGCCGAGTTCGGAAGATTGAAGAGCATCATGGAGTATCTACTCGACTGGTCTACGAATATAAGAACACGGTTGAAGAACTGAATAGACTATTTTGCTCGAATGAGGTTGAGTTAGAGATTTATCAGATTCAGCGCGGAATTAATGAACTTTTAGATCAGCGCTTCAAACCACTAAATGAACAAGATATTATGCAGATAGATCATCAGCTTACACTTTACACCCAGCGGTTATTCGCATTAGAAGCCTAATACATACTGCCCCTTTTCAGGGGTGGTATTTTTTCTGAGGAAAATTGTAAAAAGTATTGCATTTGTCATGAATAGATGTTATTTTTAATCTCGTTGAAAAGAATATAGGAACCAGGATTCACTCAGGACATTGAATGTTACGAGAGATTTTTCCCTCGGGAAGTGAATGACGTAGGTCCTAGCGGATGAAATTTTTCAAACATTTTATTCCTAGGAAGGGGGAACCGGAAGATGGAATATTCAACTTTCGGAAGACACGTTGCTGTTGATACTTGGGGAGTCGACTTTGAGGTGCTTAACAACGCGGAATTACTGCAATCCCATTTAGTTGAGGCGGCAGAAGCGTGCGGAGCTACAGTACTGTCGGTACAGTCTAAGCAATTCGAACCACAAGGGGCTACGGTCCTTGTCATGTTGTCAGAGAGCCATCTCTCGATTCATACGTATCCTGAGAGAGGTTTTGCAGCCGTTGATTGCTACACTTGTGGAGAGACAGTAGATCCACAACTAGCTATTGATTACCTGGTGTCCATATTAAAACCGGAAAAAGTATATGCGAAGAAATTGATTCGCGGTTTAGGCGAGCTTCAGGTGGAGACTCCTGCAATGGCCCAAGCCCAACTTATATAACGGACTGAATTTTTTACACAAACAAATGGACGTCATCATAGAGTATTACTCTGTGGGACAGTAAGATAACCATGGATGATTCCATGGTTATTTGTTTTTAGAGCTATAAATATGTTTACAAATCTATAGATCTTCATAAACTATTCATATTCATTTCGAAGTAATCCAAAATGTCTGTGATATAATTAACGAAGACGAGCAATACTAATTCTACTAACTATAGAGGCAGGAGGACTTGCAATGCACATCGTCGTAGTCGGGTTGAACTATCGGACGGCGCCTGTGGAGGTCAGAGAACGCTTTACATTTGCCGACAAAGATATGCCCGCAGCGCTGGCGGAGTTAAAACGTACCAAGAGTGTATTGGAAGGCGTTATTATTGCGACCTGCAACCGTACGGAAATATATGTCGTAATCGATCGATTACAAATGTGTGGCTATGAAATCCGCAGCTTTATTGAACAATGGTTCGGGGTATCCCGTCAGGAATTCACCCAACATTTATATATGTATGAAGATGATCAAGCTATACGTCATCTGTTCCGCGTAGGATGTGGTTTGGATTCGATGGTGCTGGGTGAGACACAGATCTTAGGACAAGTGAAGCAGTCTTTTCTTCAAGCACAGACAGAGAAGGCCACAGGTACGTGGTTCAATATGCTATTCAAACAAGTAATTACGCTTAGCAAGCGGGCTCATTCCGAGACTTCAATTGGAGAAAGTGCCGTATCCGTGAGTTATGCAGCCGTTGAATTAGGCAAGCGGATTTTTGGTGATTTTACGGGGAAAAAGGTTCTGATTTTAGGTGCAGGGAAGATGAGTGAACTCACAGTTAAGCATCTGTATTCTAACGGTGCGGAGCAAGTGTTGGTGGCTAATCGGACCTTTGCTAGAGCCCAGGAACTGGCTAGCAAATTCAACGGACTACCTTGTACCATGCAAGAGGCGATGGAACACATTAAGGATGTAGATATTATTATCAGTTCTACAGGGGCTGAAGGTTATGTCCTTACATCCTCCCAAGTGACACAAAGTATGAAAAAGAGACCTTCTCGGCCTTTATTTATGATTGATATTGCGGTACCGCGGGATATAGAACCCGCGATCTCAGACTTGAAAAATGTATTTTTGTACGATATCGATGATCTTGAGGGTATAGTAGAGAGCAATATGGAAATGAGACGCACCGAAGCGGCTAAAATTGAACGTATGATTGATGCGGAAATGGCTGCTTTTGCGAACTGGCTGCAAACGCTTGGTGTCAAACCTGTCATTCGTGCCTTACAAGATAAGTCTTCTTCTATTCATGAAGATACTTTAGAAAGTCTTTTCAATAAGCTTCCAGAGCTAGATGAACATCAGCGAAAAGTGATTCGTCGATTAACTAAGAGTATTGTGAACCAGATGATGCATGATCCAATTAACCGAATTAAAGAACTCGCTGCTGACAAGCGCGGAGATCAGGCATTGGATATGTTCACACAGATTTTTGCGCTCGAAGAGCAGCTTGCTACATCTCAAACCTCAGCGGACACGAATAAAGAAGACGTTCTGCCCAAACTTAAGGTTAATGAATCTATTAAGGACAGAGCGCTAAGCATGGCTCAGGTGTCTATTTAAGGCGGTGAGGAGCCGTGGCACTTCTAAACGGAACGTATGACGCGATTATTTATATTTATGCCCTGAGCCTTCTTTTATATTTCTCGGACTGCATTCGCCGGAATGGGAGTGCCAAGAGGATGGGCGCAGGGCTTTTGGTTTGTGTGCTCCTTCTTCAATTATTTAGTTTCAGCATGCGGTTTTTGCATAATGGCTCAGGTATTCTCTTTTCGAATTATGATTTTTTCTTCCTCATATGCATAAGTCTGGTCATTACAGCTTTGATACTCACATTTCTGAAAAAATCAGAGTTTACTGCATTTCTAATTAACCTTATTGGATTCATCCTTACTATATTAAATCGATTAAGTTCATCGTCAGATGCTTATGCCTTAGATCACTGGCATGCTGTGCAAGGACTACTCAGTCTGCATATTATTTTAGCCGGTCTTAGTTATGTAGCCTTCACGCTGTCGGCCGTATTTGCAGTCATGTATTGGTTCCTACACCGTAGGCTAAAATTAAAGAAATGGAATGATACGGTAAGGCGATTTCCAAGCTTAGAGAAGCTGGAGAAGTACGTGAATGTATCAATGATCTGGGGTACTTTTTTATTGGCCGTCTCTCTAAGTATTGCTGTATCGATTGTCGTAGCAGAGAATCGATGGGACATATTAGAAGATATGAAGGTATTGTTCTCTTTTGTGGCATTGGTGATTTATCTCTTGTATTTTGCAGGAAGACGAATGAAACGCTACACGGGGATGTCGATGGCTAAATGGGCTCTGATTGGGTATATAGTGACAATAAGTAATTTTTTACTAAATTCTTGGTCCGCATTTCATCAATGGACGGGAGGTAACTAATCAGTGAATTCTTCCTATCTCCCCATTATGTTAAAAGGAAATACGGTTACTGCCATCGTCATTGGTGGAGGAGTCGTAGCAGAACGAAAGGTAAAGTCGCTCTTGAAGGCAGGAGCGGCTGTTCGTGTAGTTAGTCCTAAGTTAACCGCTTGGTTAACAGAGCAATGGACGAGAGAGCGAATTACATGCTTGCTTCGGCCCTATCAGGCAGGTGATGTGAGGGACGCTCATCTCGTATATGCCGCAACAGATCAGGTTTCAATAAATGCAAAGATCGTAGATGAGGCTAATCGTGCACATATTCCCGTGAATAGGGCAGATCAAGGGGATATGGGAACATTCCTATCGCCTAGTGTTCTTTCCCGAGGGAATTTAGTGATCGCAGTAAGTACGCTCGGTGCAGGTCCTTTAGCAGCCGTACAAATAACGAAAGAACTTCAGCATCAATATGGCCCTGAATACGAGCATTACTTGGATATCCTAAGCTTGATCCGATCCACAGTGAAGCAACATGAACCCGATATTCAAAAGCGGCGTAAGCTGCTCCAAGCTGCATTAAATATGGATTTAATGCAATATGTCCGTTCCGAACAATTCAAAATGTGGGATGAATCCGATGTCCTTCGCTGGATGAAACATAATAACGATGGACGAACTTACATAAAGGAGATTGATTGATATGCGTACCATTGTCGTAGGCACTAGACAGAGCCAATTAGCACTTACACAGACAGGTCAAGTGATTAATGCACTAAAACAAATCTGCGAACTGCAAGCTTTGCCTTTCCAATTTGAAATTCGCAAAATACTTACCAAAGGAGATCAGATCCTAGATGTTACCTTGTCTAAGGTGGGGGGGAAAGGTCTTTTTGTCAAAGAGATTGAGCAGGCCATGATGGATAAAGAAATTGATCTTGCGGTGCATAGCATGAAAGATATGCCTTCCGAGTTACCCGAGGGACTCATGACTGGAGCTGTACCGCGCAGAGTAGATCCTAGAGATGCACTGATTTCGCGGGTTGGTACAACACTGGATGAACTACCCCAAGGCGCTAAAGTGGGAACGAGTAGTCTGCGTAGAGCAAGTCAGCTCAAAGCTTATCGTCCTGACCTACATATTGAATCCATACGTGGCAACATTGATTCTAGACTACGCAAGCTAGAGACAGAAGGATTCGACGCGATTATATTGGCAGCCGCGGGCCTCTACCGAATGGGATGGGAAGATCGAATTACTTCCTTTTTACCCGTGGATATTTGTCTTCCTGCCGTAGGGCAAGGAGCACTTGGAATCGAATGCCGTGAAGAGGATGAGGAAGTAAGGCATCTTTTATCGTTATATAATGATCCAGATACCGCGGCCACCGTTGCTGCTGAACGCAGTTTCCTCGGTTCACTTAACGGAGGATGTCAGGTTCCGATCGGTGCTTTTGCTTCCCTGCATAATAAAGAATGGGGAGATGAAACACCCGAGGGAGGTATACGCTTAACGGGTATGGTAGGTTCACCGGATGGAACTGTGATCTTGAAAGAAACCGCATCAGGCGAGCGTCCGCATGAGCTCGGAGAGCAGGTAGCTGAAATGCTGCGAAGTAGAGGAGCAGAAGAAATATTGTCAGAAGTTAGGGGCTGAGGTTAGGTGGGGGGAAAGGTCTACTTGGTGGGAGCAGGGCCCGGTGCTGCTAATTTAATTACAGTAAAGGGATTAACGTGCATTCAAAGAGCTGATGTCGTGGTCTATGACCGGCTTGCGAATCCGAGGTTGCTGAAAAAAATGAAGCCCGGTGCACAAAAAGTATATGTGGGGAAATTACCGGATCGACATACGATGAAGCAGGAAGAGATTAATCAGCTTTTGGTGGATTTGGCATTAGAAGACAAGGTTGTGACTCGGTTGAAAGGCGGAGATCCCACAATATTCGGACGTGTAGGGGAAGAAGCAGAACTTCTTCGAGAGCATGGAATTCCTTACGAAATTGTTCCAGGCATTACATCCGCTATTTCGGTGCCTGCTTATGCGGGCATACCTGTTACTCATAGAGATTATGCCTCTTCCTTGTCCATTATTACAGGTCACGAAAGTCCAGATAAGCTGGATTATTCAATTCAATGGGACAAACTAACCGAGGCTACCGGAACCTTGATCTTTATGATGGGGGTTGCCAAGATTGGGTATATTAGCAGACAACTGATGAAGCATGGTAGATCAGCTCAGACTCCTGTCGCGTTGGTCAGGTGGGGAACTCGTGCGGAACAAGGGACATTAATAGGAACACTTGAAAATATTGAGGACAAAGTGCTACAAGCTGATTTCAAACCCCCTGCTGTTATTGTAGTAGGAGATGTAGTCTTGCAAAGGGATAAGTTGAAATGGGCTGAAGATATGCCTCTATTTGGAAAAAGAATTTTAGTTACACGCGCACGCGCCCAGGCTAGCGAACTTGTAGACGCCATTGAGGACATGGGCGGTGAACCGTACGAATTCCCTGTGATTGAGACCCGTCTTCCCCAAGAGGAGGCGACTTTAGCTTCGACGGCCCTTGCACTCAAGCAACTGAAGGAGTACGATTGGGTCTTCTTTACCAGTGTGAATGGTGTGCGATATTTCTTTGAACATCTCACCTTATTGGGGTTAGATGTAAGAGAGTTATTCACAGCTCGAATTGTTGCGGTAGGCCCCGCTACACAAGAAGAATTGCGGCGCTACGGCATTGTAGCAGAACCTCTTCCAGAGAAGTTTCAAGCAGAAGGTCTAATGGAGGCGTATGGAGAAGAATTGTTAACTGGACAAAAAATTCTCCTCGCTAAAGGGAACCTTGCCCGAACTTGGCTTCCCACATGTCTACGAGAACGAGGCTTGGAAGTTACGGAAGCCATCGTGTATGAGACGGTCCCTACTTGTGAAGAGGATCTGGAATTATTAAAGTTATTGGATGAAGACGGTATTCATGGCATTACCTTTACCAGTTCATCTACAGTCACTAACTTAATGAATAGGCTGACTCAAATGGGAATGGAAGATCCTAAAGCAATCTTGAAGTCTATAGATAGTTTCTGCATTGGTCCGGTGACGGCAGCAACAGCGCGTGAAGCTGGACTCAAGGTTACCTCAGTGGCCGAACAAGCTACACTAGAGAGCCTACTTACTGCCCTCTGTACATGGAATGCAGCAGAAGTGTTGTCGGCGCAGCGTTAATTTCACAAATACAGGCACTTCAAGACTGAAAAAAAATTGAAGCGCTTTTCAATAGGAGGCATTTTTTTATGACATTTCCAAACGTACGTCATCGTCGTCTGCGTCAGTCCGCAGGCATTCGAGGTTTAGTTCGAGAGACCGTCTTAACGGTGGATGATTTCATTCAACCCATTTTTGTTACCTACGGTACAGAGGTTAAGAACGAGATTAGCTCTATGCCGGGCGTGTATCATTTCTCTTTGGATACTTTGGAAGATGAACTGAAAGAAATTGTGGATCTGGGTATTTCATCGGTTCTACTGTTTGGAATTCCGTCAGAGAAGGATAGCATCGGTTCTTCAGGTTTTGATGAACATGGTATTGTGCAAGAAGCGACGCGGGTCATCAAACGGTTATATCCAGACCTTCTGGTTGTCGCAGATACCTGTCTATGTGAGTTCACAGATCATGGACACTGCGGCATGGTACACACATTCGAGCGTGATGGCCATATCCATGGAGATGTACTGAACGATGAATCGTTGGCGCTGCTCACTCGTACAGCCGTATCTCAAGCACAGGCAGGCGCAGATATTATTGCACCTTCGAACATGATGGATGGTTTTGTACAAGCGATTCGTGCGGGCTTGGATGCTGCAGGCTATGCTCACATTCCCATCATGTCGTATTCCGTAAAATATGCCTCTGCCTTTTATGGACCTTTCCGGGAGGCAGCAGATTCGGCACCTCAGTTCGGAGACCGCAAGTCTTATCAGATGGACCCCGCCAATGTTCGCGAAGCGCTTAGAGAAGCTGAATCGGATGTGCAAGAAGGAGCCGATATGTTGATGGTCAAACCCGCTCTTGCTTTTATGGACATCATTCGTTTGCTTCGGGACCAATTCGATCTTCCGCTTGTAGCTTATAATGTGAGTGGGGAGTATTCCATGGTGAAAGCAGCAGCACAGCAAGGATGGATTAACGAGCGAGCGATTGTGACAGAGATGTTACTTGGTATGAAACGAGCAGGTGCAGACATCATTATCACTTATTTTGCCAAAGATATGGCTCGCTGGTTGCGGGACTAAAAAATACACGACTACACAGGGGAGTGTTGATTATGACAATTCAATCTTCAGGTCGCCGCGAGGAACGCTCGCGTCAAGCTTTTGATGAAGCGAAGAAGTATATTCCGGGTGGGGTGAACAGCCCCGTGCGTGCTTTTAAATCGGTAGGCCTTACCCCCATTTATATGGATCATGGAATAGGGTCCCGTGTGTTTGATATTGATGGCAATTCATTTATAGATTATGTAGGTTCATGGGGACCTTTAATCATGGGACATGCGCATCCTGATGTCGTTCAAGCTCTGCAGGAGGCAGTTGTCAAAGGGACAAGTTTTGGTGCACCAACCCTACTTGAGACGGATATGGCAAAGCTCGTGGCTCAGCGCGTTCCATCTATTGATATCGTTCGTATGGTCAATTCAGGAACGGAAGCTACGATGAGCGCGATTAGATTGGCGAGAGGATACACACACCGCAATAAAATTTTGAAATTTGAAGGATCTTATCATGGTCATGCGGACAGCTTACTTATCAAAGCAGGTTCAGGCGTAGCGACGCTAGGACTTCCAGACAGCCCAGGTGTTCCAGATGGAGTTGCCGTTAATACCATTACTGTTCCTTATAATGATTTGGCTTCGGTTCAACTAGCTTTCGAGAAGTTTGGCGAAGAGATTGCGGGAGTAATTGTGGAACCGATCGCCGGTAACATGGGTGTTGTTCCTCCAGCAGAAGGCTTTTTAGAAGGTTTGCGGCAAGTGACGACGAAGTATGGCAGTTTGCTAATTTTTGATGAGGTAATGACGGGTTTCCGTGTTCATCTGAACTGTGCACAGGGGCTATATGGGGTAACTCCGGATCTTACATGTCTTGGTAAAGTAATTGGCGGCGGTCTGCCCGTAGGTGCGTATGGTGGTAAACGTGAGATCATGGAATCCATGGCCCCCGTTGGTCCCATCTATCAAGCGGGTACACTCAGTGGCAATCCTCTTGCGATGACAGCTGGATTTACTACACTTTCTCTTCTTACGCCAGAAGTCTATGATCGATTAGAGAAATTGTCAGCTCGTCTTCAATCAGGTTTTGAGTCTAATGCTAAGGAAAAAGGGATTGCTTGTACGATTAATCGTGTGGGTTCGATGGTATGTCCTTTCTTTACGGAAGAGAAGGTCATCAATTATGATATCGCGAAAAAAAGTGATTTGAACGTCTTCCGTAGTTATTTTGCCGCTTTAGTCGAAGAGGGTATTAGTGTTGCTCCTTCTCAGTTCGAGGGCATGTTCGTGTCTGGTGTTCATACGGAAGAAGACATTGATGCTACTATTGATGCTCACCGCCGAGCTCTGAAGACGCTGTGAATTATCAAGGAAGTGCTGTTCGGCGCGGAGAGTGGCTGGAACTCACCCCAGGTAAACTTGCAGCAAAAGGGGAAGATGCCCAGCTCTCCGCAGCGAATTGGCTTGCGAACACGCTGTACATGCCGCCCAAATTGATTCGTCGCCTTCAGGCAGAGGCGGGTATCCGAGTGGCAGGAGATCGTCTTCGCCTACATCTTTTTCCCGCGCGGGAATATGGATTTGATCCTGTATTTGAACCGCTGAATGTATTGTATGAAGATGACTTCTGCCTAGTGGCTCATAAGCCGGCTGGACTCAAAGTCCATCCCACTGGAAATGAACGGCAACCCACTCTTGCCCATGTAGTTGCGGCTCATTATGCTGCTGCAGGCGAGGCAGTTGCCGTTCGTCATATCCATCGCTTGGATGAATACACGTCGGGACCCGTACTGTACGCCAAAAATGATTTTGCTCAACTTAGGCTGGATGCGGATATGGCCGACAAGCGGATTGGTAGAACCTATGTAGCTATTGCCCATGGTCAAGTTCCAGTTTCACTTCAGCGAATTGAAGCGCCCATAGGTAAGGATCGTCATCACCCACAGCGCCAGCGTGTATCGGATACGGGGAAGCTTGCAATAACTCATTTAACCCTGCTTGAGCAGATGAAAGAAGCTAGTCTGATTCGCCTTCAACTAGAGACAGGCAGAACCCATCAGATTCGGGTACATATGAGTTATGCAGGTCATCCTTTACTAGGAGATGCTTTATATGGCGGGCCTACTGATTATATATCCCATCAGGCGCTGCACGGAGAAAAGCTTCATTTCACCCATCCTTTAACCGGGAATTCCATTGAAATTGTAGATCCATGGTCAGCGGTATTTATGGAGCTCTATCAAAACCTTTCTTCACAGACTAATTCGTAACGAGAAGAGACTCTGAAAAAGAGTGGCATGCTCTCCTTTTTGAAGCATATAGATAAAACGAGTGATAAAACCTGTTTTTGATATGTGTAAAAGGAGGTTATACCTTTGTCAGATCAATCCTACGGATTAAGGTTCGATATTTATGAACGCGTGCAATTATCCGCTGATGTCACGGGCATTGAAGAGTTAATCGAACTGGAACTCCTCCCTGAAATTCAGGTGGTTCCGGGAGATGAATATGCAACGCTTCGTGGTCACTTGCATGTAACCGGACTATACCGAGGTCATGAGGATACGCAAGAATTATCTCACTTGATTCCCGTCGAGATCACCGTTCCTTTAAGTCGTGTGAATCGTCTAGAGGATATTACGGTGGAGATTGAGAACTTTGATGTGGACTTGCTGAATCCACACAGTCTGAACATCACTGGTGTTCTTTCCCTGCGGGGGATTGAGACGGTTGCTTTTGTGCCTACGACTGAAGAATGGAAAAATGAAGAGTATACGGTAGCTCATGAAGCGGAGACGGAAGTACCTAGCCGGGACGATCAGGTACATCTGGCAGTGAACGAGCCGAGTGCGAATGAACCTTCATATTATGATTTCAATTCCCATGCTGCCGAACCTTATCGCGTTGCGCCGGAATTACCACAACTCCGGGAGACCGTTCGAGAAGAGCAGCCAGTTCGCAAACCCGAGAGGCCCCTTTCTCCATTATGGGCGGACAAGGAAGCAGCTAATGCTTCTGCTACGTTTAGACAGGAATACCGCGAAGCTAAGAAGGAAGATAACTGGAACATTTTTAATGAACAAGATAGATCGAGTAGTGCATCCACTCCACATGAACCTCAGGTTGTGTCTACAGAACATACTTGGGAAAAGGAACCTCCGCTGCATGCTGAGCCTTTGTTTGAAGAAGGCGATGTGGTACAGTCTGCTGATGAATACTTAGAAGCGCAAGGGATTCGTGAGCAAGATATCGTTCAGGCTACAGAAGCCCAAGTAGAAGAGAAACCCGAACTTAAGATTGCTCTGAATAGTAAATCCGAAGATGTAGCGCAGGAACAGGTGCCGATCAGTAAGTTACTTAGCACGGGTCGTCCTGGATATGATGAAGATAGTCAAGATGTCCTTTTGGAAGAGCAGCAGTTAAGCGCCAAAGATGATGGGGAAGAAGTACGGTGGAAGAACTTATTCATCACAAACACGCAGGAACAAACTCCTTTTCGCAAAGTAAAACTTGTGATTGTTCAGCGTGAAGAGACCATTGATGCGATTGCGGATCGATATCAGTTGAATCCACGGGAATTGCTGCTGTATAACCGACTCTCGGAACAAAGCTTGGAGCAAGGTCAGGTTCTATATATCCCATCAGCACTATAATCATTCATGCTAATAAAACTTAGGTCCTGTGGATCTAAGTTTTTATTTTTGTTGAAAAAAAGGCATAAGACCACATAGAGTGTCAAATTATTGACTATGCAGCAGTTCCAAGGTATTATAGTAGGGATAAAACCATGAATAACATTGAACGGGAATAATAGGCAGTGAGCCCTTCAGAGAGTGGAACCTATGTGCTGTGAAGTTCCGCAGGATGCGCTGGCCGAAGTCGCCCGGGAGTTGCCCATTTGAGTGTATAGATGCCAGAGTGGGCCGGTTACAGCCGTTATCCTGTCCGAGTGTCGTGGGACACTTGTAATTACTTAGAACATGACGCCCGCGAAACAAAGGTGGTACCGCGAAAGATGAGCCTTTCGTCCTTTGAGACGTAGGGCTTTTTTTGTTTTTTTCTCTTATTCCGGAGATTAAAGGGAATGATGAAGGATAAATAGCCATTAGCTTAAGCGGAGGTATGCGAGATGTCTGAATTGAACGAAGAACCTAAAACTTTGGATATGCCCACAACTTATGATCCAAAGACAGCGGAGACCAAGTGGTACAGTTATTGGAAAGAAGGCGGATATTTTAAGGCTGGGGATCGCAGTGATGCTGAGACCTTTACCATTGTAATTCCCCCGCCGAATGTTACGGGAATGCTACATATTGGGCATGCGCTAGACTTTACCTTGCAAGATATCCTCATTCGTACAAAGCGTATGCAAGGGTATGATGCGTTGTGGCTTCCAGGAACAGATCATGCTGGGATTGCAACGCAGACTAAGGTCGAGCAGAAGCTTCGCGAACAGAATATTACCCGGTATGATTTGGGACGTGAGAAATTCCTAGAGAAAGTCTGGGAGTGGAAAGATCTATATGCACAGACCATTCATGATCAATGGGCAAAAATGGGCTTTTCTATGGATTACTCTCGTGAGCGATTTACACTTGATGATGGTCTATCCAAAGCCGTACGGGAAGTATTCGTGAAATTATATGAGAAAGGGCTCATTTACCGCGGTAAACGAATTATCAACTGGGACCCTGCTGCACGTACAGCTTTATCTGATATTGAAGTAGAGCACAAAGAAGTGAATGGTCATTTATACCATCTTCAATATCCGCTCAAAGACGGAAGTGGCTTTATCACTGTAGCGACGACACGTCCTGAGACGATGCTTGGAGATACGGCAGTAGCTGTTCATCCCGAAGATGAACGGTATGCTCATTTGATTGGGCAGTTCCTTGTATTACCTGTAGTGGGACGTGAAATTCCGATCATTGGTGATGAATATGTTGAGAAGGAATTTGGTAGTGGAGCTGTGAAGATTACGCCAGCTCATGATCCGAATGACTTCGAAGTAGGCTTACGTCATAACCTGCCTCAAATTACGGTGATGGACGAGACGGGTACGATGAATGCGGAAGCTGCTGTATATCAAGGACTAGATCGCAGTGAATGCCGCAAGCAGATCATTAAAGATCTGCAAGAGTCTGGCGTTCTCATTCGTATTGAGGATCACGTTCACCAAGTAGGACATAGCGAGAGAACGGGGGCCGTGGTTGAGCCTTACTTGTCTACCCAGTGGTTCGTCAAAATGGAGCCTCTTGCCGAAAAAGCGATTGAAGCTCAGAAGACGAATACCGGCGTTAATTTTGTTCCAGATCGTTTTGAGAAGATCTATTTGCACTGGATTGAGAATGTTCGAGACTGGTGTATCTCTCGCCAATTGTGGTGGGGACATCGAATACCGGCTTGGTATCATGAGGGCACAGGCGAGATTTACGTAGGGGCAGAAGCACCGGAAGGCAGTGAATGGCGTCAAGATGAAGATGTGCTGGATACTTGGTTCAGTTCTGCGTTATGGCCGTTTTCCACTTTAGGTTGGCCTGATGAACAAGCTCAAGATCTGCAACGATTCTATCCTACCAATGTTCTCGTTACGGGATACGACATTATTGGATTCTGGGTATCTCGTATGATTTTCACAGCACTTGAGTTCACGGATCAGATTCCATTTAAAGATGCACTCATCCATGGACTGGTTCGAGATAGTGATGGCCGCAAAATGTCCAAGTCACTGGGTAACGGGGTAGATCCTCTTGAGGTTATTGAGAAGTATGGTGCGGACGCGATGCGTTACATGGTAGCGACTAGCAGCACACCAGGTCAAGATCTTCGATTCCGCTGGGAGCGTGTTGAGCAAGCCCGTAATTTCGCTAATAAAATATGGAACGCTTCTCGTTTTGCTCTGATGAATCTCGAAGGTGTGAAGTATGAGGAGATTGATATCACTGGAGATCTAGGTACGGCAGATCGCTGGATCCTGCATAGATTTAATGAGACGGCCCGCGATATCACGCGTCTTATCGATATTTACGAATTCGGTGAAACAGGACGGCTACTCTATAATTTCATTTGGGATGATCTTTGTGACTGGTACATCGAGTTTGCTAAATTATCTTTGTACGGAGAAGATGCAAGTGCCAAGAGCAAGACCCAATCTGTTCTAGCTTATGTACTAGATCGTACACAGCGTCTAATTCATCCGTTCATGCCTTTTATCTCGGAAGAGATTTGGCAGCATCTACCGCATGAAGGTGATACCATTACTTTAGCACCATGGCCGGTCTATGAATCTTCTCTAGAAGCGCCAGAAGCAGCACAAGAAATGAATCTGCTTATTGATGTGATTCGTTCTGTTCGTAATATTCGTGCTGAAGTGAATGTACCTATGAGTAAAAAAATAGAATTGATCGTAAAACCAGCCACTGAAAAAGATCTCAGTATTTTAAACCGTAATGAGAACTATATCCGCAGATTCTGTAATACGTCTGAACTTACGATTTCTGCAGAAGTACAGACAATAGATAAAGCGATGACGGCCATAGTTACGGGAGCGGAGTTATACTTCCCACTAGCAGGTCTAATAGATATCGATCAGGAAATTGCTCGTCTTGAGAAAGAAGTGGAGCATCTGACTAAAGAAGTAGACCGCGTAGATAAGAAACTCAGCAATGAGGGATTTGTTGCGAAGGCTCCAGCTAAAGTGATTGAAGAGGAGAAGGCCAAACAACAAGATTACGCGGATAAACGTTCCAAGGTGCTTGCCCGAATCGAAGAACTCAAAGGCTAAAAGGAGATCATCGCTATGAATTCACATACAGGACCTCTTCGCACTTATGATGAGGCAGTTCAATGGATTAACGGTCTAATTCCATTTGGTATCAGACCTGGGTTGGAACGTATTCTTGCGCTTATGGATCAGTTGGGTAATCCGCATCAGCGTTTGAAATTTATTCATGTTGCTGGAACGAATGGCAAAGGTTCTTCCTGTGCTTTTTTGACGGAGACGTTGAAGATTAGCGGGTATACTGTAGGAACCTTTACCTCCCCTTATATCACAAAGTTTACCGACCGCTTCCAGTTCAATGGAGAGAATATCTCAGAAGAGACGCTGGTAGATTTAGCCAATCAACTTCATCCCTTGGTAACAGAAATGGCGGAGACAGAACTTGGCTCTCCAACGATGTTTGAAGTGTCCACGGCCTTGGCTATCTTATATTTCGGAAAGGTCTGTTATCCAGATGTTATTGTATGGGAGACGGGACTTGGAGGGAGAATGGATGTAACGAATATTGTTACGCCAATTGTCTCTCTCATTACGAATATTGGAATGGACCATACAGATATTCTGGGGGATACCTTGGAGGATATTACTAGGGAAAAAGCCGGCATCATCAAAAGGGGCGTCCCCGTTGTAAGTTGTGTTGAGCAACCTGAATCTATAGCGATTCTTAAAAGTAAAGCTGCGGAGAGTAAGAGCACCCTCTATCTGCTGAACGATCAGTTCAGCTATGTTCGGCACTCTTTTGATGAGAAGACGCAACAGTTCACTTTCAAAGGGCCTTTTCGCGATATGAAACTGAGTATTTCTCTTCAAGGGGAACATCAGGTCAAGAATGCTACTGGAGTTATGATGGTACTCGAAGTACTTCGTCAATATATGGCATTCGTGTTGGAAGACGAAGATGTAGAGCAAGGTTTTAGCAATACGGCGTGGGCAGGTCGTCTAGAGACCGTGTCTACCGATCCGCACATTATATTAGATGGTGCCCACAATCCGGAGGGGGCCCAGTCTTTAGTTACAAGCATTTCGGAGACTTATTCTTATCATAAACTCAATTTGATGATGGGGATGCTTAGTAATAAGCATCATCGCGACTACTTGGAGCATATATTACCAATAGTGGATACGCTTATCTTGACCGAGCCTGATTTTCGCAAGAAGATGGATGCGCAGAGTCTGTTTGATCTCGTGCAGGAGCTGCGGAATACGAAAGCGAAGCCGAATTTGGAAATCATAGTGGAACCGGATTGGACCGAGGCCTTGAATAGGCTGAAGAAAGAGACTGGAACCGAAGATCTCGCTGTGGTCACCGGTACACTATATTTAATTTCTGATGTGCGCGCAGCCCTATTACATCAAACCGATTCTGAAAAAGGTTGGTGACTTATTTTGCCGAATTCAACAATGGAACACGTACACTTTATAGGCATAGGCGGCTACGGAATGAGCGCGATTGCCCGCGTCATGCTAGAAATGGGATATACCGTGACTGGATCTGACGTTGCCTCCCAGGAATTAATCGAGAAGCTCTCTGCTAAAGGGGCAAAAATATATATTGGGCATACCGCTGAACAAGTGCATGGGGCGGATTTAGTTGTATACTCTACAGCTTTGCCAAAAGACAATGTTGAACGCGTAGAAGCAGAGTCCCAAGGCATTGAAGTCATTCACCGTGCACAGATGCTGGCGCGGCTCTTGAATGAGCGTAATGGCGTTGCTGTGGCTGGTGCTCATGGAAAGACGACGACTTCTTCTATGATTGCTCTAGTAATGGAAGAGTGCGGCACAGACCCTACGTATATTATCGGTGGAGAAATTATGAACATCGGTACGAATGCCAAAGCAGGGCAGGGGAAATATGTAGTAGCAGAGGCGGATGAGAGTGATGGGTCCTTCCTTCAGTATCATCCTACTTTAGCTGTGGTTACGAATATTGAAGCAGATCATCTGGAGAATTATGAAGGTGATTTCAATCGTCTCAAGCAGGCGTATGTGCAATTCTTGAGTCAACTGAAACCGGGTGGTAAAGCTATTGTTTGCGGAGATGATGAGAACGTCAAAGAACTCCTCCCTAAAGTCAGTGGTGAAATGATTACCTATGGTCTGGAGTCAAGCAATGATTATATAGCTACCGATATTCAGCTTGGGGACCGCCGGGTAAGCTTTAATTTGCATGCCTTTGGGAAGCTGCTTGGACCCGTAGAACTTTCAGTTCCGGGGACACATAATGTCATGAATGCTATGGCTACGTTAATTGTGTGTCTAGAAGCAGGGATTACGTTTGAAGAAGCATCCGCAGCCATTGTACGCTTCTCGGGAGCCAAACGACGTTTTCAAGTGCTTGGTGAAGTGAATGAGGTACTAGTCATTGATGACTATGCCCATCACCCTACAGAGATTGAAGCTACCATTAATGCAGCCAAAGCGACGGGTAAAAGGATCATTGCGATCTTCCAGCCGCAGCGTTATTCCAGAACTTTCTTCCTGCTAGATGCGTTCAGCCGAGCATTTGCTGAAGCGGATGAAGTCATTATCACAGATATTTATTCACCTGCTGGGGAGAAACAGATTGAAGGTGTACATTCTTCCAAGCTAGTAGAATTAATTGTTCAAAATAGTAACGAACATGCTAGATATATTCCTACCAAGCAAGAAGTGCTTGATGATCTTACCGGTCGTATTCAGCCCGGGGATCTTGTGCTCACTATGGGGGCGGGGGATATTTGGAAAGTTGGGGATTCGATCGCTAAAGTTCTAAAGGCAGAACAGCACTAGGAGTTTCTCAAGTTAACATGTATCATGCTGGTTTCATCCGGAAGGGTGAAATCAGCTTTTTTTATTTATCTTTTTCACCGGCATCTAGTAGTCATAAGTTGCTTAGTCCAAGCATATAGCTTACTAGACTATGGTTTGGACAAGGAGAGTGTGTCAGGTGAACAAAGCTAGAATGACGTTCCGTTTTGACGGCCGACCACCGCTGAATGAACAAGGTTCAGGTTCAGAACAAGGGAGTTCGCCTGTTCAAGATACGAATACTAGAAATTTTTTTACCAAGGTAGAACAGTTAAAAAAAGATGAGATGGAACTAGAACCTAAAGAAGATGAATCCAAATGGTTTGAGCCTTATGAGACGTGGGTGGACCCTTTCCAGCAACAGAGTGGAATTCCATTCACTTCTGAACAGCAGTATCTAAGCAATGAAACCTATTCTTCAGAAGACCAATCTCTTCGAAATCAAGCAAATACAGATGATTATTATTACTTAACCCCTAATCATCCTTCGAGATGGAAGGTAGCAGGTTCTGTGACTGCAGCGATCATTACTGGAACATTATTTGGTTTTGTAGTACTCTCCTTATTTAACAAAGATCTCAATCTACCCATCCCTAAATTGTTATCTAGCCAAAGTATTAAGGGAGACAACAAGGAAGCCATTTCGGTCCTTGGAGAGCAAGACAACTCAGATGAAAGTATTCTGCCTGTACAAGCTGCCTTACCCGTGCAGTCGTACTACTTCCTCCAATATGGTGTGTTCAGTTCGCCCGAGGGTGTGAAGCAAGCAGAAGAGACGCTCAAGCTATCGGGTTTGGCATCGGCAACAGATACATTAGAGAAGCAACGTGTCTACGCGGGGGTTTCGCCGGAACGTGAACAGGCGAAGATGCTCAGTACGCTCTTAAAAGCTAATGGAGTGAATCTATTTGTGCATGAGGTTAGTTTTCCTGCGGTTGCTGAAATTCCATTCAAGGGCCAAATCGGGATTCTAGATCAATATTTCGAAGAGAGTGCGGATCTAGTGAAGCTACTAAGTACAACTTCAGCCTCGTTACTTAGCGATCAGAGCAGTACAAAACTCAGTGCAAATGAGGTTCTTAATCTTCAAGAAAAGCATCGCCAATGGACAGAGAATTCAGCTGCGGTGAAAAAAGGGTTGACTACCACGTCCGCCAAGATAGCTGAGCAATTAGAAAAAACAATGAACAGCGCAGTGGAATCTATGGGCGAATTTAATAAAAATGGTTCTAAGGCACACCTGTGGGAGATCCAATCCTCCATGATGGAATATATATTATTTGAACAGAAGATGCTGGGTGCTAAATCTTCCTAAAAGTATACAAGTCTCCGGCAGGGAGTTGGAAATACTTCCCCCTGCCGGATTTCTGTTTGTATTGATATGCGATTCACCTTATAATAAGAAAGTGTCAAAAAATGGCGAGGAATCCCCATTAATAAGGAGAAATCACCTTTTGGAGAACAATGATTCATTTAAAATTATACTTGCCTCGACCTCCCCGCGAAGACGGGAACTGATTGCCGGGTTACATATTCCTTTCGAAATGGTTCCCAGTCATGCTGATGAGTCTACTCCTGGCGAATGGTCACCAAAGCAGATGGTAGAAGAACTTTCTCTTCGTAAAGCAGAAGCTGTATATCATAGGTTACAGTCGCAGCCGGGACAAGTTATTGTGGGCAGCGATACGATTGTCGTTTTGGATCACAAGGTTTTTGGCAAGCCGCAAGACAAGGCAGAGTCCTATAGGATGCTGCAATCTTTGCAAGGACGGACACATCAAGTCTATACTGGGATCACATGTATTGATGTGGACACCAATCATAGATTGACTGATTACAGAATGACAGAAGTGACAATGCGTTCCTTGTCTGATAGCGAAATGAATGCTTATGCTAGCACAGGGGAAGGTCTGGATAAGGCTGGAGCTTATGCTATTCAAGGATTAGGTGCTACCTTGGTTACTGGGATTCATGGGTGCTACTTTAATGTAGTAGGGTTATCTTTGTCATTGTTAAATGAAATGCTTAAGTCTCTAGGTAAGAACATACTGTAATCCATTTGTAGCTTGGAAGAAAGGATGTTGGAATGGAGCTAGCCTCAACGTATATGCTCCGCGACATTCCCCATGAAGACCGACCTAGAGAACGTATGCTACAGTATGGGGCAGGAGCACTTAGCCACGCAGAATTACTTGCCATATTATTAAGAACAGGTACACATCAGGAATCTGCTTTACATGTCGCCCAGCGTATTTTGAATCAAGTGGGAGGCTTACGTAATTTAGTAGATGTGACTGTAGATGAGTTAATGCAGATCAAAGGGATAGGCGCTGCCAAAGCTGTTCAACTCAAAGCAGGAATGGAACTTGGAATCCGAATGGCTGCTTCTCGCAACCCATCTGATCTGAAGACAATTCGTGCGCCACGTGATGCTGCGGATTTAGTATTTGAACAACTGCGTTACCTCAAGAAAGAACACTTTATTTGTTTGTTTCTAAATACCAAAAATCATGTCATAGCACAAGAGACCCTCTCTATCGGCAGTCTGAACGCCTCTATTGTTCACCCCCGTGAAGTGTTCCGAGCCGCAATCAAATGCAGTAGTGCATCCATTGTCTGTGCTCACAATCACCCTAGTGGAGATCCTAGTCCAAGTCCAGAGGATATCCAAATCACTCGAAGACTCTATGAAGCAGGGCAAATTGTGGGGATTGATGTGCTTGATCACATTATCATTGGTGACGGAGAGTTCGTAAGTTTGAAGGAGCAAGGGCTCATGTAATATAATAGCTTAGACACACAATGGAAAGGGAGTTACTTCATGTTAGGTGGTTTTACGAAAGACTTAGGAATTGATTTGGGGACAGCAAATACGCTGGTGTATATTCGAGGCAAAGGAATTATTGTGCGGGAGCCTTCGGTAGTTGCCATTAATACGGATACAAAAAGCATTGTAGCAGTTGGAGAATCCGCTAAGAAGATGATTGGCAGAACACCAGGGAATATTCGTGCCATTCGTCCGATGAAAGATGGCGTTATTGCAGATTTTGATACGACAGCTACTATGATTAAGTATTTTATCAAGCAAGCTCAGAAGCAGCGTTCATTGTTCCAACGTCATCCGAATGTAATGGTCTGTGTACCTTCAGGAATTACAGCTGTAGAACAGCGTGCTGTAGAAGATGCAACTAAGCAGGCGGGTGCTCGAGAAGCCTATACGATTGAAGAACCGTTTGCAGCAGCCATTGGTGCGGATCTTCCAGTATGGGAACCTACAGGTAGCATGGTGGTTGATATCGGTGGAGGTACAACAGAAGTAGCTGTCATTTCACTTGGAGGTATTGTAACTAGTCGCTCCGTTCGAGTTGCTGGTGACGAAGCAGATGAAGCTATCATTCAGTATATTAAGCGCCAGTACAATCTAATGATCGGCGAAAGAACATCAGAACAACTTAAGATGGAAGTTGGTTCTGCTATGCCGTTAGAGCAAGTAGAGACCATGGAAATTCGGGGTCGTGACTTGGTGACAGGTCTACCTAAGACCATTACGATTACTTCAGATGAGATTGCTGATGCACTGTCGGACACGGTAAATGCTATTGTTGAGGCGGTAAAAGTAACTTTAGAGAAATGTCCTCCGGAACTTGCGGCAGATATCATGGATCGTGGGATTGTCCTAACAGGCGGCGGCGCATTATTACGTAATTTGGACAAGTTATTGGTGAATGAGACAGGCATGCCTGTGATCGTTGCTGAGAATCCACTGGATTGTGTAGCGATTGGAACGGGACGTGCACTAGATAATATTCATTTGTTCAAAACGAGAAGTAGTTCTGCTATGAAATCAAGAAGATAATTTCATGAAACAGCCCTTGGTTTTGGGAGCGAAATTGTAAGATAAGAGGGTGTTGGATCTGTTTAAACTGCTGGGAAATAAAAGACTATTTATTTTGTTGATCGGACTAATTTTGTTCATTTCCGTAATGGGATTTACACTAGGTTCAAGGGTTGGTCTAACCTGGCCGGAGAAATTTGTGAAAGATACCGTAGGATTCATACAGTATGTATTCTACAAGCCCGCTCGTTCAGTAGCGGGCTTCTTTGAAGATGTATCTGATCTTCGTTCTTTGGAGCTAGAGAATGAAGAACTCAAGATTTCTCTTGCTCACTATGCACGGGAGAAACCTAAGTATAATGCCATGGAGAAGCAGAACGAACAGCTTAAGAATGACTTGAAATTCACGGAAGATCAGAAGAATTTGAACAATTATGATTACCGTATTGCACAAGTCGTGAGCGTCAATAATGATGCTTCGAACCGTACGCTAGTAATTAACTTAGGCAGTCGTAATGGAATTAAGGAAAACATGAGTGTGACTTCTACGGAGGGGTTAGTAGGAATTATTAGCCGAGTTAGTAACTTCACTTCTACCGTAAAGCTCTTAACTAGTATGGATTCTTCCGACCCTAAATCCAAAGGTATCTCGGCCAAAGTAGAAGGCAAGGAAAATGAGACGTTTGGTATTGTAGACAATTACGATGAGAAGACAGGAACTTTATTAATGACCCGAATTCCTTTGGATAGTCCACTGAAAAAGGATGATATTATCGTAACCGGTGGGGATGGCGGGATTTATCCAAAATACCAGATTATTGGTAAAGTGTTAAGCCGTCAAAAAGGAGATTTTGGTATGACCTATACAGCTACGATTAAGCCAGCTGCCAACTTCGTAGATTGGAAGGAACTGTTCGTGGTCTTTACACCGGAGGTTAAGGAATAATGGCTCGGCGTTATATAATTACGCTGCTGTTGTTTATTCTTTTCATCATCGAAAATACCATTGTTGTACTGTTTTTGCCTGAAGCTTGGCAGACCCGTATCGTCCCGCATTTAGTCTTTGTAGTTATACTGTTCGCTTCTATTTATGATCATCGACATGTGGGACTTATACTGGGTATTTGTTTTGGATTGCTACAAGACGTAGTCTTTTATGGGGCTATGATGGGGCAATACTCCTTTGCTATGGGGCTCTCAGCATATCTAATTGGACTTGTGTTCAGGTCGAGGCGCTCCTCCATGTCGGTCATGATGATTGCTGTAATTGTAGGGAGCTTATTGCTAGATTCAATTCTTTTTGGAATTTATACCTTATTCAAATTAACGCATGAGACGTATGCGTTCAATTTATTGGACCATATTGTACCCAATATGATTGTTCAAGTCATCTTTGCTCTTATCATTTATGTACCTCTCCGGCGTCAAATCGAGAAGATGGCTACGAAACGTACCAAGGAAGAGACGGTATAAGCTCTGATTCGTCAAATTCCGTGGGTGAAGAAGGATATGGCCATCCGTTCACGAAATGAATAAAGGGGAGGGACAGGCATATGACAGTAAAATCAAACCACGTTACGATAAAAGGCACCAAAGATGGCCTGATATTCCTTCTTAATGATCAGTGTGAATTCATAGATTTAGTTGAGGATCTCCGCTATAAGCTTGAACACAGCCATCAAAATATACTAACCGGGCCAATTGTACATGTAGATGTCAAACTAGGTTCCCGCGAAGTATCTGATATACAGAAGAACGAATTGTTAGACGTGCTGAAGAGCAAAGGCAATCTACTGATTCGTTCTGTAGACATGCCCGAAGCTGAATTACCTGAGAGTAATAAGAATACGGTGACAACCATGACAGGCATGGTCCGTTCTGGACAGGTCCTCCATCATGAGGGCCACTTATTATTTTTGGGTGATGTGAACCCTGGAGGATCTATCCAGTGCACGGGAGATATTTTTATAGTAGGGGCTCTTCGGGGAATGGCTCATGCCGGGGTAGACGGACAAGAGGATGCTATCGTAGCAGCTTCTTTTTTGGCTCCAACGCAGCTTCGGATTGCAGAAGTCATCAGTCGTCCACCGGATGAATGGGAGAACCGGGAATCCAGTATGGAATTCGCCTATCTCCAAGACGGTGTCATGCAGATAGATAAGATAACGAATATTGTAAGAATCCGGCCGGATTTAAGCACGTTTAAAGGGGTGTAGATTATGGGAGAAGCTATCGTCGTCACTTCGGGTAAAGGCGGCGTAGGGAAGACGACTACGTCGGCGAATATCGGTACCGCACTTGCATTGCTCGGCAAAAAGGTATGTCTGGTAGATACAGATATTGGTCTTCGTAACCTAGATGTCGTGATGGGACTGGAGAATCGAATCATCTATGATTTGGTAGACGTTGCGGAAGGACGCTGCAGATTAAATCAAGCTTTAGTAAAAGATAAAAGATTTGATGAACTCTACATGCTCCCGGCTGCGCAGACCAAAGACAAAAACTCTGTGACCCCAGAACAGGTCAAGGATATAATTCTGGAACTGAAAAAAGAGTACGAATATGTGATTATTGACTGTCCTGCAGGAATTGAGCAAGGATTCAAAAATGCAATTGCGGGTGCAGATCAAGCTATTGTAGTCACTACGCCAGAGCATGCCGCGGTGAGAGATGCCGACCGTGTTATAGGCCTTTTAGAAAGTTCTCATATCAAGTCTCCAAAGCTTGTAGTCAATCGGATCCGGGTTAATATGGTGAAGTCTGGGGATATGCTGGACATCGATGGGATTTTACAGGTGCTAAATATTGATTTAGTAGGTATTGTGCCTGATGATGAACTTGTGATTAAAGCAGCTAACAGTGGAGAACCTACAGTGATGAATCCGGACTCTAAGGCAGCTATAGCTTATCGTAATATTGCCCGTCGTATCTTGGGAGATACCGTTCCTTTAATGCAACTGGATCAGAAAAAAGGGGCGTTTGTTCGCTTTAAGAAATTTTTCGGAATGGGTTAAGAACATATGCAATAAGTAAGCAAGATATCTAAGAACGTTTAAGAACGTTTAAGAACTACCTCTACATACCCGGTATGTGAGGAGACTGCACTAGAACTGCGGTTTCCTTACATATCGGGTTTTTTAATCTAGGGAAGCTTGTTCATATTTCTTAAGGCACATTCATAAGGATAGAAGAACAAGCTGAATCAGGTTAAAGGCGCGGAGGAGGATGAACCCATGGATATAAATTCTAATATCAAAAAACGCCGAGAAGAAAGAATCAAGCAGCTGCTTACCGAGCCGCAAAATCAAGGCAATCTATCGCTTCCTTTATGGAATAACGAAATTGATCTTGCAGAATATAGAATTCAAAATGTATATACTCCATACCCCGAGCAAATAGAAACGGTATTCCCTGAACCTGACCCAGAGTTAGTCTGGAAACAAAATGGCAGCCGCTGGAGAGAAAGCCCCTCTACATTTTATCCTGGGGATTCTATTTCACCGGAGCCCGGCAAGTCTTCCTCCTTTTGGAGAATGATGCGAATAAGAATCCTACTAAGTGCCGCAATATTTGGTGCGCTATGGGGTATTCAGCGGTATCAGCCCCCTTGGTCGTTACCTATTACGCTATTTGTAAAAGAAAATCTAACTCACGAAATGGATTTTACAGCGGCGGAAGTCTGGTATGAGAATCATTTTGGAGGAGCACCTTCATTCATTCCTATCTTTGGACAACAGGCAGTACAAGGCGAGAAAGTTCAGGGTTCTCGTATTTTTTCCTCCCCTTTAACAGGAACAATTGCTCAGCCGTTTGCCCTTAACTTGAAAGGAATAGAAATTATACCTGCGAGTAAGTCCATATCTGGTCTTCAGATCAGAACTGTGGAGACGGGCAGAATCTCTGATATCTCACAAGATGCTGTTCAAGGTTTAACCGTCCAAATTCAGCATGCAGGTGGATATATGTCTGTATATGCTCATCTGGGAAGTATTACGGTAGAAAAAGGAGACTGGGTCGAAGGCGGGACAGAGATTGGCACTTTAAAAACAGCCTCTGCTAAGCAAAAGGTGTCTCCTCTTTATTTTGCTTTGAAAAAAGACGGAAGATACATAGATCCGGCCGATGTGATTCCATTTGATTAATGTAGCTGGCATCCGCTTTTCAGTGCATCCGTTATTCGTAATCATTATGTTGACTTCGATATTTACAGGTCGTTTTTTAGAACTCATTGCCTTATTTGCTATCGTATTTGTCCATGAGATGGGTCATGTTGTAGCTGCACGTGCACTAGGAGTGAAAGTAATGGCTGTACAAATGCTTCCTTTTGGCGGGATGGCTCTGCTTGAGGATCGAGGGCATATGGGTGCTCACTCGGAGATCATCATTGCGGCAGCAGGCCCTCTTCAGAACTTGTTGCTAATCATTATTACGATCATATTTCGCTGGACAGGCGTTTGGGATTCGCCTTTTGCGGTTTATTTTATAGAATGTAATGTTTTTATTGCTCTTTTTAATTTGTTACCTATCCTTCCTTTAGATGGTGGGAAAATTTGTCAGGCGTTATGTAGCATGAGTATGCCGTATCATTCAACTTTGCTTTGGTGTTCCCGAATTAGTGTAGTGTTCAGTTGTCTTGTAGTAGGGTATGCATTGCTGCCTTGGATTCTCTATGGGGGAGCGCTGCAGCTGAATATTCTTTTAATCGGAAGTTTCCTACTGTATTCAAACATTATGGATCATCGGCATATTCCATTTCGTTTTTTGCGATTTCTTATGCACCGAGACCAAGCCTTTACGCGTCATTTGCTTCGCGGGAGCTTGGTTCAACCTATTATCACAGAGGCTTCGAAACCTTTAGATACCCTTTTGCGTCTATTAAGACGAGAGAAGTACCATTTTATCTATGTAATGAATCCAGAGGGCCAGATTGTGGCTGTGGTTCCGGAACAGAAGGTGATTACTTCGTTTTTGTCGGGTACACCTCGGTCTTGAGTACTAGTTCCATGATATAATGAAAAAGGTTAATTTCTGTCAGAGTGCAAGCAGGGGTGAGATCATGAAACAGATGATAATTCACTGTGAGCCAAGTTCAACACAAATGGCATTAATGGAAGCTGGCAGGCTAGTAGAGTTTGCGGTGGAGCGTACACAAGCAAAAGGTTTGGTAGGCAGCTTTTTCAAAGGAAAAGTTGTCAATGTCATTCCAGGTATGCAAGCTGCTTTTGTGGACATTGGACAGAAGAAGAATGCATTTCTCTATATTGATGATGTGCTTCATCCGCACCTCGACAAGCAGCCTAAGGTAAAGCCATCTATTATTGATCTGCTCAAAGTGGGACAAGAGATTATTGTTCAAGTGACTAAGGATGCCATTGGAACCAAGGGAGCGAGAGTCACAACGCATTATTCCCTTCCCGGTCGCTGGATTGTATATATGCCCATATCTGCTTATGTGGCCGTCTCTAAGAGAGTGGAACGGGAAGCGGAGCGTATTCGTCTCAGACAAATTGGGGAACAATTAAGAAATGAACAAGAAGGATTAATTCTACGTACTGTAGCTGAGGACGAGCCGCCTGAAGCGATTCAAGATGATTTCAGAATGCTACGCAAGCAATGGACTGACATTCAGATTCTTGCTAAAAGCGAGCAAGCTCCTGCAGTACTTCACCGAGAACTAAGTATGGTTCAGCGGCTATTTAGAGATGCTTACACGGCAGCTACTGCTGAAATCGTAATGGACGATGAGGAACAAGCACGAGAAGCCGGAATCTTTTTGCAAGACATGTTACCTGTGAGTACCCCGCGTATACATACGTACCGAGGAGAGCGGCCTATTTTTGAAGTCTACGGCATTCAGCAACAGATCAATAAGGACTTCCAGCGAAAGATTTGGCTACCTGGTGGAGGATACCTAATCTGGGATTCTACAGAAGCATTAACGGTCATTGATGTGAACACCGGGAAGTTCACGGGATCTGTGAATTTAGAGGATACGGTAGTTCAGACCAATGTGGAAGCCGCTTTTGATATAGCTCGTCTGCTTAGACTAAGAGATACGGGTGGCATCGTCATTATTGATTTTATTGATATGGAACTTGAGTCTAATCGTATTCGAGTGTCTGAGATGCTTGAAGTCTCCATGCGTCCAGATCGCACACAGCATCACATTATGGGTTGGACTAAGTTAGGGCTATTAGAGCTAACACGAAAAAAAATGAGAGAGAGCACTGCCCAGAGTGCTGAAGTTTGTAACGTTTGTCAAGGTACAGGTTGGTTAACCCCTGTAACGAAAAGAAATTAGGTTGATTTATAAGTGGAGTCGTGCTAAAATCATTTGGTATGTGTCATGAACGTTTTCTTCTGCACATGCTGTAACCGCTCCGATCAGGTATAAGAGCGTCTTCGGGCGACACCTGAATTAGGCGAGTCTGAGAATTGAGGAGGTGCAGATAAATGTACGCAATTATTGAAACAGGTGGCAAACAATACCGTGTTCAAGAAGGCGATGTTCTTTTCATCGAGAAATTGGACGTAGCTGACGGCGAAAGCGTGACTTTTGATCGCGTTTTGGCGGTTTCTAATGGTGATGGTTTTGTAACAGGAGCTCCAATGGTGTCCGGTGCAAGTGTAACAGCGAAAGTTGAAAAACACGGCAAAGGTCAAAAATTGACGATCTTCAAATACAAGCCTAAGAAAAACTACCACAAGAAGCAAGGTCATCGTCAACCTTACACTAAAGTGACAATCGAGAAAATTCAAGCGTAAGAAGGTGCGATAATTGATTATCGTTTCCATTTTACATGATGCTGAGAGCAATATTCAGGGATTTAAAGTAGAGGGACATGCTAATTATGCAGATGCAGGAAAAGATATCGTCTGTGCTGGAGTATCAGCGGTTACCGTAGGTACAGTCAACTCCATTGAGGCACTTGCAGGTATTGAGATGGATACTCAAATGAAAAATGGCTTTTTAAGCGCTTTTCTTCCGAAATCCTCAACTTCATCGGCTGATCAACAAGTTCAACTTCTTTTATCATCCTTAGTTATTATGCTACAGTCGATCGAGCAGTCCTATAATAAGTATATCCGGATTAACAACGTGAATTTATGAAGAAGGAGGTGGACAATCATGTTGAAATTGGATCTCCAGTTATTTGCATCGAAAAAAGGTGTAGGTTCCACAAAAAACGGACGTGACAGCCACGCTCAACGCCTTGGCGTTAAACGTGCTGACGGTCAAACTGTTACTGGCGGAAGTATCCTCGTGCGTCAACGCGGTACGAAGATTCACCCTGGTAACAACGTAGGAATCGGTAAAGACGATACTTTGTTCGCGAAAGTGGACGGTGTTGTTAAGTTCGAACGTTGGGGTCGCGATCGCAAAAAAGTGAGCGTATACCCTGTTGCCGTTGCTCCTGTAGCAGCTGCAGTAGAAGCGTAAGAATTCTTTATGTTGAGGCCTACCCGAGCCCCCGGCATTATGCCAGGGGTTCTTTTTGTATGTTATTTTTAGGAAGCCCAAATCTTTTGTGATATACTGAAACTCAAGATGTTTACTTGGGGAAAAGGGAATGGGAAATGATGAATGTTCGTAAATTGTTACCAATTGCTATGCCAATCATTGCATCGATTCCTTTGATACTTGTTTATTTTGCCCATTCACTGATTTTGCACCTCTTAGCTTGCTTATGGGGTCTTTTCGTTGCCGTGGGCTATTTCAGGTATATTCATAAACTGAATATACTAGATAAACAGCGATCCGTAGGATCATTACAACGTACAGCAGCAGCTACACTCGGACATCATCGTCATGACTGGATGAATGATTTGCAAATTTTGTATGGTTATATTCAGCTGAACAAACATGATAAACTTATGGAATGTGTGGACAGAATAAGAGAACGAATGAACAAAGAAACGAGTATATCGAGATTGGGAATTCCCTCATTAGTGTTCTATCTGCAATCCTTCAGAGAAGTGAATACTTCTATAATGCTAGATGTGGATATTCAGGATGGACTCCAGCTAGGAGATTTGTTAGATCAGGATTCTGCTGAAGAATTGACAGCTGCCATTGGGGAAATGATTCGTGCGTATCAGTTTGCAGGTCGATCATCATGGGGAGATGTCATTCAACTTTCTATGAAGATGTACCGAGAAAAAGATGAGATTGTAGTGGTATTTAATCAAGACGGGAACTGTGGTAACGCCGAAATGCTAAGAAGACGGATTGAAGAGAATGTAATAGGCAAGCGAATTAAGACTGGACAGACTCTCGCTGAGCAACATTCCTTCGAACTACGGCTACCATGTTGAATATAGGATGAGGTGAAGGCATGTTTGTAGATAAAGCGAAGATTTTTGTTAGAGGCGGAGATGGTGGAGATGGCCTCGTAGCATTTCGCCGTGAGAAATATGTACCTGACGGTGGACCCGCAGGGGGAGACGGAGGAAAGGGCGGAAGCGTAATTTTTAAGGTGGATGAAGGTTTAAGAACCCTTATAGATTTCCGTTATCAACGTCATTTTAAAGCTAAGCGTGGAGAGAAAGGCCGGAACAAGAATCAACACGGTGCTGGCTCAGAGGATATGATCGTACGTATTCCTCCAGGCACCTTAATTATTGATGAAGATACCGAAGAAGTGCTAGGTGACATGACGCGTCAAGGTCAACAATTGGTTGTAGCTAAGGGCGGCCGAGGCGGCCGAGGAAATTCAAGATTTGCAACGCCAAAAAATCCAGCACCAGAACTAGCAGAGAACGGGGAAGAGGGCCAAGAACGGTACATTATTCTTGAACTTAAAGTAATGGCTGATGTGGGTCTGGTCGGTTTCCCGAGCGTAGGTAAATCAACATTATTATCCGTTGTATCTGCCGCTACACCCAAAATCGGAGCGTATCATTTCACAACAATTACTCCAAATCTGGGTGTTGTAGATGTAGGTGAAGGACGAAGTTTTGTTATGGCCGATCTTCCGGGGCTCATTGAAGGCGCGCACGAAGGTGTAGGTCTGGGGCATGAATTTTTACGTCACGTAGAACGAACTCGTGTCATTGTTCACGTGGTAGATATGTCTGGTTCAGAAGGTAGAGATCCTTTTGATGACTGGGTGAAGATTAATGAAGAAGTCAAGCTATACAATGCTGACTTGGAAAATCGTCCTCAACTGGTAGCGGCGAATAAGATGGATATGCCAGAATCCGCAGAGAATTTAGAAAAATTTAAAGAGCAACTTGCTAAGATTCGTCCAGAATTGGAGATTTTACCTATATCTTCTCTTACGCGTGAAGGGATTCAAGAATTGTTGTACCGCACAGCCGATCTGTTGGATCAGATTCCAGATGCCCCAGTAATTGAAGAAGTGAATGAAGTAGAAGAGCGTAAGATCTATAAGCTGAAGGAAAAAGAAGATAACAGCTTTACCGTCAAACGAGATAACGAAGCTTTCGTAGTGGAAAGTGTTGCGATCGATCGGATGATGAAACGTATGCAGTTGAATACGCATGAAGCTATCCTCAAATTAGCTCGTACTATGCGCTATATGGGTGTAGATGACGAACTTCGCAAACGTGGAGCAAAAGATGGAACGATCGTAAGAATTGGCGAATTTGAATTTGAATTTGTTGAAGGTAGCAGTTACTATTAAATCTAGACGAAAACCGTTTACAAATCTTTATGAGATTTGCAGGCGGTTTTTTTTACATAATGCTGTGTATTATAACTATTGCTCGATCTCTTAATCTTCGATATAATGTCCACTAGAGGCGTACAAAAGTCTTTCTGGGGAGGACGGAGCTTGAAGGAACATTATTATGTTGTAAGAGAAGACATATTACCTGAAGCATTAATTAAGACCATGCAGGTGAAGCAGCTTCTGGCTAGCGGAGAAATGAAAACCGTACATGAAGCGGTGGAGCAAGTAGGTCTAAGCCGTAGTGCTTTTTACAAATATAAAGAGGGTATTCACTTCTTAAACCAGCTTGAACGGGATCGGATTGTAACTCTCTCATTCGATTTAGAACATCGATCGGGTATTTTATCTGAGGTCTTGGCACGGATTGCAGGACTAGGGGGAAATGTGCTTACGATTAGTCAGAGTATCCCACTTCAAGGCAAGGCAAATGTAGTGATTTCCGTAGAAACATCAGGACTAACTTCGGAATTAGATGATCTGACTCTGTCCCTTCATACTATTGCAGGCGTACACCGAGTACACACGATTGGACAGGGATAATTTACGAGAATAGAGACTAGGGAGGAATTAGAGATGAAGCCAATTAAAGTAGGATTATTGGGCCTTGGAACTGTAGGTACTGGAGTGGTGCGTATTGTAGAAGGACATCAGGAGGATTTAAGCAGTCAGGTAGGTTCTCCGATTGTCATCGAACGTATTGCTGTGAAGAGTCTGGATAAACAGAGAACTATATCTATTGATTCAAGCAAATTAACGGATAATCCACTAGACGTCATCCGAGATCCGGAAATCGATGTCATTATCGAAGTTATGGGCGGGATTACAGGTACAAAGGAATATATTCTTGAAGCCTTAGACCGTGGTAAGCATATCGTTACAGCGAATAAGGACTTAATGGCGTTACACGGATCAGAAATACTAGCTAAGGCCCAAGAAAAGCAATGTGATGTTTTTTATGAGGCTAGTGTCGCGGGAGGTATTCCCATCATTAGAACCCTTATTGAAGGTTTTTCTTCGGATCGGATTATGAAGATCATGGGGATTGTGAATGGCACAACCAATTTCATTTTAACAAAAATGAGTCAAGAAGGAGCTTCTTATGAAGCTGTTCTTAGCGAAGCGCAGGAACTTGGATATGCAGAGTCTGATCCTACTTCTGATGTAGAGGGATTAGATGCGGCACGCAAAATGGCCATCTTGGGAACATTGGGATTCCGCACGAATGTAGAATTAGAGGACGTTTCGGTTCAAGGAATCTCAAATGTAACTAAGGAAGATATTCAATATGCCAAGCAGCTTGGCTATGAAATGAAACTTTTAGGAATTGCAGATCGTCAAGATGATCAACTGAGTATCAGTGTGCAACCTACAATGGTGAAGAATACCCATCCTATTGCTTCAGTACATGGCGTATTTAATGCGGTTTATGTATATGGGGAGGCCGTTGGCGAGACGATGTTTTACGGTGCGGGTGCGGGCGAAATGCCAACAGCGACTTCAATTGTGGCCGATCTTGTCGCCGTGGTGAAGAACTTGAAGCTTGGGGTGAATGGGCTAAAAGCCATCGTGCCTTATAAGCTCAAAAAACTAAAAACAGAAGAAGAAATAGCATTTAAGAACTTTATTCTTTTACAAGTAGCAGATAAAGCGGGTGTTCTTGCTCAGATTACTCAAGTATTTGCAGAATTTGACGTGAGCTTGGCTTCGGTAGTACAGACGCCGAATGAACAACATACGGATGCAGAAATTATTATTGTCACCCATGACGCAAGCCAAGCTAATATGAATAAAGTATTGAAGCACTTTGAAGGACTGGATGTCATTCATCGCGTGAAAAGTGTATACCGTGTTGAAGGTTAACGTTTAACATTTCTTAACTTAATAGTGAAGCTACATTTAGGAAAAGGAGTTACATGATGAGTTCTTTGCAGCAGAAAGCAGTACGAGTGAGGATACCAGCAAGTACAGCAAATCTTGGCCCTGGTTTTGATACACTGGGTATGGCCTTATCCTTATATGCATGGATTGAAATGAAGATAGCCAATAGGACAGCAATTCATCTTTATGGAGAAGAGTTGCACGGAATTCCACTAGACAAGAGCAATCTGATCTATGAAGTAGCTCAGGCGGTTTTTGTAGAAGCTGGCGTAGAAATTCCGGAAATTGAAATATCCATGTATTCAGAAATACCTTTGACGCGTGGGCTTGGAAGCAGCGCTTCTGCTATTGTTGGTGGATTAGTTGCTGCGAATGCACTCCTTGATCATCCCCTACCTTTATCCAAACTATTCGATATGGCTACTCAGATTGAGCAGCATCCTGATAATGTGGGAGCTTCTTTATTTGGTGGGATGATTACAGCTACTTGGGATGGAGAACATGCTGATTATATTAAAATAACTCCACCAGCTGATTTAGATATTTTAGTCGCTATTCCACAATTTCAGTTATCTACGAAAGCTGCCCGTGAAGTGCTACCTCAAAGTCTATCCATGCAGGATGTTGTATTTAATGTTAGCCATGTTTCTTTACTTACTGCAGCATTTTGTACTGGAAGACTCGATATGATTGCTACAGCGATGAAAGATCGCATTCATCAACCGTACCGAGGGGCATTAATTCCTGGGATGACTCAAATTTTAGAAGAAGCACATCGACATGGTGCTTTAGGGGTTGCATTAAGCGGGGCGGGCCCAACTTTGTTAGCCCTAGTTAATCGACAAGCTGGAACCGGTGCTGAACTAGAGCAATTTTTAGGGGATGTTTTGATGGATCACGAGATTGATGCCCGAACGCTCTGGTTGAAACCGGATCTAACAGGTCCCCAAGTGATTGAAGTTTCAGCTCAAGATTCATTTGCGGATTTCATTAAAGGGGAAGTTGCTGTATGAAGAGGATCGCATGTTTACCAGAAGGATCAGTATCTCATGAAGCCGTTCTACATCTATTCGGCGATGAGCCTATAACCTTGGTACATTACAAGCAGATAGCCGATGTTTTCTTGTCTACTGTGAACGGAACAACCGACTATTCGGTAATTCCCATTGAGAATACGATTGAAGGTTCGGTTTCTCTTCATATGGACTGGTTAGTGCATGAGATTGATATTCCTATGCGACTAGAATGGGTCTATCCCTCCCTTCAGAATTTGATTGGCCGACAAGATGAATTTATGTCATCGTTCGAATCCGGTGGGAAAGTCGATCTAACTCAGGTTACCAAAGTGATTTCACATCCTGTTGCTATGGCGCAGTGTCTCCAGTTTATCCGCAGTCACATGCCGAATGCTGAGTTGGAGAATGCTTCAAGTACTGCTGAAGCTATTGAGATTGTGAAGAAAAATCCGAATCAACGCTGGCTTGCAATTGGAACCTTACTGGGCGCGAAAAAGCACGAATTAGATGTTCTGGCTAAGTATATTACAGATCATGATAATAATTTTACCAGATTCATATTAATTGGACCCACAGCGCTGGAACAACTGAAAGCCCCAGTTAGCGAAGAGAAGACAAGCGTACTCATAACGCTACCTTCTGATTTTCCAGGTGCTCTTCATCAGGTCCTTTCTGCATTTTCTTGGCGAAAATTGAACTTGTCCCGTATCGAGTCACGTCCAACCAAGAAGAAGCTAGGTAGCTATTACTTCTACATTGATGTCCTGCATTCGCTGGATTCGGTGTTGTTGCCTTCTGCGATTGAGGAGATTGAGGCTTTAGGTTGCCAAGTGCGCATCTTAGGATCTTATCTAAGTTATAATTATGAAGTATTGTCTTAAAAATAAGGTCTAGGTACTTTATGTCTGGCAGAATAATAGAGAATCATTGTCCTTCACGACCCAATAAGTGTCTGAGGGATTTTTTTTGCGTAAATTGATGTCAAAAGGCGGGCTCCTGCATAGGATGTAGAAATGGGCAACGGGCGAATATCACGGCCCTAAGAAGACATTTTAGGAGGTCTTGACCGAGTGAAGATACACATAGTTAAGCAAGGCGATACGTTGTTTGAATTGTCGAATAAGTATCAGGTTCCATTGCAAAAATTAATTGATGCTAATCCGCAGTTATCCAACCCCGATGTATTAATTGTAGGAGAAAAGGTAAAAGTGCCGTCAACAGGCGTATCGGTTGGAGGAGATCATGGTATCGTGTACAAACATACTGTAAAGCAAGGGGATACATTATTTAAACTATCCCATGCTTGGGGAATCCCACTACAGGAGCTAATTCAGAGTAATCCCCAATTGAACAACCCTGATGTTCTAAAAGTGGGAGAGGTTATCAATATTCCATCTCAATCACATGGACCTACCTATGCAACAGGGGCGGAACATCATTATTATGGGGGGAACCACGAGAAAAAGAACACGGCACCTATTATATCTACTCCGGTTCCATCTCCACTTCCTGCGTTACCTCCAAGTCTTCCTCCTGTTCAGCCGTATATTCCAGCACCAACGCCAATCATTACAGCGCCTATAGCTCAGCAACCATCTCCAAATTACAATATTAATGTGGATTATTCTGAGATTAGTATTCAGCAGCAACAGGCACAGCAGCAACTGCCTATCTACAATTATGTACCAGAATACAAAGAGCCAGAGTATCTACCCCAACAACCCGTATTGGAATCGCCTTGTGGATGTTCAGATCATTCAGGTGGAGCAGAATCTTTATTTTTACAATATCCTACCGAAACTCAGCCTGTAATATCACCTTACAATTATAATGAGGGTCCATCACAGGAGTATGCATCTCCAATACAAAATGGCTACCCCGGTATTGCGGGTCAACCTGGGCAAGAGTGGCCACCCGTATTTCAATATCCCGATAATTATGAATCGAATTACAACCCTTATTCACAACCGCACCAATCTTATGGATATAAGGGTCAGGAAAATATCTCTGGAGAAACGAACTGGCCAACTCCAGGGGGACAACAGGACTATCCACAGTTTAGTTATCCAGAGCATACTCAGAACATATATGGCCAGATTCAAGGGGTGCCGTATCAATCTTATGGGCAACAACAAGAATATAATCCCTACGCTCAACAAGAATATAATCCGTATGGGCAGCATCAGAATTATAGTACTTTTGGATACTCGGTCCCAGGATATAACCCTCAATTGAATTACAGTGGTTATGCAGATCAAAATGTAGTACCTCAGAGCCCTATAGGAGGATTTGGTGTTTCAGACATCCTTAGAGAGAATGAGGAAGAAGAGAATTCGAATCTTGGGGAGCATAAAGAAGTAAAGGCAAAGACAAAATCACCAAAGAGTAAAGCCAAAGCTAAAGTATCGGGTTCACCTATCTCTAAAGCTACTGAGCAGAATAAATTACGAAATTCAATGAAGGATACAAAAAAAACAAGTAATAGAAGTGAAAGAAAAAAAGTTCAACATAATCCCTGGATTAGAGAGTAGTAGAGAAATAACGCCTTTATAGGCGTTATTTTTATTACAATTAATTTTATTCATTTTTAAAAAGTTATAATTAGTACTTGATATCATTATTAAATAATGATATATTATAAGTCCGGTCGCGAAAGCCCATCAGTAACATTGAAAAACTAGCTGAAAAAAAGTGCTTGCAATTGAGTGACCAACATGATATATTATAAGAGTTGCTGCTGAGACATCGAAAGAGACGCAAAGCGGCGCTGTATAAGAGAAATTGATCTTTGAAAACTGAACAACGAGTGAGTAAAACACATGAACGAGAGACGACTTCGGTCGGATCGACATTCATTTTAAGAGAAGTAATTCTCGTCAGTTTCAAAATGAGCAATTCAAACACCTGATTAAAAGATCTTCTCTTCTGGAGAAGAGCATTTTAATCCTTAATGGAGAGTTTGATCCTGGCTCAGGACGAACGCTGGCGGCATGCCTAATACATGCAAGTCGAGCGGAGTTTAATTCGAAGCTTGCTTCGAATTAAGTTTAGCGGCGGACGGGTGAGTAACACGTAGGCAACCTGCCTGTAAGACTGGGATAACTACCGGAAACGGTAGCTAATACCGGATAATTTCTTTCTTCGCATGACGAGAGAATGAAAGACGGAGCAATCTGTCACTTATGGATGGGCCTGCGGCGCATTAGCTAGTTGGTGAGGTAATGGCTCACCAAGGCGACGATGCG
>NZ_JAGGLD010000001.1 GCF_017874255.1 Paenibacillus shirakamiensis | reverse complement strand
TCCACACGTACCCATCCCGAACACGACCGTTAAGTCCTCCAGCGCCGATGGTACTTGGACCGCAGGGTCCTGGGAGAGTAGGACGCCGCCAAGCGCATTAAAAGCTCGTAATTAGCTATCATAGCTGACTACGAGCTTTTTTAATGGGATTTATGGAACGATGACGAAAGTCTGATTTCGAGCGGGAACAATGACTTGGCGGAACAACTCTCCATTTTTGCAATAGACTCTCACAATATAACTACAAGTTGTTGGTGCATGAATTTTAGAGAATACGACAACGCCATAACGGTCAAAACGAGCGGTCTGAATAACTCTACCCGAACGAGTACTTACTGTTGCGTAAAATCCTCTAGTATTATAAGGAACACCAGTAGGACTAGTCCACACGATTGTTAAATGGCGCAAGCGGCGTATGGGACGGACAAGGTGCTTATGACGAGTAACGTCTAATCGACGTCCACGAACTTTTTTATGAGTATGCGTAGGACATATTGACATTTAATTCACCTCTTTGTTTTAGAATGTAATATAGTAGATGCTTAGAGACTCTTATCAGATTGTACGAATCATAGGGTGGTTTAGCCCTAAAATAGTTGCTGAGTATAGATTTTAAAAGAAAAGGAAATCATATATTGATTTATAGTGAGGAGAATGTGTGTGAGTCATGTGAGCTTGCTTAAAGAACCTAAATATCGAAAACTATTAGTAAGTGCAGGATTTAGTTGGATGTTTGATGCCATGGATGTGGGATTGATATCATTTATTGTTGCAGCATTACGGGTGGAATGGCATCTTACAAATGGGCAGGTAGGTTGGCTTGCAAGTAGCGGATCTCTAGGGATGGTATTTGGAGCAGCTGCTGCGGGGTATTTCGCGGATCGATATGGCCGCAAACAAATTCTACTATGGACTATACTGATCTTTAGTGCAGCGAGTGGTTTGTCTGCTTTAGCCGGGAGTGTAGCTGTACTATGCATCCTACGCTTTGTGGCAGGAATAGGGCTTGGTGGGGAGTTACCTGTAGCTTCAACCTTGGTATCTGAGTCGGTGCCAGTAGCGGCACGTGGAAGAGCTGTAGTCTTACTAGAGAGTTTTTGGGCGGTAGGTTGGATAGTCGCGGCTATCATTTCTTATTTTGTAGTTCCGAAATATGGGTGGCAGTCTGCTTTCATCATTGGTGCCTTACCTGCGTTATATGCAATATACTTAAGACGCTCCATTGAAGATTCACCTAAGTACATAGAGCAGCGTGAGATCACTAAGATTAGTCTGGCTCAAAAACTGAGATTAGTATGGTCCAGAGAACATCGGAGATCCACCATTATGTTATGGCTGCTGTGGTTTTGTGTTGTATTTTCTTATTATGGTATGTTCTTATGGCTCCCAACTATTATGACGGACAAAGGATTTACTTTGGTAAAAAGCTTTGAATATGTACTGATTATGACCCTTGCGCAGCTTCCTGGTTATTTTACGGCGGCTTATTTTATCGAAAAATTTGGTCGTAAATTTGTACTCGTGGTATATCTGATCTTAACCGCGCTGAGTGCGCTTTGGTTCGGTTATGCAAGCACAGTGAGTATGTTACTTGCAGCTGGAATCTGCTTATCCTTCTTTAATTTAGGCGCTTGGGGAGCGATGTATGCCTATAGTCCAGAATTATACCCAACCCGAGTAAGAACAACGGGAGTGGGATTGGCTACCTCGATAGGTCGAGTTGGTGGAGTCATTGGACCTTTACTTGTAGCTCAATGGAAAACGGCACATGTAGAAATGTTTACTATATTTTTGGTATTCTTCATAACCATCATTGTTGGTGCGGTAGCTGTTCTTATCCTAGGTAAAGAGACTAAAGGCGTGGAACTGACAGACTAAAGAATAATAATAAATAACACAGAGAAAAAAACAAAAAAATAGCATAAGAACAAATGACAAAAGAACAAAACAAAGAACAAACAACAAATATAAATAACAAATAACAAATAACAAATAACAAATAACAAATAACAAATAACAAAAACAAAATAAGAAAAGAATAAAGAATAAAGAATAAAGAACAAAGAATAAAGAATAAAGAATAAAGAATAAAGAACAAAAATATGAATTAATGAAATTAGATGTGTAACAACCCAAGACACGGCGTCCTTGGGTTGTTTTTTTGTTTGTGCAGAAATTCATTCATAAAGTTAAGACTTCACACATAGGAAATCACGACTTTATAAGCTTGTAGCCTAATCCAAGATCTTACATAATTATAGAGACTTAACTCATAAAGGAGGAGAAATACTAATGACAAAATCGACAGTGTTCAAATCTCACTGGTTAATAAAAGCTGCTTTATTAATGAGTTGTTCACTATTGACCCTTCCCGCTGCGGCTTTGGCGGAGGTGTCTGCACCGCTTACAGCAAGTAGTTCATTGCAACAACTGTGGGACAAAGATGTAGCTCTACCAGATGGTGCGGTCACAGAACAAGGTCAGGATGAATTAGTGGTAGCATCTATTCAGGGTAATCAAGTTCAAATCGATTCTATTAAGTTGTGGGGCGAGAAGAAACCTAAACTGACCTTCGCGAAAGACACACTTGCCTTTCTTGGTGGTTTTCATCAGACCAAAGGAGCAGGATACATTTTAATTGGGGGATCACAGATTCTTAAAGTAGACAGTGTGGGTAATAAGAACTGGAGTTATACCTTACCCGGTGACCCGGTTTATTTTACCTCGGTGGATCAATTAACGGATGGAAGTTATATTGTTGGAGGGACGAGCGGCGAAGCTAATGGTGCAAGTGATATTGTACTTGCTAAGCTCTCCGGGAATGGCAGTGTAGTATGGCAGAAAAGAGTAATCAAACCTACAAATGATCGTGTAAGTGTTGTAAAACATACGGCTGATGGTGGATTTGAAGTAGTAGGCGTAAACCTGAACCCCGATTCAGGTGCCGCATCTATATATCTCGCTAAGTATAGTAATAACAGTAAGTTAAGCTGGGAAAAAAACATTCTGCCTGCTCCTGACACGGAGAATGTATGGACAACAGCTTTAGTTCAAGATATTAATGGTGGATCTGTGATCTCAGGTTTTTATGATCATCCCAATCCAGATGGGGGTCATCGCGACTTAACAACGGGTTACGTGATTAAGTTGGATGGTGGAGGCAATGTAGTATGGAACTACAAACCAGAAGCTACACTAGATCGAGGTCAAATTAGTGACGTTCAGATAACGAGCAATGGGAGTTATATCGCTACGGGAAAAGTGAACGAAGATTGGCATGGTACAGTGTCCAAAGAGTATGTTATACAATTAAACTCGAGCGGTCAAAAAACGTGGGACCAAGTTATTGAACGCACAGGCATAGCTTATAACGTAGGATTAAAGGTGCAGTTATTGAATTATGGGTACCTCATCTTAGGTTTGGCAGATGGCGTAGCAAAGGTAACTAAGCTTGGAAGTGCGCAGTAATGCGAAACCAAGTCATGTTCTCCAACGTATAAGACTCTAGACATAATATTAAGGAGAAGATGAGTAGTGGAAAGTGACAGTTATGGTTTAAATTTAGTGTTAATTGCAATACTTATTTGTTTAACCGCTTTTTTTGTGGCTGTAGAATTTGCAGTGGTGCGGATCAGACCTAGTCGTATAGATCAGCTCATTGCGGAAGATAAGAAAAATGCGCATGCAGTCAAAAAAGTTCTGGACAATATGGATGGTTACTTGTCTGCGTGTCAATTGGGAATAACCATCACTTCACTCGGTTTAGGTTGGTTGGGTGAGCCTACAATGGAGAAAATTCTACATCCTTTGTTCAATAAGTTCTCCATTGCAGACAGTATCTCAGGAATTATATCTGTTATTATTGCATTTGCATTAATTACTTATTTACATGTAGTGGTAGGAGAACTTGCTCCGAAGACGGTTGCTATTCGTAAAGCAGAGTGGATTGCGCTGATAACGGCCAAGCCTATTATATGGTTTAGCAAAGTCATGTTCCCCTTTATCTGGTTACTCAATGGTTCAGCCAATCAACTCGTACGAATTTTTGGAATTAAACCCGCTTCCGAGCATGAAGAGGCCCACTCCGAAGAAGAGCTACGTATTATTTTAAGTGAAAGTCTAGAAAGTGGAAAAATTAATCAAGCAGAGTACGGTTATGTAAATCGTATTTTTGCCTTTGATAATTTGATGGCTAAAGATATTATGGTGCCAAGAACGGATATGATCTGTCTATATGCAGGTAAAAGCAGGCAGGAAAATCTTCAGATAATTAAAGAGCAACAATATACTCGTTTTCCTGTAGTTCAAGAGAGCAAAGATAACGTAATTGGTATCGTGAATACCAAACAGTTCTTCCTTTCCTATGAAGATAACCCTAACTTGGACGTAGCGACCTTAATGCAGCCTGTTATGGCTGTTCCTGAGTTCATTCATGTCAATACCTTACTCAAGCGTCTTCAGAAGAGTGGAACGAACATGGCTATTCTCATTGATGAATACGGTGGGACCTCAGGTCTTGTGACAATCGAGGATATTTTAGAGCAAATTGTTGGTGAAATCAGGGATGAATTCGACACCGAAGAAGAGGAAGATGTTAAGGTGTGGGGCCCAGGTCATATTTTGGTTAACGGCAAAGTATCTGTCTCGGAGGTAAGCAGTCATTTGAGCCAAGATTTGGATTCAGGTGAGTGGGATACGATTGGTGGATGGCTGTATGGACAGAATAGTGAGCTTGCAGTGGGCGAAAGCTACATTGATGAGGATTATCGTTATACCGTCCGAAGAAGAATGAAGAGCCGTTATTTGCTTATTGAAATCATTCATAAGGATGCTGTTCAACTTCCTGTGCAGCTCTAATTATTCTAATTATCGTCCATAATTTTAATGGAAATTTATAGTACGAACGAAATAAGACCCGATCTCATTCGGGTCTTATTTGTTATGTGATACTTATTTATTGGGGCCAAGATACCGTAGCTAAGTGAGTGGAGTCATAAGCAGATGCCCAGTAATAGCCGGCACTTAAGATACGTTGTGGGGAGAACCCTCCGAGTCCAGAAGTTACCGTAACGGATTCAGAATCAGCTGTTCCAGCCGAACTAGCTGTCGAGTTGAAACTAACATATTTTCCGAACAAATTCGTGAATCTTCCGTACATTTTAACAGGAATTTCTTGACCTGTATTATAATCTTTTACTCTGACCGTTACTTTAGCCTTGCTACCATTGTAGGTAACAGTCATGGATTTAATACTCAAGGGCTTAAGGTCTGTCTGTTCTGTAGTGGCGGAGATGACATTTGAATAGGGGCCTACGTTCCCGCTAATATCTACTGCGGCTACCTTGTAATAATACGTTGTTCCACTTAGTAAACCTGTATCACTGAAGTTCAGACCGCGAGCATCCGCAACTACATTTTGAGGACCGGGCTGGAAAGTAGGATTCGTTCCTCTATATATTCGGTACCCATCAACATCGGAGTTATCGTAAGCCCTCCCATAGTTCAACTGGATCGTCTGATAATCAAAGGTCTGCGCTGTTAGAGGACGCGTCAAAGGTCCCGGAGGCGTCGTATCCGGCGTTGGTAAATTCCAAAAGATGGCGTTCGGTCCCCACTGGCTGGGTAGCGCGCGGATAGAATCATAATGATGCATAGCAATGCCACCATAAGAAGCGCTATTCGCAAAAGCTTGTTTTACAGTGTTCAGTGTATTTTCCATGTAGGTGCGGCCTTCTTCACGAAACGTGATCGTCTCAGGATCTCCACTATTGCTGATATCTAGGGTCTCTACACCGACAATAACGGAGTTGGGTTTATTGATGGAGTTGGCATAAGCGATTTCTCCTTGAGCCCCACTAATGATCCCAGAGGCTGAATCGGTATAGTCCATAATAGAGATATAGTCCATAAGATCCTGAACATGCTCTGAGAGCCATTTCGTCTGTCCATGCCAAGTGATGTTGCTTGCAGTATCGGAACTGTCATACCATCTAGGTACGGCAGGTCCTAGAGGAAGATTCAATTCAGATAAATTTCTACGGTCTACCATTTTTTGCAAAAGATCTAGATATTGCGTCTGCATGGCTGGTTTTTGTGATTTGAACTCAGGCATGATATAAGGTTCTACATCGATATTCACGCCATCGAATCGTTCATTCGAATCGGAAGAAAGATTAAAGTTAATGACTTTTTCCAATTCTCGAACGGCATACTTTTGATACCTGGTATAACTGCCGAAATAAGCAGGAACGGTGCCTCCTGCAATGCAGGCTTGAATTTTAAGATTATGACTATGCGCCCATGCTAGAAATTCTCTAACTTTAACTCGCTGATCTTCAAGCATATCTACATTATCATATGGAAAAACGCCTAAATAAATCGTAGTTATGGCTGAGGAGTTGAAGGTAGAGGTATCACTAGTCAACGCTTCTAATGGCGCTCTTGATCCAGGATTTAAAACCAGGTTGTAAGCTGATTTTTCCCAGAGCCACATGGCTCGATCCTGTTTTACTATAGTAACAGGTTCATGGTTACCTTGACCATGCTGAACGTATACGGTGGTGCTTTTTCCTGTATTCCCTTGATTATCCGTAGCTCTAGCTTCAATACTTGAAGTCTTATCACCTAAGTCTGCTGAATTCCAAATATATTCATAACTGTCACCTGACAAAGTCGTATCATTCCATACTCCGCCGTTAATACGTACTTGAATATTTTCTAATGGATTTCTACCTGTAGCTTGAACCTTAATTAGGGTTGAATCGGTCAGATGAGCGTCGTCTTGTGGACTTACAATCTGTACTTGAGGGACATTAGCAGTAGGATGGTCTACCTGAAAAATGACAAAAGGGGAGGTTACACCATAACGTGTAGTACTGTCTAGCCCGCGAGCTACGAGTTCAATCGGTCCATCATATTTCGTCGTATCCAAATCATAATACCATGTGCCCGACTCTGTACCGAGCGGATCACTGATGTGTGTATCCACTTGTTTGACTCCGTTGATAATGAGGTTAATGTCATACAGGTCCGTGAAGGTGCCGGAGACGCGAACTATGGGGTCCGTAGGATTCGAACCTTCGGTTGGCGTGTCTAAAGTGAGAGAAGAAGCGGCCAGTGCAGATGGCGTGGAGAAGGAGAACGGAACAAGAGAACAGCAGAGGACTAGGACAACAGCGAGTTTCATAAGCCGGGGGACTGACAAAAATGTACCAAGAGCCAATCGAGCCTGCAGCACGAGAAATGCCTCCTTTTGATATGCAGTTGTAGTCTATATAAGATGCGTACCGTTAGCATAGAGCCTCGATAGGAGGGGGGCAATCTCCGTATATCGTCCTTTTTAGTCAAAAAAAATCGAACCCCTGATTATACAGGAGTTCGCTTTCCTAATAGCCTATGATATTCAGGATTGAAGCGCTTACTCAGACGTGTAAGAACGTTCAATTAGCATTTTCCAACCGGTATAGTCGTGTATAGCAATACCAGCATAAGAAGTATAATCCTGAACTAGTCCTTGCAATTTAGTAAGTTCACCATTCATAAAAGGAGCTCCCTCTTCATAGAAAGAAATTGGGCTTCCTTCGGGGGTATTATTGGTCTCTACGGCTGCATAGACAGGTTTCCCTGCTGCTGCGCCCTCCAATAGATTTGGTTTGGCGGCACTAAAAATACCTGTTGCTTTATCCCGATAGGTCATATAAGTGAGGGAATCGTACTGGGATAACATCCAACTTGTTAGTGTTTGGGAGCCGGACGCGACTTTGAATGTGTAGAGCCAGAATGGAACATCAGCTGCGATAGGAAGATGAAGTTCCTTGGCTTTAGCCGCAGTATACTGTACATTACTTTGCCACTGAGCGATAATATTTTTTTGATTTGTTTTCCAAGTAGGCAATTGATAGGGCTCAATATCAAGATGAATGCCTTGGAACCGTTCTTCAGGAAGGGCCGCGGCTTGATAGTTAGCTATCCATGAGAATAACGTATTTAACTTAGGACGTTGATTAACTAAAGCCCATGCGGCATTTCCATCGAGTGCATGCACTTGAATATGCTTTGCTGAAGCTTGACGGATAAAGTCTTTATAATAGATCGCATCCATAGTACGGTCAATCTGTAGATAGACTAAATTGACTCCGTTGTCTGACATGAATGTCAGAATATCAGGTGTTGATTTTTTAATCAGGGTCGTATCCCATAACCATGTGGCACGTTGTGGAGCTGCTGCGTTAGCTTTGATCAAAGAATACCCTCCTCCTAAAATGAGGCTTAATACCAGTACGGCAACTAACAAAAACGTAGGGCGGATGACTGTCTTGTTCATATTAATTCTCTCCCTTATTGTAGTAAATCCCGCAAAAGAAATAGTTAACCGGTAGGCATTGAATATTTCTGGGGTATATTGACAGATTAATTAGGGCCTTTAACATAGCTAAAGTTCATAATCTGCGACAAAAGAAGTGTATACCTATAATTTCGTCACATTTCTCTCTAAATTCATAGGCCTTTAGAATCAATGTATCGCAAAAGTTTATATTTTGCTTTAATATATGTCGTATAGACTAAAAAGTGAGTGTACTTTACAGAGAAAAGAGGATTACTAACTAATGAAATCCGTTGCATGGGTTACAGACAGTACTTGCACCGTGGATCCTATCTATGCGAAGGAGAATCACATATATATCGTTCCTTTGCGTTTGATGATAGGAGAGGAATGCTATCGGGAAACCATAGATATCACCGCAGATGAGTTTTATGAGAAAATGAAAACACATGAAAAAGTAGGAAGTTCCCAGCCTCCGATAGGAGAATTCTTGGAACTCTATGAGAATCTAAAGCAAAACTATGATGAAATTATTGCGATTCATTGTTCATCTGAACTTAGCGGAACGATGAACACTTCATTACAAGCCGCAGAAATGGCAGAAATCGAAGTGACTTCTATTGACTCCAAAGCGGGTGCCTTCCCACTACGGGAAATGATTATGAAAGGGGTTCAATGGCATAAGATGGGTCAGTCTGTTCATGAAATTAAAGAGAAAATTGAGCAAATGGCCCACAATGTAGCATTCTACGTTATCCCTACTAGTATGCAGCAGCTTCACCGAAGCGGCCGTGTATCGGGAACCCAACTGTTAGTAAGCCAGCTATTAAGAATACATTTACTTCTCAAATTCGATAAAGGCAAAGTCATTGTAGAAGATAAAATACGCACATTTAAAAAGACCAAGCAACGAATGATGGATCATTTGAAAAGTGATATCGGTAGAATTAAAGAGGTATGCATTATGCATGCGAATAATTTAGATGAAGCCAAGGAAATTGAGCAAGAAATTTCTATCATGGACCCTGCCCTCAAAACGGAAATTATGACCTTTATCCCGGTCGTAGGAATACTCGCAGGCGAGGGAACCGTAGCGCTAAGCTGGATTCGTAATTAGATACACGAGTAATTAGATACACGACAAAAAAGCCCTATGTAACAGGGCTTTTTTTCTGGGGATTTTTAACACGCGTATTCAATTCTAATTATCGTAAACATATGGATTGTTCGAAAGTGCGGATGTGATTTTTATAGTATATTCTATGAACGCAAAATACTTAATTTAAATAGCGTGACTGTAATAAAGCCTCTTTTTCACCCTGTCCAATCCAGTATCGTTTCTTTTTCATACGTTGAGAGAGTGATCATCTTTTCTTATGACAAAGGAGGTACTTCACTTGCTAGATGCTAGACATCTCGGTTCATATGATGTGATTGTTAGTCTAGGTCCCACTTGTCAACCAGCTTACCAACTTCGTAGACTTCAATTAAGAACATCTGCTGGACCTCTAGATTGGTTCATCTCCAAATCGCATGAAGGATTTATCAAGGTTATTTCGCAAAGATTTGATGGGTTTATGACCCTTGCTTATATGAAAAATGTTGGCGAATTCAAAACTTGTTATTGTATTGAAGATACCTTGCATCAGATTTATTCGTATCATGATTTCTCGATGAATACTCCAAGAGACCGTTGGCAGGAGGATTACCTTCCTTTTCATGACACATTAATTCGAAGACAAACGCGATTCCTAGAACGATTGGTAACAGCAAGCAGAAGCTTATTCGTGCGGATGAACGTTTCTCTTCAGCAATCTCTAGAATTGTGCGCACTTCTTGACTCCATGGTTAAAGGTGAGTTTACGCTCCTAATCATCGTTACAGATACCAAGGAAATGCCAGCACAAGCACAACAACTTCCTTCACAATTAGCCTATGCTTATATGGGCAAAGGAGACGACTGGCGAGGACCCGATGAGGAGTGGAATCAGTTGTTAGCAGCCATATCTATTGGATAAGCTAATACAAACTCATACGGGATGGAAGATCTCATGCTCAATATACTCACGATCTAACTCTAGACCTATAAAAACTAAGTAAGGGTGGGTGCTCAGGAGAGTCGGACGCCATACAAAGCGTTCACCTGAGCCCTGAAATAGATAGAGATACCCATCAGATGATTTTACGTATCCCTTGACACGTATTAAGGATGATCCCATATGGATTAGGGTCTGTTCCAGACGGGTTGGGTTTAAAGGATGGGGAGATAGCTTGACGGTTATGCTCATAAGTTCCAAATAAGAAAATAGTGAGCTAGCGTGTGGGTATACTATGACCTTTGGGTCTGGATGAGTAAGGATGCGCAAATTAGTATTAGGTTGTCCATCTGTATAAGGAACTGCGGGTTCATGGATTTGCTCAGGGTAACACACGGGGAAGGCTGAAGAATGAAGGAAAGAATCTAGATTGATGTCACATGCTACGCATGCTGAAATTTGTGCAGAAGGATTAATTCTACTAAGGGCTCTATACATCTGGGGGAGCATAGAAAGTTCAGTTACATCTGTTTTGTTCACGATGAGATGAGTAGCAGTTCTAACTTGCTGATGAAGAGTATGAATCAGTTCACGATCCGAGGCAAAGGAACTGTTATAATCCAGAAAATGTTCTGCATCAATGACGGTCAGAACATGGTTCAACTCCACTCGATATTTTAAAGAAGGCATGGCGAGTAATTTATGTATTTGTGCCGGATCAGCCACCCCGCTAAGTTCCAAGATGAGCAGGTCTGGCTTCTGCTCTAAGAGATCAAGAATTCCCCTTTCTACCTTATGACGCTGACTACAGCACATACAACCGTCTACCCACTTTTTCAATTTCAAACTCGGGAACTCTTCTAATAAAATCGCTCCATCTACATCTATTCTACCCATCTCATTCATAAAGACAGCCGGCTGGAGTGTTTGTTGAATAGCCTTTTTTAGTAACCGAAGCAAGAGCGTTGTCTTCCCACTACCTAGAAAGCCAGTAATAAGAATTACAGGTATCGGATTTGTAATAAAAGAACAGTGGGGTCTCACGATGTCCTCATCTCCTTTTGTATTAGGTTATATCCACAAAAAATGAGAAAAGAAATACAAGAGTAACGATTAGAAAAGAAAGATACAAGACAAACTTTAGTTTGAAAGCAGATAACAGCATCAAGAAATTTTTGAAATCCAGCATCGGACCCATCACGAGAAAAGCTAATAGAGGTCCTGTAGAGAACGAGTGAACAAAGGTTGAAGCAATGAATGCATCCGAAGTAGAGCATAAAGATAACACGAAGGCAAATCCCATCATGAATATATAAGACCCTAAAGGATGAGATCCAATAGTATTTAGATTAATTAAACATGTCTGAATACCAGCCGTAAGTAGGCATCCTAAGATCAGATATTTACTCATGTGGAACAACTCGTTCAAGGTGTGAATGGATACGGTAGCGAAGGAATTCTCAGAGTAGCCATGTAAGGTGGAGGGCATGTCCTGTACATCCTGTAAAGACCGTTTGAGTGGGGATTGCTGAACAGTTACATACAGAATTAAGCCGATTATTAAAGAGACACCAAAGGCCACCCCCATTCGGCCAAACACAATATGTGGGTATATCCGAAAGGCCGCATAGGTTGAACTATAGACGATTGGGTTAATAATAGGACCGGAGAGTATAAAAATCATAGCCATGTAGACGGGCATTCCTTTTTGGATTAATCGACGAACCAAGGGGATCATTCCACACTCAAAGATAGGAATAACCATGCCAATTACACAAGCCACGACGATAGCAAATATAGGATTTTTTGGAATCCACCGACGGATCATCTCTTCAGGAATAAACACATGCAATAGGGAAGATAATAAAGCACCAGCAATTACGAAGGGTAACGATTCCATGAAGATATCGACAAAGATCTGGATGAATGTACTTAGAAAGATGGGCCGGGGCTGTCTAAACCCAGTTTTTGAGTAAATTAGAAGACATAGTAGTAAAGCAGTAGGAGTAAGAACAGTTATGATTTTAGACAAATTATAGGTTCTCATTACAGTGACTCCTTGGCTTGAAAATAGGAAACTAGTAAAGTATATGCTCTCAAAAATTCAAATATCACTAGAATACTATATTTGAACACAAAAATTGGGCCAGCCGTGTCTGATCTAGATAATTGAGCATAAAATAAAAAAACCGAACCCTGTTCGGGATCGGCTTGTCATATTTATTAATAATAGAGTTGAAAAAAAGTAAGTAATTTGATACAATTTAAGATATGCCATAGAGCTGTTTGAGATAAAATATGTAATTTTATGTTATCATACATCTTCGGTTTTGTCAAACAGATCTAGAGAAGAATTTGGGAATTATTGTAATATTTATATAGCAGTGTTGGTTGAAGGGAGCGGGATTATGGAGAACGGACAGCATACTGAATTAGACACGGACCTCACGCTTGAACAGGTGAAAGAGCAATTACTTGAGCAAGGTAAGAAAGAATCCTCGCTGAACTATAAAGAAATTGTGAGCAAGCTAGCGCCCTTTGATCAAGATCAGGATCAAATCGATGAATTCTTGGAGCAAGTATCGGAGAATGGAATTGACCTCTCCAATGATACGGAAGATGGCACTACCTTTACAGCCGACGATAATAAAAATGATGAACTTACTTTTGCAGATGATTTATCACTTCCACCCGGAATTAAAATTGATGATCCTGTAAGAATGTATCTTAAGGAAATCGGGCGCGTTCCCTTGCTAACAGCGACAGAAGAGATAGAGTTAGCTAAGCGTATTGAGCAAGGAGATGAAGCGGCTAAAAGACGTTTGGCTGAAGCCAATCTTCGTCTCGTTGTGAGTATTGCCAGAAGATATGTAGGCCGAGGCATGTTATTCCTTGACTTGATTCAAGAAGGTAATATGGGTTTGATTAAGGCAGTTGAGAAATTCGACTATAATAAAGGTTTTAAATTTAGTACGTATGCCACTTGGTGGATTCGGCAAGCTATTACGCGTGCGATCGCAGACCAAGCAAGAACAATCCGTATTCCAGTGCATATGGTCGAAACGATTAATAAGTTGATCCGTATCAGCAGACAGCTGCTTCAGGACCTAGGTAGAGAACCTTCTCCGGAGGAAATTGCGAAGGAAATGGAACTCACAGTTGAGAAAGTACGGGAGATCATGAAAGCAGCACAAGAACCTGTATCTCTAGAGACGCCAATTGGGGAAGAGAACGATTCCAATTTGGGTGATTTTATAGAAGATCATGATGCATTAGCACCAGCAGATGCGGCTGCATATGAACTACTAAAAGAACAACTGGAAGAAGTGCTGGATACGCTCACAGAACGTGAAGAGAACGTGCTTCGCCTCCGTTTTGGTATTGATGATGGTCGGACACGAACTTTGGAAGAAGTGGGCAAAGAGTTTGGCGTTACGCGGGAGCGGATTCGCCAGATTGAAGCGAAGGCATTACGTAAGCTCAGACATCCAAGTCGCAGCAAACGACTCAAGGATTTCCTCGAATAGCATATAGTGAACCGTGATGAAGGCTCGTAAGCCTATCATCACGGTTCTTTTTTTATCCAAAAAAACGAATTTTCTTGCTTTTGGAAAGTCTACTCCATACAATAACCTAGTAGCATAAATAGAAATATCTAGGAGGAAAAGAGAATGAGTTCTGTAAGCGCATCTAACGCGTCAAGCGTTACAGTCAGGCAGTTGTTCGCACCACTTTTGGCTGTAATTGTTGGGATGTTCATGGTTATTCTTGACAGTACTGTAGTTAATGTTGCGCTGCCTCATCTTAGAGAAATATTCAAAACAGATTATACGACCATGCAGTGGACGGTTACGGGATATACCCTTGCTCTTTCGGCAGTCATTCCTTTAGCAGGTTGGATGACAGATCGTTTTGGAGCTAAGCGAATTTTTCTAATTACGATTACATTATTCACCTTGGGGTCCGTTCTTTGTTCGTTCGCCAGTTCACCAGGACAATTAATTTTATTTCGAGTGATTCAAGGTCTAGGCGGAGGTATGGTAGCTCCTATAGGGATGGCTATGATTTTCAAGCTGGCTCCCCCTGAGAAGATGGGATCCATTATGGGTATGCTCGGAATTCCTATGCTGTTAGCTCCAGCCCTAGGACCTGTATTATCCGGATATTTTGTGGAATATGTGAGCTGGCATTGGATCTTCTTAATTAATTTGCCTGTAGGCATCATCGCTTTAATTATTGGAATTAAGTTCTTGCCTAAATTTGAGAAGAAGGCCGTTCCTTCTCTAGACATCTTAGGGATCATATTAGCTCCGATCGCCTTCGCTATGCTGGCATACGGTGTAAGTGAAGGAGGGAGAGATTGGTCCTCTACAGAAGCTTTACTAGGACTGCTAGTAGGCGGAATCGCTTTAATTATTTTTATTTTTGTCGAACTGTTACAAAAACAGCCTTTGCTGGAACTACGAGTCTTTAAGTCAAGCGATTTTACTCGAGGCGTAATTATTGCTTGGGTCTCCCAAATTGCACTGTTCGGAGCGATTATACTGATGCCGCTGTATTTGCAAGGAGTTCGTGGATATACCCCTCTGCAAAGCGGATTATCTGTTCTTCCACAAGCCCTAGCGTCAGGGATATTCATGCCGATTGGTGGACGATTATTCGATCGTTTTGGAGCTCGCCCCCTTGTAATTATAGGGTTAAGTATTATAACCATTGCGTTGACGATGCTTACTAATATTTCGCTTAGCACAAGTTCCATCTATATTCTAGGCGCATTAGCTATGTTAGGTTCTGGAATGGGATTGTCAATGATGGCCATTAATACGCACGTACTTCAGTCCGCGCCTAGGAAGCTGGTTAGCCGTGTTACTCCTTTAACTACGGCTGCTCAACAAGTCATGGTAAGTTTTGCAGTGGCGGGGCTTACAGGATATCTTACCTCGAGATTGACAGCACATATGGCACATACGACGAATCCACTGCTGGCCCAAGTGGATGCCTTCGGAGATACCTTCCTGGTTACGGCATGTGTGGCTGCTTTTGGAGCTTTGTTAGGAATTATTTTACGGAAACCTAAAAAGGAAGTAGAGGATGATGCAAGTGTAGGCACAGAATCTACCGATGCATCAGCGAACTCAGCAGCATTATTAAACCATTAGAATTGATGAATGTTTCTTTGAGGTTGTTCGTCGGGTCTGTAGACCTGATGGAACAACCTTTTTTGTATGAGAATAGGGACTCGTATCAATTCCCATATGATTATAAGGAATAATAATTAATTTAACCGTGAAACATAGTTGACGAAAAAAAAGTTCGGGTGTACGATTACGTAGGTCTATATTAGTAGGTAACAAGTTGTAACTAAATATATTTTTTATAGAGAGATAGTTGGAGGGATAGTAGTGGAGGCTATGACGTTTGTACTGTTTGGAGCCACTGGAGATTTGGCCAAAAGAAAGATTTACCCTGCCCTATATAATTTATTCATCGATCATAAGCTACCAGCCGAGTTTTCTGTATTTGGTCTAGGTAGAAAAGAGATTGCTGATGTGGATTTCCAAGCAAGTGTGAGAGAATCCTTAGCTCAGTTCTCCAGACGCCCGGCTGATGGGGAACGTGTGGAGTCTTTTTTGCGCGCTTTTCGTTATTCTGCGCTGAATGTGAACAACACGGAGGATTATCAAAAACTGTTATCTGCTGTGGAAATTCGTGAAAAAGAATTGGGAATTCCTGAAAATAGAATGTTTTATTTATCAGTAGCTCCAGAATTTTTTGGAACAATTGCACATCATATTCACGAGAATGGTTTGGGTGCGGGCAAAGGATGGAGACGTCTAATTATAGAAAAGCCGTTTGGTCATGATTTGGAATCGGCTCGTGCGCTGCATCAGCAGCTCAGCAAGGCATTTACTGAGGAAGAAATCTATAGAATAGATCACTACTTAGGCAAACCCATGATTCAGAATCTTGAAGTATTAGGATATTCCAACCCCGTACTTCAAGCACTTTGGACCAATCGCTACATCGCAAATGTACAGATTACAGCAAATGAACTAGTGGGCGTGGAAGAAAGAGCAGCCTATTTTGATCAGACCGGAACGATTCGCGATATGTTCCAGAATCACATGCTACAAATCCTCATGATGGTTACCATGCATCTTCCTCAGCGCAGTACGCCTGAAGAAGTGCAATCTAAGAAACGTACTATTGTTGAATCCTTGCGTCCGATGAGTAAAGAGGAAGTAGGCAGCCAAATTGTTCGAGGACAATATACAGCAGGCATGAATGGCTCTGTACCTGTTCAAGGATATTTAGATGAGCATGGCGTTGCGCCGGATTCTACCAATGATACGTATGTTGCTGGCCGGATCTGGATTGATACTCCATTCTGGAACGATGTGCCTTTCTATATTCGTACGGGGAAAAGAACACACGAAAAGTCAACGAAGATCGTAATTGAGTTCAAAGAACCACTGAAAATTTCTACGGAAGCAAATCAAGACGAAGCAGAACCTAATCTGCTCACGATTGAAATAAATCCTATGGAAAGTATCACGCTCAAGTTGAATACTCGAAATGCTGGAAAGGGCGGCAAAATTGAGCCTGTTCTTATGAATTTTACGACGAATTCCAAAGATGCTCCTGAAGCTTATGAGAACCTGATTCACGATGCGCTTCGCGGAGATGCGACCTTCTTCGCACACTGGGATGAAGTAGAATTAAGTTGGAAATGGATTCAACCAGCACTTGAGGCCTTTGAAGAGAACCTGATTCCCCTGCATACGTATGCTGCGGGCACCAATGGTCCTAAAGCTGCTCATGATCTGCTTGCTGAAGATGGATTTAAGTGGTGGTAAACCACTAATCATACAGATATATATATAATTATTGGAACTAATCAGGAGGAGTAGACAACATGAGAGTAGGACTAATCGGACTTGGTAAGATGGGGCTTAACTTAGGTAAAAATTTGATCGATCACAACCACGAGGTTACGGCATTTGATCTGAATGAAGTAGCTGTGAATGAAATGAAAACTTACGGTGCGGACGGAGTATCTACACTTCCAGAACTCATTCAGTCCCTTTCTAAACCTCGCGCGCTCTGGATCATGGTTCCTCATGGTGTGGTGGATTCCGTTCTGGAACAAATCACGCCACTTTTGGATGCAGGCGATATCGTTATTGAAGCGGGAAATTCTCATTACAAAGAATCTATCCGCCGTGCAAACGCGCTGAAAACTTCGGGCATTTATTATTTAGATGCAGGAACTTCTGGTGGCATGGAAGGGGCACGTCATGGCGCTTGTTATATGGTTGGCGGAGAGCCAGAAGCTTGGGAAATCGTTGAACCTTTATTCCGCGATACTTCTGTAGAAAATGGATATCTGTATGCAGGACCTTCCGGCAGTGGACATTATCTTAAGATGGTGCACAACGGAATCGAATACGGCATGATGGCTTCTATCGGAGAAGGGTTCGAGGTGCTAGAAAAAGGTCCATTCGACTTTAACTATGAGAAAGTATCTAAAGTATGGAATAACGGATCGGTTATTCGCTCATGGCTTATGGAACTTACCGAGAACGCATTCTCCAAAGATAGCAAATTGGACGAGATCAAAGGGGTTATGCATTCTTCTGGAGAAGGAAGATGGACCGTGGAAGAAGCATTCGATCTTCAGACAGCTACGCCTGTTATTGCTATGTCCTTGTTAATGCGTTACCGCTCTATGGACAATGACACTTTCACAGGTAAAGTAGTGGCTGCACTTCGTAATGAATTTGGTGGCCACGCTGTAGAGAAAAACTAAATTTTTAAATATTCATTATTATTTAATCCGATAGAGAGAGTGCCTAGGAAGGAATAAAATCCCTAGTGTGCTCTCTTTTTTTGTAACTTAAGGGCAGAATTTGATGAGAGCTGTTACTTTTTTGTTAATTTCCTCGATTGCATGTTGAGGTATACTGGACACAACCAAACAATACGGGAGACGGTAAAATGCGATACAAAAGATATCACCTCATTATGATCATTGGCGGCCTTATTCTTCTTTTATCTATTATCAATTATGTTGCAGTCCTCCATCGAGAATCTGTACAAAGCGAGAGAGCCGCGAAATTACATGCTTCAGCACCACCGATAAAGCCCCCTGTACAAATCAAACCCTCTTTTAAAGAGGTATTCTCCATCCATACAAATCAAAAAAAAGTTGCGCTGACCTTTGATGATGGACCGGACAATCGGTATACACCGCAAATTTTGGACATCCTAAAACAATACGGGGTTAAGGCTACTTTTTTTCTCGTAGGGCGACAGGTCGAAAAAGACCCCTCTGTAGTGGAGCGCATTCATGAGGAAGGACACGAGATTGGCAATCATACGTTAACGCACCCCAATCTGAATAAGCTTACCCCCGAAGAAGCTCGGCGTGAAATTGTAGACAATGGAGCCAAAATTAAAGCTGTTATTGGGACGACTCCCGATTTATTCCGAACCCCGTATGGAACCATCTCCAATTCAATTAAAGAGATATTAAAAGAGCAACACCTAACCTTAGTGAATTGGTCCGTGGATACGCTGGACTGGAAAGCGACGAAAGCCGAACAAATCGTAAATAATCTAAAAAAAGAAATCCAACCAGGTGGTATTATTTTGCAGCATAGCTTTGGAGGGAAAAAAGTTCAGAACACAATTGCTGCTCTGCCGCAAGAGATTGAGTGGTTACAAGCCCAAGGGTATTCACTTGTCACTGTGACAGAATTAATGAAGCTTCAGGATAAATAACAAGAACGGAGAACAGCATGAGTCATACATCACAACAACGAATGTTTACACCGAAATGGATAACTAGTTCTTTACTATTTACGTTCATCTTTGCTATTGCCTTTGGTCTCACTGCGGTATGGATTAGTGATCGTCAAATTCGAGGGTTCGATTCTACTGTCATTACATTTGTCCAAGGATGGGAATCCCCATGGCTCACCTATATCATGAAGACTTTCACTTGGATAGGCTCAGGCATTCCTGCAGCTCTCATTACCATTGTTGCCATGTTCATATTTTATAGGTGGTTAGGATCGCGCAGAGAATTATGGTTTCTAGCTTGGATGGCGGTCGGCTCCCTTTTATTAAATCTGATGATGAAGTCTATTTTTCAGCGGGAGAGACCTATGCTACATCGGATTGTGAATGCAAATGGATTTAGCTTCCCTAGTGGACATGCTATGGCGACGCTAAGTCTTTATGGCGGACTTGCTTTCTTGCTGTGGAAGCATGCGCCTACCTGGATGGGGAAGTTAATGATTATTCTTTTTGCAATGGTATTCATATTCATGATTGGCCTAAGTCGGATCTACTTAGGGGTCCATTATCCAAGTGACGTACTCGGGGGGTATCTACTTAGTGGAGCGCTACTATCTGCTTCAATTGGAACCTATCTATATTTCCGTGAGCGAAGCAGAAGGACGGGCTTGTCTTAGTGCATAAATGATGAAGAAATTGATGATACCTATGAGGTTGCGTGATAGGAGATTCTACGATAATATCTCAAGAGGAATGACTTGATATGTTTTAGGAGAAGGGGAGCTTCCCTGTGAAAAAATTCAAAAAGTTCTATATTGAAACGACAAGTGTATGTAACTTGGCTTGCACCTTCTGTCCACCTACGAAACGTCAAGCTAACTTCCTTAAGATTGAAGACTTCAAGACGACACTTCGTCAGATTAAACCCTACACAGATTATATCTACTTCCATGTCAAAGGGGAGCCATTACTGCACCCCAAGATGGATGAGATGCTGGATATCGCACATGAACAAGGTTTCAAAGTGAACATCACTACCAATGGAACCCTGATCAATAAAAATAAACATAAATTATTGGGCAAGCCTGCACTTCGTCAAATGAATTTCTCATTGCACAGTTTTGACGGTCACGAAGGTTCTACGGATCGGAATGGATACATCACGAGTGTAATTCATTTCGTTAAGGAAGCCGTAGCTCAGTCCAATATCATTATCTCATTCCGGTTATGGAATTTGAATGAAGATAATATGACGAATGCGCAGCGGAATCGAAATCGAGAGACATTGGAGTACATCGAACGTGAGTTTGACCTCGATTTTCGGATCGAAGAGAAAGTCACCCCTGGCAGTGGTGTGAAAATTGCCGATCGGATCTACCTGAACCAAGATTATGAATTCAAATGGCCGGATCTAAAAGAAGAAGAAGATCACAGTCCTGGATTCTGTCATGGCCTGCGCAACCAAGCCGGTGTCCTCGTGGATGGAACGGTCATTCCCTGCTGCCTAGATGGAGAAGGTGTCATTAATCTAGGTAATATTCATCAGGAGAGTTTTGCCGATATTATTGACGGGGAACGCGCAAGCAATATCGTCGAAGGGTTCTCTCGGCGAGAAGTAACGGAAGAATTATGCCGGAAATGTGGCTACCGCAAGCGATTTGATCTGACCACAGATCCGCTTCAGGTGGTATCGACACATGCCTAACCGGTTGTAGCTACGTATACCAAAAATGCTCTTATAGACTGCCTACATGCGATTTCGCGCAAATAGGCAGTTTTTGTTATGAGTAAAAAGATAAGCATACCGTTTCGTGATCTATAAGCGAGTATGTTATGATGACAGGGAAAAGAAGGATAATCTGAGGGTATACACCAAGCGAGGGATCCACAATGAAAATGAAACCAAAAAAAGAGAAGCAAAATTATATAGCAGGTCTATCTTTAGGCGTTATGGGTTTAGGTTTTGCAGCTACGCTACCGTTTCACAACGGAGCACTTGGGCTGCGTCTTCTTCAGGGAGGATTCGAGGCTGGACTTGTAGGCGGCTTAGCAGACTGGTTCGCCGTTACTGCACTATTTCGTCATCCATTAGGTATTCCTATTCCACATACTGCACTCCTTCCAAAAAATCGTGACAAGATTACCGAAGCTGTTATCGCCATGATCGAGACGGAACTTCTGCGCAAAGAAAGTATTGGGGAGAAGATCAAAAGTATTCAAATTGCCAAGCTGGCACTCGGTAAAGTGAAGCAAGGTACGGAATCAGGAGAATACACACCGATGATGACTTCAGCGATTGCGGCGGTAATTCAGCACGTTCCCATTTCAGAGTTCACGGACCTGATTGTGCGTGAGATTGAAAAGGCGGCAGATGGCCTTGACGAACAAGCTGTTCTGCACCGAGTACTCGATGAGATATTCGCACGTGGATACGATGAAAAGGCTTTAGACTTGGTACTAGATCGCACCCAAGAGTGGGCCGTGCTAACGTCTACAAGAGATATGCTTGGAAAAGTAGGTATAGCTCAGATCCAGCAATTAAAACTTAATGGATTAATGCAGTTTGCCCTAAATGCCTTTTTAGGTTACTTAAGTGAGGATAAGCTAGGCGATATGATTCAAGGATTCATACTGCGAAATGTAGCTAGATTTAAAGATCCGGACGATATTAACCGAAACAAATTGTTGATGTCCATGCACAGTCAAATGCGAGAAGCCCTAGACAAGCCACAACTACAACTTGAGATCAAGTCGTGGAAATATCAGCTGCTTAATCGAATCGATCTGCATGCGAAGGTAGAAGGCTATTTGGCCAAATTACAAGGCAGGTTGCTGGAATATGTACGAGCGGATGAATTTGAAGAAGAGAAATTGAAACCCTTTGTGCTGGATCTCATTCAGCGCCTAGAGAATCAACCTGAGCGGATAGAACAAGGAGAAAATTGGATTCAGCATCAGGCGGTATTATTAATCGAGAAACATTATTCCAAAATCGGCGTTCTCGTTCGAGAGAATCTGAACAAACTCGACAATGCGGAATTGGTGGCTTTTATTGAAGGCAAAGTAGGTCGAGATTTACAGTGGATCCGAATTAATGGTGCGATATGCGGGTTCCTAGTTGGGGTTATTCTGACGGGTATTCGCGCTTTAGTCTAGCTTTCTACTTAAGAGAGCCGTTGCCTTAGGGTAACGGCCTCTTTTTTATAGATTGTTTTTTGGCATCCAGTGTGCAATAATATTCTTTTGCCTTGAGGGTTTTTGAAAGAATCGATAGACCATGTACTGGGGGATGTAAATTGGAGCGTTACCCGTTTGATTATGACTTGACACAGCCCTTTCTTCCACAATTAGGTGAGTGGATCGCGGATGTATTTTATGATATTTTGCCGGAAGCTGGATTTGAAGTCCGAGATGAACAGATTTTTATGGCTTATCAATTAGAACGAGCTTTTGCTGAGAAAAAGACGATTTTTGCTGAAGCAGGAGTAGGTACAGGGAAAACTTTAGTGTATCTGCTGTATGCCACAGCTTACGCTAGATATACACGCAAACCAGCAATTATTGCCTGTGCGGACGAATCTCTGATTGAACAGTTGGTCAAGCCAGAAGGCGATATCTCCAAGCTGATGAAGCATTTAGAGTTTGCGATTGATGCCAGACTTGGAAAGTCACCAGATCAATATTTGTGTCTAGTTAAATTGGATGATGCTCGGGATAAGGAAGAAGAAGCTTGGCAGTATCAAGAGGTGTATGATGAACTGCCTGGATTCGTCCGGAAGCCGGAGACCATGCAGGCTTTCCATGCTTATGGAGATCGCAAAAATTATGGGTCCCTAAGCGATGAACAATGGGAGAAGATTAGCTGGGATTCATTCATGGATTGCTTCGTCTGTGATCGTCGTCACCGCTGTGGGCAGACATTATCTCGGGATTATTACCGCGCAAGTTCCGATTTGATCATCTGTTCCCATGATTATTATATGGAGCATGTATGGACTTATGAAGGTCGTAAACAGGAAGGTCAACTTCCTCTACTACCTGAACATTCCTCGGTTGTATTTGATGAAGGTCATTTGGCTGAAAATGCAGCTCAAAAGGCGCTAAGTTATAATCTCAAACATTCCATTTTTGAGGAAATTATTGTTCGGCTCTTAAGTGGGGAGATTCGGGAAACGCTAGCGGTACGCATCGATCAAGCGATAGAACAAAGTGAGATGATGTTTGAATTATTAAAAGCAGCTAGTCGGCCGATTCCGGGTTCTGAGCGGATGAGTATTGATCTAAATGATGAGGTGCTTGGAGCGATTCGCATGCTCTGCGTACATTTGGATGCCATTGAAGAAGGTCTTGTATTTGAAAGCGAACTATACACGTTAGATGCATATCAGCTTCGCATTGTTGAGACGCATTTGGAAATGATCCAGAAAGCCCTCAGTCTGTTCCAAAGAGCTGAAGCGCCGATCTGCTGGACTTCTATCAACAAAAATGACCTTACCTTGTCGATTATGCCAAAAACGGTGAAGGAAGTTCTGAAAGAACGTGTCTTCAATTTAAATATTCCGATTGTGTTCTCTTCGGCAACGATGTCGGTGGATGGTTCCTTTGCTTATGTAGCGGATAGTCTAGGCATTCAGGATTACCTATCTTTTTCTGTCAATTCGCCATATGATTACGAACATCAAATGAAGTTATATGCACCGAACTGGAGCCAAGAAGGAAGTTTTGAGGACAAGCTAGCCTTAGCTGTGAAAATGCTACAACGTACAGAAGGTAGAGCCTTAATCTTATTCCGTACAAAGGAAGATTTGCAGCAGTTCAAGGCGGCAGTCCAGACGCAGTCTACGTTAAGTGGTCTTCGATTCATTTATGAAGGGGACCGAGAAATTAGTCATCAGATTGCTGATTTCCAAGCCGATGAAGCAAGTGTCCTGTGTGCAGTGAGCTTATGGGAAGGCTTAGATATTCCGGGCCCTTCCTTGTCCAATGTGATTATTTGGTCGTTACCGTTTCCTCCGCTAGATCCTGTGATTCTCGCCAAGAGACAAGCAGCAGCTAAGCCCTTTGAAGAAGTGGACTTGCCTTACATGAAGCTGCGTCTTCGTCAGGGATTAGGCCGATTAATACGGACTTCAACGGATGAAGGAATGGCGGCGATTCTAGGTGGAACCTTGTTTGATCCAGCATCCGACGTTGCTAAGGAAATTGCTGCTGTACTGCCTAAGGGCGTTACGTTAGAAGTATTATCTTAATCTTGGTATAAGAGCAAGAGCAAGAGCAAGAGCAAGAGCAAGAGCAAGAGCAAGAGCAAGAGCAAGAGCAAGAGCAAACACTTACAACATGGTGTAGGCTTGAATAAATATTTCAGCATCTGGATTTGAGTGTAAGCTGAAAATGGATAAGAGCTTGCTCTTTTTATCCATGAATCTAGATCCAATCGAAATAGCTCCCCTTATCCTTGTAGAAAGGATAAGGGGAGCTTATTTTGATTGGAAACTAGAAAATAACGCACAATTAAGCTCAATACCTACCTCTACCTAACTCTAAGTTTACTGCTGCCTCTATATGAACCCCTTATTAGTAAGGCCATTTCAGTAGATCAGGATTGATCTTAGGTACAAGATTTGCTTCAGCAGCTTGCTCAAGCAAAGCGCTTATGGCTTCGTATCCTTCTGTTCCAAGGTCTGCTGTAAAAGAGTTAACATAAAGATCTATATGCGCCTGAGTTACTTCAGGAGCCATTTCTTGTGCATGCTCTGCTATATAGACCTTAGATTCCTCAGGATGTGCCCAGGCATATTCTAAGGATGAGCGGATCCAGCTTGCTAGAGCAGGCAGATCCATATCGCGCTTAGCTATTATAGCCCCGAGTGGAATAGGATGACCGGTTGTTGTCTCCCACCAGCTCCCCAAATCGACAATCTTAGACAAGTTGTAATTAGAATAAGTAAAACGAGCCTCATGAATGACGAGTCCTGCGTCAATCTCACCATCCCGTACAGCGGGCATAATCTGGTCAAAGGGCATGACAACAATGTCGCCGACGCCACCTGGGATATTTCTTGCTGCCCACAAGCGGAACAAGAGATAAGCCGTAGAGCGTTCGCTGGGTACAGCGATTCGTTTGCCAGATAGAGCGGAGAGATCTGAGGAAGAATTGTTGCTGCTTAACACGGAGTCCCGGGTAAGGACAAGCGGGCCACATCCTCGGCCTAAAGCTCCTCCGCAAGGGAGCAAGGCATAATCTTCAAGCACCCATGGAAGGGCGGCATAGGAAATTTTCATGATATCTGGACCAACCCGGTCAATGGCCCAGTGATTTGTAATATGGATATCTGCATAGGTCACGTCCCACTCGGGAGCACCAGAGATCTTGCCGTGAACTAAGGCATGGAATACGAATGTGTCATTGGGACACGGAGAGAATGCAATCTTCATGTGAGTACCTCCTGAAGGTGAGTGATGGCGGTCTCTAGAGCCCGCAGGGCATCCCCAATCCGCCAAGCTGCTTTGTCGCGAGGTCCAACGACGTTGGAGATCGCGCGGATCTCCATGATCGGCAGACCGAATTTGTCTGCCGCAACAGCTACGCCGAAGCCTTCCATGGCTTCGGCAACGGCCCCAGGGCTGCGGCCAGCGCGAGCGGCAGCCGTGAGGGCGGTGCCGGTGGCGGCGGATACCGTAAGGACCGGTCCCGTGTGGACCGGTATCCCCGCAGCGGCAAGGGCTTCGCTCAGGCGCGTGCTAAGCGCCGCATGAGCGGGAAGGCGGGACGAGCCGAAGCCGAGCTCGTCCACGGAGGCGAAGCCTTCGCCGGTCTCTGCGCCTAGGTCGGCTTGTTCAATGGTCGTAGCCACGACCACCGAGCCGATCTCGGCGGTACCGGCGAAGCCGCCAGCGATGCCGGCGCTGATCACAAGATCATAGTCGCCGCTAGCAAGAGCAATGGCCGTATTCGCAGCAGCAGCGGCAGGACCGACCCCGGCCAGCTTAACCTCAACCTGAATGCTCTCGTGATTCACATTCCAGCCTCGAAGAATGGCTGCTTGTTCAGCTTCTACCGCCGTCATAATTAGAATTCGGCGGATAAGTCCTTGTTCAGGAGCTTCGGGAAGAAATGATGAGTTCATACGTGCAAGCTCCTTTTTGCCATAAGCATCATAAAATATAGTTATTCTGAATCAAGTCATAGTGTAAGTGTAAGTCAATTTAGTGAAGAGGACAACTTCTATACAACGTTCTGACTGTGTTTTAATATATAAAAAATGATATAATGAACGTCTGTGCAAATGCAATACAAGTTGAAGGGGATATCATTCATGCCGTTAACACGAAAGCGTACATTTATATTGCTTCTGTTTCTAATTGTCGTCTGGGGAGTAAATTGGCCTCTTTCTAAACATGCTCTCGAATTTTGCCCTCCATTGTTGTTTGGAGGTATCCGTCTCCTTATAGGCGGATTGGTCTTACTGTCCATTGCCTTGCCTCGTTGGAAAAAGCTTCAGTGGACAGCGAATTGGCCTTATTATTTCATTTCTGCTGTCCTCAATATTGTGCTGTACTATGGATTGCAGACGGTGGGTCTGCAATATCTACCAGCTGGCTTATTCTCAGCTATCGTGTTTTTACAGCCTGTTCTTCTAGGTGTATTTGCTTGGTTATGGCTTGGAGAATCCATGTATGGACGCAAAATAGCAGGATTAATTCTAGGATTTTTAGGCGTAGCCGTGATTGGTGCAGGTGGGCTTACCGGCACCTTATCTCCCTTAGGGATTATTCTAGGGCTGGGAAGCGCACTGAGCTGGGCACTAGGTACTGTCTACATGAAGCGTATCGGGAGCAAAGTAGATTCCTTATGGATTACTACGATGCAAGTGTTGATAGGAGGCGTGGTGTTATTAGTGGCAGGAACCTTGAACGAAACATGGTCGGCCATTACATGGAACGCTAACTTTATCTTCGACACGTTATTCATTTCGGTCTTTGTTGTGGCTGCCGGATGGATGGTATTCTTCACCCTCGTGGGATCAGGAGAAGCTAGCCGGGTAGGTTCGTTCACCTTCCTGATTCCCGTGGTGTCTATCAGTTGCAGCGTAATCTTCATGGGAGAGCAGCTTACCGCGAATCTTATCCTCGGATTTATTATGATTGTTGGAAGTATTATACTTGTGAACAGTCGGAAGCGAAAAAAGACCCCAGACCCTTCACCACGCCCCCCCACCCAGCTAGGGAGTAGCTCTAACTCGTAGATGAACTATAATTATCTTTTGTGGAACCCTAATTAATGTGCGGGGACGTTCGAGCATTGAACTGTAACGTTCATTTTTTAATTTTATGAGCTCAATCTAACTGCCTTAAGCATCAGGAAAAATTACAAAACCCATCACTTCAGCTTAAGCTGGTGATGGGTTTTATGTTCCTATAGGACAGGATCTACTGATTCACTATTCTTTTCCACAAGTTCTTTTAATCTTAAGCTTCCAGGGTCGCTATCCGAGCAGGCCTTTTCTCCCTTAACATCAGGAAGTAGAGTAGAGATGAGGTAACATACAATGCGCCGGTGATGCTGAACGTATAAGCATATCCATAGTAACTGCCATAAGTGATAACCAAATACGATTGAACCGGACCCATGGTGGCCCAGCCCATCATAAAGGCCGTCTGCATTAAGGAATTCGCAAGTCCTTGCCGCTTGCTAGATACGCGATCAATCATTACGGTGGACTGGATGGGGTTAGCTGAATTCATAAGTGCCTGCCGGAATAAAAAGCTGATGGAAGCTATCCATAGCAAGTTCGTGAACCCTGTTAGCAGCAGGAAGGGTAATGACAGTAACTGAAAAATAACAACGGCCCGTACGTTTCCAACTTTAGAAGCAAGCAATGTGCCCATAAGCAAGGAGAAAATCGTCATGATTTGTCCCAGCGAGATTAGAATACTCATGGCACTTAAGGACACCGAAAAGCGGTTGGTAAAGTACAAATTTAGGTAAGGTACGACTAGTCCCGAGCCGAAGCCGATTAGCAGGTTCGTTAAGACAAATTTGGCAATGAATCTATAATCTTGAGCAGCTGTAGGTTGTGCGACTGCCTTGGGAGGCTCGGGAATTTCATCGCTATGTATTACGGGCACTTCTTCTTGGATCTTGGTCTCCTTTAATAGAAGGAGGGGGACAAATGTGCTGAGAGTCATGATACTGCCCATGACCAACACGAATTGAAGACTGACCAGTCTAGATAGACCCAAGGTCTGTAAAAGATCGGCTATAATACCGCCGCCAATATTACCAAGAACTTGTGAGGCTAACATTGCTGAGGAGAAATAGCTGAACATGCGAAGGCGTTCATGTTTGGTGGCATTTTGGGCTAAATAAGGAATGGAGAGAACCTGAAATACAGCGCCAAATAACCCGGAAAATACAGCGAATGTTAATAGGGTACCTTCAGATACCATTAGCGAACGTCCCACGAAAAAGAGACCGCTGAATAAGGCACCGATGATCAAAAGTTTCTTGCGACTGACTCGATCTCCTAAGAGGCCAATGGGCACGAACATTAGTGCCGTAGCTAAGGATTGGATACTGACAATTCTTCCATTCATGGAGTCGTCGTAGCCTAGATTTTGTATGTACAAATTATAAAGTAGCGAAAACGTGCCCGTACCTAGTTGATAAAGGATATTGGCAAGGAAAAACAATTTGATATTCCGAGACCAACTCGTAATATCTACTCTGGTCTGCTGCATAAATTTCATATGTAAGATAACCTCCGTTTCGCAGCGAATTCTTTTATCTTAACAGGATTTGCTACATTGAGAAAGGAAAGTAGACAACTCGGTAAAGTGATATTTAACTTTTTAGTAACTTTTTCTTATGTCAGTCGTTTACATGACAGGACAGCAAGGATGCGTTATGCTTGAAAGGTATACTTAAGATAGAAAAACATTATTACTTTTATTCTAGGCAAGACATGAAAGGATAGCCCACTTTTATGATAATCTCAGATATTTTATCGTATATAACGGAAGACAATCTCAAGCTGTGGCTTGAGCGCTTTCGGGCGCTTGGTCCATTGCCAGCTATTATTCTTCCATTTCTTAAATCTTTTGTACCGCCCCTGCCTACGCTCTTAATTATCGGGGTGAATGCTGCTGTATATGGACTATGGCTTGGATTTCTATATTCCTGGCTCGGGATTGTTGCAGGATGTGTCGCTACCTTCTTAATCGTAAGGAAAATCGGACATTTGCCATTCTTGACCCGGATGTCGCAGAAGCCTAAAGTGGAACGAACTCGCTTATGGATCCAGCGAAATGGGTTTAGTTATGTGTTTCTACTTAGTCTTTTTCCTGTGGGTCCCTTTGTCATTATCAACATTGCCGGAGCGCTATCCGGTATGAGGCTTCGCACGTATCTATTCGCTATCCTTGTAGGCAAAGGAATTATGTGTTTCACGATATCTTGGATTGGAGCCGATGTTTCAAAATATTTGGACCATCCGCTTCAGATTCTCTACATTGTCTTGTTTGTAGCGGTATCCTTACTGATTACAAAACGGATTGAAGCATGGTTCACCGTTCGCAATCAGATGACGAGGGTTGAAGAGGCATAATAGGATAATAAAATAATGATATATTCATTAAAGACAGCCACCCTACATCCTGTAGGGTGGCTGTCTTTTTTCTTGCCCAAAATAAATGTTATGGGGGAGGGCTTTAATCTTCTCTGCCATAGATTCAAATGATATCAAAGATTCAAATGATATCAATGATAACTTCTTTTGGATTAGAGGTCTCTATGCTATCGGATGAGGGTACATGTATTTTTTTCGCATGGGTCCAGACAATCCAAGCCAAATAGATGAAGAGCAACACATTCATGGCGGAAGTCAAAAATAAGCTCACACTATAGGATGCTCCGCCATTGGTAGAATGGTAAAAGATATCATACGTATTCAAGAATATTGTAAAGCTGAATCCTCCAGCTAACCAGAGTAGTCTCTTATCTCGTAGGTAACCGTAAGCTAGAAGCGCCAGAGCCGCTGCTGGGAAAAGATATCGTTCATGCATGCTGGTTGAGAAAGTGAATACGCCCACAATTTGCAGAAGCCCAGCTAGTGGAGCATACAATGGGTTTCGTGTACGGAGGATGAACCACCAGGAGAATAATGTGGTTAGGACGATAAAGATCATTCCCCAAGTATGATAGCTGAACACGAACCAAGTGCTGGCATCCTTCGTATAATTGGCACCAATTAAGGCGAAGAAGTTATAAGCATTCACGGAAGCATACGGATATTCTCCGAGAGTTGAAGAATATAGATGAATCAGCCAAAGTGGACTTTGCCCGAATGAAAAGGGAAGAATGACGACGAGGGTAGTTAAGGCAAAGGTTCCCGCTGCTCGCAGCCATGCCTTGATGGTGCGCTGACGAAGCAACATGAAGAACAGAACAGGAACATAGATGATGCCTTGAGGCTTCATCAGAACTGCTGCTGTAAGTAGTAAGGTAGCTACATTCAGTCGTTGGTTCACCATGAAATAGAAGGCGGCGACAATCCATAGCGTAAAGAAGGAATCCACTTGTCCCCAAACTGTAGAATTTATAAATACGGCCGGATTAAACATGTAGAACAGGGCGATCAGGAATCCAGTCTCTGCTGTTACATACTTCCGAGAAGCGTGATAGAGCAGCAGCGCTGTGGCGCCATCTGCCAAGATAGACGGCAATTTAATTAGAAGCGTTGAATAGGAGCTCCAGCCTGGAAGACTAACGAGCTTACCAACAATATACAGAATATACACATAAAATGGAGGGTAATCGCTTGACCCTTTAATGTAGAAATCCGATAAGCTGGAAGCGGCTGAAGTTGCCCAGTTTTTAAATAAAGCAAGGTCGAAAGGATGTCCTGGAAGCCATGGAGCTAAGGCTATGCGAAGTAAAATCCCCGCACTGATGACCGTCCATAACCAAGTTTTGATGTTCAGAGATGGAATACGGCATCCCTTTTTTCGGATAATCACATAGGCAAGAATAGCAAGGGCAGCGAATAGTACGGCATAAGTAGCTACAGATGAGCCATAAGAGCTGCTGCTTGATTCTTGCATACCCATGTGTCCGCCTCTTTGACCTGAAGGCCCCCCTTTGTGGTTCGGATCATCAGACTTACCAGATTCTTTATTCCAGCGGTCCCCGGATTCATTAGTAACTTTCTTTTCAGAATTAGAGCTCTGATCCTGATTAGGTACCGGATTGGACGGGCTACCTTGATCGGTATTAGAGTTCGGATATGGACTGGCATTAGAATTTGAATCTTGATTGGGACTGGGGCTGAACTGATGACTTGAACTTGAACTCGATCCTTGATTAGAACTTGAACTCGATTCTTGGTTGGAACTTTGAGCTGGATTAAAAGTACCGGATGGAGCTCCTTGCGGAGCATCTTTCTGTGCCCCTTGCATACCGCCAGCTTGATTTTGTCGTCCTGCACTCCATGATGAACCTGCCGCTTCCTTCTTCCCATGTGTCTGTATTAAGGAGAACAAGCATACTCCTGCACATAGAAGAATAATCACTAGGCTCAGAATCTTCGCTCTTGAACGGGATATAGTCATCTCTAACACTCCTCTCTACGTATCTTTGTTCTTAGTATGAGGGGACGTGCTGAATACTAGCTGAATGTTTCCTGACTCTTTGCTTAAAAAAGCCGTTCGACAATGTTCATGAGGTGTCTAATTTTTGGACATATATCGAAAAGTGTCTAGTTTTTATGAGTTTATCCTCATCTCAACTTGTCTACATCTTTGTATAGGAGATGATAACCATGACTAATACAAAAGAAAATGAACATCGCAAAGCCTATTTAATTGGGGGCGGAATTGCTTCTCTCTCGGCAGCTGTCTTCATGATTCGTGATGGGCATGTTAAAGGGAAGAACATTACCATTTTGGAAGAAAGACGAGTGAATGGTGGATCGCTAGATGGCTCGGGTACCGAGGAGATGGGCTACGTAATTCGCGGAGGACGTATGCTGAATGAACCTACATATGAGTGTACATGGAGTATGCTTGATTGTATTCCTTCGTTAGATCGGCCGGGAATATCCGTGAAGCAAGAAATTCAACAATTCTCCAGCGAGCACCCTACTCATTCTAAGGCACGTGTGGTGGATGCGAGTCGTCACATTGTTGATGTAGAGCATATGCAGTTCTCTAATCAGGATCGGTTGGATATTGGTAAGCTACTAGTAGCTTCAGAAGAAAGTCTGGGTACAGAAAGAATTAAAGACTGGTTTGAACCTGAATTTTTCGAGACAAACTTCTGGTACATGTGGGCAACGATGTTTGCTTTTCAGCCGTGGCATAGTCTTGTGGAATTCAAACGATATATGATTCGGTTCATGCATGAATTCCCTCGAATTAATACGCTTGAAGGTGTAGCTCGCACACCGTATAACCAATATGATTCCATTGTGCTTCCAGTTCAGACTTGGCTTCAAGAACAAGGGGTACGTTATGATAATAATATCCGTGTGACGGACATTGTGTTTCGTGCGGGGATTGCAGAAAAAACGGTCGAGCGTATTATCTACGAGCGGGATGGAGTGGAGGCTTCCATGGAAGTGGCTGCCGAAGACCTTGTCTTCTTCACCAATGGTTCCATGACAGAAGCATCAGACCTTGGCACGATGCAACAAGCGCCGAAGCTGGGGCAGAAGGGATCTTCCTTCAGATTGTGGGAAAAATTAGCCTCTACACAGACCGATTTTGGAAATCCTTCATCTTTTGCCGATCATATCGAAGGTTCCAAATGGGAGTCGTTCACTGTTACATGTACAGATCCTTTATTTTTTGATTTTATGGAGAGCTTCACAGATAACGTAGCAGGCTCGGGTGGTCTCGTTACGTTTAAAGATTCTAATTGGCTCATGTCCATTGTTCTGGCCCACCAGCCACATTTTCGCAATCAACCTGAGCATATTCAAGTCTTTTGGGGTTATGGATTGTTCCCAGATCGTGTGGGGAATTATGTGGACAAGAAGATGTCGGACTGTACCGGGGAAGAGGTACTGCAGGAATTAATGGGACATCTCAAATTCAACGCTGAACAAGTGCAGAAGATGCTGTCTACTTCGAACTGTATTCCTTGTATGATGCCCTTCATTACGAGCCAGTTCATGCCTAGGGCGATCGGAGACCGACCGCAGGTCGTGCCTCAAGGGTCTACGAACTTTGCCTTTTTAGGTCAATACACAGAACTGCCTGAAGATGTTGTATTTACCGTGGAATATTCGGTTCGTTCTGCACAGACGGCGGTGTATCAGTTACTGCATTTGGATATGGAGATTCCAGCTGTGTATCATGGGCGTCATCATGTAAAAGTACTTTGGGATTCTCTAACTACAATGATAAGATAGTCTTCCACGCCCATTAATGGTTAGTATCTAATCCAATGTGTGATCGGAAGAGCGAAATAGGATGTACTACAGACAGGAAACGAGACCATCGTTTTCTGTCTTTTTGTTGTAACCTTTAGAATCTATGAATTTGGTTAAATATACTATAGGACTTTAATAGATTGATAAGATTTCTATAATAACGGAGGCTATTCGATGTACAAAAAACTCAGTTTGACGTTGTTCCTCATCTTATGTTTAAGCTTTCCTCAGATGTCTTTTGCGGCAGGTTCTACACCTGCAGTAGGAACTATTACAGCTTTGCTTGGTGTAAATGATCAGCTAACCGAACTTCATCCCGTAATGAAAAATGGGAATTATTATAGCCCAGTTAGGGATGTAGCTACAACGTTACATTTGCAAGTATCGGGTACGATTGACCAAGTTGTACTCCAAGATGAGTCAGGTATGTCTCTGGTTGTGGAACCTCAGAATCAGAAGGCCAAGCTCTATGGCGGAGAAGAAGTAAAGACACAAGTATTCGTCGAAGGCGGCAAGACGTGGGTCCCAGTGTCTCTAATTGGACGCGCTTTTGATTATAATCTAACGTATGTAGCTTCCTCGTTCCTGATTCGTCTGGTAAAAGGTCCAGAAGCGGGTACGATAGAGCAATTCCAATCGACCTATAAAGCGCAGATTGATCAACAAATTGCAACGAATAAAAAGGCGGCAGAGTTGGCGGCCAAACCTGTTACCCCAAGCCCGCAACCAGGTAAGAAACCTACTACCCCAGCTCCTAAGCCAAACTCAGGGGATAAAGATCAACCGACTACACAGCCTCATAGTAAGCAACCTTTATATCTAAGTTTTGATGATGGCCCTAGTCCACATACGAGTCAATTACTTCAGATTTTGGATAAATACAATGTTAAGGCAACTTTCTTCATGTTAGGCAAAAATATAGCTACGTATCCTTCCTCTATAAAGAAAATTGTAGATTCTGGACACGCAGTTGGCTTGCATGGCATGTCACATGTGAAGAATAAATTTTATAAATCTCCCGATGCAGCCTTAGCTGAGATGAATGATGATAACGCCCAGCTTAAGAAAGCGACGGGAATCACTACACATCTGGTTCGTTCTCCCTATGGAAGCAAACCTTATCTAACACAGGCTTTTCGCAATAAATTGGTAGGGGGCGGCTATCATATTTGGGACTGGAATGTAGATTCGCTAGATTGGAAATACAAAAATGATAGTACTTCCATCTATAATGGTGTAATGAAACAAGTGAAGGCTCAGCACGAGAAGGGAATAGCTCCAGTTATCTTGTTCCACGATCAGGAAGCTACGCTTAAGGTATTACCGCGCGTACTCGCTTCGCTTAAAGCACAAGGGTATTCGTTCGAACTCATTACTTCTGATATGAAGCCTTTAAATTTTTGGCATGATGAGCGTTAATATACGCTAAGATCAGCTGGAATCTATTAAGTATAGCACTGCCCTTTCCGCAAGGAGAGAGGTGGTGCTTTTTTAAGGTTTGAACTATAATCACTATTCGGGCTTGTAGATGCAAGCTAACTATACTGAACTTGTGAGGTACATTCATGCATGCAGCCATTGAAGTACAAGATTTACGGAAAACATTCAAAGTACAGCGGAACCGCGAAGGGCTCAAAGGGGCTTTTCAGGATCTATTCAAGCGAGAATATAACGAGGTAGCCGCGGTGAAAGATATTTCTTTTACTATTCCCGAAGGGGAGATCTGCGGTTATATTGGGGAGAACGGAGCAGGGAAGTCCACGACTATCAAAATGTTGACAGGCATTCTGGTACCGACTTCTGGCACGCTTAAGGTAGGGGGCTATGTTCCTTTTCTTGAACGGGAGAAATTCGTCAAAAATATCGGGGTAGTCTTCGGCCAACGGAGCCAGCTATGGTGGGATATTGGAGTGATCGAATCCTTCCAATTGCTACGCAAAGTCTACCAAGTGCCAGAACAAGATTTCAAGCGCCGACTAGATGAGCTAACGGAGCGCTTGCAGTTACAGGATTTGCTTAGCAGACCCGTAAGAAAACTTAGTCTAGGTCAGCGTATGCGCTGTGAATTGGTTGCTGCCTTGCTTCACAATCCATCAATTGTCTTCCTCGACGAGCCGACCATCGGCTTGGATATTGTAGTTAAATCTGAAATTCGGGATTTCTTAAAGAGTATGAATCAAGAATACGGAACCACTATCCTGCTGACGACTCATGATTTGCAGGACATTGAAGCTTTGTGCTCTAGAGTCATTATGTTAGATGATGGCCGCGTGATCTACGATGGGGGTCTGGATGATCTTAAGACGCGCTGGGGAACGGGGCGAGAGGTTCACTTTCAATTCGGTAAGGCCACGCGAAAAGATAAGCTTGAAGCTTGGACGTTGGATCTGCCCGTAAAGTGGAGTGCAGAGAATGACATGGCCGCTAAAGTATGGATTCCACTGGATACTAACGTCTCTGATGTTCTAAGCCGAGTAGTAGGGCAAGCAGATATTACGGATATCAAGATCATCGAGACGAATACGGATGATATTGTGCGGAGCATTTATCAGTCTGGTTCTGCGGTACGGAGTGAAACGGAATGGAAGGAAGGCATAACCTCATGAGGCAAGGTACTAGTATAGTAAGGAACCTCATGAATAGTGCATATCTCGATTTTGTACGTATCCGATTCCTGACCATGCTTGCTTATCGCGTGAACTACTATTTGGGTATTTTTATTTATATCTTGAATATCGGCGTATATTACTTTACGTGGAAAGCGATTAGTGGCAGTGGGGGAGAACTTGGGGGATTCACATCGGCTCAAATGACGACTTATGTAGCGGTCACTTGGATGGCTAGAGCGTTCTACTTCAACAATCTCGATCGAGAAATCTCATCGGATATACGGGATGGCAGTATCGCAATCCAGTTCATTCGGCCTTATAGCTATATACTCGTCAAAATGATGCAAGGTTTCGGTGAAGGGATATTCCGCTTCCTATTGTTCATGATTCCAGGTATGGCGATTGCCATTCTTTTATTTCCCGTGCAGCTGCCTACGGCATGGTCAGCATGGCTTGGCTTCCTGACGATGTTATTATTCAGTTTTTTAATTAACTCTCAAATTAATGTAATTACGGGACTTATGGCGTTTTTTGTGGAAAATAACGAAGGCATGATGCGGATGAAGCGAGTGGTCGTGGATTTGTGTTCAGGCTTGATCGTGCCAATCACGCTTTTTCCGGGCTGGCTTGCCCATGTTCTAGAGTGGCTCCCTTTCCAAGCGATTACGTATTTGCCAGGGGCGGTATTCACAGGACGAATTACAGGCTCATCTGTGTGGCAAGTGCTAGGGATTCAGGTGACTTGGTTCCTCGTGTTATTGCTTCCAATGATCGTATTGAATCGATTAGCAAGACAACGTCTGTTCGTGCAAGGGGGTTAAGCACATGTACTATTTAGGACTTATTAACGAATATTTGAAAAACTATATGAAGTCACGCATGACCTACCGAGCTGATTTCTGGGTAGAAGTGATCTCGGATTTACTATTCCAAGCTACGAATCTTATCTTTATCTTTGTGGTGTTCATGCATACGAATAGTCTAGGAGGATGGAGTCAGAATGAGGTAGTCTTCGTCTATGGATTCTTCATGGTTCCTTTTGGTTTATTCAGTTGTTTTGTGAATTTATGGGGATTCAGTGAGCGGTATATTGTTAAAGGCGAGATGGACCGAATTATGACTCGCCCTGCGCATAATTTATTTCAGATTTTCCTTGAAAATCTAGATCCGCCAGCACTTGTAGGCTCAGTCATAGGCGTGATCATTATGGCGGTGAGTGGCAGCCATCTTGGACTCAGTATGGAGTGGTGGACAGTACCTGCAATGATTATTCTCTCATTGAGTGCTGTGGCTATTTACACAGGGATCTACACAACACTAACCTCGTTGTCTTTTTATTCGGATGCCCCGACGGGGATATTGCCGCTGATGTATGGGGTACAAGGGTATGGCCGTTATCCGGTCACCATTTATAATCGTGCGATTCAAGTGTTGTTGACTTGGATTTTACCTTTTGCCTTTGTAGGAATTTACCCCGCGTCGCTCTTCTTGGAGCGTCCCGAGATGAGGCAGATGGCTTGGTTAACTCCTGTTGTCGGTATCGTCTTCCTGAGCATTGGACTAACCGCTTGGAATTATGGGGTGAAACGGTATCGGGGAGCAGGTTCTTAGGTTTTAAAAAGTGACGTATGATCTCGGATGTACGAATAACCATGTCGAGACGACGGTTAAAATAATTAGGAACTAAAGAACAAATACAAAAGCACGCCGTAGATTACCCATCTCGGACGTGCTTTTTCTTGTATTGACTGAACTAATTAATGTATACGCTACTTTCCTGACTATTCATGCAAGCTGCGCCGATGATGAGAGATGGCATAAGCTTCGTGTCTAAAATTCAGGATGGGATCATTGGATAACTCAATTCCTGATGTTACTACGGTAGGGTCCATCACTAGATTCTCAGGTTCAGAAGTGGCCTCCGTAATGGTAAGATGCCCGAGAATGATACGTTCGCGTTTGTCTGGCCACTTTTGTGTGGAGTCATCGGTAGGATCGTCTTCTTCACCCAACACAGCTTTCAGTGTAAATCCGGCAGGCGCTATACGAATTCGCTGACTAAATTCAGTCTCTAAGTAGTCTGGGCTTTGTTCTTTAGCCTCTGCTGCCGACAAATGATGGATGTCCGCATCAGGTTCCCATTCGTATTTAATAGGACGACGGACTCCTTCCGCATTGACCATAAAGAAAGCATGAATCGAATAGTACGGAAGTTCCGCATAACTAGTCGGAGGTTTAAGCTTGGCTACTTCCAATAAGGCGTGTCGACTTTCTCCGAAGTGTTCTATTACTCCAGCGACCTTCTCTTTGAAGGACAATTCTTTATGTTCAAAGGCGGTAACCATCTTTAAGATATCAACAAAAGATTCGGGCGTACGTGCAAAGAATACTGGAATCGAGACGGCAACCAAATTCGTAACTTCTCCATCGGGTAGTTGAAATTGCACGGCTATCCCTTTAGCGGGAGAGAGCAGATCGGACTGGGAAGGATCGGGAGAGCTGTTCGAGAAGCGTACAATTACGGGTGTCCGTTCCTCTTGAAAATGAACAGCTGTTGTATACCTGGCGGCTTCAGGGTTAGGTGTGAATTCCCCTCGGTAACATGCCCCTTTGGCATGTGCTCTGCGGTGTCCGGGATGCCGTCCTGCGAAATCCTCAATAGAATCTACAGCACGTTGTGCTAATGTAGGTTGGTTCATAGCTTGATTTCCCATAAATTTTTCTCCTCCCCATGATTATCCCTTACATTGATACGTCAGGGATAGTTAACTTTGAGCTGCATCAATTAGCTCGTTGAATGCTTGAACGACTCTTTGGCCTCTCCATATATCTCGAACCGTCTGGGAAGGATAGGCAGCATACCAACCAGAGGCTGTGACCTGATGTTTGGCGATGAAATCTTTGGCACCAGGGGTCTCAATCCCTGGGAATTCTTCAACATCCTCAAAGAAATAATTCAGTAAATCTGGAATTTGGGTACCAAAATCATCAATATAGGTATCCCAGTCTCCATCGTAAGCGGTCGCAAAAAGCAATCGAGTATCTTGATCAAAAATAACGAAGCGCATATCATGCACCGTAGCAATTTTGGCCATACGTTCCTGCTGGTGGGCTGCGCTTTGTCGCAGCTTCTCGCGAAGTCGGTCTGCGCCTCCGGGCTTAAGCGGCGCAATAATGGTAAGTTCGGAAATTTGTCCGAGACGTAGTCCAGATCGTCCGGCACTAATGACCTGTGGTTCACTAGATGTGGAAGTCTGTGGTGCATTGTTAGATTGTGCATGTGATGTAGGGCCTACTGACATATTAACCATCCTCCTAATTATGAATAACGATGTATGCTCGGAATGTCTCAGGATGCCTTAGAATATAAGGGTTGGAATGTAAGGATTGGGCTGTATCAAATGATGTTAGGGCAGGTTAGCGCTTATAGGTCGCTAGGTCCCTGTCCCGCTTGCTCGGCAAGCCATCGCAAGGCGGTGAGACTTGGGATGAAGAAGTATTCGCCGCCACGAGTTATAGAGAATTCGGGGACTTCTTTTAGACGGTGGCGCAATGGTTTGGCAGGAATAGTGAAGGTATGCTCCCCATCCTTGTTGCCTGTTACGGGGTCCTGTTCTGTAGATAATCCAACAAAGTTCCCCCCATTTAGCCACTCGGTCTTAATAAATTCGTACTGCCTTATTAGTGACGTGCATATGCCAGCAAAAATAATCCCTCGATCATGTCCATCATCTTCAAGCACCCCTTTAGTCAAGGCAGGCCCATAAACGGTAGAGCGCCGAAGGAGTCGGTGGATGTTCACATCCACGACTTGATCTTGAAGGCTATCTCTTGGAAAAGCACGACGGACATGCGCACTGATAGGGCACTTGAACCCCTTGGGATCATCCGCGTAACTAAACACGTTAATCCGTGATTCATCCTCGGACAGGCGCGTATCATCCTCTTCTGGTGATAGGGCTAGGGGTGTCCCGCTTGGCCAGCGTCCCACCATTTTCGCTCCGATACGTTCTGCTGATAGGGATGCCGTAGCCTTCTCCTGGACATATCTTCTATAGGCTGCGGCACAGATATGTAATTTGCGAAGGGACAAGTAACTCCCATTATGACCAAGTGGGGCGGGAGAGGGTCCTTCCATGATCTGGCCAGATTCATTAGGGTAACCGAACAGAAACTCTCCACTCTTCACGGGTCCTTCATGCCCAAATGCTGGGGGAAAGGGACTGCCATCGATATAGGGATTACTGATCCCATCTCGGAAACCTAGATGAGTCCGCCCATCTGGCATCATCCCCACATCCATATGGTACTGCACAGAGATGCCACCAATTTCATGATAAGCTTGCTTTGCCGCTTCTCGGGCGGTGTCTAACGCAATTTCATTAGAAGCAAACAGAGCAAACGCCACATGGATTTGATCGGTACCGAAAGGGGCTTCCCAATGTTCAGCAGCACTTTCACCTCGGTCTCCCAAATGGTGTGCCCGTGCAGCCATACCTTGAATGAACAGGGGGTCGAAACTCTCTAATGAAGCATTCGGAATACCGATCTGCCTTAAGCCTTCATAGGTGAAAGCGACATTAACCCAAGCTCCTTCGGAAGGGTGAGCCCAGTCGTTCGCTGAAGTAACGACCTGTGTCAGCTTATCCAGTAGAAGCTTGGCTGCGGACTGTGACTCTAAGCTAAGTAGTAAATAGGTTCCGATATAAGGATGCGGTCGATCTTGGAGAATGATCCCTTGAATGTCCGATGAATCCAGGTCCGGTACTTGATTGACAGGAATGGTGATGATCTCCTTTCGCGGTGGATTAATGTTAGTCTTTCACTTCGATGGATATCCCATTCAGTAATAAGGGATTGTATATGCTAGGAATCGGTTAATGATTAGGGAGAAGTATGGCTATTACTATATACAATTGAAAAGAGGGAATGACATGAAGGAACGAATTTCATTAGAACCTGCTGCAGCTCAGTTTGCCGAAGAGACATCGAAACCTCCATTTTTATTCCAACTAGGTCCCGAGAAGGGAAGAGAGCAAGTGAATACCGTTCAATCTTCGGAGATCGATAAACCTCCGGTTGAAATAGAAGACCTTGAGATTGCGGGCGGACCTCATGGCAATATATCAGTTCGCATTGTGCGCCCTGAAGAGGAAGAGGAGACAGAAGGACTACTTCCAGTTATCGTCTATGTACATGGTGCAGGCTGGGTATTCGGTAATTCTCATACGCACGATTTACTGATTCGTAGATTAGCAACGGGAGCAGGCGCCGCTGTGGTCTTCCCAGAATACAGCCTGTCTCCCGAAGCGAAATATCCTACAGCCATTGAGGAAATTTATGCAGTTATGCAGTGGGTGGCTGAGAAAGGCACAGAGCATGGACTTGACCCAAGCACGCTCAGTATTGCTGGAGATAGCGTTGGGGGGAATATGAGTGCAGCGGTTACGTTAATGGCGAAGGAACGGGGAGGTCCTGCCATTCGTCAGCAAGTATTGTTCTATCCAGTAACGGATGCTTCTTTCGATACCGAATCGTATCATGAATTTGCGGAAGGTTATTTCTTAGCACGCGAAGGTATGCAGTGGTTCTGGGATCAATATACGACCGATCCGAAGGAACGAGCTCAAATTACCGCATCGCCACTTCGTGCTACGAAAGAACAGCTAAGCGGTCTTCCCCCGGCACTAATTATTACCGGTGAAGCGGATGTTCTGCGCGATGAAGGCGAAGCCTATGCCAGAAAATTAAGAGAAGCCGGTGTGCGAGTTCAAGCTGTGCGTTTCCAAGGCATCATTCATGACTTCGTCATGTTGCATGCGCTAGCAGAGACCGAAGCTGCTAAAGGAGCGATACGCTTGGCCGTCAATTTCTTATATGAAGGTTTTGATGGTGAAGTGGAGTAAGGATATGCCTTAAAATTTGTACATGGAAAGCAAACAAAGAGGAGGAGCTAAGTTTAGCTCTTCCTCTTCTTAGATTGAGTGCGATTCCAAAAGTTGAATGCAAAATTTATATAATTATCCATATTTTATAGATTAAATTTATTCCAGACCAATTATTCAGGTTCTGCACCGCAAAATTCCATTAGTGACCAATCTTCACGAGTGTAACCTTTTTTAGAGCTGCTGTGCTCCAAAAGCAAGAAACTGAGTGAGTAACTAAGAAGTAACAACAAGATGCTCCAAGCAAACAAGCTTGCTTCCGTTATAGATTCTCTTCTTGCATAGAACTGCGCGCTACATCGGATCGGCGGAAAGCCCATTTTAATAGAGGAGGGGCTAAGATCGTAGTGGCAATGACGACAAGGATGAGTGTTGTGAAATACGACTCGGACAACAAGTTCGCCCCCAGCCCAATCGAGGCTAGAATCAGCGCAACCTCCCCACGAGATACCATGCCTGCTCCAATAACTAGTGCTGATGAGGGAGAAGAACCAGTGAACTTAGCTCCGAGCGCACCGCCTAGAAGTTTTGTTAGTACAGCAAGTATAATCAAAGCTAGTGCAATCCAAATTTGGCTCAAGAACCCTTCGAAAGACACCGAAAGCCCTATACTGACAAAGAATACGGGAACAAAGACGGCGTAGGCGATGGGCTCCACTTTGTGTTCCACTTCCTCCTTGAATCGGGTCTGTGAAATAGCGATCCCCGCAGCAAAAGCCCCGATAATTCCAGCTACGCCAAGTACCTCAGCAAAATAAGCAAAGCCTAGACAAATCACTAGAGCGATGCTGATAACAGTCTCCGTCACCTTGAGTCCACTGAGTGTTTTCATGAACCAAGGGACGAGCTTCCAACCAGCTCCAATAATAACGACGAAGAACACTATTTTTTCCGCTAATACAAGGGAAAGGGATACATCGGTGGAACTGACTAAGCTCATTAGCACGGCAAGAATAACCACAACTAGAATATCATCCACTAAAGCAGCACCTAAAATTGTGGTACTTTCTTTTGTTCTGGATTTGCCCAGTTCTCTGAGCGTCTGTACGCTAATGCTGACAGAAGTTGCGGAGAGTAGCAGACCTAAAAATAGCGAAGAAGCCAAGGACATACCTATCACGAGGCCGGCCAGCAGTCCGCCAACCAGTGGGAATAGAATTCCCATTACGGCAACACTCACCGAAGCTTTACGATTCGCATTTAAATCCTTAAGATTCGTCTCTAACCCAGCCAGAAACATTAATAACAGCACGCCAATTTCACTAAAAGCATGGAGGGCTTCTGATTCATGAATCCATCCGAGCACCCCGGGACCGAGCAACACTCCAATAATTAATTTGCCCAGAACGGAAGGTTGCCCAAGCCTTACAGCCATATCACCAGCTAACTTTGTAGCTAGAATAATTACACATAATTGCCAAATGAAATCCATAGCAGCCTCCTTGTATTGAATTAGTATGCCAAAAAAACGCAAAAAGAGCCCGCTGTTGGCAGGCTCCTCCGGGTGAATCCTATTGAATTCGGTCGCGTAACATAATGAATATTATTATAACAACAAACGTTAGATGAGCGCAAGGGAGGGGTATTTCTTCGTCAGATATGGTATCTTATTTAGATATGAATATATTGTGCCATAGGAAGGAACGTAAAGATGGAGAATATTACGGCTTACAGCATAGAATTTATTAAAGATCCCTTTGGTATTGTAGATGGGGAACGTTATGAGTTCATACTGGACTTTGAAGTGGATGAAGAGGATGAATTATATACACCGAGCGGAATTTACTTGCGAGTTATCTATGGTGTGAAAGCGGATAGTCAGGGAATAGTGAAGCATCATATCCTTGAGCGCGGTACAGATAAGTACCTTGATTTTGAGTTAGAAGATGAGGAATTGCAGGAGATCGAATCGTTCTGTAAAGAACATCTGTCTGAAGCCCAAGTATAGACTAGGGAGGGTAGATTATGCCACATGAGCAGCACTCCGTTCCTTTTGGATATGAACCGCAGCCATCTTCAACGAAAGGAACGTTGATCTTCTATGATAGCTTCGAACAAATTAGAGATGAACAGTTGGCTGCTGCGGTAGAAGCTAGAGTTAAATTAGATTTTGGAGCCTTGGTGTTATATCCACTTCATGAAGAAACTGTGCGTCGTATGAGTAAAGAACCTGTCGTAGCTTACCATAAAAGAGAGCAGCGGTTATTTGATTGGCGAGCAGAAATAGAGCAACAAGTGACGATAGAGAATTGGGAAGGCAAACGCAAGAAATACACGCCCTTTGAAGCAGCCATGCGTCATCTCAGTGATAAGTACAAAGCGCCTTTCTTTGTCTATGTAAGCTTTACAACGCTTAATAAGCTGGCATCTTACTCAAGCTTTGAAGAGTGGGTAACAAAGGTAAGGTTCTTAGTCTACGATCGCCCCAGACAACCTCATCCGAGATTAGAGAAGTACCGTCATCGATGGGATACAGTAACTGAAGCATATGCCAAAAGAGAAGCATGAAAATCTGGATGACGATTTTCTGGTTTTGTGAATCATGTCCTTCTTTAAAATCACAAATAATAAAAGGCCGTCATGGTGAGATTTCTCTCTCTGTGACGGCCTTTTGATGTTAAAAACATCTGTTATTTTTGCGACTTTGTCTCTGTCTCACTATAAGCTATCGGTTTGGCTATCCATTCATCAGCCTCGGGTTCAATATCTACACCATTCTCAATTTTTTTTTGTTCAGCTAAAGAGTCTTGGGATGGGTCTAGATCATTTCGAATTTTATCTTCTGCATGTTCTTCGCTCATAGGTCATCCTCCTTGGGTCATGTAGTCCAACATAGACAAGCCTTATGTAGGATTGCCCAAAATTTCATTTATCAATCGATAACTCACGAAAAAAACAGATGATAGATTCTAAATGTTTATTTTCATAATATGGCTTGACCTTCGGTATGATTGAGTCCTTTGATTCATAAGTAAAACTAACAATGTGAAAGTTGTGCAGGGAGGTGTACTATGCCGTTCATTGAACGCTACGTAATTAATGCAAACGGGGCCATGACTTATACGGGCAATACTCTAGGTCTTAGCAGATCCGAAACCCAGGGACGGCCAGGTACAGTGGATAGTATTGGGGCATTTATAACTACGAATACATCGTCACAATTGGGAACGTATCCACCAGGTACGACGAATCAATATACACTAAATAGTTCAGCGGCAGTGCTGGCTTTTCCACCCGGAAGTACCGTCCTCTATGCAGAGTTGATTTGGGGTGGGACGTATATTGATAATGGAGTCGATCTAACGGCTTTTATTAATAATCCAGTAAGTCTAACTACGCCAGCAGGCTCTTTATTGGTCACGCCAGACAGTGCTACAAGCTTTGAAGTGTTACTATCTCCAGCTTCGGCTCAATTTCCAAACACTTATGCGTATGTAAGATCGGCGGATGTCACAGCGGCTATAACAGCTGGAGGGGCCGGTACTTATATTACAGGCGGAGTAGTAGGTACTATCGTGATTCCTGACCCCACATCGAACCATGCGGGATGGACGCTAGGTGTTGTGTATGCTAATGCGAGTTTACCTCTGCGGAACATGAGCTTGAGGGTTACCGCGGACGTGATTCAAGCAACATCCGGCCCGGTAACGATGGCGATTAGTGGATTTGCTACGCCTTTTCAAGGCCCTTTGTCAGGCCGCGCTCTATTCAGTGCACAAGAAGGTGATGCGAATAAAACGGGTGATCAAGCTCTCTTTGGTCCAACCCTAGCTACCATTGTTCCGTTATCGGGACCTAATAACTTCGCAACCAATTTTTTTGCATCCCAGATCAATGGAGATAATGGAGTGCTTAACACCTCGGGAACTTTTGGTACGCGTAACCAGATTAATGGAACGCCGGGTACCAATATTAGTGGGGGGCGTCAAGGCTGGGATATTACAAATGTGGATATTAGTAGCACGCTCATAAATACACAGACACAAGGATTTCTAAGACTTACTACCAATGGAGATGGTTATCTAATTGATAGTGTAGGTCTCCAAATTAACATTAATACACCCGTGCTGAATGCAGTCAAAAGCGGGAGTCAAAATGATGCCATAGTTGGAGATACGATAACCTATACCGTTCAGGTCAGCAATTCATCTATGTCTGATGCTACCAATGCCATTTTATTCGATAACATTCCTGAGGGAAGTACCTTTGTAGCGAATAGTGCTACCGTTAATGGAGTTCCGCAACCCGGTACAGATCCCGTTGGGGGAATACCCATTGGTACAATACTTGCTGGAGGATCGGCTACGGTAACGTTCCAAGTTAACGTCACTTCGGTTCCTTCACCGCCCCGCTTATTTGACCAAGCAAAGGTGGGATATACAGCTCCGACAGTACCTGGCGGTCCCATCATTAATGAGGTAGCTCCGACAAATTCCGTTACGATTCCTATTTATCAGCCGAATGTCTCAATTGTAAAATCAGCAAATACAACCAATGCTCTCATTGGAGATACGATTACGTATACTCTTTTTATTACAAATACAGGGAATATTAACACTTCCACGATCGTGACGGACAATATTCCAAGCGGTTCATCGTTTGTCCCCGGCAGTGTTACTGTAGATGGAGTGGTTCAGCCAACACTGGACCCTATTAGTGGAATCTCATTTGTAAGTGTAGCTCAAGGGAGTTCTGTTACGATTACCTTTCAGACCTTAGTAACAGCCCAGCCCCCTGGGTTCTATCTGGTGGATCAAGGTACAGCTAACTATACGTTCCAACCTCCAGATGGAAGAGTGATTCCAGGCTCCGTAGTATCTAATCCAGTCTCAGTTCTAGTATCTATACCAGAGCTTTCAATTACTAAGACAGCAAATCAAGCGGATGCGGTCGTGGGGGATATCATTACGTACTCCTTCGTGATAGCGAATCAAGATGGGGCTTTCTTGACGAACTTGAATTTTAGTGAAGCTACGCCCGCAGGTTCACAATTCGTCGCAGGCAGTGTAATGGTCAACGGAATCCCTGTCCCTGGTGCAAATCCAGACACGGGATTTGCATTGGGTGCAATAGGGTCAGGAGCTTCTTTTACCGTAACCTTCAATGTACTGGTTGTCTCTTTGCCTAATCCTCCGACCTTAACGGATGTAGGTCAGGTGACCTTTAGCCGTGGTGCATTTCAGGGGGCTTCATTCTCAAATCCCATTACTATTCCGGTGTATCAACCAATCATTACTACATTTAAAGAGACATTGACTCCTGTGGCTATCGTGGGCCAGACAGTTACTTATCAAATTACCATAACGAACTCAGGTAATATTGGAGCCACTTCGACATTTACCGATCCGATTGATCCAACAACAACCTTCGTACCGGGCAGTGTGCAAGTTAATGGGGTTTCTCAGCCGGCGTTTAATCCTAATAGTGGCATTCCTCTAGGCCTTGTACCAGCGGGAGGGAATGTGGATGTTACCTTCCAAGTGACGATAGACAGCCAGCCTCCTACAGGTACGGTAACGAATCAAGGAGTGACCGATTATACTTTCACGCCCCCAGATGGAAGAGTAATCAATGGATCTAATGGCTCAAATATCGTGACGGTACCCATATCGTCCAACAATTTAACCTTACTGAAAATTGCGAGCCAAGTGGATGCCGTACCGGGGGATGTGATTACGTATACGGTAAATGTATCGAACACGCAGGGGCTAGCAGCAACTAATGTAGTACTGATGGATAATATTCCAACAGGGTCTACATTTGTAGAAGGCAGCGTACTTGTGGACGGAATTGCTAGTGCAGGGGACCCTACAGTTGGCATACCGCTCGGTACAATTGCTCCGGGCCAGACGATTGCCGTCTCTTTTTCTGTGCTAGTCTTAGCAGCTCCGACCCCTGTACCGACTCCATTACTTTTAACAGATCAGGCCTCTGTAACCTTTACCTCGGGAACCTTTACCGGGACCTCATTGTCCAATTTCGTGAATCTACCTGTAATTCAGCCCGTCTTATTCGTGAACAAGTCTGCAAATCCTACGGTGGTAAGAATCGGTGATGTGGTGACGTATACTGTAGTTGTCTCAAACCTAGGTAATTACAATGCGGATGTAATTGTTACCGATGTGTTACCTCCCGGAAATACCTTTGTACCCAATAGTGTACTCATTGATGGAAGCTACTGGCAGGGAGCCGATCCGAATACAGGAATCAATATCGGGACGGTTATTCCACTAACACGGAGAGGACCGGGGGAGGATGGCGTATCCGGATTCAATGTTTCCTTTACCTTTCAGACAATAATTATAGCACTGCCTGACCCACCCTTTTATAATAATCAGGCGATAGCCAATTATAACTACTTTCCACCAGATGGAAGAAGTCTCTCAGGCACCTCCGCATCAAATGTAGTTACTGTTCAAGTCGTCACGGATAACATCACCATTTTAACAAAAACTGCGGATCAGACCGCTGTAACTACAGGGACGATTATAACGTATACGCTTCAAGCGACTAACAATACATCCGTCGATGTGCTGAATTATGTGCTTACGGATAATATACCGAATGGAACAACATTCGTAACTGGAAGTGTAACGGTGGGCGGAAGCCCAGTAGCGGATGCAGTGCCGACCGCTGGAATCCATATCGGTGTTCTCCCTGGGGGAGGTACTATCGTTGTTACGTTCCAAGTTCGCGTAAGTGACGCGGGAACAGGTCCAGTGTTGGACATAACGAATCAGGCAAGCGCAACCTTTACAGCAGAGGGAACTCTAGTAACTACGACTTCTAATCCTGTCCCGATTACGAATCAACAAGCCATCCTAACCATACTCAAATCCACTACGCTGTCTTCCGCGTTACCCGGTGATTTAATACCTTATACACTTGTCGTATCTAATACAGGAAATGTAGAGGCAACGGTAACATTAATCGATCCGATTTCACCTGGAACAAGTTTTAGGGCAGATAGCGTATCCATTAATGGAGTGAACCAGCCCGGGGTCAATCCTGAGAATGGAGTTTCGTTAGGGACTCTGGCGCCGGGGGGTACAACAACGGTAACATTTATAGTCTTCGTATCCGCAGTTCCTGGTGTGAGTTCAATTATCAATACAGCTTCGGCGGGTTTTAGCTATGTCTTACAAGATGGCACGGTTGTACCCGGTACAGCAGAGTCTAATTCTGTCACTACACCGATAGGCAGCCCTGATATAGCTCTTGTGAAATTATCTAATGTATCTAGTGTTCAGGTCGGAGGCGTCGTTACTTTTACGCTCACGCTCACTAATCGAAGTGTAGATGCGATAACGAATGCCGTTGTTACGGACATCATTCCTGTGAACACCACATTGGTTACAGGCAGTGTTACGGTCAATCAGATTGCGCAACCCAATGCCGATCCGGCTTCAGGGGTTAGTGTCGGGATTCTCAATGGGGGTCAGTCTGCTCTCATCACGTTCCAAATCACTGCGAATACAGGGTCAGCAGGAACAACCATTGCGAATGTCGCAACAGCTGCCTATCAGCAAAATGGTATTCCGTTGCAATCTTCATCCAACCAGGTTCAGATTGTGGTTGGCTCAGTTGTACCCCCGAATGGACCGAATCTTACCTTCACCAAAACGACAAACGCTTCTCAAGTATTCGTTGGAAGTACAATTACCTTCACGGTCATCGGTACGAATAGTGGAGATGTAGCGGGGGCGGCTGTGGTATCCGATCCCTTGCCAGATGGAATCCAATTCATTCCGGGTAGCGTCGTTGTTGATGGTGTTGCTGTGACCGGAGTCAGTCCCCTTTCGGGTATCCCTGTCGCCATGATTAATCCAGGATCTTCAGTTCAAGTTAGCTTCCAAGCTTTAGTGCTTAGAGTCCCTCCTGCTGGCTACATGATTAATCAAATAAATGCCGTGTATCAACCTGTTGGTGCACCAAGCAATCCACAAACTGCAGTTTTATCTAATAAAATTGTTATTCCAGTCCAACAGCCTCCGATACTTGTAGCCAAATCGTCTTCTACGAATCAAGTCGAAGTCGGAAGTGTGCTAAGGTACAACCTCACGATTAGTAATCCAGGTACGGCCCCGGCCAATAATGTGGTTGTAACGGATATTCTTCAGGATGAATCTAGATTCTTATCTGGAAGCCTAAGTATTAATGGGCAACTGTCGGTCACGTCGAGTTTGGTAGATGGGATTACCATCGGTGATGTACAGCCCGGAGCACAAGCACAAGTTGATTTTGCAGTTACCATCATTCGCCAACCTATTGGGGGCAAATTATTTAATCAAGCTAGCGTGAGTTATCAGTACGGAGCTTCGAGTACTATTCGTCAGGTATCTAATCGATCGGTTGTCCAAGTGTTTGAACAAGAGGAATAGAGCTATTGACGAAAAGCGAGATTCCGCAACTTAGCGGACTCTCGCTTTGTTCTTGCGTGTGAGCGGAGCAGTTTTAATCGCAGGCCGATTTGTACTTGAGATATGTTTTTTCACCTGTTTTCTCAGAGAGGTAGGTTTCTTTGTCTTGGAGGTTGGCGAGCGACGTTTGGAAGTTACGGTTCGAGTCTGAACTTTTAGCGACTGCTTATCTACCGTCTCAGGCAAGGAGGGTGCAGGGGATTGAACTTGGAGGGGGGCCGTCTGAAGAGAAGAGATATGATCGATATAATATAACGGATCGGAAGCTTCAAGTTTGCTTGTTTTGAATCGATGATGCTCAATGTATTTAGGTTCCTCTTGGGGTTGTGCGCTACGAGAGCGGATCTCTTCATCCAAGATGTCCTCTTTGACCACCAGTAAATGAAACATCACTTGGAAAGCTACATTCATTTGACTTTGACGCAACAAACTAAGTTCTACGTCTTCGTAAAGTCCCTCGTATTGAGGAAGATAAAAGAACTCTACTCGAAGCAGTCGGAAGTCGATCTCAGCAGGGGAGCTGGGATCTTCTGAAGTGATTAACGACCAGCCTTCCTGTTCCGATAATCGGTATTCTTCCGGGTCTACATAGAATTCATTATGCGTAGTCCAGTATCTTGGGGAATGTTCATTGAAGAGTTGTCTGAAATGAGGATTGACGAGGTGGGCGGCTACATGGGCGTAAGGCGCAACGATACATACGGTACTGCCATGTCTACAGATACGGTAGAGTTCTTGCATCATCTGTTGTAAATTATCGGAATACTGCAAGCTGTTCGAGGCCATGACAAAGTCAACGCTTTGATCTGCATAAGGTAAGGGGAGGTTGAAATCCTGGACTACATCCACTTCGGGATAAGGCAAAATATCAATTCCTATGCAGCCCTCATGTTTGATTGAACCACAGCCGAGATCGAGTCTCATCACGTCACTTCTTTCAATAGCAATATTCTTCATTCTATTCAGAGATAGGGAGGAGCGTATATGCTTTAACCCACCCTATGAATTTGTAAGCCCTCTAGGTAGATATCCATGCCCTTCCTCTATATAGATCATAGACTAGATTATGGACACCAAGACACAGGGTCTAGGGGGTGAAATCAGATGAATCGAAGAATTTCATTACGCCATATCTCGAGCACAGCATCTAGACAACCGTGGGCACGTCAGTTGAACCGGGGTAGGCACCTTCATCGCGAACTGAGCCGAAGTCGAATCGTTCATGTACAAGCCGCGGGAAGACAGACCGATAAAGGAAGAATAATAAGAAATGTATAGAATATTATTCCAAGCACGTGCAACAATTTAAGAGATTGAAGCGTCTGTGAATAAGATTGGCTAATTTTACATCTAGAAAGGACGAATTTAAAATGAACCAGCATATGAAAAAAGTAATCGCCGTATTAGCATTCTCAATGGTCCTTGGCAGCACGACAGCTTTTGCAGAAGTGCAACAAGCCGTGCCGATCTCACAGACGGTAGCTTCACAACAAATGAAAATTAGTGTGAACGGAATCCTTCTCTCCGGCCTTGGTTATCAAGTATCCGGCAAAGAAGCGATGATTCCTTTACGTGACGTAGCAGGTGCACTTGGCATGACTGTACTTTGGAATACGAAGAAGCAGGCGGCCGAAGTAACTAAAGATCAATTGTGGACGCTGGTGAAACTAGGGGAAGACCGATATACTGTAAATAAAATGAGTATTTCTTTAGGTGCAGCTCCTGTAATGTCGAACGGTAAAGTATATGTACCTGCATCGTTCGTAAGTAAAGTCCTACATCAGGAACTCAGCACAGACAAACAAACCATCATCATCGGCAAGGAGGCATCAGACGTGCAGCAACAAGTACAAGCTCACGGAGTTATTACAGCAATCAACAGCAAAGATGCCTATACATCGATTCAAATTAATGGCTATGGCCCAAATGGTCTGGTGCTGAATATTGGACCAGACACGGTACTTAAGAATAAAGATGGCAAAGTAATTGCGTTATCCGATCTTAAATTGGGTCAAGGTGTAGACGTCATGCATTCTATGGCAACCACTTTAAGCCTTCCTCCACAAAGCGCAGCTTATGATATTAAAGTAACTTCAGAGGTCTCATCCGATTTGATTGGTACTTCGGGTACCATTGAAGAGGTTGTCTCCCTTGAAGATCAATCCGTTAAAATTGTAGTTAAAGGGAACGGACTAACTGAGCTATCTCCGAAAGAAGTAGCACTTGTTATTAGCAAAGATACTGTCATTACCGATCAATCGGGCAAGACTGTGGAAGCTTCCAAGTTAGTTAAAGGAACAGAAGTATTGAGCTTCTATTCTCAGATTTTGACGCGTAGCCTTCCACCAATGGGTCAGGCTCTAAAAATTGTAGTAATGCCTGCTAACAACTAATAACAGATCCTCATCAAGAGAGTGCAATTTTCGTAATGAAAATTGCACTTTTTTTTTGGCTAATTGGAGGCATAAGATCTATGAAAAGATGGTTTTGGAGTTTGTTTATTGGAGGCCTCTTAATCACTGGACTCATAGGTTGTACGCCGACTTTACATATTTTTTGAGTAGCATCCAAGATCTCAAGCTTCGTCCAAATCCGATTCAAAAACGGAGTCCGGGATGGAGGTATGGATTCAAGCTTTATCAGAATGGTCAGATGAAACTGAATTATGTTTCGGGGGAAATCAATGAACGATACTATGTGGAAACCCCGGAATTTACGCAGAAAATTCATGATTTTTTTGAAAAAATATTTCATGCGGCGAAAGACTAAATATATTTTAATATTTTGATAAGTTGCTTATGGTAAAGGGATATACACGGTGAATAGAAAAACAAAGACGATGCCTACGTGGCATCGTCTTTGTTTTATATCTTTTACATAAAAGCATGCAAGATGAAGTTGGCTACAAACAGAGATGTAATTACATACATCACAGGTCTAACTTCACGCCCGCGACCTGCAGCGAGCTTGGCTACGGGGTATGCTATGAATCCAAATGCCATGCCATCCACGATACTGTATGTGAAAGGGATCATGACCATGAGAAGGAAGGCGGGAAAAGCCTCCGTGAAATCTGTGAAGTTCATATCTTTCAAATTCTGAACCATTAAGCTTCCAATAATAATCAGTACGGGAGCTATCGCACTATCCGGAATATAGGTAAGTAGGGGAATGAAGAAGAACGTTGCCCCAAATAGAAGCGCTGTAAATAAGGTAGACATGCCTGTTCTTCCTCCTGCTGCTATACCCGCTGTGGTCTCCGCGGCCGCTACAGTTGGACTACTACCAAAGATGCCTGCAAATATATTGGACAGGGAAAGGGCGCGCAGGCTTCCTTTGAATGTCTCAGGTCTTTCGATCATTCTTGTCTGGGCACCAATCAGGCCAATGTTCTCGAACACAATGATTAAGAGAAGGAGAAACACAGCAATCCAGAATGCGATCGAACCGATAGAGCTAAAGCTTAAATGCCCAAATAATTGTCCGTATTGTTCTAACGGTTTCCCTTCGATTTTAATGGCAGAGGGGTGCATGGCCCCTAGGACATAAGCAAGTCCAGTCCCAACCAAGATGCTGATCAATAGATCTCCTTTTACTTTTCGGACGAACAGAACAAGCGCTAACAATAAAGTTACACATGCTGTTATGACACTGGGATCACTGAAATGTCCTATGGTTACAAAAGTGGTCTGGTGCGCAATAACAATGCCGCTTTTTTGTAGTCCGATAAAAGTCAGGAACAGACCAATCCCGACGCTAATCGCATGTTGTAAATTATGAGGAATCGCTTCACTAATCGTCTTATACAACGAAGTGAAGGCTACGATAGCGAACAGCACGCCGGCAACCGTAATGACAGCTAACGCTTCCTGCCAACTAAGCTTCATCGAATGTACTAAAGTATAGGTGAAGAATGCATTGATGCCCATTCCAGGCACAACAATTATAGGAGACTTACCAAGGAAGGCCATAAGCAGACATCCAGCAATGGATGTGAGCAAAGTCCCAACCATAGCCGCTTGTAAAGGCATTCCGGCATCACTCAAGATGGCGGCGTTAACCATGACAATATATACGACAGAGAAGTACGAGATAAGTCCTGAGATTAGCTCCTTCTTCCAGTCATGCAGTCCTGGCGTATACCCAAGGGTTTGGGTTAGTAGATGTGAACGTTTCAACAAATAACCTCCATTATAATTATGACTAGCGCTATACAGCAAGAGTAATCATACCTTCCAGCTTGCCCAAGGAGCAAGTATAAAATGTAGGTGGTTTATTGTGTTTACTTTGCAAAAACAATTAAAACCAATAAAAACAAAACAAAAACAATCTATTAACATGGTTTTGATATGTACATAATAATTCGTTTTTATACTAGGGTTTGTAAGCAGGTACAACCAAACTTATTTGTAACGGAGGAGAAATGAACGTGAAGAAGTGGATGGGTCTACTTGTAACAGTGGTTATGATGGTTTCTTTTCTCGCAGCATGTGGTGACTCGAAGGATAGTAAAAGTGCAGCAGCTTCAACGGATACGGGGAGTAAAGCTTCCGCTAGTAAAGAGATTACGGTATACACAGCTCTTGAAGATGACATCATTGCTAAATACTTAGAGTCGTATAAGTCAGCGAATCCGGATGTCAAAGTAAATATTGTCCGGGATTCCACAGGTGTGATCACAGCGAAGTTGCTTGCCGAAAAAGATAATCCAGTTGCCGATGTAGTATGGGGAACCGCTGCTACAAGTCTACTTGTGTTAGACCAGAACGGCATGTTAGAGCCCTACTCTCCCAAAGGTGTAGAAAAGGTGTTGCCAGAGTTCAAGGATAACCAAAGTCCTACACACTGGGTAGGGATCGATGCATGGGAAACAGCATTTGCTGTGAATACGGTCGAACTCAAGAAGAAAAATCTACCGATTCCACGTTCGTATCAAGATCTGTTAAATCCAATTTATAAAGGGCTAATTGTTATGCCGAACCCAGCCTCTTCAGGTACAGGATTCTTAACGGTTAACGGCCTTCAGCAACTGATGGGTGACGATGCAGCATGGAAATACATGGACAAATTGAATGAGAATATGGCGATGTATGTACATTCCGGTTCTAAGCCAGCAAAGCTTGCGGGAACAGGGGAGTATCCAATCGGATTATCCTTCGGTTACCGTGCGATTGAGGAGAAGAAGAAGGGTGCTCCTATTGAAGTGGTATTCCCTAAAGAGGGTTCAGGCTGGGATGTTGAAGCGAATGCTCTAGTGAAAAAGGCTACGATTAAGCCTGAAGCCAAAGCGTTCCTAGATTGGGCCATTTCCGAAGAGCCTATGAAACAATACAACGAAAACTATGCCATCATCTCTATTAAAAATGATTCCAAAACACTTCCTGAAGGATATACCAAAGATCCTATGAGCCAGTTGATTAAGGTGGATCTGAACAAAGCGGCTAAAAATCGTGAAGCTACACTTGCAGAGTGGACCAAACGTTACGATGCAAAAAGCGAACCCAAGAGCTAGACACTCTTAGGGTACAAGAAGGAGCGTAAACCTATGCCAAGCACATACCTATCAATTTCCAACATACACAAGTCTTTCGGTGCATTCTCAGCACTTGAGAATATTAATTTGGATATTCACAAGAATGAGTTTGTCTGTCTGTTAGGTCCAAGTGGCTGTGGAAAAACAACACTTCTTCGTATTCTTGCAGGTCTGGAATCTCCGAACCAGGGGAGCATTACCGTAGAGGGTAGAGACATCACGTCTCTGCCCCCTTTTAAACGCAAAGCGGGAATGATGTTCCAGTCGTATGCCCTATTTCCTAATCTCACAGCTAAGCAAAATATAGCTTATGGATTAAAAGAACAGAAGATGTCGAAATCCGATCTTAAAGACAAAATCAATGAAGTGTTATCCATGGTAGATTTGCAGCATGTAGCGGATAAGTACCCGGCTGAGATAAGCGGGGGACAACAGCAGCGTGTAGCCTTAGCGAGAGCCATTGCTCTTTCTCCCGATTTTTTATTGTTAGATGAGCCTCTGTCTGCACTAGATGCCAAAGTGCGTGAGCGTTTGCGTAAAGGGATTCGACGTCTGCATGAAGATCTAGGAATGACAACGATTATGGTTACCCATGATCAAGAAGAAGCGTTAACGATGGCGGATACGATTGTGGTCATGAACCATGCCAACATTATTCAAGTTGGTTCACCTGAGGAAATATATGAACAGCCTAAGAGTAGATTTGTAGCTGACTTTATAGGTGCAGTGAATTTTGTGGAGAACGATCATGTGAATCATTACAATGATGATCGCACTACTGAACTAGCGATTCGACCGGAGCATGTAATAGTTAGCGTCAGTCCGACTAGAGAGAGTAAGGCAGCTTGGATCTCTGAAATGGAATTCCGAGGCGCATTTTATAGAGTAAGTCTGACCTTAGATATTGAAACGAACTCAGTTCAAAGGGGTCACGTGCAGATTGTCGCAGACATTCCCGTAGCTGCGGCTAAGAAACAACAATTGAAGCGAGGGATGAAAATCTACGTAGAACTCCCTCACCAACATCTGATGAACTTTGGTTCACCTCAAGTGGAGCGGGTGCTGGCATGAGAACGATGAGTGAAGTGCTACCTAGAAGTTGGAAAGAGGGCAGAGGGAAAGAGGCCTGGATTCAGCGGCTAAGTCTACTCCTCTTAATTGTTGCTTTATTCATAGCCATCTTGGCACCTCTACTTACTTTATTTAGTAAAGCTTTTGTCAATGCGAAGGGGCAGTACATTGGACTTGCTAATTTTACTACGTATTTCGAAACGGGTGCGTTTGTCCAATCGTTACAAAACACAAGTTTTGTGTCATTTACGACGGCGTGTATATCGGTGCTACTTGCGTTGGTCTTTGCCTTTGCTCTGACGCGTACAGGCATTCGGGGCAAAAGAATCTTTAAATCGATTGCAATGCTACCCTTATTCGCTCCCACGATGATGCATGGAATCGGACTGACCTATTTATTTGGGCATCAGGGACTAATTACAACAGGGTTTTTCGGACATCTTCCGTTCAGCTGGAATGTGGAGTTATATGGCCCATTTGGCATTATCGTATCGGAAGTCATCTACACCTTTCCTCAAGCGTATTTGATTTTATTAGTTTCATTGGCTTTTGCTGATCAACAGTTATACGAAGCAGCAGAGATGCTAGGAGCAAGCAGGATTAAATCGTTTCTTACCGTTACAATACCGAACATTAAATACGGACTTATATCGTCTTTCTTTGTCTGCTTTACCCTTTCATTTACAGATTTTGGGGCTCCTAAGGTTGTGGGAGGTCAATACAATGTTCTTGCAACAGACATTTATAAGCAGGTGATCGGCCAGCAAAATATGTCGATGGGCGCAGCAGTAGGTATCATTCTTACGATTCCCGCGATATTAGCCTTCATTGTGGATCGAATCGTAGAACGGAAGCAGAAGAGTACGATGAATGCTAAATCTATGCCATACCGTATTCGTCCACATAAAATGCGCGATGCACTGCTATTTATCTTTTGCTGTCTAGTCAGCGCAGCTATTACCTTACTTATCCTTACCGTATTTGCGGCTGCTTTTATCAAGACTTGGCCTTATCAAATGTCCTTTACATGGGCGCATTTCAACTTCAGTCAGACCGCAGGGGAAGGACTGCAACCGTTCTGGACCAGCATCCAAGTCGCGGCTTGGACAGCATGTGTGGGTACAGTGGCCACGTTCATTGGAGCTTATCTACTTGAAAAGATTAACGGCTATAAATTGCTGAGACAGATAGGATATTTTCTGTCCATTCTACCGTTAGCGCTACCGGGCTTGGCGCTCGGTCTTGCTTATATCTTTTTCTTCAATCAGCCAAGTAACCCTTTGCACGGGCTTTACGGAACCATATGGATTCTCGTATTAGTCAACTTAGCTCATTTTTACTCCGTTGCGTTCATTACAGCCACAAGTGCGCTTAAGAAACTGGATGCTGAAATTGAGATGGCCTCCTTGTCTTTAGGGGTTCCTTTTTACAAAACATTCTACCGCATTACAGTTCCCATCTGCTTGCCTGCTATTTTGGAAATGGGCATGTACTATTTTATTAATTCCATGGTAACCGTATCCGCCGTCATGTTCTTATATGCAGCCGACTTGAAGCTCGCTCCCATCTCGATTGTCAATATGGAGGATGCAGGCGATATTGCCCCAGCCGCAGCGATGTCACTACTTATTGTGCTCACGAACATGGCCGTTAGAATGATTTATGAATTAGCAACGAGACAAATCCGTAAAAAATCTTCTGCTTGGCAGAACCGATAAAAAGGAGAGACACAAGATGATAAAAGCAGTAATGTTAGACTGGGCAGGGACCATGGTGGATTATGGATGCTTCGCTCCGCTTCAAGTGTTCATTGAAGTATTCGCAGCCAAAGGAATTGAAGTGACTTCCGAAGAGGCCCGAATTCCTATGGGTCTTCAAAAGCGTGAACATATTAGCGTGATGTGCAAAATGGATCGTATTGCAAGTCATTGGCATGACAAATATGGGCAAGTCCCTAGTGAGGAAGATATCGATGCTCTTTATCGTGATTTCGAACCTAGACTATTCGCGATTCTTCATCAGTATGCAGAACCAATTCCGGGTGCAGTTGATCTGACCCATCGATTGCGTTCACGGGGAATTCAGATCGGTTCGACTACGGGGTATACACGGGCGATGATGGATATTGTAGCTCCGGCAGCCGCTAAGCAAGGGTATGCACCAGATGTTTTAACTGCACCGGATGAAGTGGCGGCAGGACGTCCTTATCCTTGGATGATTTATCGCAATGCTGAAGTGTTAGGCGTATATCCTATGCATCATATTGTCAAAGCAGGGGATACCGTAAGTGATATGCTTGAAGGAGTAAATGCAGGATGCTGGACGGTGGGCGTTGTCCTAGGAAGCAGCGAACTTGGTTTATCTCAAACGGATGTTAACACGATGGACCCAGGCCAGCTTCATCTGCTCAAGGTTGAAGTTGCTCAGCGATTAGCCGAGGCAGGTGCTCACTACATTATCGAGGAAATTGGTGAATTGGATCGGATTATTGATGAGATTAATGAGCGTATGACAGGAGGAGATCGACCATGAGTATGGAAAATCCTTATTTGCTACTCACTCCTGGACCTCTAACGACCTCAAGAACCGTTAAGGAAGCGATGTTGAACGATTGGTGTACATGGGATACCGATTACAATCAATTGGTCCAGAGTATCCGTACTCGTCTTGTGCATCTTGCATGCGCTTCGGAAGAAAAGTATACAACTGTTCTGATGCAAGGTAGCGGTTCGTTCAGTGTGGAGTCCGTGATTAGCACAGTCATTCCAAAGGATGGGCAGCTATTGGTTCTAACGAATGGTGCATATGGCCAGCGAATCGCGGATATGGCTAAAGTCTACGGAATCAACCATTTGGTATTAGATTTCGGTGAGACTTCTCCCGTGAATACAGAGCAAGTTGTACAGTATGTAAGTAATCATCCACACATCACCCACGTTGCCGTGGTTCACTGCGAGACAACGACCGGGATGCTAAACCCCATAGAACAAATCACTTCTGTCCTTCATCAATTGGGCAAAATTATAATTGTCGATGCGATGAGTAGTTTTGGTGGAATTCCGATGAACATTCCTGCACTACATATCGATTACTTAATTAGCAGCGCTAATAAATGCATTCAGGGCGTTCCTGGCTTTGGGTTCATTCTTGCTCGCAGATCTCAGCTTGAGCAGTGTAAGGGTCAAGCGCGTACCCTGTCTCTGGATCTGTATGACCAATGGATTAATATGGAATCTGGTTATGGAAAGTGGAGATATACTTCGCCTACCCACGTGGTGCGTGCCTTCGATCAAGCCCTTCAGGAACTGGATGAAGAAGGCGGAATTGAAGCAAGATCTGCTCGATATAAGTACAACCAAGCTCTACTAGTTGAAGGTATGGAGTGTATTGGCTATCCCGCACTTCTGGCACGCGAGCATCAGTCACCAATCATCACTTCCTTTACGTACCCCGCGTCAGGTCTATTTAGTTTTAATGAGCTATACAAGCGTCTTAAGTATAATGGATTTGTCATCTATCCTGGGAAAATCAGTACAGCAGATACTTTCCGCATAGGTAATATTGGTGAGATCCATGCTCAAGACATAACACGTTTATTACAGGTGATTGAAGATAATCGATTTTGGTAATTCCAAAGCAAGGAATGTTGATGTAAAGGAGGGCCGGTAGATGTCCTTGGTGGGAGAAGAACGCAAACAGCATATATTGAACGTGATTAATGATATAGGAAAAGTTCGAACGACAGAGCTTGTGTCTACACTTGGCGTCTCCTCAGAGACGATACGCAAATATCTGGAAGAACTTGAAGACACAAATCGACTTCGCCGGGTATATGGCGGTGCAGTTAAGATGAGTCTGGAACGGGAAGAACTGCCTCATGGCCAGCGTGAGGTGATTCACGTCGAAGAAAAACAACGTGTGGGGAGAGAAGCCGCGAGTAGGGTAGAGAATCAAGATGTTATTTTTATCGATGATGGGTCTACCACACTCCAGATGATCCACTTTTTGCGCTACAAAGAAAATGTAACGATTATTACGAACTCCGTCTCTGGTCTGAATTTACTTATGGAATATCAGAACAAGGATATGTTCATGGGGGAGATCATTTTTATCGGTGGACGTATTGTATCGAAGCATTATCGAAGTTCGGGATCGATGGCAGAAGCGATGATGACGGGGCTTTTTCCTAACAAAGCCTTTGTATCCATTGATGGATTAACTCCACATCGCGGCATCACTAGCTTCGATGCGGATCGAGCTATGTTAGCTGGGGTATTTATACGTAATAGTGCTGAGACGATTGTACTTACGGATAGCTCTAAGCTTGGAGTAACTTCCCCCTATCAAATGGCGAGTTTACAGCAGGTGGATCAGATTATCTGTGATACGCTACCTCCGCAAGGTTGGGAAGAAGTGCTGAAAAAGAAGGGCACGACTTGGGTTGTTGCAAGATGAGTGATCATTGTTGAGATCAGAAGGAGAACCCGAGAAATGGGGTTCTTCTTTTTTTATATAGGTTAAAGAGATAAGAATTGACAAGGAAAGGGAAATCATATAAGTTTATGATAATGATTATCATTATCGAAAGAATTTGCAGTTCACTAAGAGTTGATCTCCTGAAACTTTAAATTATTTAGAGCTGAATTGCCTTGTGACTCCTAAAGGATTACTTTGCTACAATTTCATTTATAGAACGGAGCTTTGAGTATGCGTAAGGCAATTGTAGTGTACACAAGTATGTCTGGTAATACATTGGAAATGGCCGAATCCATCGTAGAAGGCTTACAGCAAGGGCGCATTGAAGTCGTACTTAAAGATGTGCTGGATACGTCAGCTCAAGAGCTTGTACTCTATGATTGTATAGTGCTTGGAAGTTATACTTGGGGAGAAGGCGACTTGCCAGATGAATATCTACCCTTCTACCGTGATATGAAGAATCTGAATCTTCAAGGGATTCGCGGAGCTGTATTCGGCTCAGGAGATCTAGCCTATAATCTGTTCGCCGCAGCTGTAGATCAATTACGAGATCGCTTAGTCTACTGCGGTGTAGAAATGGCAATGTTCAGTCTGAAAATAGACCGGACCCCAAGTGAGTTTCAGTTGCAAGAGTGTGAACGTTTTGGTTTAAGTCTTGCGGCCAAGTTGAACAAGGCAGGATTAGTCTGCTAATAGTTGCCTATGCACGGGCCTATGCACGGACATAATAATACTAGTATGAGGAACTCTTTATATAAGGGTTCCTTTTTTATATTGATATACAAAAGATACATATTCTCTTTATTGTAATGATAAGGTCATACATCGTATTCAAAGGGAATTTGAGCTATACTATGAGTTAGAGATTTAGCACTGCGTGTTGTGATTCTAAGGAGGATTTATTTGTGAGTGTATCCTTAACGGGGCAGTTAGATATTTTCAAACAATTGTATATTCGCTCAGCCATAGGTACGGTAATTTTGACGCTGGACAATAGCAACTACTTAATGGTGAATCCAGCATTTTGCCAGATGGTGGGATACACCGAAGAGGAATTGCTAACCATGGATACCTCAAGGATTACCTACGGTGAGGATCATCAGCCCACTCCCGATGACTACATTGCTGAGGAGTTAAGGTCCAATCCGGAGCGAAGTATAACTATTGAAAAACGTTATGTGCATAAATCAGGACGGGTGATTTGGGCGAGGTTGTCCATCTTTCTTATCTACGATGAGATGAACGAATCTCCTCTATATAGAGTCGCTCAGGTGCAGGATGTTACCGCACAAAAAGAGACGGAAAAAGAGTTAGAATATAATCGGGATATGTATAAATTAATAACTTTGAATACCCCGGATATGATTTCGGTCAGTACAGAAGAGGGTATATTAAACTTCTTATCTCCTTCTACAGAGGCGTTACTTGGTTATAGCCCGGAGGAGATGCTCGGCAAGCATCGCGCTACATATTATCATTTAGACGATGCAACTGAAATGATACAGAAGGATAGTCTATATTCTGATCATGACATTTATAAAAGAAGAGTTCGGCATAAAGATGGCCATTACTTATGGGTGGAAGTATCTTCGCAAATTGTGCGTGATGCTGACGGTAAGATCGAGAAAGTGTTATCTATTGCCCGTAATATTACGGATCGGGTGCATTTTGAGACCATTCTTAATGAAGCACAAAGCATTGCTAAAGTGGGCTCATTTGATTGGGATGTCCTCAACGACAAGGTGATATATTCGGATGAATTTTTGAGGATTTTCAATCATGTTGTGAAGCAGAACGACGCATTAGTAGCACTATGTGATTGTATTGTGCCTGAGGAGCGTCAGCAGGTATGGGATAGTCTGAAAGACGCTGTTCAACGTGGCGACTCAGGAGAAATTGAATATCATATTCAGGATGCTCAGGGAGAACGGAGATCGATCGTATCTCGTTGGCGAACAGAAGTGGATATGATTACAGGCAAGCCCATACAAATTGTGGGTATGGTACAAGATGTTACAGAGGACAAGGAAATTCTAAACAAGCTTCGTGAAAGCGAGCGGCATTTCCGACTTATATCCGAGAATTCGCTGGATTTTATCTCGCGACACAAAGCCGACGAACAAGCTACTTTCCTCTATGCGTCGGACGTATCTCTTCCTATGCTTGGATATGAACCCCAAGAAATGGTCGGTAAGTCAGGACTGAGTTTCATTCATGAAGACGATGTTGCTTCGGTAGCAGCTTATTTGCAAAGCAAACAGTCTGAGGGGGGCTCGGACACGGTTGTATATCGGTACCGCTGTAAAGATGGACATTATATATGGTTTGAGACGGCCTCCATTTTTGCTTATGATCCGATACAAGACGTTGAGGAGATCATTGCGATATCTAGAGATGTGACAGATCGTATTCATATTGCAGAGCGACTTCAACAAAGCGAAAGTCGTTACCGATCTTTATTTGAATATAATCCTGATGGCGTATTCTCACTGAATCGTGAAGGCCATATCGCTTCGATGAATCGCAGCATTGTAGAGTTATTTAATTGTGAAGCAGCAGATTTAATGAACCAGACTTTATCTAGCTTTATTGATCCGGCATATAGGGACGTTCTGAATCGTCATTTTGAGGACGTTCTACTGCACAGTGAACCCAGAACTTTTGAGATTTGTATACTAACTCTACAGCAAGAACCCGTTGACATCCGTATGACGTTTGTTCCTATTATTGTGGACCATCAGACTGTTGGGGTATACGGTATATCTACAGATATCACGCAACGAAAAAAATCGGAACAACTGCTGAAGGAAAGCGAAAGCAGATATAAGTCACTGTTTGATCAGAACCCTGCAGCCGTCTATTCGATGAATTTGAACGGTGATTATTTAACGGCCAATGAGAACCTTGAAATACTTACGGGGTTCACATTAGCTGAGCTTATAGGTATGTATTTCGGACCCTTGGTTCCTGAAGAATTCGATGCGAAGACACAACATCATTTCATGCTAGCTACGCAAGGATATCCACAGAATTATGAAATTTCTATACTCCATAAAGAGGGTCACTTAGTCGACATTACGGTTGCCAATATTCCGATCATTGTTGACGATGAAGTGGTTGGAGTGTATGGCATTTCTAGTGATGTGACGGATCGTAACAATTACATTAAGCAGATTGAACGGTTAGGCCGGGAATATACATTAATTCTGAATGCTGTGACAGAAGGGATCTTTGGCGTAGATATTGAAGGCAGAACAACGTTTATGAATCCTTCAGCAGCAGACATGTTAGGTTTAAGTTTAGATGAAGTGAGTGGTGCGTTCCTCTTGGATACCATACAGCAGACACGCTTGGATGGATCTTCTTACGGCAGGTACGAGATGCCGATCTATCAAGCGGTGAGAGAGGGGCGCTGGCATCAGAGCAAGGAAGATATTTTCTGGAAAAAAGATGGTGCCAGCTTCCTGACCGAATATCGAGTGAGTCCGATTGTAGATAACGGAGAGCTACGCGGTGCAGTTATCGTATTCCGAGATATGACGGATGAGAAGGAGATTATTCGAGCTAAAGAAACCGCAGAGCAAGCAGATCGCGCTAAATCAGAGTTCCTAGCCATCATGAGTCACGAACTGAGAACACCGATGAACGGTATTATTGGGATGACCGGACTGCTATCGAATACAGAGCTGGATGAAGAACAAAGAGAGTATACCGACATTATTGTTCAGAGCAGTGACAGCTTGTTACACATCCTGAATGAGATTCTAGATTTCAGCAAAATTGAAGCGGGTAAAATGGATCTGAATCAAGAGCCAGTGGACATTCAGCAGATTGTAAAATCAGTTACAGATCTATTCTTACTGAAAGCAACGGAGAAAAAAGTGGATGTACAGTGGCTTATCGATGATTCTGTTCCTAATGTGGTATTGAGTGATGAAGTTCGGTTGCGGCAAATTCTCATCAATCTTGTAAGTAATGCTGTTAAATTTACGGAAAAAGGTAAAGTTTCTATTGAAGTAAGAGCTATTCCGTTGACGGATGCAGACCAAATTATTATAGAATTTAAAGTGAAAGATACGGGAATTGGTATACCAAACGAATTACAGGGTCAATTGTTCCAATCTTTCTCACAACTTCATCCTGCCATCAACAGAAAATATGGAGGAACTGGTCTAGGTCTAGCTATCAGCAAAAAATTAGTTGAGCTTATGGGAGGTTCCATAGGCGTAGATAGTGAAGCTGGGCAAGGTTCGTTATTTACATTTACAGTGGAGACTAACCCCTATATTTCGGATAATGATCATCTAGATAAAGTATTATCTAGTCCTACTTCTATGATAGGGACATCCTTAACCCTTATGAATGAAGACCAGGAGAACAAGGACTATATGGATGATTCTGATCCGTGCATGGATAGCATATCTAGCATATCTCCAGCCACGGAAAAGTATGGACCTTTGAACATTTTGATTGCTGAGGATCATCCGATTAATCAGAAGCTTTTGAAGGCAATTCTCCAACGTCGAGGGTACAAGGCTCACGTGGTGCATAATGGATTTGAAGCTTTGGAAGCTGTGCAATCTGACCCGTATGACCTAGTCTTTATGGATGTCCAGATGCCTAAGATGGATGGTCTTGAGACTACGCAGCGAATCCGACAGTTGGAAGGTATGGAACGTTACCCCATCATTATTGCGGTAACTGCGTTTGCTAAAAATGATGATAAGGAAGCTTGTCTAGCGAGTGGGATGCAAGATTTCATTTCCAAACCAGTCTACATCTCTGAGGTGGAACGGATTTTAGAGGTCTATTCTAAGGGGATTCGATTAAATAGAGAATAAGCGTTAAGATGGATCGAACTTGTTCGATCCATTCTAATTTTAGGGAAAGCAGGACAAGCGTCGCTTTAATCATGGTATACTTTTATGTAAAGCGAAAGGGGCAGTTCATTGTGGTACTTGAAGTAGCTATTTTGCGAGTTAGACTAGGTTTAGTAGAACAGTTCGAAGAGAACTTTCGCCTAGCTTCTCCGATCATAGCTTCTATAGAAGGATACCAGTCTCACGAGCTTAGACGTTGTATAGAAGATGATCATAAATACATACTACTTGTAAAATGGGACTCCATGGAATCACATACTATAGGATTTCGTGAATCGGAAGGATATCAGGAATGGAAGAGACTCTTGCATCATTTCTATGATCCATTTCCCGTTGTAGAGCACTTTACCCTTATTTAACCTAGATCTGTGGGAGGGCAATAGATGAGTAAGAACACAGGAATATTTGTATTAATTGCAGCTGCCCTTCTCCTAGGTGGATGCGAATCTTCTTCTGCGGATAAGCAGCCCCAAGAAGTATCGGATACTAAGCAGCAGATCAGTCCACCCTTAGAATCTTCTAAAGTAGAGAAGAGTCCAGTGCAACCAGAAGCCAAGGAGCAAACGACTTACTATCAGCGCAGTCCCAAAGCTCAGTTACAGTGGAAAGATGCAATATTAACGTGGTCCGAAGGGGATGTTCAGGTTCGCGCTGAGCGCGCACCTTTTGCAGAGAATAATCAACTCGTTGTTCAGAAGCTACTTATTAAGCAGGGAAGCACGCAACATCAGGTTGATTATAAGGATCCTATTCAATTAGAATCTTTATCATTATCCTCAGATCATAAATTTTTAGCAATTCATGTCCAGACGGCTGAGGGGTATTCGTTAACGATTGTGAACCAAAAAACAGGTGAGTATTATGATCTCAATACTTATCTAAGTCGCAATGGCAGAGGGAATGTAGATACCGTGGACGATTATAATTGGTCCCCAAAAGGAAGTCGTCTAGCCTTAGCGTATGGTAATAATTTACGAAGTTCTATAGCATTATTCGATCCAGAACTGCGGAGGCTGGAAGATATCCCTTCTCCCGTACTGTATATGACTACCCCTGTTATTTTATGGGGAGCCACAGGGAATTTCTTTGATTTCGTAAGCATCGATGATTCCTCCAAACCTACTCTTCATAGATATCAGCTTCAGACGCATCAAATGGAGGATTTGGGTGAAATCTCAGCGGAAGAGTTGAACCGATTGGAACAGATTAGTCCGAGCTATTCTTTTAGTTAGAGGAAGAGGAAGGGTCATGAGTGTGCACTGTAAAATAGCCTTAGTGGCTGGAGCAAGTGGAATGGTAGGTAGGGAAGTTGTTCAAATGCTATTAGATCAGCCTTCATATACGAAAGTTCGGGTACTCGTGAGAGCCCCACTGGGTATTGTTCATCCCAAGTTAGAACAGATTATTGTAAGTTTTGAACAACTGGAACAGTATACTGCACAGTTTCAAGTCGATGAAGTATATTGTTGTTTAGGAACTACAATTAAGACGGCTGGATCACAAGAGGCATTCAGACGTGTGGATTATGATTACCCTAAAGCTATAGCGGAGATGGCTTCCAAGCAGCATGTCGGTAAGTTCTTCGTGATTTCAGCAGTAGGAGCAGATCCTACCTCCAAAATCTTCTACTCTAGGGTAAAAGGTGAAATGGAACAAGCTTTGGAAGGAATAAAGTTCAATTCGCTGCATATTTTCCGACCTTCATTATTGTTGGCTCACCGTACAGAATTTAGGTTAGGGGAGCGGATCGCTAGCCTCCTGAGCCCCTTGTATTCGCCATTAATGATGGGACCTTTATCTAAATACAAACCTATTCGCGTTCAAGATGTAGCTGGCTCTATGGTACGTGCTGCACAATCTTCAAGAATAGGGACTTCTATTTATGAAGGGAATCCACTGACGATAGTCTAACTATACAACCGTATTTCGGATGTCGAACAGGACACTTCCAAATACGGTTTTTTGTCGCCTAAAAAAACTTTTATATTTTTTTGTAATCTAGAGTGATCCAAAATTCCAAAGTGTGCGTTCCATACTATGAGAAAGATGAAAACACATTCTGAAGGAGTGAAATGATCATGAAGATGAAAACATTAGCCATACCCGTACTTGGTTTAACCCTTGTATTACCAGCCGCTTTACCAGCACAGGTAGGAGCCGCAGCAGCGACTCGCGCAACGGTGAATACACCAGCAGCCGATTTGAGAGCTAATCTAGACCATTTATTATCAGAACACTTTGCGCTTGCTGTTACAGCAATGACCAAAGCTTATGATGGCTCCAAAGATGCTGAAGAAGCTTACAAAGCATTGGATCAAAATGCACTGGATATGCAACCTGCAATTACATCCCTTTATGGTGAAAAAGGCGGCGCTGAATTTGAGAGAATCTTCCGCGCTCATAACAAATATACAGACGATCTAGTAAAAGCAACAAAAATGAACAACAAAGAAGCAAGAGAGAAAGCCTTGCAACAAGTACAAGGATTCGTGGATGAATTCTCCACATTCCTAGCAACTGCGACAGCAGGTAATCTGCCTAAGCAAGCAGCAAAAGATGCCATTCGACTTCATGAAGATCAAGTCCAAAAGACATTTGATGAATATGTAGCTGGTGATTATAAAGATGCCTATGCTGCTTATCGTGAAGGATATATGACCATGTTCAAAATAAGTAAAGCCTTGTCAGGTGCAATTGTTACTCAAATGCCTGAGAAATTTAATAATACGAAATCCGATACTAAGGCTGCAGATCTTAGATCAGCACTGAATAGCTTGGCTTCCGAACACTTTGCACTTTCTGCATTGGAGATGCAAAAACAATTCGATGGCCGCAATGACTATACTTATCTAATTGCAGCTGAAGGTGGCAATACCGCTGACTTCAAAGCAGCGATTGCATCCATTTACGGTAAAGACGGTGCGAACGAATTTGAAAGAATCTGGACTACAAATCACGTAAATGCTCAAAGCGACTATGTAAATGCCGTGAAGAGTGGAAATACACAACAACGTGATGCTGTAAAACAACGTATTGATGGATTTACCGTAGAATTTGCGAACTTCCTTGATACGGCTACAGCTCAAAACTTGCCTAAATCTGCAAGTCTGCCTGCCCTTCGTACACATGAAGGTCAAGTGCAAACTACATTAGACAAATATGCAGCAAATGATTTCCAAGGTTCTTATGCTACGAATCGTGAAGGATTCAAAACAATGTTTGGTGTCGGTCAAGCGCTAAGTAATGCGATTGTGAACCAGTTCAATGACAAGTTCCAAGAGGCATCTACTCCAATGCCAACACCAACCCCTACTCCAATGCCAACAGAATCATCGGTTTGGATGAAACTGAATAGTAAATCCCTTACAATCAATGGTAAAGTAACGATGATGGATACTATGCCAATGGTGTGGATGAACAAAACTTATATCCCACTTCGTTACTTAGGAGAAGGTATTGGCGCTAACGTACAATATGATGCCAAGACTCAATCCGTATGGGTAACTGCTGGTAGCGACACTTTGAAATTCTGGATTAATAAAGATTTCATGGAAGTCAACGGTATGCGTAAATCAGTAGGAGCTAAAGTTATCGTAAACAAAGATGGAAGAACTGTAGTCCCTGTTCGTTTCATTGCAGAATTGCTTGGATGGAATGTGAACTTTGATGCGGGTCAAATTCATTTGACTAAATCGATGTAATAGTACTTATATACTAATCTTTTAAAAACATAAAAAAAGCTTTCTCCAGACAAGTGGAGAAAGCTTTTTTTTGTAACAGGAGTTTAGTGGGGTATTTTAGTACAGTAATAGACTTAAATGTATTTAAGACCAGGTAATAAGCTTAATTTATAGACAGTATTCTATCGAATTGTGAATGGAATAAGAAATAATTATCCCTATATTAGAGAATTGTACACCTGTAATTTTGGCTCCTGCTAATTAGAATAGAGGAGAGGAAATGAAAGCGTTTCCTACCATAACCTGTTAGGTCAAGGAGGGAGTTTTTAGTTTCAAAGAATATAGCAAAACCATATAAGAGGAGATGAATAATGTTGGTTCACACGAGAAAACAAAATATGTTGAAACTGAGCATGGTGTTTGCGGTTGTATTTGCCCTGATTCTAGGTCCTTTTAATGCTTTAATCAAGCCTTCCGTTGCATCGGCAGCTACAGCTTGTGCCGCCGCTTGGGATACGTCGAAAGCTTACACGGCCGGTACGATCGCTTCCTCAGGGGGTCACAATTGGAAGGCAAAATGGTGGACGCAAGGTGACAAACCGGATACTTCAACAGCTTGGGAAGATCAAGGCGCATGTGGAGATGGAGGAACAACTACACCTACTCCAAATCCATCGGGTTGCCCAGACGCATGGGTATCCACTAAGGCTTACACAGCTGGTAATCTAGCATCATATAGCAGCCATTCTTGGAAAGCAAAATGGTGGACCCAAGGGGATACACCAGGCGTGAATGGCGCTTGGGAAGATCAGGGCGCTTGTGGTACAGCACCTACGAACACAGCACCTACAGTTCCAGGTGGTCTTACTGTATCCACACCAACAACGACGAGCTTGACTCTGAATTGGACGGCTTCTACGGATGACAAACAGGTAGCTAGCTACACAGTGTACTACGGAACAAGTTCCAAATCCGTTACCACTAATAGTGCGGTGATTACAGGTCTAACGGCGAACACCAGCTATACCTTTACGGTCAAAGCCAAAGACAATGAAGGACTTGAATCTGCGGCAAGTAGCAGTGTAACTGGCAAGACTAGTGCTAATCCTACTACGCCGAATACTGCTCCAACAGCTCCAACTAATCTTGCATCTTCCGCTCAAACGGATACAACAGTAACTTTGAGCTGGACAGCAGCTACAGATGATAAAGCAGTAACAGGTTACACCGTATACTACACTGGCGGTAAAGTGGATGTTACATCGACTTCTGCGGTAGTTACGGGACTTACAGCAAATACGGACTATTCCTTTACTGTGAAAGCAAAGGATGCTGAAGGTTTGGAATCCGCAGCGAGCAACGCAGTTGCTGTGAAGACTAAGGCAGCTGTAGCGAATCAAGCTCCTACAGTTCCAGCTAACGTTGCTTCATCAGCACAAACGGCTACAACTGTAACTTTGTCTTGGACTGCATCTACAGATGATAAAGCGGTGACTGGCTACACTGTGTATTACACAGGTGGCAAACAAGAAGTGACTACTACTAATGCAGTGGTAACTGGATTACAAGCAGATACTCAGTATTCTTTCACTGTAAAAGCGAAAGATGCCGAAGGTCTGGAATCCGCGGCGAGCGCAGCTCTTGCTGTGAAAACTGCAAAAGCGGATACAACAACTAATCAAGAAGCTTGTCGTCCTGAAGGATTGTTCAACTCTGGCGTAACTGGAATTCCTTACTGCCAAGCGTATGACACAGACGGACGCGAAAAATTAGCGAACGATGCGAAGCGCCGCATTATTGGTTACTTTACAAGCTGGAGAACAGGTAAAGATGGTGCACCTAAATACTTGGCATCTGATATTCCTTGGAATTACTTGACGCATATCAACTATGCTTTTGCGCATATCGATAGCAGCAATAAAGTATCAGTTGGTAGCGAGACCAATGCTAATAACTCTTCTGTTGGGATGACATGGCCTGAATTTAGTGATGCAGCTATGGATCCAACACTTCCTTACAAAGGTAATTTGAATTTGATGAACAAATTCAAGAAACAACATCCAGGCGTGAAGACTTTGGTCTCCATTGGTGGATGGGCTGAGACTGGCGGTTACTTTGATGATAATGGAAACCGTGTAGCTTCTGGCGGATATTACAGCATGACAACAAATGCAGATGGTTCCATTAACCAAGCTGGAATTAACACATTTGCAGATTCCGTAGTAGCGTTCCTTCGCAAGTATGATTTCAATGGAGCGGATCTGGATTATGAATATCCAACAACGATGGACAAAGCAGGAAATCCACTGGATTGGAGCTTCTCCAGCCCACGTCTGAAAGGTCTGCAAGCGAGTTATGATGCTCTACTCAAAACGCTTCGCACGAAGCTCGATCAAGCTTCAGCACAAGACGGTAAATACTATATGCTTACGATTGCATCCCCATCTTCAGGGTACTTGCTTCGTGGTATGGAGACATTCAACCCTCTTAAATATCTAGACTATGTAAATGTAATGAGTTATGACCTACATGGAGCTTGGAACAAATTCGTAGGACCGAATGCGGCATTGTTCGATGATGGTAAAGATGCGGAACTCGCAGCAAGTTCTGTATACTCTACTTCTCAATATGGCGGAATTGGATATTTGAATACGGACTGGGCATATCACTATATGCGCGGCATGATGGCGGCTGGACGGATTAACATCGGAGTACCTTATTACACTCGGGGTTTCAAGAACGTTACAGGAGGAACAAATGGATTATGGGGCAGTTCTTCAGGAACTAACTGTGCTCAAGGTCTAACTTCATGTGGCGATGGTGCGACGGGCGTAGATAACATCTGGCATGATACAGAGAATGGCAAAGAAGTAGGCGCAGGTTCAAACCCGATGTGGCATGCGAAGAACCTTGAAAAAGGTATCGTTGGTTCTTATCTTAAAGACTATGGTCTTGCAGGAGCTACATTAACGGGTACCTATACTCGTAACTATGACTCTACATTGGTAGCCCCATGGTTATGGAACCCAACTACGAAAGTATTCTTATCTACTGAAGATGAACAGTCTTTAGGAGCCAAAGCAGATTATGTTGTGAAAAATGGCATTGGCGGAGTCATGATCTGGGAACTTGCAGGCGACTATGACTTCTATCCAGATCGTAACAATGGTAAGGGTGAATACTATATTGGATACACTTTGACGAAGCTATTGTCCGATAAATTCAAAGCGGCAACTCCTTACAACAGCAAAAATAACACAGCAGGTCTTCCTACAGATAAACTGAACATGTCCGTGCAATTTACGGGGTTCAAATTGGGAGATCAGAATTATCCAATCAACCCAATTCTTAGACTTACGAACAACAGTAATGTAACAATTACTGGAAGTTCCGTCATTGAATTTGATGTACCTACTTCAACTTCACCACAATTTGGAAGCTGGAGCGGAGATACGATTAGTGTAGTATCCGTCGGACATACAGGTAACAACGTGGGCGGTCTAAAAGGTGACTTCCACCGAATCGCAGTAACGTTGCCAGCTTACAAGACGATTGCTCCAGGCGCGAGTGAAGACTTCAACTTGGTCTACTACTTACCTATCAGTGGTCCAACGAACTTCACCATTACCATTGGTGGCAAAAAATATTCCATTAACAACCAATAAAGTAAGCCGTCTCACCTAATAAAAAAAGTGCTCCGACAGTCCAGAACTTGGGCTGAACGGGGCACTTTTTTATATTCCTCACTGCATGAAAGCAGTTATCGAGAATTATATTTCTGCTGGAGCGGGAGTAGGCGTAGGTTTTGCATAGCCTTCTTGATATCGATCATCTATAAATTGTCTTATTTCGCTAGTTGTCTTGCCTTGCTTCTTCATTTCAGCAGTCAGCATAGCCGTCTCAATACACACATTACAGCGCGTACCATGATCATCCCAAATGACGGTACCATCAGATTGTACTTTGCTAATGAAACAGTTCAAGTTACTCTGATGGCCTGCAGATTTTCCGCAGCCACAATAACAGGGGATAGAAGTTAGTACATCGACATGGGCCGCTGCGGCAAGATATCCCTCTTTTACTAGAGTAGAAGTCTGATTTAGAAAAGCAGGTAAAGTAGTTAGGGATGCGGTCGTCTCTTGAAGATCACCACTCGCCACATGTTCTTGATGAGAGGGAGCTGAAGTGGATTTGGACTCTTCCTTGGAACTACATCCACTGATTAAAATCAAGCTGACAGCTAGACAGAGTGAAGAATGGTAAAGTCTGGTTTTTTTCATGGGAGTCTCCTTATTCATGAATTACCATTTATTATAATGCAAGTGCAAGGGAATACCTAGAAATAGAGAGAATAATAGAAGGATAGACTACAAAATCTACACAATTATATACAAAATTCATACATGACGAGGGGTGGAGTTTTATATCATGCTACGTTCACAAGTTCTGGAGCAAATCATCGAATTAGAAAAAAAGTATCTAACAAAGACAGACTATGTCATGCCATCTGGGTTGTATTTGGGTATTGAAGGGAATGGAAACGGAAATTACTTTTGCTCTCCAGTCGACGGGGTCACATTTGGACGCACTGGGGTAGATGGCATTCATTTTGCGATATTAACTGATTTTGGAGTTGGTAAGCAATTAGATGAATGTCCAATCGTGGTAGTTACGCCTATGTCGAATCCATGGATAAAAATAGTGGCTCGTAATATAAAAGACTTCTTCACGATTCTTATTGGGCGTGAGGATGAAATGATTCTAATTGATTCATTTAGTAATGAGGATGATTATAGGAAATCCAGAGCTGAACAAATAAAAGCTTATAGTAGTCAGGATCTAGATGAGGAAGAATTAAGCAGAAGAGCATTTGTCGAAGCATTCCAACAATTAAATTATCCTCAGATCCCAGATTCCTATCTTTATATAATGAAAATCGAAATTGAGCGAGCAAATGCTGTTGCTGTATCCATACCAAATAATATAGGTGTAATGCCATTTAGTTCTGATGGAATTATCAAGTCTTCTATCACAAAAAGAGAGTTCCATCTAAAAAAGTTCAACACGATGATGTCAATGGGGGAAGCGGAAAGGCAGATTGTATTTGATAAAGAACCGCTTGAAACCAAGCTTGCTATGATCAGGCAATGTCAAATGGACATACCTGAGGCTAAGATAGCTGTATGGTTTGTAGAACAGCTGAATAATTTAGGTTTTCCCGTAGAGGCAGAGAGACTTCAACAATTGATAACTCAGCAAGAAAGTACAGAAGTCAACTTAATAGATAATACTAACTGGGGTGCTCCTTATATACAGGTGATATTTAGAGGAGGTGAAGATACATAATGACGGTCTATATCGCTTTTCTAAGAGGAATAAATGTGGGCGGGAACAAAAAGGTCAGTATGGCTGAACTCAAAATCAGCTGGGAGCAAATCGGCGTGCAGCAAGTCAAAACCTATATTAACAGTGGGAATGTGCTTTTTACATCTAATCTAGGTCCGGATGAACTTGTATCTAAGTTAGAAGCGGAAGTGGAGTCTCATTTTCAACTGACGAGTAAAATCTTAATTCGCACTGCTGCCGAACTAGAGCAGATTGTAGAGCAATGTCCTTTTCCGAAAGATCAGCTTGAAAAAGGGGAAAGCATTCATATCACGTTATTGGATCATCCTTTATCCGAGGGTGAACAAGAGGTTCTCTATTCACTAGATTCCCAGCAGGATGAATTCAAAATTTATGGAGATCACATCTATTTTTATTTCCGTCAAAGTATATTGGATTCGAAATTGGCATCTTTTTTAAGTAAGAATAAAGGGAGATCTACATCTAGAAATTTCAATACGATGCTGAAGATGCATCAGTTAGCGGAGCAGGTAAAGGAATCATATAAATAAACATTATAACGTTATATAGACCTCCAAAAAAATATGTGATATGTTGATCTTATCAAACTAGGAAAGGATGAGACCTATGTATGAACGGATCGTATTACGCCATGTCCGGTTGGTTACAGACCAACTTGTGGATTTAACTATAGATCAAGGCATCATTACTTCCATTGTTGATGCTAATCTAGGTCATGATGCTAATCTAGCGAGTGAAGTTAATGAAGTTAATGAAGTTAATGAAGTTAATGATGCTAATTTAGCGAATGAAGTTAATGAAGTACATACAGCTAATTTAGTTCTTGAAGGCAAGTCAACTCATGAAGTCAGTGAAAAGGAAGTAACTGAACTAGATATTGCTCCCCTTCCCTCCCAAGAAATATACGAAGATGAACGCAAAGATTCCAAGGTGAAAGTGGTGCAGGGTGCGGGTCTGTATGTGTCTAGTGGTTGGATTGATATGCATGTCCATGCTTTTAGTGATTTGCATCCATATGGCGATGAGATCGATGAGATTGGCGTATGGCAAGGGGTGACCACGATTATAGATGCAGGCAGCTGCGGGGCAGATCGGATCGCAGAGCTGTATCATCGTGCTGGGCATGCGCGTACGAACGTACTCGCTTTTCTGAATATTTCCAAGCTTGGATTAACACGTATTGATGAGTTAACGAACATGGAATGGATTGATCTGAATCGAGCGGCCGAAGCTGTGCAGCATTATGCGGAATTCATTGTAGGACTCAAAGCGCGCATTAGCGCTAGTGTCGTAGGTTCAAATGGGATTGAACCCCTGATTAAGGCGAAGGAACTTTCCCATATGACGGGCCTACCGCTAATGGTACATATAGGTTCTGGTCCACCTGTTATTGAAGAGGTGCTGAATTATCTCGATTATCGCGACATCGTTACCCATTATTTGAATGGCAAAGCGAATAATCTCTTTGATACGGAAGGCGAACCGCTTCCTGAGCTAGGGGCTGCTCTTAAGCGAGGGGTTCATTTGGATGTGGGGCATGGTACGGCAAGCTTCTCATTCGAAGCTGCGGAGCTTGCAAGACTTCACGGTATTCGTCCGCGTACGATTAGCACAGATATTTACAGGGGGAATCGTCTTCAAGGTCCTGTGTACAGCTTGGCTCACGTCATGAGCAAATTTCTGTATCTTGGCTATAGCTTGTCAGACATTATAGATGCGGTGACTATCCATGCTGCACAGTGGCTTCATCGCCCAGAACTTGGCCGAATTCAAGTAGGAGATTCCGCCAACCTGACGCTTTTTGAGGTTAAAGAAGAAGAGATTCTTCTAACCGATTCTGAAGGTGTAAATCGAATAGGTACTTCATATATTCAAGCGAAAGGAGCTATTATCCATGACACATTCATTGAATGCTAAATATGGCCTTAAGCGTGTAATTAATGCAAGTGGCCGCATGAGTATTTTAGGTGTCTCCGCACCTACAGATACTGTAATGGAAGCGATGAAGCAGGGAGGACAGCAGTACGTCGAAATTGCGGATCTCGTAGATAAAGCAGGCGATTATATTGCCGGTATCCTTGGTTCCGAGGCGGCAGTCGTGGTGAATTCGGCCTCAAGTGGTATTACGCTATCTGTAGCTGCGATCGTCACCCAAGGACATAGACGAACGAGCGAACGCTTGCATCAAGATCCTATTCTCAAAAATGAAATTGTCATGTTAAAGGGACACAATGTGCAGTATGGTGCTCCTGTGGAGACGATGGTGTATTTAGGCGGAGGCAAGATTGTGGAAGCCGGCTATGCGAACGAGGGGCGTAAGGAACATATCGAAGAGGCCATTAACGAGAATACTGCGGCCATTTTATATGTGAAATCGCATCACTGCGTGCAGAAAAATATGATTTCGGTGGAAGAAGCTTGGGAAATTGCAAATCAATATGGAGTTCCGTTAATTGTAGATGCTGCGGCAGAAGAGGATATCCGAAAATATGTGAAATACTCGGATTTGGCTATTTATAGCGGTTCCAAAGCCATTGAAGGTCCCACCTCTGGCATTGTAGGTGGCAAACAACAATATGTAAATTGGCTGAAGGTTCAGCTCCATGGAATTGGACGCAGTATGAAAGTAGGCAAAGAAACTTCGTTCGGACTGCTTCAAGCGCTGGATGAGTATATGAACAAACAGGATAAAAGTGAAGAAGAGAAGGCATTGCTCTCACTCTTGAACCCGCTGGAATCGTTAGCAGGTATTCGTATTTCTGTTGTGCAAGATGAAGCGGGACGTGCAATCTACCGCGGACGCGTACATGTAAATGCGGAAGAAGCAGGGCTTACAGCTACGGAGCTGAATGATCAGCTTAGAGAAGGTCAAATTGCAATTTATACAAGAGATTATGGACTACGGCAAGGTTATTTCGATATCGATCCCCGTCCACTGCAAGGCGATGATATGCAAGTAATTGCAGATCGAATTCATGAAATCGTAGGAGGAGTATAACAATGTCGAATATGGAACAGAGGATGTATAAGAAACGAGCATCACTGAATGTCCTTGCGGGAAGCATAGAAAATGCCAAAGAAGTATTTGAGGCGGCCGAAGGTCATGTCGTGGTAGGTGTATTATCTAAAAATTATCCTAATGCCTCCGAAGCAGTGGTAGCGATGAAAGCCTATGGTCAAGAAATTGAAGATGCGGTATCGATCGGTCTGGGCGCGGGAGACAATCGCCAAGCGGCTGTTGTTGCGGAGATTGCAGCAAGTTATGCAGGGACACATATCAATCAAGTATTTACGGCAGTAGGCGCGACACGGGCTAATTTACAAGGCAAAGATAGTTGGATTAATAGTCTAGTCTCCCCATCGGGTAGAGTAGGATATGTAAATATTTCCACAGGTCCTTACAGCGCAGCCAATGAGGAGCATGCGATTGTACCTGTGAAAGCGGCGATTGCGCTGGTCCGCGACATGGGTGGAAATGCGCTTAAATATTTTCCGATGCAAGGACTTGCTTTGGAAGATGAATATCGTGCTGTAGCCAAGGCTTGTGCCGAAGAAGGATTCGCTCTAGAACCAACCGGAGGTATTGATCTGGATAATTTTGAGAAGATTGTAGAGATTGCACTGGAAGCAGGTGTACAACAAGTCATTCCTCACGTCTATTCCTCTATTGTAGATAAAGCTACAGGTTATACGAATCCACAGGATGTGGAGACACTTTATACCATCTTGAAAAAATTGGTTGATCGCTATGCCTAAACGCATCTCAGCTTTTGGGGAAGTGATGATGCGTCTTCAGGTTCCGGGTTATGATACACTAGCTCAGGGTCATACGCTTCAATACACGTTCTCAGGGACAGGGGTGAACATTGCATCGGCCTTATCTCGTCTCGGTCATATCGGTGCTCTAGTAACGACGGTTCCCGCCAATCCGTTGGGCGAATCGTCCATGGCTTACCTGCGCAAACTTGCCATTGACACTTCATTTGTACGTAGAGCGGGCCAGTATATGGGCATGTATTTTTTGGAAAATGGATTTGGTGCACGTCCGAGCCGAGTTACTTACACCGACCGCTGGGGCAGTAGCTTCAATACGGCCTTGCCTGATGCTTATGCATTTGACGAGATCGCGAAGCAGGTAGATATTGCTCATTTTTGCGGGATTACGCTGGCTATGAATGAGACGGTACGGCATCAAATGAAGTCTTTCGCAGCAGCCGTGCAGAAGCAGGGAGGGACCGTTATTTTTGACTGCAATTATCGTCCGTCGCTTTGGGGCGAAAAGGGCTACGAATTAGCTAAAGCTCATTACGAGGATATGCTGGAACTTGCAGATGTGGTTCTTATGAATGAACGGGATGCAATACATATTCTAGGCATGAGGAGCACTTATGAAGATCGTGTAGATCAATTGAAAGAGCTTGTTCCACTTGTGGCTGAGCAGTATAACATTCAAGCTATAGCAGGTACACATCGCGGAATTGAGCAGGATGGTCGCCACTCCCTGCAAGGATATCTGTATAAGGAGGGAGCAATGCATGTGGCCGACCCGCTTACGTTTGCCGTATATGACCGCATTGGAGCAGGAGATGCCTTTGCAAGTGGAATTGTGCATGGTGAGGCGAGCGGCTGGGAGGCAGAGCGAACCTTGCTGTTCGCTGTGAAAGCAGCTGTTCATGCGCATACGATAGCGGGGGATACTCCGAATGCAACAGAAATAGAAATTTTGGAGCTGGTCACAGAGACCCTTCGGGATGTAGAAAGGTAGCTGTGAAATGGTCATGAAGCGTAACCAAGGTCCTCTTTACTTGCAGCTCAAAAAAGTGCTAAAGGATCGTATTCTGCATGGCATATATCCTCTAGGAACGCTGATTCCTTCAGAGCCACAGCTTGAGCAAGAATTTGATGTGAGCAAAATGACTGTACGCAATGCCGTAAAGGAACTGGCGCAGGAAGGTCTGATTGAGAAGCGCAGCGGAATCGGAACTAAAGTCATCCGAAATACGTCACTTACCAAGTTATCTAAAGGAAAAAGATTTACGGAAATTTTGGTAGAAGAGGGCCATCAGATTCGTAAGAGTCTTATTCGCTCGTCATGGAATACGAATGAAGCCGGAAGTGCTCTGTTTGATATGTTCGGCAAGAACTGTCTTCGGGTGGAGCGACTTTATGAATTAGATGGGAAGCCTTATATTCATTATGTTCATTATTTGGCACCCTCTGTACCTCAAGCCAAAGATAATGAATTGGGCAGCCAATCCTTATATGAATTTATTGAGGAGAGTCATATTGTATTAGATAAATTCCGCGATCAATTTACGGTAGGTATGGCTACGGATGAATTGGCAAAGTTGTTATCGGTTCCCGTGGGAACGGCCCTATTGAAGAGAATTCGATATTCCTTAGATGCTACAGAGCAAATTATGGAATACAGCGAAGGGCATTATAACACCGAATTACAGCATTATTTGGTTAGCTATGACGTGTGATTTTTCGAAAATGAACTCACAAATTGTATACAGCCAACTCTTTAGTCTTATACCGTAAAAAAGCAGCTTATGCACTGAATTTCCAGAGCATAGGCTGCTTTCTTTTGTCTATAAAATTTATCATAATAGAGATAGAGAGAATAGGGGAGCAGAGAGGAGCATGGAGGATGGCAAATATCAAGGATATAGCTAAGAAAGCTGGCGTGTCTGTCGCTACAGTATCCCGAGTGCTGAACAAGCACCCTTATGTCCGTGATGAGAAGCGAAAAAGAGTAGAAGAAGTCATTCAAGAACTGAATTATCAGCAGAATATTCATGCCGTTCATCTTTCCACAGGCAAAACACGTACGTTAGGATTGATGATTCCAAGCTACAATTCCTTTTACTCCCAAGCCCTCGTAAGAGGGGTGATGGAAGCTGCGTTTGAAGAGAAGTATTCTGTAATTTGTTGTCCCACGGATTATAGGAAGGATGAAGAATTAGAATATCTACATATGCTAAAGAGCAAGCAGATTGATGGGATGATTGTCAGTTCTCATGCGAATACTTGGGATGATATTATAGCATTTGCTGAATATGGTCCGATTATAGCTTGTGAACAAACGGATCAGCTCCCTTGTGTATATACAGATCACTACGCCGCGTTCGAAACTGCGATGAACCATTTGATCAATCAGGGGCATAGTAGAATTGGATACTGTACGAGCAGAGAGCATGGGCCGAGCAGCTTATGGAGATGGGAAGCTTATCATCATCTAATCAAGATCAGGAATCTGCCCGCAGAGTCGGATTGGGTGATACCCGAATGCTTCAACATGGAAGATGGGAAACAAGTCGCTAGAAAATGGCTTCGTATGAAGCATAGGCCTACCGCGCTAATTGTGAATGGGGATGAGATTGCTACGGGCATTATTATTGAACTGAAACAGGCTGGACTCCGAATACCGGAGGATCTGTCCTTATTAAGTTTTGATAACCAACCCATTGCTGAGATCGCTGGGCTTACTACGATGGACCAAAATATTAGACTACTAGGGCGCCAAGCATTTCAGCTTTTTTACGAAGGGGGAAAGCAAAGCCAGCGAGAGGTCCCTTTCCAAATGATTGAACGAGAAAGTATTGCAAAAAAAATGGATAGTGTACCGAAGGCTTGACTTGAAACGCGTTTCATCCATTAAGATCTCCATGACAGGTAAAAAACAGGCAGAAATGAGGAGATGGCATGGAACAAACGATGGTTTTTTTTGATATCGATGGGACTTTGCTTGACTATGACAAGAATATACCGGCTTCTACGAAGGAAGCTGTTCAATTACTGAAACATCAAGGCCATGATGTAGCGATAGCGACTGGGCGGGCTCCTTTTCAAACAGAAGATATTCGGCGTGAGTTAGGCATTGATTCATACGTCAGCAGCAATGGTCAATATGTAGTTTTTCGGGGTGAGGTTGTTTACAAAAATGTGATTTCGCCTGAACTTTTAGAGTCTTTTACGCGTTTTGCAGAATCTTATAATCATCCTCTTCTCTATGTAGGTGAAGAGCAGTTAAAGGTGAATACTCAAGATCATGCTGATGTGAATGCTTGTTACGCATCCCATCTCTTAGGAATTCCTGAATTTGATCCTTCTTTCTACAAAGGGAAAGATATCTTGCAGTGCATTTTGTTCTGTACCGCGGAAGAAGAGGGACCTTATTTCAACACTTTTGGTCATCAATTAAAAATGGTTCGCTGGGACCCCGTAGCTTCTGATGTATTGCCCACAACCACTTCTAAAGCAGCAGGAATTCAAAAGCTTATCCAACACGCAGGGTATACACCAGAGCGCGTAGCTGCGTTCGGGGATCATTTGAATGACCGGGAAATGCTTGCTTATGTCGGGCAAAGTGTGGCGATGGGCAACGCTTTGGATGAGATCAAACAAATTGCTAAATATACGACTACTGATGTGGATCAGGATGGAATTTATAATGGATTGAAGCATCTGGGTTTAATTTGATTTCGTATGGAAATACAGAATGTAATTCATAGAAGCCGATTGCTCATGCGTCGGTTTTTTTGTTAATCGATTTCCATGAATTACGTGGCGTTTTCTGGTTGAAACTACAGCTTCAAAGGGTAATGAGAAGGACAAGAACTTGATCGATATGACGCTCGAAAGTTGGCGTGAGGGAGGCACAAAAATATGCAGACGATTTGGAAGGGTTCCGTAAGTTTTGGTCTAGTGAATGTGCCAGTAAAGATGTTCACAGCTACTGAAGACAATGACGTTCATATGAAGATGCTGCACAAAGACTCCAATGCACCGATTCAGTATCATCGTACATGCCCCAAATGTGAAGAAGATGTGAGCTGGAGCGAGATTGTCAAGGGGTATGAATATGAACCTGGACATTACGTTACGTTTGATAAAAAGGAATTGGATGATCTGGCCATGGAGACTTCGCGTGAAATAAAGATTGTAGACTTCGTTGATCTAGAAGAAATCGATCCCATTTATTATCAGAAGACTTATTATTTGTCCCCAGAGAAAAATGGAGAACATGCATACAATTTATTAGTGCGGGCCTTGGAGGATACGGACAAAATTGGAATTGCCCATGTTAGTATTCGTTCGAAGAGTAGTCTAGCGGCGGTTCGCATCATAGATGGGGTACTGTCGATGACAACGATGTTCTATGCAGAAGAAATCCGGCCCAAAGATGAGATTCCGAATCTACCGGATCAACCTACTGTGGATGATCGCGAACTTGACATGGCCAAGATGCTGATTAATCAGCTAGCCTCTACGTTTGAGCCTGACAGATATGAAGATCTATATAAAACACGACTTATGGATGCTATTGAAGACAAGGTCGAGGGCAAAGAAGTTAAAATGGCTCCCGAAGAGAAAAAGACGAACGTTATTGATCTTATGGAAGCCTTGAAGGCAAGTCTAGGTCAGTCGAAAGATGTGAAGCCTAATGCTTCCACATCACAATCATCATCTACGACCTCTACACGATCATCGAAATCAAAAGTCCTCAAATCCTCCAATAAAAACGATGCTACATCTGAGAAGAATGATTCATCGGATGCTCTTGCCCATAAGAAAAAGTCTTCATCTACTCGCTCCACTTCTCGCCGAAGTACCCCAACTCAAAAGAAGTCTGCCGCTAAAAGCAAAGCTAGTGCATCCCCTAAAGCTCGCGGAACCAACAAACGAACCAAAGAGACAACACGAACCAGGAAGACGGGTTCATGATCATTCCGAACTTTACGCCTATGTCACCTCGTAAGCAATCTACCTTGCCTGTAGGGAATGAATGGATTCATCAGCTAAAATGGGATGGCTACCGTATTATTGCTTCTAATATGGAAGGTGAGGTCGAACTCCTCTCTAAAAAAATGTTATCCAAAAATAAACCTTTTCCTGATTTGGTTGCAGCTCTGTCTCGCTCGAACGTATCTTTCATCTTGGACGGAGAAATTGTGATTTTGGATGAAGCAACTGGCCAACCGAGCTTCCAGCTTCTCCAGCAAAGAGATAAGCTTAAAGATGAAAGCTCTATAGGGCGGGCGGCTGAGCGTCTTCCTGTGGTATATGTAGTATTTGATCTACTTATGATACATGGAGAAGATATTCGCAAACTTCCCTACCATCACCGGAGAGAACAACTCTTAGCACTTGCATCAGAGTGGGGATCTCCCATATATATTGCGGACGAATTCGAGGATGGTTCGTTACTGTGGAAATGGGTGATAGACCATGGCTGGGAAGGAATCGTAAGCAAGAAGAAATGTAGCCGATATCGAGAAGGTAAAGAGCATCATGATTGGGTGAAGTGTAAGACGGTGGCCCATTATGATGCTTCGGTAGTAGGCATCATCTGGAAAGAAGGTAGAATTTCCAGCTTGGTCATGAAAAAGAACGAACAATATTTTGGAAGAATATCTTCGGGATTAACAACAGGTTCCAAGCAGGCCCTAAGCGCACTTCGAACGGAAGCTCCAATGAATAAGCATTTCGATAATTTGCCTGAGGGTCTTAAGGGGGCAGAGATCAGATGGCTGAATCAGCCTTTAGCTGCTAGAGTTACAGGTCGTGAACTGACCGAAGCGGGTATACTACGGCATCCCAAACTTATAGATGTGGAGGGGATCTCTTTATGAGTTCATCTTCCTTTGAGGTGGAGGTTGAAGGACATCTTCTTATTCTTACCAATCCTGATAAATTATTGTGGCCGGAAATGGGAATTACCAAGGCTTTATATTTACAAAAGCTCGTTGCGCTCGCCCCCTACCTTTTGCCGTATTGCCGCAATCGCTACCTTACCACGATCCGTTATCCTGATGGTACAGGAGGCAAATCTTTTTACCAGAAAAATGCGCCTCAGCCCCTGCCTGAATTTGTGAAGACTGCAAGGCAGGATCAGGTCAATTATATTCATCTTGATAATCTGGCAACCTTAATTTGGTTAGGCAATTTAGGGTGCTTAGAATTCCATCCTTCATTTGAATATATCGGAACGAATGAACCTGCAGAATGGGTATTAGATATTGATCCCAGCAGTGATCAGGATGTACGATTAATGGGCGCCATAAGTGTAATTGGTGAAGCGCTGCACTCGTTAGGAATTCAATCGGTGCCAAAGACAAGTGGGGCTACAGGGGTACAAATAATTATTCCCATTCAGTCAGGAACTACGTTTGAACAGCTTCATAAAGTGGGTACATTTCTGTCCCAGTTCTTAACAGAGAAGTATCCAGAACTATTTACCACACAAAGATTGATTAAAGATCGTGGCAATCGGATATATATTGACTATGTACAGCATGCCAAAGGGAAAAGTCTGTCTGCTCCCTACACGCCGCGTGGACGACCTCTCGCTACAGTCTCAACACCACTATTGTGGGAAGAAGTTCAGCAAGAAGTGAAGCCGCAAGATTTTCATTTGCTCAATATGGAAGAACGTCTTGCCATTCATGGAGATCTAATCGCTAAGACGCCAAAGCAGTCCCTTACCCCACTTCTGGATTTCATACCATAGCTGTGGATTACTAATGCTGCCATACTCATTTTAATTCTGTATTATTAGATTGGATTTTTGATACTACATTACAAATTTGTATTAACAAAGGAGAACATGTATATGAACACATCTACTCATTCTAACTCCCCATCTGTTGAACCCTTATTCGAACCTCTGCGTATAGGCTCCTTAACGCTGCCTAACCGGATTGTGATGGCCCCGATGACACGGAGCTTCTCGCCAAATGGTGTTCCAGGTGAAAATGTTGCAGAATACTATAGCCGCCGTGCAAAAAATCAAGTGGGATTAATTATTACTGAGGGCACAGTCATCGACCATCCTGCCGCTTCGGGAGATGCGAATGTCCCATACTTCTATGGAGAAGCAGCGCTGAAAGGATGGGCAAAGACTGTTGAAGCTGTCCATCAAGCAGGCGGTATTATATTCCCTCAATTGTGGCATGTAGGGACGGAACGTAAAGTGGGTTCTGAGCCGAATCCCGCATCTTTGCCGGTCGGACCTTCAGGAGTTACAGCACAAGGGGAGAAAGTAAATGAGCCTCTATCTATAACGGAAATTCAGTTGATTGTGGAGGCTTATGCTACGGCAGCAGCGGAAGCTAAACGAATTGGCTTTGATGGTATTGAGATTCATGGTGCCCATGGCTACCTAATTGACCAGTTCTTCTGGGAAGGGACCAACAAACGTACAGATGAATATGGCGGAGATATGATCAAGAGAACCCGCTTTGCTGTGGAGATTATCGAAGCCTGCCGCAAAGCTGTAGGCCCGGATTATCCAATTGTATTGCGAATCTCGCAGTGGAAGTCCACCGATTATACAGCAAAATTAGCAGCAACACCCGAATTGCTAGCGGAGTTCCTTGCTCCTTTATCAGCAGCAGGGGTAGATGTATTCCACTGCTCTACACGGAGATTCTGGGAACCTGAATTCGAGGGTTCCGATCTGAACCTAGCGGGTTGGGTGAAGAAGTTAACAGGTAAACCTTCCATCACTGTTGGTTCTGTAGGGCTTAGTAATGAGTTCACAAGCTTATTTACAGAAGGTAAAGGAGCTTCCCATGCCAATCTAGATGAGTTGCTTGAACGATTAGAGAAGCAAGAATTTGATCTTGTTGCGGTAGGAAGAGCATTGCTCAATGATCCGGAGTGGGTTACGAAGGTTCGGGAACAACGGTTCAATGAACTTGGTGAATTCCAAGCCGAATCTCTAAGAAAATTATATTAATCCGCTGTAGTGGAGAGGGGGCGTTGTTATGAGTCAAGCCAATTTTGAGGAAGCCAGACAAGCAGAAGAAGCTTATCATAGTAAATTATATCAAGAGAATGATATTCTCGAACCAGGCACTTGGATGTCCCGCCCCATTCCTCTCGTCATGGAATTATTAGATCGAATCCTGCTCCATCGCTCAGATGTTCGGATTATGGATTTAGGGTCAGGTGCGGGGCGCAATACTATTCCTCTAGCTCAAAAGCTCCAAGGTAATGAGAGTCGGATTATTGGTGTGGACCTTCTGGAAGAAGCTGTTCAGAAATTGCAAGAAAATGCGGAGAAGTACGGAGTGCAGCGTTTTGTTGAATCTCGGCAAGGGGATGCGGAACATACAGATTTTCAAGAGAACCATTACGATTACATTGTAGCTTGCGGTTGTCTAGAACACGTCTCCTCAGAGAAAGCGCTACGGGAAGTAATACAGAGGATGCAGAAGGGAACAAGGCTTGGAGGAATCCACTGCATCGCCATGAATACGAATATTGAAGAAGTGGAACAAGAGACAGGTAAGGCAGTCGAACCCTTAATCGAGCTCAACTTACAATCCCAGCAAGCCTTTGATGTATTGAACCAAGCATATGAAGGATGGAATGTATTAAAAGAACATTCTGTACTTCAATCCATTGAGGAAGAAAAGTACGATACACCCACCGAGTTCCGCAGTCAATCTATCACCTTTGTAGCACAGCGGTTGAAATAGATACATTAAAGCCCCATCTGATTTCAAATGTCAGGTGGGGTTTTGTTGTTTTTAAAGTGAAGATAGATTCATTTATTATAGGTTAACCAAATAATTCCTCAACTCTTTGGAGGGAACTGCGGATATTTTTAAGTAATCGTTCACTACTCTTCCATGGTTAAGATAAGATACTTTCACATACAAGGTCAGAAGGTTCTCTTTAAAGAAAGGTTTTACTGAAGACTTAGCGAATCCAAACTCTCTGTCTACATTTAGGCTCTTAGGGGAACCTTGCGGTTCTAAATGAGTTGCATGGTCGGTTCTAACTGTAGTCGTAACCGGATTTACATTATCTAAAAGCACGGTCATTGTGGGATGTAACGTAAAGGACACGACGACATCTTTCATAGAGAGAGTAGGATGAGTGACACTAATTTCATAGACTAAGTGAATAGCGTCATCTGTCTGCTTGAGTGTAACTGAGGGGTGAAGCTCATAAGCTAACGAAGCTATCGAAGTGTCAAAAGTTTGTAGTCGAATATGTTTGTTTAAATCCATTTGTTCCGTAGCAAAGTTCGTATGGATGCTTTCGGTGCTGCAAGCAGACAAAGAGATCAGCACAAACAAGCCGCTTATCGACCACATTGATGAGATAAAACGCATAGGTACCTCCAGAAATTCCGTAATTTAGGATGTGTGATTAACATATTCGCTATAAATGGGCCATTTCCTGTAGACTATGGATGATACAATTATGAAAAGATGTTATATATAATAGAGTCAAGCTTAGATTAAGGATGGAGGAATTGAAAATGGCTTTTAACAGCATTATCGTACGACTTGAACTGAATCATAGTCTGATTAGCTTTGGAGATGTGGCAGCGGCGGTTAGCCGTGCAGGGGGAGATATTATCTCTATCGATGTGATTCGCGCCGGTACAGATAATTCAGTACGTGATATTACGATTCAAGGAGCAGAGGATGCAGAGTCTATTATTGTAACCGCCTTAAAGGAACTTCCCGGAATTAATGTAGTCAATGTATCTGATCGAACATTCCTTACGCATCTAGGTGGCAAAATATCCATTCAGCCTAAAATGCCAATTCGCAACCGTGACGATTTATCCAGAGTATACACACCAGGCGTAGCTCGCGTGTCCATGGCTATTCATGAAAGCGTTGACAAAGCTTATTCCTTAACGATAAAAAGAAATACGGTCGCCGTAGTAACCGATGGAACGGCTGTGCTTGGACTAGGAGATATTGGTCCTCATGCGGCAGCACCCGTTATGGAAGGGAAAGCGATGTTGTTCAAGCAGCTTGCCGATGTCGATGCTTTTCCTATCTGTCTAGATACAAAAGATACCGAAGAAATTATTCGTACGATTAAGCTTATCAGCCCAATCTTTGGTGGAATTAATTTGGAAGATATTAGTTCACCTAGATGTTTTGAGATTGAGACCAGACTAGCCGAGGAATTGGATATTCCCGTCTTTCATGATGACCAACATGGAACAGCCATCGTTGTTATTGCGGGACTACTGAATGCGCTTAAAGTAACGGGCAAACAAATGAGCAATGTGCGAGTTGTCGTGAATGGGATTGGTGCCGCTGGAGTATCGATCTGTAAAATGTTGCTTGCCGCAGGGGTTCGTAATCTTGTTCCAGTGGACCGCGAAGGGATTATTGTAAGAGGCCAATCCTATAGTCATCCAATGTGGCAGTGGCTGGCGGAACAGCCTCAGGTCGGGAATCATCCGGGTAGTTTGCAAGATGCGGTCGTCGGTGCGGATGTATTTGTTGGCGTATCCAGAGGGAATGTATTAAGTGCTGATGATGTGAAGACAATGGCACCAGACCGCATCGTATTTGCTATGGCGAATCCGCATCCTGAGATTGACCCAGAAGCGGCGCTACCCATCGTTCGTGTCTTCGCCACCGGACGAAGCGATTATCCGAACCAAATTAACAATGTACTCGTCTTCCCTGGATTGTTCCGAGGCATGCTGGATTGCCGTGCAAGAACAGTAAATGAACCGATTAAGCTTGCAGCGGCTCGGGCTATTGCAGCGGTTGTGACCTCTTCTGAGCTGAATGAACAGTATATTATCCCGAGTATTTTTAATGAGAAAGTCGTGGAGAATGTTCGCCGTGCGGTGATTGAGGCAGCGATCTTAACTGGGGTATCCAGAAGAACGCCACCAGATTTCAGATAGGAAAAAGCGAACATGCAGTCTCCATAAGAGCTACTGTAAAGACGAAGAGTGAACTGAAGAATGAACTGAAGAATGCACTGAAGAATGAACTGAAGTATGGCGCAAGTTATACTTGAAGAATGAACGGATTCTGTATGATGTGCGCTTTTTTAATAAGTATTATTTGAATATGAATTGTAATAGACACTAAATAAAGACGTTCCCATAAGAGGGACGTCTTTATTTAGATTATTTATAAAAATAGCCTATACATCCATCCTAGGATGATCGGATAGGATACAGCATTTTAGATGCGAGAAGAGCAAGTTCTAGACAAATTCTAGTGTTTTGTTCCATGAAGTCATCTCCCAGAAGCTCTTGAAGTCGTTCCATCCGATTGTAAAGAGTCTGCCGATGAATAAAGAGTCTTCTCGCTGTCTCATGCTTTGATCCAGAGCATTGTAAATACATATCTAGCGTTTCTAATAAGCGGTGTTGATGTTCTTTTTCGTGAGCATAAATAGCCCCTAAATGTTCTTGTACAAACGCTTCCAAAATAGATGGACTAGGAATAGCTTTGAGCAGTTGATAAGCCCCCATATCGGAGTAAAAGAGGCAGGACGCCATAGCCGGGACGTTCTTGGATAGTTCAATGACCTGGCCAGCTTCTTTAAATCCCGTAGGCGTGTCTAAAATTCGATAACGGGTGTTCCCTGCCCCGCCATGAATGTGCACATCGGATAGATGATCACATACAAATCTTTTCATATCTTGAATGATTCTCTGCGCTGCCGCTTTAAGCCCATTAGATGAAACATCTTGAAGTCCCATATTGGCCATCAGAACATGAAATTTATTATGTTTGAGCAGTATATTGTGATGTATTCGATCTCGCTTCAACAAGGTTCGTAGTAAAACTAACAGATCTTGTAAGATAGACTCTGTATGTTCGAATTCGATCTCGGAACGCTGTTGATTGATCTCAATAATCAATGGGATAAATAAATCCATCTGACTACTGTTCGAACTCTGGGGTAGATCCAGCGCGTCACGGGCTGCTTCTTCACTATCTAATTGGTGATGTAATAGATCCATCATGATCTGATCATGATTCACCATATCACGTTCTTCACGATAACGGGTGCGCATGATTAGACCTGCGGCTGAATCAGCTGCATATTCAAGAAAAGGGACCAGCTCTTTTGGAGAATGATGAGGATGAATGGTCACACCTAAGTAAGCCAAAGTCTGTCCGAAGCAGATGACAGGATAGAGTAAAATTTGATGAGTACCCCACAAAGTTGTCTGCATCTGGACACCGCCAAGTTCGAGCTCTGATTGGAGAATGATATCTCTGAAAGGATAGTCCTGCAATGCATGTTTAAGTTTAGGACTTCCCGCAAGTTTTGGATAGAATCGATTCGGTTCAAGGAGCGAGTAATATAGAATCTGAGCATCCGTCGTGTACTCATGAAGCAGCCTCATCACACTGCTAAGATCCGACGGTTGCCGCATCATCTGATGAAGCTTCTTAGCGAAAGAGTCCAACTTCTCTGTATGCATTTTTCTCGGTTCAAGAAGCAATGAATGAAGGTCCTGTGTAATCTCAGAGAATCGGACAGGCTGAGCAAATACAATGACAGGGAAGTGCTTTTGTTCGGCAAGCTCCAGAATTTCTTCTGGAATTCGATCAATACTAGTTCCTAGCTCTAGACAAAGTCCTGCCGCCTGCTGATCAATGAGTTGCTGAAGATAGCTAAGACGCTGCTCAGGGAGCTGATTCATCCATAACCCTGTGGTAAGAATCAGATCATTGCGGCTGACAAAAGGGGCAACTTGCACAATTTCTAATACATGGACCCAGTCCACTGCATGTTGCAGTCCATCAGCACCCGCTGCCACCTTGGCTGTGTGGAATAGGGGACGTGTCAATATTTTATCTAATGTAAGTTGTTGTATGTCCAAGTAGGTGTCACCTTTCTGTATCACAGTATGTACATTATCGTCCAAATCGTCAGAACATCGTCAAAGCGTAAAGGGAAAAGAGGGAATTGTTCGACATGCTGTACGATGTCAAGGCACATGAAGTTCCGTATGATAAGTATAGATTACATTCACATTATAATTGAGGTGGCCATCCATGATAATAGGCATTCCCAAGGAAATTAAAAACAATGAGAACCGGGTCGCCATGACCCCTATGGGCGTCACAGAATTTGTTAGACAAGGGCATCAGGTTCTAGTAGAACGTAATGCGGGTAGTGATAGTGGATTTGATGATCAGCAATATTTAGATTCTGGCGCGCATATGCTGGATGCTTCAGAAGTCTGGGCGCGCGCGGACATGATTATAAAGGTAAAAGAACCTCTTTCCGCAGAATATGTATACTTCCGAGAAGGGTTAATTCTGTTCGCCTATCTACATTTAGCGGCGGAGCCTGAACTCGCTGAAGCCCTTCGTTCTTCTGGGGTTACAGCGATTGCCTATGAGACGATTCGCGTTCAAGGCACATTACCTCTTCTTGCTCCCATGAGTGAAGTGGCTGGACGTATGGCCGTTCAAGTTGGTGCTCAAATGCTTGAGAAGGCAAGAGGTGGCAAAGGAATCTTACTGTCTGGGGTAACGGGTGTCAAGCGGGGGAAAGTGACGATTATTGGAGGTGGCATCGCCGGTACGAATGCGGCTCAGTTGGCTGTAGGCCTAGGTGCTGAAGTCACGGTGCTTGATACGAATGTGAACAGACTAAGAGAACTGGCCTTTGTCTTTGGGAATCAACTTCAGACGTTACAGTCGACAAGTGCCAACCTCGCTGCTTCTGTAGCCGAAGCGGATCTAGTCATCTCTACGGTACTTATTCCGGGAGGTAAAGCGCCGAAGCTTGTGTCGGAAGAGATGGTGAAATCCATGAATAAAGGCTCGGTGATTGTGGATGTGGCTATTGATCAGGGCGGAAGCGTAGAGACGATTGATCGAATTACTACACATGATGATCCTGTATTCGTGAAGCATGATGTGCTTCACTATGCAGTTGCTAATATTCCGGGAGCTGTACCGCAAACTTCAACGCTGGCTTTAACGAATGCCACATTGCCTTTTGCTCTACAGATTGCCAAGCTTGGCGTGGATCAAGCGATTCACACTCAGCCCGCCATTATGGCAGGCGTGAACACGATGAAAGGTAGCGTTACTTATGAAGCTGTAGCTCGAGACTTGGGCTATGACTATGTGTCTGTAGATCAGTTGACATAATCGACAATTAAAGGGTCAACATTGGAACAAAACATGAAGCCGCCTTGAACCAAGGCGGCTTTTTTTCGTTGCAAAAATAAACGTTTAACTCATAAGCAAGTAATACCGAAGACGGAAAAATTCTTCTTTTGTTTGCCCTAAAATGGATAGATATAGAAGCCATGAGGCATATTACCCTTGAAAGGAAGGTGTGCCCATGTCTGCCATTTCTAAATTTGGCTTGTTCCCTGCAACGATGATTATTATTTTATCTGTCGGACTCGTTAACCACGTTTTTATCGTTCCTCTGTTACTCAACACAGCCCTACGAGACAGCTGGATGTGTGCCTTTATATCTTTGTTTTTGGGCTTGATTTGGGCATTATTTCCTGTTTATGGGACAATGAAAAGAATGAATGAACCCTTTACAGTTTTCCTAGACCGCGCACTTACCCCCTGGGGAGCTTGGTTCATTAAGGGGCCTTTAATTCTCTTGCTCTTCTTTATAACCTGCAATACATTTTTTGATACGATCTCTTGGGCTACCTCTACCTATCTAGTGCATACCCCGTACTGGGCAATCACCATTGTGTTCATTCTGCTTGTCTTATATACCATCTTTTCGGGATTGCGGACCATTGCGTTTACCTCGGCCATCCTGCTTCCTTTTGTTATCGTCTTAGGTGATTTTGTCATGACTGCGAATCTACCACATAAGGATTACACCTACTTACTTCCAATGTTCGAAAATGGTGTTGAACCTGTCATTAAAGGAGGATTTCTCGCGGCCTGTTCAATGGGGGAACTCTATACGTTAGTGTTATTCCAGCATCATTTGAAGAGCCGATTCAAGCTTAAGCATGTGCTGATCATCGTGGTTCTGCTCGGACTGCTAACGCTTGGGCCACTGACTGGTGCAGTTACACAGTTCGGTCCTTTCGAGGCTGCTAAATTAAGGTACCCTGCCTTTTCCCAATGGAGACTCGTAGAGATTGGGAAATATATTGAACATGTCGATTTTTTTGCTATTTATCAATGGCTGAGTGGAGCCTTCATTCGGATAAGTCTATCGATGTATCTAATTATGGAGTTGCTGCCCTTCAAAAAGCCAGTGATAACCAAATCCACCATGGGTGGAATCGGTGTAATTATTGTTGTTTTGACGCAAATCGCTTGTGACCGTATGATCCTATATCGGCAATGGGTGAAACCCTTTTTCATATATTCTGGGGCACTTATACTGATTATTTCGCTTATTGTATGGATCGCTAGCATCATAATGCAAAGGAAGGAGGCGTTATCTCGTGCAGGTTCATAAGGTAGAGGATGAGGGAAATGAGATTCTTCACTTCAAACACATTTTAAAAGGCTGTCAAGATGTCGTCTTCTATGATCTGGAGATTCTAGACAAGGAAGGAGCGAAGATCCCCGTCAGCTTAATCTATTGCTTCGCTATGGTGGATACCGATAACCTTCGTCAGGCCTTTCTTCCTAAGCTCTTAAAAGAAGGAGCAGACTTACTTGAAAACGTAGAAGGAAACAGCAAAGAATGTGGCAATTTTATGCTAAAGGTTATTCCGCTTGAGAGCGAGAAAAGCCAAATCTTTCAGGCGTTGTTCTCAGGTAATGTCATCTTACTTATTAAGGGCTACAATTATGCCTATGTATGTGACCTTTCCAAACTTCCGATGCGTCAACCCGAAGAGTCGACCATGGAAGTTTCGTTGAAGGGCCCGCGAGATGGCTTTGTAGAAGACTTATGGACGAACATTACCTTAATTCGTAGAAGGTTGAAGACACCAGACCTTCAATGCGAAACGCTTGTATTAGGCAGGGAATCGCAGACGACGGTAACTTTTATGTACGTAGGGAGCATGGCAGATCACAATGTAATCGATAAAGCTAGGAAGAATCTTCAAGCTATCGATGTGGTCACCGTCGATTCAAGCACACAAATAGAATCGTTAATGTCAAGTCGTAAAGTGACCTTGGTTCCGCTGGTAGAACATACGGGACGCCCCGACTACGCAGCGGCTGCTCTAATGACAGGGAGGTTTGCAGTCGTAGTCGATGGGAATCCATCGGTTATAATGGGACCGGCAGATTTAGCTTTACTTATTAAATCTCCAGAAGATTTACATATGCCTTTCTTCTTCGTTACCTTAGAGCGACTGCTTAGATTTATTGGACTGTTCATTAGCGTATTTGCGCCAAGCTTTTGGGTGGCGCTCTGTGCCTTTCATCCCGATCAGATACCCTTTACCTTATTGGCGACGGTAACTATTTCGCGAATTGGTCTGCCTCTCTCAACGACGATGGAAATGTTCTTAATGCTGGGGATGTTTGAATTGTTTCGAGAGGCCGGGATCCGATTACCCAAAGCGGTAGGCCAGACGGTTACGGTCGTAGGCGGTCTGATTGTCGGAGATGCGGCAATTTCTGCGGGTCTCACTTCGCCAACCATGCTGGTAGTAGCAGCCGTCTCTGCCGTTGCGTCTTTTACACTGGTGAATCAGGTTTTGAATGGAAGCGTAAGTATACTTCGTATATATATGTTAGTATTTTCTGCCGTCCTAGGCATGCTGGGGTTCTTTTTGGGTCTGTTCTCAATTATCGTCTACCTTTGCTCCTTAGAATCCTATGGTCAATCTTATATGGCTCCCTTAAGTACGATGCAGTTCCGCCTATGGCCTAAATCCTTCATCCAGCTACCTTGGGGCAAGCGAAGAGGGAAGAAAGAGCGATACAATGAATAGACTCAAAAAAACGTGGCGGATCGTTATACTGATGATTACATTGACCGCGTTCCCTTTGTTATCCGGCTGCTGGGACTCTATTAATTTGCAGGATCAAGGGTACATCACAGCGCTAGGCATTGATTACCAACAAGGGAAGTATAAAATGTATGCTCAGATGGCTTCATTTGGTAGCGTAGCCAAGACCCAAAGCCCCACGAGCGAAGAGGATACAACATGGATCGGCACGGGAGAAGGTAGTACGGTTATCATGGCATACTCTGAGTTGATGCGAACTGCCCAATTTACGATCAGTCTGGATCATCTCAAAGCATTGGTGATCCATGAGCGAGCACTACCCAAAGTAAATGACATTCTGGATGGAGTGAACCGGCAGCGGGCTTCACGATATACTTCCTATGTATTTGGTACCAATACAGAATTGGAAAAGATATTAAATACCAGTACATTTTTTCAGCGATCCCCCTTACTCAGCGTCATTTATTTGCCGGATTTGCAATTTCGCCAGAATAGCTTTTTTCGTCCATTAAGTATGCAGCTTTTTGTTCAGGCTTTAGATGAACCAGGTTTTACAGCGCTGCTGCCTTCCTTAACCGTAGAGGACAAATCTTGGAAAAATTCCACTAAAAATTTAGTAGTTCAGAAGTTTGACGGGATTTATCTTTTTTCTGGTCGTAAGTTGCAGACCTATATGAACTACGATGAAGCCCAAGGTTTTCGCTGGATCGATCCCAAATTTGAACAATATATTATGGTCGTACAAGGCAGTAACAAGACTAAAGTAACTGTAGCGATTACTAAATCTCAAGCTAAGTATAAACTGCTTAGCGGAGGCGACCATCCCAGGTATGAACTGGTTATGAATTTGAAAGGACATACGGTTGAAGTGGATGGGTTAACAAATGCGGCAGCGATTGAGCGAGAAATGGAGAATAAAATACGTCAAGAGATGATGCGTACGTATAAGGCGGGGTGCGACAAAAAGACGGATATCTTCCTCATGAATGAACAACTGTATCGCTTTCATAACAAGCTTTGGAAGAAGCTGAAAAAGGAGAAATGGGTTCCTAACGAAGATTCTTTAGATCTTAAAGTTCATTTCCAATTAATTCATACGGGTAAATTCCAATTGAACTCCGTGAATCATGAGACAAATGCAACTGAATAAAATTATAAGTTATGTTATTAGAATTTCAATTAAGGAGAGATCCGTATACTGGGTATACGGATCTTATTCCGTGTATATATAGTAGGCGGAACAATATACGAAGTAAAGAGAAATCTAAAGAGGCAAGAGGCCTAAATCTAAGAGCTATTGATTACAATATAATAGGTCTCACGGGTAAGTAAGGACGAATAATAAGTACTATTTTCTTATTTTGAGTAGTAAATTGAAACGCTTGAAGGAATTTGCCCTTCTGTCCAGAATGTCTATTACTCGAGGAAGGAGGTATTGCACCCCAAAAGTTAAAGCGCTTAAACTTTTACACCAAAAAAGGAGGAATTCCATTGTATACTTCTCAAGCCCAAACCAAATCACCTGCTGTTCAATCAAAAAGGATTGTTGTTATCTGTAGTCTTCTTCTGGTGACCATGCTTAGTTCAGGGCTATCATCACAGAATAAAGCTTATGCCGCTTCTAACGTAGATTCGAGCAATACCTCTTCGTACTCTGATACTCAATTGCCGAACAACCAAGATTCCATTCAAGCTACCGCTACCTCAAGCCACGACGCTAATTTTTCGCCAGCTACCTTAGCATTCTTGAAAGCCCAGACCGGTCTTGATGGTGAGCAATGGGATAACATTATGATGCTTGTGAACAAACCCGAACAAGATTCATTGGACTGGACAAAATTCTATGGTTACTGCGAGAATATCGGCGATGATCGAGGATATACGATCGGTATTTTTGGAGCTACTACAGGAGGCTCTAATGATACAGGACCTGACGGGCCTGAACTCTTTAAAGAATATGATGCAGTAAGTGGGGCATCCAACCCTTCCGTTACCGGGGGACTCAAACGCATAGGCGTGAACGCTTCTATGAGTGGTTCGATTTTGAAGATTAAAGATAGTGATTCCGTATTCAAATCTAAAATTAAAGCCCTTCAAAATAATGCGAACTGGAGAGAAGCGATGTGGCATACATTCTACAATGTATACATTAAATACAGTGTAGATCAAGCCAAGAAGCGTGGATTCACTTCTGCCTTAACGATTGGATCTTTTGTGGATACAGCACTTAACCAAGGGGCAGATGGGGATTCGGGCAGCCTAGAAGGCGTATTGTCCAGATCAGGAAGCAGCAAGAATGAGAAAACATTCATGACGAGCTTCTACGCACAACGAACCAAGATTGTGGATACGAATGACTACAATCAAGCGCCCAATGGTAAAAATCGTGTGAAGCAGTGGAGCAATCTTCTCAATCAAGGGGAGACGGATTTGAAAAATGCGGATGCTGCAATCAAAAAAGTTACGGACTGGGAATTGAAGTAGTGATTCTGAACTTAGATTTGAATAGGCCTTCTCCTTCGGGAGAGGGCCTTTTTTTATAAGAATTTCCCTTGTTGTGATATTTTCTATAACGTGTAAAATGTAAAGGTATGTATGAGGCCTGTCACCCTTTAGTACAGGGAGAAATCGGAGGAGTAGACTATGGCTCAACCCTTAAAAGACATGTACAACGAGACATTTTTAATGGATGTTGGTAACAAAATAAATGGAGTATTCCCTTCATTTCTGACCCGCTCCTTTGTGGATTTCACGATGAGTGACGGTTGGGAAGACCTTGAATTGAAGGCAAGAATCCGTAGAATTACGGACGCGCTTGGCGCACATCTTCCGCAACATTATCCTGAGGCTCTGAAGTATCTTTTTCTAATCGATGAGCAGTGCGTAGGATTTCCGTATCTTTTTTTTCCTGATTTTGTAGAGAAATATGGTCAAGATGAACAGCATTGGGAATTGTCCATGGAAGCGCTAGAGCGATTTACGTGTAGGTCTTCTGCTGAATTTGCCGTTCGCCCCTTTATACTCAAAGATCCTGAGCGAATGATGACACAAATGACTCACTGGTCCTCCCATGATAATGAACATGTTCGTCGCTTGGCTAGCGAGGGATGCAGACCTCGGTTACCTTGGGGACAAGCTCTGCCTGTGTTTAAGCTCAATCCTGCACCTGTATTAGAATTGCTAACTCTGTTGAAAGAGGACCCCTCTCTTTATGTTCGTAAAAGCGTAGCCAACAATCTGAATGATATCGTCAAAGATCATCCAGATGAAGTGATTGCATTTGCACTGAAATGGAAGGGAACTCACCCATATACGGATTGGATTATACGTCATGGCTGCCGAACTCTGATTCGCAGAGCACATCCCTCTATCATGAAATTGTTTGGTTATACCGAATTCGATCACAAAGAGGACGTTATTGCTTCAGCCTCTCTGAGCATTACGCCGACCTCGCTTTGTATTGGGGAGAATTCAGAATTGAGTTATGAAGTCCAAGTTAATTCGGATGACGAGGTCAAATTACGCATTGAATATGGAATCGATTTCGTGAAATCGGGAGGCAAATTATCCAGAAAGCTGTTTCTTCTTTCTGATAAAACTGTTGCGGGGCAGACCTTGCTTCAAGGGAAGAGAACCCATCGCTGGGCTAACTTAACTACGCGTCGTCATTATGCAGGTATGCACCGAATCGTCTTGATGGTCAATGGACAGGAAGTAGCCTCGGATACGTTACAGGTGTCTGATCCAAAAGGATCGTCATCTCATATCATAGAATGAACGTAGAATTTCATAAATAATATCAGTGGATTACCACTGAGGCATAAGTAGGGGCTGAGGGCGTTGAGATTTAAAGATGTATTTTCTATTATAGGACCTGCGATGGTAGGACCATCCAGTTCGCATACAGCAGGCGCGGCCCGAATTGGTCGGGCAGCACGGCAGTTCATGGGCTGCGTTCCTAGTAAGGCAGAGATCATATTCTATGGTTCTTTTGCCGCGACTTATCAAGGACATGGGACGGATCGGGCTATCGTAGGAGGACTGCTTAATTACACTACCGATGATGTTCGATTGCCAAGCTCTATTGCTATTGCAGAGGAGCAAGGAATGGACATTACATTTACACAGGGAACGGGACTGTATCCTCACCCCAACACCGTTAGGCTTCGACTTACAGGTGAGCAGGCGGAGCAAAATGTGGATCTCATGGGCATTTCCATTGGTGGAGGCAATATTGAGATTGTAGAGATTAACGGATTTAGTATGAAACTTTCGGCGATGTATCCTTCCATTATCATTTCGCATATGGACTGGCTTGGTGTGTTAGCTAGTGTAACCGATGTCATTCGCAAATGCGAAGTGAACATAGGCCATATGTCGCTTGATCGCAAACAGCGGAGTGGGCGTGCGTTAACTGTGCTTGAATTAGATGGAATGGTGCAGCAGGATCTGTTGCTTAATCTGGAGGCGCTGCCTGCGGTCACTTCTGTAAAAGTAATTGATTTGAATACTACGTTTTAAATTAGACAAAGGGGAAAGATCATCATGAATTTTAGCACCTTAAGCGAACTCGCCTTACTATGTCAGCACAAGAACCTTACAATAGGGGAACTTATGTTAGAAGAGCAGAGTCTGGAATCTGGTCGTTCCAAAGAAATGGAATTCGCCAAGATGGCAGATTATTACGAAGTGATGAAAGAGGCTGTTCAGCGAGGCTTGACACAAAATACGACTTCACCAAGTGGTCTAACGGGACTGGATGCTCAGCGAGTAGGCGCTTATAATGCCTCTTACGAATCTAGTCTAGGCGGTCCTGCTGGGGACGCAATGACCTATGCGCTAGCTGTATCAGAAGTCAATGCCTCAATGGGCCGGATCATTGCTACGCCTACCGCCGGTTCTTGCGGAATAATTCCGGGGGTATTCATCAGTAGTCAGGAGCGCTTTGGCTGGGATGATCAAAAAATGGTCTACGGACTCTTTGCGGCCGGAGCCATCGGTTATGTCATAGCGAACAATAGCTTCGTATCTGGAGCCGAAGGGGGCTGCCAAGCTGAAGTGGGTTCAGCCATTGGTATGGCTGCTGGGGCTTTAACGGAACTTAGAGGTGGAAGTCCTGCTCAGGCCATTCATGCGGTAGGGTTAGCTCTCAAAAATTCACTTGGCCTCATCTGTGATCCCGTCGGTGGACTGGTCGAAATTCCTTGCATCGTCCGAAATGGATTTGGAGCCGTTACCGCGCTGGCTGCGGCAGATATGGCTATGGCGGGTGTGCGCAGCGTAATTCCTTCAGATGAAGTCATTCAAGTGATGTTGGAAGTCGGTTCGAGCATGCCTGAAGCGCACCGGGAGACCGCAGGCGGAGGGTTAGCTCAGACGAAGACCGGACGGGAAATCATGAAGAACTTGCGCGGAGAGTAAAATTGTACAAAGAGGACTGCCTTCAAAATTACGAAGGTAGTCCTCTTTGTATACAAAAATAAATATATGGGATGAAGACTTCATAAGATGTTACTATGCAGCCGTAAAGGGGTACAAAAGATAAATATAGATTTAGATTGTACTCTAATTTGAACTATGACGGAGAGGAAGATGAGACATATGCCTACGTATAAGCGTCTTCAAGAGCTTGAGCAGCGCCTGACGAAAGATCGTCACTTAGATTTATTCTTACAGACTAAGCATCTTTTAGATAGCCTGCAAGCTTACGAAGAAGAGCATCGAAAACTGGTTCATATTCAAGCTACGGATGGAGGCGTTAGACCGAATCGTGAAGTGGAAGTTGTATTTTATACAACGATTCGAGATTTCAAAGATCAACTGCTGGACAATTTAGAACAAACAGCAAACGATTTGGAACACAGATGGGAAAAAGGGTATAATAAGAATTTTGCTGATGGAGTGGAATAATATTCACACAAAGAACCGCGTTCCTTGCGGTTTTTTTGTGGTTATTTAATGAAGTTTAAGCTGTGCTATCCATTACTTTGCGACCTAAGGATTAAATATAGATACCATCTACAATGATCTATGAAATATAAATTACTCCGCTAATTAAGGTTATAAATTCTGATATGAGATAAACTATTGATAATAATGCTAGCAATGTAGTTGTATATACGCTTAGGAGGAATTACTCATATGAACACAAGAAAAATAGGCGAGTTAGAAGTATCTGCAATTGGCTTGGGCTGCATGGGCATGTCGCCCGATTACTATGGTGCCCGTGATGAAGCGGAATCTTTGAAAACCTTGTATTATGCGCTTGAACATGGCGTGAATTTTTGGGATACAGCTAATGTCTATGGGGGTGGGCATAACGAAAGACTTTTGGCAAAAGTGCTCAAAGATCATCGTAATGAAGTTACACTAGCGACGAAATTCGGGTTTGTACGCCGGGATGGGGCGCTTGCTGTGAATGGTTCTCGGGATTATGTGATCCAAAGCGCTGACGAAAGTTTGCAACGTCTGGGAGTAGACCATATTGATTTGTATTATTTACATCGGTTAGACGAATCCGTTCCTATTGAAGAGACGATAGGGGCTATGGCTGAATTAGTGAAGCAGGGAAAAGTTAGGCATTTGGGATTGTCTGAAGTGTCTGGAGATACTTTGCGAAAGGCGCATAAGGTTCATCCAATTGCTGCTGTGCAGTCGGAATATTCCTTGTGGAGTCGAGACATTGAGCATACTACGTTCGAAGCGTGCCGAGAACTAGGTATAGGGATCGTGCCATATAGCCCGCTAGGTCGGGGATTCCTTACAGGACACATAAAAAAATATGAGGATTTCTCCCCCACAGATTTCCGAAGAGATTTGCCTAGGTTTAAAGGGGAACATTTTCAAGCCAACCTTGATTTAGTAGCAAAAATAGAAAAGTTGGCAGCAGACCGGGGTGTGAAAGCGGCAACGCTAGCTTTAGCGTGGGTCCTTGCGCAAGGTAATGATATCGTTCCTATTCCAGGGACAACGAAGCGTGAACATCTGCAAGCGAACATAGACGCAGTAGATCTAAAGTTATCCGCCTCGGAGTTGGAAGAAATTAATGCAATTGGGCACAGAACGCAGGGGGATCGGTACGGTGAATTTGCTATGAGAATGACTAACCTATAAAATCAAACTACATCGATAGGAGTTGAAAAAAGAATCTAGCTAAAGAGCTGGGTTCTTTTTTTATGTGAAGAAAAGATTGAAGTCTATTTATTAATTGATATAATCGTATTATTAGGGAAAAATTTACTATTAATAAGGGGTTTTATTATGGAAATTAGTGGAACATTCTTCCTCTCCATCGTGTGTTCTGTGATTCTTTTCTTCATCTTAGGTCTTTGCATTCAGCCCATTAATCAGGATGGGGGGATGTTAGTAATTATTGGCATCATTCTCTCCATACAGTTATCTCTTATTACAGCTATATTGTTACATAGAAGATCAAAAACACAGACTTATGAAGAACATATAGAAGGATAATTTAAGATGGATTGTCTTAGTAGTACCAAACGTAACAGGGAAGCCGGTGCCGGCCTCCCTGTTTTTGTTCATGATTACATGAAGTTAAATGAAGTTAATGAAGTTAATGAAGTTATGTTAAGTTAAGAGTTCGTTCCTTGTACTTGCGTTGTAATCATCCACCTGACTCCAAATTTATCGACAATCTTACCAAATAAACCACCCCAGAATGCTGGCTCTAGAGCCTGATTCACGATTCCGTTGGCAGAAAGGTGATCAAAAGCATGCCTTGCTTCTTCTTCCGTAACGAATTCTAGGGCTAGCTCCAAGCTATTACCATGATTAAGAGGCTCCGATATAGAATCGGAGATCATGAACGTTACACCTGCGGCTATAAAATTTAAATTGATGACCTTATCTTTTATTTCACTAGGGGCATCCTTGGATACATCTCCCATTGTTGTCACTTGTACAATCTCTCCGCCCAATCCATCAACATAATACTGTGCTTGCGATCTGGAATCCTCCGAGAATAAATAAGGTGTAATTATTGCCACGAATAGATCATCCTTTCAAGTGTGATTACCTCTGATTGTATCATGATTACCCATGAATAATTTCTATTTTTTAGGACTAAATCCATTATATTTTCTTATTTTCTTTGAACTTTCTAAATCTGATGGCATGTTCGTGCGTGAACTCCATATATTTTGGGGTATATGAATATTAGCGTGAATTCAAAAAGTTCGGGAGGAAATACGATGCAATGGAAGGGTAGAAGAGAAAGTTCAAATGTGGAAGATCGTAGAGGCATGGGTGGAGGTGGCAAAACGTTAGTCGGGGGTGGCATCGGCGGGATTATTATTTTGCTGCTGTATACCTTGCTTGGCGGAAATGCAGGAGGATTAGACAATATACTGAATTCAGGTTCGGGTACGGATTCGTCCTACCAAGAGACAGCGGAGGATCAGGAGCTCTCTAAATTCGTTAAAGTTGTCTTGGCCGATACTGAAGATGTATGGTCCGACGTCTTCAAATCCAATGGATTGACTTATGAAGATCCAACACTAGTAATGTATAGTGGAAGTGTACAATCTGCCTGTGGGACCGCATCCTCATCGGTAGGGCCATTTTATTGTTCGGGGGACCGTAAGTTATACATAGATTTAAGTTTCTATAAAGAACTTCAGAACCGATTCAAAGCACCAGGTGATTTTGCGATGGCCTATGTAGTTGCTCACGAAGTAGGGCACCATGTGCAGACCTTGCTAGGCATTTCAGATCAGATGCAGTCCATGCGTCAAAAGCTTAGCGAGACGGAATTTAACAAGTATTCTGTTCGATTTGAATTGCAAGCGGATTACTTTGCTGGAGTATGGGCGAACCATGTTCAAGGGAAGAACTTGCTAGAAGCAGGTGATGTAGAAGAAGCGTTAACGGCTGCAAGTGCTGTTGGTGATGATAGTATTCAAAAACAAGCGCAGGGCTACGTAGTTCCTGAGAGTTTCACGCATGGTACATCTGCTCAGCGGAAGAATTGGTTTTCCAAAGGATTCCAGAGTGGTACGATTAAAGGTGGAGACACGTTTAACGCTACGAATTTGTAAATTTTCTAAGCAATTCCGTCATTTAAGGGCAGTTCCTCATGAAGAGGGCTGTCTTTTTCTTTTAAATTGCACTAGGAGGTGTAAGCATGTTCCGTTGGTTGAGAGCAAAAAGAAGACCATCTTTAGCTTGTCAGTATAAAGATTTAGCAAGTATCGGGATCACACTTAAAGAAAAATTCGAACTCTCACAAATTACGATGCTTCCTTCAATTGAATACAAAAAACTGCCCTACCTTCTTCTTTTAATGGACCTAGGAGGTGAATTTGTTTTAGAAAATAACAGTTTTGAATATCTTTCTCAGGATATTTGGTATTTTGACCAAGAGTGTATAGATGATCCGAATGATTATATTTCTATAGTAGAAAGAATTGTAGATCTAACCAAAAATGACCTAGAAATGCAGCAGTTACATATCTATGAGGAGCAGGGTAAGGTATGGATGACATTGAATGTGAACAGCAAAGCTTATAGATATGATTTTTATATGAATGATGATTGGGTAGATTTGGGTGTATTTAGATTTTTTTCAGACATATTAAAGGTAGAGGGGAGCCATCGCTGGTTCTTTTATTCAGATATTGATCCGCACCTATTAGTAGGAGCTTTTACGAATAATCAGTGGCATGCGCTTAATCAGCGACTAAATATCTTTATTCCATTTTAAAAGAATACTCACCATTAAAAGGCTATTGACAGAAGCAAGCATAGGTGTTAATTTAAAAACTATAATTCCTATTTGAATTGTAAGAATTAATTAATATAAATGGAATAGAAGAACCGACTGTATCAACAGAGGTGTTACGGATATATTTTCCCGTGATGCCTCTGTTTTTTGTGTCTTCTTATCCATGTTATATGTTGAATTAGCAACATCAGATCAACATTTACAAGTTCGTCACACAGGTCGACCATTCTGGTGGAGGCTTCCTACAGTCAAAGGGATGGGGAGTCTTTTTGGTGTTGTCATTTATATACAGAAGGGGGTTACAGCGTTGAATGAGCAAATTCAAACGGCACATTCACTACACGGATTCAGTCTGCTTACACGTATAGGTCTAGGCATGTTGTTTCCATTCATACTTATTACTACTTGGCAACTCTTAGTGCAAAGCGGATATATTTCACAGCTGTTATTCCCAACACCTTATGTAATTGCAGAATCCTTTCTAGATCTTATTTTATCGGGAGAATTATGGATTCAATTCAGAATAAGTCTTATCAGAGTTGTCTTGGGGTTTCTGCTAGGGGGAGGTGTTGGGTTAGCGCTAGGATTATTAGTGGGGATGTATCGTCCTACAGAAAAGCTACTCGATCCAACATTGCAAATGATTCGAATGATTCCGAGTTTGGCGGTTATTCCATTATTTATATTGTGGTTCGGTATAGGTGAGGAATCTAAGCTCCTGCTTATTGCAAAAACTGCTTTTTTTCCTATCTATATCAACACGTTCAATGGAATTCGCAATGTGGATAACAAATTGTTTGAGGTAACAAGAGTACTTGGTTTTACACGTAAGAAGCAACTAACCAAGTGCATCCTGCCTGCCGCGGTTCCCCATATGATGCTTGGAGTTCGTCTTTCCTTAGGTTTGTCTTGGCTTGGACTTGTCGTTGCAGAGCTGATAGCTTCTACCTCAGGTATCGGGTATATGATGTCTGACGCACGTCAGTTCGGAGATACGCCCGTAGTTTTTGTCGGCATTTTAATGTTTGCAGGGGCAGGGTTAAGTAGTGATTGGATTGTCCGCCTGGTAGAATATCGGTTACTGCGTTGGAAAGGTACCCGCTCAAGATAGAAAGGAGACCTATAGGGATGGATGATACAGCAAAATTGGTGACTATAACAGACAGACTAGAGTCTGAGATAAATGACAACCTTGTCAGCGAACCAGCCCCCAACTTTACTCTGAACCAACAGCATAGTAGAAGACGAACAAAATCAATTTTGTATAACTTAGGGGTGGGAGCTATCATCCCAGTTCTAACTTTAGTTCTTTGGCAAGTTGCTGGTTATCTTGGTTGGATCTCAGATGAATTTTTGCCCACTCCTATATCCATTGCTTCCACTTTTGCGAATCTAATAGGTTCGGGTGAACTCCTCCGCCACCTAGAAATTAGCATGGGTAGAGCTATGTTGGGATTTGTAATTGGAGGGGCACTTGGTCTGTTATGTGGAATATTGACCGGACTTTTTCGCAAGTTGGAGTATATATTTGATCCCAGTATTCAAGTGCTTAGGCTAGTTCCTCATCTTGCTATAGCTCCATTAATTATTTTATGGTTCGGATTTAGTGAAACCTCGAAGGTTGTCATCATACTAAGTGGCTCATTTTTCCCAATGTATGTTCAAGCTTTTATGGGAGTTCGACAGCTTGATCCTAAATTGTTCGAAGTCGGTAGTGTACTTGGATTTGGAGCTTTTGACAGACTACGTAGATTGATATTACCTGCTGCTTTGCCAAATATTTTGTTAGGTTTGCGGCTATCTCTTGCCGTAGCATGGATCGGTCTAGTCGTTGCAGAGGTTATTGGTTCGCAGTCGGGTATCGGTTTCCTTATTAATGAAGCAAAGCAAAATTCGAATACGGAAGTGATCTTTGTAGGGATTGTTGTATTTGCCATAGTAGGTGTTGTTATAGACTTCTTATACCGCTTCATTGAACATAGATGCTTGGCTTGGCGAGAGAGTTATAAGGGTTAGAAGAATGAAAGAAAAGGAGCTGGCATATGCACGCATTAGCTTACAAAGGATCCTTAGACTTAGCTGCCGATGTACTTATTATTGGGGGAGGACCTGCGGGTACGTGGGCAGCCCTGACCGCTTCAGCTAAAGGAGCCAAGGTGATTCTGGTCGATAAAGGGTACTGTGGCTCTAGCGGAGCCACAGCTCCTTCAGGTACAGGAGTATGGTATGTGAAGCCGGATCAGGAATTTCGAGATGAGGCCAAAGCTAGTCGCTTTAGATTAGGTGGCGAGCTAGCGGAACATTCGTGGATGGATAGAGTACTGCAGCAGACTTATGAGAATATGAACAGGCTGAGTATACTTGGATATCCTTTTCCGGTGAATGAACAGGGTCAGCCGCATCGACGGGGACTGCAAGGACCGGAATATATGAAATTAATGCGTAAGCTTATCAAGAAAGCTGGCGTGAAGATTTTGGATCATAGCCCGGCTCTTGAATTGTTAGCGGATGAGTATGGAGTGGCGGGTGCCACTGGCGTTCGCACTCAGACGGGAGAGCTGTGGAGTGTGCAGGCGGGTGCAGTAGTAATTGCAACGGGAGGTTGTGCATTCTTAAGCAATGCTCTTGGGTGTAACGTGCTAACTGGGGATGGATATTTATTCGCTGCAGAAGCGGGAGCCAGCTTATCTGGCATGGAATTTTCAAATGCGTATGCTATTAGCCCCACCTTCTCCTCAGTAACGAAAACAGCATATTATAGCTACGCTAATTTCTACTTTGAAGATGGAACGCTGATCGAGGGTGCTGGTTCAAAGCAAGGACGTACCGTTATAGCAAGACATCTACAAGAAGGTAGACAAGTATATGCGAGATTAGATAAGGCTTCAGAGGATCTAAGACCTCTTCTGAGAGTGGCACAGACCAATTTTTTTCTTCCCTTTGATCGGATGGGCATCGACCCATTCACGGATGCGTTTCCTATCACTTTAAGATTAGAAGGAACAGTCCGTGGCACAGGCGGAATTCATATTACCAATACTTCATGTGGAACGGAAGTTCCAGGTCTGTACGCAGCTGGGGACGCTGCTACTCGGGAGTTGATCTGCGGTGGCTTTACGGGCGGGGGCAGTCATAATGCTGCATGGGCTATGTCCTCAGGTTCCTTCGCAGGGGAAGGGCTGCACAATTCGCCCTAAGTCTCGGGAATAAAGCTATTCATCGTCATCCCGTAGGATTATCTACGTCGGTACTAACACAATCTACCTCTCACATAGCAGAGCGTACACACACTGCGGAGTATACTTCAGCCATTCAGGCAGAAGTAAAGCCTTTTCACATCAACTTATTTCGTACAGAGCTTGGATTAACCTCTTCACTTCATAGATTAGATGAGCTGTGGAAGGAACAACGAAATAATCATATAGAACGTTCGTCTGAGGGAGTTAAGGCAAGAGAAGCTATGGCAATGACAGCTACAGCACGCTGGATGTACAATGCCGCTCGCACCCGCACTGAATCAAGAGGAATGCATAAAAGAGAAGATTATCTCCAGACTGATTCTACGCAGCACCATCGTCTGGTCACTGGCGGACTAGATCAGATTTGGGTAAAGACACAGCACAGGGAGAAAGAAGGGATTTTATTATGATTGAGATCCTAAGTAGGAGCCGGTGCATTGAGTGCAATCAGTGTGTGAACGTCTGCCCTACCAATGTATTTGATCGAAATGTGGATGGAGTACCTAGTTTGGCTAGGCAAAGTGATTGTCAGACATGCTTCATGTGCGAGTTATACTGCCCTGTTGATGCGATATATGTAGATCCTGATCCAGAAAAATTGACGGGTGTTACTGAATTACACGTTCAGCAGCTGGGGCTTTTGGGAGGCTACCGCGAGAAAGTAGGTTGGGGGAAAGGGAGAGAGCCGGTTGCAAGTCATGATTTTATGTACCAGTTATCATTAAAAACTATTTTTTAACTACCTGAGAGGGTTGGATCTTTATTTGTTCGTCCAAGTAAAGGGGGAGATATTAAGTTGAACAGATTAAGCAAAGTAAATGATGACCAGTCAAAACCACATAACCATTTTTTCATGGGTATAGTACTTATTGGAATTGTAATGCTGATGCTTCAGGCTTGCAGCAATCAAGCGGGTTCTGATTCAGGGAGCAATAATAGTATAGTTCAAGCTGCAGGTAACACACCCAAGGTGCTGCACTATGGATTTATCGGGTCCAACAAGCTGAATTTGCCTGGAGGAGCGGAGGGGTGGGGCTTTTATAAGGGCATTATGCAAAGGGAGCTAAAAAAGCATGGCATAACGGAAGTGCAGCTCACCGGCTTCCCTAACGGTCCTGATCAAACCGAGTCACTAATTAGTGGACGATTGGATGTGGGAGTCTGGGGGATACCCCTGCTATCATTGCATATGCCTCCGGGGCTAAGACTCGTCTTATCTCTCAATCTTCTACCAATAGCATTGGCTATTTAATTGGTAAGAAAAAAGGACCAATCAGCATCAAGGATTTACAAGGAAAGACGATTGCGATTCAAAAAGGTTCATTCATGCATCGGTATGTAGTGGGTCTGCTGCAAGAAGAGGGAATTACAGATTATAAATTAGTTCATATGCTTATTCCTGATGCTACAGCAGCACTTGCAAGAGGAGACATTGATGCTACCACAAATTTAGGTGTACCTGCCCTCAAACTTATCGCACAAGGCTACCCTTATCTGGATGATGCATCGAAGCATCCGAGTCTGTTGGGAACAAGCGCTACCGTAGTATCTAAAGACTATCTTGCCAAATTCCCCGATTTCCCTGCGATATGGAATGCCGCACGAGAAAAAGCTTTAGCAGATCTAAAGCAACATCCTGATGAATATTATGCTTTTCTTGCAACGTTGGGTAACACTACATCTGAGTTAGCTAAAAAAGTAAATCCAATTAATGAAATTAAAGATACGGCCTTTTCCGAGGATGGGCTGAAACGGTTAGAAGGAACCAAAAATTTTCTTGTAAAAGAGAAATTAGCTAGAAGGGATTTTAATATTAAAGATTGGCAGCTAAAGTAAATGACCTGTGTATTAAAAGACTAGGCTGAGTCGTATTGGAATGCAGAGGAGGCAACCCATGTCACTAAATGAGAAACGCCTATGCGTAGATGTCCTAGTTCTTGGTGGAGGACCAGCAGGAGCTTGGTCGGCATGGAGTGCGGCTTCTCAAGGAGCTACTGTTCTATTAGCCGATAAAGGCTATCTTGGAACGAGTGGAGCAACGGCTCCAGGAGGTACAACGCTACTTGTCATTCCTCCTGTGGCACGCCTTCGAGAAGAAGCAGTTCAGCAACGATTAAGGGCAGGAGGATATTTATCAGAAAATGCATGGATTCACCGTGTCCTCGATCAGGTCGAGCAAAATCTTGAACAGATTGAACAGTGGGGATATCCTTTCCCTAAAGATCAGGATGGAACACCCCTTCGAACGCATCTACAGGGTCCAGAATATATGGCATTGATGCGCAAGGTAGTACGCAAAGCAGGAGTGAAGATCTGGGATCAGTCTCCAGCATTGGAACTGATCCATGATGAACATGGTGTTGCGGGAGCAAGAGGAATCGATCGTCTAAGCGGTAAAGAGTGGTTAGTGCAAGCCAATGCGGTAATCGTGGCTACAGGTGGATGTGCATTTCTCAGTAAAGGCTTGGGCTGCAATGTACTCACCGGGGAAGGATTGCTGATGTCTTCTGAAATAGGTGCTGAACTCTCCGGGATGGAATTTAGTCGTCAGTATGCTCCGAGTTTCGCAGATGGAACGGTAACGCGGGGGCGTATGCTAGCATGGTCAACCTTGTACGATGCTGAGGATCAGCCTTTACTACAGGGAGAACGTACTTTTTCGAGTATTCCTGAGCTCTTAATGAAAGGTCCAGTGTATGCCAAAATGGATCTGGCTAATACCGCTCATAAACGAGAGTTTTTACGCCGGGCCCATCCGATATTTTTTATGCCTTTAGAACGTGCAGGGATAGATCCGTTCGAGCAAAAGTTCCCTTTAACTCTGCGCTACGAAGGAACTATGCGGGGGACAGGTGGATTACGTCTTATGAATAAGGAATGTTCGACCACAGTGCCCGGACTATATGCTGCCGGTGATGCTGCATCGAGAGAAAAAGTGACCGGAGCAATTTCTGGAGGCGGTGCTTATAATGCTTCGTGGGCGATGTGCAGCGGAACTTGGGCAGGAGCAGGAGCCGCAAAATATGCGCTAGCACAGTCAAGCAGAGCAGACCAGCGGAAGCCGACCGCAGCAGGACAGTATGGGCTACCCGCGGGTGTAGAATCTACAGATACATTGGAGATTAGACCATTAATAAGTTCTATTCAAGCTGAGATTCTACCTTTGCACATTAATTATTTTCGAAGTATATCTGTCCTATCTTCTGCGCTTGAGCGATTGCATGCGCTAGTGCCGTACCTAAAAGCAACACCCCCTTCAACTGTGCAAGGTAAAGTGCAGACTAGGGAAGCAGCAGCTATGCTCATGGTAGGCAGGTGGATGTATACAGCCGCTTTAGCGCGCAAGGAAAGTCGGGGACTGCAACAATTGGCGGACTATCCAGAAATGGACCCGTATCAGACCCATCGTCTATTGGTATCGGGGATTGAGAAAATAAATATTCGTACAGAAAGTGTCCCTCATGCACATGAGCTATCTCTTCTGAGAGAGGAGAGGGCCATATGATTGAACTCATTAGTGCGGATCGCTGTGTTGGATGTAAGTTATGTGTGAAGGTATGCCCGACGAATGTGTTCGATATGGTGGATCGTCTTCCACTGATAGCTCGTAAGGAAGATTGTCAAACCTGCTTCATGTGCGAAGCTTATTGCCCTGTGGATGCATTATATGTCGCGCCTTATGCGGATCTTCATATTGAAGTCGATGAAAAGGAATTAATTCGTTCTGGCTTACTAGGAAGCTGGCGATTTGAAATAGGCTGGGGAACTCAGGAAAAAGCAACTATGGCAGAACGAGATACTACACCATTTTTTGAAGTATTCACTGCGCAACATCGCGGGAGTTAAAATAGTACCTGTACAGTCGGGTTTCCTCAGGGCATTTTGCCTATAGGGAAATCCTTTTTTTATGGCGTAAAATCAGAAGAAGTGCATCCTTTTATAATGAATCCTGATTGTTCCTATAAGATCATTCTAATTGACCCTATGAATTGGCTATGGTAGGTTCAAGAGAGTATAAAAATAATGTCGATAAAAATAATGGGAATTAAAATTAATGGGAATTAAAATTAATGCAGGCTAGGTGAGGTGGATATCGATGGAACTTCAAGTTACAAACAGTCCTTTTAATCAGGAGCAAGTTGAGTTGCTCAATCGTCTGCTACCAACCCTGGTGGACTCTCAGCGAATTTGGCTTGGGGGATATTTGGCAGCCATACAATATGCGGGGATCGGAACTAATCAGAATGCGGTGCTAAGTTCCACAGTTGCCGGAGATACAGCTCCAGCAGCATCGGCTATACCTGTAAGTCAGTCTTCTACACAATCCAAATCAGTAACCGTAGTGTTCGGATCCCAGACAGGGAATAGCGATGCTCTAGGCAAAAAAGTTGCAAAAAAATTAGAAGCTCAAGGCTTTGAAGTGACTGTATCCTCAATGGGAAGTTATAAAACAGGTAACTTGAAGAAAGTAGAGAACCTTCTGATTGTGGTGAGTACACAAGGAGAAGGGGAGCCGCCTGATAATGCGATTCCATTCTATGAATTTTTGTTCAGCAAACGTGCTCCGCAGTTACCTAATCTTCGTTATTCTGTACTCGGGCTAGGCGATACTTCCTATGAATTCTTCTGTCAGACAGGTAAAGATTTCGATAAGCGGCTAGAAGAATTGGGTGGTCATAGAATTGCAGATCGTGTCGATTGTGATGTTGATTTTGACGAAGCTGCTGGGGAATGGATAGAGAAAGTCTTGCTAGCGCTGGGTCAAGGTCAGGCAGACTTATTGTCTGAAGTGAAAGCCATAGATTCAGGTGCTTTAGCGAGTGAATCAGAATTTTCAAGAACGAATCCATTTCAAGCAGAAGTGTTACAAAATTTGAATCTCAATGGCCGAGGTTCCCAAAGAGAGACACGTCACGTGGAGCTATCTTTAGAAGGCTCTAACCTTCACTATCAACCTGGGGACAGCTTGGGAATTTATCCTGAGAATCATCCACGTCTAGTAGACGAACTCATTGAAGCTCTAGGTTGGAATGCACAAGAATTAGTACCTGTATCCAAAAGTGGAGATCAGCAACTTTTGCGTAACGCATTATTACGTCATTTTGAGATTACCGTACTCACCAAACCACTCCTCGCTCAGATTACAGAGCTTACGGGTAGTCCTTCCTTAGCTATATTACAGAGTGCGGGTCATGAACAAGAGCTGAGAGATTATTTAGCAGATCGGGATTTATTAGATTTAGTTGTCGACCATAGTCTAATTGGAGTTACAGCTCAACAATTGGTTCCTTTGCTTCGAAAAATTCCTGCAAGACTATACTCCATAGCCAGCAGTCTTCAATCCAATCCAGATGAGGTCCATATCACAGTAAGAACTGTTCGCTATGATCTTCAAGGGAGAGACCGCTATGGGGTGTGTTCTGTCCAATTAGCAGAACGTCTTGAATCAGGGGAGTCCATTCCTGTATATATACAACACAATCCGAATTTCAAATTACCTGAGGACCCGAATACCCCAATTATCATGATCGGACCGGGTACTGGGGTGGCTCCATTCCGTGCGTTCATAGGGGAAAGAGAAGAGACAGGGGCGCAAGGGAAGTCTTGGTTATTCTATGGCGATCAACACTTCTCTACAGATTTCCTCTATCAGACAGAATGGCAGCATTGGCTAAAAGAGGGTGCTTTAACCCGAATGGATGTTGCGTTCTCTAGAGATCGTGATCAAAAAGTGTATGTACAGCATCGGATGCTGGAAAAGGCAAAAGAATTATACCAATGGCTACAAGAAGGTGCTGCTTTGTATGTATGCGGGGATGAGAAGAAGATGGCCCATGACGTGCATGCTGCATTAGTTACGATTCTTGAACAAGAGGGTAATCTTAGTCCCGAAGCAGCAGCAGATTATTTGACTCAGTTGCAACAGCAAAAACGTTATCAGCGGGATGTCTATTAATCTGACCTGCTAAGGATTGGAGAGGAGAATAGTACAAATGAAAGAATATCCAAAGTATCCCCCACAGGATGCTCCACATAGTGATGTTGAGGAGATCAAACGTAGAAGTATGTATCTCCGAGGAAGTCTGTTAGAGACGTTGGCAGATCCTATTACGGGTTCCATCCCGGAAGATGATAACCGTCTAATGAAACATCATGGAAGTTATATGCAAGATGACCGTGATCTGCGGAATGAACGACACAAACAGAAGTTGGAGCCGGCTTATCAGTTCATGCTTCGAGTTAGAGCTGCGGGTGGTGTGGTCACGCCGGAGCAGTGGCTCATGATGGATGAAGTTGCACACAAGTATGCGAATGGAACTATTCGGTTGACAACACGCCAATCATTTCAACTTCACGGAGTTTTGAAGTGGGATCTGAAGAATACGATTCGTGCGGTAAACGATGCCTTACTAAGCACACTTGCTGCTTGCGGAGACGTGAATCGGAATGTCATGTGCAATCCCAATCCATTTCAATCCGAGATTCATGCGGAAGTATATCATTGGGCTAGCAAAGTTAGTGATCATCTGGATCCCAGAACCCGTGCTTATCATGAATTATGGCTTGATGGGGAGAAAATTATTGATAGCCGTGATAATGAGGAGCAAGAGCCTATCTATGGTCCAGTCTATCTGCCTCGTAAGTTCAAGATTGGTATAGCGGTTCCTCCTTCTAATGATGTGGATGTGTTCTCCCAAGATCTAGGATTTATTGCGATTGTTGAAGAGGGCCAATTGAAAGGATTCAATATCTCGGTTGGCGGCGGGATGGGGATGTCACATGGGGATTCCAAAACCTATCCACAAGTATCCAAAGTCATTGGATTCTGTACACCAGAGCAGCTCATTGATGTTGCTGAGAAAACGGTGACGATTCAGCGAGATTATGGAGATCGAGCTGTGCGCAAGCACGCCCGGTTCAAATATACGATTGATGACCGAGGATTGGACTGGTTCGTACAAGAGCTCACCGCACGACTTGGATGGAGCTTGGAGACTGCGCGACCATTTCATTTTGAAGACAATGGAGATCGGTATGGTTGGGTGAAGGGAAGTAATGGCAAGTGGCACTTTAATTTATTTGTTCAAAATGGACGAGTAAAAGATGAGGACAGCTATCTACTCATGACTGGGCTCAAAGAAATTGCCAAAATTCATACCGGAGATTTCCGATTAACTCCGAATCAAAATATCATTATCTCCAATGTGAGTCCTAACAAAAAGAAAAACATCGAGAATCTGATTAGACAATATGGCCTTACCGATGGGCAGCATTATTCAGCCCTTAGAAGAAGCTCCATGGCTTGCGTATCCTTCCCGACATGTGGCCTTGCTATGGCTGAATCCGAGCGTTATCTTCCGACGCTTCTAGACAAAATAGATCCTATGCTCAAAGAGGTAGGGCTTGAAGAAGAAAGTATCGTGATTCGGATGACCGGTTGTCCCAATGGCTGCGCTCGTCCCATGTTAGCCGAGATTGCTTTTATTGGTAAGGGACCTGGTAAATATAATATGTATTTAGGTGGAGGACATACAGGGAATCGTCTGAATAAGCTATACAAGGAGAATATCGGGGAATCCGAAATTCTTGGATCATTAAAACCGATGTTAGCGCAGTATGCGTCTGATCGGTTCACAAATGAGCACTTTGGCGATTTTGTGATTCGAGCAGGTCACATTCGCGAGACATTCGATGGACAGGATTTTCATGCTCAAGGATAAGGGAATAAATTAATAAAATGCCCTGAGGTTAGACCAACTTATCGATCTTTAACATGGAGGATCAGTTGGTTATGATTCTCAGGGCTTTTTCATATCTAAGTCATTAGGTACTGTTTAGTTTTTGGTTTGATGTTTTGCTCGATAGTGGAGTGGAGTCATGCCGAATTTGGCACGAAATACACGATGAAAATAAGAATAGCTGGAGAATCCGCATGTCTCAGCGATATTTTCTAAGGTAAGGGAACTATATTTCATCCGTTCTACGGCAGCGTTCAAGCGGATTTCAATGGCATATTGAATCATAGTTTTTCCATAATTGTCTTTGAAAAGCCGTACAGCTCTCGATAAGCTAAGTCCAGCATAGTCCGCAGCTTCCTCCAATTTGAAGGTGACGGTTGCATGTTCTTCTACAAAACGTTTGAGACGAAGAGAAGCGAAGACCTTGCGATTATTATGAGTATTTTCGATGATAGCTCGGTCCATGTAGAGACAGAGGCTTTTTAACATATAATCCATCAATTCTAGGTCCTCGCCCAAGGGGCCTCTTCGTTTTTCCAATAGAAGGTTCCTCCAAAGGCCAATTAATTTATCGTCTATACCGATTGCGTTTACCGAAGAGCGTTTTTTGCTATACCACCACTGATCAATCCAAGGTCCTTCACAAAATAAGTAATAATCCCCGCTAGACAGGCGACCACCATGCTCAGTTTCATTGTCCTCCACACTTAAGTGGTAATCATCTCCGGGCTTAAGTAACAATAGATCGCCACTGTGAAGCTGATAGGTATGACCTTGAAAAGAAGCGGTAGAAGAGCCTTCCGTCTGTAAGCGAAACAGGTAGTTGGTAAGTCCACTTTTATAACTGGATATGAAGGTTGTATCATGATAAGAATAGTCACAGATGAGTAAGGATGTATTCACAGGGAGGTTCCTCCGGTCAGATAGTATGACTCAGAAAGTGATCAGATAGTTCATGTTCTGAGAATATTGTGTATGTTCATAATCTATGGTTCCTAAGTATGATGGTATCAGATAGGGCAATAAAATACTCTTGAAAGTTGAGGTGCATGGACATGGATAAATTAGGTATTGGTGTTCAGTTGTATACATTGCGAAATGAGACGGAAACAGACTTTAAGGGAACGCTGCGCAAAGTGGCTGAATTAGGATATGAAGGTGTAGAATTCGCAGGATATGGAGATATTCCGGCCGAGGAAATGAAAGCGCTCTTAGATGAGCTTGGACTTAAAGGTTTTAGTAGCCATGTCCCATTACAGAATTTGAAGGATGACCTTCAAAAAGAAATGGATTATCTGAAAACGATAGGTGCAACGTACTTAGTCTGTCCATATCTGGCTCCGGAAGATCGCCCAGGTGGAAGCGCATGGAAAGAATTATTCGTTCTATTGCAGGCAATTGGGAAGGAAGCCAAAAAACAAGGGTTAATTTTCTGTTATCATAATCATGATTTTGAGTTCCAAGATGAAGTGGATGGCGCTTTTGCCTTTGATGCTATGTTTGCACTTACGTCGCCTGAGGCTGTTCAAGTTGAGATGGACGTCTGCTGGGTTCAGTATGCTGGACAAGATCCATTGGAGTACATTCAAAAATACGCAGGACGTCTTCCCTTGCTTCATCTGAAAGATTTCAGCACGGATCAAGAAGGGCAAATGGTTACGCTGGAGTTAGGCAAAGGGGTTGTCGATTTGCTGGCTGTAATGAATGCTGCGCAACAAGCAGGAGTAGAGTGGTTGATAGTAGAACAGGATTATTGTCAGATCTCTCCTCTGCAAAGTGTGGAAAACAGTTATAATTGGGTAAAAACTACAAGACCAACTTTTTAAATTCATTCATATTAAAGGAGTATTAAATCCATGACTAAAATTAAAGTTGCTGTAATTGGATGTGGTGCCATTGCTCAGCGCAGACACATTCCTGAGTATGCATCTAATCCCAATGTTGAACTCGTAGCCTTTGCCGATCCCGTTCCGGGACGTGCGCAAGAAGTGGCAGAGCAATATGGTGATATTCGTGCTTATACGAGTTACGAAGAACTATTTGCCAAGGAAAAGGTGGATGCAGTAAGTGTATGTACCCCAAATTATCTACATGCACCCGTAGCTATTGCAGCAGCAAATCGAGGCTTTCATGTACTAGTTGAGAAGCCGATGGCTACAACCGTGGAAGAATCTGAACAAATGATTGAAGCAGCCAAGAAAAATGGCGTGTACTTAATGGTGGGCCATAATCAGAGATTAATGCCTCCGCATGTGAAAGCCAAGGAAATTATGGACTCAGGACGGTTGGGTAAGGTATTAACCTTCCGTACAGCCTTCGGACATCCAGGTCCAGAATCATGGAGTGTGGATGGAAGAGATAGCTGGTTCTTCAATAAAGAAGAAGCTATGATGGGGGCTATGGGTGACCTAGGCGTACACAAATCAGATTTTATTCGCTACCTCCTTCAGGATGAAGTGGCTGAAGTTGCTGGCTTCATCGGTACGATTCATAAAGAGGGAACAGAAGTAGATGACAATGCCACCTGTATACTGCGCATGAAAAGTGGCGCAGTGGGTACGCTCGTAGCAAGCTGGACTCAATATCAAAGCGGAGACAACAGTACCGTACTCTGGTGTGAGAATGGGGTCATGAAGATTGGAACGATTGAAGGCAATGAAGTTATTGTCGAACTAAATAATGAGACGGTGGAGACTTATAAAGTGGGAGCCATGGCGACCAATGAGAAGCAAGTGCCGAGTGGTGTTATTGATGAATTCATAACATCCATTATCTCCAAGACGCCTCCTACGATTTCAGGTGAAGAAGGCTTGAAGTCTCTGAAAGTCATTCTTGCTGCATTTGAATCTCAGGAAACAGGACGTATTATAAAGCTATAGTAGGTATGGCGGTGTCTGAGACTACTCAGACATCGTTTTTTTGGTATATGATGTAATGTGAATACATGAAATAGAATATAGAAAGATACTCTAAGTAGGTTATTAGGGAGTCTTAGAATGGAAAGGAAGTTATACACCATGAGTTTTAGTAATGAAAAAGAAAAAATGCTACGAGGCGAACTATACAACGCAACAGACCCGGTGCTGATTCAGGAGCGTGACTATGCTCGGAAAATGACAAGATTATTCAACAGCTCAGATGAACAGCAATTGGACCAAAGATCAGCATGGATAAAGGAATTGTTCGGTTCAACAGGTGAAGCACTTTATATTGAGCCTAATTTTCGCTGTGATTACGGATATAATATTCATATAGGAGAGAATTTTTTCGCGAATTTTGACTGCACAATACTCGATGTATGCGAAGTACGTATTGGAGATAACTGCTTCTTAGCTCCCGGAGTTCATATTTATACAGCCACACATCCGATTCATCCGTATGAACGCATTGCAGGACCGGAATACGGTAAGCCTGTGAAAATAGGCGATAATGTATGGATTGGTGGACGGGCTGTAATTAATCCTGGGGTTAATATAGGGGATAATGTGGTCATCGCATCAGGTGCTGTAGTAACTAAGGATGTTCCTGAGAATACTATTGTTGGAGGCAATCCGGCGAGAATCATCCGTAACATAGAAGTATAAAGAGAAAGAGTAGAATTCGGTATTAGTGATTCAAGTGTCAGGCCGCGAGGGGGGCATCATGAATGCCTAAATAGATTAGCTCTTGGTTAGTAGGAGATACATTGTTCCCCCACGTCGGCTCTGATTAATGATCTATACATAATTTGTAAGCTAAAAGCAGAACTTAGGATTATTCAGGCACAATGATTTTAATATGGCTAGGTAAAACTTGCAGATGGATAGGGAGGGAGGTACCTTCTTCTCCGTCTACATTTGTAGCTACCTTCTCCGAGGAGGTCACTTTGACATCCCGTGCTGTGAAGTAGATAACTTCTTTATGGTTCTTTAGTTTGCCGAGCAATAAGGAGAAGCCTGCGGTGAGCGTGTGCACGAGATTAAGATCTTTGATAATAAAACAATGGAGCAGTCCATCATCAACAGCAGCTTGTGGAGCAAGCTTCTCAAATCCACCTACAGAATTTGTTAGGGCTGCTATGAACAATGGAGATTGTCCTTCCCACGTTTTCCCGTCGTACGTAATATGCATCGTATGAATGGACTTACTGGTGAGTTCTTTCATTCCATCTTTTATATAAGCGAGCGCTCCAAATTTAGATTTATCGTCGGATGACACGTTGGAGAGGGTCTCTGCTAAAGAGCCTGCGGCTACTACGTTGGCGAAGAGCTGGTCATTCAGTTGCCCAATATCTACAGATTTCGTATGCGTTGATGCTATATTTCGAACGGCCTCCCCAGGATCTAAAGGAATATGTAAAGCACGAGCGAAATCGTTGACAGTTCCTAAAGGAATGATACCAAGCAGCGGCCGATGTTCCTGATGATGCATCCCATTGATTGTCTCATGTAGGGTGCCATCTCCTCCTATGGATACAACGAGATCATACCGATCACGACAAGCAGCTGCACAGAAATGTGTCGCATCCAATTCCTTCGCGGTCTCATTTACAATTACTTTATACTGTTGTTCATGAAGTACATTCTCTAAGTGCTGAAGATGCTGCCTTGCTTCTTCTTTACCGGACGAAGGATTCATAATAATCATAGCTTGCTTCATACACGCATTCATCTCCATATGGATATAATTAACTCACCGGAAGGTAACTTACGATCCCGAATGGTTAATTAGTATTACCCATACCTAGCCATATTGACGTTCGTGACGAGATTCTATGAAAAGAAAAGGTTAGCACGAAGCGCATGTATTTGTTCCTATTATAAAGGGGGAGACAGTATATTGAATCAACCTATGCATGAGATGATGCAGTTTGAAACTGCGGCTGAGTTGCGAGCGGCGCTTGCCGAAATAACGAAATGGGAGAAAGAGCAGAACAAATTAATGGTCTGGGATCGTCTGGCCCGCTTACCTTTCAAATTGCTGGATAAGATCACGCCAAGAATTATACATGAAAAGATTGGGCATTTGCTGGACGAGCTGGGAGGATATATTCAAAATGGAGGAAAGTACCTCGTAGCTGACCGCAAAGTTAGCAGAATGCTAGCCAAGGATAGCTTAGCTAATGGTGGATATGAGCAGGGACCCTATTCTCTAGCGATTATGAATCAAGTGGCCTTAGGTTTAGCTCATAATCGACGAAATGTGGCAACCTTGCAAGGAGCAACGACCGGATTCGGGGGCGTATTTACACTTGCGGCTGATATCCCTGCTATTCTTGGATTATCCTTGAAAGTCATCCAAGAAATCGCCCTTTGCTATGGATATGATCCAACAGAGAAGATTGAACGTATTTTTACAGTTAAAGTAATGCAGTTCGCTTCGTCTGATATTGTAGGTAAGCGAGCGATTTTAGAGGAGCTCAACCTCAGAGTAGGGGACGGGGCAGATATCACGGCTGGCGCTTCTACGGCTATGTCCAATATCCAAGGCTGGCGCGAAGTAATTACAGTCTACCGCGATAACTGGGGATGGAAAAAACTGCTGCAGACGGTACCTGTTGCAGGTATGTTTTTCGGCGCTTATACGAATCGTAAAGCCTTAGAGGAAGTTGCAGAGGCTGCTCGAATGTTATATCGCAAACGAAGAATCCTTACCCGATTACGAGAAATCGAAGAACGAGTGTAAAGCATTCAAAGCAAAAAGGCTACTTTAATGTAGCCTTTTTGCTTTGAATGCTAAAATCTAACGGCTGTATTGCTTAATAATAAGATTTCGCTCTTGCTTGCTTCTGATCGAATTAAGTTATAATGGAATAAGATGGATGAAATGAAAAAGAGAATACATCGGATACATTTGAAATTGTAATCAATTATTTTAATAAGTAGGTAGAGGAGAGATCCTGTGAGAATGCTAACAAGGAAAAGGATAGGTTTACTAGTTGCTTGCTTTTTGTGTGCAGGTTGTTCCTCTAATCATAGTACTTCGGCACCTTCGGTAGATGCTCCCAAACCGATACTGCTTGAGCAGTCATCCAGTGGCTTACCTACCCGAGTTATAGAGAGGTCAGATTCTTCATTAGTAGATATAGTTCATGAGCAGTTGAAGAATATGACCTTAGAAGAAAAATTGGGAGAGATGATGATCGCTGGAATGGAAGGAACCACGGCGAATGCTGCAACGAAAAAAATGATTAAAGAGCAACACGTGGGTGGAGTTATTTTTTATAAAAATAATGTCTCGACACCACAAGGTTTAGCGAGTTATGTGAACCAGTTGAAGGCTTGGAACCAAGGCAATGCTGCTCCCCTTTTTATCTCTGTGGATGAAGAGGGAGGGAGGGTAAGTCGGCTACCTGGGCTTTATAAATTTCCGAATGCCGTAGATATTGGTGCGAAGGATAATTTAGAATACGCTCAACAAATGGGGCAATATTTAGGTGAAGCTTCACAAGTTTTGGGGATGAATGTGGATTATGCTCCCGTGTTAGATATCAACAGCAATCCGGATAACCCGGTTATTGGCGTGAGATCTTATGGAGCGAAGCCCGACATTGTATCGAGAATGGGCATTGCCGTTATGAAGGGTATCCAGTCCAAAGGAACAATCTCTGTAGTCAAACATTTTCCAGGACATGGGGATACCGCGGTGGATTCACATCTAGCCCTACCTGTGGTCTCAAAAACTTTGGCCCAGCTTAAATCTTTTGAATGGTTGCCCTTTGAAGAAGCGATTCATCAAGGAGCGGATGCGGTGATGGTGGCGCATATTCTTTTTCCCAAAATCGATAATAAATACCCTGCCTCTTTGTCCAAGACCATTATGACCGATCAATTACGCCGAACCTTAAGATTTAAAGGGGTCATTATTACGGATGATTTGACGATGGGTGCCATTGCAGAGAATTATGGAATTGGGGAAGCAGCCGTTAAAGCAGTAGCATCAGGTGCGGATATGGTGATGGTCGCTCATGGATATGATAATGTCGATGTTGTCTTTCAAATGCTGCGTAATAGTGTCAAAAACGGACAAATTTCTCCAAAACGAATTGATGAAAGTGTTACTCGAATTCTAACACTCAAACAAAAATATAATTTGGCTGATTCTACATTAGTGAAAGCTCCCAATCTGAATGAATTAAATAAAAAAATTCGTAATGCAGTCTCTATACATCAATGAGTAGGAATTTTGGAGAGCATCTCTAGAACGGCACTTGAGGTGCTATTTTACATAGATCAAGTTATAACAAAAGGAAAAATATAGAATTTATCTTTATGCTAATTATAGAAAAAAAGCGGAGGAGGGAATTCTATTAAAAGCAAAAAACTCTATATTGTTGCAATAATAGGGGTTTTTCTAATGGTGGGATGTAGCGATGAGCGTACAAAGCCAAGTGAAATGCTAACATTCTTTGCAACTAAAAATGAGGCTGTTCAATCATTTATAAAGCAAAGTGAAATGGCCCAGATCACCCTTGTGGAATTCATATTAAAGGATGGTCATCAGCTTACTATTATCAAAAATCCGGGACCCAAATATGCTGTAGGGGAGATTGTGCGTAAAGGTCAACTTATATCTATATCTAAAACTTCGGCTTGGGTTCAAGCTTCGGGGTTTGCAGTGGAGAACCAATTTTTAGATGGAGGATTATATACACTCAGTTTGTCGACAGATTCCGCTAATGGCCCGAATACTTATGTTAAAGAATTAGGAGCTTACGTTACTATTCAGCAAGGTACTCATTTGGATCATATGCCTTTGAGGAATGATATAATATCTTCTTCTGTGGTCATCAGTCAATAATCAACTTATTAAGTAATGGAGTGGAGTGAAGATGATTAAATTATTGTTTATTTGCAGCCGCAATCAATGGAGGAGTCTTACCGCAGAGAATATATTCAAACACTATGTAGGATTTGATGTACAGTCAGCTGGAACAGAAGATAGAGCTAGAATTAAAGTGAATGCCGGTCATATCGGATGGGCTGATTTTATTTTTGTAATGGAAAAAAAGCATCAACGTAGACTTAGCGAGAAATTTGCTCTAGAACTTCAGGATAAACGAATCATTCGACTAGATATTCCAGATGAATATCGATTTATGGATGAAGAACTGATTGAACTCTTGAAAAGTAGAATCTCTGAAACCATTGAATTACCGGATTAACTAGAATATATAGTGAAAACATGGAGGTTTATTTTGAATCAACAGGAGAACATTATAACGCTAGCAGAACAATTTGTGAGACAGGCATTACAGTCCGATTATACCGGACACGATTGGTGGCATATCGACAGAGTTCGCAAGTTGACGCTTGAGCTCGCTACCCTTGAGCAGGCCGATCCCTTTGTGTGTGAATTAGCTGCACTACTTCATGATATAGCGGATGAAAAGCTGAATGAATCCAAGCAGCAAGGGCTCGATCGAGTAAGAGATTGGCTGAGAATCCATGTAAGTTCTATGGAGATTTTGGAACATGTCATGCTAATAGTTGCGACCATGTCCTATAATGGGGGAGTCAATCCACGCATGGAGACGATCGAAGGTAAAGTAGTGCAGGATGCAGATCGACTTGATGCAATGGGGGCCATCGGTATAGCTAGAGCATTCACTTACGGTGGAGCCAAAGGAAGAGCCATGCATGATCCCCAGAAGGTCATTGCCTCGGATGTAGTGGATTATCGTGCGAATGACCAGACAACGCTTGCTCATTTTTATATCAAACTGCTTAAGTTAAAAGATTTAATGAATACCACGTATGCTAAAGAATTGGCGGAGCAGAGGCATATATTCATGGAGCAATTTTTACAACAATTTTATGGAGAATGGGAAGGAAAAAGATAACTACTCATGTTCCTAATTTTCTACAAAAAGTGCAGAGAAAATTATGAAATTTAATAAAATCAGATAAAATGACATTTCTCATCATTTTTTTCTATTTTCATTCTCTTCTCATTAAAGTCTGAATTTCATAAACATAATCACGTATTTCTGGTATATTAGTGAGTAGTCTTTTTAAAATGGTAGCTTCACAGCAGGAGGAATACAGTTGGCAAAATCTAAAGTACCTAAACGCCCCACAAGGGATGAATTTGTAATGGAAGAAATTGGGAATCAAATTACAGAAGCTTATCAGGAGAAATCAGAAATTCTACTCACGATGTGGGGACGAGAAGAATTGCTGCGAGGACAAATTGTGCATCTGGATTCTAGAACCGGTAAGGTGCATGTTCAGCAATCTGAGACTTTAATTAAAGTTCCGTTTATGGATATTATGGGACTGGATTACCCAAGAGATTAGAGAATAGCAAGTTGCAAAAGATGTTTCTCTCATATCATGATGAAGTCTATAAATGAGACGGGTCAGTATGAGATTAACATCTTTTTTATTTTAAAAAAACAGAGAATAAAGGGGGAATTGGATATATCTTGAAGACTCAAACTCCATATCCTGTATAGGACCTGACCAATTGTATACGCTTTATTTAAGAATTGGTATGGTCTACCCATTCTAAATTGGTTGTTTTAATCTTAGACTATTAAAGTTATACTCTACCAAGACATGTGAGAACAAATGAGCTATAACCTCATACAAACTGACATTTCGACTTTGTATTTAGATTACTAATGTTGCCCATTAACTAGTTGGGAGGGTAATTATGGTACAAGGATTGTTCATCCAATTGGATAAGAAATCAACAATCCCATTGAATCGACAAATTTATGAACAGATTCAGAAGTTAATCGTATCTGGAACATTGCAAAAACATGAAGCATTACCCCCAACCAGGCAGTTATCAGAACAGCTTGAAATTTCAAGATCCGTAGTAATTCAAGCCTATGAACAATTACAGGCTGAAGGGTATCTGATTATGAAAAAAGGATCAGGAACTTTTGTCGCGGACAATACGGCATTTCACCCGCTTTCCTCCGTTTCACCTGAGCTTGATGTAAATCTTAAGACACTAGATTCAACACTTAGCTTACCTGCATTATCCTTACCTACTAATTACAACAACCCCCCAGAAGAAAGTACAGAAGCAAGTAGCTCGATCCCTTTTGATTTCCGACACGGCGTACCTGCATGGGATGTATTCCCGATGGATGTATGGCAAAAGTCACTGGTTCGAACCTGTAGAAAATCAACCCCAGCACTTTTGGGATATGGTCCAGCTGAAGGATCCATGAACTTGCGTAGAGAGATTGCTAGACTTCTTCGGTCCAGTAGATCCATTCCCGTTACGGCGGATCAAATTGTGATGACCACCGGTGCTACCCAAGCTTTGGATATTCTAGCAAGATTATTAATTAGGCCAGGAGATCAGGTGGTAGTTGAAGATCCTGCGCATAGTATTTTGAGTGAGATCTTTGGATATTCTGGCGCTCGCGTCATTTCTGTACCTGTGGATCGTGAAGGATTATCTGTGAACCATATTTATTCGCAAATGAAGAAGCAGAACACGAGCTCCAACTTAGGTCAGACTAAGCTCATTTATGTCACACCTTCGCATCAGTTCCCTTTAGGGGTAACCATGTCTCTTGAACGGCGACATGAGCTGATTCGTTGGGCAGAACGAGAAGATGCTTATATTATTGAGGACGATTATGACAGTGAGTATCGTTACGAAGGATACAAGCTTTCCGCTTTGGCGGGACTCGGTGCATCGGAACGTATTATTTATGTAGGCAGTTTCAGCAAGATATTGTTTCCAGCCTTACGTATCGGTTATGCGGTTCTTCCGCGGCCATTAGTCCAACCATTTCTATCGATTAAGAGAATTGCAGATCGTATGAGCCCTTCATTTGAACAGGAAGCGTTAGCAGATTTTATCTCCAACGGTCAATATGCCAAACACGTGAATCAAATGGGCAAATTGTACGCTGCACGAAGAGCCAGACTTGTCCGATCTCTAAAGCATCAATTTGGTAGAAAAGTAAAAATATTTGGAGATCAAGCTGGATTACATCTATTGCTAGAGGTGGATTGCGATGCTAGCGAACACGTTATTGCGAGCCGCTCGTTGAATTATGGAGTGAAAGTGTATCCTGCGGGAGTTTATTTTACACATACTAAGCGGGACAAGCCTACCTTTATACTAGGCTACTCCAATCTATCTGAAGAACAAATTGATGAAGGTATTCAAAAATTTGCTCAAGCTGTTACAGATTGTGTAAGTCGTAACATATTTTCTGCCTAGCCAGGAGGTGCAAGTAGATTGCTGAAAGAAGCCCTTACACAGATGCTCGCGAAACAATCTCTATCTGAATCAGAAGCTGCATTTTGTATGGAATATATTCTTTCGGAGACCGCAGATCCCATTCAAGTCGCTGCTTTTCTGGGCATTGCTGAGATCAAGGGCACGGAGAAAGAAGAATTGCTGGGTTATCTGAAGGCCATGTGGTCGAAGATGCGCGCGATGGAGTCTGTAGAAAATGTGGTGGATATTTGCGGAACGGGTGGAGATATGCTGGGTTCATTTAATATATCGACAGCCGCCGCTCTTGTCGTGAGTGCAGCAGGGGCTAAGGTAGCTAAATGTGGGAATCGTTCTTCAAGCAGTTCGTGCGGAAGTGCGGATCTGCTGGAGGCGGCTGGAATTCGAATTGACTTACCAAGTGAACAAGTGAAATCGTCACTTGCTGAACATGGATTCGCTTTTCTTTTCACTCCCCATTACCATCCGTCTGTAAGCTCGTGGGGCCCGCATCGCCGAAGTCTAGGATTTCGCACCATCTTCAACTTAATGGGTCCACTCGGCAATCCTTTACAGCCAACGCGCCGACTTATGGGGGTCTCTAATGCTTTATTAGCTCCTTTATATGCCGAGATTCTAGCGTCAATTCAGACGGATCATGCCTTAGTGGCACACGGAATGGATGGGATGGATGAAATTTCACTATGCGCACCTACAGTCCTATATGAAATTAAGGGGGGCTCAGTAAGTCAGACGCTTTGGGAGCCAGATTCTATTGGTTTAACTTATGTAGATATACACGATCTGAAAGGAGGGACCGTTCAGCAAAATAAAGAAATACTACACCAGTTGTTTGAGGGAAGCAAGCGGATTGATGCCATTCGCAAAGTGACCTGTGTAAATGCAGGAGCAGCTCTGATGATCTCGGGCTATGTCGACACGATTCGAGAAGGATATTGGTTAGCGGAAGAGACGATTGCTTCAGGAAAAGCTGGTGACAAGCTGCATGCTTTGGTGCAAAGCAGCAACATGATATATGAGGAGGCCCAAAATTATGTTCATGCTAAATGAAATTGTTGAGCACAAGCGCTTAGAGGTAGAGGAGAAAAAAAGAAACTCGCCCTTATCTGATCTTCAAGGCAAATTAAGAGATGCACGTCCAGTGAGAGACTTCTATTCAGCATTAAAGGCGCCAGGTATTTCATTAATTGCTGAGATTAAGAAGAAATCACCTTCTAAGGGTGAGTTCCCGAATCGTCTAGCAGCAGCTGAGCTTGCAAGATTGTATTCACAGAATGGAGCTCGGGCGATTTCTGTACTTGCGGATGAAAAATATTTTGGGGGAGGGGCACATGTTGTAGAACGTGTCGCCAACGATCCCAGTGTTCATATTCCTGTCATGTACAAGGAGTTTATTATCGATCCTTATCAGATCTATGAAGCGCGTTCCATCGGGGCTGATGCGGTACTTTTAATCGTACGAAGCATTGGAGATACTTCACTTCTTACGGAGATGATCGCTACAGCACAGGATCTCGGGATGGATGCATTGGTGGAGTGCTTTACTGCTGAAGAAGCTGCTGAGGCTGTGATTGCCAAGGCAAGAATCATCGGGATTAACAATCGGGATTTACAGAGTTTTGATGTTGATCTGAGAAGATCTGAGGATATTCGCTCTATCATTCCAGACACGGCTCTTACCGTAAGTGAGAGTGGTCTAGCTACGGCAGCGGATGCTGTAGAAGCAGAACGTAGAGGATTCGATGCTATCTTGGTAGGAGAAGCCTTGCTCAAGTCGAACGATATTACTCAACAAGTTCGTGCATTTGCTGGTCTTGAAGTTTCACAACATCTCAAATCATAAGAGGAGGCAATTAAGGATATGAGCGTGGAATTAAAAGCACAAGTGGAAGGTTTCTTTGGTCAATATGGTGGAGCTTATGTGGCGGAGACGCTAATTCGGAATTTGGAAGAGTTGAACCGAGAATACGCAAGAATTAAAGATGAGCCGGATTTCAGAAAAGAAATCGCAGATCTTCTCAAAAATTTCGTAGGTAGACCCACACCGATCACGGCTTTGCATCGCCTAACAGCAAGTCATGCGGGAGCCAAACTGTATCTGAAACGTGAAGATTTAACGCATACAGGGGCGCATAAAATTAACAATGCACTAGCTCAAGCCATTCTTGCCAAGCGTATGGGTAAGACCCGTATTGTAGCAGAGACAGGGGCAGGTCAACATGGCGTGGCCGTGGCAACTGCTTGTAGCTTATTGGGTCTGACATGTGTTGTATACATGGGAGCGGTAGACGCAGAACGCCAAGCCCCGAATGTCCAGCGTATGAATTTATTAGGCGCAGAACTTCATTTAGTCCACGCGGGTCAGAAGACACTAAAGGATGCAATTAGTGAAGCGATTCGGGATTGGATTACGAATGTGGAAGATACACATTATTTGCTCGGCTCCGCAGTAGGACCTTCTCCTTTTCCCGACATGGTCAGAGATTTTCAATCCATCATCGGAGATGAAGCTCGGGCACAGATTCTAGAAGCTGAAGGACGTTTGCCTGATTATGTCATTGCCTGTGTAGGTGGAGGAAGTAATGCTATTGGCATGTTTAATGCATTTTTAGCTGACCCAGAAGTGAAGCTCGTAGGAGTACAAGCTGCTGGCGAGGGACTGGAATCAGGCAAGCATGCTTCACCTCTATTAAAAGGCACATTGGGTATCATCCAAGGAAGTCTGACCTACATGTTGCAGGATGCGGATGGACAAATTTTGGAGACCCATAGCATTGCTCCAGGGCTAGATTATCCAGGTGCGGGTCCACAACATAGTCATCTGAAAGATACCGGCCGTGTGGAATACACATCCATTAACGATAAAGAAGCGCTGTTAGCATTTGAAGAGCTGTGCCGTAAAGAGGGGATTCTACCAGCACTTGAATCTTCGCATGCAGTAGCATATGCCCTCAAATTACTAGATACATTGCCTTCTGATGCTCTAGTGCTTGTTAATTTATCAGGTCGCGGAGATAAAGATCTAAGTCAGGCTATAGCCGCACTGAAAGACATTAAGCAATCGGAGGTGCTCGTATGAACCGTATAGATGCTGTATTTGCAGAACTTCGAGAAAAAGGTGAATCGGCTCTTATTCCATATATTCCAGTAGGATATCCTACTGTTGAAGGTTCCGCGTCTCTCATTCAAGCGATTGCGGAAGCAGGGGCAGATATTATCGAACTGGGTGTACCCTATGCTGATGCCTTAGCTGACGGTCCTACAATTCAAGAAGCAAGTCTTCAGGCCGTCACGAACGGTGTGAATCTGAAAGCGTGTATTTCTATGGTGCAGGAGCTCAGAAGTAGAGGTCTACAGACACCGATCGTCTTCATGGGTTATTGCAACTCTTTTCTTGCTTACGGCTTAGAAGCCTTAGCAGAAGATGCGAAGCAAGCAGGGGTGGACGGTTTTATCATTCCAGATTTACCTTCTACTATGGCCAAACCATATGTAGAGATTTTTGAATCCAAAGGACTTAAAAATATTTTTTTCTTAGCTCCGACCACAAGTAAAGAACGGGAAGCTGCCGTTGTAGATCAAGGCCAAGGTTTTCTATATTGTATCTCGGTAACTGGAGTTACTGGTGAGCGAAAATCTTTGCCAGAGGAACTCCCTGCTTTCGTAAAGCAGGCTCGAAGTGTAACGAATCTGCCGTTGGCAGTAGGGTTTGGTATTTCCAATGAGCATCATGTACGCGAAGTTAGTGAATATGCAGACGGCGCTATCGTAGGTAGCGCACTAATCAATGTGATCAGACAAGCTGCTCCTGAGAACGTGGAGAATGAAGTACGTCATTTTATTCAGAAGTTAAAACAGGCTACCCGTAAAGAAGTGGCTCCGATCTAACTTTATTCATAAAGGAGATAGCTATGGTTAGAGTGAAAATTTGCGGATTGACAACAAAGGAAGCGGCGTGGGCGGCTGTAGAAGCTGGAGCGGATGCGATTGGGTTTGTCTTTGCCGAAGGGAAACGAAAGATTAGTCCCTATGCTGCGAAAGAAATCATTAGATCTATTCCTCCTTACGTTACAACAACGGGTGTATTTGTAAATACAGAACTTGGGGAGATGAATCAAATTGCTGAATTCTGTCAATTAGACATGGTTCAGCTCCATGGCAAAGAAACCCCTCATTACTGTAGCAAAAGTATACGCCCTGTAGTCAAAACGCTGCATATGGGCGGACTTGATCTTCAGCCTGAAGATGCATTAATTATGTATCAAAATGTGGTTCGTGCTTTTCTTCTGGACACCTTTGTACAAGGTAGTACAGGAGGAACAGGACAAAGCTTTGCTTGGAGTGAAGTAAAGAAGCTGCAAAGTCCACATCCCTTGATTCTCGCTGGTGGGCTTCACCCTGAGAACATAGTTCGTGCACTTGAAGAGACTAGATTATCCGCTGTAGATGTAAGTAGCGGAGTGGAGACTCAAGGCATCAAAGATCCATTAAAAATGAACGACTTCGTGAAAGCGGCAAGATTTCAACACGTTACAGCGGGGGGTTGACTTAAGAAGGAAGAAGGAGGTTCGTTCATGCTTCAATCTTTGATCATTGGATTTGGAAGAGCGGGGAAAGGTCTCCATTATCATTGCCTCCGTAAAGCTTATCAGATGGGAAGCCACAGAGCGCTGTTCAATCCTCATGTGGGAGTCGTAGATCCGAATTTTGCGAATCTTGGTTCTAGTCAACCGAACTTAACAGGCTTCTCAAGTCTGGGAGATGTTGAGGGATTTGAGCCTGATAATACCGTGGTTCACATATGCACCCCTCCAGAACTTCATACGGAAGCTCTGCGAGAAGTTGTGAAATATGGCTATCGCAAAATTGTTATGGAAAAGCCTCTTACGACCACTGAGAGTGAACTCGATGTGATTCGGGAAATTCAACATTATTATGGGTGTGAGATCCTTGTAGTAGCGAATTGGCTGTCTAGTTCATTAACGCGGAAAATTCATACACTTATTCAGTCAGGCGTGTACGGCCCCCTTCGCTACTTGACAGCAGAACAAAATAAATCTAGATTATCTCGCACTTTAGCGAATCCAAGCCATCATAATGCATTTGATGTAGAGATTCCACATTTAGTGGCGTTGGCCTTGTTCCTCGGAGGAACGAGTGCCGAAGTGGTAGCATCTGAAGTCAAAGATATGTTCATTGGTGAACACGTTATTCCTAAGATGGGCATGGCCAAAATCACCCTGTATCAAGAGCATGGTGTGATATCCAGACTTAGTTCAAATTTGGCTACCCCTATTCGCAAGCGTAGAATTCAGTTGAATTTCGATAGTCATGTTCTCTGCGGATATTATCCTTCGGCACAAGACGACAGTCATGCTTGGTTAGAAATCTGTGATGGAAATGGTCATTTATTAGAAGAGCATATTATGCACGATGATCCCCTTTCTGCTGTATTCATTGAGTATTATCAATACTTTGCAGGAATCGGAGAAAAACCTGTAAGTGATCTGGAATTCAATGCCAACGTAGTCCGGGTGATATGTCAGGCCAAAGAAACATGTGGCTTGCTAACCCCAGCGTTATCTCCAGAACTTGGAGCCTATAATATGGTGAATATGGGGTGAGCGAATGAGTGTAGCTTTTTTTTCGGGGGCTAAATCTTTTAAAGAACAGTGGCCTTTGATCTCACAACGATTGGATCAAGTCATTGACGAAGGTAGATTTACGAATGGACCTGCCGTTCAAGAATTGGAGAAAGCTTTGGAAGTGTTCACAGGGGCTAAGCACTGTATAGCTGTAGGAAATGCCACGGATGCCCTAATTATTATGCTGCGTGCTGCGGGAATTGGTGTAGGGGACGAAGTAATTGTTCCTTGTTATTCTTTTTTTGCCTCGGCTTCTAGCATAGCACTGGTAGGCGCTACACCTGTATTCTGTGATATCGATGCGGCCACGTATATGATCGATGTGAATCAGATTGAAGAGAAAATTACACCTCGCACTCGGGCCATTATGCCCGTTCATTTGTTCACTCAGTTAGCAGATATGACAGCCATTCATAAGATCGCGCAGAAGCATGAGCTGCTTGTTCTAGAAGATAGCGCGGAAGCTATTAGCATGTTCCATGATGGCCAACATGCGGGTCTCATTGGTGATGCGGGAGTAATCTCCTTCTTCCCCACCAAGACGTTAGGGGCGATAGGTGACGCTGGATTGGTACTTACAAATAATGATGATATCGCTAAGCAAGCTCGACAGCTCCGTATTCACGGTCAGGAAGAATCCGTTCCTTACATCCATCAAATTGTAGGGTTCAACAGTAAGATGGATGATGTTCAAGCTTCGATCTTGCTAGTTCGGCTTCAGTTCTTACAAAAAGAGATTGCACGACGCGCTTACCTAGCTGCCTCCTACGATGCAGAACTGCGAGATATTCCTCAAGTTCAAACTCCCGTAATTCGGGAACGTGGCGATGAGTCTGCAAATGCAGTCTATTATGTATATCTTATAGAGACTGAAGACCGGGATGGATTGGTCGATTATTTGACACAGCAGGGGATTGGAACGGAAGTCTATTATCCTCATCCCCTTCATACACAACCTTGCTTCAAGCACCTAGGTTATAAGCAAGGCGATATGCCTCATGCAGAGCGTGCATCAAGCCGAGCCGTTGGATTGCCAATGTATCCCGATGTTACAGATGAACAATTAGCAGAAGTATGCGGACATATACGCCAGTATTTCCAGAAGGGGGAGCAGTGATGACTATCCCATTCTTCAATTATGCAGCAAGGTATGCAGAAGATCGTCAGAAAATTAAGGATATTGTATATGAAGTGGGCACATCAGATAACTTCATTCTCAAAGAGCGTGTAGCCGAATTTGAACAAGCTATACGTAGTTACACGGGTGCACAGCATGTGATTGCGGTAGCCAATGGAACGACGGCATTAACGATCCTTTTAAAAGCTATGGGCGTGGGACCAGGAGTGGATGTATTGACCCCTGCTTTCTCTTTCATCTCTACCGCTAGTACGATTGTACTTCTGGGAGCAAATCCAATCTTTGTAGATGTTAATCCACTTACAGGAATGCTGGACCCTGAAGATCTGGAAAGGAAAATTACACCTAGCAGTAAAGTGGTCATCCCCACCCATTTATTCTCGGTTATGGCCGATATGAAATCGATTCGCGAGATAGCGGATAGATATGGGCTTCGAGTGTTAGAAGACAGTGCAGTCTCATTAGGGGCAATCCAAGATGGACAACAAGCGGGCCGACTTGGCGATGCGGGTCTATATTCTTTCTTCCCAGCCAAACCGCTTGGAGGTATTGGAGACGGGGCCGTCATTGTGACGGACGATGATGAACTTGCCCGGATTAGCCGAATGCTTCGTAATCATGGGCAAGATGGTATCACTCGTTTCTATCATCATTTCGTAGGATATAACCATCGTATGGATGAAGTAGTAGCTGCTTATCTGACGCATAAATTGTCACGGTTCGATGATCTTCTGCATCGCCGCCGACAGATTGCTGCCCAGTATAATGCTGCACTTCATGCTCTATCTCCTGATGTATATGTAGTCACTGAGAACCATGATAGTCGTGCTTATTACACTTACGTAATGCAAGCGGAACGTAGAGATGAATTGCAGTTATATCTTAAGGAGCAGGGGATAGAAACACAGATTTATTATCCGTCTGTACTACCATTGCAACCTGCATTTGCTGGTATAGGCCATGAGGCAGGAGATTTCCCACATGGGGAGACTTTTACTCAAAAATCGATTGCTCTACCGTTATATGCAGAAATGCCGGATGAGCATGTCCAACAGGTTATTGCTGCTGTATCAGACTTTTATGCCAAGGTGAAACTTCATGTCTAGGTCCTCTGGGTGGATTGTCTCCGGTCTTAGTGATGAAGCAGGTGCAGACTTAGATGTTCAGATTCGTGCGCACGAGGAACTAGGATGGAACGAAATTGAAATTCGGTCTGTGTATGGACAAGCCATGGCAGATTGGGATCACGCTAGATTTGAGGATGTGCGAAATCGTCTTGAACAGGCGTCTTTACATGTTACGGCTATTGCTTCGCGCATTGCTAATTGGGAAAGGCCGATTACCCACCCATTTGAGAAGGATCTGGAAGAACTAAGAATTCTTGCGGATCGAATGAACAAACTGGGTGCGAAATATGTAAGGATCATGTCTTATCCTAATGATGGTTTGCCTGATATGGAATGGAGACAGCGAGTACTGGATCGCATGCATCAATTGACCGAACTTGCTGAAGCGGCCAACATTACGTTGCTTCATGAGAATTGTTCAGGTTGGGCAGGAAGTCATCCCGGTCATGCTTTAGAACTTGTTGAGCAAGTGAATAGTCCACACTTTCGACTGCTCTTCGATACAGGTAATGGCATTGCTTATGGTTATGATACGTTTGAATACCTCAAAAAGGTATGGCGGTACGTGTCGCATGTCCACATTAAAGATGGCATCCGTAAGACAGGATTTGAAGAATACACCCTACCTGGTGAAGGAGATTCCAGAGTTAGAGATTGTCTGATCTGGTTATCTGACCACAACTATAGTGGAATTATATCCATCGAGCCACATCTGCACCTGATTCCACATCTACATCAAAGTTCAGGTTCGGAAGAAGCTAAGGAAGCTTATGTAGCTTACGGACAGAAGATGGAAAGATTGCTTCGAGAAATCTATGTCGAGACCACATGAGATCTTTGGAAGTGGGCAGATGAGAAAGGGGTGAATATCTCTTGAAGACATTGTTTACCTCAGCGCATTCGGACTTATTAATAAAGTTAATTCAAATAAATACGATCTCTCCCATGGAAACAGGACTTATATCCGAAATCGCCAAAGCTCAGGAGTTATATGCAGCTTTTGCGCTAGAAACATTGGGATGTGAAATTGCTTACTATGCTGCACCTCAACCTGAACAACTGGATCAACAAGGGATGCCGCTAAATGTGACGGAGCGAGCTGCTGAAATGGGAGATATGTTTTGGTCCTCACAGCCTAATTTAGTTTTGCGTATTGGACCACCCAGATCACCCGAGCAGACACTGATGTTCAACTTCCATATGGATACAGTAGACGGTGACTTACCAGTAATTTGGGATGGACAGAAATTCATGGGCCGTGGTGCTGTGGATATGAAGGGTCCGGGCGTAGCTCTACTTGCTGGGATACAAGCTGCTATTGAAGCTGAGCCAGATCTTTTTAACAATTATACCTTGCTTATCCAATGTGTATCTGGTGAAGAAGGTGGTGCGATGGGCGTCTACGGCAGTAAATTACTGGCTGAAGAAGGGTGGATTGGAGATCTGAATCTGTTCGCAGAACCTTCAGATGGAGTTTTCTTTGACCAATCTACTAGTGCGATGACAGCGCGTATTGATGTAATGGGACAAGATGCCACAGACGATGCACCCCATATGGGGCACAATGCCACACTGCTTCTCAGTTATCTGGCGGAACGAATGTTTGCCAAGGTAGCCCCCGCTATAGAGGAGGCCGGAGGTAAGATGTGCCTGTCAGGGATTCACACAGGACATATGCACAATAAAGTATATGGATCTGGGCGACTCCTTATGAATTTTGCTTATCCTTCAAATGAATGCGGATATCTAATCAAAGAGCTTGTAGATAGCGTAATACCAGAACTGATAGCTCAGTTCACGGAGCAATACCGTAACGTGGCTTTTGCTAGATCTACTGCAGCATCAGCGTCAGAGATTTGCACGTTAACTTGGGTGAAGCAGGGCTTGCCGGTATTAAATAATCGTCATTCGGGTTATGAGAGTCTTTTATCTTCGTTAGGGTGGGTACGCAATCCAGAAAGCCATCTCCACCAAGCCTTCACCTGTGATGCGATGTGGGCTCAACGTTCAGGGAATTACACAGTGGTCTTTGGACCGGGGGGCCTTGGAACTCATGGTGCACATGCGGAGGATGAATATATTTCATTGGCAGAATTGGAAGAGTACGCAGTGCGTATTCGAGATTTACTGCTAGCAATTAGCAAACATAAGACCTATAAGAGTGGATGGGATGTGGTTCAAGAATATGTCTAAACCTAACAACAACCCGCAAGTACAGATTGTAAAACAAGAGTTGTTTCAATTTGTGACCGACATTTTCAGTGCATGTGGCGTGGATGCCAAGAGCAGCCAACTGGCGGCTCAGGTGCTGTGTTATGCAGATGAGAATGGATTCGATACGCATGGCGTAACAAATCTTGAGCGAATCTATGTAGCCCGTCTGCAAGATGGAAGGGTGAATGCCAAAGCAGAGCAGAAAATCGTTGCAGAATCTCCTGCTACGGCAGTGATTGATGCCAATCATGGGCTGGGTTTGTCCGCTGGTGTGAGAGCCATGGAGCTTGCCATTGAAAAGGCTAAAATATCAGGGATTGGCTGTGTTGTTGTCCGAAATTCTTCGCACTTCGGAAGTGCTGGTTACTATACGGGACAAGCTTTGGAAGCCGGGATGATAGGCATTGCGATGACGAATCTAGGTTCTCAGACTATCGCTCGTCCTCTGAATGGCAAGGTGAATATGATAGGAACGAACCCGATTGCTATCAGCGCTCCAGCAGAACACCTGCCTCCGTTTGTGTTAGATATGAGTACGACTGTAGTAGCCACGGGTAAAATCCGAGCTGCCGAACGCAGAGGAGAGAGAATCCCAGAAGGATGGTTGATTGATGATGAAGGCCGTCCAGTCACAGATCCTGCGGCTTTTGATCAGGGTACAGGTCATTTGCAAATGCTAGGAGGCTCTCTGGCTACCGGGGGGGCGAAAGGGTATGGGTTAGGGCTTGTCGTTGATATTCTATGTGGCGTGTTATCTGGAGCAAATGTTGGACCAGATCCGAAGCTTCTTCAACCCGATAAGGAGCATACAGGGGTGGAAGATCAGAATATTGGTCACTTTTTTCTAGCCATCCAAGTGGATGCTTTCCGTCCCGAAGGTGAATTTACGTCCCATATGGATCAGATGCTTCAGACTTTACTGGACTGTCCTCCCGTTTCGAAAGATAAAAAAGTAGTCTACCCAGGATATTTGGAGGCTACGGGCCGGGAGCATACCCATACCGTGGCAATAGATCTTGCAGTGTACGAACAGTTAACACGTTTAGGATCTAAGTTTGATGTTGCAGTTCCCCAGAGTAAGGAAGAAATACAGGCGAGATAAAAATAAAAATTCATTTCAAATCGGAGGGAATTTATGAAATTTCGCGTTGGTATTATAGGGATGGGTGTCATTTCCAAATTTTATGTGCATGCACTACAGAACAAGCTCGATAATCCTGTGTTAACGGCTGTCTGTGATTTAAGTGAGCAACGGTTAGCTCCATTTCGGGAACAAGGCATTCCTGCTTACCAAGATTACAATGAGCTATTAGACCGTGCAGATATCGATGGTGTCATTATCAATGTACCGAACGATAAGCACTTTGAGATTTGCCGTGATGCTTTATTGAAAGGCAAGCATGTATGTTGTGAGAAACCGATGACCATGAATATGGAAGAAGCAGATGAACTGGTGCGGATTGCAACTACCGTTAATCGCACGATGTTCACAGCATTCCACCGCAGATATAATGTTCACTTTGAGAAGGCGTTACGTCAAATAGCTGAAGAGGATGAAATTATTAAAGTAACCGCAACGTATCTTGAAAAAATTGAAGAGCATGCAGGTGATGATCAGTGGTACCTACAGCCTGAGCGTTGTGGAGGAGGATGTATCGCGGACAATGGTCCCAATGTCTATGATACGTTAGCCTTTTTCTTAGGCAAACTTGAGGTTATCTCCGCGGACATTACTCGCAACGAACATCACTTAGACATGGAGGCACATGTGGAATTGGTTACTCAATCTGGCGCCCCGGTCTCGGTACATTTGGACTGGGCTTATCCACATGGCGAGAAGAAGGACGTGACGATCTATCTTAAGAGCGGACAGGTTCTCTATGCAGACATGTTGGAGGGCTTCACAGAATTCAAAGCTTCTTTGTACCATGAATATGAAGAAATTACGCTTGATTTTTTAGCTAAAGCAGAAACTAACACATGCCACGGTGAGGATGGAAGAGATGCTGTAAGGCTGGTTAGAGACACGTATTTAGCGGAGCCGGTTACTTTATGATTCACCCGGTCAAACGGAAAGTGGAAGGAACGTTTGTCGCTCTTCTTTTTCACAAACAAGAAGAGCGGGGGATGCAGCTCATCGAATTCGAGACGCGATGCGTCAAGCAGGGCGAAATTCATGAGATTGTAACAACCACTCACTTTGATGCTATTGCAGGAGACCGCATTGATCGCGTCGGTTTCTTAGGTTTTGCTGAGATACAGTGTGGAGGCGTTATTGGAAAGGGCGATCCGGTCATGATACAGAATCAGGTGATCGGACGCGTGCTTGGTTTTGATGATTGTCATTTTCCCAACCATTACAACATCTTGATTTCTACGGTAGAAACCTGCACTGCTCATGATTTGAAGCTGGAAGTTGAGTCGACCTTAACCTTTGGTGAAGGTTAGTCTAAGGATTCAGGCACAGGAGGAAATTTATGTATAGCGTAATCACAATGAGTCCTAAGGTAGAACAAGATTTACAAGGCGTTAAAGTCTTTGGGGTTCATCTTGAACTTACACCTAAGAAGTTAGAGTCCTTGGTAGACTATCAATCCGAGTGGGATGAGATTCATGCAACTTGGCGGGGGAAGTCTAAAGCTGAGGTGGCTGCAGAAGCCATGATGGCTGCGTATCAGCAATTTTATCAGCATATTGGCATTAATCCGAAGAAATATCCCCCTTCCGTGCAGAACTTAATTCAGCGTTTTTTCATTAAGGAAGAGCTACCGAGGCTCCCATTGATTCATCCGATTGTTGATGCTGTTAACGTTGCAGCACTGCAACATTTGATTCCTCTAGGAATTTTTGATGCTGAGTGTGTAACGGGCGATATTCACTTAACGATCACAGAAGGTGGAGAGGCATTCCAAGGATTAGGTGAAGCGGAACCTGAGGCATTGCCTGAAGGACTTCTGGTCCTCTCGGACGAGGTGAAGACCCTGTCTAGATTTTGTTATCGAGATAGTGAAGTACAAAAAGTGACGGATAGTACCCATGAGGTGTGGTTACTAGGTTGTCAAGTGCCAGGTGTCACAGAAGAGCAGGTCATCGAATCCTTAAATGCAGCCCTTTCTTTATTGAAGCGTGGTTACGAGACGCATCTCATCACGGTAGATTAAAGAGGGAGGATATCTATGCAAAAAGAAGACGCACAACCCTCCCTAATCCGGCGCTATGATCTGGCCATATGGATTCGGATTCTAGGCAATGCACTCAACGCCATGACGACATTCATTATTCGACCCTTTCTAGCAATATATCTATACGATAAGTTAGGTGGGTCTCTAGTAAGCGCGATGTTAGTCATTGGGCTTCAACCTTTTGCTGCGATGCTTACCGGAATATTTGGTAGTGGCTTAAGTGACCGATTTGGACGTAAACCTCTGATGCTTTCAGCTTTGGTCATTCAAATTATAGGTCTCATTGCTTATACAATGGCAGATAGTGTAATTAGTTTTGCAGCTATTACAGCTGTAATGGGAATAGGATCGGCTTTGTTCGCTCCTGCGGCTAACGCCATGATCTCTGATGTTGTTGCTCCAAAGCAACAGACGGAGGTGTTTGCTTTATTGCATACAGCTTCGAATGTGGGAACGGCTTTCGGGCCCGTAATTGGTCTACTCCTATTCCAGTGGAATAGCATGCTTGTATTCATTGTGAATGCTACAATTCTGTTTGCCTATATGGTATTAGTGTGGTTCAAAGTACCGGAATCGGTTCAGCGTATTGTAGAGCCTATTCTAGAGCCGATTCAAACCATAGTTCGATCCAAGGAGCGATGGTTAGATCACAAAGCATTATATGCTTTAACGATACTAGCCATGCCTGTCGGTATGATCTATGCACTGGTCATCTCTATGCTACCTTTTCATCTGTCCGATCACTTTTTAAAATCTGCGGATATCTTGGCATCATTAATGACGTTTAATGGAATTATGGTGATTTTATTTCAGCTTTGGTTAACCAAGTTGACGCAAAGGCAGTTAGCTTATCGAATTATCGGTCTTTCTTATGTACTTTACGCTTCGGTAGCTTTTGGATACGGATTTTCAAGGTACATCGCTGCATTATTCATTTTTGAACTAATCTTTTCAATAGGAGAAATGCTGATTGGACCCCAGCTGCAGAAGGCTGTCTCTGATCTTGCACCAGAAGGGAAGCGGGGATTTTACTTCTCCATTTTCGGTCTTCATTTGCAGTTACCTTTGGCCTTTGGACCTGTACTTGGTGGACTGATCTACACCACATGGAAGGGTACGGTTATGTTCACACTCTTAGGAATATTGTTCCTTGTGTCGGGTGCTGCTCAAGTCTTGTTAATTCGCTATTTGCGGAAGCGGCAGGCACTAGGGCTGGCAGTTCATTCCAGAAAAGAGGAAAGTTTTTCCACCTAACTCCATATACAAGAGTAGCGCTCTGAGATAAAATAACGCAGACAAGAGCGATACGTGAATAAGGGGTGGAGTATGAACATGAAAGACACCGTGAAGGCTTACATAGCTATGTCTATAGCGATGACCACTGTGGGCAGTTCAATCGTAGTAGGGAAATGGGTCACTCAAGTGTTCCCAGTATTTCTGGCCTCATTATTAAGATTTGGGTTGGCTTCCCTTGTATTAATCATCATTCTTCTCATAAAAGAAGGCGTGCCGAAGTTAACCCGTAAGGAGATCGTCCTCCTTTTTTTTCAAGCCCTGACGGGTGTCTTCTTATTTAATATTTGTCTATTAATTGGCCTCCAAAAAACACCTGCCACAGAGAGTGGAATTATTACGAGTACTACTCCTATGGTGATCTCCGTGCTCTCATTATTTTTTTTCAAAGAAAAAATATCTTGGCGCTCATGGGTGGGTGTTATCATGGCGGTGCTAGGAATAGCGGTCATACATGTCATGGGTCAGGCTCCTGCATCGGAAGGTGTGGGTGGCTTCTCTTTAATAGGGTATGGGCTGCTATGCGCAGCGGTAATTAGTGAAGCTCTCTTTACGCTAATTGGTAAAAGTCTCACAGACCGCTTATCGCCCCTTGCCATTACGACATTTGTAACGATATGGGGTTGTCTGTTATTCATTCCTCTAGGAGTGTATCAGGCGATATCTTATGATTTCTATCACCCTGCATTTACGGATTGGCTTTGTATTGCTTATTTAGCCATTGTAGTGACGGTCATTGGATTTGCACTTTGGTATTTTGGTATCTCTTCTGTAGCTACTAGCACATCTGCCTCTTTTACAGGGATTATCGCCGTCTCGGCTCTTGTATTATCTAACCTATTGCTACATGAACCGATGGGATGGAATCATATCATTGGTATGCTTATAGTGGTGGGTGCCATCATCTTCTCTGCTCAGTCGGAACGACGTTCAACTCAAGACTCTTCACCAGATAGCGAACAATTATCGTTATAATTCACCAATATATGGAGGAATAATTATGAACGAGTCTAAAGTCATTGTGGTGATTCACCGGTTTGGAGATTATATTTTGGGAGGATTTGTGAATTATGCACAAGTCATTGATCATAGTCAGCATCAGGTCATCTATCTAGTAAATGCTAGAGGTCATGAAGATATCCGTGCCTACCATAATCAGGCGGCGCGTATTTTCGAAATTGCTGATCTAGAAGACTATGCCTCCTTAGAATCTGCGGTACAGTCTACAGTACAGGAATTTGGACAAATTAATCTAATTATCGCCATGTCAGAGTATGATCTTATTCATGCAGCTATGCTTAGAACTCAGTTTAATATTCAGGGAACTTCTGAAGAAAGAGTCGCCTTGTATCGCGATAAGATTGTCATGAAGAAACGCATTCATTCGGATGGACTTCGAATCCCTCATTTCTTGGACTATCAAAATGCAGATGAAGCCATTACATTCGCAGAGAAAGTCGGCTATCCACTTATTCTTAAACCAAGGTTAGGCGCGGCTAGTCAAGGTGTGAAGAAAGTATTGAATCGTTCTGAACTTGAAGAGGCACTAGCAGTTATTGAAGCAGCAAATGAATCTGACGGATATCAATGCGAGGAATTCATTGAAGGTCATATATTTCATATTGATGGGCTAATTCAGCATGGAGAGCTTCAGTTCATAGCTATCTCCCAATATGTCAATGGTTGCTTTGCTTTCTCTCAGGGCATACCCAATGGATCATTCATAGTAACGGATCGGTTGCCTTTAAAGAATCGGTTGACGCGGTTCACAGAAGAAGTTCTCCATTCATTGGAACTTCGGAATGGTTGCTTCCACTTAGAGGTTATTGATCGGAACGATTCGGAGGCTGTGTTCCTAGAGATTGGAGCGCGCATGGGTGGAGCAGAAACGCCGTTCCTTACACTAGAACTATTCGGGGTAAATCTATGCGAAGAGTGGATTAAGATTGATCTTGGAACGTTTGAGCCTTTCAACATACCGGAGACTGGCATTCATGGGGGATTATTGCAAATTCCTGAACCTCGCGTTGTGCCTGCAGAAGTCGTACACGTCAAGAGTATTATAAATGAAATTCCAGAGATCTTTGATGAGCAAATCCCAGCCATTGGCGAAATTATGGATGGAAATGGCTCCTATTATCATATTAGCGGTAGATATATGTTCCGGGGCAACAGCGAGGCTGAAGTAGAAGAAGCGATTCATAAAGCGATAGATTTGTTCCATATCGAGACAAAACCCCTAGAACCTTCGACAGTATAGCAAGCGACAAATTATTATGCACTTATCCCCTATTTTATAATGAAGGAGAGACCGTCATATGAAAAATATTTTGCTTGTTAGTGATTTGGGTGGTTTTCCTCCATCATTAGAGTCCTTATCCGCGATTGCGAATGTATTCGTATATATTCCGCGTCCTAGTGCTGTAACCAATCGTTATATGGCAACAATCAATCGCTATGCTTCTGGAATCGTGAAGGAGATCACTGCGTCTACCCCTGATGGTTATGATCATCCGGACTGGGTAACATTCACAGGTGCGGAAGCATACACCCTTACAGAAGAGGAAATTGTTAGCGAGATCATAAGATATGCCAAGGGTTTCGAGGTGGAAGCGATTATTTTTGGAGGAGCGGAAAATATGGTGTTGTCCGTGGCTAAAGCTGCAGAAGCGCTGGACTTCCGTTCTGCCGGAATTGATGCCGCTCGAAATGCACGTAATAAGTACACAATGCGTGAGAAATTTCGTCAGGCTGGAGTCCCTTCACCTGATTTTAGAGCTATTTATTCTGAAGAGGATATGCTTTCTGCAGTACAAGCGCTTGGGTATCCGCTGGTTCTTAAGCCTACCTATCTGGCCTGCTCTATTGGTGTGACTTTAATAGACGGAAGCCGTAATCCTATAGAAGTATTCCGTGAAGTTCAGCAAGATATTCTCGATAATACGGGGGATTCTTTACTATTCAATGAAGAATGCTTATTCCTCGTCGAGGAATATATGGAAGGATGTAATGAAGACTGGTATGCAGATCCACTGTATGCAGACTATGTATCGGTAGAAGGAATGATGGTGAACGGGGAGTATCGACCGGTAGCGATTACGGACAAGACCCCTATGTTATCTTCCTTCACGGAAACTTCTCATATCGTTCCAAGTATCCTGGATGAAGAGGCGCAGCTTATTATTGTAGATGCTTGTCGTAGAGCCAACGAAAGTCTGGGACTGCAGAACTGCCCTACCCATACAGAAGTTAAATTGATGAAAGATCGTAGAGTCGGAATTATAGAGACAGCCGCCCGTTTTGGTGGATGGAATATTATCCCGCAGATTAATGACGTATACGGTCTGGATTTAACGCAGGCTTGGGCAGAAGTTCTGTTGTATGGAGATTCCGCCAAACTTCCGGTATCTTTGCTTCAGCGGTCCGATATTTCACGTTGCAACATGAGAATCTACTTAGAAGACAATCCTTTGGATGCGTCTTTGCACTATCAATATGCAGGTTACGAACCTATCGATCATTTCATTGAACATGGTGCTTCAGTCCATGCAGAGTTAGAGATTCCAAAGGGTACATTAGTTAGCAGCAACCCTCATTTGAATGCCATGAGCTTTGTCTCCACACTTGATCTCAGAGGGCCACAGGCCAGAGATTTGGCTCAATCTGTTCGCAACATTCGGCAGGGAGTACGACTTCAGGTCTCGGAAGTAGAGTCTGAGAAGGTAGAAGTGAATGTATAATACAGGTAGTGCATGATCGATATAGTCAAATTGACATTTCAAATTTAAAGTATTATAATAGTTTTATGAATGTTGAACTACAGTCAGGCTAACAAGAATGTGATGCCATGAATTGTATGTTTATAGGGTTTCTTGGACAGGTTATATACGGTCTGGAACCCTTTCTTTTTGAGCAGTAATTAAAGAGTTTTAAAACTATTTAATAATTAACGATAGAATGTGTCCTTAGTTGGTTAATAAAAGATACAACTCGTTAATTACCAGTCAAACTTAGATGAAACGGAGTCGATGATTAATGAGTAACACATATGCGAATAAACAGGTTCTTTTGGCTTCTAGACCTGTAGGGATGCCAACAGAGCAAAACTTTGAATTTAAGGATATTCCAGTTGAACCCGTACAATCAGGTCAAGTGGTCGTTAGGACTCACTATTTATCCGTAGACCCTTATATGCGTGGAAGAATGAGCGATGCTAAGTCGTATATCACGCCTTTTGCCCTGAACGAAGTTATCGCTGGTGGAATTGTTGGCGAAGTTGTGGAATCTAAAGACGACAGCCTTAGTGTAGGAGATAAAGTCATTGGGATGTTGGGATGGCAGTTATATAATACCGTGGACGCTAAGCTTGTACGAAAAATCGATGACTCAATAGCACCTATATCTGCATACTTGAGTGTTCTAGGTTTAACTGGCCTTACCGCTTATTTCGGCTTGCTAGACATTGGACAACCCCAAGAAGGCGAGGCTGTAGTAGTATCCGGCGCCGCAGGTTCGGTAGGGATGTTAGTAGGACAGATTGCTAAGATTAAGGGCGCCCGCGTAGTGGGCATTGCGGGTTCAGATGAAAAATGTAATTATTTGACTAAGGAACTAGGTTTCGATGCAGCGCTTAACTATAAAACTACGAAGGACCTTCGTACATCATTAGAGCAAGCTTGTCCACAAGGCGTAGATGTGTATTTTGATAATGTGGGCGGTTCAATCTCGGATGCGGTCATGAGTTTGCTTAATGATCATGCACGAATTCCGTTATGTGGCGCCATTTCATCGTATAACAGCACAGATGGAGATGTAGGCCCACGAATTCAGTCCAAATTAATTAAGACGCGTTCACGCATTCAAGGGTTCGTGCTGAGCGATTATGCAGCCCGTCAAGGTGAAGGTCTTCAACAATTAGGCACATGGTTATCTGAAGGTAAGTTGAAATATGAAGAAACCATTGTGGATGGTTTTGAGAATGTCATCGATGCATTCCTACAATTGTTCCAAGGAACAAATCTCGGCAAAATGCTAGTTCGAGTTCATAAAGCATAACAAAGTTTAGGACGCCAACAAATATGTATCCAATGTAGATCGAAGATTGTTGGATCGGGGTTAAAATACGAGTGTAGGAGAATGAATAATGGAAAACTACGAAAGTTTAGTGCAAAAACAACGTGCATTTTACCGTACCGGTCAAACCAAAGATATTCATTTTCGATTGAATACTTTAAATAAATTGCAACAAGCTATTCAACAAGAAGAAAAGGAGATCCTTGCAGCTCTTCGCAAGGATCTTAACAAATCGGAAAAAGAAGCTTACTCGTCCGAGATTCGAATCGTACTGGAAGAGATCAAATTCACATTAGATAACTTAGAGGCTTGGGCGCTTCCAAAAGAGGTGGAGACGCCAGATTCGCTAGGTGTTGCAACAAGTGTAATTTATCCTGAGCCTTACGGCTTGACGTTAATTATAGCTCCATGGAATTATCCCGTTCAACTGGCATTAGCTCCACTTGTGGGTGCAATTGCGGGTGGGAACTGTGCGATCTTGAAGCCATCTGAGTTCACGCCGACTACAGCAGCGATATTAACCAAACTTATCAAAGAGAACTTCCCTGAAGAATATCTTACCGTTGTAGAAGGTGAGGTAGAGACAAGTACAGCTCTACTCAAAGAAAAGTTCGATTACATCTTCTTTACAGGAAGCACACCCGTCGGCAAAGTAGTGATGGAAGCGGCGTCTAAGCATCTGACTCCACTTACGCTGGAGCTTGGTGGCAAGAGTCCATGTATTGTCCATAGTGATGCAGATCTAAAAGGTGCAGCGAAAAGCATCGCTAGAGGTAAATTCCTCAATGCGGGTCAAACGTGCGTAGCTCCGGATTACTTGTTAGTACACAGCAGTATTAAAGATCAATTGTTGAATGAATTGAAAAGTGCAGTAACTGCGCTATACGGAGAAGACATTGCTAAGAATGCAGATTACCCAAGAATCGTTACAGAAAAGCAGTTCAACCGTTTGAGTGCTTTTCTAAGCGAGGGTACTACATTCTTCGGGGGTAGAACGGATGTATCTCGTCTGTTCATCGAACCTACGATTCTAGATCATATTACTTGGGATGATGTAGTCATGAAAGATGAGATCTTTGGTCCAATTCTGCCTGTGATTGTCTATGATGAATTGTCTGATATTGTAGACACCATCACTTCCCGTCCAAAACCATTGGCTTTATATATCTTCTCTAATGATGTTGAAGTTCAGAATCAACTTATTGGACAGATTTCATTTGGTGGTGGCTGTATTAATGAGACCTTAGCTCATCTAACTTCTCCTTACTTGCCATTTGGCGGCGTAGGCGAAAGTGGGATGGGGTCATATCATGGTCAAAAGAGCTTTGAGACATTTTCCCATGCCAAAAGTATTTTGAAACGTACGTTTAAATAATCTGGTCTCATCCTTATAACTTCTACACTAGAGATGGCTAATGCCATCTCTTTTTTGTTTATCTCCTATAAAAGACCATTTTTAAGGAATTATGCAAAAATACTTGTAAAAACTGGCTCTATCGTTTTTACTAGTAAAGAATACCTATGTATATTACACAATTTGACATGGTTCGAGCATATTCGCTGAAACCGAGACAGATCAACTGAGATGAGGAGAGAGCACGTGATTACGAGAGTAGGATTTAGAAGACTCATGATTGTCTATATACTTGTTATGGGTCTTCTTTTGGTGTTTCTGAACACAATTTATTATTACACCATGAAAAATGCTCTGCTTGATGGGCAAAAGCAAACCATCGACATTATGACATCTAACGTAAAATCCTCACTAGAAATCACACAAAAGGGAGAGATTCTCTTCGAGGAGGCATTATCTGAAAAACTTCAGTTAGCTGCTATTGCAGCGCAGAACATGCTACCTCCTAAGCTAGAAGATGTCACGAATGAACAACTTGCTAAGGTTCGCGACCAACTGGGCATAGAAGATCTCACCTTATTCAAATATTTGAAAAAAGAAAATAATTTTGTGGGTGCGAAGTCCAGTGATCAGAAAGAAATTGGCTTGACTACAGAGACTTGGGGTAAAGGTAAGTGGAATATAGTCTTCAAAGAACTGATGGAGAAGCATGAGGCTACACCTATCCCTAATTTTGGGGAAAATCTACCTCATTTTTGGGCAGGTCCCTTTGATACATCCAGCGCAGATCCCACCAAAGTTAGCAAATGGGGATATTACAATGATGGAACAACTGACTATTTGATTGATCCTTATATTTCGGAAAATATTATTAATCGTTTTCACCAGACAGCGGGTGTTCAGTTCAATATAGCAGAGCAAATGAAAACCAATCCCATTGTGCTGGAGATTGGTATTCTCAATGATAAGATTTTGCAAGGGGAATGGACGGCGCCGATCAAATCCAATCCCGAATGGCATTCGGAGCGTAAGCTTCTGTACGGAACATATAACTATACCTCGCCACAAGATCTCTCACTAGCTAAAGAAGCTTTTATGACAATGAAAAAAGTGCATCAAGTGATGGTCATTCATGGGAAGTCTGTACTTAGAACGTATTCCCCTATTACTTTACAGGATAATGTGAACAAGGGTTTTAATCGAATGTTAATTATTGTGACTTCGGATATGGACAAACTTTCTTCAGATTTGCTACATAAGGAGATCAGGATTTCCATCGTTGCTCTAATTATATTAATCTTGGGTGGGCTGATGATTATAGCTGTAGGTAGGTATATTAAGAATCAAGGGAAAGTCGTCGATGATGTCCAGACGATGTATGTCCAAAATATCGATAGCTTATATACAACGGTAAAAGAATATCGGCATGATTTTATCAATCATATTTTCGCCCTTTCTGGACTTGCCCGTATCAAAAAATATGATGAGATGGAGTCTTATCTTCATACGCTATCTCAAGTTAGTGGCGTGTTAAAGGAGATCATTGATATCCCCATACCTGCATTTAATGGTTTAATTCAAGCTAAAGCTGCCCAAGCACTAGAAAGAGATATTCATTTTAATTATGATTTCAAGGGATTCGAGCAGTTAAACCTTGAGATGATGAAAATTACAGATCTCGTTCGAATCGCTGGGAATTTGCTTGACAATGCATTCTACGCTGTACAAGAATGCGATAAAGGTGAACGTACCGTATCCATTACAGCTAAGGTAGAGCAGAGGACGCTTACTTTACGAGTGATGAACAATGGTGATCCCATCTCTAACGAGCTTTGTGAACGCATATTCGAACAAGGATTTACGACCAAGCCTCGTACGAAGAACAGTGGTCTAGGTCTTTCTATTGTCAAAAAAATTATTGAAGAATATAACGGTCACATTCAGGTGGAAAGCCACGAAGAGTTGACCTCGTTCCAAATCGACATTCCTTTATCACAAAAGGAGATTCTCCTTGGTATCGCTTAAAACATAGGCGGTAGCTTAAGATGAACTAAAATAATTTTTTTTGATCCTCGTCTTCTAAGAAGAAGAGGATTTTTTATTATAAATTGATTTGACAATTTAATATTTAAACTATATAAATATAATATTATATAATTAAATTCGGATAAGGAGAAATAAACGAAACATGGAGCATTTAACACCGCAACGCAAGGTTTCAATTATGATCGCAATTATGGCAGCCATGTTCTTCGCGGCTATCAATCAGACGATCACAAGTACAGCTATGCCTAGAATTATCTCCATACTAGATGGCATGGACTACTATACTTGGACGATTAATATCTATCTTTTGACGTCTACAATTGCTACGATTCTTGTAGGTAAGCTTTCGGATATGTTCGGTCGTAAACCGTTCATATTAATCGGAATATTGCTATTTATTATTGGAGCTTTTTTAACGGGAACTTCAACAAATGTAGTGCAGTTTATTATTTATCGAGGAATTCAAGGGATTGGCGCGGGGATTGTACAGTCCACTGCCTTTATGTCCGTAGGAGATTTATTCGCTCCACGTGAACGAAGTAAGTGGATGGGCTTGTTAACAGCTGTCTTCGGATTCTCGAGTGTTATTGGTCCAACACTTGGAGGATATCTGATCGATCACATGGACTGGCATTGGTTATTCTGGATCTTCTTACCACTTGGGATTGTTGCGTTCATCATGATTCTTATTCTTTTCCCAAAAGTGGAACGCAAAGCAGGCGTGCATATTGACTACTTGGGCTCATTTTTACTCACGACGACGATTGTACCTTTATTATTAGCTTTCTCCATGGCCGGTCCAAAACATGCTTGGGGATCCACAATGATTCTCAATTTGTTCGCTGGAACCATTGTTTCAGGAATTCTATTTATACTGGTAGAGAGAAAAGCAGAGAATCCTGTTCTTCCCTTACATTTGTTCAAAAATAGTGTAGTTACAATCTCCAATATTATCGGATTCCTGATGAACTTCGGCATGTTAGGGGCAATGATCTATCTGTCCTTCTTCGTTCAAGGGGTATTGGCTATATCCGCCACCTATGCGGGGTATGTAACTATGCCGATGTCTATATTTATGGTGATTACAAGCGCTCTTGCTGGACAGCTCATCTCTAAGACGGGTAAATATAAACGTTTTGCCTTGATTGGCGTACCGATTATGATCTTAGGTATGGCCATTATGATTATTATGACGAAAGTATGGATGGCTGTTCTAGCCATGTGTGTATTCGGAATTGGTCTAGGCTTAGGGATGCCTGTATTTTCCTTGGCTACGCAAAATGCCGTATCCCACAAAGAACTGGGCGTGGCTACCGCTTCTTCGCAGTTGTTCCGAAACTTGGGAGGTACCATCGGTATTGCTGTTATGGGTACTGTAATGTCTAACAGACTTGTAGTGAATTTGAAGGATGCTATGCAATATTCGAATGCACCGAATCTTAGTACATTAGATCCTGCTACCGCTAAGAAAATGTTATCGTTTGCTAATCCTACGAATCTGATGAACAAACCCTTACTTGAGCAGACGCAGGCATCGTTGCCACCAGAAGCTCAAGGGTTATTCACACAAATGATCGATAACATTCGCGGGGCCCTTGGAGACACCTTGTCCACCGTGTTCTTGACCGGAACGCTAGTCTTAGTCATCGCGCTAGTCTTGGTGTTCTTCTTGAAGGAGATCCCACTGCGAACTTCCAATGCCGCAGCATCAAAGGATGCAACTAGGGAGCAAGAAATACAACCAGCCACTATGAGCTAATTTCTACAGATAAGCAAAGTCGGTGCTAAAAGCACCGACTTTTTTTGATTTCATAAGAAATGTGTTCCGTCTATACGTCGCTAACAAAGAAGCTAATTTACTTTTTAAAGGAAAATATAAGAGTAATTAGAACATTACACCTGCTTGGTATCTACTGTAGCTAGTGAACATCTCTTAACGTTGAAGTAGACCTCCTATATGGCAGGTCTTTTTACTTTTCTAAGAAAGCGAACTGGTCGCTCGTGAGAAGATTACGGAATACATACTTACTTGAGGGATACTTGAATTGTAGAGCAAACCCACCCTCTTCAATCGTCACGGATTGCAGTGCTCTAGTACGGACACGACTTCGAATTAAGTTGTGAACTAGTCTCTGATTATGTTGGCGTATCGCTCGTGCAAGTGCTCGTGCATATTCTTGGTTCACTGCTAGTGTAGTGTAGAGGGGGAGGACGTCTCTGGCTACTAAACGATGAATGCGGGCAGGGAAATAAAATTGGACTGAGCCCGGTGGAATCGTAACCCCATTCGTATAACTATCTCCAAAAGTCCCTACTTCTAAAGAGATGAAATAGCCAATTCCATTGGTGCCGAGCCCCTGCCTGGATGCAAAGGGTGCCACGGACGCTAACAGCAGCCGTAATTGATCCAGATTAGCGGAGACTACCGCCTCACTCCACTGTTGGGCAAATCGACGATTAAAAGCGATCGCGCGGTAAAAGGGAAGAAGGGCGATGGCTATCTTTTGTAATACACTGGCAGTTATTTCGGAATTTGGGTTAAAGGTTGTGGCTGATGAAGCAGAAGGGACATTCAGAAAAACATTTTTTGTAGAATTCGGACTATGACGTCGAATTTTATGTGTAGAAACACGCGTTGATTTGAAAACATGTTTGTTCAAGACATAACCACCTTATTCACATTGTTATCTTCATACAATGTATGGCGTCGGGGTAGCTTTGGGAATTCATTTGTTCAAAAAATGTAAGGAGATTAGTAAGTATAATTTTAGGTATGAATTTGAGTTGTTATTTTCTTCTAATTCATCTAATATAACTGCATGAAAGTTAGTAAAGGAGAGGTTAATATTGGCGAGTCTACTAGGCGGTTTGTTCAACAATTATTCAGAGGTATCAGCGGAAGAGCTTACTCAACAATATGGTATGTATCTAATGCCAAATGAAAAAATTCGATCGGGATTTAAGCTGATTAGAGATTCTTTTTTATTTACAGATCATAGGATTGTACTCATTGACCATCAAGGTGTAACGGGAAGAAAGACTAGAGTCGCCTCAATTGCATTAGACTCTATTTATGAAGTGACAATGGAGACCGGAGGAACTGGATTTGATGATTCTGAAATTACTTTACACTATATAACGTCTCCATTTTATAAATCGAATAATGTGCAGGTAGCCAGTTACAAGTTCGAATTCGGCAAAAAATTCAATGTTCAATCGCTGTATATAGCTTTTCTAACATTGGCTCATCAAAATCATCAGCGTATTAATGGGTAAGAACGAAGGTATACTCAGTTTTTATTCGGGGAAATAAATATTGTCCATGATTAAAGCAGGTCGTTAACAACGACCTGCTTTGCTATATTAAGCGTCTTAGCCATCCATGCGGGCGATTTCTCTATGCACAATAGGAGCGACTTTTGTACCAAAGAGTTCAATAGCATGGAGTACCTCTTGATGGGGCATGGTCCCTACGTTGACATGTAAGAAGAATCGATTCACGCCTAGATTTTTACGAAGAAGAATGATCTTCTCCGCTACGTATTCTGGATCGCCTACATATAAAGCACCTTTCAGACTTCGAGCCGCATCAAATGTAGCCCGGCTGTAATGCTGACCCCAGCCCCGTTCACGTCCGATGACATTCATTTGAGCTTGAGTAGGTGCGAAGAAAGCTTCTGCAGCCTGATCGTTGGTGTCTCCAACAAAACCATGAGAGTGTGTGGCGATCTGTAAGGTTTTAGGGTCATGTCCAGCTTGGATAGCCGCCTGTTTGTAAAGCTCAACTAAAGGAGCGAAGTTCTCAGGCATCCCGCCAATAATGGCAAAAGCAATCGGAAGACCTAAGACACCTGCGCGGATAGCAGATTCCGGATTCCCCCCGCTTGCGATCCATACGGGTAGAGGGCTTTGAATAGAACGAGGGTACACCCCCAAGTTGTGTATTGCTGGCCGATGTCCCCCACGCCAGGTCACTTTTTCGGAAGCTCTTATGGCTAATAATAGTTCTAAATTCTCTTCGAACAGTTCATCATAGTCTTCTAAGCTGTACCCAAATAAAGGGAAGGATTCTGTAAAAGAGCCTCTCCCTGCCATAATCTCCGCCCGTCCATTCGATAGGCCATCTAGGGTCGAGAACGACTGATATACTCGAACGGGATCATCAGAGGATAATACTGTTACAGCGCTAGTTAGACGTATTCGCTTCGTAACACTTGCTGCAGCAGCTAATATCACCGCAGGAGCTGTACCTGCGTAATCAATACGATGATGTTCACCTATGCCATATACATCAAGCCCCACTTGATCCGCTACTACAATTTCTTCTACAGCATTGCGAAGTCGCTCCGCGTGACTCATGACAAGGCCCGTCTTTAAATCCGGTGTAGTCTCTAAAAATGTACTTATTCCAAGCTCCATAGGTGCCATAGTGATTCGCCTCCATTAAAATGTTATACTATGTATAGTGTACTCATTTTTATATGGTTTCTCAACTTTAGTAAGTAGCTAATGAAAAGGTGAACTTACAAACAAAGATTGAAGTTAGATTCAATCGGTTATATTAGAGTTTGATTTCTGCATTTACTTCATTCATGATCTAATTTATTTTATTAAAAAGAGAGGGATTTCTATGATAAAAAGTCTACAGCGAATTAATGAACTCGCTAAAAAGCAACGGGAGGAAGGACTCACTAACGCAGAAAAAGTGGAACAACAAGTGTTGCGTGAGGATTATTTGTGTGAGATTCGAGGACAGGTGCTTCACACATTTTCGGGGCTAACCGTCATTGATCCACTTGGAAATGATATTACTCCCGATAAAGTTCGTTTTGAGAAAGAACAAGCACAAAAAAAACTCCCAGAGTAAGGGAGTTTTTTTGTGTAGTCCGGTTATCTTCGATTCCGTCCTGTAATAAGGGAGAAGATCAACCAAATTACTGCGATCACGAGCAAGATATGTATTAATCCACCTGCGATATGAAACGAAAACCCTAAAATCCAAAGTATCATAAGTATAAGAAAGACAGTCCAAATCATAATATTCACTCCTTGTTTGTTGTAGTATAATTCAGTGTTCCAAATCTTCGAATTGTTTATTCTTATGTTTGGCTAACTCTTTAAATACATTAATCATTTTTAGACAGATCGAAACATAGAAGGAGTTAAAAGAAAAAAAAAGGAATCGGTATTCACCGATTCCTTTGTAGTAATGTTTAATTTAATGTCCCATCATCATGGCAGCATTCGGTTGTTCGGAACCTTCCTCTAACTCATCCCCAGGTTTTACTTTGGGTTTACGAAGAATGAGGCTAATTAAAATCCCTGCTACAGCAAGCCAAGCGGTAATATAGAACGTATCGCCAAAGGCATGAGTCACACTGATGAGTGGGTTCGTTTTAGCACCAGCTTCTGCAAGGTAGTGATTAGACTGAGAAGTAAGGTATCCTGTTAGACCTGCAATAGCAAATGAAGATACGACTTGCTGCGCTGCCGTGGTGAGTGGCGTTACACGACTAACTAATCGACGTGGCGCAGAATTGAGTACATGTGTATTCAGCGCCATCATCGATAGACCCATACCAGATCCAATCATACCTAACGAAATCATGATGCTAGTTAGTGATGTATCCATACTAATACCCGATAACATGAATAATGCGATTGATATAATAATCATTCCAACAAATACAAGTGGACGTGCGCCAACTTTATCGAATAAAAACCCGCCAATCGGCATGAAAACTACAGATCCTAAAGCCATCGGAAGAGACAGAATTCCACTCTCTAAAGCTGTTTTGCCAAGCACACCTTGCAGATATAGTGGAACCATAAGAATGGCACCAAACATCGCAATTTGAGTTACCCAAGAGAGAATGACACCTCGTGTAAAGTCAGAAGACTTGAATACTCGGAGTTCAAGCAAAGGCTGCTGTTGCTTCAGCTCAACAATAATGAAGAGAATTAATGCCACACCACCTACAATAAGTCCGGTTAATGTCTTGGTAGAACCCCAATCTGTTGCGCCTTCACTTACACCATAAGCTAGCATGGAGAATGCAATAGGGGCGAGAATCATACCTAAAATATCTAAACTAGGTACTTTGTGTCTTTCAATATTAGGCAAATACTTGATACCTACCAGCAAAGCAGCAATACCAATGGGTAAGTTGATAATGAAGATCCAATGCCACGAAGCTACACCAATTAACCAACCAGATAGAATAGGGCCGGCAGCCGGTGCAAGCAGCATAGGAATACCTAGCATCCCCATAACTGCACCTCTTTTTTCAGGGGGAGCTAGTTTGAAGATCATGGCCATTCCGATAGGAGATACCATACCTCCTCCAACACCTTGAATAATTCGGTATATGATGAGTTGTTCAGGCGTCTTCGCAAAGGCGCATAAGACTGAACCTAAAGTAAACAAAGCAATGGTAATAAGAAAAATACGCTTAGCGCCAAATTTATCAGTCATCCATCCAGCAAGTGGAATAACAGCAGCAAGGGCGAGGGTATATCCTGTAATCGTCCATTGGATGACGTTCAGTGAAGCATGGAAGTACTCTTGCAGATTAGGAACAGCTACGTTGACTACCGTACTGTCCAGGATAACCATAATCATCCCGATAATTACAGCTAGAAGTGGGGCAATGATCTTTTTCATGGAGAATTCCTCCGGTGATGCCGTGCTTGGAAGCGTTTGTTGCGCGGTTGACATAATCACAATCTTCCTCTCTTATCCATGGATCTGGCTTGACTAGCCAGCCTTATCTCTATATATTTGACTTAAGGTTTTCTTGAAAAACTGATAAGTCATTACTAAGTTTATAACTGTATTTTTGTGTATTGTCAATTTAATTTGAGAAGAGGATTTATATTGAGCATTGTCAAGCAGACCATTATGGAATCCGCTGAGCGTTATTTTTCAGATAAAGGATATCTTGAAACTTCTATTCAGGATATTGTGAACGATTGCAGTATTGCTAAGGGTTCATTTTATAAATTTTTTTCATCCAAAACAGATTTGTTCATTGAAATCCATCTAATGAAGGAAAAAGGTCTTTTAGAAGGTATCGGACGAATTTCTGCACAAGAACATAAAGCTCCAAGAGATATTTTAATTGAAGTCATTGAATACGAATTCCAATTTTTCATTACCAATAAATTCATCATGAAAGAACTGATTGAACTTAATGTAACGGATAGCAAAATTTCTTCATATTCCTCTCGCCTGAGAGCTAACATCCTACAGACGAGCAGAGAAAACTTGATACGAAGATTTGGTCATGAGATCGACCCTCATATTTGGGATTTGGTCATGATTTACAGCGGTATTTTTCATAGTTATTTATTTCTACTCATTATGGAGAACAGATTACTGAACATTAGAGAGGTAGCGGAGTTTATTGTGGACCGCGTGGAAGACGTGGTGACAGGTTTGCTGCAAAAGAATAGTAAGCCTATTATTCAAAATGATATCATGTCAAATTATGTACACTGTACTTTAGCGGGAGAATCCATCTGTATTGCGGATCAAAAACTTGCGATATTCGAAGCTATGAACTCCACCATTCAAGAGTTGACCGTAACGAATTATCGAAAATCAGAATTATTAGAAGCTGTGGTCATTGTCCAAAAGGAAATGGAACAAGAGCAACCGCAAAGGGTTTTGCTTCATGCCATGCTTCATTTTCTTGCTGAAGAACATGATCTCAAAAGAATGGTTCACCATTTAGAGCGATTCCTTCCGGCTCATTAACTTTTTATAACTGCGAAAGACCTGCCAAAAGCAGGTCTATTTTTAATGAATTGAATATCTATTATAAAAATAAGTAAGTCCAAAGACATAGGAAATATGACGAATATAATAATTCATCTTCTGAATATTGGTTAGAGAATATTTTTATCAATTAAATGAATATTTATATTAGAATAACTGTCCTATGAATGAGATAGCTATTAATATCCAGTACATAAAATAATCTCAAAAAAGACCCGCGTATATGTGGGTCTTTTTCTTGTGAACTTTTTAACCAAGCAGAGTATTGCTCAAAGGGGGACAAGAGATAAATACTAAAAATACTGGATTCCTCTTATAGAACATTTGAATTGATCTACCTCCATTAATTCTGCATACTATATTCAACAATTAAGCTTGGAATAGTATGGCTTTATGCAATTTTAAAAAATTGGAGGATATTGGATGAACTATGCGCTTAAGTCTATGAAATTGTGGTGGTTGAGTTTGCTGATTCTTTTAATTATTGGAAGTAGCTACGGTTTTACTCCAGATGCAATGGCTGGCGGACAAGATATCGTAAATGCTAATCAGTGGAGAGACACCGCGGGTAATCCGATTCAGGCTCATGCAGGAGGAGCTCTGAAAGTTGGAGAGTATTATTACTGGTATGGTGTAGAGCGTAATGATGATCCAGGCAAGACGTTCAAACAAATCAACATGTACAAATCCTCCGACCTGAAAAATTGGACTTTCGTTCATTCCTTAATCACTCAAAATTCACATCCTGATCTTATTTCTAGCAAAATAGAACGCCCCAAAGTTATCTATAATGCAGCAACTGGAAAATATATAATGTGGATGCATTATGAGAACGGTGCAGACTATTCGTTGGCTGAGTCCGCTGTTGCAGAGAGCTCTACGATAGACGGGGACTATACCTTTTTAGGGCATGCCCGTCCTCAAGTCGGAGGTATATCATATGAATCTCGTGACTGTACTGCGTTCGTGGATGACAATGGGGTAGCCTACTTCATCTCCTCATCCAATGGTAACGCCAATCTAAATCTCTATCGACTGGCTCCGGACTACAAATCTATCCAATCTTTACAAGCGTCTTTGTTCAGCGGTCAGTATAGAGAGGCTCCAGCTCTTATCAAAAGAAACGGGTATTATTATCTACTCACCTCGGGTGCTACGGGTTGGAATTATAATCAGGCGAAATACGCTTACTCTAGCTCATTATCTACAGGATGGTCTGCTTTATTGAGCATAGGCAGCCCTTCGACTTACGAAGGGCAGGGCAATTACATTCTCCCTGTAATCGGAACGAGCGGAACGGATTACCTATATATGACCGACCGTCATGCAGGTGCTTTTGGAGAACCTTTTAACAATGGTAAATATGTATGGCATAAGATTCAGTTCGTCAGCGATACAAGTCTTAAGCTTGATTGGTTCCCTAAGCTAACGGTCGATACGTCCTTAGGTCTAATTACGAAAGTGAATCAAAATGGAGGAACGGGACTAGCTTTTAAAAAGGATTTTGGTCCAGATCCTACTTATTTAAGTATCAGTTACCCTGAAGAATACAGTTATATGAGCGATATTAAAAGTGTGGAATCCGTATGGGAGAAAATTGCTGTAGACGAAACCTATTTCATCTTAAAGCATAAGCGAACAGGGAGAATTCTGCATAGCAACCTTGCCACAACCAACAAACTGGACTTAGTAGATTCATCAGTCAGTGGCCCCGACGTTCAGTGGAAATTGGAGAACGCAGGAGGAGGGTATTCAAAAATTGTTCAGCGAAGCTCCGGTTATGTCATGACTTCGTATCCATATGGAGCCAATTTGTCACTTCAACCGCCTTCTAACTCTTCCAACACAACGAAATGGTTACTTGTTAACGAATAAGCTATTCTGTGCTACTTTCATAATTTGATATTTGATAAAAAGCAAAGAAACACATTCTTAAAGCGTGTGTTTCTTTGTTATGGTTAAGCCTACTTCTTCACCGTTGTAGCCGTAGTAGGTCTCCATTTCACAATCTTCATCAGCTGTTCTTGCATATACAGGGGAGAATGATGAAAATCGCTTTCAATCCAGTAAAATACGAGACCTAACAAAGCGTGAATGGAATAGGTGGCAAGGAGTTCCTGATTGATATCATGGTCGGGGTATTCCAAGTCATGCATGGATATATCTTTGAGGGCAATGAACATTTTTTCTCGAACATTGGAAAGAACATCGCTCTTTAATATAATTTTGTACACTAAGGCATGCTGATACACATGGTCAAAAATCATCACCGAATTTGCAGGTAATTCATGAACTCGAAACACATCTATTTTCTCATAAGGGGCTCGGAATGATCGAAGTAAATCTTGAATTAATTCTGAGATGATGTCATCTAGTAGGGCTTCTTTACTCTCATAATGAGTATAAAAGGTACCTCGGTTATAATCTGCAAGCTCCACAATTTCAGTTATGGAGATGGTCTTGAAGCTTTTCTTTGCCATAAGATCCAGCAGAGCTTTTTTTAATGCCTGTGTACTGCGTGCAATTCGCCGATCTTTTTTCTTCTCTTGTTCGCTCATGATTCTACATCCTTTAATATATGAATTGATTTATTGAACATTATCTAGGAACTTGTACGTTAGAGAACAAATAGGCTTAATCTAATGATTGTAAGGCATGATGTACACTTATTATAATAAGATTACAGATGTTTATTAATCAACAACTGTTAAATATTTATGATTATATTATTGGAGGCGTTCATCTTGAGACTTTCTGGAAAAGTAGCAGTAATTACCGGAGCGGCATCAGGTATGGGAAAAGCGATTGCGGAATTGTTCGCAGTTGAAGGAGCAAAAGTAGTTGTCTCGGACCTTCGAGTTGAAGCTGCACAAACTGTTGTTGCTGACATTGAAGCCAAAGGCGGAACAGCCTTAGCGGTGGCGGCTAATGTGGCAAAAGAAGAAGATGTGCAGCATCTAATAGATACTACAGTAGAACAATTTGGTACGCTCGATATCTTAATCAACAATGCCGGAATTATGGATAACTTTGTTCCCGCGGGTGATGTAACGGACGAGCTGTGGGAGCGCATATTTGCTATTAATACCACTGGTCCAATGAGAACAACTCGGAAGGCACTTTCAATATTTTTGGATAAAAAGAGTGGAGTCATTGTAAATATTGCTTCGGCAGGCGGTCTGTATGGATCCCGCGCAGGAGCAGCCTATACAGCCTCCAAACATGCGGTAGTTGGATTCACAAAAAATGTGGGTTTCCAATATGCAACTTCAGGCATTCGCTGTAATGCGATTGCACCGGGTGGTGTCAGTACCAATATTGGGACTACGATTAATGCACCCAATCCATTTGGGATGGAAAAAGCTATGGCAGGCATGGGTTTGAATCCTCGCGCTGGTGAACCCGAAGAGATTGCTAAAGTTGCCCTCTTCTTAGCCTCGGATGAATCTAGCTTCGTCAATGGTGCAGTCGTAACCGCCGATGCGGGTTGGACAGCTTATTAATAAGCGGATCCATTTCTAACTTTAAAAAATTATCGAAAAACGGCTTGCGAATTCCATTCTAAAGAAAAGAATGGATTCACAAGCCGTTTCTATTAAAATATGACATTAGAATTAAAATTAGGAGATTAGAAAGAAGACTGCGTGAATGTTACGGAAGTATTCGGCGTATCTCCGTGTCCCACTATAGTATATGTGTCATAAGGAAGGTTAGGAACAGTAAAGGAGAAATAAGCAGGTGAGGTATTGGATGCACGAACTTTGGAGAACACGACAGCACCACTTGAATTGGTTACAGTAAATGTTCCTTCCGGTCCGTAATAAGCGCCGCCACCTGTCAAATAGCCGGAGAAATACAGATTGCCTTGACCCGTTACTTGAACACTCGTCTGTGCAGCAGAAGCACCAGCAAAAGGGATTACCGTGAAGATTAGAAGCACCAGCATAAAAATAGACAATGTTCTCTTTTTCATAAATAAATTCATCCTCTCGCTAACATGAATTAGGGGGGACTTGGATGTCATTTCTGCTCGAACGCTGGCCAGCATTGCTTCGTTATTCAGCTCCCTACATAAATATACCATTAAAATCAAAAAATAATATATATACCAAAAAATAATTATAAAGGGGTAATACCTCCTAATTTCATAAGCTAAAATTACTAATTTTATACATTTATTATACATAAAATCCATTCAATAGATTCTGCGAATCAGTCAATGACTCAAAAGATTAGAGCCAGTGCTGAGGTCGAAGGAGTGCGGGTGGAATAAGGGTGTGAAGATTACCTTTGGAAGCTTGAAGCTGAGTTTGAGTCAAAAATATACAATGGGTGAGATCTGCATCGCTAAAATCTGCATCTCGAAGATCGGCGCCAAGAAAATCTGCCCATCTCAGATCTGCTTGCCGGAGATTCGCAGCAATAAGATAGGCTCCACGTAAGTCCATATATCTCAAATCTGCGCCGGCCAGACTGGCTCCAATCCAGTCCTCCCTAGTATCGGCTTCTTTAGTTGCTGCTAAAGGAAGAGAACCGTCGTGTAATGTTCTACCTTCGGCTCTCACTTTTTCACTGGTAAATCTTAATAAAGGTCGAATACTATCTCGTAACTCAGGAATATTCACTAAAAGGAGATCTGAGTACGGTTGCTGGATGATCTGATTAATTACACTGCAAAAATGCTCTAGGTCGGGATGAACCGGGGTCGCTGCGGAATAGCATATAGCTTCTTGAAGATACGAGAGCAATTCATGAAGCTGAGTCATGACGGGAAATACAGCAAACATCTCCGAGGCTAATTCAGGGAACTGCCGCCAGTCTCTCCCTTGAAATGTGTGCCGAGATACATATTGACCTGCTCCAAAACAGTCATACACGGTGCAACCTCGGAAGCCAATTTCTCTTAGATGAGTATGTATATCGCATTGAAATGTAGCGTTCAAATGATGACAAGCCTGTCCGGCACATTTGGTCATAGCAAAGTCTGTCGAAGCGGTGAAGGCAAGAGCGGTGCAGCATAATCCAAAGCATTGACTACAGTCTGCTTTTAAATGATGTCGATATAAGTATTCTTCATTGTGGGGTGAATGTTGAGTTTGAGGCACCATATTCATAACTCCTTCGTCATAGCACACATATATGTAACATTATAAATGAACTCTGCAGATGATCAGGATACTTTTTCATTTATAGTTGTTTTTGCCAGAATCATAATTCAATCGAGCAACGAATCTAATAGTAGAATGGTTGCATGTCTATAGTTACCAAAGCACTATTTTCTGCTTTTTTTATAATTGCTATTGACGACTAGTAAAGAACGGAGTAATATCACATCTAAATCATAGTAAGTCGATAAGTATTATGTAATTAAATCGACCGGACCACCGGAGGCACTGTTCATCTTGAGATGAATGTGTCTATTTTGTGTTAGCTGTTCATTACGAAATTAATTTGGGGGGAACGTTATGAAGGCTAGAGTCGACAAGTTCACAGGAGCTGCCGTTGCACTGTCCCTTACGATGTCTCTCTTGTTGACTGGATGCGGGGAGAGTAAGACCTTGGCCTCCAAAAATCAAGGGAAAAACGGGTTGGAAGTTAGTGAACTCCGATATCAGGGAGCGGTAGGATCCGTCAATTTCACGGAACTAGCCGAAGATCTTGGGTATCTTGCTCCGCTCAAACTTAAATACATTGGAAATACCATTAGTGGCCCGCAGGATATTCAATCCGTGGTGACTGGAGATATTGATTTTGGTGGTGCCTTTAACGGGGCTGTTATCAAGCTCCTTGCCGCTCATGCACCAATTACACCCGTGATTTCTTATTATGGGGTGGATGAAAACACATGGAGTGGCTATTGCGTACTAGATGGAAGTCCCATTAAGACCGCTAAAGACTTAATAGGCAAGAAAATTGCAGTCAATACGCTAGGTGCACATCATGAATTTGTAATTAAGGAGTATTTGCATAGACAGGGTCTCACTCCAAAGGAGATTGAACAAGTGACCCTAGTCGTTGTTCCTCCCGTTACTTCTGAACAGACACTGCGTGCAAAGCAGATTGATGTGGCTACTTTAGGTAGCATATTGCGGGATAAAGCTTTAGAACGAGGAGGCATTCACCCCTTATTTACCGACAAAGATTTATTTGGCACGTTTAGTGCTGGAACCTATGTACTAACCAATAGATTCATCAAAGAGAATCCTAAGGCTACCCGCAAATTTGTTGAAGCTACAGCGAAAGCCATTGAATGGGCTCGTTCCACACCAAGGGCGGAGGTTGTCGCCCGGTTTGAGAAGATTATTCATCAGCGTGGGCGAAAAGAAGATACTTCAGCAGTGAAATTTTGGAAGAGTACGGGTATTGCCGGCAAGGGAGGCGTTATTGCTACCAAGGAATTTTCGACTTGGGTAGATTGGTTGGTAAAGGAAGGAACGTTAAAAAAGGGTCAATTAGATGGCAAGATTTTATTCGATAATGAGTTCAATCCCTATAGTAAGTAATGAAGCAGGAAAGTAACAGAATCTATAACGCAAAAGGAGCCTTCCTATGAATGCCAAAATTAGCATACAGCAGGTACAGAAATCTTTTCGTGTGAGGAGAAATCTAGTCGATTCTAACGATCAGAAGAAGCCACTACTTGCGCTTGGGGAGATAACACTTGATGTGAAGCCTGGGGAATTCATGGTCATCGTCGGTCCTTCAGGTTGTGGGAAGTCGACGTTACTGGATTTATTAGCAGGGCTAACCCGTCCAAGTTCAGGTCAGATTCTGTTGGATGGACAGCTCATAACAGGGCCTAATCTGGATCGTGGTATTGTATTTCAGCAATATGCACTATTCCCTTGGAAAACGGCGTTGGCTAATGTGGAATTTGGTCTTCAGACGAAAGGGGTTCCTAGAAAAGAACGCAGAGATATAGCGCAGTCATTCATTCAGTTAGTAGGATTATCAGGGTGCGAGAATCGATACCCGCATGAGTTATCTGGCGGAATGAAGCAGCGTATCGCCATTGCTAGAAGCCTAGCTTACGATCCGGAGGTGCTCCTTATGGATGAACCTTTTGCTGCACTCGATGTGCAGACAAGAGAGACGCTTCAAAGCGAATTGCTGCGGATTTGGGAAGCTACCAAGAAGACTATCATCTTTATCACGCATGGCATTGAAGAAGCCGTGTACTTAGGTCAGCGAGTGGCTGTGATGTCATCCAGACCAGGGAGAATCAAAGATGTGATTGAAATTCCATTTGATAAATGCACAAAAGGGGAAGATGTACGTACACATCCGGCGTTCATCCGATTAAGGCATCAGATTTGGGATCTACTCAAAGATGAAGTGGAGCGTGCTCAAGCTCAAGAGAGAGGGGATACTTTGCAGTCCTCGAGATAGGGCAATTAAAGGAGGAAGCATATATGAGCAACACACCAATGAGCAATGCCCACACGGGCGATACGCTTGTACTTTTGAAAAAGGAACGAACGACACAGCGAAGACAGAGGGGAATGCGCTTAACTTTCACTACGTTATATCACGTCTTCAAACGAACCATCGTGATTTTACTTTTCCTGTCCTTGTGGGAGGTTGCTCCAAAGCTTGGATGGGTGGATGCTACATTTTTTCCGCCGTGTAGTGAAGTGCTCAAAGCTTGGTGGGGGTTAGTGCAGTCGGGAGACTTAAGCGAACATGTAGAAGCTAGTCTTGCTCGTTCCTTAGGTGGATTTTGCTTAGCGCTTCTCATTAGTATTCCTTTGGGACTCGTGGTTGGGTGGTGGAAGTCCGTTGCTGAATATTTGAATCCTTTACTTGAAATATTTCGTAATACGGCGGCCCTTGCCATTCTTCCAGTGTTCATTCTTTTACTAGGGCTTGGGGAGACCTCTAAGATTGCGATTGTCTTTTATGCATGTGTATTTCCGTTATTGCTGAACACGATTAGTGGTGTGCAAAATGTAGATCCTTTATTAATTAAATCTGCTCGTTCTATGGGTCTTTCTTCTGTAAGTTTGTTTCGGCGGGTCATTGTGCCCGCTTCATTACCTACTATTTTTGTAGGAATCAGGCAAGCTGGTGCGGGCTCCGTGTTAGTCTTAGTTGCGGCAGAAATGGCGGGGGCTAAATCGGGGCTGGGCTACTTAATTCAGTATACACAGTTCAGCTTCCAGATTCCTGAAATGTATGCCGGTATTCTCTCTATCTCTGTGATTGGCTTAGGCATTAATTATGCATTGGTATTCCTTGAACGAAGACTAACAGCTTGGAAGTCGACCTATACAGATGGATAAAACAGGCCAATGACCAACGAGGAGTGTGATGATTGTGACGCAGAGTTTAAGGCAGATGAACTTGAATGTGTTTATTTTGAATGCGGGTCATCATGAGGCGGCCTGGCGATACAAAGGGACAGAACCCCATCAAATGACGGATATTCGTTATTTCCAGAAGTTAGCCAAGATTGCGGAAGACGCCAAATTCGACTCGCTTTTCCTAGCGGATGGACTCGCAATCAACAATCATATTCGCTATGGCAGTTTCATTGGGCTCGAACCGTTCACTTTATTGTCTGCTCTTGCTGCTGTTACCCAGCATATTGGTCTGATTGGCACTGTATCCACCACCTATAATGAACCCTTTCATGTAGCTCGTAAGTTTGCCTCCTTGGATCACATTAGCCGAGGCCGCGCAGGATGGAACATAGTAACATCGGGGAGCGAAGCGGAAGCGGGAAACTTTGGTAGTGTGCCGCATTTGGAGCATAGCCAGCGATATGTCCGTGCAAAAGAGTTCCTTGAGGTGACGACACGTTTGTGGGATAGCTGGGAGGATGAGGCGATAGTTATGGATCGCAGAGCTGGTCAATTTGCAGATCCATCCAAGGTTCGGGAGATCCATCATGAGGGGGATGTATTCTCTGTACGAGGTCCTCTAAATGTACCTAGATCACCCCAAGGCTATCCAGTATTAGTCCAAGCGGGATCTTCTGAAGATGGAAAAGCGTTCGCTGCTCGTTATGCCGAGGCTATCTTCACAGCTCAACAGACCCTAGAAGAAGCAAAGCGATTTTATACGGATGTGAAGTCTCGCTTATCTTCCTACGGAAGACATCCCGACGAACTGAAAATACTTCCAGGGATCTGTGCCATCATTGGAGACACGGATGCGGAGGCGAAGGAAAAGGAGCAAGAGCTGAACGAGCTTACTATTCCTGAATATGGTCTAAAACAATTATCCAATATGCTTCAAGTCGATCTATCATCCTTTCCACTCGATGGACCTTTGCCCGAACTACCCGGAATCGAACGTATAAATGGCAACAAGAGCCGCTATCAACTTGTTACGGATTTATATACGCGAGAACAACTCACGATTCGTGAACTGATACACCGACTAGCGGGTGGAAGAGGACACCGGGTAATAGCTGGAACCCCGGCACACATTGCAGATGAGCTTGAAGCTTGGTTTACTCAGGGTGCCAGTGATGGTTTTAATGTGATGCCCCCTTATCTTCCCGAAGGTCTAGAACGATTTGCACAACAAATTGTTCCTGAATTACAGCGCCGTGGACTTTTTCGAAGGGAATATACGGGAGCGACCTTACGGGAACATTTTAACTTAAGCAGACCTGCGAATCAGTTCGTATCGACACCTGCAGTGCAGCATTAATCATTGAATCAGGGGAAGCTCAGAATGGAATTCTAGCATTGGCAGACCTTAATCTACCACCGTGCTCGGTTGGACTAGATTACAGTGTCTGATGTTATAGATTGCCAGTGTAATGATACGAATACTTTTGGGCCAAAATCGAAGGAGGTAATGAGATGAGCACAGTAGATCATAACGATGTCGTTAATGCAGAAGTTGAGGTGAAGCCGGTTGGCGGGAGAATAGGTGCGGAGATTGCGGGCGTGAAGCTTGGAGCGCATCTAAGTGAGAAGACGGTTCATGAGATTCGTCAAGCATTACTAGAATTCAAAGTGTTATTTTTTCGCGGTCAGTCGCACTTGGATGATGCAGGGCAAGAAGCGCTCGCTCATCTCTTCGGAGCTCCAGTAGCTCATCCAACGGTGCCGATCAAGGAAGGAACGGATTATGTATTAGAACTGGACTCCTCTCATGGAGGCCGGGCAGATTCTTGGCATACAGATGTAACATTTATCGATGCTTACCCGCAAGCCTCTATTCTTAGGTCCGTAGTTGTTCCTGCATCGGGCGGGGATACGGTATGGGCCAACACCGCGGCAGCTTACAATCATCTGCCAGAAGAGCTAAGAAACTTAGTGGATCGGTTGTGGGCCGTGCATTCCAATGCATACGACTATGCCGCTCACCGCGAGAAGATTGAGGAAGAAGCTCTCAAGCGCCATAAAGAGGTGTTCGCTTCAACCGTTTTTGAGACGGAGCATCCTGTGGTGCGGGTACATCCAGAGACTGGGGAGCGTACCTTGGTGCTAGGCCATTTTGCTAAAAAAATTGTGGGATTCTCTTCTAACGATTCCGCGCAATTGATCTCCTTACTGCAGTCTCATATCACTAAACTAGAGAATACAGTACGTTGGCGCTGGTCTGCGGGTGATGTAGTAATCTGGGATAACCGAGCCACTCAGCATTACGCTGTAAATGATTACGCAGATCAGCACCGTGTGGTTCGGCGCGTAACAATTGACGGAGATGTTCCCATCAGTATCGATGGGAGAACAAGTGTTACGCGTACCCCAGCAAAGGTAGCTGGAAGTACGGACAGTCAAACTGCATAAAAAATGGTTAGACTCCATGGGTAGAGAACATCTACATACCTTACATGGAGTCTTTTTATTTATTTCGCAGAAACTAATCAATCTTCTATTATTTTCAAATTAGGTTTCAGGTCATACGATTTTTGCAACTCTCGCTAAAATTAAATTAGAACAAATCTAGTAAAATCAAACGATAACTGGATGTTTAAAACGCATTATATGGAAGAAAAGAAATGAAAATGGCAATTAGTTGGAATTTTTTCATTAAAACTCTTCATTTAATGCTAAAATAATCCGATGAGTACTAATGTATGTACACTTACGCAGATTATAGGGATAATTAAAAAAATGGCAAAGCTATTGAAAAATAGTGACGCAAAGCTAAAGGGACTTGTCTGAGAAGATATGTCAGCCAGTTGTACAAAAACATGGGTGAGCTGTGGAATGGAACATTCCGCGGGTTCGCTATTTTTTTGTGAAAAAAGAGCTTTAGTAGAAAGGACATCAGACATGAAGGTTAATGCAAGACTTTATGAAGCGTAGCAAGCCGTGGTATTCTTCGTAGAAATACATATGAGATTTGTAAAGGAGAGCTTTCAGCATGAATAAGTCTAATGTATCGGTTAAACAATTGAATGTTTTAAGGAAGCGCAGTATTTTGACTCGAAATATGATTCTGACCAGTTTCTACATCTTCATCACGGGTGTGATCATGATTGGATACAGTTATTATCTACAAGGCAACGTATTGACCAAGCAGCTTCAATCGGATTCAGGTAAGACGATGGAGGCACTTGTCAAAAATGTACCTTCCGTAGATGCTGAAGCCGCTTTAAATAGCAAAGATCCTAACTCACCGATTCAGAAGAAATTATCTCAAGTCTTTAACGATCTCTCAAATACACATCCTAACATTGCCCAAGGTTATATTTTTGGACCTGAACTTGTAGATGGGAACAAGACCTCTATCGTAGCACTACCTACAGCTATTCTAGAAATTTTTGCCAAAGATAATATGAAGCTTGGCGATTTGTATCAGCAGCCTAAGGTTCATGCAGATGCAGTACGAGAGATGTTGAAATCCAAGAAGCTTGTCTATACGAATGCTTATACAGACAACTACGGTACTTGGATTACCGTGCTTTATCCTTTCCAGAATGATAAGGGTAAGATTATCGCATATATGGGGATTGACGTGGATGCGAGTCTTATTGCTGCGGGCAAGAAAGAGCTTATCACCTACTCTGTGATTGCATTAATGCTAACGCTGCTCGTGGTATTAATTTTGCAATATTTCACAATCAAGAAAACTTTCGCCCCTATTAAAGCGTTAAAAGGTGCATTAGAGAAGCTGAGTGAAGGTGACTTTACCGTCCAGCTTAAAGCGGGTGATGATGAGTTCGGCCAAGTCAATGCCAAGTTCAATACGACCGTTAACCATATCAAAGAATTGGTGACGACGATGAAGTCGGTATCGGAACAGTCTGCAGAGCAATCCAAATACTTATTCTCGGCTGTCGAATTGAATAATAAGAATTCATCAGCTATTACCAAAAACATCGAAGAGATGTCCGACCAGATCTCTATTCAAAGTACGTCGATTACGGAAAGTGTTGTCTCTCTTGAAGAGATCTCCTCTGGAGTCACAACGATTGCCAGCAATACCACGGACCTTTCGCATATCTCTCTTCAAATGAAAGAGCAGTCAGAGAAAGGGAACCAAAATATTGAGCAAGTCATAACGCAGATGCATTCGATTCATACGTCCGTAAAAAATGCTGTGGATATTATTCAAAACCTTCAGACCCGCTCGAATGAAATTGGGCAGATTGTAGAGGTCATTACAGAAATTGCTTCTCAGACCAATCTCCTATCTCTAAATGCGAGTATAGAAGCAGCTAGAGCTGGGGAACATGGACGTGGATTTGCGGTAGTCGCAGATGAAGTGAAAAAGCTATCTGAGGAGAGCCGTAGTTCGGCTGATCAGATTATTGAGTTAATTAGTTATATTCAGAATGAGACAACATCCGCAGTGAAAGCAATTCGTGATGGTGAGAAAAATGTAGCCGTAGGTATTGAAATTGTAAGAACTACAGGTACATTGTTCAATGGAATGTCAAATGCAACGGATACTGTAACTAGTCAAATTCAAGAAGTCTCTGCAGCTACCGAGGAAATGGTGGCAGAGACTGAACAGATTACATCTTCAATTAAAAACTTGGCTGTACTTGCTGAGAATAATTCTTCTGCCTCAGGTGAAATTCGTAAGAGTGCTCAAGATCAACAAGCTTCTTTTGTTACGATTTATGAATCCGCTGAACAGATGAAACAAATTTCCAAACAGTTAGAAGGGTTAGTCGAAAAGCTTCACGTATAATTTACAGAGAATCGGATATGGGGGTGAACAGCTTTGAACAGCACGATGTTGATAGACCACAATAAAGAATATATATTGCAGGAATTACAGCTTCCATTACCAGGTTTCCACCTGTATACAGAAGAATCTTCGCACAACGCAGACTTTAGTATTCAGTCTATGGAAATCCCTCTATATATCAGATTAGAAGAGCAGGAGCACTGCCGCCGTTCCTATGATTTTGAGACGTGTATGTTAACTAGTTATGTCATCTTCTTACACCGAATGACGAGTGATCCTGATCTTCTAATCGGTGTGAAGACTAAGCAGGGAAATCTGCTTCCACTGAGAATTAATCTCCAAAGTACTGATACGTTTCGAAATGTGTATGGACAGATTGCAGTTAAACTCGATCGCTTACAAGCCATGCTCTATACGAACGAGAATATGGAAGAGATGATCGGTCAAGCGATACATTACCCGGCGGTCTATGGCTTTGCTGATGCTTCTTCTTCTCATGGTTTGAATTGGTACGTTCAAGAAGAACCTGAGCGCTGGGTACTGCATATTTCATTTGCAAGCAATTTATATAACGAACCACTAATTTTAAAGTATAGCCAGCATTTTCAGCATCTGCTAAATGGAGCACTTCAACAGGCTGACCTAATGATTGGTCGGCTTCCTATCATTACGGAAGTAGATGTGGCTACGTATGCAGAGCTGAATGATACGAAAAGAGAACTACCTGAAGAGGCAACACTAGTGGCTATGTTCAGGAGCATTGTAAATCAGTTTCCCAATCATATTGCCTTATCGGAAGGTCAAGATCATCTTTCTTATAAAGAGTTGGACCGTGCTTCTAATCAAGTGGCGCACATGCTTCTTTCCCAAGGTTTAGATAAAGGTCAGTTCGTGTCTATTTTTATGAAAAGAAGCCTGAGTACGATTGTTAGTCTACTGGGGGTGCTTAAAGCGGGGGGAGCCTATATTCCGCTAGATCCTGCGCATCCTGATGAACGCAATGCCTATATTATTGAGGATACGAAGTCCTCTATCATCCTTACTCAGCACGAATTCTTGCCAAAGTTAGCGGGATTATTATCTGATTTTGAAGCGAAACCGCAACTCTTTTGTGTGGATGATGTTAGGCACAACTATTCAGAAGAAGCTTGCCATGTACTGAACCAGCCAGAGGATCTGGCCTATGTAATCTATACGTCTGGTTCTACGGGTAAACCGAAGGGTGCGCTGATTGGGCACAAGGGAGTGGTGAATTTGGCCTTATCTACCCAAGCCAGTCTACACTTAACCGAAGAGGATATTATTTTGCAATATGCTACGTTTAGCTTTGATGCTTCCGTATATGATATTTTTAGTTCGCTTGTCAGTGGGGCTAATCTTCATCTGCTCTCAGATGAAGAACGGTTTTCGATTGATGCGTTCACTGAGGCAGTGGAAGAGACGGGGGCTACACGTGTATCTATATTACCTACCGTATTCTTCAACCAATTGGCTACCTATATTCTGCTGGAAGATACAGATAAATATCGAAATATTAAGAGTATCGTAGTGGGCGGCGAGGCCTTATCTGGAGAGACCGTTCGTCTATTCCAGAGGAAACTTCAAATTCCAGTCGTAAATCTTTACGGCCCTACAGAGATCACGGTTGTAGCTACAGGTCATACTGTAGACTATCCTGTTCCAGAGAACCTCTCCTCTATCTATATTGGAACTCCACTTACGAACTACGAACTGTACATCGTAAATGAACAAAATGAACTTTGTCCTACTTGTGTAACTGGCGAATTACTTATTAGTTCAGTTGGTATTGGGAAGGGATATTTGAATCAACCCGAGAAGACGAAGGAAGTATTTATCTCCGATCCTATTCATCCCGATTCAGGTAAGAAATTTTATCGATCTGGAGATATGGTCCGCCTATTACCCCATGGACAAGTGGAGTATCGAGGCAGAAAAGATGCTCAGGTTAAAATCAGAGGATTCCGAATTGAGCTCGGAGAAATTGAGGATAATCTAGCAAAACACCATGCCATCAAAGATATTGCTGTTCTACCCAAAACCGATGAAGAGGGGAGCAAAATGCTTGCCGCTTTCTATACCTCTCATGATGGACTCGCTGTGTCCCATATGGATTTAGTTCAATTTCTTAGCAAAAAAGTGCCGAATTATATGGTGCCCAAACACTTCTGCTTTATTGAAGACATGCCCTTATCTCCAACGGGGAAAATAGATCGCAAGAAGCTGGACCTATTAGAGATTTCTATGCCCCCGCTCGATTCTGAATACATCCCTCCTGTGAATGAACTTCAATGGGAGATCAGCCGTGCATGGGAGAAGGCGCTTGGACAGACGAATATTAGTATCCATGACGATTTCTTCGACATGGGTGGATACTCCTTGAAGATTCTTGAAATTCTTGTGGTACTGAAGCCAAGTTTCCCTCAGCTCAAAATCAACGATTTCTTTGTATATCCGACGATTGCAACATTGTCGCAGAGGATTGAGGAATTAATAGCTTCTGGCGTGCCTCAGATGCAAGTTGATCTTACGCTTCCGCAGCAGCCTTTAGCAGAGTTCCCTGAATACTTTTATGGGGTTCCTAAAACGGACAGGGTTTTGTCAGACCAACAGTGTATTTTACTGACCGGAGCTACAGGCTATTTAGGGTCTCACTTGTTATATGAACTACTGCATCAATCTACTGAAGCTACCATCTACTGTCTAGTACGCCCTTCGGAAGAGCAACAACCTTTTGATCGGTTAGTTCAAGTGATGAAAGGATATTTTGGCGAGGAGATTGCTGAACGCATGCAAAGACGAGTCTTAGCAATAGAAGGAGATTTGGAGAAAGATAATCTCGGTCTAAGTATGCTTAATCGGATCATCGTAGATGAACAAATAGATTCTATTATTCATTGTGGAGCTGAAGTAAAACACTTTGGAGATGCAGAGTATTTCACTAGAGTGAATGTGGACAGTACAAACCGTCTACTGGATATGGCGAGAAGAAAACCTCAAATTAGGTTCCATTTCATTTCCACGTTGGGCATTCCGGAAGATCTGGCGGCTGGAGGTCAGTGGGAATCTATTGTGGATGGATCAGGATATGAGACATCAGCGATCGATAATGTATACACAAATAGCAAACTTGAAGCGGAGAAGTTAGTCGTTCGTGCTGGGCAAGAAGGGATAGCTGCAAGCATCTACCGTGTAGGTAATCTCTCTTGTAATTCTACGAATGGGATATTCCAAAAAAATATGGATCATAACGCATTTGTGAGAATGCTAAAAGCGATGCTACTTCTGAAAAAAGCACCCAAAGTGAAGTGGGAAGTGGATGTCACTCCTATTAATTACGCGGGGGCATCGATTACCTCCTTGCTGCTACAGCAGACCACAGTTGGACGTATGTTCCACATCTGTAATCCTGTCTCTGTTCCCTATGAGCAGATGGTCAACTATTTTAGGGACTATGGGTATGAAATTGCGTTGCTGGATTGGAAGGAATATGAAGCATGGGTTCTAGATCTAGGACAGGCCAAAGATCAAGAAGGGCTTGAGCTTGCTATGGCACAGCTTGAAGGGGATGGAGCTAAAGATTCCATTTTTAGATACGTGTGTCCACAGACCTCTACATATTTAGTAGGTACGGGTGTGGAGTGTGCCGAGCCGAATGAACACTTTTTTAAGAAACTGATTGATTATGCCATTCAGATTGGATATTTTAATCCGCCTGAATTGTTAGTATAAGCAGATAAAAACCTTGAAGGGCACGAATCCTTTCAAGGTTTTTTTGCGTTCCTTATGATGGGAATTTTAATTCTTTATATTTATCTCATGAAGCTATGGAACGGGTACGTGTAAATAACTGACGTAGGGCGGAAGCATTAACGAGTACGAGTCCTGTGATGATAATGAGTACACCTACTAGCATGTTCCAAGAGATAGGTTCATTATATATAACCATCCCAAGTCCAATAGCTATAATAGGAGAAATGTATAACCAAGTGGAAGGGAAAAGAGGTGTTGTTTTTACAACGAGCCAATAATAGAGTGTGTGCGCTACCATAGAGCCAATCACGATGAGGTAGATTAGAGAATAAATGGCATGTGGCTGAAGTAATACGTTCAGATGAATGTCTTCTGTACATAGCGATACTGTTAAAATACCCGCTCCCCCATACATCATCTGTACGGCATTAAGGGCGACGGGAGATACATTTTGGAACCTAGGCATGACTTGCTTAAGATAGAGGGTGCCTCCTGCATAGAATACCTCCCCCATTAATACAGTGGCACATGCGACGATCCAAAGGAAACCACCTTGATTCGTGGTTAGTGCAGGTAGTAGGAGTATCACCACACCAGCAAAACCAATAGTGCAACCAACGAAGGATGAGACTTTTGACTTTTGATGAAGTATACATGTCTGTAGGATTAAGATCATCAGCGGACCTGTCGCTGTAAGTGCTGCGGCGATGCCAGAAGCTATGTATTGTTCGGCCCAATATAGTGATCCGAATGTTCCAAAAGTTAAGCCGAGGCCGGTAAGTAACATCTCTTTTCGCAGAAGTAAGGATAAGGAAGCTTTACCTCTCCAGACCATGAAGCAGAAGAGGATCAGTCCTGCCAGAAAAAAGCGTAACCCTCCACCAAAGAAGGGGGTAAGTCCTGCATCAATTCCCCATTTAATTGCTAAAAAAGTTGTGCCGAAAATTAAACAAATCATTGAAAATGCTACATAAATCATTCACGATTCCTCCCTTTTCCTCTATTATAAGAGGTAGGAAACAGAACAGATGTAAAGCGATAGAACAGATGGGGTGTGCTGCTGAGGATGGAACGTATAGGAGGAGAGGATATGTTGAAGCCAGAGATTAGAAGTGAAATTGAATTAAACGCTAAGCAGAACATACAGAACAAAAAAATTTCGCCTATAGATCAGTACAAAGAAGCGGTACATAGCCGCCCAACGCTGTTATTTCGGCAAGTGTATAATTATTTGATCGAAAAATTAGCACAGGGAACATGGAAAGAGCATGAGAAACTCCCTTCTGTACGTAGCTTGTCTGAAGAACTACATGTTCATCGGTTAACTGTATTCAAAGCCTATCAGTTGCTCAAGGATACGGGGCGCATTTATGTCAAAGAAAAATCCGGTTATTATGCCTTTCCTATGACAAAGAAAGAATACCCTCTTCCCAACCATCTTGAGTATCACCCACCGGAGAATTTCCTGCTCGGTTCGGATCAATATTCTTTCTCACAAGCCTTAGTAGATCCTACTTTACTGCCCAATCGTTATTTCTCAGAGTATGCCAAAAAAGTATTTGATATCTATCCTAAAGTGCTTAGCACGTACTCTTCAGTTCAAGGCGATGAGGAGCTTCGATCCGTCCTCTCTGTTTATTTTGCAAATACGCATCAGCTCTATTTGGAACCAGACAATATTTTGATTACGACGGGTGCTCAGCAGGGGATTGATCTTATTACAAGAGCGTTCGTAAGGCAGGGGGATTATGTACTTATAGAAAGGCCGACTTATCATGCGGCCATTACGATATTCGAAGACCAAGGCGCCCAATTAATACCTATCGATATTCATGCAGAAGGCTATAATCTGGCTGCTGTAGAAGAACAGATGATTCGATACCAACCTCGTGTTTTTTACATCAACCCTACGTTCCATAATCCAACAGGGCATACGATACCGGCTTCTCAGCGCAAAAAAGTAGTAGAGTTAGCAGAAAAATACCAGTGTCTGGTCGTGGAAGATGATTCTTTTCGCGATATATACTTTGGTGACACCGCCCCGCCACCACCTGTGGCTTCTTACGATACGGAAGGATGGGTAGTGTATATTCGTAGCTTTAGTAAATATGCAGCACCTGGACTTCGAATTGCTGCTCTATGTACACATTCACCTCGGATGAACGCCCTAATGAACTATAAATATCGGATGGATAACGGAGCCCCCCTGCTGAATCAGAAAGTATTTCTTCTATATCTTGCATCCGAAAGACTAACGGGGCATTTAGAGAAGCTTCGAACGGCACTTTGCTTGCGTAAAGAAGCTATGGAACAAGAACTATATCAGGCAGGTTGGTCTTGGGATAGTCCGAAGGGCGGGCTAAGCTTGTGGGTGAAACTGCCTGCATTTGCTGGAGATACCCAGAGCATTATGGAACGTTGTCGTCAAAATAATGTTGTTTTCTCACCAGGGATTGCTCACGATTCTCTGCGCCAAATGGATCGCTATATTCGTTTAAGTTATTCGTTCATGAATGAGGATCAGATTCGGAAAGGGATGAAGATTCTTATTGAGGCTGTGAGGGAAGGACATCAAGATGTAACAGATGTTCCTTAATAACTTCGTGGGCCAAATTCACACCGATCGACAATGCAAAAAGCATTAGGAGTTTTATACTCTCAATGCTTTTTGCATTTTATATCGAAATGATATGTCAAGAATAATGAATACAGTTTCCGTTTCTTATTATTACTTATAGGTTTTGGCCTTTACAGCGTAAAGTTTCTCTAACTTACGGGCTGTAGTACGCCAACTGAATTTCGCTGTAACATCTTTTCGGGCTTGATGGGTCAGTTTTTTGGCTAGGGAAGGTTGCTTGGCAATTTTGATGATTTCTCTAGCAAAATGTTCGGGGCTGCGAAACTTGGATACTAAAAGACCATTATGACCGTGCCGAATAATTTCTGGAATTCCCCCATTTTTAGAGGCTACAGCCGGTACTCCTGAAGCCATGGCTTCGACATTCACTAGACCAAAGGCTTCGTGTCCTTGAGATGGACAGACGAAGCAATCTCCGGAACGGTAGAATTGTGGCATTTGACCGCGAGACACGGCGCCTTTAAAGGTTACAGGAATGCGAAGAGAAGAGGCTACTTGTTGTAAATGCCGTTTGTAGCTTGATTTGCCAGCCCCTCCCGCAAGGACAAGACGAGCCGATGGAATAGATTTTTTAACGAGATGTGTGGCTTTCATAAGAACGGGAATTCCTTTTATAGGAGTCAATCTGCCCGCATACAGAATAACGAACGGGCTTACCTTTGTTCGGATTCTTTCTTTTCTGAGTATGAATTGATTCAAGTCTACCCCCAAATGGACATGATGGACCTTATGTTGGAGGCTGGGGAATTTGCGCTTCACATGATTTTGTAAGGAAAGGCTGTTCCCTATGATAAGGTTTGCTTTCCCTAAATCACTTAAGGCCTGCTTAGCTGAAGTCTTGGAAGAAGAAATGAATGTAGTAGAGTGTAGAAAAATAGAGATGGGCGTACGTGGAAAGCATTGTCTAACCATTGGAATAAATCTTGGGCGGTTGTCAATTTGTATCATATCAAAATGTTTGCCTTTTACTGCTCTAAGCACTTGGGTGAGGTAGGATTCTTTACTCTTTCCCGTTACACGATAGATCGTAATATGACCGTGGATACTTTTAGCAGGGAGATGACCGCGTAATTTACTGAGGATGGTCACACGATGAATTGGAGATATTTTTTTAGCAATTTGATAGATACAATGTTCCACGGAACCTCCTACTGAAGGAGGAACTGGATTTTGTTCTGGCGCAATGATAAGAATGTGCACATCTGCACCTCCACACTCGAAATGGCATTCCCATTAATCTATTCAAAATGCAAGAAATTTCTTGGACGAACAGGCAGTAATAATAATACGAAATAGAGATAAATGTAACAGCGGTAGAATCTATGTAGCTCTATTGTTATGAGATATATATATCTTGAATTTGTCGAAAAGAGGCATGAATTTGAAAGGTTGAAGTGAAATTTTGTGATACAATAAATTCGTCTGTTTATTTAGAGTTGGACCGTTACTGAGGGGGAATAGAACATAATGTCACACACACCATTTATTGCTGTTGAAGGTCCGATAGGCGTTGGTAAGACTACGCTCGCTTCGATGTTAGCGAAGGAATTGAAGCTTCCCATAGTTCATGAAATTGTGGAGGAGAATCCTTTTATTGATAAATTTTACGACAATATGGAGACTTGGAGCTTTCAACTGGAAATGTTCTTTCTATGCAATCGATACAAGCAGTTGCAAGATACAATCCAAGCCTATATTTATCAAGGCAAACCGGTAATTTCGGATTACCATATTTACAAGAACTTAATCTTTAGTGAGCGAACGCTGCAAGGGAGCGAACGCGAGAAATACCGCCAAATTTATCATATTCTGACGGATGACTTCCCCTCACCGAATATCATTGTATATATAAAAGCAGATCTGAATACGCTTCTCTCCAGAATCGCCAAGCGAAATCGATCCTTCGAGCAGGACATGGATCATCAATATCTACTTCAACTTATCGAAGATTATGAGACAGCGATGAATTCACTCGCTCAGCATGGTCCTTCTATTCATATTCTTACAATTGATGGAAACTCGGTAGACTTTGTGGAGAACTCGCAGCATTTTGAACACATCGCGTCTCAAGTAAAGGAGCTTATGTCATGAATTCATATCACATCCCAGACAACGCCATTATAACGGTGGCCGGAACCGTTGGAGTGGGGAAATCTACGCTTACTACGGCATTAGCCAAGCAGCTTCAATTCCAGACTTCGTTTGAACAAGTCGATTCCAATCCCTATTTAGAGAAGTTTTATCATGATTTTGAGCGCTGGAGCTTCCATTTGCAGATTTACTTCCTAGCGGAACGGTTCAAGGAGCAGAAAAAGATTTTTGAATCCGGCGGTGGCTTCGTGCAGGATCGTTCGATCTATGAAGATACGGGGATTTTTGCCAAAATGCATGCAGATCAAGGCACGATGTCGAAGACCGATTATCATACTTATACTAGCTTGTTCGAGGCTATGGTGATGACGCCATTCTTCCCTCACCCGGATGTACTGATCTATATTGAAGGAAGTCTTCCGTCTATTCTTAGTAGAATACAGGAGAGAGGTCGCGAGATGGAGATTCAGACCGATGTGTCCTATTGGGAGCACATGCATGAGAGATATTCGGTCTGGATTAACGAATTCACCGCTTGTCCTGTGCTTAGGCTGAACATTGACGAATATGATGTGCATGATTCCGAATCCATGTCGAATATACTTACAAAAATAGGGCAGACCATCGCAAAGAAAGCTTAAACACATATGAACACGAAGAAGTAAGAGCTTAGATAAGAACAACACCCCATCATGTTAGTGAGGGGTGTTGTTTGTTGTGATTCCAAGTAACGGCTTCACGATGTGCTTCAAGGTATTCATTTGACCCTGAGTGCCAATCTGTTCGGGTGACAAGTAGATGGAGGTTAAAGTCAGTCCATCAATAAAGGTAAGGATAACTTTAGCAATGTCTTGGGTAGACAGAATCGGATGAAATCGTCCGAGCTGTACACCCATTTCTAAGAAATCAGAGCAGGCTTGTAGTGCAAGCTTGTAGCGTCTTTCCACCCTTTGTTGATGGGTCTTATTCTGCCAGCTGGTCATGAGGAACTCAATAATGGCGGGAAGATAGCTGTCTCGAACTAGGATGATCTGCTGTATTTCTTGATCCATATAACGCTCTAATGCATCCCAACCCGTAGTTGTACTTTCATATAGAAGAGATAGCCGTCGCTGATTCAGGTCCACATCAAAATCTTGCTGATCCCGTTGCTCCATTAGTGCTAACATTAATTGTTCTGTACTGGAAAAGTACATATATACACCGCCACGACTCATGCCGGATACACCAACAACATCTTTCATGGTCGCAGCTCGAAATCCTTTGGCTATGAACACTTGAGCGGCCGCGTCTAAAATCTCAAGTTGCCGTAATGTCTTATGTTCTTGCGATACCTTAGGTGACACCTAGGTTCCTCCATTCTACAGCAACTAATGCTTAGGGGTGTAACATAGATCTGTGTATCTTTTTTTCATAGTAACAAACTACATCATCTATTAAAAGCAAGAGAACCTGAAAAATTCGTATTAGCTCATATGAATTACTAAAACACTCAAACGCTACTATTCATGCGATTTAGATGCAATATTACTTCCTCAAAAACCTTATTTGCTTTCGTGTAAATAGTTCAATATGCGGATTGCTGAAACCTTTAGATGTCGCTACGATGTGATTATACTGAGCCTAAGTTAGGTAGGAAGTTCTAGGTTCTTATACATGATTTAATGGGACAAAACAGAGGAGGGATTTTACAGCAATGTACACTATGCAAAAGTCTAAAAGCTTCTTGTTGCGCCGAATGATCATCGCTGGAGTCATGTTTACGATGGGATGGAGCGTCAATATGGATACGGGGACAGCTTTCGGGCAAATCAAATCAGATGGGGGAGATCTTAACGTCATTTCGTGCAGTTCAAGTTCATGCTTATCCAGTGCTCTGAAGAAGGTAATCCCAGGCAAGCGCATTGTCCTTGCACCAGGAACCTATACGGGGAGTTTCTCCTCAGATGTTCAAGGCACAATAGATGCACCGATCACTATAGAAAGTCTCGATGCAGCCAATCCGGCTATACTCGCGGGTTATTCCTTAGCTTCGGGGTATGACCTCAGAGTGCGAGGGAATTATTGGATCATACAGAATCTAAAGTTCACCAATGCTCAGAAAGGAATTTTACTTGATCACTCTAGTTACACAACAATCCAACATGTGGAAGTGTACAACATTGGAAATGAAGGCGTCCATGTTCGGGATGGATCGTCCTATAGCACGGTTCAAGATTCCTCCATACATGATACTGGAAAGACTCAAGCGGGGTATGGGGAAGGAGTATATGTAGGATCTACCGACTCGGCAGGCTATAATCAAAATACACATTATAATACGATTCGAAATGTTGTGTTTGGTCCTAATATTACAGCCGAGCCGATTGATATTAAAGAGCGAACGCTTGGAACTCTAGTGGAGAATTGTACGTTCCATGGGCAAGGGATCAGCGGGGAGAACTTTGCTGATAGCTTTATGGATGTGAAGGGAAGTAACGCAATCATTAGGAATAATGTGGGTTATCAAGAAGGAAACAATGTAATTGTAGATGCATTTCAACTACATGAAGTGGTTAGCGGATGGGGAATGAATAATACATTCTCCAACAATACGTTATATTTGACCAATGCTTCGGCATATGTCATTGGTGCTTACAACAACACAACGGCGACAGCGATAAATAATACGAGAAGTCCCGCAGGCAATATGTACAAAGGGAATGTAAAAGTTCAGTAACAGATCTATTTCAAAAAGCCCCTATGAATCCGTGGCGAATGATGCTGCAATTCATAAGGGCTTTTTCTCAACGTTTAGTATCCTTCTATGGGAGAAGGTTGTCCTTCTATTACATCTATGAAGGCCGTGTATATATTAGGTGGATGCTCGGCAATGCGGTGACATAAATAAAGGTACCATTCTTCTCCATAAGGGAGATAGATTCTTACCGGAATATCCGTTTGTCTAGCCTGCAATCCAGCTTCAGGTCGAACACCAAATAGTAATTCAAGTTCAGCTTGTGGGTGATGCAAGTAACCTAGCCGAGTTACGTCTTGAATGAGCACTTGATCATGTGTTGCAATAGATACAGACTTTCCTTGTTCCTGAGCGATTTGTATTAAGTTCAAATAATGTGAGTTCAGTTTCTTAGAGCGGGGAAGAGCGACATTCGCAGCTTCTTGGAAGGCCCCTTTTACGATCCGCAGAGAGCAATCTATAGAATGTAGTGCTTGGAGATCTGCCGTTGAACGCATAAGCTGGGCCTGAAGGGTGATAACTAGATTGGGAAACTCAGCCGCAGCCTTATGGAATACTTCTAGCACGGCATCGGTCTTGGCCATTTCTTCCATACCTACAAAGATTTTCATCCCATGGTTGTGAGCTTGCTTGGCTAATATTTTAAGGTGCTTCAGTGCCAGTTGTGTATTAATCGATAACCCGATGTGCGACAAGTCTAGAGATATATAGGTCTGTAACTGTTGCTGCGCCGATGTGTGGATCAGTCGTTCAAACTCATGTACTACACGTTCACATTCTGTGGTGGAGGTAGTGTTCTCTCCTATGTATTCTATGTTTGTACTATACCCACGCTGATTCAGAGCTTCAGCTATAGTTAGGGCGGGCTTCTGATCTATGCCAGCCATGAAACGTTTGGCAGCGCTGCTAAGAAGTGGGCTGATGTCCGAGGACTCTAATATACGGGATTTCAGCTCATTATTTCGTGCAATGCCTTTTAATGAATGAGCAAAAGCAAGTTCTGTAGATGAGTAATTCATATAAGATGACTCCCCCTTCGTATGTTCTGCTCTTAGCATAAAGCTCTAAAGATGAAGGAGTCTTGTACAATATTGCTCTGTTTATAAGCTTGAAGCATAACGTCCCGGCGGGGCGCCTACATGACTTAGGAAAATACGGCTGAAATGACTTTGGTCATAGAATCCTGCCTCCAGGGCAATCTCTGTGATGGAGCGCTTCGGTTGTTCGCTGTTCTTACGAGCCAGCTCTTTTTTGGCATAGTTAATACGAAGTAAAATCTGATAGGCAGCAGGAGGAAGATTACACTCGCTTTGAAAAATACGGATAAGATGATATCTACTGACGCCTGTAAGATTCTCCAGCATATCTAAAGTGATTTTCTCTCGAAAATGGGAATGTATATAGTCTTGGGCTATTCGAAATGTTGCTCGCTCGCGGCCCTTGCGAATAGGAAGGTTTTGTCGTCCTCCACTGAAATGAATCAGTGCAGAGATCAGTCCCATAACAGAAGATTCAATTTCCATAGGAGTCTGTCTGGTCTGAAAAGCCCGCATACTGCGCGTCATCCATGCACTGCATGCACTAGCTTGTTGATCATTCATAATGAGCAGGTTCTGAAGGGGAGTAGGATTATCTACCCATAGATGAATCCAATCTGATTGAATGAACAGCATATCGTAAGACCAATCGCTATGCGCTTGGGGTTGGCAGGCATGTGGCATATGAGGGGGGAAGGAGATTAGGTTTCCTTCTGCAAGTTCCATCGACTTACCGTCGCACCATGCGGAGGTTGAACTTTTACGAACTACGCCAATGGAGAGTTCATCATGGAAATGTTTTTGGTAACAAATGGGCTGAGCTGTGCAGTTTTTGGCCTCAAGAAAGGGAAGTTCGGCCTCACGATAAAAGGATAATCCCATGAGTATACCTCCTAATTTTTGAATAGTAGAATGCGATAGACTGGATTCTTTTCTCTTCATCATAACAATTATGCCAGTGTTCCGTATGAAATTATATTTATTCAACTAGGCTCTAGTCTCTGGGAATCGCTCGTTTATCCAATGAGCAACATGGGTAAGCTCAAATATAGAGCTATAATTATCTACTGTATATTTGGGATAGGACTACTTCATAACAAAAGGAGAATTCACCATGAACATCGAACACATCACGATTGCCGGTAGTGGAGTATTAGGTAGCCAAATCGCTTTTCAGACCGCCTTCGAAGGATTCCAAGTTACAGTCTACGATATTAACGATGAGGCTTTACATAAAGCTAAAGATAGAATATTTGAGCTGAAATCTCGTTATCAAGAGGATCTGAAAGCTACCGAGGAAGAAGTGAATACAGCATTTGATCGCATAGCTTATAACAGTGATTTAACTAAAGCTGTTGCGGATGCCGATCTCGTCATTGAAGCCATTCCTGAAGTCGTAGATATAAAGACAGACTTTTATAAAAAGCTGGGGAACGTCGCTCCAGAGAAAACTATTTTTGCCTCGAACTCCTCTACACTCCTCCCCAGCCAATTTGCAGAAGCAACAGGGCGGCCGCAGAAATTTCTGGCCCTTCACTTTGCGAATGAGATCTGGAAAAACAACACTGCGGAGATCATGAAACATCCGGAAACGAATGAGGATGTATTCAATGAAGTCATTGCATTCGCCAAAGCGATTGGCATGGTGGCTCTCCCGCTCCAGAAGGAACAGCCAGGTTATATTCTGAATTCACTCCTAGTACCACTGCTCGATGCGGCGCAGATGCTTTTAATCAAAGAAGTAGCAGATGTAGAGACGATCGATAAAACGTGGATGGTTGGCACCGGGGCCCCGCTGGGTCCATTTGCTATCTTAGATGTCGTAGGAATCAATACTGCTTATAATATTAGCCTTGCCAAAGCCAAAGCAACAGGCAATACAGATTATCAAAAGGTAGCTGACCTAATGAAGTCGGAGTATATTGATAAAGGAAAGTTAGGTAGAGCAACTGGGGAGGGCTTTTATTCGTATCCGAATCCAAGTTTTGCACATCCGGAGTTTTTGAAGAGCTGAGAGTGAAATGTATTAGGAAATAGGAAGTAGAAAATATGAATTAAGTAGAGGCTAACAGAACTTAGATCTAAGTTTTGTTAGCCTTCTTTAATATGTCCTAGCTAATTTTAGTTTAAAGAACTGATTCTGTAGATGTTCTCTTGTTTAAAATGGGAGCTGCCACGGCTATAAGAATGATTCCCATGACAGCGGGTGCAGCATGACCCAAGGATACATAGATTTGACCTCCAATGATTGGCCCAATCATTCTGGCTAGAGCCTGAATCGATTGGCTGCCTCCCTGAATCCTTCCTTGTTCACTAGAGTCGACCGACTTGGAGAGCATCCCATTAAATGAAGGCCCAAAGATCGAATCACCGAAACCAAATATAAACATCCCCGCGATGAGTAGAGGATAGAATGAGAACAAAGCGGAAAGTGCGATCAGACCGTAGCCTATAATCTCGGACACCATTCCTAACATAGCTATCTGTTTGTCCGTACTCTTTTTCAAAAGCCTTGGCATGATGAAGCCTTGTGAAATGATGTCTTGGAAGCCCATGATGGAGAACATCAGTCCGATCAGTGCAGGTTTCCAGCTGAACGTATCCAAAGTAAATTGTGAAAAAACGGCCTGTAAAGATCCATTAGGTATCCAAAGTAAGAACGCTGAGATGAACAGTCTTTTTAAGTTTTTCGTGGATAGCAAGTGAACAAGCTGTATAAATGGATTTAGTCTTCTTAATGTGATTTCTTGTAGTCGGTTCTTCTTGTTCAAGCTCTCAGGCATAAAAAAGAATCCATACAGAACATTCAATAAAGTAATGATGGCTCCAAAATACATCGGTACTGCATAACCAAACTTGGCAAGCAATCCGCCTAGAGTTGGACCAATGATCGTGCCTACACCTACAACCGCACTCACCCATCCAAAGTATTTGGTTCTCTGCTCGGGGGGAATGATGTCTGCAAAGTAAGCAAAGATCGTGCCTATGCTACCACCTGTTATCCCCTCTATGATGCGCCCAGCAAATAGTATCCATAGCGCTCCCCCTAAGCCAAACACAAAGTAGCCGATGGCTGAACCCAAAAGGCATATTAAAAGCAATGGACGACGGCCATATTTATCGCTCAAAGCTCCAAGTACGGGAGCTGCAAAAAACACGCAAAAGGCATAAACAGAGGTCAGCAGGGTAACAACAATCGCCTGTTCACCCGGTTCACTTATATAAGGCTGCACTAAAAATGGGACGACAGGCGTGATGATACTGAAGCCTATTCCGCAAAGAAACACAGAGATAAGCCCGAATACTAAAGCGTGTTTATCTATGCTTTGTTTTGTGTTCTGTTCTGGGTTCTGTTCTATGATCTGTTGATGTTCTGATCTCTGAGGTTTAAATCTGGACATGTACTTGATCTCCTTAAATTCGATAAGATACGATATTTTTATTTCCTAGGAAACAAAAATATCGTATCTTATGTTTGTTTCCTTGTCAACAATACAATAGCTAAAAAAATAGCCCGTCCGCTTGCAGAACAGGGCTAATGTATATTTTCTTGTTTCTTAATTTAAACTACTCCAGTTTCAAATCTCTATCCAATTTCTTAATCTCTTCATCTAAATGCCTATTATAGTTGTCCACGAAATTCAGCATACTGTCAAATTGCTCCTCAGTAATCTGCTCGAACACGGATTGATCTCGCTCTTGAAACTCTTTGTGAAGATCCTCATGGATTGTATAAATTACTTTCCCTTGTTCCGTCAGCCTAAAATAAATTTCTTTCTTATTATCCGGCTTCTGATAGCTCTCAATTAAGTTTTTTTCTATCAGCTTCTTCGTTAATTTACTTATGGCACCGCGAGTCATATAAAAATATTCCGCAAGTTTGGTCACGTTGGAATCTACATGTTGTTCAATGTATTCAATACAGTGTACTTCAGAGGGAGTATAGCCCTTAAGAGCAACTTCCATCTTAGATTTATTAAGCGACACCATCTTGTTATATAAATCTCTAAAACCCAAGATGACTCGTTTTTCTTTGTTCATGGACAGTCCTCCCGTTGGTACATTAACCCTAACATATAATATATTTTTGTTTCAAGTTACCTTTACCAACATAAATATTATATCAATACTAAGCGTGATGCGATTCAATCATGTAACTAATGATGGTACGGGGAACCACTCGGAACATTGTCAATCCAAATTTGAATTTTATCCAAAGTTGCTAATTAAAAAAACAGTAGGACATAGGGCAAGTAAGCTGAGAAGTTCTTCAAAATTTCTCTTTTTGTATGTCGGAACGTCCTTAACCGTTAATGTGAATGTAACTTTAGCTTAAGAAGAGGTGTCTTAGTAACAAGGAAGGAGGATACTTAATTGCGTATATTGCATACTCCCCACATTCAACTACTTAAGACGCATCATAATCTGATGCTTTCATTCTTTGGTATGTTGATCTCGAGACTTGGAGATGGCATATATTCTGTTGCTATTATTGCTATAGCTTTTGAACTCACACATTCTAGTTCAGGAACAGGCATAGTGTTAGCATCGTTTGCTGCTGCAAATGTGATATTTGGTAGTCTGGCAGGTGTGTTCTCAGATCGTTTTCAACGCCAAAAATTAATGATAGGGTCGAGTTGTGGATGTGGTGTTATCTTGATAGGGATGGGTCTGCTTTTGTACTATGATCTGTTAAACATTATTAATTTTGCTATTCTTTCTTTTATATTGGGCGCTTGTTCGCAGTTTTTTGAACCTACACTACATGCCCTTCTACCTCAGTTTGTAAAGAAAGAGGACCTCACGACAGCGAATGCAACGATAGGCATGACAGAAAGTATAGGTTATTTGGTAGGTCCTGCGCTGGGTGGGATTTTACTTGCATATACTTCTGTAGAGTTTGTACTTATCCTCAATGCATGTACATTTTTATTTGCGATGTTCATGGCCTTATTTCTTAAAATACCCAAAAGAGAGAAGCTGGGTAACAACTCAAGCTCTTTCATTCGAGAGGTTATGAAGGGCTTCTCATTTGTATTTCAAGACCGATTTTTGCTGCGTTTATTTATCATAAATTCAATCTCCATCCTTGCATATTCACCTTTTTTTGTGCTTTTACCCGCATACTTAGATCATGAGATTGGGCTGGATGTATCCCAACGTCTGGAACTTACTGGATATATCTATTCAGCTTTGGCCTTAGGTCAGTTTGTTGGATTTGGGCTACTGCCATATTTGAAAATAACGCCACGCTCCTCTATTGGATTAAGTTATCTCATTCAGGCGATTGGTTTTGGTAGTCTAGCCTTTGCGCATCATCAAGGAGTCGTGATTGGATTTGTGTTCATTGCAGGTATATCATTTGGGATCTCGGGAGCTGCTTTTAATACTGTATTACAATCAGGAACGCCTTCCACACTCATGGGTAGAGTATACGGAGTGAATTACACAGTACAGGGTATGCTGAATACTTTGGGCAGAAGTTCATCTGGATTTCTGGCGGAAAGTCTGGGTAGTAGAGTGTTGCTTATGATCATGGGAGGGTTGTTCTTAACTTCTTCCTTCTTATCTCGAAGGTATCCCAAGGAACCTTCCTTAGAAGAACATAATATTTCAGGTTGAGGAGAGAATAAAGATGAAAAAATATATGTATGTCCTGTTATTGAGCATTCTCGGATGGACTGTTCAAGCGAATCTTACACACGCCAAAGATAATACGATACTTCACAGTACACCCGTTCTCAAAGTTAACGATTATGTAGTCGCCTTTACCTATCCCAAACCACCATATATCGATGAACATCAACGATTGATGGTTCCCCTGCGCGCAGTTGCTGAAATATTGGGAGCTAAAGTGAGCTACGATCCTGCCCGTAAATCAGCATCTTTGTCCCGTGGACAAAGCAACCTCAATGTAACGATCGGTTCAAGTAGAGCCTTCTTCAACGAACAAGAGAAGGGGATGGATACAGTACCCGTTGTCTCTGAAGGCGCGGTGTTTGTTCCCTTAAGGTGGATTACGGAATCTCTACAATTAAAATTGAATCATCATAATCTCGGCGTTGTAACAGTAATAGATCCGCAAGCCTTGAAGGCGGGCCGTTTTTTTTACTTAAGTGATGACGATCGCTTTGGTATTCAGCGCTTGAGCAATCCCTATGTATTTCAAATCTCAGATTTCACAGTGAGTCCGGCTACATTATCTGCCTTTAGCAGCTCACAAGGATATGAATATGCCCAATCCTTACAGTTCAAAGCTAAGAACATTACGGGTCACGATCTTCCTCAAGGCGCGGCAGATTTTCATATGATTATTAGTAATAGTTCCGATGGGGTGTTTTTTAATGATACAGAAATGACGTCAGTGGATATTAAAGACAAAGTACGGCCTGCCATACAAAAAGGTGGATTACTCCGAGCGGATACGCAGTTCACAGTTCAATTCAAGAAATCTAACTCTTTATCTTTTGTGCTAGTGGCACCGAGATCACTAAAAGTAACTCCCTAAACGGGAGCTTTTTTATTTAATAACGTATTTATATTTCTTCTGCTAATGTGATCTATGAGTAAAAAATGAAATACATATTCTTTTATATATTTTCTACATAAAGGTAGAGCGTTTCATGTGACGCTTCATTTTTTTCATGCCTCGATGGCTATAGGTTATACACTAAGGTTGTAGAAGTAACAGACAAATGTTATTATATAGAACGAACGTTCAGTATATTAATTAATTAATGAATTGCAGAAAATAAATAGAATTAAATTATGCATTGGAGGCTCACTCATCATGTCTTTACTTACTAGAAATCGGGGAGCTCTACTGCTCTTAATGTTGAATATTTTCCTCATCTTCACGGGCATTGGACTTGTCGTTCCCATTATGCCGCAATATATGAATACCCTTCACATCAGTGGGTCTACAGTGGGATTACTCGTTGCAGCATTCTCTTTAACTCAGCTCTTATGCTCACCATTTGCAGGCAAACTTTCGGACACTTGGGGACGGAAAAAAATGATTGTCCTTGGTATGGGCGTATTCGCCGTATCTGAATTGTTATTTGGTATCGCTACTGACTCCTTACTGCTGTACCTTTCCCGAATGCTTGGAGGTGTAGGGGCAGCGATGATTATGCCAGCCGTCATGGCGTATACCGCAGATATGACATCGAACGAGGAACGCGCAAAAGGTATGGGACTTATCAATGCAGCGATTACTACGGGTTTCATTATTGGGCCGGGCATTGGAGGATACTTAGCTGTATTTGGAATTAGAGCTCCATTCTATGCTGCAGCTGTCGCCGGAGCTTTTGCAGGACTACTTTCTTTGTTCATTCTACCTGAATCCAAACCGCAAATTAGTGAACAGCCTGTGGTTACTAAAAAAGAGGGTACTCAGAAGAAACAACCCGGCATGATTGCACAACTGCTGCTCTCTTATAAAGAACCTTATTTTTTCAGCCTCATTATTGTGTTCGTCATGACATTTGGTTTATCTAATTATGAGACGGTATTTGGATTGTTTGTAGACCATAAATTCGGTTTCACTGCGAAAGATATCGCCTTTATCATCACATTTGGCTCCATCGCAGGAGCTGTCGTGCAGTTAACGGTTTTTGGGTGGATACTGAATCGTTTTGGTGAAAAACGGGTTATTACAACCTGCTTACTGCTCTGTGGAGTATTTGTACTACTGACCTTATTGGTCAATGTATTCTGGATGATTGTCGTGGTTACGTTCATCGTCTTCCTAGCTATTGATATATTGCGCCCAGCGATTAGCACTCAGATGTCTAAGATGGCTGAGCAGCAGCAAGGTTTTGTAGCGGGTCTGAATTCAGCTTATACAAGCCTTGGGAATATCGCAGGACCTATTGTTGCTGGAGTTCTGTTCGATCTAAATGTGAATTATCCATACCTTATTGCAGGAATCGTGCTCATTCTATGTTGTGTCTTGTCTTTGCGCGGCGGGGTAAAGGATACATCAACGCTTCATGATTCTGCCTTGTAATCTAAAAAATTATCTAAACATAGATAGGACTTCGTGAATTTGGTATAGTGTGAAACGTATGGAATCCAATAGTTGGAGATGAGCGGGGATTGAATAAAAAACAGCTTCAAAGTGAACAAACTAAAAAAAAGGTTGCAGATTCCGCAAGAGCTTTGTTTGTTCAGAAGGGCTATACAGCTACTTCCATTGAGGACATTGTTGCCGCAACAGGGAGTAGCAAAGGCAATATTTATTATCATTTTAAGAGCAAAGAGGGGCTTTTCCTTTATTTGTTAGATGAATGGGACCGGGAATGGCTAATTCATTGGCAGCAGAAAGAAGCTTCTTATAAGACGATTACAGATAAGTTATACGGCGTAGCGGAACATCTTGTGACCAACGATTTGAATCATCCGCTAACCAAAGCCGCTGACGAATTTTTTAGCAATGGCAATGTGAAAAGTGATGTAGAAGAACGAATCTCTAGCATGATTAAGTCCCACATTGGTTTTAATCGGGATTTGTTGCAACAAGGCATGGAGCGTAAAGAATTCGCAGCCAGTGATGCGGATATGCTAGCCGTCATTATGGAAAGCCTGATTGTTGGGCTAGGGCAAATGTCGCGGAAATCCGATACAGAAAGTGCACTGATATTGTATAAGCAGGCCATTACTGTATTTTTAAAAGGAATCTGTGAACCATAAAATGTACACAAAAAAAGCGATCTTCCGGTTATAACAACGGGAAGATCGCTTTTTTGATGCTGCCTGTAAATCGTGATATTTATGAAGATGGCTTACCATGCGGGGTAGAGCTCAATTGTTGAATTTGCTCCTCCAGAATGCCGCTTGCTTTGCCTAAAAACTGAGTAATGAGCTCCAGTTCATCTTCTGTATAAGATGAAGCTAGGCTGAGCATGGCTTGATGAAGAGGGGAATAAGTGTTGCTGATCTCTTCTTTATGTTCATATTGAGGGACAATAATGACACGGCGACGGTCTGAGGGATCATGTTCACGGCGAACGTAACCAATCTTCTCCAAGCGATCCACTAGGGCGGTAATCGTGCCGGTAGCGAGTCCCGTTTTTTTGGATAACTCACCAGCAGTAATGGGCCCCGTCTCGCGCAGAATATCTACAGAAATAAAGTCATTATTGTACAGCCCGAGTGAAGCCGCAACATTTTGTTGATAGAGAATCGTCCTTGAACCTAGGCCACGCATAAGTAAGGTGAATTGTTCCTTAGAGTGGGATGAGGGATCAGAATATTGGCTTGACAAAATGTAAACCTCCTTTTAAAATAATATTATCTTGATGAACGAGATATTAGGTTTACGAAATATTTGATGAACAAGTGAATATCTGTTTTTATTTTAGCGAATTTCCGTACTTTTTGCAATGTATATGGAATTTGAGGGAAGGATATATTACAGAACCTTGTGGAAAGCGCGCCATGCTACGTAAGACATTAGAACAGATTATATGTAATCAACGTGAGGAGCATTCTGAAGTGAAAGACACCATTACGATTCGAGGCGCACGTCAAAATAATCTGAAGAATATCTCGCTATCGATTCCTAAATATAAATTGGTTGTTCTAACCGGTCCTTCAGGTTCAGGCAAGTCTACGCTCGCTATGGATACACTGCAACGCGAATGTCAGCGTCAATATATGGAATCGATGGGCATGATGGCAGATGGAATCACGAGGCCCAAAGTCGATTCGATTGAAGGACTATCCCCATCCATCAGCATTGGGCAACATGTTACCAATCGCAATCCACGTTCCACTGTAGGAACGGTAACGGAGCTGTATACCTTTGTCCGTTTTATTTTTTCAAGATTAGGGGAACGTACATGTCCAGCATGTAATCGGGTTATTCCTCCAAGGTTTGAACCTACCCATACGAGTGCTGGTAAAAGTTCAAGTAGATGGCAGGATGAAGACGAGGAGGTAGCTCGCCCGACCCTTCATTGTCCGCATTGTGAAGCGGAACTTATGAAGCTAACGATGCCACATTTCTCTTTTAACACACCAGAGGGAGCCTGCGAGACATGCAGTGGACTCGGGCATGTAGCAAGTATTAATGAGCTTGCTGTTTTTAATTTGGATCTCAGCTTGAGCGAAGGCGGAGTAGCCTCCCTAAATGGGGTTCATCGCGATATTCAGACCCGTATATTAGTGGCTGCTGGCAAGCATTTTGGATTCGTTCTAGACCCGGATTTACCTTTGAAAGAGTATGGTGAGATTCAGCGTGATCTATTGTATTACGGGGTAGAAAGTGAAGCCTTCAAACGGCATTTTCCGGAAGTGAAACCTGTATCAGGCACTAAGTTCGAAGGGGTTATCCCGGGACTCTGGCGTCGATATAAAGAGAAGGAAGCAGAAGGAGGGTCGGCATCTGAGAAAGAAGGTGGTTTCTTTCAGGAGCAGTTGTGCCCATCCTGCCACGGTGCTCGGCTGAAGCAAGAAGTTCGTCTTGTGCGGGTAGCTGGTATCACTATTACAGAAGTGGCAGAGGGTTCTTTAGGTGAAGTACTTGCTTGGTTGAATAAGGTGGAAGCCACGCTTCCTGAGGCAGGGCAACACCTGCTTGAACCAGTTCTTCATGACATGCCTTCTCGGTTAGAGCGAATTATGGATGTTGGACTTGGGTATCTCTCGATGAATCGTCAAACGGTCACTTTATCAGGCGGAGAGGCGCAAAGACTGCGTCTTGCTTCACTTCTTGGTTCAGGGCTAACAGGTGTTCTCTATATATTAGATGAGCCAACAACAGGACTTCATCCTAAAGATACATCAGGGCTTATTCATGTGCTTCGGCAGCTTCGAGATCTGGGGAATACCGTGCTTGTAATTGAGCATGATATCGAGATGATGCGCGCAGCGGATCATATTGTCGATATCGGTCCTGGAGCTGGACTGCACGGGGGAACCGTGGTAGGTGAAGGAAGTCTAGAAGATCTTATGCAGAGCGAACATTCAGTGACTGGGGCGTATTTGCGGCAGGAGAGTCTACCAGCTCCTATACGAACTCGCAGATCCGGTGCAGGAGATCAGATCATTATTCATGAAGCTCGCATTCGTAACATTAATATTCCCAAGGTATCTTTTCCTTTAGGTTGTCTCATTTCAGTAACAGGCGTATCAGGATCTGGAAAATCCACCTTAGTCTTTGATGTGCTGGCAGATGGCAAGAATCAGGAGCAGAAGAAACAGAAGGGCTACAAAGATATGGCGGGATTTGAGCATATAGATAACCTCGTGATCTTTGATCAGACGCCGATGGGTAGAATACAGCGTTCCAATGTAGCTACCTATACAGATGTGTTCACACATCTACGCAAACTGTACGCTGGATTACCTGAGGCGAAGACTAGAAAATTGACGACAAAACACTTTTCTTTTAACACGCCAGGTGGACGCTGTGAGACATGCCAAGGTTTGGGAGTACTGACTGTAGATATGAACTTCCTGCCTGATCTTGAAGTGAAGTGTCCGGACTGTAAGGGAAGACGATTCACAGATGAGGTTCTTGAGGTTCTATATCAAGGTCATTCGATCTCAGATGTACTGAATATGTCCATAGAAGAAAGTCTGCCAATTCTCCAGTCTGAATCCAAAATGGCTAGTATGATTGAGACACTTTGCGAAGTTGGACTTGGATATTTACAGTGGGGCCAATCCGTAAAAACCTTATCTGGTGGTGAGGGACAGCGGATCAGATTAGCCAAGGAACTTAGCAAACCTTCAAAGAACCATACTCTTTATTTGCTTGATGAACCAACTACGGGACTTCATCCGACGGACATTGATCGTCTACATGTACTCTTGGATAAGCTCGTAGATGCGGGGAATACGGTGGTGGTAGTGGAACACAGTATGGAGCTTATTCGTGAATCCGATTGGGTGATTGATATCGGTCCTGAAGGAGGTGCAGCGGGTGGAACCTTGGTGGCGGAAGGCACGCCAGAGCAAATAGCTACGGTTTCAAATTCTTATACAGGGCAGTATTTGAAAAAAATTCTTGTAGAAGGACTTTGATGGATCCTCAAGAACGCTGGGGGGTGATTTCAGCACCATTCCATATGCCACATGCCACATGATAATAAGAAGAACATAGGTATTTAGAATTCAATATTTTTAAACAGATCTATAGGGAACATGGAGGGGAACCAATCATTATGGTAAAAGCAAAAAATAATGTAGGTCTGATTATTGCAGGTCTACTGTTAGCGACACTTATGGCTTCTATGGACAATACCATTGTGTCAACTGCGATTGGTACGATTGTAGGAGATTTAGGTGGTTTTGATAAATTAATGTGGGTGACATCAGCCTACATGGTGGCCGAGATGGCTGGGATGCCGATTTTCGGTAAATTGTCTGATATGTATGGACGTAAACGATTCTTTATTTTCGGGATTATCGTATTCATGATCGGTTCTGCTCTTTGTGGAACAGCTGATACCATTATTCAATTAAGTATTTATCGGGCCATTCAAGGGATTGGTGGCGGTGCGTTAGTACCGATTGCCTTCACCATTATGTTCGATATTGTAGCTCCTGAGAAACGGGGTAAAATTGGCGGTCTCTTCGGAGCTGCATACGGGATTTCGAGTATTTTTGGTCCTTTACTTGGTGCATATATTACGGATTATATTAACTGGACATGGATTTTCTATATTAACTTGCCCGTAGGTATCATTGCATTTGGTATAATTGCCTTCTTCTATAAAGAGTCGGTTAAGCACTCTAAAGAAAAGATCGATTATCTTGGAGCTACAACTCTTGTTGCTTCAGTAGTATGTCTGATGTTCGGACTTGAACTCGGTGGCAAATCTTACGCTTGGGACTCCGCCATGATTTTAGGGCTGTTCGCTGCTTTTGTATTGCTGGCTGTGGCCTTTGTCTTCATTGAACGACGAGCCGAAGAACCGATTATTACGTTCGGTATGTTCAAGAACCGTCTGTATACAACAAGTAATATTATCGCTCTGTTTAGTGGCGCGGCATTTATTACAGCATCGGTGTACATTCCGATCTTCATTCAAGGTGTTCTAGGGGGATCTGCAACGAATTCGGGATTGGTTCTTCTTCCGATGATGGTGGGCTCGGTCGTTACGGCGGCGGGTGGTGGTTTCCTTCTGTCTAAGCTCAACTATCGTTCGATCATGATTCCAACGTTAGCGCTGCTTGTAGCAGGAATCGCCTTGCTTACCTTGTTAACTCCTGATATTTCGCGGGTTTTGGTAACGCTCTTTATGATCTTGATTGGTCTAGGGATTGGTTCATCCTTCTCCGTACTAAGTAACTCGGCTATACATGGTTTCTCAGCGAACCAACGTGGGTCTGCAAGTTCCACGCTTAGCTTTACGAGAGAACTTGGGATGACCCTAGGTATTACCGTGTTCGGTATTATTCAAAGCCATCTATTTGCTAACAAACTGACAGCGATGTTCAGTGGCGGGGGTCCAGCTCCAGCCGGTGTGGATCTAAGTGATCCGAGCAAGATTTTAACTCCAGGCACTCGTGAGAACATTCCTACGCAAGTGTTGGATAAAATTACAGATGCGTTGTCTTCTTCTCTTGTGCAGACTTTTGCATGGGCCATCATCCCTGCGGTGATTGCAATTATTGCAGCCTTTGCCATGAGCAGAGAGAAATTTGATCCTGCATCTGAATTGGAAGAATATACGGCGGCGCATTAGTACAAGACGATATGGCTGGTAACAGTTATAAAAGAGCACGGATGGCGAAATGCCATCCGTGCTCTTTTGTATATACATTTAAATTTAGCTTACTTGCTTCAAAGGTACAGACGCCGACGTAGGTCTAGTAAGAGAGTAGATGGCGCAGAGCAAGGCAATGACGACAACGATGGCACCAACCCATGGCATGCTTGCAACCGTACCCGTCTGCTCTAGAACTACACCCCCGATGGCAGATCCTAAGGAAATCCCGATTTGAAGCGCGGAGCTGTTGAAACTCTGCTGGATATCTGAGTGTTCGGGATCAATTTGAATGAGATAATTTTGCTGCGGTGGAGCAAGGCTCCAACTAAGTGCACCCCAAATGACCATAACGATAAGGAATGAGATCAAGGAGAACGTAGATAGTGGGACTAACACTAAGATCACCGCAAAGGAACTGATGACTAGAAGAATACTTTTACGTGACCCCAGACGATCTCCGAGGAATCCTCCGAGTGCGCCCCCTCCTACTGCCGAAATTCCAAAGATAAAGTAACATATGCTAATCCAGTACTGATCTAAATGCATTTGGGACACTAGAAAGGGTGTGAAATAGGCATACAGCGTATAGTGTCCTGCTAAGGTGAACAGCGTTGCTAGATGAGCACCAACTACTTTTGCATTGCCAAGGGCTTTTATTTGTACGGATAGTGGTTTGACCTTGTCAGCAGGTATTTTTTCTAGGAAGAAGTAAATGAGTACCATGGAGACTAGAGCTAGGACAGCTATTCCGAGAAAAATTACTCGCCAACCAAACGTATTGCCTACAAGAATACCTAGCGGTACACCGAGCACTAAGGATGAGCTAACGCCCATGAACACTACACCGATCGCTTTGGCACGATGCTCTGCGGCAACAACTTTTGCAGCAATGGTAAGAGACAGAACGATAATTAGCGATGTGCTTAGCGCCGTAACAATTCGTGAGAACATCATCATTGCATAATTCTGACTGAAGTAAGTAATGAGATCCCCTACAAAAAAGACGACTAAAGATGCAAGGTACAGTGATCTTCGTTCAAATCTTGCAGTTAACGTAAGAAGGATAGGGCCTGCAATAGCATAGACGAGAGCAAACACAGTGATAAGCTGTCCTGCCTTACCTATCGGTACATGGAGATCATCTGCAATTAAAGGCAGAATCCCTCCCACAATGAGTTCAACTAAGCCTACACAAATGGCAGAGGCAGCTAGGACTAGCACTTTAAGATTCAATATTCTGTCATTCCTTTCTGGAAGTAGATGTTAAAAAACCACAAAATCCTGATTACAAAATAGATTGCTCCATTTTGTAATCAGGATTTTGTGGTTCCTGGTAGAGACCCTCAAACCATATCATTGAGGTTATACATTGGACATTGATTATAAGTATACCTATTTTAATACAAGTGTACAATGTTGTTTTTAAATTAATTCACCTACACATATAAGGGTAGAAGAGAACCGCTTGCTTGTGATCCTTCTTTTATTTTGCCATAATGAACAAATAGATATTTTATTGCGAACGGGGAACTCAATTATGGAAGCTAAAATGAGCACGAAGATGAGCACCAAAATGAACACAAAAGACACGATTTATACCAAGAAATCCCGCTATATCAAGGTGTATAACCAGTTACTCGAAATGTTTGAACAAGGGGTATATCCTGAAGGAACCCGTTTACCTGCAGAAGCGGATCTATCGAAGATTATGGGTGTTAGCCGAACAACGCTTCGCCAGTCTTTAGCCCTGTTACAGGAAGATGGCTTTGTGGAAGCGAAGCATGGGTATGGGAATATCGTGCGCAAAATGGGGGATGGACATTTCATTGGACTCGAGCGAATTGGAAATCCTTTTCAAAAATGTTGTACAGCCTCGGTAGACCAGATGACGACAGTCTCTCGTCTGGAAGGATCCACATCCTATGTTAATACGGTACTTCGGCGGGAGGTTCCTGTCTATTTGGGCGTGGAGCGTAACTTTTTGAACAGCAGTACTCAGGTGGGTTTCTGTTATAGTATTATACCGAGCGATACCTTGAACAATTATAACGTTAATCTCAATGATAAGAAGAGTGTGGAGCAATACTTAGAGGAGGGAATTTACGCCTTCGCCCACAAGTCAGAGATGGAGATCAAATATATTCAGGGTACCGAGATGCTCAAACTAAGTGGATTGTTCACAGACCAAGATATTTTTGTGTTGCTTATGGAAAATATTATGGATCATCGCGGTATGATCGTCGTTCATAACAAGTATTATATTCCGCTAGAGCTGGCATCATTGCGATTGTCTTCGTTTGCTTAAGTGCATCCTCATTATTAAGGTGGGGGGCCTACTATGACATTTCATGAGATAGTAACATGAGAAATTAAACATATATACAGATCTCTGTGTGGAGTGAAGGAGATGATGATGGAAGAATATCACATGATTAATGGAGCTTGGGTGATCTTGAGGAATTACCCAGTAAGATCAACCACATCGCGTTGCACTTGATAGAGGACATAATTATGATTCCAAATTGTAGTTGTGACGATGGTCTGCTGCTGTTTTTTTTCAAAGAAATATCCATTTCCCTCATGCTGGACATAGTGCCAACCTTGAGACTGCATCCGTTGTTTTAAAATTTGAGTGGGTTCGATTGATTTCGTAAGATAATATCCGTTCGCAGATTGATGTCCTTCCATTTTAATAATCTTTTGCTCCGTAGTGTGTAGCGTATACATATACTGTAAGTTACGGAGTCCAATAGAGTTCACGATGAGGACCGCGCTTAATGCAAGCCCCCCTATAAGACTAGCAAGCGCTATTTTCCAATGCGTTCTCATTTCATAACCTCCTTCACTCTGATCTAGTTATTCCATATTTTGTAATTATAGCACAAATGAAAAATACAATACCGATTCCATCCTTTCTTGGTCTTTGTTCATTTGATGTTAGAAAAAGGCGGATTCGTTGACTCTCTCTGAACTTGGGAGTTCCCGTGTTCTTCGATCGATAAGCCAGTACATACCAATGCATAGAACTACTACTCCGCTAAAGCCTATTAAGGCCGTGCTACCAATGTATTCACCGAGTATTCCACCACACAAGGATCCTAGTGGCATAGCTATGCCACTCAAGCTGTACGATGCCGAGAAAACTCTACCTAACACATGTTCAGGGATTGCTTTTTGCAAATAGCAGATCTTTTTTATCGACCAATCTTGGTAATGCTGACATTTGGGCTGGATAAATTATGATGTTGAACACAGAGATTAAAGGGGAGAGGATTAAGACAAGGACAACATTTAACATTCCTAGATAACTTGCTAGAGGTATGATGGTAAGTAGAACGGCTTGAATAAGCTGTGTATTCATCAGCAAGAAACGAATAGAGATACGGTCAATTAGTGGTCCGCTGAAAAATTGCATGAACCTTGGAATTAACGTAAGGAATCCAGCCAAGCCTGTATAAAACGTACTTCCTCCTAGTTCGGAGACAAGCCACATGGCCGCTACAGCATATAAGGAATCCCCAATATTAGAGATCACTCTACCCATGAACATTAATTTGAAATTTCTATTCATAAAAAGATGCACAGTTTGTTATTTCCCCTCATCTTGTGTCTCGGTCGTTTTGTGTCTCGGTCGTCGAAATGATATTCACACCGATACTGAATTCTTCACGTTCTTCAGGGAGAGAAGGAGAAGAGATAGTCTTGTCTACCCATCGCTCAAGGAAATCTCTAAAATCTTGGGTGAGCTGTTGATGCTGGTCTATTAACTGTAATCATTTTAGCTTGTGTACTATTCCTTGCGTCCGTTGGATTGAATGTCTATCAACATTCACAATTAGACAAGCAATCAAATCAAGTATTAGACACAGATAGTAAGTTTAAATCTGAATTAAATAGCTTGGCAAGTTGGATTCAGGAAGATGAAATGGAATTAGCATTAGAGCACGCAGTCAAACTAGATGCGCTAAGCAATTACATTTCCTATACTAAGCAAAAAGTGGGATCTTTGAGCTATACCGCAGTAATTGTAACGCAATTAAGACAGCATATACGATTAAATATAACACTGAATAACAAAAAAGAGATTTCCAATTTAATGATGGCACTTTACAAAAATCCAACAGACGAGGATGTTACAAATAAGGTACTGCTCCTACTGCTGAAATAACTGTTAAAAATTGAGATATAGATGACTGAATAGACTTCTCTAAAAGAGAGTTCAGTCCATAATTACTTTTCCTTATTAGCTACTTGTTGAGCACGAAAAGAGATTCGTACTATGTTTAGTTTGAGTCTCTTTTCGCTATGTGTCCAATCGGCTTCACATGGAGTTTTTTTTTTAACATCAAAACCCTTTATCCAATAAATTCCTGCACCCACTCATTATTATAAAACCCAATACCAATCTGTTTATAACTCGTATTTAAAATATTCGCTTTGTGCCCCGGACTATTCATCCAATCTTTCATGACTTGGGCAGGTGTAGTCTGTCCGTTGGCAATGTTCTCTCCCGCAGAACTAAACGTGATGCCATATTCCTGCATCATATCAAAGGGAGAGCCGTGGGTCGGAGAATTGTGATCGAAGTAATGGTTGTTATACATATCCTTAGCTTTATCAAGCGCCATGGTTGAAAGGTCTTTACTTATCGTTAGAGCAGCAGCTCCGGCTTTGGACCTTTCTTGATTGACTAAAGCCAATACCTGCTGGGCAAAATCTTCGGACGAATTCGTATTGGAAGTCGGATTTTGGTTGTTATTTTGTTCCTGACTTTGATCGGTATTTTCGCTTATATTATTCTCCGGCTGGCTTTGATTAGGATCTTGAGATGTGGGGTTCTCTTCTTGCTTGTCTGGTGCTGGAGAATCGGTGCTGGCTTGATCTTTTGAAATCTGGTTGAGCAATTCGGAGAAGCTATTCGGCGTTTCTTTGATCGTAATTGAAGATTTGCCGGTGAGCGAGGTAGCAATCGATGATGTTTTTGGTACAAAATTAGAAGGAGGCGTACTGCTTAGGGCTTGGGGAGTACGGTGAAGGCTTTGGGGAGATACTTGTTGCTCAGACCCTTTTCCTTGGGTTGAACAGCCTAATACGGCAATGAATAGGGTGAGGGTTGTTGCTGTAATGCCCACTTTTCTTATGATTTTATCCAATTTTCTCATGATCTTACCGACCTTTCTGTAATGAAATTTTTTCCTGTTTAAACTGTCCTGCCCACTCTTGATTTATTCATAGTTTCTAACATATAATCAGTTGGTTATATGTTGGTATAAAGGTGTATTCGTAAGGAGCGTTAACATGGACACTGAGATAGAACGAGTAGCTGCCATTTTAAAATTGCTAGCTGATCAGACCCGGCTCACGATATTAGCGTTGCTTAGTTCTAAAAAGCTATGTGTATATGAGATCGTGGATCTACTGAAGACGAGCCAACCTAATGTCAGTCAACATATGAGAAAATTAAAAGATGCAGGATTAGTGAAAGAGGAAAAAAGAGGCCAGTGGGTGCTCTACTCCCTACATATAGAGGACAAGCCATATATAGCTGAAATTTTGAAAGTTATGCCTTCTCCGTGTATACAAATAGTAAGTGAAAGAAGGCCTCACGATGAACATGATTCCTGTGCCAGATGAGAATATGAACGAGATAGAGAACAAGGATCTGCTTGATTTCATAAATTATTACTTATGGAAAGGACCTATAGCTAAAGTAGTGGATGGAGCGGAGGAAGCTCTAGCCTTGGCTGAGCGCTGTATACCTTTTCAAGAATCCGTAAAATGGAGACAGGCACTTGGTGGAATATTCACTTCGGTGGATGAGCTATGTCATATTCCCGGAATTCAAGGGGATGACTTGAAACAGTTAGCTGTACAGATTGAAGCCTTAGATTTAACTGGACTGAGGGTATTAATGCCATTCACAACGAAGAATAACCGCGTAGATGCCTATGTGAACGGGCCGGACTGTCTCCATGTGATCTTGGATGAAATCCATAAAGCGAAAAGGTATATTCATATGTCTGTGATGTTATTTTTCAATGATCGATCAGGCAATCAAATTACCCAAGCACTTCTGGATGCACTTCATCGCGGTGTACAGGTACGGTTGATGGTGAACACTACGGTCACAGCCATTGGGTATGGTAAAAATCTTAAAAACGGTAATTTTACACGCATGTCAGAGCCGCTAAAATCAGCAGGTGCGCAAATCATGAATACTTTCGAAAGTTGTTATAGCAATAAGGAGTGGGCCGCAAAAAGAGAAGAACTTAAGGCCAAGGGCGTATCTGAAGCTAATCTAATCGTACAAGATTATATACAAAAAGAAATCACCACCGGACTTAATGTCATTAATCACCGTAAGTTCATCGTAATCGACGGGATATCTGCAATTATTGGGAGCATTAATGTAGGAGATCAATATTTATTCGATACGCCCCTTTTATTAGAAGAAGAATCTGCTGAGAACGGGATGAAGCTCGGAATTCCCAGTCGTGCAAAAGAATGGCATGATGGATGTTTTCGAATCCAAGGGGCAGCGGCACAATCGTTAAATGAAGTCTTTTCGGTTCAGTGGTCGGTATTGGACGGGGATCTGTTCGATACGAAAGATAGTTTCTATCATCCTCAGGTCGATCTGAACTTTGGGGAAGAAGAATGCACGGTATTTGCGAGTTTTCCAGGAAATCCGGTTAATTTGATCCAGCAGTATTATTTATCGCTTATCAGCTATGCCGCAAGTGATGTCATCATCGTAAATCCCTATTTGATTGACAAGGCTTTTTGGGATCGATTGAAAAGCTTAGACGAAGTGCAATCTCAGCACATTACGATTTGCAATCCGCTACGCGTGAATGACCACCCTACCAATAAATCTGCAGTACGCGGTAATATGTATGAACCTTTCCATAAGGGTGTAGCTTATTATGATTATAGCAAGACCAAACGGTTCTCTCATTGGAAGATCAATTATGATAAATATGCAGATAGTATATTTCATGGATCCTATAATATGAACGAACGAAGTGCTTGCCATGACTTCGAAGTAGGTATTCTAGTGAAAGGCAAAGCATTTGCGCAAAAAGTAAAACGAATGATAGATTATGATCTGAGTGTCTCGGAACATATCAAGGACAGTAAGGAATTCTTCAAACATCCTTCCTTGCATATAAGTACTTATTTCAATAGATTAACTAGTTATTTCACGTAAACAAAAGCATCTTAGCCACGAGGAGCTCCACTCCTGGTGGTTTTTTGTTTGAGCAGGTTTTTGTTATCGACAATAATCGATAAATTATGGTACTCATCTAAGAAATCTTAGATTTAGGGCTTGGTACTTATCTCCTATAATGAAATCAGTAAGAGGTTCACAAGAAATTTATAAAGCTGGAGGAGTCAGGAAATGAAAAAAAGAAACAAGATAAAGCTGTCGATCTGCGCGCTTACTGCACTTACGCTTCTTGTAAGCGGTTGCGGGAATTCAGATACGAAAAGTAACGGTGATTCATCGGCGAATAAGGATCAGAAAGTAAAGATTCGTATGGCTTACTGGAACAAAGAAGACAGCATGAAAACACTGCTGGATCTCATCAAAGTAAAACTGCCTAATGTAGAGCTGGATTATCAATTTATTGATAATAAGCAATATGACAACATCATTGCTACCCAGCTAGCAGCCCAGTCTGGACCAGATATTATTGCCGTAGCTCCAGCGGCCAGTGCTAAATATGCCAAGCTTGGATATTTAGATGACATTTCTTCCTTGGCTAACTTATATAGCGATGCAGGTAAGAATGTATATTCTACAGACGGCAAGTTGTATGCGATTCCAGGCATTAGTTGGTTTGAAGGCATTTTCTATAACAAAGAAATATTCTCTAAATACAATTTGAAACCCCCTACAACGTTTGAAGAAGAACTGAACATTCATGAAGTATTGACCAAGAATGGTGTGAAACCTCAAGCATTTGGGGCTAAATCTTGGGAACCGATGATGAAATCTTCTATGGGTCTTGTGATGAACGACTTCCTATCTAAGCCAGAAAACAAAGACTTTGATGTGAAGTTTGGTCAAGGACAAACCATGCTAGATGGTAACTGGAATGCTTCTTTGGATACATGGTCACAGTTGATTCAAAAAGGATACATCAACAAAGATATGCTAGGCGTAGATTACGACCAAGCCTTGGATGAGTTCGCGACAGGCAAAGCTGCGATGTGGGAATCGGGTCCTTGGGCACTAGAGACCATCAAAGCGAAGAATCCTAACATCAAAATGGACATGTTCCCGTTCTATGGCTCTGCTCCAGGAGAAGGATGGTTAATTGGGGGTCCAGGCGTAGGATTTGCCGTAAATAGTAAGTCCAAACAAAAAGAAGCTGTGATGCAAGTATTGCAACTGATCTCTACACCAGAAGGACAAAAAGCATTCTGGAATGATAATAAGGGTGGAAGCAGTTATCTGAAAGGCGTAGAATTCGAAATTCCTGCTGAATATGAAGGCGTTAAAGAGACCTTTAAGGCAGGGAATGTGTATGCACCTTGGAATAACTGGGGCAACAATGCACAATCCATCATTGAAGATTATGGTAAACATTTGCAAGAATTACTTGGCGGTCAAAGTGATGTAAGTGAAGCACTCAAGGCTACAGATAAAAAAGCAGCAAGTCTTCATAAGTAAGGCAGATCATAAGCTGGGCAGATGTCAAGCTGTGGCTTTCAGGGGATGGTTAGTCACAGCAGCTTAGCTTCAGAGGAGTGGAGAGAAATGCAAAGAAAATTAGGCAGGGAATTTCAATACTCTATCTTGATTATTCCTGCACTCATATTTTATGTACTGTTTTGCGTGTACCCGTTTCTAACGATGTTCTATTATAGTGTTACAGATTACTCTGTGGCGCAAATGACGAATCTTAGCTTTATTGGATTTGAGAATTACACCAAAGTATTTGATAACGACTTACTAATGGCGGGATTTAAGAACTCGTTACTCTATGCTATCTTGATGACTGTATTTCAGACGGCGCTCGGTATTATCCTTGCGGTGTTCCTTGACCGAAAGTTAGCGACCAAAAATATTTTGAGATCCGTATTTTTTTTACCGGCGGTATTCAGTCCACTAGTTATTGGATTCCTCTGGAACTATTTGATGTCGACGTCTGATTTTGGACTGATTAATAGAGGCCTGAATGGTTTGGGCTTAGATAAAATCAACTTTTTGGGAGATGCGAATCTCGCTTTATACTCCGTAGTTCTTACACAGCTCTGGCAATGGACAGGTTGGGCTATGGTTATCTTCCTAGCGAATTTACAAGGGATTTCCAAAGATTTGTATGAAGCGGCTGAAATAGATGGTGCATCTTCTTGGAAAAAATTTTGGAAAGTCACGCTTCCTTTGTTACAACCTTCGGTCAATGTAGTTGCTGTAACCGCTATGATTGGTGGACTTAAAGTGTTTGACATTATTATGGCTCTAACCGATGGAGGCCCGGGTAATTCAACCCAAACGATTATGACAGCATATATCAAAACGTCGTTTACTGAAGGAGCCTATAATGAAGGAGCCGCGTCGGGAGTAGTCTTCTTTGTGGTGGTCATGATTATCACTCTAGTGATGATGAAACTATTAGGTAAATGGGGGAGGAATATTCAATGATTAAACGCAGACGGGCAGGACAAATCGGTGTAGAACTGATGATGATTGTATTGGCTGCTATATTCTTTATCCCTGTATTTTATTTGTTTGTCACCACCTTTAAAACACCGGATGAAGCGACTTTACATCCTATGTCTTTGCCAGAGAACTGGAGCTTTGCTAATTACAAAGTAGCCTGGGATGTGATGCAGTTCCCACATGTTTTACTGAATACCCTTATTGTCACGGTGACGTCGGTAGGATGTATCATTATTTTCTCTTCTATGGCGGCCTATGGTCTAGCTCGTCGGAATCATGGATTCCACCGAGTACTTTTTTATCTGTTCTTAGCAGGCATGATGGTTCCGTTCCAAATGGGGCTTGTAAGTCTCTATAAATTGATTATGGGACTTGGAATTATGGACAGTTTATGGTCCGTGATTGTTGTTAATATTGGGAGTGGCTGCGTCATTGCCATCTTCTTATTCCATAGTTTTATTCATTCGGCCGTCCCGCTTGAGCTGGAAGAGGCTGCATTTATAGACGGATGTTCGGTGTGGGGTACATTTTGGAAAATTGCATTTCCCCTCTTAACCCCAGTTATTGCGACCGTAGCGATAGTGACCACACTGAATGTATGGAATGATTTCATGAATCCCTTATTATTCTTGCAATCTCGTGAGCATAATGTGATTCTGCTGGAAGTATTCCGAAATATCGGTCAGTTCTCGGTAGACTGGACCAATTTGTTCCCGATGCTTCTGTTAGGTGTATCCCCGCTTCTTATTTTCTACCTCTTTATGCAGAAATACATGATTAAAGGCGTAGCTGCTGGGGCACTTAAGGGCTAATTCAAGTCCTACTTAACAGATAAGCAGATCAGGAGGACTAGAATAAATGAGCATACCAGCGATAGAGGCGTTAATAGAACGAGTTATAGGCAAAGCGTCGTCCAAGTTTAAGCTTGAGATGATAGAGAATCATAAGGGCGAGGATTGGTTTGAATTAAAAAGTATACAGGATCTTGTCCTGATTCGAGGATCTTCAAAGAGTGCATTAGTCTCAGGATTTCACTGGTATTTGAAGCATCAATGTCACCTGCATAGGTCTTGGTGTGGCAATCGATTATCACTTTCATTACCTTTGCCAATACTTGATGAACCGATACGCAAACAAACTCCATTCTCCCTGCGATACAATTTGAATTACTGTACCTATTCCTATTCAATGCCTTTCTGGGATTGGAATCGGTGGGAACAAGAGTTAGATTTCATGTCAATGAATGGTATTAATCTGATGCTGACCGTAACCGGCCAGGAAGAGGTATGGAGACGAACGCTATTAAGATTGAATTATTCAGAACAGGAAATCGCAGAGTATTTGTGTGGTCCCGCCTTTTTTGCATGGCAGTGGATGCAGAACCTCACTTCATGGGGGGGACCACTTCCGAAGTGGTGGTACAGCGAACAAGCAGAACTCGCGCGAAAAATCCGCAATCGTATGAAAGAACTAGGCATAGAAGCTGTTGTTCAAGGGTTCAGTGGGATGGTACCTCAGAATTTCACAACCAAGTTCGCCAATGCTGCGCCCGTTGACCAAGGGATATGGTGTGAGTTCGATCGCCCATTTTTATTGCTCCCTGATGATCCCATGTATAAGCCCGTAGCGTCGATTTATTATGAAGAACTTCATGCGCTATATGGTACAGATGTTCATTATTACAGCATAGATCCGTTTCACGAAGGGGGCCATGCTGAGGGGGTAGACATTGCTCAGTATGCTGAGCAAGTGGAACAATCTTTACTAGAGCATGATTCTCAAGCCATATGGGTTCTTCAAGCTTGGGAAGGTAATCCGAAGCCGGAATTGCTTGCGGCTATCTCTACACAGCGTACTTTAATTCTAGATTTATGGTGTGAATCCAAACCTGCATGGAAAGAGACAGATGCTTTCCAAGGTCATCCATGGATTTGGAATATGATTCAGAATTACGGGGGAAAGAACGGACTGTATGGTAATTTAAATACGATAGCTACAGCACCTCGAGAAGCCATTCAGCATTCAAGTGCTGGAGACTTGCGTGGCGTTGGCATGGCCATGGAAGGCATCGGGACTAATCCCATTATGTACGATTTACTGGCGGATATGGTCTGGGGTGAAGAGACACCTGAGCTCAATGAATGGCTTAAAGGATATATTGTCCGCAGATATGGAGAGGTTCCAGCAAGTGCTCATAATGCATGGTCCCTGTTGAAGGATAGTGTATATAGTAGTGAAGGTGTACAGCAAGGTGCAGCCGAATCCATACTTTGTGCACGACCCGCTCTTGAGATTGAACACGTATCAACATGGGGTCCGAAGTATATTCATTATGATGTGGAGAACGTCCGTGAAGCTTGTCGGCAACTCTATATGGCTTTTGATGCATGTGGAACTTCTGAGGGGTATTTGTATGACTTGGTAGATGTGACCCGGCAGACACTAGCAGATCTGTCCCGAGAGAAGCACAAGCAAATGGTAGAAGCTTATCAAGTAAGGGATGTGCCTAATTTCGAGTGTAAGTCGAGGCTGTTCCTTCAATTGCTAGCAGATCAAGATCAATTGCTTCGTACACGTAAGGAGTTCATGCTCGGTCCATGGCTGGAAGAGGCCAGAGCCAGAGGAAGAACGGAAGAAGAGAAGCGAAACTTTGAATATAACGCGCGAACTTTAATTACACTTTGGGGTCCAGCATCTTCCTCCATCAAGCTTCATGATTATTCCCATCGGGAGTGGTCAGGATTATTGTCCAGCTTCTATGCCCCTCGTTGGAGCATCTATATCGATGCACTTAGACAATCGTTATTGATGAATCAACCCCTTGTAGAACCGAATTGGTACACGTGGGAAGAGCATTGGACTCGGGAATATAATTGTCCTTTCCCTACAGAACCTGAAGGTTCAGTAAGAGATATCGTAGAGAATATAATTCAAACGTATCTATAGTGCTGAAGACATGTACGCATTCGTAAAAACCGTTCTCAGATGTAAGTCTGAGAACGGTTTCTTGTATTCTTATTTTGATAAGCTTGGTAGAATAAGATAAGGGGGAATTACACCATGTACAGACTTATTATTGCTGACGATGATCATATTGAGCGGGAAGGTATTAAATTTTTGATTCACCGCTGTCAGCTGCCTCTGGATATAAGAGAAGCGAGGAATGGAAGACAAGCGCTGGACATGTTGAAGGAAGAACCTTGCGATGTATTAATTACGGATATCAAGATGCCTTTTATGGATGGTCTTCAACTAGCAAAAGAGGCTCGATCACTACTGCCGCATCTTCGTGTCATTATTCTGAGCGGTCACGGGGAATTTGAGTATGCAAGAACAGCGATCTCTCTTCAGGTTACGCATTATTTGCTTAAACCCATTGAGGAAGAGGAATTCAGAGAAGTGCTTAATGCTACCATGCTCCAGTTAACACTGCAAAGTAAGCCGCAAGAGCCTGATTTTTCAGTCGATTCGGGGGTTGAACGTGAGCCAGCGTCGAAGGGGCGCGCCATTGATGAAGTGATGCGGATGATTGAATCAGAATATTCAAATGATCTAGGTCTGGAGTATCTCGCAGGTAAGGTTCATCTTACACCGAGCTATCTAAGTCATATTTTCAAAAAAGCTACAGGGGTAAGTCTAGTCAAATATATTAATAAGTATCGGATGGAGAAGGCTAGAGAATATCTTGAACATAGCAACTATAAAATTGTGGATGTCTACCGGATGGTAGGGTTCTCGGATCCCTCTTATTTTGGCATGACTTTTAAGGCATTCTATGGATTAACTCCATCCCAGTATCGTGAACGGGTGGGGCTTCCCAAATGAACCGTCTGTTCGTTTATTTTCGAGATAGTGGGTTACGGCGCAAGCTCATGCTTAGTTACGCTCTGATGATCATTATACCGATTCTTTCTCTCGGCTTGTATTCTTACATAAGTGCAAAGGGATACTTGAAAAAACAAATGCTCGAAAGTATGAACAATACGGTATCCCAGACTGCACTGAATTTGGATCAACGCATGGAGAAAATCGGGGACTTTATGGATTTCATGGCCTATAATCCGATTGTAAAAAAAGTAACTGCCAGTGAATTGCCAGATTTGCTATCATATACCAAAGAGCTCAATGACAATATTGAACCAACGCTCTGGTATTACATGAGTATTAATCAAGAGATTCGCGAAGTTATTTTTTATTCCGATTATACTGGCAAACAGATCGGTAATTTTGTCTATCCTAGCCTGCAGGTTCAGGGGAAGTCTTGGTATGAAGAGGCTAGAAAAAGTAGAAATACCCAGTGGCATATAGAAAAGGATGTCTTGTTCGCTGTACATAATATACAAAAAAGCGATAATGCGACTTTTGCAGGTGAACTTTATGTACGTCTGGATGAAGATCTTTTATTCAAGAGTTTGGAACAGGTGTATCAAGGTCAATATGGCATTCTAATCACTAAGCCAGACGGAGGAATTGTATATACAGGCCAAGAGGCGAATCATCTTACGCAGACTGATGTTCGTAAGCTAATCGGGGAGTCTAAGAGGAATTTCAGCATGAATGGGCAAGACTATTTGCTTACTAAAAGTGTACTTCCTCATTCTGGTTGGACATTCTATTATTATGTTCCGACAGAAGGGTTAACCGTGAACACGAATAGTATACTGACGGCAACGGGTACCGTTATAGTTCTATGTTTGGTGATTCTCATGTGTATGATCTGGTTGTTCTCACGCACCCTAGTAAGGCCTATACTTAAGCTCCGTCAGAAGATTCAGCTTGTGGAGACGGGCCACTTTGATATTCCCATTCAGTCGGATGCGAAAGATGAAATTGGTGGATTAACCCGCAGTTTTGCGCACATGGTCAAGAAAATTAGAGAATTAATTGAAGAAGTATATCAAGCTAGACTGCTGGAGAAAGAGGCAGAATTGAAGGCCCTGCAAGCTCAAATTAATCCTCATTTTTTGTATAACACTTTATCCATCATTAACTGGAGAGCCATTCAAGTCGATGCAAAGGATATAAGTAGAGTAGCTAATAGTCTGTCCCGGTTCTACCGAACCAGCTTGAACAAAGGGAAGCAGTTCACTCGGATTCAGGATGAGATTCAAAATATTAAGGCTTATTTAGATATACAGTTACTCATGCATGAGGAAGAGTTCGAGGTGGTCTATGACATTCCTGAAGAGGCCTACTTGTATGAGATTATTCATTTTATACTGCAACCAATCGTAGAGAATGCCATTGTACATGGAATAGATGAGCGTGAAGAAGGCAAGGGCTGTCTTGTAATTCGTGTAGAGTGCGATATTGACGCAGAGCATATTTTCATTATTGTACAAGATAATGGTAAAGGGATGAACGAGGAGCAAGTAGGTGGATGGATGAATACAGAAGTAGGTGGATACGGCATCCGCAACGTTCACGACCGAATTCAGTTGCATTACGGCGAAGCTTATGGGATTTCCATTCATAGTGTGCTTGGTGAGGGTACAGAGGTTAGAATTAAGTTACCTTTACGTCATTAACTTCATCAGATAACTGGAAAACCACTTCAAAGTGGTTTTCTTTTTGCACTAACGATGAAAAATAATACACATTTTAAATACAGTATATGAAAAATTCACAATAGAAAACCTTATCTATCTCGCATACTTTCCTTTCGCCAAACTACATTTTACTATTCTCTCAATATTTTGCTATATGTAAAAAATAAGAGAATATCAAAACAAATAAAAACGTTAAAAACATTAAATTACCTTATATTTCGTAAAAATATCAGATAACTCAAAAGCCGAGAGACCCGATATACTGAGTTCACCGGCCGGTAAGTAACAAAGCGCATCTAAAGGAGGTACTTCATGAAGCTGAGGAATTACTTAATTATCGTTGTACTCTTATCGTGCACACTCCTCTCAGGGTGTAACACAAACGATACGGTTGAAGCATCGACGCCTCTCGTGAAAAATACTTCTATGAATTCCAAAGAACAACAGGAACGAGATGGACAATCTTTATGGTTCGTTATTGATGAAAGCGGTAACAAGATAAAAAGCCTAGATAGTCAGGATCCCAATGTCGTTGCTGTAAACAAAGTAATCACAGAACACTCCAAGATTGTAGATAATTTAGATTATCGTTCATTGCAAGCAACTCGTGAACTTCAATATTATGCGAAGCCTTTTGTACAAGTGCTGCAACAACAAGGTTACCTCACTGCACTTCAACAGATGTATATGAACCATCAAATTATCCTTCAACTGAATCAATTGAGCTGGTATGAGATGGCATTCTACAAGGATCTTAAGACCGTAAGAGTCAAGACAGAGAGCCAAATCGTTATCAAACAGTGTTCCCAGGATTATCTGACTAAGAACAAGTTAATCAAAGGGCAAACCTATTCACAACCCCGAATCGTTGATTTACAAAAAGAAGGGGGCACGTGGAAAATAACTAAGATCGAAAAAGGACCCTTCGTTCTAAAACCATCTGCACCGAATTCAAATCTTCCCACGAAATAGAAAAGAGGTTATGTGATGAAAAATAGATTTATATGGAGTTTTATAATCTTCCTTATGCTCTTTAGTCATGTTCAAAATGTTTTCGCAGCAGATGTTCCAGCAAATCCCGTTACCAAATCCGGCTATACTTTAGATTTTCAAGATGAATTCAACGGAACATCGCTTAGCAGTAGCAAATGGCTTGATTATTATCTCCCTCACTGGGCTAGTAATCGGGAAAATGCCAAAGCTAGATATACAATTTCGGGAGGTGTATTAACGGAACGTCTGGATGCGGATACGCCGAGTTGGAACCCTCAGTATGATAGTACCGTGAAGATTTCAAGTATACAGACTTACGAAAAAGATTGGTGGCACCGCTTCAATTATTCTATGCCGAACGATCATCATGAAGCTGATTTCAATGGTTACAGTACGAAATATGGCTATTTCGAGATTCGCGCTAAGGAATCCAATGCGGGAGGAGGAGGTCATCAAGCTTGGTGGATGGTAGGCACCGAAGATACAAGTAGCGACTCTCGCAACTCCGAAATTGATATTATCGAAACGTTCTTTAGCAAACCGCAAACGTGGAGAATTGCGGCCTACGGCTGGGGAGATCCTAATTTCTTAAGCTCTTGGGAGGGCTCGGAAGACTTAGTACCGAGTGGAACACCTTCTGCAGAATATCATATCTATGGTATGGAGTGGACGCCGACCGAGTTAAAGTTCTATTATGACAATCAGCTTTATAAGACGATTAATCAAGCACCTCAAATGAAAATGGGTATGATTCTAGGTATTTATACAGACGCTGGATCAGGCGAACATAACAATGTATGGCCGAAGACTTGGAATGTAGACTATGTTCGCGTATGGAAAAAGGACGGAGGATATCCAACTTCCTATTATCGAATTAAAAATCATCAGACCGGACAATACATGAACATCAAAGATAAGACGGGGAAAGTACAGTATGGCACCCCTGCTGCTACAGATTACAGCTCACAGTGGTCTAAAGAAAATACAGATGGCTATATTCGCTACAAAAACCGTCTAACAGGTGAATATATGCATACAGAAGATCTTACAGGTAACGTTCAATACGGAAATGTGGCGGTTACCACGTGGCGGAGTCAGTGGAAAGAAGTAAGCGTGTCTGGTTATACTAGACTGCTCAATCGGGACACGGGCCAATACATGCATACGGAAGGGCTAACAGGCGCCGTACAATATGGAGCAGTTCCAGAGACATACTGGACAAGCCAATGGACATTTGAACCGGTAGCGAACTAACTTCTGATATTTAAAAGCAAGCCTTAAGGCTTGCTTTTAAATTTATCACGATGCTTCTTTTTGTTTTAGATAAAGGAGTTATCTTAAAGAGACTGGACTCATAGATTAGCATAGCCATATTTAAACTAATCTTGTTGTATACCTTTAAATTGTTTTACATATACATACCAAACTTTCTTCTATACACGGTGCGTCATTTGGTTAATAATGTAATATTTAAAAATATTTATAATTTTATTGTGATGTGCATAATTTACTCTCAAAAAAATAGCTGATTAGGGTTATTGACACGTTCCTTCTAAGCGCTTAAGATCATTTCAAGAGAAAAAGACAACTTTTAGAAGAAAGTTAAAGAAAAAAGGAAAGGAGTAAACTTTTAAAACTTAAAAGTTAAAAGGTTTAAACTTTAATTCCATTTTTTTCGAATATAAGTTAAAAGGTTTAAACTTTTGTTGAATGAAGCTGAATGAGAGTTATCGGAATAGGGTCAAAGAAAAAATAAGAATATCCTATTTCAAAAAATGAACTTTCATCCGAAGTATGCATTCTACATTCCGATTGAAGCAGCCGAGAGAGGTTATGGCATACTACCTGAGCAATGGCTATAATTCGTCATGATATACTAAGAAAAATGAATAAATGGGGAGTTCTAAGATGAGAGTCAATATATTTGATGTTGCCAAAAAGTCAGGGTTGTCCATAGTAACCGTATCTCGTGTGCTTAATAATGCGCCAACTGTAAGAGAGAACAATCGAAAAAAAGTACTTGAAGCTATTAAAGAACTTAACTATAGTCCAAATTCCGCAGCACGTACCTTAGTCCGTGGAAAGACAGGTGTGATCGGATTAACCTTAACTGCGCTGAATGATTCTGTATTTGATGGCGTTGTGAAATCTGTGTTCGAACATTTAAAAGCTAAAGGGTATTTTTTAGCGATTTCCATTGAGACCAAACGAAGTGAAGATTCGCTTGAGCCTTGTAATTTTCTGTTTCAGGAAGATCGCGTGGATGGAATTATCGTCTTATCCGCATTAGAAGAAGATGCTTATGTTGCAGAATTAGAACGCAAGCATATTCCTTTTGTCATGATTGATAGTCATGGTGATTATCCAGAAGTTACTACGGTGAATGTAGATAATTATCTAGGCGGCTATGAAGCTACTCAGCACTTGATTGGACTTGGACATACAAGAATTGCTCATATCAGCGGCCAAGATTGGTTCCTTAGTGCCCGGCAGCGCAAAGAGGGTTTCATTGCTGCCATGACAGAAGCAGGACTTTCTCCTTCTCTGATTGCTGAAGGAACATTCGGTATTCACTGCGGATATGGAATTATGCAGGACTGGATTGCCAAAGGGCAAGTTCCATCAGCTATTTTTGCTGCCGATGATGTCATTGCCCTTGGAGTGATTCGGGCTTTGATGGAAGCTGGGTATAACGTTCCCCATGATGTCTCCGTCATCGGTTATGATGATCAGACTTTTGCTAAAGAAGTTCACCCCATGCTGACCACCATTCGTCAGCCCGTAGAACAAATGGGAGCACACGCCGTGAACATGATACTGGATATGGTGCAGGGAAAACCGAATGAACACATCAAGATGCAGCTTAAGCCTGAGTTAATATTCAGAGAATCTACTTCCAAATATAAAGGGGTAGTCGATAAGAGGTGACCTAGTTATGGGTTTCTATTTAGGAATGGATGCTGGGGGAAGTAAGACGATCGCAGTGATTACAGATTCCTCAGGCAAGATTGTAGGCAGAGGATTCAGTGGGTGTGGCAATCATCAATTAGGAGCTAATATGGCCCGTAGTAACATCGAGGCGGCTATAGAGCAGGCATTTGCGATGGCAAATTTAGGTTTGAATGATATCTCTTACGCACTATTTGGATTAGCTGGGGCAGATCGTGAGCAAGATTATGTGATATTAAGACCGATGATCGGTCAGCTGGGGTTTGCTGAGTATGATATTGTCTGCGACACGGTGATTGGACTTCGAGCAGGTACACGGCAACCGTATGGAGTGGTATTGATATGTGGAACCGGTACCAATTGTTTAGGAATTGATCCCAATGGACACGAACTACAATGTGGGGGATTTGGCTATGAATACGGTGATTTTGGTGGCGGCAAAGAGCTTGCGATTGAGGTATTCAGAACGGTCATTCGTGCGTGGGAGGGACGAGAGAAGCCTACATTGTTGACGGAGCTTGTACTACAGATGCTGAATTATCCATCCGTTCAGGCGTTATTTCATGATTATCTTAATGATCTTCGCCCTGTACCTAAGGATCTAACCAAGCTTTTATTCATAGCTGCGGACCAAGGAGATGATGCTGCGCTAGGGATTCTCCAGCGGCAAGGGAAAGAACTCGGCATAGCAGCGAGAACGGTTATAGACAGACTTCAGATGCAGAGTATTCCTTTAGAGGTGGTATTAGTAGGAAGCGTGCTGACCCGAAATGCTGGCCAATATATAACCCCGTATATTCAAGAACTTATTCCGACAAGTTGCTCGCTACATATTTTAACCGTCGAGCCAGTGGCTGGGGCTGTATTGTTAGCCATGGAAAAGCACGGACTACCTATTACAGATGATATATATCAACAGCTTGAAGCGCAATTGACACTAGAAGGGATGAGAAGCAGATGAGTAAACACTTGAAGGTGGTCGTTATTGGGGGAGGTTCCTCATATACTCCGGAAATCATTGAAGGATTTATTCAGAACTATGAGAGCTTTCCCGTTCGCGAAGTCGTATTAGTTGACATCCTAGAAGGTCAAAAAAAGTTGAATATTGTAGGAAATCTTGCAAAGCGCATGGTGGAGAAGTCGGGCTTACCTATACAGGTTCAGTTAACTTTAGATCGGCGAGAAGCCCTAGTTGAAGCAGATTTTGTTACTACTCAGTTAAGAGTGGGGCTGCTTAAAGCCCGAATTTATGACGAGAAAATTCCACTTAAGTATGGTGTTATCGGTCAAGAAACCACAGGGCCAGGCGGCATGATGAAGGCGTTCCGAACCATTCCCGTGCTGCTGGACATTTGTAAAGACATCGAGGAGTTGTGCCCAGATGCATGGCTGTTCAACTTTACGAACCCTGCCGGTATGGTTACAGAAGCTATTTTGAAGCATACGAAGGTTAAATCTGTAGGCCTTTGCAACTCTCCCATTGCTGCTTATAAATGGTTGTCTGGATTGTATCAAATACCTGCTAGAGATATATATTGCGAATTTGTGGGACTTAATCATTTGCACTGGATTACACAGGTCAAGGTACATGGCGTAGATAAATTAGAAGAACTGCTGAACAATCGCGATGGCTATTCCGCAAAGAATGTTCCGCAATTTGAGTGGAATGCAGAATTCGTTCGCTCCCTTGGTGCTATTCCATCGTACTACTTGAAATATTTCTATTTAACTAAAGAGTTGTTAGAAGAGCAGCTTCTCTTGCTTGATCAAGAAGGAACACGGGCTGAAGTGGTAAAACGACTGGAAGATGAATTATTTGAATTGTATCAAGATCCTAATTTGTCCGAAAAACCGAAACAGCTGGAGCAGCGCGGTGGGGCTTACTATTCAGAGGCAGCGGTGCATTTGATGAAGTCGATCTACAATGATACTCGCGATATCCAGACACTAAATGTACAGAATCAAGGAATATTAGATTTCTTGCCCGCGGATGCATGTATTGAAGTGAATTGTGTGGTGACGAGTCATGGACCGATACCTCTCCCAGTATCTCATATCCCGACTGCTGCAAAAGGACTAATTCTAGCCGTGAAATCCTATGAACAAATAGCTATTGAAGCTGCAGTTACTGGAGATCGCGGACTAGCACTGCAAGCGTTGGCCATTCATCCATTGGTTCCTTCTGTGAACGAAGCGGAACACATGTTAAATGAAATGATGCAACAGCATCAGCTTTATCTACCTCAGTTTTTCAAGTCATAAGTTGAAAGGTTTGACCTCATACAAGATGAAATCTTTATATCTAGTTGTAAGCTGTGTTTTGGTAGGGAGTATTTTTCTCACACGTGATTGGAGCGACGTCTCTGTGCAGAAAAATTCGAAAATCGTGCTAGATTATTATACGCAAGATGAAATAGCCTACCCTTCGCTTACCCATAATTATTCGTATCTAAGTCAAATTTCAACAGATTCTTATACATTGGATGCCGAGGGGGAAGTAATGGGTACTGCGCCGTCAGCGGCGGTTGCTTTTGCAAATAAAAAGAAAATTCAAACGTATGCAGCCGTCTCGAATTGGCAGGGACATGACTTTAGTCCTGAGTTAGCTCACCAAATCATAAGTGTTCCCAAAGTAAAGAAAGCCACGATAGCTAACCTCTTACAGGTTGTTAAAAGTAATGGTTTTAAGGGGATTAATATCGATTTCGAGAGCGTAGCTGCTAGAGATCGTAAGGCATTTAGTAGCTTTACAGCCGATGTTGCCACAGCTATGAAGGCGAGAGGCTATCTTACAATGATATCAGTTCCTGCCAAATTCACGGATGACCCAAGTAATGATTGGGATGGAGCTTTTGATTTCAAGGCCTTGGGCAAATGTGCAGATTATATTCAAGTCATGACCTATGATCAGCATGGTCCGTGGGGAGAGCCAGGCCCAGTTGCCGGTAAAGATTGGGTAGGCGAGGCTCTTCAATATGCTGTATCTGCGATTCCTGCTAGCAAAGTCATTATGGGCATTGCCTCTTACGGGTACGATTGGAATGTGTCAAAGCATAGTGGAACTACTGTTGGTCTTAAAGATATTCCTACTCTAGTAAAAGCTACACATGCGGTGCCCTTGTGGGATAAGGTTTCTTTCTCTATGCATTTTGACTATCAAGATCCAGAAGGTTCTGACCACGTCGTATGGTATGAGAATGCGGCAAGTATTCAAGAAAAAACGCATGATACCCTAACATATCATATAGCAGGTGTATCGATTTGGTCCATGGGCACCGAGGATCAAGAGTTTTTCAAAGCGATGGCCGCAGGATTGAAATAAGGCCATGAGTGTAATCTGACCATTCCGCGAAAGGGAGAGATACGATTTGAAAAAACAAACAAAATTATTCGTAGTTATGACCCTAACTTTGAGCCTCATATTAAGCATAGCTGGGTGTAGTGGTACTGATTCCTCGTCCTCTAAGAAGAAAAGCAATGGCCTAACAGCGAATGGGCTAGCGGGTGATTTTGAAATTCAATACTTCGTTGGAGGTTATGGAGATGCGTGGTGGAAGGATACCATCGAGCAATTTCAAAAGCTCCATCCCGATCTAACGATCAAACAATCCGCTGGACCCAAAATTAATGATCAGATGAAACCTCGCTGGATACAGGGGAATCCACCAGATGTTGTATATATTGATGGTTCAGGTTCGAACCCCAGACAAATGATGGATGATCATCAATTACTCGATGTCACAGACTGGATCAAAGATGCTAAAAATATAGACGGCGAGAAACTGATAGACCTCATGATTACTGAACCAGAGGTATATAGTGGCAAAACGTACACCATACCGCTTGTCTTCGGAGCTTACGGCAATTTTTATGATCAAGCCTTCTTTGATAAAAATGGTTGGTCTGTTCCTCAAGATTACAGCAGCTTCTTAGCTTTAAGCGAAAAAATCAAAGCTGCGGGAATTAGTCCTTACATTCATCCTGGTGTGTATCCAGAATATATTCATGGAGGATTTTTGTTCCCGGCCATTATTTCAGCGAATGGAGATCATGGGGAGATCCTGAAAGAGATGGGAGATCTCAAAGCAGGAATATTCAAAAGCGAACCAGTCATGAAAGCGCTCAATCAACTGAGCGAAATAAGTAAGCTAGGTTACATCGATCAGGCTTCACCTGCTATCAATCATACTGATTCACAGATGTTATTCTTGCAGCACAAAGCGGCATTCATTCCGAATGGATTATGGCTTGAAAGCGAAATGAAGAATGATACGCCAGCGGATTTCAAGTTTGGATACATTCCATCGCTTACACAAAGTAAAGGAGGCAAACTGATTGCAATTCCGTACAGTACTACGCTGGCTATAGCCAAAAAAGCAAAAAATCCAGAAGCCGCAAAAGCTTTTATCCAATTCGTATTTAAGAAGAAAAATGCATTGAATTGGGCAGAAAAAACAGGGGCACTCATGAATGTGAAGACCGATTTGGATTCCTCAGAAGCTAGCCCTGTAGCAAAAACAGCCATGAAATTTTATAACAGTGACCATACGTTAGTCGCTCCCGTTGTGGTGTTTAATTCTGATGTAGAGAAAGTCATGAAGGATGCAACCATTGCATTAACCGTAGGGAAAATCAAACCTGAAGAATGGGCAGAACGTGTAGAAGCCGCAGCAGCTAAAGCTAGAAAATAGCGGGTACCTGAGGCTGAATTGCCAGTAAGTCAACGCTAGCGCGTGCTTATTGGCAATTTCTTTATAGACTAGAAGGAGTGTTGGTATGTTTCATATCGCAAAAAGAGAGCGTTTCATCATTACATTTCTAATTCCGACGTTTATATTTTTCAGTGTGTTCACTTTATATCCGATTGTTCGAGGGATGCACATCTCACTATTCGATTGGTCAGGTAGCTCTGAATTCATGACGTATGTTGGAGTACAGAATTTTGTGGATATGCTCCATGATCCCATTGTGTGGACTGCTATTAAAAATGACTATTCTCTCGTACTAGGCAAAGTCATCGGTATTATGATCTTAGCTACATTTTTTGCAGTGGCTATTACACGCTTTAGGCTGAGGGGAACAGGATTTTTTAGAATGATTTTCTTCATGCCGAATATCATCTCTGCTGTAGTCATTGGGGTATTATGGAGATTTATCTATAATCCTAACATTGGATTTCTGAATGCAATCCTATCTCTCTTCACCAAACAGCCTATTCGCACGCCGTGGTTAGGGCAAGAAGATACTGCACTTTGGTCTATCTTATGGCCTTCCATTTGGGCTGGAGTCGGATTTTACTTCCTATTATTAATGGCAGCTATCTTAAGTGTACCCACTTCATTATACGAAGCTGCTGAGATTGATGGGGCAACGCAAAGCAGACAGTTCTGGTCCATCACGGTTCCGCTAATATGGGAACAGATGAAGATTAGTATCCTTCACATCGTGATGACGACCTTAAACGGTTCATTCGTTATGGTATGGATCATGACCGAAGGGGGCCCAGATAATTCTACGCAAGTCATGGGTTCGTACCTGTATCAGATGGGCTTCCGTCAATATCACATGGGCTATGCCTCAGCCATTGGTGTACTGATTCTATTCATGTCTCTGATCACGACGCTAATTTTTCAGCGATTGTTACGTCGGGATGAGGTTCAATTATCTTAAGGGGGATAACGTATGTATCCAAGTCAGCCTAGATTTTCGAGACATATTCTTAAAGCACTCTCGCTCATTCTATTAGTAGTATGGTCCGTCGCGGTTCTGTATCCTCTCATCTGGACAGGACTCGGAGCATTAAAAGACAATTCGCAATTTATGTTAGGTAAGCCTTGGGCATTCCCCAGATCCCCTTGGCTATGGAGCAATTTCTCTAATGTATGGAATCAATACCACTTCGGGCAGTATTTTATTAATTCCATAGTGGTTACTGCTATAAGTTCCTTGCTAGCTATATTGTTGTCGGCAACAACCGCCTATGTTTTAGCCAGATTTCCTTTCCGAGGAAGCCAGATTCTGTACTATTTTTACTTGTCTGCCATGATGATTCCAATGATACTCGGACTGATTCCGTTATTCTTCCTACTTAATGATCTGAATTTAATCAATAAGTTAAGCGGTCTTATTATCGTCTATACCGCCTGGGCATTGCCATTCAGTATATTCGTGATGGTGAGTTTCTTTAAGACACTTCCTAAAGAGCTTGAAGAAGCAGCCTATATAGATGGGGCAGGGTATTATCGAACCTTCTTTGATGTCATGTTACCTTTAGCTCGCTCCGGTCTGATCTCTATAGGAATTATGAATGCGCTTAATACTTGGAATGAATATATTATGGGCATGGTCTTTGTTAATGATCCTGTAAAATATACGATTCCGGTAGGAATTGCTGTGATGCAAGCAGAGATGCAGTATCGTACGGAATGGGGTCCATTGTTCGCAGGACTGCTGATGTCCATGCTGCCCGTTATTATCGTCTACATGTTATTTCAACGACATATTGTTGCAGGCGTTACGGCTGGGGCTGTGAAATAAGGATTTGCTTCAGGTGTGAAAAAGCTTGTAACAGGGAGATTGGTTACAACCCACCCCTGTACAAGCCCTCCTGATCAAACTATAAATTACATTTCTGTAAGCGTTATCTTTGTCCTTGGGATATAAATACTGCTCACACTTTCAAATGCGGAATCCGTTCCGATCAAGATCCAAAGTTCGCTTTGTTCATTGGTAGTTACTATAAAAGGGCGATTCTTGTTGTTGAAGTTCTTCAGTTCATATTTTTTATCTTCTGATTTAGCTTTGGCTAAATTACCAAGTACTAGAGCATTTTTGCCTTCTTGAGATTGTTGGCCCTTATCAATATTCATGTGGAAGAAGTTGTCCTTGTCTAAAATGGCTTTAGGTTCTTGGGTCATCAACCCAGCTTTAACATAGACACTTTCTCCTGGAGAGCCGCCAGCACCCATACCATTTTTGGCTGCGTTGGTAGCCATATCAAAGTCAAAGTTCACACGGTAGGTCGTATTCGGTTTTAGATGACTTGTCTTGTCTATCTTTTTCTTCACAAACATAAAGAGATCATCGCTACGATTCATCCCACTTAGATATAGACCTTTTTGTTGGTTATTGATTTCTTTAGGTAGAGGGAGATAAGCAAATTTCAATTTGTAGATCGGCGTATCTTTTTGGGGATAGTCAGCAAATCCACCGACCCAGTGGTCACTATCTTTACTAAAATTTGAAGTAATTACGATATCTTTGCCGAGGGTAATCTCTGCATCCAAATCGATCTGAGATACGAACGAAAGTAGATTTAAATGTTCGATTTGTTTCTTAGTAAGCTCGGCAGAGAAGCCTTCAATTACTCGGGTGTACTTATGCTTTCTGTGAAATGAACCTATGGTTTTTTCTAAGTTAACATATTCCTTATCATTGAGATGTTTATTCAAGATAACAATGACGGGAAATCGATCAGATAGTGCTGCATTCTTTAATTTTTTATTCAGTTCCTGGGTAATCTTCATAGGTAAAATATGCACTTGCTTGTTCGCAGCTAGGCTAGAAGCATAGGATTCATTAAAGCTGCCAAGAGATAAGGCTCCTCCCACAATAGCCATTGTAGCTAGAGTTAGGACGATTTTTTTCTTGTTTGATTTATGCATTTGTAGTCCTCCTAGAATGTAGTCAGTATCCCAAACGACATAAAAAGACATATTGTTGCACATCTGCATCAAAAAGTTTAAACCTTTATACTTTGAGAGGGGGACTGCCATGATTCTATATATTTAGTGAAGGAAGAGAAGAATTGAGTTGTAAGCTTCTTTTATGTATCAAAATACACTTAACTTAGGAGGATCATTATGAAATTAAATCATCTTACCCAATTATCGGTTATTGCTACGCTGTTCTCAGGACTATTGTTCACTAGTATACCTACTGCCCAAGCTGCCAGCTCACCTGTAATTTTAGGCTATTACACACCCGATCAGGCCTCAGATGAGTCATTGAACACGAATTATAGTTATATTACGCACATGTCTACGGATAGTTTTAATTTCAATAGTCAAGGCGTTATTGTGGGAACCGTTCCCACTCAGGCCGTGTCTTTTGCGAAATCCAAAAATATTGCAACGTATGCTTGTATATCTAACTATGGCACCAATGATTTTGATCCAGCCGTAGCCCATGCGGTGTTAACTAATTCAACGGTAAAAAACAAAGCCATCTCCAACTTAGTTACACTTGTTAAAAACAATGGATATAAAGGAGTGAATTTCGACTTTGAGAGTGTCCTTAAAACCGATCGTAATGCGCTAAGCAGCTTCATCCGTGATTTAGCTAACACGTTGCGACCGCTGGGATATCAGACACTTATTTCGGTTCCAGCTAAAATTGTGGATGATCCTAATGATGATTGGGCTGGCGCATTTGATTATGCTTCGCTGGGCCAAAATGTGGATTATATGCAGGTCATGACCTATGACCAAAATGGCCCTTGGTCCTCCCCAGGTCCGGTTGCCGGGAAGGACTGGATCGATCAGTCTTTACAATTTTCGGTATCAACAGTCGCTCCTGCTAAAGTGCTTATGGGATTGCCTGCATATGGATATGATTGGAATCTAACAACCAATAATGCAAACGACGACACACAAGTCCCTTGGAAAGAGATTCCTAACTTAATCTCTCGTACCCATGCTACTACCCAGTGGGATGCTGCATCATCCTCTCCTTACTTGACGTATAAGGCAACCGATGGATCAAATCATGTAGTCTGGTATGAGAACATACGCAGTATTACGGAAAAATCTAGCCTATATACGAAGTATCACTTAGCTGGTATTTCGATGTGGTCTATGGGACTCGAAGATACGAGCTTTTGGCAGGCGATCCATTCCGCTGGGCCAACACCGAATGCACCTACGATTCCAGGGAAGATCGAAGCAGAAAATTATAGTGCCATGCAAGGCGTTGTCAATGAGACAACAACTGATACAGGCGGTGGACTAGATGTTGGATATATTGACCCAGGAGATTGGATGGATTATAACGTAAATGTGCAGACCCCGGGTACGTACAAAATGGAATTTAGAGTAGCTAGTGCAGTTACTGGGGGTAAATTTCAAATTAAAAATGATGCAGGTGCGATCTTGGCAACGATCAATATTCCTAAGACTGGCGGATATCAAACGTGGCAAACGGTGAGTACGAACATCACGTTACCCATCGGAGATCAAAAGTTACGTGTGTTCCTTGCTTCGGGAGAGCCTAATTTGAACTGGATTCATTTCACAAAGTAGGTTCACACTCATGTTGTTAATCATGTGAAATTTGACATCAATTTAATAACGTGATATTGTTTCTCTATCTAGTAATCGCTCGATCGATGTGAGACATAATCAAGCTGCCCCAAATGTTTGGGGCAGCTTTTTCTCATATCAGGAGTGCACCATTACTTATATGTAGCATAAATTGTACTGCAAGTTATTCCATGCTCATATACAATACAGATGTGAGAACATCAGAAAGTGGTTTTTTTATCCAATTTAATTCAAAAAAAGATTCAAACGCAAGTGTTAGCTTTACGTCTGTAGATGACATTATTGATTTTTACTCTAATCCAGACAGGCTTTCAGCCAAGACAGATATGAGAAGTCCTTTAGCCTGTCCTTCAGATGAGGAAAGGTCAGATCATCAGACATAATATTTGGTCGTTCGGAACAGGTTAAACATTATTAGGATGATTATTCAAGATTGTTCAAGCATTGTATCCAAAATTCCATGGTTGACCAAGAGTGCCAAGAAAAGGGGAAACGTTTGAAATCACTACAAGAATATACCCGCTGGAAAAAAGAGTTGGGTCTCCACACGAAGGCTAATGTAAAGAAGAGTATCTGGCAGTTAATTAATACCCTAGTACCTTTCGTCTTGTTATGGGTTCTCGCTTATATGAGCTTATCTGTCTCCATTTGGATTTCTTTAGCTCTGGCCATTCCAGCAGCCGGGTTCGTAGTTCGAACTTTTATTATATTCCATGATTGTTGTCACCTATCGTTTTTTTCAAAAAAGAAGACGAATGCCATCGTAGGTACGATTACAGGAATTCTTACCTTCTTTCCCTATGAACAATGGAAGAACGAACATTCAATCCATCATGCGACAAGTGGTAACTTGAACTTAAGAGGTACGGGTGACATTTGGACGTTGACTACAGATGAGTATATTGCGCTCTCACCATGGAGACGTTTGGGGTATCGATTATATCGAAATCCATTGGTACTGTTCGGGCTTGGACCTATCTTTATTTTTCTAGTGGCTTATCGTTTGAATCGAAAAAATGCTAAACGTAAAGAAAGAATCAACACTTATATTACAAATGCTGCTTTAATAGCCATGATGGTGGTATTGTGTCTGACACTGGGCTGGAAGGAAGTGCTCATTGTCGAGGGAACGATTCTTTATTTAGCAGGAGCAGCGGGGATCTGGTTATTCTATGTGCAACATCAATTCGAAGACACTTATTATGAGCGTGCAGAAGATTGGGACTTCGTGAGTGCAGCCATGGAAGGCAGTTCATATTATAAATTACCAAAGCTTATGCAGTGGATGACAGGAAATATTGGATTTCATCACATTCATCATTTGGATCCACAAGTCACAAATTATAATTTAGAAAGATTGCATAACAGCAGTGCTGCGCTTCAAAATGTTCCTGCCATCGGTATTCGCTTAAGCCTTCAGGCGTTAAGTTACCGACTTTGGGACGAGGGAACTAAGCGATATGTTGGATTTAATTATCTGAAACGTAAAAAGTATGCAGGCCGTCCTTCCTAAACAAATACGAATTTAAAATTTAACCATCCACATGGTCAAAACCTTGTAAGGCATGAGCCTAACAAGGTTTTTTTAATTTACTGCATATCTAAGGAAATATACTATATTTTTTATTTACACTATAATCCAGATACAAGGAATAATTAGTTTAATCGATCTTCATTTAAAGGAGCATACCATATGGATTTAGTCATTTTAATTATTTTATTTGTATTGCTTTTAGCTATGTTAGGTAATCAATACTCGATTATTCATCGGATGAAGAAGATGGAGCAGTCTTTGCACAGTCTCCAAGAGGATGTACAAAGTCTTTTGGAGAAGAAAGATAATCAGTAAATAAAATAAAATTTTAAGAAAAAAGGATCCGCAAAGAAGAAAAGCTCTTCTCTGCGGATCCTTTTGCAATATTTATTTAGATGTTGCTGAAGTCTGGGAAAGGGCCTTTGCTTGGATCTACACCATCAAGTTGAGTATAGGCTTCGAGCGTAATACCACCAGGAGCTTTGAGATAGAAGGTATATGAACCGTGCATTTCCGAAGGTTCATTTACTTCGTACCCGTCAGCTTGTAAACGTTGATTCAATGCATCTACATCTTCTTTTGTGTCTTGGGGGAATCCTACATGGAAGCTTTCTGGATAATTAATTTCTTTACCAAGCATTAGATTGAGCAAAAATCCGTCATCATCCACCATACCTACAAAAGCTTTGCCCGCGGTCGTATACGTCTTCAGACCAAAATATTTTTGCAAAAAATCCCGGACCTCAATTGCATTAGATACCGTTAAATTTAAATGGTTCAGTTTCATAATTATGCCTCGCCTTCTTTTAGGGAATGTGTACATACTTTAGCGATGAAAATAAGGGTACATGTTTTCGCATATTATCTCGATACAAAAGTATCTTTGTACATGAAATAATACCTCAATTTAGATGACTTGAATCATGATTCGCAGATTATAATGATGAGTTACTAAAATTGCATTCGATGGTAATTAATGTTATTATAAATTCGCTTCCTATACGGAAAAGTATTATACTTTTAAAGGAGTTTGGTCTGATTATGAGTACATCTTCTCCTTCAGAGCCTTCATCATTAGTACAGGGTCCTATTGTTAGAACACTATTTTTCTTTTCACTTCCTATTCTTTTAGGAAATGTGCTTCAATCTTTGAACGGGTCGATTAATGCCATATGGGTCGGTAATTTTCTTGGAGAAACCGCATTAGCCGCCACATCAAATGTTAATTTGCTCATGTTCTTATTAATTAGTTCCATATTCGGGCTGGCCATGGCATCAGTTATTCTGATTGGACAAAATTTAGGAGCGAAGCGAATAGAAGAAGCCAAAAAAGTGGTTGGAACCAGTATCATGTTTTTCTTTTCACTTTCCATTATTGTGTCCATTCTCGGTTATGTGGCCTCCCCAATCATCCTAGATTGGATGAATACACCAGCAGACGCCAAATCCATGGCAGTTACATACTCTCAACTTATGTTTCTAGGGACGCCCTTTTTATTTGGTTTTAATCTGGTTATGGCTATATTACGTGGTTCAGGCGATTCCAAAACTCCTTTTTATTTTCTTTTACTGTCTGCGGTTATCGACATTGGACTAAATCCTATACTTATTCGAGGTATAGGGCCCATTCCTGCCATGGGAATTGCAGGTTCAGCGATAGCTACGTTCATCGCTCAGTGTCTTAGTTTTGTTTTACTCGTGATGTATCTATATAGGAAGAAGTATATGCTGCGTATTACCAAAAAGGAGCGTCATTTGCTTCGGTTTGATTGGGAGATTATTCGAATTACTATACAAAAAGGTGTACCTATGGGATTGAATTTGGTCGTCGTCTCTTTAAGTAATTTAATCCTCATTCATCTTGTGAATTCGTATGGGTCTGAAGCAACTGCAGCTTTTGGGGTAGCAAGTCAGATTTCCAATTATGTTCAGATGCCAGCTATGGCTGTAGGCGGGGCTGTAACTTCCATGGCCGCTCAGAATATTGGGGCGGGTCGATGGGACCGGGTATCGCGAATAACATGGACTGGGGTTCTGTTCAATGTTGTACTTACGGGAATTATCGTAGTTTTACTGCATTTTTTCAATCGTCAGGCTCTAGGGTTATTCCTTCCATCTGAGGGAAAGGCAATCGAATTAGGAATGAATATTAATAATATTACGCTCTGGTCATTCATTATATTTGGAATATTTACTGTTGTTGCGAGTGTAATACGAGCTTCTGGTGCAGTCATTGGACCTTTGCTTGTCTCATTCACGGCACTACTCTTCGTACGTAATCCTTTAGCTATTTATTTGAGTCATGCACACGGATTTAATGCGATATGGTGGAGCTTTCCGCTGGGTTTTGCTGTAGCAACAACTTTGAATTTACTGAATTATAGATTTGGTAAATGGAAAAAGATTAGGCTTATTGATGATTCAACAGCTGCCAGTGTATCTTAACCCAACTCAATGGGCTGAATCCTTATTCATGGATTCAGCCTATTTTAATATAATCCTCCAGCATTAAAGAGATCCATAAAGAATCTCTAGTCCAACATCAAACATTACTTCTTTCTCGAAGAGACGTACCATAATCTTTGCTCGTTTTTTATGTTTATCTATTTTTTTTATAATGCTCTCCATATCTTTCAAGGGACCACTTTTGACAATCACTTTAGAATTTTCAATTAACACACTGGAGTACCCTAAGGTTTCGTCTGGACCTATTAATTTGAGAATTTGTGCCACTTCTTCATCGGGTATAGCTTTGAAATAGGCTTCCTGTTGTTCTAGAGGTGCTTGAAAATCATAATGAATTTTGGCTAAATTAAGATTATGATAGTTTAGGAGTCTGTAGATCATGGGGATCTGATTAATTTTGTAATAGGTAGGAAAGTCCATTTGAATATGAAGCAAAATATAGCCTGGAAACATCTTTTTTGTCACATCGCAATAACGCCCATTTTTCTTTTCTGGAATTGTTCTTTTTGGAATTAGGCATTCTAGTTGTGAGTTTCCAAATTTCTTGTGCAGCTCACTTCGGATCCATTCCTCTTTACCAGACTGAACAAACAGAGCATACCATCCCATTTAGCCCCTCCATGTACATAATGAAATCAAGTAAACGCTATCAAAGGGAAATTGTGTAAGTAAAACTCTATCATCGTTCATATGTTTAATCAACGGAGTTAATTGTCGATGTATGATATTCTTTGTCATAATTTGAATAAACATATATAAAGTCTATATATTTACAATTATAAATTTATTTGATAAGCTTTTCATAAGAGTTCATAAAGAATCAATCGATGTTTAGGCACGTTGATCCATTTATGAGTCATAAATACTAAATTTACATTCATTTCCAATTAGTTGAATAGGGATGAAATGGGGAGTTATGTCCTTTTAAGGAATTTCTGAAAAGCTACAAGATAAATATGAGAGATTGGACCCAGGTCCAATCTCTTTTTTGTATGAAAAATGGGGGATATGTAGTAGTGAAGATCGAAGAAACGGAATATATCTTTGCAGAACCTGTCGTAGCCCAATCAAGTGAAGGCATCTATTCCGTAGTGATTGCCTTTTGCAGCCTAGAACTTCCAAGCATAGAAACCTCTGAATGGATTAGACCTAGTCTCCACCCTCAAGAATATGATTATTGGTTACATCTTCAATTTATGAAGCGCAGACATTCTTATTTAATAGGTCGATTCGCTGCAAAACAAGCCGTTTCTACTTGGTCAGGCAAGTTGGCATTTGATCAGATCTGCATAGATAATGGTATATTTCAGCAGCCTGTTCTTCTTTATCCTTCTACCCAGGTAGACATAAGCCTTTCGCATAGTCATCAATTAGCTACAGCTATTGCTTTTCATAAACATCTCTTAATGGGCATTGATATTGAGAGAGTGGACGTTAAGAAAGAGAAGACATTGATGCAGTACTTCTCAGAGAGCGAAAAAAAATCCTTGCTACAGATCTGTGAATCAAGATGTCGATCCATGACTGTAGGATGGACTATAAAGGAGTCTATATCAAAAGCAATTAAGACGGGTTTTACCGTTCCGATGGAGCTATTTGAAATTAAAAGTGTTGCAGCAGAAGCTAGCTACTTTAAAGCTGAGTTTGTACATTTTTCAGTATATCAATCTCTCATATTTTTTATAGAAGATTTTGTGTGCTCTATTACCTATCCTCGAAACATCACATTGCTTATAGATGTGGATCTTCTAAAAAATCGTGTGACTCAACTATTACATCACAGTCATTCCATATAAAGAAAGAAGGCGATAGGTATGGTTTGTTTTGTTTTTCCTGGTCAGGGTTCACAATTCAAAGGTATGGGAGGTTCATTGTTCGCCGAGTTTCCAGTCTTCACTCAGAAAGCTAATGCTATTTTAGATTATTCCATTGAGGAACTTTGTCTTCATGATTCCTTGGATCAACTGCAACATACTGAGTTCACTCAACCTGCACTCTATGTGGTTAACGCACTTCATTACATGAAGAAAGTTCAAGAACTTGGTAGAAAACCTGATTACACAGCAGGTCATAGTCTAGGGGAATATAATGCTCTTTTTGCAGCGGGTGCTTTTGACTTTGAGACAGGACTTAAACTTGTGAAGATGAGAGGAGAGCTGATGAGCCGGGCTAAGGGAGGTGGCATGGCTGCCATCATAGGCTTAGATGAACAAGGGGTTCGTGATGTTTTAATACAATATGGATTTCGAAGCTTAGATATTGCTAATTATAATTCTCCCAGACAGATTGTGATCTCAGGCCCTCTAGCGGATGTCAAATTAGCCATAACCCGATTTGAGACTGTACCAGGTGTAAGTATGGCTGTTCTCTTAAAAACAAGTGGAGCTTTTCATTCTCGTTATATGGAGGCCATTGCCGAAGAATATGAGAAATATGTATTTCCAATACAAGTTAAGCCCTTGGATATTCCCGTGATATCCAATGTTAATGCAAGATGTTATCAACCTGATGAAATGCATACTAATTTAGTAAAACAACTAACCTCTCCGGTAAAATGGACTGAAACTATACGTTATCTTATGGGGTTGGGTGAGATAGAATTTGTTGAAGTAGGTGCAGGAAAGGTATTAACGGGGTTAATCCGACGTATTCAAGCTGAATCCGAACCTTTAATTATCAGCGAACAAGGCTGTGACGTGGATCCGAGGATTTCCCACCTTTCCTCCTCTTTGTCAACATCCATTTCAATATCACAATTAGGTTCTCCTCAGTTCAAGCAGGATTACTCTTTAAAGTATCCTTACATCCAAAGTGGGATGTATTATGGAATATCCTCATCTGAGATGGTAGTGAAAATGGCTCGTGCTGGAATGCTCGGTTTTCTTGGAGTAGATGGATTGGACCTAAGAGAAATCCGCAATGAAGTACGATTAATCCAAAGTAAACTTAGTCCGAGTGAGACCTTTGGTGTCAATCTTGTTCATCATATGAGTCATCCTGAAAAGGAGACGGACATCATCGATCTGTTATTAGAACTTAATGTGAAGGTTATTGAAGTGTCCTCTTTTTTAGGTATAACGCCAGCTATAGCCAAGTTCAGGGCAAGGGGTCTCCGTAGAACAGCATCAGGAGAAGTAGTTGCAGACCATAAGATTATAGCTAAAATATCACGTCCAGAAATTGCTGAAGTTTTCTTAAGTCCTATTCCCCATTCTTTAATTCAGGACATGTTAGCTCAGCGCCTCCTTTCCAGTGAAGAAGCGAGACTTTTACAAGAGATCCCTAGCGCTGAAGATATCTGTGTTGAATCCGAAACAGGAGGGTCTAACTTATGTAGTTCTCCCTACGCGTTATTGCCAACAATTCTTCAATTACGTGATCGTATGATGGAGAAGTATAAGTATATGAGACAAATTAGGATTGGCGCAGCCGGGGGTATTGGGAGTCCAGATGGAGTAGTTGCAGCATTCATGCTAGGAGCTGATTTCATCGTTACAGGATCGATCAACCAGCTTACGGTAGAAGCGAGAATAAGTAACACAGCCAAAAATCTATTACAACAAGCCAATGTACAAGACTTTCAATATGCTCCGATAGGGGAATTGTTTGAAATTGGGATAAAAGCACCTGTGTTAAAGAAGGGGCTTTTATATCCAGCTCGGGCGAATAAGCTCTACGATCTGTACCGCACTTATAATTCTATTGAAGAAATAGATCAACATGATAGAAAAATGATAGAGGATAAATATTTTTATCAATCTTTTGAGGAGATCTATTTAAAAGTCAAACAATCTTCACATCCTCTTGATGTAGATAAAATGGAAAGAAATCCTAAGCAAAAGATGGCAGAAATCTTTAAATGGTATTTAAAGCATGCTACTCAGTTAGCGCTGATAGGAGATGCGAATCATAGTGTGGATTTTCAAATTCGTTCTAGCCCGGCTCTCGGAGCTTTTAATGAATGGGTGAAAGGTTCCCATTTAGAAGACTGGCGAAATCGTCATGTTGATGTAATTGGCATGAAGTTGATGGAAGCGTCAGCCAAGGTGCTGAATAGTCGAGTACATGCTTTATTAGTAGATTAAGGAGGAATAGAAATGAGTCGAGAAGAAATTTGGCATATCGTTATTCAACAGGTTATTGAAGTTATCCCAGAGTTAGAAGGCTATAGTTTCCGTCCTTCTGAAAAGTTAGCTGATTTGGGTGCCAACTCCATGGATCGTGCTGAAATCGTAGCATTAGCATTAGAAGCCCTTGAGTTACGTATTCCAAGGATAGAGCTGTTTGGCGCATCCAATATTGGTGAACTTGTCGAATTATTATATGCCAAATCCATTGCGTGAGCTTGTTATTACAGGGATGGGTGTCCTATCAGCTGTGGGAATGGGGAAGGAAGAATTCAGCTCAGCTTTGATGGAAGGCAGGCATGCTTTTCGAACCATGCAGCGCCCAGGTCGTCAGGAGGCTGGAAGTTGTTACATTGGAGCTGAAATACCAGATGTATATTTTGAACAAGCTTTACCAAAACGGATACAGAGATCTGCAACTTTATCGAGTAAAGCCGCACTATTAACGCTGCAAGAGGCATGGAAAGAAGCTAGGTTACAGGAATTCCCCTCCGAAGAGATCGGATTAATTGTTGGAGGGTCTAACATCCAGCAGCGTGAAATGATAGAAATTCACAACCAATACGCTGGTAGAATTCCATTTGTTCCTCCCACCTACAGCCTTTCCTTTATGGATAGTGATATATGTGGCTTTTGTACAGAAAAGTTCGGAATACAGGGATTAGCCTATACGGTTGGGGGTGCGTCGGCTAGTGGGCAACTAGCTGTAATTCAAGCAGCCGAAGCTGTGCTCTCTGGACAAGTATCTTGTTGTATTGCAATCGGAGCATTGATGGATCTCTCGTATTGGGAATGTCAGGCATTTCGATCTTTAGGAGCGATGGGATCGGAACGATATGCAGAATTTCCTGCACAAGCATGCAGGCCATTTGATCGGCAAAGCGATGGTTTTATTTATGGAGAAGCCTGTGCTGCTGTGGTAATTGAATCGGCTTCATCAGCTCTAGCAAGAGGAATAGAGCCGTATGCTTATGTAAGAAGCTGGGCCCTTGGAATAGATGCAAATCGAAATCCTAATCCATCCTATGAGGGAGAGAAGAAGGTGATTTCACAAGCTTTAAGTAAGGCTAAGCTTCTTCCAAGAGATATTGATTATATTAATCCACATGGTTCGGGCTCTGTCTTAGGTGATCTTACAGAACTGAGAGCACTTAGGGACTCAGGCCTCTCCCACGCTTATATTAATGCAACTAAATCGATTACAGGCCATAGTCTAACTGCCGCAGGAGCTATGGAGATTATCGCAACGATTCTACAGATGAAGTACTCATGGTTACATCCAACTAGAAATTTGGAAGACCCAGTGGATGATACATGGAAATGGATTCAGCAATCTGCTAAAACACATGATATACAGCATGCACTCTGCCTTAGCATGGGATTTGGAGGAATGAATACAGCTGTATGTCTAAGTAGAAATCAAAAGATTTAGTAGAGGGGGGGCATAAAGAGATGATTCTTGCCGGAATCGAAGCAATGAATGTATTTGGGGGTTCAGCTTATTTAAATGTCTTAGAACTGGCCACACACCGGAGTTTAGATACTACCCGATTTGAGAACTTGCTTATGAAAGAGAAAGCGGTTGCTTTACCTTTTGAGGATCCTGTTACATTTGGGGTGAATGCGGCTAAACCAATTATGGATTCATTGTCTTCGGAGGAAAAAAATAAAATTGAGCTTCTAATCACCTGTACGGAATCGGGAATTGATTTTGGTAAGTCGATAAGTACGTATATTCATCATTATTTGGAGCTTAATCGAAATTGTCGATTATTTGAGATTAAGCAAGCTTGTTATTCAGGAACAGCTGGGCTTCAGACAGCGATTAATTTTGTATTATCTCAGGCATCACCCGGCGCTAAAGCGCTTGTAGTCGCTACAGATATTTCTCGTTTTATGACGGTAGATGCTGGGGAGACATTGACAGCAGATTGGTCATTTGCAGAACCCAGTGCAGGGGCAGGAGCAGTTGCTGTTCTTGTAAGTAATAAGCCTTATGTATACCAAGTGGATATTGGCGCTAATGGTTATTATGGTTATGAAGTGATGGATAGTTGCAGACCCACTCCAGATAGTGAAGCAGGGGATGCAGATCTATCACTAATGTCATATCTGGACTGTTGTGAGCAGACTTTTCTGGAGTATCAGAAGCGTGTTGATCATGTGGACTATAAAGATACCTTTCAGTATCTAGCCTTTCATACTCCATTCGGTGGCATGGTAAAAGGAGCCCACAGAAGTATGATGCGTAGAATGGTCAAGGCGAAGCCTTCGGAAATTGAAGAAGATTTTGAGCGCCGTGTAATGCCAGGCCTTATGTATTGTCAACGGGTCGGAAATGTAATGGGAGCTACTTCATTACTCTCCCTTGCTAGTACGATTGATCAGGGTGATTTTTCTTCTCCTTCACGTATAGGTACGTTCTCCTACGGGTCAGGCTGTTGTTCTGAGTTCTATAGCGGCCTTACAGCAAAAGAAGGTCAGGAGCGGCAGAGATCTTTTGAAATCAATGAACATCTAAATTCTCGATATCGCTTGAGTCTTGAAGAATATGAATCTTTGTTCGATTATACCGACCTTCTTAAGTTTGGGACACGTAATAGTACAATTGATCCGGTTATATTCTCACAAGCAAGACTTTCCAAATCCAAAACTGGAAAATCGTGTCTAATCTTGGAGGGAATACGTGAATATCATCGGGAATATCGGTGGATATCATGAATTATGAAACCATATCGGTACGTTATACGGATCAGATATGTTATCTACAAATGAATCGGCATGAAGCGAACAATACAATTAACGATCAATTAGTTGAGGAATGTGCACATGTCCTCTCTTCTTGCCAAGAAAAGATAACCATCGTTGTTCTTGAAGGCTTGCCCAAAGTATTTTGTATGGGAGCTGACTTTGAGAATATGTATGCCACACTTGCATCAGGTCAACCTCTAGAGAATCGACCAGAACCTTTATATGATCTATGGCTGCAATTGAAACATGGTTCTTTTATATCCATAGCTCATGTTCGGGGGAAAGTGAACGCGGGTGGAGTTGGTTTCGTATCCGCTTGCGACATAGTTATAGCAGATGATACCGCGGAGTTTAGTCTATCTGAACTCCTGTTTGGGTTGTTTCCAGCTTGCGTAATGCCCTTCTTAATCCAGAGAATAGGAACTCAAAAAACTCATTATATGACCCTTATGACAAAGCCTATTTCTGTAGTAGATGCTTATGATTGGGGACTTGTTGACGCTTATGATAGTCAGAGTGAACTGCTAATTCGAAAACATTTATTGCGGCTCAAAAAGTTAAGCAAATCCGCAATTAAAAATTACAAAAGATACCTTCGTTCATTCCAACAACAAGTATACACGTCCAAATTATCAGCTTTATCAGCTAATGAAAGCATGTTCTCGGACCCACAGATTTTGGACAAAATTTATAGATTTGTAGAGAAGGGACAATTCCCATGGGAGGAATAGCCGATGCTGACGATATTAAATGATTATTGTAATGGTTATGTGGCCATTCCTGTAATTCTTGCTTGTAAAAAGCAAGGTTTGTTCAACAGACTATCACCTACTACACCAACCTCCTTTAAGGATTTAGCTGAACAGTTACATGGAAATACGGGTCATCTACGTGTTGCATTACGGATGCTGGAGTCCTTGCAATGGATTACGCAAGTTGAGCGAGATAGTTATGTACTAACGAAGAAATCAGACATTCATGCTCTTTTGCCAGAAGATCTTGTCCATCTTGTATCCTTTCCTATTCAATCGTATTTTCGGAAAAATCAAAAAAAATTTCGTCTTTCCTTTTGGATAGAGCAGTCGGAGCAAGGGTGGGGTGTAGGGGACCCTTTAATTGCTCGTTATCTAGATGGATTATTGGCTATTCCATTGTTGCTTAGGATGAAAGAGAAAGGGTATCTGGCAAGCACGAGCGTTGGGAAGCAACTACATCTGGAGGGGTTAAGTCCAATTATCCGTGAAGAAATCGTGCGATTCTTTTTACATCAAGGCTGGTTGGAAGCTCAGGAGGAGGAATATACTTTAACGGATTCAGGACGTTTTATGCAAGAACGGATTTTTATCACGGCTACAATTGCATCGTATGCTCCAATGCTAGAACAAATTTCTGAAGTTTTATTTGGAGACTGCACAACTATATTTAGTCGAGATATACATGGGCATGAAAGGCATGTAGATCGACAGTTAAATGTACTAGGAAGTGGGTTTCAGCATGAGAAGTATTTTTTAGATTTGGAAGAGATTATTTTGGCTATATTCAGTCAAGAGCCTCTGGCAGAACAACCTAAATATATTGCAGATATGGGATGTGGGGATGGGTCACTTTTAAAGAAAATATATGAGATGATTCGAGATACAACTCCTCGAGGCAGGGTACTGGATCAATTTCCTATTCAACTGATTGGTATTGATTTCAATGAGAAAGCATTAGAAGAAACTACACGAACGCTAAAAGATATTCATCATATTGTCTTGCAAGGAAACATTGGAAATCCTGCTCAGGTTCTTAAAGATTTAGAGATGTTCGGCATCCATGATCCAGATCAAATTCTTCACGTTCGTTCATTTTTGGATCATGATCGGCCCTATCTTGCTCCGATGGATATCCAGAAAGTGCATGCACGAAAAAATATTATGCAGGATCACGCCTATGCTGATGAGCAAGGACAGGAGATCTGCGGAGCGGATGTCATGCAAAGTTTGGTTGAACATTTGGAACGGTGGTCCGAGATCATCGGTAGACATGGCTTACTCATCCTTGAAGTACACAGTCTGGAGGCAGACACGGTTGGAGCTTATTTAAGTAAATGTGAGAGTTTGCACTTTGATGCCTATCATGGTTTCTCTCAACAGCTTCTTGTAAGTGCAGAAAAGTTCATTATGGCTGCCGCTGAAGTGGGTCTCTTTCCTAATTCATCATTCTTTAAGAAATACCCCAAAACATTACCTTTTACTAGGATCACTTTGAATCAATTTGAGAAAAAGGACTATATCATCCGTTATGCTCGTGAAGATGATCTGTCTGAACTTATAGAATTAGAAAAGGCGTGTTGGGAGAGTAGTCTGCAAGCTAGTGAATCGATGGTTCTCCAGCGAATTATATCTGACCCGGAGAATCAATTAGTAATCTTGCTCCATCAACGTATTGTTGGTGTTGTATATGCTCAGAGGATTCAAAGTTCTGAGCACCTTCAGGCGATTAGTTATGCTGAAATAGAGAAATTTGCCCAGAAGGATGGCACAATTCTTCAACTTTTAGGTTTGAATATTCTTCCTGAGATGCAGCATCGTAATTTAGGGGATGATCTGCTGGAATTTATGCTAATACGAAGTAGCCTTATTAGTGGAATTCAACAGGTTGAGGGTATCACACGATGCAAGGATTACTATAAACATCAAAGTATTCCTATACAAGATTATATTCAACTACGAAATGCTTATGGGAGTCCCGTAGATATGAATCTAAGATTCCATGAGTGGCATGGTGCCGAGATTAAAGGAATTGTTCCTAATTATCGGCCACTAGATTTCAAAAATAACGGATGCGGCGTATGGATCACATATGATCTAAATAACCGAAGGCACAAGAAACTTACCGGAGGAGCAGATCGATCACCTCGCATAACACGAGATAGTTCCATGCCAGCAACTAAGAAATACAAGGCCATTGAACCATTCATCACACAATCTATTGTGCTTATTCTGGGAAAAGAAGAGCCTATTGCTCTAGATCATCCTTTAATGGAAATGGGCCTAGATTCAGCAGATCTTCTAGAGTTAAATGAAAGAATTAGCCATGAATATAATGTTCTTTTGGAACCGGCATTTTTCTTCAGATATAATACGGCTCAGCGCATTATTCAATTTTTAGAGAAACATCTCCAAGCGCCTGAAGCCGTGGAAGAGACAAAAAAAGAACAAGAAAAGGATGCCACACAATCGATCGTAGCGGAATCTTTAGCATCACAGTCCCATCAAGATATTGCTATTGTATCAGCGTCTTGTCGACTTCCGGGAGATGTCCATCAATTAGAACAATTATGGGATATACTGCTAGGCGAGAGAAGTACCGTGACTACATTACCTAAGGACCGCTGGGAATGGCCGGCACATATTGATGTGGAGGGAACACATCAAGGCATTGATAAAGGGAGCTTTCTTCGCGATATTGCTAGTTTTGATCCTCAGTTCTTCCGTATATCTCCAAAGGAAGCGGAGCTTATGGATCCACAGCAGCGTATTTTGCTAGAACTTGTATGGGAGTGTATAGAAAGAGCGGGTTATTCGGCTAAAGATTTACGAGGCAGTCGAACGGGAGTCTATATCGGTGCGAGCGGTTCGGATTATCAAAAAGTTTTAGAGAAACATCAAGCTTTTTACGGAGCTGGAGGTTCTATGGCTGCTATCCCTAATCGAATCTCCTATTTTTTTGATTTTAGAGGACCAAGCCTACAGATAGATACGGCATGTTCCAGTTCACTTGTAGCTATTCACCAAGCTGTTCATGCACTGAAAAATAATGAGTGTGATCAGGCACTTGTGGGTGGCATTCACCTTATGTGTGATCCGTATAATAGCATAGCTTATTATCAAGCTGGCATGTTATCTGAGGAAGGAACTTGTAGAACTTTTGATAGTGGTGCGAGTGGTTACGTTCGGGGTGAGGGGGCAGGAGTGATCCTGCTCAAGCCACTTACTCAAGCCATGCTAGATCAAGATGAGATTTTGGCTGTGATTAAGGGAACAGCGGTAAACCATGGAGGTCAAGCGGGTGGACTTACGGTGCCTAATCCTCAGATGCAGGCAGAATTAATTATGGATGCATTTCGTAGAGCCAATTTTGCACCAGAGACTGTGGGATATATGGAAGCCCATGGCACGGGAACGAAGCTTGGTGATCCTATTGAGATTAGTGGTTTAAAAGAAGCTTTTTCAAATCTTAAATCAGAGAAAAGCGAAGCATGGTCGGAGCCATCTTGTGGAATAGGCTCGATTAAGACCAATGTAGGACATCTTGAAGCGGCTGCAGGAATGGCCGGGTTATTTAAGGTGATCCTTTGCTTACGCTATCGTATACTTCCAAAAACACTGCATTTTAAACAATTAAATCCGCATTGTTCATTGGATCAGTCCCCTTTTTATATCACTTCGGAATCTATACCATGGCAAACTTCACACGCACAAGGCATGCGCAGAGCGGGGATAAGTAGCTTTGGCTCCGGAGGGACGAATGCTCATCTTGCTATTGAAGAAGCACCTAGCTATCACCGGAATTTTGCTTCAGAACAGACTTATTATTTAATGTGCATGTCTGCCAAAACAACAAGTGCCCTAATCAACAAACAACAGGATATGTTATCTTGGCTAGCCAATGATGGGGGTTCGCATTCTCTAGCTGATATAGCAGCAACGCTCCTTGTAGGAAGAGATCACTGGGACATACGTGTATCCTACGTGGTACAAAGTGTAGCGCAATTCCAGGAAATGCTTACTTTAGATATCGAGAATAAGCCAGTTTATGAACATCAGGGTAGCAGTGTAATCGCCAAACTTCGATTAGAACCATTATTTGCTGAAATGGGACAAAACATAATTGAAGAGCTCCGTCAACCTAATTACGCAGGTTCAAAACATCAGTATACGGCCTTAGCAGAACTATATCTTCAAGGCTATGACTTAGATGTGAAGGGATTATATACGGGGTATTCTTTTGCTAGAGTTCCTTTGCCTACCTATCCTTTTGAAAAATCTAAGTATTGGTTAGCCACTACTCAAAGTTCATTTTCATCGCTCCAAAGTTCTGCGTCCCGAATGCCACAACTAGAAAAATGTAGGGATAAGGGCTTACGAGAAGCTACTACATCTTCTCAGGACTTGTACTCAACACCTCCACCTTCGGATGCAGTACTAGAGGACTTGACTGTCAACCATGAATCACTTCTTATACCTAAGATAAATGCTCCTTTTGTTACCTTAAAACCACTGAATAGTCAGCCTATAGATAAGTTATGGGTAGACAAGGACACCGTTCACGAGAGCGAATTAGTCCATGATGATCTTAGGAATAGCGTAGATTCCAATGATCTTGATAGCGGACATCGGAATCTGATTTCTGAATTAATCCAAAGTTTATCCGAAGCGCTATATCTGTCTGAGAAAGAAGTGGATGTGGATGAAAAATTTATAAATTTAGGTTTGGATTCTATTATAGGCGTGGAATGGATTCGAACTCTAAATGCAAGATATGGTACGCATATTCCAGCGACAAAAGTCTATGATTATCCAACCCTTAGACAATTCTCTACGTATTTGGAACAAGAAATGAATGGCTTTAAATCAGGTAATGGCAGGGCGGAATTGCCTATACTTCCTGTATTTGTTCCCGATAAATATGAAATACAAGAAATTGCACCATCTAATGTTGTGTCAACAGAGGTTATCTTAGAGTATCTCACGAATAGTCTAGCCGATGCCTTATATCTAAGTGTGCCGGATATTAATCCACACCTGAAATTTATTGATATGGGATTGGATTCTATTTTAGGAGTAGAGTGGATTCAAGCTATCAATCGTAAATTTAGTCTATCGCTTCCTGCAACTCAGATCTATGCGTATCCCACATTGCAAGATTTCACAGGCTATATTGAAGAACTACTTGATAGTCAAACTAAAAAGGTTCAAGCTGACTGCGAACCTACTTCTCAACTTTCTATGGATGAGTTGTTCGAGCAAGTGTATTCTGGGAATCTGGCGCGTGACAAAGCAGAACAACATCTTGAATCGCTTCGATCTTCAGGAACTTTAAAATAATGAAATAGGAGAATGAGAATGGTTGCTGCTGGAATTGAAGCAATGAATGTGTATGGAGGAAGCGCCTCTCTGGATGTTCTTCAGCTTGCCAAATACCGAGGATTGGATACATCTAGATTTGAGAATCTACTGGTCCAAGAAAAGACAGTAGCTATGCCTTATGAAGATCCGGTAACCTTTGGGGTAAATGCCGCTAAACCAATATTAGACACTATGTCCGATCAAGAAAAGGGACGTATAGAACTACTAATTACTTGTACGGAATCCGGTATTGATTTTGGGAAATCAATTAGTACCTATATCCATCATTATTTGGATTTGAATCGAAATTGTCGCTTGTTCGAAATTAAACAAGCATGTTATTCGGGGACCGCGGGTTTTCAGATGGCTATAAATTTTATTCTCTCTCAGACCTCTCCTGGAGCAAAAGCACTAATAATAGCTACAGATATCTCACGATTTTCTGCAAAGGATGCGGCTGATGCAGCTACGGCGGACTGGTCGTTCGCTGAACCGAGCGGTGGATCAGGAGCTGTCGCAGTGTTAGTGGGAGAAGACCCTATTGTTTTTGAGGTAGATGTTGGAGCAAATGGTTATTATGGATATGAAGTTATGGATACTTGTCGTCCTGTCCCAGATGTTGAAGCAGGAGACGTAGATCTTTCTTTACTATCATATCTGGACTGCTGTGAGCAGACTTTTCTTGAGTATAAACGGCGGGTAATTGGTGCCGATTACCGCAGTACTTTTCAATATTTAGCCTTTCATACTCCTTTTGGTGGAATGGTCAAAGGTGCTCATCGAACGATGATGCGAAAGGAATCTAAGGCCAAATCTACAGAGATTGAATTAGATTTCAATAAGCGTGTTATGCCTGGCATTCGTTATTGTCAGCGAGTAGGCAACATTATGGGAGCCACACTATTCCTTTCTATAGCTGGAACCATTGATTATGGACAATATGAGACACAAAGCAGAGTGGGGTGCTTTTCTTATGGATCAGGCTGTTGTTCAGAATTTTATAGTGGCATTGTGCATAGAGAAGGGCAACAAAAGCAAAAAAAATTCCAAATTGAACACCATTTGAATCGACGTTACTCTCTTTCCATGAATGAATATGAACGTATTTTGCAGGATGAAAATGCCATAAAGTTTGGAACAAAACATGGTCAGCCAAATTCTCAATTAATTGCAGGAGCTTGGGAGTCTATACAACATAATCAATCACTAGCACTTGAATCTATCGAAGGTTATCATCGCAATTATAATTGGAGGACCTGAATGAAAATATCTTCCGTAGTTCATATGGTTGAACAAGACGGTATTGTTCAAATTACAATGGAGGATCGCCAACATAAAAATATGTTCTCTGAACAGCTAATTGAGGGTTTACGAGAGTCTTTTGCTACCATTGAACACCTTCCACAATGTAAAGTGGTGATTTTGACAGGGTATGATAATTATTTTGCATCGGGTGGAACGCAAGAAGGATTACTCGCTATTCAAGACGGACGTTCAAAATTTACGGATTTGAATCTATACTCTCTTGCTTTGAACTGCCGTGTTCCTGTCATTTCGGCAATGCAGGGCCATGGGATTGGCGGTGGCTTTGTCATGGGTCTATTCTCTGATGTAATCATCCTAAGTCAAGAGAGTATATATAATACTAATTTTATGAAATATGGGTTTACCCCTGGGTTTGGGTCGACCTATATCGTGCCGCGTAAATTGGGATTTGCCTTAGCTCAAGAAATGCTGCTAACTGCTGAAAATTATAGAGGAGCAGAACTTGCTCAAAGAGGGGTGCCTTTTAAGGTATTGCCACGAACAGAAGTGCTGCAATATGCCTATAAAATAGCTGAAAGTCTTGCAGATAAACCTACAGAATCACTGATTACGCTCAAAGATCATCTGGTCGCTTCCATTCGTTCTGAACTGGGACCTATTATTCAGGAAGAGTTACAGATGCATGAGAAAACTTTTCACCAAGAGGGGGTCCGGCAGCGAATCGTCTCTTTATTTGGTCAATAACCTTATTTAATGGAGGGAATGCGGATGAAGGTAGAAGACATTTTGGATGCATTGGAGCAACGACAAATGAGTCCAGAAGAAGCGAAAAAGTGGCTAAAGCAACTCCAGCATCCGCAGGAATGCGATTCAGCAGGCACTAGATATGAGGACAATGCTCCTTTAGGTGAACGTAACCCCACCAAGCCAGACCGTGAGGTCATTGCTATCATCGGCATGTCGGGAAGATATCCTGGTGCGAATGATTTAGATGCGTATTGGGAAAATCTTATTGAAGGTGTGCATAGCATACAGGAAATTCCCAAATCCCGCTGGAATACAGACACCTACTTTCAATCCGATCCTCAAAAAGGTAAGATTTACGCCAAATGGCTGGGAATGTTAGACCATATCGATGAGTTCGATCCTTTGTTCTTCCACATCTCTCCTCAAGAAGCCGAGCATATGGATCCCCAGCAACGAATATTTATGCAGGAAGGGTATAGTGCTTTCGAAGATGCGGGATATACGCCCCATCAGCTAAATGGTAAAAACTGCGGAATCTATCTCGGAATTATGAGTGAAGAATATGGAAGTATATTACGAGAGGGTTTGGCTAGTAGATCACATATAAGATTTAATCATACTTTAGGTAGTAGTCATGCAATAGCTGCGGCACGTCTGTCGTACTACCTAAATCTCAAAGGTCCTGCCATTCCTGTCGATACGGCTTGTTCATCGTCATTAGTATCTGTACACTTAGCTTGTCAAGCACTATTATCTGGTGAGATTGATATGGCCTTGGCTGGCGGGGTAACGTTGTATTTGATTCCAGATACTTACCTGAGTATGTGTGATGCAGGAATGTTATCGCCTGATGGACAATGCAAAGCTTTTGATAATTCTGCAAATGGTTTTGTCCCTGGAGAAGGGGCCGGGGCTATCGTACTGAAGCGATTAAAGGATGCCGAAAAAGATGGGGATCACATATACGGTACTATAATTGCTTCTGCCATCAACCAGGACGGGAAGACTAATGGAATTACAGCACCCAGTCAACATAGCCAAATGGAACTAGAACGTCATATTTATGACAAATTCAATATTGATCCTAAAAGTATAAGTTATGTGGAAATGCACGGAACAGGGACAAAGCTGGGTGATCCGATTGAGCTTCAAGCGCTTGCCTCTGTCTATGATGACAAAACCTCCACTCACCCAAAATGTGCTATTGGATCAGTAAAAAGTAACATCGGTCACACTTCCGCCGCAGCGGGTATAGCGGGGATTCACAAAGTCGCCTATTGCATGAGGTACAAGAAGCTCGTACCAACACTACATTTTAAAGAACCTAACGAGCATTTTGCCTTAGATCATTCTGCCTTTTATGTGAATACAGAATACAAACATTGGGAGACAGCGGATAGTCCTAGACGCGCTGCGGTGAGCTCCTTCGGTTTTAGTGGGACGAATGCTCATCTTATTATGGAGGAATATGTGGATCAGAGGCCCGTTATAAAACATACGGGTTCTTTGATTTTTGTATTATCTGCTGAGAGTCAGGAACAGGTATATCAGTACGCTCAATCACTACTACGATGGTTGGCTTTAGAAGATCAAGCCGAGTTAGCTGATATAGCCTGTAGTCTGCAATTGGGGCGAGAAGCATATCGTGTTCGTCTTGCTCTTATTGCGTCGTCTAGGGATGCACTCCTATCCACCCTGAAGCAATATTTAAATAATGAGAATTCGTCGAGAAGCTGGGTTACAGGTGAAGTACAGTCTGCTCCACATGGGGATGTCTACACTCCAGAAGTCAGAGAGGAGGTAGCGATACTTTTGCATGGTCTCCTCAAGGAGAAAAAGGCTAAACCAATTGCAGATTTATGGGTTCAGGGATTTCAGGTGGATTGGTCTAGTTGGTATGGCGAGGCAATGCCTAGAAGGATTAGTCTACCTACGTATCCCTTCGCAAAAGAAAAGTATTGGTTGACAAATGCAAAGTCAGAACTGCCTGCTAATTCATGGGTATTACTTCAAAAACATTGGGAGCCTACAGATCCATCTATACCTTTGAATCCTTTCACTGATCTGGGAGAGGTTGTAATCCTTGCATCCAAGGAGACTCAGCCCTTGGCAAAAAAAATAGCAAGCCAGCTACTCGGCAGCCGAGTTCTATACCTCGAACATAGTATGGATGACGACAGACAAGAATGGAATTCTTTAATTTCATGTACTAAATTCATTGACCTTATTGGTTGTGGGACACAACGCTTTGATGAATGGAGTTGGATTCCTTGCCTACAACGCTGGATTGAGCAGAGTTCCCAAGAAAAGTACGAAATTAAGTTCCTTTGTGTTACCCGTGGGCTTGAAAATAATAGATCTCAAGTGAATGTAAGTGGTGCATCTAGAGTCGGTCTGTACCGTATGCTACAAAGTGAATATCGTTATACCCACTCCAGGCATATCGATATAGACATTAATGAAGATGATTATACTTTAATTGAATATATTAAAGCTGAATTGAATATGGAGTCTATGGATACTGAAGTTAGGTATGCTAAGGGCATACGTTATCGTGCCTGTCTGAAAGAACAAGAAAAAAACGAAGAGCTTCAATGTGTCCGAATGTCATTCTCTCCAGACCATGTACTTTGGATTACGGGAGGAACACGTGGAATTGGTGCGTTATGTGCAGAACATTTTGTGAAAAACTACGGAGTGCGTCGTATTGTTCTTATGGGCAAAGAGAGTATACCACCAAGGCACAAGTGGAAAAGTCATCTAGAAGATTATGGGAGTTCACTCGGGATCAAAATAGAGAAAATCCTTTCATTAGAGGGGATGGGGGCTCAGGTGAAGACACTTTCCGTTTCTTTAGGTGATGTGGAAGGGCTTCATCAAAGTGTTCAACACGTAACATCAGAATGGGGGCCCATCGGGGGTGTCCTTCACTGTGCTGGCATGGAGAGCTCAGATACCCCTGCATTTATACGTAAATCCTTAACTTCAATTCAAGAAGTTGCCCTACCGAAAGTCGAGGGTTTGAATCATTTATATGCTTGCCTCAAAGATGAGCCTTTGAGGTTCTTTGTGCTATTTTCATCCGTATCGGCTACCATACCAACGCTTGCTGCGGGACAAAGTGATTATGCTATGGCGAACGCATACATGGATTATTTTGCTCAAGATCAAGCAGCAGTTACTCCCATAGTTAGTATCCAATGGCCCAATTGGAAAGATACGGGGATGGGGGAGGTTAAGTCTAAAGCTTACAAAGATACAGGCTTACTTAGTCATACCAATGAGCAAGGTTTGCAGATGCTCGATTATATTCTTTCACAAGGCATGGGACCTGTTGTTCTTCCAGCATATATAGACAGAGATAATTGGGCAGTTGAACGGTTAATGCAAAGCAATAAGCCTCAAGATCAAAACTCAGACGCTTCGAATTTTCCAGCGCAGAATCAATCTAGTAAAGAAAACGAAAATCTTTCAAATATAGTGAGGGGTCTGACTAGGATCTTTGCACAAGAATTGAAATTGGATACGCACAAAATTCAACCGTATGTTCCTTTTGCTCATTATGGTGTGGATTCCATTCTTTTAGCGCAAGTAGTCAAGGTAATTCGGCAGAAAAGTGGAGTGGATTTAGACCCTTCCCTGCTCTTCGAGTACCCTACCGTGGATGCTTTGGCTATTTATTTACAAAATAACTTTCCGTCATCTATGGATTCGTTATACCTGTTCGGAACAAGTGTTATGCAACCAAACACTGCGGACGAGCAAAAAGAAACTGAAGAGACCTATCTTGTGAATACCCATGACTTTGGAACCCTTAGTGAAATTGCCATTATCGGCATGTCCTGCCACTTTCCTGAAGCCCCTTCTTTGGAAAAATATTGGGAACTTCTTACCAAGGGTGAATCTTCAATCGGACAGATACCATCAGAACATTCAGGTGAAGATGGTGAGTTGTTTTTTGCAGGAGTAATAGATCGAACACCTACAGTCGCAAGTACCTATTTTCAAATCTCGACTGAGGACGCAGCCGCGATGGACCCGCAAGCGCTCCTTCTGTTGGAGGAGAGTCTTAAAACGGTATACCACGCAGGATATACGCCAGAGGAACTTCATGAGAAATCTGTGGGTGTGTACATAGGGGCAAGGAGTAGACATTTACCTCAAGAGGAGCTTCTTCTTGCTGCAAAAAATCCCATTCTTGCTGTCGGTGCGAATTATCTTGCCTCTAATATCTCACGTTTCTTGGATGTCAAAGGCCCGAGTCTAGTCATAGATAGTGCTTGTTCTTCTGCACTTATAAGTATGAATCTCGCGATTCAAGCTTTGCGTAATGGAGACATTGAATATGCACTTGTTGGTGGCATAAACCTATTCCACACTGACAAAGAGCATCAGTTATTTAAGCAACGTGGTCTTCTGAGTCAAGATTCGGAATTTCATATCTTTGATCGGCGATCCCAAGGCGTCATTCTAGCAGAAGGAGCGGGAATGGTGCTTTTGAAGAGCAAGGAACAAGCGCAAAAGGATGGAGATTCTATTCTAGCGGTAATTAAAAGTGTTGCAGTGAATAACGATGGAAGAACAGCTGGACCTTCAGCCCCTAGTTATAAGGGCCAATGTGATGTGATGCGAAGAGCCTTAGAATTAAGTGGCAAACAACCTCAAGAAATTGATTATATCGAGGCAAATGGATCTGGATCTCAGGTATCCGATGTACTGGAATTGAAAGCAATTCAGGCCGTATATCGAACGAAGAGTAAGTTACCCTTAGGTATCGGATCAGTTAAACCTAATATTGGTCATTCACTATGTGCTGAAGGTATGGCAAGTCTCATCAAGCTTATTCTTATGTTATCTCATGGTCAAAAAGTGCCTTTTCTATCAGGACAGCAACCAATGAAGCATTTCAAGATTGAGGACTCCGCGTTGTACTTCAACCGAACTTCCGAGAAATGGTCAAGCCCTAGAGTGGCTGGGGTAAGTTCTTTTGCAGATGGGGGGACGAATGCGCATCTTATCTTGGAGAGTTATGAAGAAGATTCGAGGACAACTATTCGGCGATCTCTTCCTCTGCCAAGCGACCTCTTTGAATTACCGAAGGCAACGTCTGATCGGAAAGGGAATCGACGGATGGTATGGGAATCATTTGGTCTGGAGGGATAAATTATGAATCGTGAATTCATCATTTCTTATAATCATCCTCTAATTCACAATCATCAAGTTAACGGCCAAGCCATGTTACCGGGCTTAGCGTATATAGACTTGATTTTTCAGATATTTCGAGAACAGAACCTACGCTATTCCCATCTTATTATGAAGAAACTCACCATTTTCAATTCTTTAATTGTACTTAAGGACGAAGAAATCGCCTTAACTATAGAGGCAGAAGAGTCTGACACAGGGATATGGAAGGTTCGTATACGAGGAAAATCCGTATCTGTTGTTAGAGACGCTCTCCTCTATGCAACGGTAGAAATTCATCCTTGCAAATCTTTACAATTCGACGAAGTCATCGACTGCCAGAAGATCGTTCAGTCAGCCTTACATGCCAAGACCTTACAGAGTGTATACGAGCAATGGATTTCAAGAAACGTGATTCATAAGGACTTTATGCAAGCTAAGGGCAATGTATATGAGTACAATAATGCTATTTGTGTACAGGCTGAGCTGCACTCAGATGCACTTGAAAGTGCGGAAGGATTTATGTTCCACCCTGCATTATTGGATGGCTGCGGAGCTGGTGTCATAGGAAGTTGGTATGAAGATCTGCTGAAAGACGATACCGTGATGTTCTTGCCTCTGTATTTTGAATCATTCCGGGCAACCGAACTTATGGACACTAGCAGTTGGGCCAAAGTAGATATATCTTCTATAGTACGAAGTGGAGATCTCCTATCTTATACAATGGGGTTTTTTAATCATCACGGGCAAAAGATAGCAGAACTGATTAATTTTACATTGAAGTTAATACGGAACCTAGAAGAGAAGAACATTACTAAGCCAGATCTGTACATCAAGCATTCTGATGAACTTTCTACTATACATGAAGTGGAAGCATCTATTGTATGCCTAATCGCTGATTATTTAGAGTTGGAAACAATAAAGATACGTAAAGATATAGGTTTTTTCGAGATGGGCCTTCATTCGGTTGACCTTCTAAATCTGGCTGTATCTATAGAACAAAGCCTTGACAAGCCAATATCACCTACATTGTTATTTGAACACAGCACAATTACTCAGTTGGTTCAGTATTTAACAGAGCAGGGACAAATAGATCTAAATAAACTACGGGATACTCAGGATACTAGTATAAATTCATCTTTAACAGAAGGAATGAATATAGAAGCACGGGAAAGTACTGTACCCCTAGCGAATTCAGATATTGCCGTAATCGGTATGTCTGGACGATATCCCCAAGCGAGAAATATAGAAGAATTCTGGTCTAATTTGAAGGCTGGAGTCGATGCTATAACAGAAGTAACTTTAGACCGTTGGAACTGGAAACAGACCGAAGATCTAGAGACTCCTTCAGGCAAATCGATTTCTCGGTGGGGAGGCTTTGTGGAGGACTATGATTGTTTTGATGCATCCTTTTTCCGAATTACTCCCAAAGAAGCAGAAGCTATGGATCCGCAGGAACGTCTTTTTTTAGAGGTATGTTGGGAAGCCATAGAAGATGCGGGCTACACCCCTAAAAATATAGTGAAATCTAAGGGGAAACAGAAGCGAAATAAGGTGGGTGTATTCGCCGGTGTTATGCATAAAGATTACGCTTTTTTAGGTGCTGAAGCTGTAGCTAGAGGTCAAGCCGTATCAATAGCTATGAATGATGCCCCGATTGCCAATCGCATCTCATATTTTTGTAATTTTCATGGTCCAAGTATGACAATTGACACCGTATGTTCTTCTTCCTTAACAGCTGTACATCTCGCTATGCAAAGTCTAAGACTTGAAGAATGTGAGGTGGCTCTGGCAGGAGGAGTAAATCTATCCCTTCATCCAAATAAATATATTTCATATGGATTTATGGGTATGCATGCAAGTGACGGACGTTGCCGCTCTTTTGGCAAAGATGGTGATGGGTACGTATCCAGTGATGGCGTGGGGACTGTTGTGCTAAAGCCTTTAAAAAATGCGGTAGAAGATGGAGATCATATCTATGCTGTAATTAAAGGAAGTGCAATCAACCACGTCGGGGCAGGAAGTGGAATTACAGTTCCAAGCCCTGTTGGACAAGCTGAGTTAATCCGAGATTGCCTGGAAAAGGCGAATATTAAAGCAAGAACCATTTCTTATATCGAAGCACACGGAACGGGTACTTCACTTGGCGATCCTATTGAAATGGAAGGTTTAATACAAGCTTTTAATCAACATACAGAAGATAAGCAATTCTGCTCTATAGGATCAGTCAAATCTAATATTGGACACGCCGAATCTGCTGCCGGAATAAGTGGATTACAAAAAAGCATCCTTCAGCTATATCATAGAACGTTGGTACCCTCACTACATGTGGAAGAAGCAAATCCTTATATTGATTTTATAGACTCCCCATTTCGGATTCAAACGCAGTTAGAGGCATGGTCACAGCCTTTTATGGACATAGATGGTGTACAGACTACCTTTCCTAGGCGTGCAGGATTAAGTTCATTCGGTGCAACAGGCTCGAATGCTCACCTCATTATGGAAGAATATATTCCCAATTACCAGCTGGACGGAGAACAACCAAGGGATCCTTTTAACCAGATTAGACCCTCGCTTGTTCCCGTATCAGCTAAGAATGAAGAGCAGCTACATCAATACGTTGTTAAAATTATGGATTATCTCATATTATGTACCGCTCAAGTTACATGTAGCGAGTATCGAACTAAAATGTTGTTGGAAGACGTAGCATTCACACTACAAACAGGAAGAGAAGCGTGGAACGAACGGGTAATTTTTATAAGTAATGACATTGAAGAATTGATCCATCTTATGGAACAATTTCTAAAGGGCGACTTGAACAATCCTCAAATATATAGAGGTCAATCGAAACAATCCCCTTGGTTATCTAACTTATTTGCGGATGATATGGACACGCAGGCATTACTCGACCAATGGATGCACCAAGGGAAATGGGGGAAGATCGCATCTCTTTGGACTCATGGAGTACATGTACATTGGAATGAATTACTTAAGAATCAGGAACCTCATCGTATCAGTCTGCCGACCTATCCTTTTGTTAAGGAACGCTATTGGTTACCCCAAGAACAAGAGACATCTAAATCTCGGAAACAAGTTAGAAATACTCATACATCTGAACATCCCTTACATCCCGGCCAATCAAGACACAAGAAGATTCTTCAAAAGCAGTGGCGGATTTCTAAACGATCTAAGTCAAATAGTAGCCTACGTTCCTTATGTATTCTAGCATCTGAACATACAATGGTGTTAGCTTCAGAACTAGCAAGGCTAGTACCGGGAAGCCATATTCTAACAATAGAAGCACCAGTAAAAGATGAGGACAGAGAATGGGGAGCATATTCGGGTTTCGTCGATATCACGGGATGTGCTGTACTAGAGGACGAATCTTTAGCTTGGATATCTTGTCTTCAGAACTACGTGGAATATGCAGATTCAGATAGAAAAATAGCCATATTGATTACAAAAGGACTCGAATCCTACAAAAATATCACCCCTAGACTGCACGGTGCGAGTCGCGTGGGTCTGTATCGAATGCTACAAAGTGAATATGGTGAAGTGTGTTCACGGCATGTAGATGTAGACGTGAATAGTTCTGATGAAACCATTGCAATTCAGATTCTAAATGAGCTGCATATGTATAGTGAAGACTCGGAAGCATGCTATAGAGAAGGGACAAGATATGAGGCTTATTTAGCAGAGTTACCGCTTCATGGTCCTCATATAGACAGGAAAATTAATTTTATTAAAGGTGTGCTCTGGATCACGGGAGGAACTCGTGGAATTGGGGCGTTATGTGCGAAGCATTTTGTAGAGCATTATGGCGTAAGAAAGATTGTCTTAACTGGTAGAGAGGTGCTGCCCCCTAGAGAACAATGGGAAGACCTAGATAAGGAGATGGATTCTACTACTTTTAAGAAAATAGAAGCTATACTCGCTTTGGAAGCACTGGGCGCAGAGGTGAAAACGTTTGCATTAGATTTGACCGATGTCCAAGAGGTTCAGCAAACAGTTAATAAAGTCAAGGAGCAGTGGGGACCGATCCAGGGAGTCCTTCATTCCGCTGGACTTGGAGATCTTGATACTCCAGCATTTATTCGTAAATCATTAGGAACTATTGAGACGGTACTAGCTCCTAAAATCAAGGGACTAGATTGTCTATACCAGAGTATGAGGGGAGAACCCTTATTATTTTTTATCCTCTTCTCTTCTGTATCCGCCATTGTCCCATCCCTAGCCTCTGGACAGAGTGATTATGCTATGGCTAATAGCTATATGGATTATATGGCTCAGGCACATCGAAATGAGCATCGAATAATTAGTATTCAATGGCCTAGTTGGAAAGAAGTAGGGCTCGGTGAGGTGAAGAGTACAGTGTATAATCACTCTGGGCTTTGGAGTCATACCAATGATGAGGGATTGCAATTATTAGATTATGTAATAGCCAATGATGTTGGAGCCGTAGTGCTTCCCGCTATTGTTAATCCTTTGCTATGGAATCCCTCCCTACTGATGAAGCGTACATTGCTCTCTGGTATAAGCGAATCAACTCATACGGATAACAGAGTAAATAAATCTATGTTAAGCCAACATTCCCCACTAAAAAAATCAAGTCAAGTTGGAGAAAATGGGGAGCCACCGAGCCTGCTAAAGTCTACTGAGGCATGGGTGAGTCAGTTATTTGCAAGTGAGCTTAAACTTAAGGAGGATCATCTAGATGCACAGATGCTATTTAGTGAATATGGCGTAGACTCGATTTTATTAACACAGGTGCTGCGCTCCTTACGAAATGAGATGCACATTGATTTGGCTCCATCTATTTTATATGAATATCCTAGTGTAAGCTTATTTGCTGCTTGGTTAGAGGAGAATCATCAAGCCACACTTCGCGAGATGTTCAAACGGGCAGTACGAACGGATGAAAGTGTAACTTTAGTCGATTGGTTCATAGAATCAGACGCTTCAACGGACAATTCACCATCTAGGCTCATAGAAACACAAAGTACATTAACTACATGCCCAGAAGGTTATAACATTGCTATCGTCGGAATGTCTTGTCAATTTCCAGGGGCACGAACGTTGGATGAGTATTGGGAATTACTAAGTCAAGGCCGTTCTGCTATACAGCGTGTTCCAGCTGACTTTTGGCCGTGCGAGGAGCGCTATTATGCGGGGTTATTAGATCGTTCAACCCGTATATCTCCAGAATACTTCCATATTAGCGAACAGGATGCGAAGGCGATGGACCCTCAAGCCCTATTGCTTTTAGAAGAGAGTCTAAAGCTGCTCCATCATGCAGGATATACCACAGAGGAGATTAAGGGCCAATCGGTTGGTGTCTATGTTGGAGCAAGAAGTCAACATGTACCGGATGAGCGAGACCTTATTGAAGCAAATCATCCTATAGTAGCTTTTGGAGCGAATTATCTAGCTGCGAATATTTCTCATTATTTTGATCTGCATGGTCCTAGTCTTGTGGTAGATACAGCGTGTTCTTCTTCCTTAGTAGGGATGAATATTGCTATTCAAGCCTTACAAAGAGGTGATATTAATTCGGCCCTTGTGGGTGGCGTGAGTATGTTGAGTTCGGATCGAATTCATCGGCTATTTCAGCAGCGCGGCATCTTATGTCCAACATCTGAGTTTCATGTTTTTGATGCCAAAGCCAATGGGGTAGTCTTATCTGAAGGAATCGGTATGGTGATGCTGAAATCTGTTGAGCAGGCAGTCAAGGATGGGGATTGTATCTATGCTGTTATAAGCGGCATGGAGGTGAACAATGACGGACGTACTGCTGGACCGGCGGCACCCAATGTACATGCACAAATGGAAGTGATGCGTAAGGCGATCGTTACAAGCGGGAAGTCTCCTCAAGATATTCGGTATATTGAGGCCAATGGTTCCGGATCGGAAATTACAGATCTCTTAGAGTTAAAAGCTATTGAGCAAGTCTATCGCAATGACAGCAATATGCCACTAGGCATCGGATCCATCAAACCCAATATAGGACATCCGCTGTGTGCTGAAGGGATGGCCGGACTAATCAAAATTGTATGTATGCTAGAGCAGCAAGTGCGGTTACCATTTATATCCGGACAGTCCGCCATGAAACATTATGATTTAGATCAATCTCCTATATATTTTGATAGGGCATTCACACCTTGGGAAGGAAATTCCGTGGCAGCACTGAACTGTTTTGCCGATGGGGGAACCAATGTACATGTCATACTCGAAAGATGGATAGAGAAGCGTTCGGTGAACTTGTTAAGAAAACCTCTTCCACTTCCGGTGAGGATGCTTGAACATACAGACTTTTTAAAAGATAGCGATTCAGACATATCGAATTGGTGGCGCTCACCAGAGATAAATGTAAGGGGGGAACACGGATGAGAACGCATATAAAGATGGGGAATGAACATCCATTCCTCAAGCACCATCATGTGCTCGGCAACAAAGTACTACCTGGATTAGCTTATATTGATATGTGCTATCAATGGTTCAGAGAACAGGGCTTTGACTACCGTTCCATGGAGCTTCGTCATCTCAGATTATATCGTCCCCTGAAGGTTCAGGAGCATGAGGAAGTTACATTAACTTTTGAATGTTACCGCACTGAAGCCGGGCATTGGCAGATTCAATTAGCGGATCAAGTGCAGCAGGAAACACCATTGCCCAGTTCCTCCCTATACATGTCTGCTGAAATGCATGGAGTTGAATTATGGAATACCGAAGATGATACTATAGATGATCTTGGAACGAACAGCATCTCGGATGGCGAACGAGTAACAATGAATGAGATTTATGGACGTTGTAAGCAGCAAGGCTTGATTCATAGTGGCTGGATGCAGGCTGAAGGTAGCATACAGCGTGGTTCAGCAAGTATAAAGATGGAACTATCCCTGCAAACGGATTTTCTACAACATGCATCCTCGTTCATGTTTCATCCCGTACTTCTAGATGCAAGTGCAGTTGCGGGAGGAGCAATGTTCACCCTATTCGGAGAACAAAATGAATTATTTCTTCCTATTTACATTGAGTCCTTTCGTGCAGGAGAACTCATTCAGCGTACATGTTGGACAACTCTTCGATCCTCCACTGTGAAAGTAAGTGACGAGCTCCTATCGTTGTGTTTAGAGTTTTACAACGGTTCGGGACAAAGGATTGCCGCCTTAACTAATTTTAAAAGCAAGCATGTACGCATGGAAGAAAGTCCGGCAGATAGCATCTACCAAGCCAAAAGAGAGTATCAGATCTATATAATTCAAAAAATAGCACAGCGCTTAAATCGTCCCGAAGCAGAAATTAACCTTCACATGGGCTACTATCAAATGGGGTTGAATTCGGCCAGTTTGCTTGGGCTTACGCAAGAAATTGAACAGATCATTGGTAAAAATATTTCTCCGACGCTACTTTTTGAATATACTACGATTGATCATTTGACGGATTATTTAGCTAGCGCCTTTCCAAGGATAGGTCTTGTCCAAGAGGTAGAATTAACAAAGATCCCTCTGATATTATCTGATCATCTACCGCAACCGAATGAAGATATCGCTGTAATAGGGATGGCCGGTCGGTATCCGGGTGCATCCAACTTGGATGAATTCTGGACAAATTTATTAGAAGGTAAGGATAGCATTCAAGAAATTCCAGCATCTCGTTGGGCATGGAAAGAATTCAGCGACATGCGCTCTCCATCTGGCAAAAGCATGTCTCGATGGGGAGGATTTGTCGCTGATTATGATTGTTTTGACCCGCAATTTTTCCATATTACGCCTAGCGAAGCAGAGCGACTCGATCCCCAAGAAAGACTTTTTCTGCAGACGTGTTGGGAGACTATAGAAGATGCTGGATATACCCCAAGCACGTTGACAACTCCAAATAAGCGACAACGCAATGCAGTCGGTGTATTTGTTGGAGTGATGCATAAGGATTATGCGCTTATCGGACTTGAAGCTTCTAAAGAAGAGCCCGTCTCACTATCACTTAATTATGCTCCCATAGCTAATCGGGTCTCTTATTTTTGCAATTTCCATGGTCCCAGTATTGCAGTGGATACCGTATGTTCTTCTTCCCTAACCGCAGTCCATCTGGCTATCGAGAGCATACAGCGAGGAGAATGCAGCGTGGCGCTGGCGGGAGGAGTGAATCTATCCCTTCATCCAGCTAAATACATCACTTATGGCATGATGGATATGCACTCCAGTGATGGTCGCTGCCGAACCTTTGGTAATGAAGGAGATGGATATGTGTCTAGTGAAGGAGTAGGTGCTGTTTTATTAAAACCCCTTTCCCGAGCGATTGAGGATCAAGACCAGATTTACGCGATTCTTAAGGGGAGTGTCATTAATCATGGAGGGCAGGCTAGTGGAATTACTGTTCCCAGCCCTTCTGCACAAGCAGATTTGATACAGCAGGGTTTGGAGAAAGTAGGTATACATGCTCGCACTATTACTTATGTGGAAGCACATGGCACGGGAACTATATTAGGTGATCCAATCGAGATGCAAGGGCTTACTCAAGCGTTTCAAAACTATACAAATGATCTGCAATTTTGTGCAATCGGTTCGGTAAAATCTAATATTGGTCATGCCGAATCAGCTGCAGGCATTGCTGCGCTTCATAAAGTTATTTTGCAACTCCATCACAAAACGTTAGTGCCTTCTTTACACTCCGCACAATCTAATCCTCATATTGATTTCTCCAATTCCCCTTTTGTTGTTCAACAAGAGGCTAGGCCTTGGAATCAACCTGTGGGATTTGTGCAAGGGCACAATATTCAATTTCCAAGACGGGCAAGTATTAGTTCATTTGGTGCTACTGGATCTAATGCACAGGTGATTGTAGAAGAATTTCACCCAACACAATCCACTACTTTTGAGATAAATAATCAAGACAATAGTTCGGGCAAAAAGCAATGGATTCCAATTTCTGCAAGAACGCAAGAGCAATTGCAAGTCTATGCCCGGCGGTTAGCTGATTTTGTCACAAGATCGAGGACAGAGACGTTTGATCTGGAAGCTTTGGCGTATACCTTACAGATAGGGCGTGTGGCTCAAGAGGAGCGGGCGATCTTCCAAGTGCAAGATACAGATGAATTGCTTCAATATCTAGAGCTTCTTGCAGAAGGATCATCGAATATCGAAGGACTATTTCGAGGGAAGATCGATAGAATGAATACGCTGCTGACATCTCCTAATGAGGGTCAACGCACTATGGAAGAGTGGATAAAGGAAAGAAATTTTGAACTTGCAGCAAAATCATGGATTCATGGTGAACTCCTTTCTTGGCAAGACTTGTATCCAAGTGGGCTCCCATATCGAATGCATTTGCCTACGTATCCTTTTACTAGAGAAAGATACTGGTATCCAGAGCAGATACTTGATCCATACTCCAAAGCAGTGCCCTTACAATCTGGACCCTATATTCATCCTTTATTACACAGCAACATCTCCAATTTTAGAGCTCAACAATTTCATAGTCAGTTCACAGGCGAAGAGTTTTTTCTTAAAGATCACCTTGTTCTGGGAAAAAGGATGCTCTCAGGTGCGGCACATTTAGAAATTATAAGGGCAGCTATGGAACAGTCTCAGTCCACGGACAATAGGGTGTCTCAAGATTTTACAGTGTTACGTATGCAGCATATTGTCTGGGTTTCTCCAATAACGGTATCTTCGAATTCTCTTGACGTTACAGTGGGACTTTTCCCAAGAGAAAGTGATATTCACAACATCGCTTTTGAAATTTGTGAAGGTCACCAAAGTGAAAAATCGACAGCGGCATTAACCCGTGAAGCTAGAGTATATAGTCAAGGAAGTGTATCTTGGGTTGCTTCTCCTAGAGAGGCACATATTGCGCTGAATTTACGGGATGTACAGGAGGAGTGTTCCCAGCAGGTATGGGAGTCGGAAGAGGTTTATGCTGTTTTTCAAAAAATGGGAATAAACCACGGGCCTACACACCAAGCTATAAATAAAGTGTATGTGGGAACTAACCAAGTGTTGGCAAAATTACAACTGATGAATTCGTTAATAGAAGATAAAAGCTCCTACATGCTTCATCCAGTTCTCATAGATGCAGCATTTCAAGCATGTGTTGTTTTATTTGTATCTCAAGTAGAGAATTCTCAAAGTGCAGTAGTGCCGTATACTCTTGAGGAACTAACGCTGCACCATGCTTGTACTTCAGAAATGTGGGTATGGATTCGTTACAGTACCGATCGTGGGAATGATGCCATAATTCCCAAGCTGGATCTGGATCTCTGCGACAGTACAGGAAAAGTGTGTGTAGAATTGAGGGGATTTTCTGTACGAGAAATGGAAAGCGCCGTAATCACTCCGCTTAAAGAACCGTTTAATGAAGCAGACAAGTACTGGGGTACTGTATTGATGCATCCGGTGTGGAAAGAACAGCGTGAAGAGCATAGACATTCGCTTACTGAACCTGACTCAGCTCAGGTAAAGAAGATCATAGTCTTATGTGATTTGCCCCATTTAGCTCCCTTGCAAGGAGAGAAGGATGTAGATGATACCATCTATCTCCTATTTAACAGCGCTGAAGCACCGAGTATGCATTATCTTGATGATGGGGCTGTTCAATTATTTTCACACATACAACGTCTCATAAGTACTACGCATATCGGGCAAATTCAAGTTCAGATTGTAACACCTAGGGTGGGTCAGGGAAGATTATATGGTGCTCTTCTTGGAATGATTAGGTCGTTGGAACTTGAGAGCCGAAGGGGAAGTGGACAGGTAATCGAAATAGATGTGAAAGCATCTAGGGCTTTCTTGAATGAGAAATTATCAGATTATGCAAGGGGTAACAAAGAATATTATGTTCGTATGGTAGGTCAACAAAGACAAGTTCAAGTCTGGGAACCGATTGATCCTATATCTAAGGGGCATATAATAATGCCATGGAAGAACAAGGGAGTCTACCTCATCACCGGAGGGGGAGGCGGACTTGGTCTTATTTTTGCATGCGAAATTGCTCATACAGTGGAAGAACCTATTATTATTTTGGCGGGACGTTCTTCAATAAATTCAACGATACAGTCTTCGCTGCAGGAACTTCAACAGGTTGGCGCTCAAGTGGGTTACATGCAGATGGACGTAGCGAATCGATCAGATGTAGAAACAGGATTAAAAGAAATCGTCCAACAATATGGACGTCTGGATGGCATTATTCACTGTGCGGGAGTTGTGAATGATCAGTTGATCTTACACAAAACCTCTTCACAATTTGAGACGGTGCTTGCTCCAAAAGTGAATGGAATTATACATTTGGACGAAGCTAGTTCGGCCATGAGTCTGGATTTTATTATTGCATTTTCCTCCGCAGCTAGCGTCTTTGGGAATATAGGACAGGCAGATTATGCAACAGCTAATGCCTTTATGGATCTTTATGCGGAATATAGGAATGAACTTGAGAAAAAAGGGCTTCGTAGTGGACGGATGTTATCTATAAATTGGCCGTTGTGGGAAGATGCTGGCATGCACATGGAAAGCCAAGCGAAGCAGGACATGATGAGGAGAGGTCTTCTTCCTTTACAGACAGATTCAGGGATTCAATCGCTGTATGAGGCTTGGACGACAAGACACCATCAGGTGTTGGTATTGGCAGGAGATATTCCCACAATTCATCAGAGGATGTGCTATGCCTCTACTATAGAAAATACTTTAACGGCCAGCAATCAAGAACTGTCTGCAACCGTTGAAGAGGTTCATGATAGAGTGGTGCAATATTTGAAGGAAGTTCTGTCCTCTATTATTAAACTGCCTAAAGAACGCATAGAGGTTGTTGCATATATTGAAGATTTTGGAATGGATTCTATTGTAATTCTGCAGGTCACCAATGAAATGGAAAAAAAGTTAGGTTCATTATCTAAAACCTTATTCTATGAATACAGAAATTTGAACGAATTAGCCCATTATTTACTTCGTCAATATCCAGATGCATGGTTGACCGATGATTCTTCGGAACGCAACAAAAGAGAACTGAGCAAGCTTAAGAACATGGAGGAGAATCCACAGAGAATAAGCTCAATGGCGACCCATCTTCCTTCTAATGTTCGTCTGTCCTCTCTTTCGAAGTTGAATAGGGCCCCTCTGCCTTTGGTTCAGAAATCTTCATCGATAGCACCACCTACACAAGCCACGGACATTGCCGTCATTGGCCTATCAGGACGTTACCCTGGGGCACGAAACCTTGAGGAATTCTGGCATAACCTGAAGCACGGCGTAGATTGTATTACGGAAATACCGCACGAACGTTGGGATTACAGTCAACAACCTGCTGATCTTCATAGTCGGAATAGCCGATGGGGTGGATTCATTGAAGGCGTGGATGAATTTGATCCGGGATTTTTCAACATCTCTCCCCGAGAAGCAGAAACGATGGACCCTCAAGAGCGAATCTTTCTGGAACGCGTATACGAAGCCATGGAAGATGCAGGATATGTGCGGAACGTATACCGTGAGAATGGTACCGAGCATACAGGAAACATCGGAGTATATGTAGGCGTAATGTATGAAGAATATCAGTTGTACGGTGCTCAGGAGCAGCAGCAGGGTAGACCTGTAGCTTTATCTGGCAATGCGGCTTCCATAGCGAACCGAGTATCCTATTATTGTAATTTTACCGGACCTAGCATGACTATAGCTACCATGTGTTCTTCGTCGTTAACAGCCATACATTTAGCTTGTCAGAGCTTGATTAGCAATGAGTGTAATCTTGCTATTGCTGGTGGGGTGAATTTATCGATTCATCCGAATAAGTATTTACTCTTAGGTCAAGGACAATTTGTATCTACTAAAGGTCGATGTGAGAGTTTTGGGAAAGGCGGGGATGGTTATGTTCCCGCTGAAGGGGTAGGCGCTGTACTACTTAAGCCCTTGGCAAAAGCGATAGAGGATCATGATCCGATCTATGGTGTTATTAAGGGGACGGCGATTAATCATGGTGGGAAAGTTAGTGGGTACACGGTGCCTAATCCTAATGCGCAAGCTGAAGTGATTCGTCGATCCCTTCAACAATCAGGCGTAGATGCCCGGGAAATATCTTATATAGAAGCACACGGCACTGGGACATCACTTGGAGATCCTATCGAGATGGCAGGACTTGTGAAAAGCTTTGAAGGGTCTACCCAAGATCGGCAATTCTGTGCTATTGGATCTGTGAAATCTAATATCGGACATGCTGAAAGCGCCGCAGGCATTGCGGGACTTACCAAAGTGTTGCTTCAACTTAAATACAGCCAATTGGTTCCTACGCTCCATGCCAAAGAACTGAATCCCAATATTGATTTTGCTCAGACACCGTTTGTTGTTCAACAAGAACTTACCTCGTGGTCTAGACCCATGATTAATAAAAATGGAGAAAGTAAGGAATATCCCCGTACCGCTGGATTATCTTCATTTGGGGCGGGAGGCTCCAACGCACATGTAGTAATTCAAGAGTATATTCCTGTCTACTCAGAGCAAAAGAACATGAAGGATTTTGAAAGCGAGTCTGTTCTAATTGTGCTATCCGCTCGCAATGAGGAGAGGTTAAAGGAGCAAGTAGAACGACTTTTGCATGACATTCAACATCGTCCTATTGAAGAGCATGATCTTGGGAATCTAGCTTACACTCTTCAAATTGGACGGGAGGCAATGGAGGAAAGATTTGCGTGCACTGCAACTTCTATAAGTGAAATTCAGAGAAAATTAAAATCTTATATGGCAGGCGCATCTATACCGAAAGAATGGCACCAAGATGGGGTCAAGCGTAATAAAGAGATGGTATCTTCGCTTATGAAAGATGATGATATGTTAAGGACCTTAGATATGTGGATGGTCAAAGAAAAATATGAACAAGTATTAGAACTTTGGGTTAAGGGTTTTCCTATCCCTTGGTTGAACCTATATCCAGATCCAGATAAATACCATCGGATGCATCTGCCTACTTATCCCTTTGCCAGAGAAAAGTACTGGGTACCCCATTCGACTTTGAACCGTTACTGGAACAATAAAGTTGACTGGGCTGTATCCCAAAAGCAAGGACTGCATCCATTGGTTCATGCCAATACCACAGATTTACTTGAACAACGATATACTTCAACATTCTATGGCAATGAATTCTTCTTGACCGATCATAAAGTGCTTGGCCGCAGTATTATGCCCGTTGCTGCTTATCTGGAAATGGTACGATCGGCAGTAGATGAAGCTACTCTTTCTCTAAGAAAAGAACAATGCTGTCTTCGATTTAAACATATCTATTGCTTACATCCCTTATCTATGAGTACAACACCTGTTAAAGTTCATATTGGTCTGTATCCAAGTGGACAAACCCAATTAGATTTCGATATATATAGCTATCTTGAAGATAGGCAAGAAAAGATGTCCTATTGCAAGGGAGCTGTAGAATGGAATGTTAGGGACGAAGAAGAGACTTTGTTAGATTTGATTAGACTTCAGAGAGAATGTAACCAAGGTGTTGTTGAATCGGATCAAATTTATGAGACCTTCAGACAGCTGGGAATAGAGTACGGTAAAGGATTTCAGGGATTGCAAAGACTTCATATTGGACTAAATGAGATCATTGCGGAAATTGTGCTTCCAATGCAGATTAAGGATACTTTTGATGCCTTTGTATTACACCCAAGTCTCTTGGATGCAGCTTTTCAAGCCACGTTAGGATTTCATCTAAATCAAAGTGAATTACAAGAAAAGGGGATTTTCCTACCTTATGCTATAGACGAAGTCAATGTGTTGGCTTCTTGTTCATCAACGATGTGGGGTTTAGTACGATATCACGGTGAACAGTATTCTGAGAACAGTATGGAGAAGTTTGATATTGATCTATGTAATGAACAGGGACAGATATGTATACGTATGAAGGGCTTCTCCATACGTAATTATAATGAGCCTTTGGGGCTTGTAGGAACTGAAGCGAATCAGAAGATGAAGTTCAAGTCTGATATGAGAACGTTAACTTACAAGACGGTCTGGGAACCGATGGGTTTAAAAACAGGGATGAATTGCAGCAACATAGCTATATCTACAGCTCGTGTCATTATATTTGGTGAAGCGGGACAATGGAGGGATTCCTTTTTAGATTCCTACACAGATGCCGTATGGATTGACATTCAATCCCATGAGAGCGTAGATACCCTCTATAGTAAACTTCTTAAATTAGGACAATTCAGTCATATTATCTGGCTTGCTCCTTCTGAGGAAATCCATACTGCAACCGATGAACAGTGGATTAAAGAGCAGCAATCAGGTGTTTTTCATGTTCATCGACTTGTTCAGGCCGTGCTTCAGTTAGAACTTGAAGGAACATCCTTGGCATGGACATTTATTACATTTCAAGCGCAGTCTATTCATAGATCGGACAGGATTCGTACAGCACACTCCAGTGTACATGGATATGTCGGTTCTATGGCTAAAGAGTTCGCAGCTTATTGGCATGTAAGCTTAATTGACCTTGAACTGGGAGCTTTACCCTCAGCAAAAGATCTGATGAGCATCCCTAATGATCTAAAGGGTATAACGGTCGCTTATCGCAGCGGAGAATGGTTCTATCCACAGCTTATTGAAATTCAAGGGCAGTTACCTGAATCTACGAAATATAAGAATCATGGGGTGTATGTAGTGATCGGCGGTGCGGGAGGGATAGGTGAAGCGTGGACGGAGTATATGATTTCAAACTACCAGGCGCAGGTGATTTGGATCGGTCGACGTAATCCAGATGCCGCAATTATAGAAAGCCTTGAACGACTAGCTCAGCTTGGCCCTGCTCCATATTATATTTCTGCCGATGCTTCCGATCTGGAGAGCTTGCAGCAGGCATACAGACAGATTAAACAACAATTCCCTATCATCCATGGCGTTATTCATTCAGCTATCGTGATGGAAGATCATACGATAGCGCTGTTAGATGAGCAAAGCTTGGGAGCTGTCCTATCCGCAAAAGTAGATGTGAGTGTAAGGATTAGTCAGGTTTTCAGCCAAGAAAAATTGGATTTTATTTTATTCTTTTCTTCATTTAATGCTGTTGCTAGACCTATAGGTCAGAGCAATTATAGTGCAGGCTGTACTTTTAAAGAGGCGTATGCAGCCTATCTAAATCAAACAGGGGATTATCCTGTTCAAGTCATACAATGGGGATATTGGGGACATGTTGGCATTGTTGCCTCGGAGGTTTATCGTGACCGAATGGCATTATTAGGCATGGGATCGATTGAAAGCAGCGAAGCCATGCTGACTTTGGAATTTTTACTTCATAGCCCTCTAACTACTTTAACACTGTTAAAAATAGATCGCCCGATTGCATCGGAACTTATCTCTTATCCAGAGGTACTCACTATCTACTCTTCTTCGAATCTTTGTTATACGGAGAAATCTAGAGGGGGTTTGAAACTTCCAGCTAAGTTGTATCAGGCTGATTCTGCGATCATTTCTAAACTGACTCTGTATGATGGGGCTAAGGAGATGACTAACTTAATTCAGTCCATTCTTGCCGTTTCTTTAAGGGAGATGGGCGTATTCAATTCAAATATCCTGCCTAAGTATAGCCAATGGGTTGAGGCAAGCCAGTTATTTGTCCATCCGATTCAACACTTCGAGAATTATGGCTTAGATGATCTTTGGACACAGTGGGATGCATCCAAAACAGGTTGGCTACAAGATGCTAATCTCAGACCACAAGTTGTTCTCACCGAAATGATGCTGCGTTCCTTAACAGAAGTATTATGTGGTTCAAAAGCAGCAACTGACATCATGTTCCCGAATTCTTCTCTTGCGCTAGTTGAAGGAATATATAAAAACAACCTCGTTGCTGAATCATTTAATGAAATTCTAGCTGATGTATTGATTCATCATGTGAAGGAACGCCTGCAACATGGAGGGAATCCATACTTACGAATATTAGAGATCGGTGCAGGTACTGGGGGAACAAGCGAAAGGATATTCAATAAATTAGAACCTTATCAAGATTATATCCAAGTGTACAACTATACGGATATTTCGAGAGCCTTTCTTATGCATGCAAAACAGCAATATGGACAATATCCTTATATCACTTATGGAATATTCAATGTGGAAGAAGATGCAGCTGCCCAGGAAATTCAGCTCGGTTCTTATGACATTGTTGTGGCTACCAACGTTCTTCATGCTACTAAAAATATTCGCCGAACAGTAAGAAATATAAAAAACTTGATGCATAAGGATGGACTTCTACTTGTTAATGAAATCACGGGTAATGATCTTTTTACCCACGTTACATTTGGACTTTTAGAAGGCTGGTGGGCCTATGAAGATGCAGCTTTGCGAGCGCCAGGGGGTCCAGGGATAGCACCAAAGAGGTGGCAATCTATACTTTCTGAAGAAGGGTTCAATAGTATTCTTTTCCCAGCTTTGGACGTTCATCCTATGGGACAGCAGATTATTTGTGCAAAAAGTGATGGTATAGGAAGACAAGTTCGGTCACATCCGTTCCTTGAGGGAGAAGCGGATGTACTGAAACAGCAAAGAGCATCAGATGATGTAGCCGACTCTAATTTTTATGAAGAGGATGACCTTATGGATACATTTTCTATGGAACACGATAATTATCTTCGGCAAAAAAGTCAGCAATATTTTAGACATCTGATTGGTCAGGTACTTAAACTTCCACAGCACAAGCTGGATACTACAGAACCGTTAGAGACGTACGGATTAGATTCCATTATAGTGGTTCAATTAACCGAATCCCTCCGCCCTAAGCTGAAGGGAGTAACTTCAACGCTATTCTTTGAGCATAAGACGATTGATTCTTTGGTGAACCATTTCATAGAGCATGAGCCTGATGCACTTCGCACACTGGTGGGGGCTGAATTAAGCTCAACAAGGAACAGCAATTCAATTGCTGAAAGTAGAAATCCAAAGTTAGAATCATCAGCGAGTGAATATCAGCTGAAGTCTACTTTTCGTTATGAGAATAGTCAGAAACAGCAGACAATTTCGCAGGTTCAGGACATTGCTATCATTGGCATATCTGGCCGATTCCCATTGGCAGAGGGGGTCCATGAGTTATGGGACAATGTAAAGAAGGCAAGGAATTGTATTACGGAGATTCCCTTGGATCGTTGGAATGGATTAGATTATTATCATCCACTCAAAGGGAAAGAAGGATTAACGTATAGCAAATGGGGCGGGTTTGTACAGGACATCTATGCTTTTGATCCTCTTTTCTTTCACATATCGCCAAAAGAGGCAGCGCAGATGGATCCGCAAGAACGTCTTTTTCTGGAAGTAGCGTATGCTTCGATCGAGGATGCTGGCTATACTCCAGCAGCATTGAATCCAAATAAAAAAGTTGGGGTATTCACAGGTGTAATGAATGCTAATTATCCCACAGGGGCTAAGTATTGGTCGATTGCAAATCGAGTATCGTACACATTAGATTTTCATGGACCTAGCATGGCAGTCGATACTGCTTGTTCCTCGTCTTTAACTGCTCTGCACTTAGCTTTGGAAAGCATGTACAGTGGAATGAGTGAATGTGCACTTGTAGGTGGAGTCAATCTAATTGTAGACCCAGAACATTATGTGAGATTATCTTCAGCCAATATGTTATCTTCTGGAGATACCTGCAAAGCTTTTGGGGCGGAAGCTGACGGATTTGTGGATGGTGAAAGTGTGAGTGCGATGATCCTAAAGCCTCTTTCAAAAGCTGTCGCAGATGGCGATCACATCTATGGGGTAATTAAGGGAAGTGCTCTGAATGCTGGAGGAAAGACAAATGGATATACAGTTCCAAATCCAGCTGCTCAGCGGCAAGTAATTGCGGATGCTATGCAACGAGCGGGCGTTCATCCTCGTACCATTTCATATATTGAAGCTCATGGTACAGGTACAGCACTCGGAGATCCTATAGAAATTGCCGGACTTACACAAGCATTTGCATATCATACTCAGGATAAGCAGTTCTGTGCTATAGGTTCTATAAAATCAAATGTAGGTCATAGTGAGAGTGCTTCAGGGATGACGGGATTAGTCAAAGTACTCATGCAAATGAAGCATCAACAGATTGCTCCAACTCTGCATGCTAGCGTAGTCAATCCAGAGATTTCCTTCGAACAAACTCCATTTATTTTGCAGCACACGTTAGAGGAGTGGAGACGACCTCTTCTCAACATGGATGGGACTGAGCAGGAATACCCTCGCCGTGCAGGAATATCTTCATTTGGTGCTGGGGGGGCCAATGCGCACATCGTAGTTGAGGAGTATATAGATCAGGAAGTCAATATACATGATGCTAGCAACGCTAATCAACCCGTCCTAATTGTATTATCCGCAAAAAATGAAGATAGACTAAAGGCTATGACACACCGATTGTTAGAAGATATCGTGCAAAACAATTATACAGATGACATTCTAAGGAACATGGCTTATACCCTCCAGCTCGGAAGGGAAGACATGGAAGAGCGTCTCGCCGTACCTGCAAGGACAATAAATGATCTGATAGCGACATTAAAAAGTTTTCTCAGTGACGAAGATATCCCCCTAGAGTACTACCGAGGGAACACCAAAGTGAATTCAGAGATAACTAAAGTGCTATCTTCAGATCCAGAAATGCATAGAACAATCGGAGCTTGGATTCAACAGCAGAAATGGCCGCGTCTGCTTGAGCTATGGGTGAAAGGATTGGAAATTCCTTGGAAGCTCTTATATGAAAAGCAGGCTATACCACCAAGAAGGATGAGCCTTCCTTCGTATCCTTTCTCAAAAGAACGTTATTTGATAAAGGGAACTTTTAATAAAGTGAAGCAAAATATAGAAAATGTAACGCCAGAAGAACGTTCGGACATTATGACTTTTGAAGAAATATGGATAGAGACAGAACTACAAACATATCTAGATATAAATGGAACGGATAAAGAGAAGGTATGGGTTATTCTCTTAGATAATGAACAAGACAAAGATAAGTTCTGGAATGAATTGAAAAAGTTGAATTCCCATATCACATTTGAGTTCATTCATGAATCAGCAAATAGTGCAATGCTTAGCGCTGCCTTCGATCAGGTTAATGCACTTCATCAAGAGGTAGATGCAGTCATAGATTTCAGATGGCTTACACCGTCTTCACCTGATCATAGAACAACTGGACTGGTTCATCTTCTACAATCCCTGACTAGAACACGGCTCAAAGTTAATAAACTTTTGGTGGCAGGTGCATTTATTACTGAGTTGGAACGCTGCTCCATGGAGTCTTGGATAGGATTTGAACGCTCAATTGGCAACGTTATACCTAATATACAGATGATTGTTGTAATAGGTGAGACTCTCTTAGAGAGAAATGATGTTGCTGTTAGTCATTGGGTGGAAAGGATTTATAGAGAGGTGAATTCCACTTCTAAAGGTAGTGTTCTCTACCGAGAAGGGAAGAGATGCGTCTGTCACATAAAGTCTACGACAGTATTAGATAGAGTAGTAGAACCAAAGTGGGTAGAAGGTGCAACATACTTAATCACTGGTGGATTAGGTGGACTTGGATATCTATGTGCAGAACATATTGCCACACTCAAAAGAGTAAAACTGATTCTAACAGGACGTTCAGTAGTAGAGATAGAAATGCATAAAAAACTCGATGCTCTCGTTGCCTTAGGTAGTGATGTCACATACATTCAAACTGATGTATGTGATGTAGTTCAGATGAGAGAACAAATAGACGGACTTGATCCTAGATTCGGTCCGATTCGAGGAGTGATTCATGCAGCTGGAGTTCAGGATAATCTCAATTTGGTCGAGAAAGATATAGAGCAATTCAATCGAATCCTTTCTCCCAAAGTGAACGGAACGATACTGCTGGATGAGCTTCTCATGAATGAGCCCTTAGATTTCATTTGTTACTTCTCATCCTCCTCAGCGATTCTAGGCGACTTTGGGTCTTGTGATTATGCTGTAGGCAATCGGTTTCTGATGGCTTATGCATCCTATCGGAATAGCCTCCAACAACAAGGCCTTCGTAATGGTAGAGCGCTGGCACTAAACTGGCCCTTATGGCGTGACGGTGGTATGGGTTTTGTGAATAATGAACTTGAATCTATGTATTTAAAAGCTAGTGGACAACGCTATTTAGAGAAAGAAGAAGGTTTAAATCTATTGGATCAGGTTGGATCACATCTTGGAGACCACCAATTGGTATTAGTAGGTGAGCGGAACAGAGTAGAGTTATTTTTAGGTTTATCAGCGAATTCGCGGATGAAAATGGATTACGATCACGCAAAGTATGATCGTACAGATTATGATATGACTTTGGAACAGAAAGTTCGTAAGACACTGCAAGAGCAGATAGGAAAGGTACTTCATATCGCGTTAGAAAAAATTGAAGGAGACGTTAATTTAGTTGATTTCGGATTTGATTCCATTTCTTTCGCAGAATTTGCTGCAAGACTGAATGAAATATATGGTTTACAACTTATTCCTTCTATATTTTTCAAATACCCGACGCTGAACAAGCTGATCGGTTATTTGTTGTCTAAGCATAATCAACAGTTACAAGAGTCTCATGGTCTAGAAGAGAAGACAAAAGTACCTCCAACTCGTTCAGCTCTTTCAGTTCATCAAATACCTTATCTATTGAATGAGACGGCCGTAAGTGTAACAGAAAGTTCCTTAATTATTGAGCCACAACAATCAGAGGTTCATCTTCCCATCCATGAACCCATTGCGATTATCGGCATGAGCGGAAGATTTCCTGGAGCCGATAATGTTGAGCAGTTCTGGGAACTTATATCTACAGGTAAAACAGCAATTCGGGAAATGCCGAGAGCTCGTAGGAACGACATGATTCACTTAGAAGATATCTCTGATTCTATACAAAAAAACCAAAGAAATACATGGGGAGGATTTCTGTCCGAAATTGATAAGTTTGATCCACTATTTTTTGGAATATCGCCCAGAGAAGCCGAGTTGATGGATCCTCAACAACGTTTGTTTTTGGAGGAGGCTTGGCATGCTCTTGAAGATGCAGGATATATGGGAGAGCGCATTATAGGAACATCCTGTGGTGTATATGTAGGTGTTGAGGAAAGCCAATATCGAGAGATAACAGGAGATCGAGGCGAAATTAGTGCCAACCAGAATGCTACTTTAGCTGCTAGAATTGCATACAAGTTAGATTTGAAAGGACCCAATTTTGCAATAACTGCAGCTTGTTCTTCCGGTCTAGTCGCTGTGCACCAAGCCTGTCAGGCACTACGCTCGGGGGATTGTAACTTAGCTCTTGCAGGGGGAATCAGTCTCGCAATCTCTAACAGCATGTTCGAAGGCTTGGATAATGCAAGCATGTTATCAAGCGACGGGGTCTGCGCAGTGTTCGATCAAAGAGCGAATGGCATGGTGCCTGGAGAAGCTGTAGCAGTACTGATGCTTAAGCCGCTAACTCAAGCCATACAAGATAAGGATCGCATCTATGGTTGTATTCAAGCATCAGGCGTGAATTATGATGGACACACGAATGGAATGACGGCACCCAGCTCTACTAGTCAGGAAGAATTATTAAAGTCAATATACTCTAAATATGCTATCCAACCGGAATCTATAGACTACTTAATGACTCATAGTGTGGGGGCTAAGATAGGCGATTCTATCGAAATTGAAGCGTTAGCCAATCTATTTAAGGAAAGTTCAAGCAATTCGGGCAGTCCAGATGAGGAAGAGCAATGCGCCTTAGGCTCGGTAAAGCCACTCATTGGTCATACCTTTGCCGCTTCAGGGATCGTCAGCATGATAACGCTACTATTAGCGATGAGACATAAGCAAATTTTACCGCTTCCGCAATTTCAGATGGAAAGTGAATACATTAACCTTAAGACTACACCTTTGTATATTTCAAAATCTGTAAAACCTTGGTCATCTGCAAAGGGTCCGCTTAGAGGCGCTGTTTCTACCACTGGAATTAGTGGAACGAATGCTCATGTAGTTATTGATCACTATGACATGCCCTTGGATGCAGCTACTGAATTCTTTAATTCTCAAAATACCCAAGTTATTCTACTGTCAGCCAAAACTAAAGAGAGACTTTTAGCTGTAATAGACCAGCAGTTAGAATATCTGAACAGCAACCGGTCGAGTTCGGCCTCATTAAGAGATATCGCATACACACTTGCTGTAGGTAGAGAATCTATGAAGTGTCGAATCGCTTTTGTTGTGGAGAGTAAGGAGCAATGGGTCCGAGATCTAATCCATTTTAAAAAAACACATGCGTTGGACAACCTAAATGTAATCGAACAAGATATAGCACAAGATGAAATGCAGGAACTAGTAAAAAATGCTTTAGAGACCCTTCAAGCCGATGTTCTGGCTACTTTGTGGTCAAAAGGTGCTTTCGTACCATGGGAAATATGGTATCAAAATCAGCCTGGGGCACGAATCATATCCCTTCCCACATACCCATTTAAGAAGAGAAGGTGCTGGGTAGATGCGAAGCCATCCATAGAGGAATCAAGAGAGAAAACGAAGGGTGAACATTCGGTTCCTCCACCTGCCACAATTAATAAGGTAGATGAGCTATATTCTTTCAATGCAATGGAGCGAACGCTGGAGTTTCAGGAAGAATATCTCACCTTCGCTCCCTTTGAATCAAAAATAGAGGGTTTCTCCATGAGCAGCGTGCTGCTTCATCCTGAACAATATCCAGAAGAAGCAGCATGGGTTCGAGCGAAGCAAATTGAGATGAGACAAGTTTTGTTTTGGAAGGAAGATCTACACCTGCATCAACATATTTTAGATATTGGCTGTGGACACGGGACAGATGTCATTCAGATGGCCTCGTTATATCCGCATATTCATACACATGGATATACAATATCTCAGGCACAAGCAGCACTGGGTAACGAACGTATTCATTCTATGAAACTCGCATCTCGTGCAAGTATCGTCCACCGAGATAGCGCCTTGGATCCATTTCCAAGAAAGTTCGATCTCATCTTTGGAATTGAAGTATGCTGTCATATTTCAGAGAAGCACAGTTTATTTCAGAATATTGACCGATCTTTAACGGAAGAAGGAACTATTTTATTCATGGATTTCATGGCTAATTTGCGTGGACCTATTGTGGATCACGCTATTGGCATTCATATTGCTACCGTTCAGCAATGGATAGAATTGTTAACGACTCATCACTTTAAGTTAGAGGAGATAATCGATGTATCCCCGGAGATCGCTAATTATTTAGATGATCCAGAATGTTCCAGAAATACAGAGCATATTACGCCTGTTGCTCGCGATTCCATTCGTAGTTATGCCAATAATGCCATTTCATTACGACGTGGATGGATTCGTTATTGTCTGTTCAAAATCAGAAAAAACAAGATGATGAGCCAAAGGGAACTTAGTGATTATAATCATGCTAAAATTGCACACCCAATTCCATATGCGAAGGCAAAGCAAGAGATGCTGCAAAATGCGACTACGTTATACCCGCCCGCTTCCAAAAACTAAGTTGAATGTCAGGAAGGAGCATTAAATGATGATCTTCGGCCAAAATTTTGATTCGCAACAGGGATATAATGAGGTTGCTGAGCACTTGACTCAGGTATTCGAACAAGTATTGGGGCTGGAACAAGAGGAGCTTCTAGAGCAGCCTTCTTTAAAAGAACTGGGGATTTCCTCGATGAATTTAGTTGAGTTATTAGAAGCAATAAATACGCGGTTTGAGCTGACCTTACCGACTAGTATTCTGATGGAATGTCATGACATGCATGCACTTACTCAGCTAATTCTATCCCAAGTAGTCGAAAAAGCTCAAAATACTAAGACCGAACGAAACCCATTATTAGAGCATGACTTTCAAACCATTCTCCCTGAGCAGTCTGATATGTCTGGAGAAGAAATTGCAGTTGTGGGATTATCATGCCGTAGCGCAGGAGCTTCAGGTCAAGAAGAGTTTTGGAATCTTATTGCGGAGGGAAGAGATTGTACCAGACCTTTGGAAAATCCAGCATGGGTAGACTTTCTAAAGTCTAACTCTTCCTCGTATGTTCCTATTCGCTATGGAGCTATGGACGATATAGATTTATTTGATTCCCTGTTTTTTAGTATTTCTCCTAAAGAAGCAGAGGCGATGGATCCTGCTCAACGGATAGTGCTTGAAGAATGTTACAGAGCCCTTGAAGATGCAGGTTACGTACCCCGAGGACAAAAGGTAGGAACCTTCATGGGAACTATGGGCTATGCAGCTGCACAAGATTATTCCCATCTAGCCATGCTGGGTACGGATACCAGCATTTTAGCCGCACGTATTGCATATTATTTAAATCTTAAAGGACCAGCACTTGCTATAAATACGGCTTGTTCATCTTCTCTTGTTGCTATTGATATGGCTTGTGAGAAACTTAGATCTAGCGAAATTGATATGGCTATAGCGGGTGGAATTACTATATATACTCATCCAGGGGCATTTCTGTTTATGAATAATGCAAGTATGTTATCCCCAACAGGAGAATGTCGTCCATTTGATGAAGCGGCGAATGGCATAGTAGTTGGAGATGGCGTAGGTATTGTGATCCTCAAAAGACTTTCGGATGCAGTAAAAGATGGGGACCATATATATGGAGTCTTAAGAGGAAGTGGAATGAACCAAGATGGACAGACCTCAGGTATTACCGTACCAAGCTTTATGGCTCAGAGCCAGTTACAGACTTCAATCTATGAACGGTTTGACATTGATGTTGAAGATATTCAATATATTGAAGCTCACGGTACAGCTACAAAGTTAGGGGACCCTGTTGAGGTGCATGCCCTTACGCACACATTTCGTTCATCCACTGCAAAAACAAAGTATTGTGGACTGGGCTCCATCAAAGCGAATATTGGTCATACCACTGCAGCTGCGGGAGTCCTTAGTCTAATTAAGGTTCTTCTAAGTATGAAGCATCAGATGATGCCGCCTTCTATTCATTTTGATACAGCAAACGAACATATGAAACTAGATGAAAGTCCATTTTTTGTGAATACAACACTGAATCACTGGCCGTACAATGGGAAAGGAACCCGACTTGCTGCAGTGAGTTCATTTGGGTTCAGCGGAACGAATGCACACCTTGTAGTAGAGGAATTTGTCGGAGCTAGATCGCCCTTAACTCAGCCTGATAGTTCGCCTATTCATGGTCTATTCCTACTCTCCGCCGCTAGTCAAACTGGCTTAATATCCTATGCCAAATCTATTTTGAATTATGTGCTTAGTCATCCAGAAGTTGATTTCAATGAAGTTCTGTATACCTATCAGACAGCTCGAGAACTCTTTCCTTATCGAATAGCAGTTATAGTTGAAAATAAAGAGCAGTGGATTCAAGATCTTACGTTGTACCTGAACGGGAAGATTCGTTCATCACATACAGTAATCGAAGGAGATAGAAGGGATAAGAAGCATTCGATTAATAAGACGGATGAAGAAAATACTCACGTTGCAGAATTGTTAGACAGAAAGGACTACATGACAATCGCTGAGCTGTGGACAGGGGGAAATGAAATACCTTGGAAAGATGTTTATAAAAAAGGGACGTATCATCGGCTATCAGCACTACCCACCCATCCCTTTATTAAAGAAAGGTTTGCTCTACCAAAGATTACATCTAATCCTAGCCCAATAAAGCATATACATCCTTTATTGCATGATAATATCTCTACATGGTCTCAGATGCGGTTTGTATCCATTTTCACAGGGGAAGAATCATTTTTAAAAGATCATCAAGTGCTGGGGGAGAAAGTTTTACCTGGTTCAGCTTTTCTTGAAATGGCCATTGCAGCCGTGAAGCATTCCATGGAACCAGATGGTCTAATGGAAGCGATGCGAATGGAACATGTAAGATGGACACGTCCTGTCGTGGTAGGCCACAACTCGGTAGAGATTCGCACCTATCTGACAGCGACTGGGAAAGAGATCAAATTTGAGATGTGTAGTGGAGCTACCGATCAGATGATACACGCTCAAGGTCATATTATATTACAGCCTGCGCTTTCACCTCGACATTTAAATATTAACGATATTAAAATGCAGTGTCAGAAGGGATACCTCTCTTCAGACGAATGTTATCGATATTTTGAGGACATGAATATTGAGTATGGGGCATCGCATCGGGGTCTCCGCGAAATTTATGTTGGAGATCAGCAAGTACTAGCCTATGTGGAGTTGCCAGAATCCTTGTGGAATCAAGGGGAAGGGATAACACTGCACCCGGGTCTCATCGACTCGGCTTTGCAGGCATCTATAGGATTACTTCAGTCCGGGCCATCTTTGCGAACGCTCGTGCCGTTTGCTATTGATAGTATCAATATTATTGGAGAAGGATCCCCCTCGATATGGGCATGGATCCAGCCCGTTGCATCAGAAGGGGAGCATGTTGCTCTTGATATTGATCTTTGTGATTCTACGGGATCGGTATGGTTGCAATTCCGAGGTTTTGCTGTACGAGAGATAAGCCATAATGTAAGCAAGATAAGCTTTCACGAAGATGCTTTCACTCCAGCGCCAAGACCAGTCACACGGTTGTTGGAACCGATCTGGAATTTTGATGAAGCACTAAGCGCAAAGGAAGGAAATATGCCTTCCCCTTCACCCTCATGGGATGTACATCTGGTTATACTATGCGAGATGGATATTACATCTGCGGAATGTAAGCCATTGTGTGAGGCACATGATGAACTAAGTGCAACGGTTTGGCTTGAACTAAGTTCTACCAAGATCCACCTCAATGAACGTTATGAAGAATATGCCCTGACCTTGTTAGACAAAATTCAGCGCATCATTGAAGACACATCCACAACTTCAGCCTGTATTCAACTGGTTCTCCCACATGCCAAGGAGCAGCATGTATTTTCCGGTCTAGTAGGTTTATTGCAGACTGCTTCACTTGAGCATCCCAAAATCAGCTGGCAGTGTATTGAGCTGAATCATCGCGCGTCTGCGAATACGATCGCCTTGATATTGAGGGAGAATGTATATTTACCGAGATATACCCATATCCGCTATCAGGATGGAAAGCCATATCGTGTGGAATGGAGAGAAATTCAAGAATTTGAAGCCATTGATCTAACCGCGAACGGTTCTCTGTGGAAAGACCAAGGGGTATACTTAATTACAGGTGGGTTAGGTGGTCTAGGAAAATTACTTGCTTTGCATGCTGCGCAATCTACTTCTACGGTTATTTTAATCTTAAGCGGACGCTCCTCTTTAGACGATCAAGATACTGAATTTCTCCATTCACTCCAAGCCTTGGGAGCTAAAGTGGACTATCAACAATCAGATATTACAGACCGAGAGTCAACAGCACTGTTAATTCAACATATTGAAGCGAGATGGGGCAATATAGATGGTATTGTTCATACCGCGGGAATTATTCAGGACCAATTTATACTAAAAAAACATCGGGATGCATTTTTGCGAGTGCTTCAACCTAAAGTTACCGGACTACTTCATTTGGATGAGACTACATGTCATCATCAGTTGGAGTTTTTTGTGTTGTTTTCTTCTATTGCAGGGGCAACGGGGAATGTTGGACAGGCAGATTATTCGGTGGCAAATGGATTTATGGATAAGTATGCTCGTTATAGAAATGAACTAGTATTAGAAGGGAAGCGCAAAGGTCACTGCATATCCATCAATTGGCCTCTATGGGAAGAAGGGGGTATGCGCATTACGACGTCCCAACAAGATACACTTAAAGAGAATATGGGGTTTGTTCCACTACGTACCGATGAGGCCATGTCATTGCTCATCCGCAGTGTCCAATCCGGGAGAGATCAACTTATGATTGTTCATGGCGATCCTAATTTCAGTGAACAGATGCTAGTACGCACCGATGCTGATCACTATAAAAGTCCCTCAATAATTCTTATTTTAAAACAGGGTGTCTCCAAAATTGCTGGAATTCCTGTGGATCGTATTGATACAGATACCCATTGGTCCGAGTATGGACTGGATGTTGTACACCTGAATGCATTTGCTGAACATATAGGGCATACGTTGGACATCCCTCTATCTGTCGCAAATGTGATGGAGTATTCTACGCTAAATCAATTAGCTGATTTGATAACAACGAATATACCTTTGGATAATCGATCCTTACAGACGGAAGATTCCTCTATACAAGCACAAGATTTATCCTTACAAGCACATGATTTTTCTGTACAAGAAAAAGATACCTCGACACAAGAACAAGCTGTTTTGTATTTCAAAAAAATATTGTCCACAGCCATACAATTGCCGGCACATCGTATAGATGCAGAGGCTCCGCTTGAGAAATATGGCATTGATTCCATTATGGCCATGAGCATGACGGATGAGTTAGAGAAAGAATTTGGAGGGTTATCTAAAACACTCTTTTTCGAATATCGCACTATTCGGGAATTAACGGAGTATTTCTTAGCTTCGCATAGCAAGCGTTTATTACAAATTTTAGGTCCTCTTGTTCCTGAGAATGTAACGCAAAATAAGCTTTACCACTCTATTCCACAGCTGAATACAGAATTAACGCATGATAACCCTGTGCCTAAACTTGTGCCTGTGACTGATCGGAGTGTGCCATCAACCTCGTTAGATATAGCTATCATTGGCGTAGCTGGACGATACCCAGGTGCAAACAATATACGAGAATTCTGGGAAAATTTACGACAAGGAATAGATAGCATTACAGAAATTCCAGCAGAACGATGGGATTATAGTCTTTACTTTGATGAAGATCGTAATAAACTTGGCACTACCTACAGCAAGTGGGGAGGCTTTATAGACGGTGTAGATGAGTTTGATCCTCTATTTTTTGGCATTTCTCCTTTAGAAGCAGAGGTCATGGATCCTCAAGAACGATTATTCTTACAGTGCGTCTATGCAACATTAGAAGATGCCGGATATACTAGGGAATCGATTGGATGGAACCGTCGTTCAGGCAAAAGGAATGCTATAGGGGTATATGCAGGAGTTATGTATGAAGAATATCAATTGTATGGTGCACAAGAGCAAATACAGGGCAGACCTATTGCTTTCTCGGGAAGTCCCTCCTCCATTGCAAACCGGGTATCGTATTGGTTCGATTTCAAGGGTCCTAGTATGGCCATTGATACGATGTGTTCTTCTTCATTAACTGCTATACATCTAGCTTGTCACAGTATTATACGAGGAGAATGCAGCCTTGCGATTGCGGGTGGAGTCAATGTATCTATTCACCCTAATAAATATCTTATGCTGGCTCAAGGGAAATTCATCTCTAGCAAGGGTCGATGTGAGAGCTTTGGAGAAGGCGGAGATGGGTACGTACCTGGAGAAGGTGTGGGAGCGGTGTTATTAAAATCTTTAGCGGCCGCAGAAGCAGATGGGGATCATATTTATGGAGTTCTTAAGGGAAGTGCTATTAATCATGGGGGGAAGACCAATGGGTACTCCGTTCCTAGTCCACAGGCTCAAGGCGAAATTATCGAACGTGCTTTTGAAGAGGCCGAGATAGATATTAGAACTGTAGGCTATATAGAAGCCCATGGGACAGGTACTTCCTTAGGAGATCCGATTGAGATGAATGGACTGATTCGAGCTTTTAGTAAGCATGCATCGGATACTCAGTTCTGTGCTATTGGTTCAGCCAAATCCAATATTGGACACTGCGAGAGTGCAGCAGGCATCGCCGGGCTTACCAAAGTTATTCTCCAGCTAAAGCATCGACAAATTGCGCCCTCATTGCATTCGTCAGTATTAAATCCACATATTGATTTCAAGTCTAGTCCATTTCAAGTCCAGCAGGAACTGACAGAATGGAGACGACCGCGAATGGCAGAAAAGAATGGGAGAGAGGAATACCCTTGCCGAGCGGGTATTTCATCATTTGGTGCGGGTGGATCGAACGCTCATCTTGTTATGGAGGAATATATTCCGAAGCATTCTACTTATGAAAAGGAGACTAGTATTCCGCTTCTTTTACTATTATCTGCAAAAAATAAAGAGCGTCTTCGAGAAAAAGTGAAGGATCTCCTTTCTATTATTAGAGATGAATTGTTAACGGATAGCTCCATTCATTCGATGATCTATACATTACAGGTAGGAAGGGAATTCATGGAGGAGCGCCTAGCCATGAAGGTTCGAACGATCGAAGAGGTAGTATCCAAATTAAATGCCTATCTCCAAGATGAGGACATAGAGGGAGTCTATCAGGGACAGTGTTCACGCCAAAGCGGGACGTTGGCCTTTTTTGCTGTGGATGAAGATTTGAAGATGGCTATGGATACGTGGATTATCAAAGGGAAGTATGAAAAGTTATTGGATTTGTGGGTTCAGGGTGTACATGTAGATTGGGTCAAACTGTATAAGGACAATCCACCGAAGAAGATGTCTCTACCCACCTATCCTTTTGCCAAGGATCGATATTGGATACCGACCATACCTGTGTTGAATGGAGAACTGAATAAGGAAAGACCGCTTACAGATACAATCAGGACTGTAGAGTATAGATTACATCCGCTACTGCATGAGAATACTTCGAATTTCTTTGAACAAAGATTCAGTTCCTTATTTCATGGAAATGAGTTTTTTTTATCGGATCATCGGGTGATGAATAAGCCGACTTTGCCTGGAGCTGTGTATCTAGAGATGGCTAGAGCTGCATATCTGCATAGTTGTGATAGAGCGGAAAATGAAGATGTGATAATGATACTTCAGAATGTGTCATGGACCCGTCCCTTCATTCATGATGAGATTTCTGCACAGATTCATATCGGACTTCAACCCGAAGCGGAAGATAAAGTAAGCTTTCATATCTATTCGGATTCGTCATTACCAGCCGGAGAATTATTTGAATATAGTCAAGGTAGTATTCAGATAGCTCAGAAAGAAGTTTCAAGCCCTTGGGATTTAATACAAATCCGTGCCGACTGTAGGGGCCGAGAACTGCATGGGGCGGAATGTTATGAAATCTTTAATACCTTAGGGATTAATTATGGAGATACTCATCGGGGACTTCAGAAGATGTATGTAGGAGCAGGACAAGTGCTGACCCAATTGCAACTACCTGCTAGTATTAGGCACACTCAGGATCAGTTCCTATTACACCCCAGTCTGTTAGACGCAGCTTTTCAATCCTGTATAGGAATGATGTGGCAGGAAGAAGGGGTTGTGGAACCTACCCAATCAATCTCTGGGGCCACGCTCAGAATTCCATTTTCTATGAAGGAGTTGAAGGTATTTGGTTCCCTTCCAAGCGATGTGTGGGCATATATTCGTTGGAGTAAGGAGAGCGGATCACAGGATAGAGTGCAAAAAATGGATATTGATCTCTGTGATGCAGAAGGAAGAGTCAAGATACAAATCAAGGAATTCTCAACGCGAATCTTAGATGAAGACTTGTTCAGCATCGAAGAGCCTATCCCTGAGTTACAGGGATTACGATCATTTTCACCAATCTGGGATGTCAGCTCTATTCCCTATGGCGCGATAGCTCCAACAGCAAACCAACCTGTACTCATCATAGGCGAAGATACTCGGAGCGTTGAAGCTTTACGAGTGGAGCTACCTAGGGCGAAGTTGTTGCAATTTCAGGCGGAACATACGATGGATGATATGGTTCGTGAATTGAGGTTATATGAGAGGGTGGAACATATCTTTTGGATAGCCCCTGCCGCTGATTCTCATGAAAACAAAGGAATGATTCAAGGACAACAACAGGGTGTTATGCAATTATTTAATTTGGTCAAAGCTTTGTTCATTTTGGATTATGGCAAGGCCAAATTAGGATGGACTATCGTAACAGAGCAGACTCAAGCTGTACATGATGCTGAACAGATACAGCCGGATCATGCTAGTGTACATGGATTCGTAGGCTCGCTTGCAAAAGAATATCCTCATTGGTCTATTCGAATGGTCGATGTAGAGGCGGGTCAATCTTGGCCAATCTCGGATATACTCTCGATACCTCCAGATGCTCAAGGCAATGCCTGGGTATACCGTCAACATGAATGGTTCCGACAACAACTTCTACCTATTCAGCGAACGAAAGAGCTCCCGGACAGCAATGTCTATAGAAAAGGGGGGGTGTATGTAGTTATTGGTGGTGCTGGTGGAATTGGTGGGGTATGGAGTGAATATATGATTCGCACTTATCAAGCTCAGATTATATGGATTGGAAGGCGATCTCTTAGTGTAGACATTCAGCAAAAAGTAGATCGTTTGTCTACCATCGGCCCTGCTCCATTGTATATTTCAGCAGATGCTACAGATACATCTTCACTAGGGGATGCCTACCATGAGATACAAAAACGTTTTGGAACAATCCATGGTGTGGTACATTCGGCCATCGTTCTATTGGATCAGAGTCTAGCTAATATGGATATGGATCGTTTTTCAAAGGCACTTGCGGCAAAGGTGGACATTAGTGTCCAGATGAACCAGGTTTTCGGACAAGAGAAATTGGATTTTGTTCTATTCTTTTCTTCGATGAATGCCTTTATGAAAGCAGCAGGACAGAGTAATTACGCTGCGGGCTGCACCTTCGCAGATGCCTATGCTCAACACTTGTCCTTACAAGTACCTTATCCAGTGAAAGTTATGAATTGGGGGTATTGGGGATCTGTAGGGGTAGTTGCTTCCAAGACGAATCAAGAACGCATGTCTACCATGGGGTATGCATCGATTGAACCAGACGAAGCGATGGAAGCTTTAAATGTACTAATGAATAGTCCGCTTGGGCAGATGGCATTAATTAAAACCGAGCGTTCTTTGTCTATAGGGGGTGTTGAAGAGCAAGAACAGATTCATCTATATTCATCTCCTTCAAGAAGAACCAAATCACTTCTCTCACAGGTCGATCAACAATTATCTGAATCCAAAATTACGTTGGAGGGCCTAGATGAAGCAGGAGAAACAACTCAGAAAGAGATGGAAGAACTACTGGCTGCCATGCTGTGGAATCAGTTGAGAATATTCCGTGAGAATACGAAGGGGGCTGAATTTTATACTGAGAAATATTCACCATGGCTACAAGCAAGCTCTGAATTGCTTAACGAGTACACAGCCAGTACTGGATTAGATTTTGCTGCGTTCGAGCAGAGTACAGCTTCGATGAATAGGTTGTGGGATCAATGGAATGCTCACAAAGTAGCATGGCTTCATAGAGGGAGTATCTCGGCTCAAATTAAGTTAGTTGAGACGACATTGCAGGCATTGCCTGAAATTTTAGGAGGTCAGCGCCTTGCGACAGACGTAATTTTCCCCAAGGGCTCTATGGACCTTGTAGAACAGGTGTACAAAAATAATGTTGTGGCAGATGCATTCAATCACAAGATTAGCGATGCAGTATTAGCTTACGTTCGTATGAGAATTGAGCGTGAACCTCAGGCTCAAATACGAATTTTAGAAGTTGGAGCGGGTACCGGTGGAACAACGACAGCTATTCTCCAGAAGCTTGAACCCTATATGGATAATATTAAAGAATATAATTATACGGATATTTCCAAAGCTTTTTTACTGCATGCGGAACAACAGTTCGGACAAAAGTATCCTTACCTGTCTTTTAACTTGTTCAATGTTGAATCTGCTGTATATCCGCAAGATATTCACGCTGGGGAATATGATATCGCTATTGCGGCCAATGTATTACATGCTACGCCCAACATGCGTAAGACAATTAGAAATGTAAAAGCTATGCTGAAAATGAATGGCGTGCTTCTACTAAATGAACTTCATGGACAGTCGTTCTTCACTCATCTTACCTTCGGATTATTAGAGGGTTGGTGGAAGTATGAAGATCCGAAGAACCGTCTAACCGGTTCTCCGGGTTTAAGTGTGCATACATGGAATCGTTTACTTGCTCAGGAAGGTTTTGATTCCATTTCATTTCCAGCATCCGACATGCATAAGTGGGGGCAACAAATTGTCATGGCTCAGAGTAATGGCAGGGTGCGTCAGCAAAAAGAGAGCAAGCTTAATCCTACTAGGCAAAAGATTGTAACATCTATTCCTAACCTCCCTTCTAAATCAAGTTCTACTCTTGTGGAGGGAGTACATCAAAAAAGCAGTTCAAATGAAAAGGAGTCGCTGCGAACAAAAAGCATGCATTTATTATTAAAAATTATTGCAGATACGTTAAAAATTCCTACTCAGCAATTAGATCCAGCAGAGCCTTTGGAGACCTACGGAATGGATTCCATCATCGTTGTTCAACTAACGAATGCATTACATCCCTATTTTGCGAATGTGAGCAGTACTCTGTTTTTCGAATATCAGACAATCGATGAACTTACAGATCATTTCCTAGATACTCGCAGAGAAGAGCTTATAGCAATACTGGGTTACCGCCCATATCAAGATATAGAGAAGGCTTTAGAAGAGACGGCTTTAGATGAGACTCCGTATGTGCAGCCCGTACACCCCCTTGAATTAGAGGATGGGTATAGGCTTCAGCCCGGGCAGATAACAGGAAGAAAATTTCTTTCCCCGCAAAGAGGAATGAATATAGCGGCGCTGGCAGCTGGACAGACTGGCTTACCTTCAATCAAGAAGGACATCGCAATCATTGGATTAGCTGGAAAATATCCAGGAATTGATGATACCTATGCATTATGGGAAGTGCTTAAATCTGGGCGGAATCAAATTACAGAGATCCCACAAGTGCGTTGGGACAATACACATTATTTTGATGAAATAAAAGGTAAGCGTGGTGCTATATATACAAAATGGGGCGGATTTATTGAAGACTATGATTGTTTTGATCCGCTGTTCTTTGGCATATCTCCGAAAGAAGCCAAGCAAATGGATCCTCAAGAACGCAAATTTTTAGAAATTGCCTATGCTTGTATTGAAGACGCGGGGTACACGCCTTCTACTTTATCCGGCAGTGGACAAGTTGGTGTATTCGTAGGTGCTATGAATGGGAATTATCCAACCGGACCTGCCTATTGGTCTATTGCTAACCGTGTATCTTATCTATTTAATTTCCATGGTCCTAGTCTAGCTGTAGATACCGCATGTTCGTCATCATTAACGGCAATTCACTTGGCTATGGAGAGCTTAATCAGTGGAAGTATAGATTGCGCTATTGCGGGTGGCGTCAATCTTATTACTGATCCTAAGCATTACTTGAAATTATCAGCTATGAGCATGTTGTCTTCTGGAAATCAATGTAGATCCTTTGGCGAAGGAGCTGACGGATTTGTTGATGCAGAGGGAGTTGGAGCTGTTATTCTCAAACCTTTAGAACGTGCTATAGCTGACGGGGATACCGTGTACGGCGTATTAAAAGGAAGTATGTTAAATGCTGGTGGGAAAACAAACGGATACACCGTACCTAATCCTCAGCTCCAATCCCAACTCATCTTAGGTGCATTGAAAAAGGCAGATGTGCATGCAAGGACGGTAAGTTATATTGAGGCACATGGTACGGGTACATCGCTTGGTGACCCTATCGAAATTGCCGGATTATCCATGGCCTTTGCTCAGGATACAGATCATCAACAATTCTGTTCAATTGGCTCAATCAAGTCTAATCTTGGACATGGTGAAAGTGCCGCAGGCATTGCTGGACTGACGAAAATTCTTCTTCAACTTCGTCATAGACAATTAGTTCCTACGATACATGCTGAGGTGACCAATCCGAACATCGATTTCTTAAATTCACCCTTTGTCATTCAGCGAGAATTACAGGATTGGAAGAGACCTATTGTCGATATTGATGGACAACATCAAGAGTATCCTCGAAGAGCAGGATTATCCTCATTTGGCGCAGGTGGAGCCAATGCACATCTGATTATCGAGGAAGGGGATTTCCATCAGGTACACCTTCAGCAGACTGTAAATTCCACGGATGAAGTAGCAATTTTACTCTCCGCGCGGACAGAAGAACAGCTGAACCAGAAGGCTTCAAGTCTATATGTAGCGATCAATGAGGGAAGGTATACGGAGAGCGATTTAAGACGGATAGCCTACACACTGCAAGTAGGTAGAGAGTCCATGGAAGAACGAGTAGCTTGGATTGTGACATCGCTAGTGGACCTTAAAGTCTACCTTCAGCAGTTTGTAGATTATGGTGAACTTGTACAAGGCTCATTTAGAGGGCAAGTGAAGCCCAACAAGGAAGTGATCGCTATGCTTTCAAATGATGACGAAATGCAAGAGACCATAAGCAAATGGATACAACGAAGAAAACTAAACAAACTTTTGAACTTCTGGGTAAAGGGACTACGGCTTGATTGGACAATGCTATATCTAGGAGGAAATCCAGGAAGAATTCCGCTGCCCACTTATCCCTTTGCAAGAGAATCATTCTGGATCTCAGAAGCCGATCATATTCAATTGATGACAGAACCGTTAATGAATGCTCCTATAGCTAAAGAAAGCCAGAGGGTCGAGACTACTTCAGAAGTTCTGAATAAATCTTACAATTCGATTGTGGCCCATGGTGCATTTGACTATGCATCTTATGAAGCACTACTTGATCAGGTCATTCGTGAATCTATTTCCGTAGAATTAGCCGCAGAAGAAATGAAAGCGTTGAGCGTAACGACTGCCGAGGATAGGAGGATGAGAGGGTGAATTTTTTAGAATATGTTCTTTCTGAAGTCAAACATAAGCGTATAAGCAAAGAGGACGCCATGGATGTACTTTACCAATTCCATCATCGTATAGAAGAAAAGGAGGAGACGCAGAAACAGGATTCTTCTGAGGTTGGTCATGTATCTGAATTAAGAGAACATCCGCTGTTGCATCATAACATCAGTGGACTTACAAACCTTGAGTTTTCTTCGAATTTTGCGCAAGACAAGTTATATTGGGGGAATACACAGCAGGATAATAAGGATCATCTTAGTGAGTTTCTCTATCTTGAGATGATTAGAGCTGCCCTTCTTAAGGGCATAGCACATCAAGAACACGATGAGGAAACGATAATCCATCTTTATGAGATCGCATGGGGAATACCAAGTGGACAAAATTCAACATCCATGGATCTGCATACTTATTTAATTGAACAAGGCGAAGAAATTTTATTTGAGATATACAGTAATTCTGCCGAGGATGAAGAACCCTTAGTGCATTGTCAAGGAAGAGCTATGCTACAGCGCAAGTCAAATATCAACTTGAGTTGGAGCCAGCTCTATAGAGAGGGACTTCAAGGTGTAACGCGAATAAAAGTACCCTCTTCTTCAATTAATCCAGTTAAGAATAATGACCAAGCAAATGTCTACTCCTACATTCAGGCTTGGAACATAGGTCTTACTAGCGTGGCACATAGCATCACAGATGTCACAGAAGGGGACCCCCTACCGAGGCTACAATATGTAGATGAATGGGAATGTATAGATAGTTCAATTAGTCCTGTATGGGTATGCGTTAAAGGATATACGAATCATAAAGGTATGCAGCAGTTTGATATGGATTGGTGTGGGGAAAAAGGTGAACTAATCATAAGTATGAGAGGAATTTTATTTCAAAATGATGAGGTACAGGGAAGTGCGCATTCAATCATTCCGGTTCTTAAGCAAGGAACGGGCAATTCTCCTGTATCACAAGTTCAACTCACTCATACCATCGCTACTACTTCCCCAATACAAAGTATGACATTAGAGGAGGTAATGGAAAAACTCATTACTAGTTTTGCATGTGTGCTGGATCTGCATCGAAAGGATGTAGACGTGGAGATTTCCTTTATTCAAGTGGGTCTGGATTCGATCGCAGGTATTGAATGGGTTAGAGATCTTAATCAAATCTTCAGTATAGAGCTTACCTTGGCACAAATTCATGAGAATTCAACAATTCGAGACCTAGCTTTATGGATTGCGGAGCATCTGAGTTCTACTACTGATTCATCTGCGATAGATTCATTGGAGCCTATTAGGTTGCCGGAATATACTTCTGTCTCGCCTATACCATTGGGCTCTGAATTACCACCGAAGAACACGGTATTAAAAAGATGGAATCTAGAAAACAGGTTGTTCCCGTCCGCATGGCCCCAATATCCCGAACTTATTAAGCTACATCAAGGTTCCTTGAAAGGGCGACCCATCTTTTGGATTCATGGAGGCAATGGTTCCGTCCATTCCTATACTTCGATTGCTAGGCATGTGGATCGTCCTATGTATGGCATTCAGCCGAGGGGCTGGATGACTTCTCGCGAACCACTTCAAGGCATTCAAGCTATGGCAGCCTATTATATTCAGATTATTCAATCGGTTCAGCCTCAAGGACCTTATGAGTTAGGGGGATTTTCACTTGGAGGCCGCATCGCTTATGAAATCACACGGCAATTGCAAGAATTGGGTCAGTCGGTGCAGTCCATCGTATTCATAGATTCTTATCTTCAAACCCCCTATCAGAAAGAACAGGAAGATTTGGAGGAGTATAAGAAAATCATTTCACTCCAAGCTGTAAATTCTATCCTCATGGCCTATCCATCTCAAGATGGCCACAGTGTTACGGATAAGCTAATTCATGCAGAACAGATGTATACGAATTCCAAGAATGTAGATTCTTTAGTTTTTTTAGAGCAGCTACTTCTAATCGCTGAAGAACGCGGGATGAATAGCATTCATCCGGACTGGAAAACTCGTGTCCTTCAGAGTATTCGTATACAGGTAGCTTATCAGCTTAGTCAATATCCGATTCTTCCTCTATTATACCCAGATGAGGTGTCCGCCTATTATTTCCGCTGTGAAGGTGAGTCATTTTACGGAGATCTATTGCCTTATTTCACTTGGGGAGAGCGAAAGGAAAGTTCGAGATATTGGGAAGAATGGAAGGCATTGCTTCCTCATTTTGAAGTCATGGATGTGCCTGCTAATAGCCATTATGGCTTATTATCCAGTTCCGCGGCCATGCAGCGTATTACAGAATTTTGTGCTGAATTATATAACTCAAACTCAAAATATGAACAAACGATATTGAAGATAGGAGAGAACATATGAGCAGACATGAATTCAAAGTATTTTCTGAGGGAAAGATTGCAAGCCTAGTTCTTAAGAATAGATTAGTCAGATCGGCAACAGGGGAAAGTAAAATGTCTTCTGATGGAAAAATGGAACCCTCTATTCTCCAAGTCTATCAAGATCTTGCAAAAGGGGGCGTTGGACTAATTGTTACAGGTGCTATGGCAGCTACGCCTACAGCCAAACGAACGGAGGGACAGGCCTGTATTTATGATGACTCCTTCATTCCAGAAATTGCACAGATTGCGGATATTGTTCATCGGACGGACCCGCACTGTAAGGTTATCGCACAGTTGAACCATCCTGGAAGGCAAGTACATCATTATGTATCCGCAGATTGTATTGCTCCATCTGAAGTGGAATCTCCTATTCTCCTCAAGAAAGCAAGGGAGCTTCACCTGGAGGAGATCGAAAGAATTATTCTTTATTTTGCAGATGCTATTGTAAGAGTGCAAAAAGCCGGGTTCGATGGGGTTCAGTTTCATGCTGCGCATGGCTACCTGTTAAGTTCATTTCTTTCTCCATATACGAATAGACGTACAGACCGATATGGCGGCTCCGCCGAGAATCGCGTGAACATTATTCGGGATATTATCAGTAAAGCACGTCAAGAGGTGGGGGATTTCCCTATTCTTATTAAAATGAACGCAGATGATCATGTAAAGGGAGGGATTTGCAAAGAAAACTTACATGAATTACTGTATGAGATGGAAAAAACGGGTGTAGATGCAATAGAGATTAGTGGGGGGATGTGGGATTGTCTGGTTCGAACTGAAGAGGAACTCGGCTTTCCTGTTGTCCCTATACCGGAAGCGCGGACCAAAATTAATAAACCAGAGAAGGAATCCTACTATTATGATTACGTAAAAGAGATAAAACTATCCATTCCTCTCCTATTAGTAGGGGGACATCGTCAAATCGATCGAATGGAAGCTATTTTGCAGGAAGGAAATGTAGATTTTTTATCGCTCTGTCGACCACTTATTTCCGAACCGAATCTACCTAATCGATGGTTACATGGAGAAGGAAAAGAAAAAGCCGATTGCATCTCTTGTAATGCCTGCTTATTAGTATTACACAAGGAATTCTGCTGTCCTTATAAAAAATATGGAAATCTTAAGGATCTTTTTATAGCAACGAATGCTGAGAATTGGCGGGAGATGTTCAAGTAAATGAATACGGAGGTTATCGCTATCCGTACTTCGGGACCATATCTAGTAAATTATTGCTATATTCTTATAGATTTAAAGACGAAGCAGGCCGTAATTATAGATCCGGCGTGGGAGCTTGAACTTATTGAAGGAGTTATAAACAAGCATAAACTTAATCTTACTTTCATAGCTCTCACGCATTCCCACCACGATCATGTGAATCTGGTCGAGCCTTTGGTAGAACATTTTAATGCATCTGTACTCATGTCTCAAGAAGAAATAAATTACTACGGATATCGATGTCGAAATTTAATGGGTCTGCAAGATCGAGAAGAATTTTGGCTCGGTTCAACAAGAGTTCTGGCTATCCATACTCCAGGACATACGGCTGGTAGTATGTGTTTTTGGGCAGAGCAGCATCTGTTCACAGGAGATACTTTGTTCATTGAAGGCTGTGGTTTCTGTCATTTGAAAGGGGGTTCAGCAGAAGAAATGTTCTATAGTATTCAGGAAATTAAAGGGTTGATCTCTCCCCAGACGAAAATATATCCTGGGCACTGTTACGGATCTGAGCCGGGCATTAGTATGGAGGAATTGTCCAAACAAAATATTTATATTCAGTTAGAACAAAAAGAGCACTTTATTTCATTTCGAATGAGGAGTGTATAATGTCTGCATCGGTAGTCTTTATGTTCTCAGGTCAAGGTTCTCAATATTATGGCATGGGATTAGAGCTATTTCGATATCACGCTATGTTTCGCAAAGGGATGGAAGAGTTGGATGAAATCTTTGGAGATCATACAGGGGGTTCAGTCATAGCTTGCCTCTACTCAGAGCAACGGGCAAAGCCGCCGTTTAAAGATTTGCTTTATACTCATGCAGCTATATTTATGGTTGAATATGCTCTAGCTCAGCTTGTAATAGAGGAAGGGATTACGCCGCAGTTTGTGACGGGTTCAAGTATGGGTGAATTTGCTTCTGCAAGTGTTTCTGGAATTATTTCTGTAGAAGATGGCCTAACATCTGTAATAACTCAAGCTCAATCCATTATAGCAACATGTGAAAAGGGAGTCATGATAGCTATTCTTCATACCCCAGAAATCATGCAATCTTGGCCAGTTCTACAGCAATATGCTGAACTCGTTGCCGTCAACTTCTCATCCCATTTCGTGATTTCAGCGTTAGCCAATTCTTTGACTTTCATTGAGGCCGAACTTAAGAAACAGAGAGTAACATACCAACTATTACCTGTATCCTATGCTTTTCATTCTTCATACATTGAACCTGCTGCGACATCATATCTGGATTTTTTGCAATCGGTATCCATTTCAGCTCCTCAAATTCCTTTTATATCGTGTCTTACAGGAGGGCGACTTGCTGCGATACAGTCTAATTATTTCTGGGATATTATAAGAGATCCTATCGATTTTAGAGGAGCGCTGAATAGCCTTCCAGAACATGATGAATATGTCTATGTTGATCTGGGGCCGTCTGGTACATTAGCAACATTTACAAAATATAGTCTACCGGAGCGCTCAGTAAATTCCAGATTTACTTTACTGCCGCCATATGGTGCAAATATAGAACAATTCACTGCTATGATCCGTCAAATAAAAACAAGGTCATAAAATAAAATGATTTGCAGTAAAAAAGGCTGACTCCACTTGTGGAGTCAGCCTTTTTACTTTTGAGTACTAAGATACATATTGAGTTATGGGTTTTTTACAGTTCCTATATTAAAGTAAAAAAGTAAGAAAGTAAGAAAGTAAGAAAGTTGAATCTAATATCAATTAATTTCCAATTCATTTACAGCAAAATGTTTCCATGTAAGATTAGCTTGCTTTACGACAAGACGAAGACCTTTTTTGCCGCTAACCTCAGAGAAACTAAAATTCTTCTTCTCTGTAGTTGCTGTATTCGACGACCAGCTCACAGTACCGGAACTAGCTATCGTAGTCCAGTTGTTGATTCCATCGTCTGATACTTGAATATCAAAGTTAGTAATCCCTTGCCCTTGTCCGTACGTTGAACTCAGGGAGATTTGTTTTAAGGTTTGTGGTGTGTTCCAATTAAAAGTTATATTTTGCGGCAGCGTAGGAGCATCTGCACTTTGATAGGTTGTGCTTACAATTCCATCTGAGATATTTGCAATCGGGTAAGCACTATTCTGTGATCCAGCACTAACCGAAGCGGATAGCGCTTTATTTACAGTTCCGACGGTAATAGCATCGATGTCTGGAGCAGGCCCATCATTATTGAAGAATCGAATGTTATTAAGGCCAGCATTAAGCGATACGGTCGTGTTGGTAGCAGCCTTGCTACTCCATGAACCACTATTGAGGTTAGACAGCAGAACAGGTGAATTATTATTAACTTGAACATACAGATTACGATTCTCACCTGAGATATAGTTAATTTGCAAAGGATAAGTGCCTGCATTTGTCGCATAGATATCTCTATATTCAGCCACATTAGCAGCACCTGAGCCAATGTATCCGGCAACTCTTTTTCCAGATGCTATAGCGGAGTCTGTTACTTTAGTCGTGCCGTATAAGTAGGCATCTTCACCTTCACGTGTAACAGAGAGGGCCGAATTACTATCGGGTGCTTTTTGATACGCTCTGAAGTAATCAATTTCAAATTTCTTTGGATACGGTACCGTAGCATCAAACGCTCCAGTCCAGCCTCCATTTCTCTTCTCATACAGTCCTAATAGAGTCATCATTGGATAATTCGGGCTTTGATTGATTGTCTTCACTAATTGATTGTCTAGATAGAATTTCATATTCGTCTCGGTCCATTCAAATCCATAGACATGAAAATCTTGAGATAAATCAGCTCCAGAAGAGGCGGAGTTGCCTGATGAGGTAATGTTCGGATCGTTCCATGGATGTAAATTGATCAGTTCGGTAGTAGGGTTATTGCCTAAAGTTTCAAAAATATCAACTTCGGCATTCATTTTCGTCTCACCTGAAGCATTTTGATCTTGTTGGAAGCCTACCATCCACCAAGCGGAGTGTATTCCTGAACCTTTTTGGACTTTGGCACGGAGTTCAAAATATCCGTATTTCTGAATTAAATTTTGCACGGTCTCTTCGTGATGATTAATAGCTGTGTAATTGGTCCAACGATGAATCCAATCTTTTTCACCGGTCTGAATCCCTGAAATTACGGTGCCCGCATCTTTAATAGGGTCCCAAGTTTTCATTTCCGGGGTGATCTTGAGGACTAAATTTCCGTTTTGAATTTCATAATTGGCTTTCGTAAGTTCACGTGTTGACCAATGTGGCAAGTAATAAGGGAACCATAATTGCTGATTCAAATCTGCTGCATTAAATTCGTCATTTGAGGTCAGAACCCAACCACTTTTGGAAATAGGATTTGCAGGAAAGTCTGCTGCATGAACCGTAGATGGTGCTATCATGTTGGTCAGCCAAATACTACTTCCCACCGCTACTGTGACACATAGGGGTTTAAGCCATTTTTTTTTCATGTAATTCCCTCCATAGGATATCGTATTGGTGAATCTAACTTAAATATAGAGCGCTTTCATTGATGGAGGAAGGAAGTAAACTACGGATTCTCTTCTTATTCTACGTATTTGTTAGTAAAATGATTGGTAAAAATTAAATATCAAGCTACAATGAATGACATTAAGAGACAACAATCGACAACTGATTGGAGAACGATAATATGGCCCGCCTGTTCCACCAACCTCAATCCATTCGTAGAAAATTAATTATCTCATTTTCACTGATTTTTATTCTCCTTATCGGACTGCTTGGTTACATCACGTATCACATGTTCAGTAAGAATCTGACCGCTGAGGTTATTAGCTACACGTCCAAAATCGTAACCGAATCTAAGCTGAATATGGACTCCTATTTTAATCAGATTAAGACGCTCATTCAAATTACAGCGGGACAATCTTTGATCCAAGATGCTGTAAGCGGTTACGAAGAGAGTTCAAATCAACAGGGTCTGATCTATCATCGCCAAGTAGAGGATCGGATGAAAGATATTCTGAGATACAATCCAAGTATAAAAGACGTGATGGTTATCAAACCATCCGGCAATGTATATGAATATTCTGGAGGCACGGTAAGAAAGGATTACCTTTTTTACAGCCAAAATTGGTTCCCAAAATTTCAAAATGATGAATTTTTTCGTGTTCATTTCATAGGTGTTCATCCACAGGATTACTATTTTAATCCACCTTATGAATCAGAAAAGGTGATTTCGGCTGTAGCCCCGGTATTTGACTTCTGGAACCCGTCTAGGCGAGATGGAACTTCAGTAGTATTTAATCTTGAACTACGTGAAATTCAGGAATTGACCAAAGAAAGTAAACTTGAGCAGCATGGATATTTTCTAATCATGGATCAGTCCAACCAGATTGTATTTAAACCCTCCGAGGTCAACCTCTCTTCTTACTTGCAGGCTAATATCACTCAGAATATGGATAAGGTAGAGGGAAGATTTCAGGTGGGGAAGGGAGACGACACCTTTCTAGGAGTGTATACAACTTCTAAAGTCACGGGATGGAAGATTATTGCGATGATTCCTATGAAAGAAATACTTGCGCATAACGACAATATTAACAAACTAATTCTCCTCTTGCTTGGAGCTGCAATTCTGAGTGTAATCCTCATATCTATCGTCGTGTCATCTAGAATTACATATCCCATCATTAGGCTAATGCGTAAAATGAGTGACGTGAAACAGGGGAATTTCGAAGTGGACTTATACGATAACAGTTCGGTAGAAATGCAAAAGTTGACTACACGTATTATGCAAATGATTAAACGTATCAATGAACTCAATTATGATGTCTACGCGTTTGCTATGAAGACAAAAGAAGCAGAGATTTCCGCCCTTCAATCTCAGATCAACCCTCACTTCCTATATAATACGCTACAATCGATCAAGTCCCTTGCAATCTGTGAACGAAATGAAGATGTAAGTAGCATGGTCACGCTGCTTGGGGATGTCATGCGCTATTCCATCTATCATCCAAATGAAATGGTAGTGTTATACAAAGAAGTAGAACATGTGAAGGCTTATCTCCAAATTCAAAACTACCGTTATCCTGATAAAATTCATTTTGAGTTAGTTGTGATCGGTCAAATACTGCATATGAAAATGCCTAAATTATTACTCCAACCTATCGTCGAAAATGCAGTGATTCACGGATTTAGCGGTAATCGTAAAGGGAACATTATTATGTCCATCCAGCCAGGAATGTCTGGGCTTGAGATTACCATTGAAGATACCGGGCAGGGAATGGACGAAAAGAAGCTTACAACGCTACGTGAATTGTTGCGTCAAGAAGATGTGGAGAATAGGGAACATATCGGGGTGAAAAACGTTCATGATCGTATTCGTTATAAATTCGGAGAGGCCTATGGACTCATTATAGAGTCGAAGGTAGAACAAGGAACAAAAGTAATTATACAGATACCGCAACTGGGGGATGAACATGCTTGAACTTGTAATGGCGGATGACGAGATTTTGACTCTTCTTATGTTAGAAAAAATTTTAGATTGGGATGCCTATGGCATCTCTATTGTGGGAAAAGCGACAGACGGGCAGCAGGCTCTCGAGATTCTATTCGCACGTAGGCCGCATCTTTTAATTACAGATATATGCATGCCTGAACTAGACGGTCTTGAATTAATTGAAAGAGTCCGAGCGGAGATTCCGGAAATGAAGATTATTCTGCTTAGTGCCCATGGTGAATTTGAATATGCTCAAAGAGCTATAGAATCCGGGGTGTTCGGATATCTTCTGAAACCGCTGGATGATAGTAAGTTGCGTAATCTTATAGAACGTGCAGTGGACCAGATTACTAAAGAGCGGATGCACGCTTCGAAGTCCTTAAAGGAGCCAGAAGGTCAGACCCCACAATCCGATCAATCTGAGAATTATCATGTGCAAAAAGTGAAGCAGTTCGTTAAGCTGCATTATCATCGCAGTCTGACTATGGAAGAGATATGTACTGAGATTGGAGTAAGTAAGAACTATCTTTCAAATTTATTCAAGAAAATTACCGGAGAAAATATTTGGGATTATGTAACTTATGTCAGAATCGAAACTGCCAAAACCTTACTTCGGACTACAGCCAAGAGAAATTATGAGATTGCTTATGAAGTTGGATATGAGAATCCAAGTTACTTTACCAAGGTATTCAAAAAGACTACGGGGATGATGCCCCAAGAGTATCGGGATCTAATACATGATCAGATTTAGACCTTTGTAGTGGTACTATCTTCTCCTTTATATGAGATGAAGTTCATCTTAACTGATGTCTTTATTCTTAAGTTTACTTGTAGAGGATCGCATCCTATCTGCGGTCTTTTTTATGATCTTTTTTTGGTTAGGAGCAGAAGAGAAATGAAAGAAAAAAGAGGAGTGTAGTATAGTCTCGAAAATGGTAGTTTCCAGACTTCAGCACTGGGCCAGCTCTAGAGTACGATAACGTTGTAATCAAATGATAGATTATTCAAATGCAGGAGGGGTATCATGAAAAAAACACTAATTCTTATGGCAAGTCTGATGATGGTCTCATCCCTAGTTCTTAGTGGATGCGGCAGTTCTGATGACAAATCAGGGAAGGATGGTTCGGCTTCTGGAGAGAAAAAAACCAAAATTCGAATCATGGGATACAACAAGGAAGAGACTCGAAAATCCTATTTGGAATATCTGAAAAAGAAGTTGCCTAATGTAGACATTGAATTTCAATTCATCGATTTGAAATCGTATGAGAATATTCTTCGGACACAACTTGCGGCTGGAGAAGGACCAGATATTTTTGAGACTAGTGGTAGTGGTGCAGTCTATGCTAATGCAGATTACGTCGAAGATCTCACTAATGCTTCATTCACAAGCAAATATAATGATACGGGCTTGATTCGATACCAAGGAAAAGTGTATACGATTCCATTGCAATCCTGGTTCGAAGGCATCTGGTACAACAAAGATATTTTTACGAAGCAAGGTCTGACGCCTCCCAAGACATGGGATGAATGGATGACGATTCATGACAAACTGCGTCAAGCGGGCATTAAGCCGCAAGCGATGGGCGCCAAGTCATGGGAACCGATGATGAAGCAGTCCATGGGGATGTTGCTCAACGAATTCTACGCTAAGCCAGAGAACAAAGATTTTGATACCGCTTTCTCGGATGGAACGAAGAAGGTGAGTGGGAACTGGAATGAGCTCGTAACAAAATGGACCGAGACCATACAAAAAGGCAACATAACTAAAGATATGCTGGGGATTGATTATGATCAAGCTCAAGATGAATTTGCAACTGGTAAAGCGGCGATGTGGGAATCGGGGCCGTGGGCGGCAGAAGCACTTAAGCAAAAAAATCCTAATCTGAACATGGGTATGTTCCCGATCCCGGGTCTTACAGAAGGAACGGGCTGGCTAATTGGTGGACCGGGAAGTGCGCTTTCTATCAACAAACAATCTAAAAATAAAGACGCAGCTATGCAGGTTCTAGAGGTGACTTCTACACCGGAGGCACAGCAAGCACTTATTAAGGACAACTTCGGAAGCTCCTTCTTAAAAGGGGTAGATGTGCAATTGCCAGCAGAATATCAAGATTCAGCAGCAGCATTCAAAGAAGGTCATGTCTATGCACCATGGATCAATTGGCCTTTCGGAGCTATCGCGGAAGACTATGGTAAGGCGCTTCAAGAAGTGCTTACGGGCGGAAGAACTGTAGAAGAGGCTTTGAAAGTATTGGATGACAAAGCAGATCAACAGCGTAAGACATTAACGGGCAAATAATCAGGTGAGCGTCGGGGATATCTCGGGAAGTATCCGGATATCCCCGAACTTTTACTTAGAAAGGAAGTCACAACCATGCTACGAAAACGAGAACGCTCCTTTTTTCTACTAATCTTGCCGGCAGTGCTGATCTATATGATTTTTTATCTGTATCCTGTTATCTCTACATTTGTACACAGCTTTACAGATTGGTCGTTGCTTCAAAAAAACATCCATTTTATCGGTTTAGATAATTACAAAGCCCTCTTTCATGATGATGTGGTGTTAACGGGAATCAAGAATTCTATTCTGTATGCGATTATTATGACCATTGTACAAAATGCGTTGGCTGTACCTTTGGCCGTGGCTTTAGATAGAAATTTGCGCACTAAAAATTGGTTGCGCATGATCTTTTTTGCACCCGCTGTACTGAGTCCCTTGGTCGTAGGTTTCTTATGGTCCTATATTATGTCATCACTCGACTATGGCCCTTTGAATCAGATTCTTACGCACCTTGGACTTGGATCGGTCAACTGGCTTGGAAGTGCCAAACTAGCTCTATATTCTGTAATTCTAACTCAAGTGTGGCAGTGGACAGGCTGGGCTATGGTTATCTATTTAGCCAACCTTCAAGGGATATCGAAGGAATTATTCGAAGCGGCTCATATGGATGGGGCCAATGGATGGAAAACGTTTTGGAAAATCACACTTCCCTTATTGGTTCCGTCCATTACTATCAATACCGTGCTTAGTATGATCGGCGGACTAAAAGTGTTCGATATTATTTTCTCCATGACGAATGGGGGACCGGGTCATGCTACAGAAAGTATTGTGACGGTTCTGCTTCAGCGCGCATTCACGGATAGTCAATTGGGTTATGCCTCTGCGCTTGGTGTCTTGTTCTCATCCTTTGTCATGATTGTGACGGTTCTACAGCTTCGTCTAATGAAGCGTTGGGAGGTATCTTAAATGCAAGCCACTACAACCAAAGAAAAGCGTCCGTATGTACTTGAATTTTGTCTGATTGTTATTGCGATTCTTGTAGCACTTCCTATCTACTATTTACTAGTAACTACCTTGAAGACGCCAGAAGAGGCAGCCGCCAGTCCTCTGGGCCTGCCTCATCAATGGATTTTGAGCAATTACGTAGACGCATGGAAATTGATGCACTATCCAAGAGTATTCATGAATAATTTTATCATTACGTTCTTTTCTCTAATAGGATGCACGATTCTCCCTTGTATGGCTTCATATGGGTTCGCTAGATCTCGGAATTGGCTGAGCAAACTACTGTTTCTTGCGATTATTGCTGGTCTCGTAGTTCCATTTCAGATTGCGCTTATTCCACTTTATAAACTGATCATGTCTATGCATCTGATGAATACGCTATGGGCTGTTGTCATTATAAACGTGTCCGTAACGATTCCATTTAACGTATTCTTATTCATTAACTTCGTGAAATCTCTTCCACTTGAAGTAGAGGAATCCGCTTCTATTGATGGTTCGGGGGTAGTCGGAACATTTTTCCGTATTGTTCTTCCCCTTATGCAGCCCGTCATTGCTTCTGCGGCGATTCTCAATTCACTTACTTTTTGGAATGATTTCATGGGTCCGTTATTATTCCTACAGACTAGAGAAAAAGCGGTCATTCTTCAAGAAGTGTACCGGAACATTGGACAATTCTCTACAAATTGGACCGCATTTTTCCCGATGATGGTTCTAGGCGTTGCGCCGCTGCTCTTGTTCTACATCATCATGCAGAAATACATCATTAGTGGTATTGCAGCCGGATCTGTCAAAGGTTAAAGATCATGAACGGAATGAACCTATCAAAGGAGTTCGAATACATGAAAGACACACAAGTTATTATCCTATTGCCTAATGAACAGTGGTGGGGTGGAAGAGCAGCAGATGGCTCACACATGCCGTATGGAGCGAAGCCATTTGAAGCAGATCTGTTCGCTACGTTAGGAATGAATCAGGCCGCGCCGTTGCTATTATCTAATAAAGGTAGGTATATCTGGTCTGATCAGCCCTTCTCGTTCTCCTTTACAGCAGAGGCCATCACCATTACGGGACTTACATCAGAGATTGTAGTACAAGAAGGGTTCGGTAGTCTGAGAGGAGCCTTTCAAGCCGCATCCAGACAGCACTTCCCCACTTCGGGCGCATATCCCGATGAACTATTATTCACAGCACCGCAGTATAATTTATGGATTGAATTGTTGTACCAACCTACACAAGAGAAAGTGCTAGCTTATGCTAGATCCGTGTTAGCAGCGGGGATGGCTCCCGGCGTAATCATGATTGATGACAATTGGCATGAACCCTACGGGAATTGGGTATTTCATTCTGGAAGATTTCCAGATCCTAAGGGAATGGTGGATCAGCTTCATCAGATGGGATTCAAAGTCATGTTATGGGTTTGTCCTTTTGTAAGTCCTGATTCTAGAACATTCCGCGAACTGGAGGATAAGGGATATCTTCTAAAAGATAAGCATGGAAATACTGCAATCCGTCACTGGTGGAACGGGTATAGTGGTGTACTGGATGGAAGTCATGAAGAAGCGGTAACGTGGTTCAAGCAGCAGCTAAGTGATCTCCAACACAATTATGGAATTGATGGATTCAAACTAGATGCTGGAGATATCGAATTTTATGAAGCATCGGATCAATCCGCCGCCCCATCCACACCGCATGAGCAATGCGAGGCATGGGCCCGAATTGGACTTGAATTCTCGCTTAACGAATACCGTGCCTGTTGGAAGCTAGGAGGTCAGCCTCTTGCTCAACGCCTCAAAGATAAGCTGCATACATGGGAAGGAAACGGACTTTCGTCGCTCATTCCAGATGCTCTGGCACAAGGTTTACTGGGGCATCCCTTTATTTGTCCCGATATGATTGGTGGCGGGGAGTATGAACATTTTCTGCAATTATCAGCATCGCTGGATCAGGAACTATTTGTTCGTTCTGCCCAGTGCGCCGCCCTATTTCCGATGATGCAATTCTCGGCGGCGCCATGGCGTGTACTGGATGAAGAACATCATAGGTACTGCGTACAGGCGGCAGATCTGCATACGCGTCTGGGAAGTGAAATTTTAGAATTAGCTAAGCAGGCATCGCAGGATGGAGAGCCGATGATGCGACATTTAGCTTATGCTTACCCTGAGGTGGGTTACGAGCGGATTAGCGATCAATTTTTGCTCGGCGATTATATTTTAGTGGCACCTGTACTAGAAAAAGGTGCGATTCGCCGTAAGGTTACATTTCCGCCAGGTATCTGGGTTAACGAGCAGGGGGACCGGATTGTGGGTCCTTGCACAAATGTTGTAGATGCTCCGATTGATGTGCTTCCGTGGTACCGAAAAGTATAAGCTAGCAAGGAAAGACCTCTCAATTAATTGAGAGGTCTTTCCTTGCTAGAAATCCACTTTTAAAATTAACAATGAAAAGAACGGCTCTTACTCGCTTAATTAGCGATGAGGCCGTTTTTTATTGGAGAGCTATAGTAATTCTCATTGCCGCTTTAGATTACACGACATCATCCTTCAAAGCACCCATGTGCACATACTCTATAATCTTTTTGGATTCCTCCAAAGCTCTCTTTTTTGTTCCTTCGTGCTCATACCAAGTATCTAGCGTATGCGTTAGGCTACTAGCCGGGCCAAACGAGAACTCTATCCAGCTAGGCATATAAGTCCGCATGGTCAAATAGGCTCTGCGCATGTGGAAGGGAGAAGTAACGAGAAGAATGCGTTTGATGTTATGTAACATGAATTCCTGATCCAAGAGGGTGAGTGATGATAATACATTCTCTTTGGTAGATCGCGAAGCAGTCTCCACGATAATATCCTTCTCAGGAATACCTAGTTCCATGGCACGCTGCTGCATCGCTACTGATTCGGGAACGTTTACATCTTTCCATATCGTGCCTCCTGAGAAGAGCAATTTCTCTGCACGCTTTTGCTTGTACAACTCTACGGATCTTGGTACTCGGTACTTAGCTGCTTTATTGCTCCCGAAGACGAAAATGCAATCAGCCGGCTGTCCATCATCGGATATATTAAATAGCAACTTCTCTATCACATCGGGGGTTAACTCCTCTTGGGTTAGTTCTGAGATTAAAATAGGTCACGCCTCCATCAAATGTCTGTCATTTACAACTCTAATCTATGAATCTTTGTTTGGGTGTTTTGCTCTATTACCTCCAAAGAGGGGGGTTAGAAACTTTGGTGAATATGAGGGAGAGCTTAGCTTAGTTAATAAAATGTTAAGATTTGATTCATAAGTAGTTTATTCTTAGCGTCTATAGTGAGATCAAAGATACTAGTAGAACTTAGGAGGATTGAAGGTTGCATATAATATATAATTTCCCGCTTATGTCCGCTTTTATTTCCATGATTATTGCTCAATTGATGAAGGTGCCTTTATATTGGCTGCGCTATAGAATATGGGATTTTCGATTGGCTATGAATACAGGGGGCATGCCCAGCTCTCACTCAGCAGCGGTGACTGCATTAACTACTTCGATCGGAATTCGGTATGGATGGGATTCTTCCATGTTCGCCATAGTTGCAGTGTTCAGTGCTATTACAATGTATGATGCGACCGGAATTCGTCGTCAAGCCGGAATTCATGCTACAATCTTGAATCGCATCACGAAGGAGCTATCGTTATTGACAAGAGATGAGACTGCGGCTACGCAACTGAAGGAATTGCTAGGTCATCGAAAAGTAGAAGTGCTAGGTGGACTCCTTTTAGGCGTGAGCTTGAGTTGTTATTTATACTATTTTGTTTATACTTCTTACATACTATAGAGATTAGGTGAGTTTAGATGTCTATTCGAGTAAAATTACTGCTTTCTTATGCTGCGATGCTCGTCATCCCTTTAGTTCTGATTGGCATCATGGCAATTTTATTAACTTTTGTATATCGCGGTGATGTGCAAAGCTTGAAGAATGCTTATGAGAGCAAATTCGAAGGGATTGAAGAAGGGGATATGCATAACTTAATCAAGCATACCTTTGTCCAAAATAAAGATTTGCTCAGCAATACCCAGTTTCTAGATGATTTCTCAGCAGATTTACTTAAGAAAAATACTAACATGTATATTCGTTCTTCACAGGGCACGCTGTATAAATCCACATCGTTAGTGCTCTCCAAAGAGCTTACCGATAGCCTTTCTTCTTTTGTAAAAGAGGGGGAGCATCATGAGCCTATTCAATTGAAACTGCATGATACATGGATGCAGGTAGCTCAGTACGATCTCTTGTCCAAGGCCAATGAACCTATTACGTTATTTCTACTTACGAAAATGGATCCATGGGTTCATTTTGTCCGAACCTTTTTTCCTATACTGTTCCTTGCTACGCTATTCACACTTTTAGTTACTCATATTCTCCTTACCACATACATGTCGAGAAAGATTATTCGTCCGTTACAAGAACTACGCAGAGCGGCAATATATGTTACCGAAGGTCATCTGGATTTTCAAATTGCGATACATGGAAAAGATGAGTTAGGGCAGTTAGGCATGGCTTTTGAAGCGATGCGTTCCAAGCTTGAGGAGTCCATCCAGATTCAGCAACAATATGAGAATAATCGGAAAGAGCTCATTACGAATATATCCCATGATCTGAAGACACCGATTACGGCAATCAAGGGGTACATTGACGGAATACTGGAGGGCGTAGCAAATTCACCTGAAAAAAATGAAAAGTACATGCGTACAATTGCCACAAAAGCTGGCGATATGGACCATTTGATCGATGAACTATTCCTGTACTCCAAATTAGATATGCAGAAGGTTGAATTCCATTTTGAATCGGTTCCTATCCTGCCCTTTCTTAAAGATTGGGCGGAAGAACTGCACATTGAGCTGGATAAACAACGTGTGGAGTTAAAGCTAGTTATGTTAGAAGGAGAACATACTTACGTAAGAGTAGACCGAGAATCATTTAAACGTGTTCTTGCTAATATTATTCAAAATAGTCTGAAATATATGGACAAGCCTAATCGAACAATTACGCTTCTTACGAAGCAGCAAGGGCAGCAATTCATACTTACCATTTCAGATAACGGGCCGGGTATCCCAGCGGAAGCCTGCAATCATGTGTTTGAGCGATTCTACCGAGCGGAACAATCCAGAAATACGAATACGGGGGGCAGTGGCTTAGGGCTGGCCATTGCGAAGCAGATTATCACGGGTCACGGAGGAATGATCTACGCTGAAAGTCTGATGGGTGAGGGCTTAACCCTATCTATTGTTTTACCGATTGATGAAGGAGAGTTAGATGATGACACGACATATTCTTATCGTTGAAGACGAACCATCCATTGCTGAGTTACAGCGTGATTATCTAGAAATGAATGGCTATACAACCCATATTGCTACAGATGGTGAAGAAGGACTTTTATTTGCATTATCCGGTATATATGAATGTATAGTGCTTGATGTAATGTTACCTAAGCTCACGGGTTTTGAAGTATGTAAAAAAATTCGAGAGCAATTAGATATTCCCATTGTTATGGTCACTGCAAGGCGTGAAGATATCGATCTTGTCCGAGGTCTAGGTCTGGGCGCAGATGATTATATGACGAAGCCTTTCAAGCCCGCAGAACTCGTAGCACGTGTCAAAGCGCATTTGTCACGGTATGATCGTCTTCGTGGAAGGAATATGCCTACGAATGAATTAGACATGAGAGGACTGAGAATCAATCCTGATTCTCGCCGGGTCTATGTCCAAGATGTAGAAGTAACGTTGACGACCAAAGAATTTGATTTGCTCTATTTTTTAGTCTTACATCCCAATCATGTATTTAGTAAAGATCACCTTTTTGAGAAAGTATGGGGAATCGAGGCAGTAGGAGATACGCAGACAGTCACCGTCCACATTCGTAAGTTACGTGAGAAAATCGAGAGCGATTCTACACATTCTGTATATATCGAAACGTTGTGGGGAGCAGGCTATCGATTTCGTTCCTAATGCTCCTAAGTGCTCTCAAGTCAAAGCAATTTGCTTTGGCTTTTTTTTGTCTGATGACAGTTAAGAATTATTTAAGAAGCGGTTCATTAACCGTTTAGATTTGACCTTTATCCTTACAGAGAAGGAGGAATTAATACTCTACAACAATCTATGTTGCATGGAAGGAAGAATAGCAATGGAGATACAAACTGAACTTCAGGGGAAGGAACAACGTGGAATTAAAGTTCCGCAGATCACATTCATTTTCTGGATTATCAAAATTATGGCAACAACAGTAGGAGAAACGGCGGCTGATGTTCTGAATTTCAATCTGTCTTGGGGACTCACGAATACTACTTTTGTAATGTTAGCGCTGTTTCTAACGGCTCTTCTATTTCAAGTCGTATCCCCTACTTATGTACCTGCGAAATATTGGCTTACGGTTCTACTTGTTAGTGTGGTCGGAACATTAATTACTGATAATCTAGTGGATCAGTTCGGTGTACCTCTAGAGGTAACCACCTTAGTGTTCGCAATTGCGCTAGCTTTAACCTTTGTATTATGGAGGAAGAAGGAAGGAACGCTAGACATTCATTTTATCACTACTAGAAGACGTGAAATGCTGTATTGGTTAACCATCTTGCTAACCTTCGCCTTAGGGACGGCGGCTGGAGATTGGGTTTCGGAAAGTCTGAATGTAGGCTATCTCCTCTCAGCTGTTCTTTTTGGAGCTATCATTGGAATCATTACTACAGCTTATGTTCATCTCAAATTCAATGCTGTTCTTGCCTTCTGGGCGGCCTATATTGTGACTCGTCCACTTGGCGCCTCGCTAGGGGATTATCTGACTCAGCCTAAAGCTCAGGGTGGATTGAACATGGGAACGACAGAAATCAGTCTATTCTTTATCGTCGTCATTCTATTCTTGATTCTGTATTTATCCAAGTCTCCAAAACTTGTAGTATCCACATTAGAAAAGGAAGATGAACATGAGTCTCTCTAATCTAGACTATTTAATTTTTCAAAAAATCAATGAGTTAGGATATACCCTAACTTTTCTGAATCCTTTGATGATATTTTTTGCTTCGTATGCACAATATATCTTTTTCCTAGGGGTAATTCTATATTGGTTCACTAGAGGAAAAGCGCAACGAATGATGACGTTACAGGCTTGTATATCTGCAATTATGGCCTTGATATGTAGTGGAGTAATCGGACATTTCTTCTACAGAGATCGTCCATTTGTTCATCATGCCGTACTTCAACTCATCCCCCATCCAGCCAATGCATCATTTCCTAGTGATCATGCTATAGGTGCCTTTGTCATTGCTACATCCATATGGATCTTTCGTAAAAAAGAAGGGGGTGCCTGGCTTATACTTGCATCGGGTATCGCCTTCTCAAGAGTATGGACAGGGGTACACTACCTCTCGGATGTCATAGGCGGTGCTCTGATCGGAATTGCTGTCGCTTATGTTGTACATGCCTTAACTCAACGTTCCATTAGAATACAGCACATCTTCCAACAAGTTATAATTGGTTATCAAAAATTAGAACATAGACTGTGGCCTAGCTATGAGAAGTCATCTAAAGAATTATTCAAAAATAAAAAGAAAGGTGCCTAACCGAATGGATGTCTCCCTTCGGTTTTTATTTTCTTTCAGAATGAAGAATTTCATGCAATCGACCACCATGCAACCAATCACTATTAAAGTGTTATAATAGATGAACGATCTTGAACTTGTATTACATAAGATAAAGCCTATTTATATACATATCCTTAAAGAAAATACGACAGCATTGTGTGTATTAAGTGTCGAGTTTATTTCAACCGATGGGAGAGATCCACATGACTTCACAAGCAGCAAAAAATATACCTTCCTTACATCAAACTTCTGTTGTTACCGTTACCTTGAATGCAGCAATCGATAAAACGTATTATCTAGAAGGCTGGTCAGATGGAGAAGTGATGCGGGTTAAGGACTTTCTTGCGATGGCAGGGGGAAAGGGGATCAATGTAGCGCGGGTATTGAGCCAATTAGGCCATAGACAAGTCACTGCGACGGGCTTTGTTGCTGGATTTAACGGACAATTTATAGTACAAGATGTTCAGAAAAGTGGTATTCAATCTGAGTTTGTAGAGATTTCTGGGGAATCAAGGCTATGTCTTAATTTCATGAATCAAAACGATCATACCTCAACAGAAATTATAGAGGCAGGACCTGAAGTGCAGTTAGCCTATGAAAATAGGATGAAGGACAAAATCCGTCATCTTGCTAGGCGAGATCAACTTCTCATTTTCTCAGGGAGTATACCTAAAGGTTGCCGACCTGAGCTGTACCTGGAACTTATTGACATAGCTAAACAAGCCGGGGCTGAAGTGTTCCTGGATGCTAGTGGACAACCGTTATTAGAAGGAATGAAGGCTGGGCCGCACTTTATCAAACCCAATGAAGATGAAATCAGGCCTTGGCTTAACGCAAATGAGTTCGAGTCTGAAGTTCCATTGGACGCAAGTACACATTCAGAAGAAAGCTTGAAAAAGGTATATGGTCAAGTGCTACGTCAACTTTCAGTAACGTATTCCATCCCTCAAGTGATTGTTACCCTAGGCTCAAGAGGAGCTATAGCACAAATTCATGATACACAGTATCGAATTCTCACTCCTGCTGTGAACGTATTGAATCCTGTAGGAAGCGGTGATGCTTTTGTGGCAGGGTATGCCTATGCCTATACACAGCAGCTTCCGGTAGAGCAATGCTTACGATATGCCACAGCTTGTGGTTCAGCCAACGCAATGAATCCAGCCGCGGGTTTCATCAGCATGGATGATGTGAGAGCTGTCTTGAAAGACATAGTCATCGAGAGTTGGGGCAATAACCCTAACATGGATAAATAGGTAAAGGACGAGTTAAGAGATTTTTTTACATATTTTACAGCAATATTTTAACAAATATAGGGGAATAAGCACATATGCCAATAAATATCAATTGATAGATTCCAAAAGGTCAAAGTATCACCCCTAAAGTAAAAAAAGAGGTATATGTTTTGACCTCAGGAAAGCTTATATTCATTTTGAAAGCGCATTCTTTAGAGAAGGAGGCTCGAATTGATATTAACCACTATGAATCAGAAGGAGACTTATGATGACAAAAATGAAGTTGAACTTCCGCGTATTCTTGTGTCTTGCTCTATGTATGACTTGCCTTGTAGGCATGAATCCCATGGCTTCCAAAGCGTTAGCAGATGTAGATGGACAGGTGCTGAATTATGCAATTAATCAGACATTTAATGGAACAAGTGATTTCGTAGATAAAACGGCAGATATCAGTACAGTAGCTAATTTAACACAAGGGTCTATGGTTGTTCAGTTCAAATCTTCCAGTACGGCACAAGCCAAAACCTTTCTTAGCGCTTCACACACGGCAGATGCTTCAAGCAATATCTCATTCACTATGAATAATGGCACCGTATATTTCGAAAATCGTGAAGATGGAGTATATGCAACGAAGCTCAATGCAGATGGAACGTACAATGATGGGAAATGGCATACGGCTGTACTTACAGTAAATAGCAGTGGCACTAAAATTTTCGTCGATGGATATCTTAAAGGGTCAGCTACATCCACGGCTTTCTTCAAAAATGTAACGAACCTCAATTCCTTGTCTATCGGTCGCAATGTAGACAGTGGTGGAGCTCAGTGGTTCTATGCAGGAGATCTCAATCAAGTACAATTGTACAATGTAGCGCTTACGGATGCACAGATCAAAAATCTTGGAGCAACCTTTGATGAAGCTACCTTGTTCGATACTAGTGATGGCAAGGGCTATGCACAATATAGAATTCCAAGTATTGCTGTGTCTGCGAATGGTACCGTTCTCGTTGCCGTAGAAGGCAGATCTGGTGGAGACCAGACGCCAACAGATATTTTGCTAAAAAGAAGCACGGATGGAGGAGCTACTTTCTCCGATTCAGTCATCATGTCTCCAGGTAAATCTCAAGGGAATGCAGAGATGAATCCGATGCTTCTAACAGAGAACACAGGGAGTAAAGTTCACTTGCTATGGGGCCGCTGGAAATGGGGAAATTGTCAGTATTTCATCCGTACAAGTACCGATAATGGTGCGACTTGGGGAGAGACAAGAGAAATTACTTCTGCTCTAGCGGCGTATAAAGATCCTGCTAACCCTTATTACTTTGCCAATTTATCAGGAGCGGGTATGGGACCAGGCCACGGCATTCAACTGAAAGACGGTAAGTTAGTTGTGCCTATTTATCTGACTACAGCCAATTGGACGAATAGTACAGTAGCATCCATCTATAGCAGTGATGGTGGATTGACTTGGAACGCAGGTTCCAAAGTGCCTAACCCTACTGGATTCACCAAAATTCACGAGAACATGATGGTTGAATTATCTAATGGCAGTCTAATGACCAACATGCGTAATCCCGGTACAACGTACCGTGCAGTATCCACTTCTAGTGGAGTAACTGGAGTATGGAGCACTCCTCGCGCAGATCAAGTCCTTATTGATCCGGTATGCGAAGGAAGCCTTCAGCGTTATGATGCTTCTACCATTTTGTTCACGAATCCAGCAAGCACTTCTTCACGCACACATATGACCATCCGTATGAGTAGTGATGATGGAACCACATGGAATAAATCCAAAGAAATTTATGCAGGAAGCAATGGATATTCTGACATTGGTGTGGCTCCTGATAAAACGATCTTGGTGTTTTACGAGAAGCCTGCTTCTACTAAGATATCTCTTGCTCGCTTTAACAAAGCTTGGGTAGAAGCTCCTTAAGTTAGGATATTTATACACCTCTCCATGAATTGAATGGAGGGGTGTTTTTGTATTAGGCTCCGTAATGGAATTACTTAAAGCATGAGGAAGGCACTAGTACAAACATGCATACTACTATTTACATATACTATTTCGAATAAAGAATTGAATCGTAAATTAATAGACTGAAAGATATGAGTTAAGCAAAATCGATATGCAAAGAAGGGAGGTTCTATGTATGAATTATTGTAGCTCCTGCAATAGTAACGTCCCTTATCAAGATTATTCATCCCATAGATGTAGTTCTATGTCTTCTTTGAGTTGTGATGGGATTACGCCGAAAAAAGGTATTACAGGAGTGACTGGTGCAACGGGAGCGACTGGTGCAACTGGACCAACGGGAGCGACAGGGGCAACCGGAGCCGTTGGAGCTATGGGTATAACCGGACCCACCGGGAATACGGGAGTAACTGGGCCAACAGGAGCTATAGGTGTAACGGGAATAATTGGATTGACGGGAGCGACGGGAAGTACGGGAGCCACTGGAACGAACGGCACAAACGGAGTGACCGGAGCGACCGGGCCCACAGGTACGACAGGAACTGCGGGAGTAACGGGCGCAACGGGAAGTACGGGGGCAACAGGAACGAATGGCACGAATGGAGTGACCGGAGCGACCGGGCCCACAGGGACGACGGGAACTGCGGGAGTAACAGGCGCAACGGGAAGTACGGGAGCAACCGGAACGAACGGCACGAATGGGGTGACGGGAGCCACCGGGCCGACAGGGGCGACGGGAACTGCCGGGGTGACGGGCGCGCTAGGAGTAACGGGAGCCACCGGAAGTACGGGGGCAACAGGAACGAACGGCACGAATGGAGTGACTGGAGCGACTGGGCCAACAGGTACGACAGGAACTGCGGGAGTAACAGGCGCAACGGGAAGTACGGGAGCAACAGGAACGAACGGCACAAACGGAGTGACTGGGCTGACAGGGGCGACGGGAAATACCGGAGTAACAGGAGCGACAGGAAGTACGGGGGCAACCGGGACGAACGGCACGAATGGGGTAACGGGCGTGACGGGAAATACGGGAGCTACCGGAACGAACGGCACGAACGGAGTGACCGGAGTAACTGGACCGACCGGAGCAACGGGAATTGCCGGGGTGACGGGAGCGACAGGAAATACAGGAGCTACCGGAACGAACGGCACGAACGGAGTAACTGGACCGACAGGAGCAACGGGAACTGTCGGGGTGACAGGCGTGACTGGGAATACGGGAGCAAGCGGAACAAATGGTATGAACGGAGTGACCGGAGCAACTGGACCCACAGGAGCAACGGGCATTGATGGGGTAACAGGAGCGACGGGAAGTACAGGAGCTACCGGAACGAATGGCACGAACGGAGTGACCGGAGTGACTGGACCCACAGGAGCAACGGGAATTGCCGGGGTAACGGGTGCGACGGGAAATACGGGAGTCACCGGAACGAACGGCACGAATGGGGTGACCGGAGCAACTGGAGCAACTGGAGCAACTGGACCTACAGGAGCTACAGGTGTCACAGGGCCTAATGTGTCTACAGAAGGGTTTTCTGCTTTTTTATCTACTTTAAACGTAAGTACGAGTGCACAACTTACGAACTGGTCTGTAGCTTCACCTTACTATGGAAGTGCAAGTTTTAACTCCGTCACAGGTAATTACACTGCCCCTACTTCAGGAAGATACACGTTGCTCGCCACAATTAATTTCTCAACAACTGCTGCACTAACAACAAGTCTTGGTGCGGGGGTTAATCCATTTTTTGCGATTCAAAGAACGGCCCCAACAGCAACTAGTTTAGTGAGTGGGTTTTTGCCCATTTTAAATGTGAATGTGGCCTTAGTACTTACACTCAGAGCCGTATTAGGCTCGGGTGAGGTGACTTTAGCTGGAGAAGTTACACTCAGTGCAGGTGATGTGGTAGGGCTTTTTTATAATGCTAATGGCCTAGCCGTATCGCTGAATGTGGGCACGGGAGTAGGTAACGGTGTTGTATGGTCCATACATGAATTAACTTGAATCTAGAAAAAAGTTCACTTAAAGATTAACCATGTGCCTCCTCGTGACATTTATTATAACTAATGGAGCGATTTGAGAGAGGGGAAAGGATATGAGACGGAGACGGTTTGTACGGCGAAAAGTATTACTTATCCTTCTCATTCTGCTTATACTCCTCAGGAAGAGGCGTCCCTCTACACAAAGGAAGAACATTAGACTTCCCTACCCATATAGAAAAAGAAGAAGATCTCGCAATTCAAGTAATCAGATTTCGATTCGCTTTATCTATCCCAAAACAATTCCTTTACAGTGGCCCACATCTGTGGGGGATCCCCTGCCCAATAGACAATTGCCTTTAAGCTCCTTTCCATCTCCAAATTCAACAACTACGAATTTAAATGCGGGGATGGATGTTCGTTCCATTTCAACAGCTAATACCAGCCCTTTATCAAACACACTCTCTTACACGTCAGATCCTACACAACTTACTAATGTACCGGTTACTAATATATCTAGTTCGACCGCAAGCGCCATTTCAAATGATCCATATGCATGGCCTCCATCCCATGTGGTGGAAAAGGAATGTTGTGGGAATATATTAATTACCGACCAACAATCTCACATACAAATTTGGGAAATGGAAGTGAATTCGCTCAATACATTGGTACAACTCAGTTTATTTTCAAGCCCGGGTAGTACGGATGTTTTAAATGTAGACATACAGGGGCTTGACAAGAAGGAGTTAACAGTTACCCCTGGGAATACGGTTAACTTTATTGGTCAAAGCATTCATTCCATTCGATTAAGTGCGCACGGGGATAAGCAAATGTATATTGAAGGAAAGTATGTAGTCTCAACGACAGTTCAAATTGAGGGCAAGAGAGATCCTTTCTATATAGAAGAAAAAAAGGTGAATTCATCCGATGGATGAATTCACCTTTTTAATACGGATGTAGCTCATAGTGTATAGCGTACGGTGATACAAAATTCTCCTTGAGCTGGAGCCGTAGTGGTGACGGAGATCGTATCGAATCTTGCCGCACTAAAAGAGGTACTTCCCCCGGGATCAATAGTCACGGTTTGAATGGGAGTTGCAACACCTGTTCTCAGAAAATTAACAGTCATCGTACCTGTTCCAGTCTCGAATTTAACATAACCTGTGCCCATAATAATTTGGGCAATGTTATCTGTATATATCACCTGTGTACCTGCGGCAGCAAGTTGAATAATTGTACATACTTTATCTTGCACACTAATCTTATCTAAGCAACAACTAAGTGCAATATCGTTATTACACATTTACTTCATCCCCTCCTATAAAGTGAGTCTTCAGAACCTTTTTACTGGACCGGATATCTAGTAGTGATACAGAATTCTCCCTGATATGTGCCAGGTACTGCCGCGGGTAAAGTAATTTGAATTGCACTGAACCGCCGATAGGTGAAGGCTAGAGAGGACCCAGGTGCTAGCGTAAAAGGTGTAGCATTAATTACGGCTCCTGTAGAATCTAAAAAGTTGAACGTAATGGGTCCTGGACCGATGTCATATTGCATGTAGCCCGTACCCACGATATTTTGATTAATATTGTTCGTAAAGGTCACGATTAGAACATCCGCTGCGACGACCGTACCACTCCATGGCGTACATACTTTATCTTGAACGAAGTTTTTTTCGGTACAGCATGTTAATGCTGTCGTATTGCTACTACCACAAGCCATATTAAAGCCTCCCTTTTTCAATTCACTACTATTTGCTATTTAATGCATAAGGGCATCCTCTGGCTTGGGCATGTATCCTATTGTTAGATGAAGAGTATGTAATGATCCGCATTCGCCTGCTAAATGATCATATGTGACAGGCTAAACAATCTGTTTTCTTCGAGAATGGGGCTATTAAACAGTTGACAAGGTGTATTAGAATAACTATATTAATACCCATAGGGGTATATGTATTGCAGATTGTTAATTCGAAAAATCTAATGGAAGCCCAAAACAAACATCAATTCAAAAGTTAGGGAGGTCTTAGTATTATGGCTCAGATTCAAGTAGATCAGATCCTAGATTGTAAGGGACTCGCATGTCCTATGCCGATTGTACGTACAAAAAAAGCAATAGAAGAGCTCAAGGCTGGGCAGGTCATCGAAATTCAAGCTACGGATAAAGGATCATTAGCCGATCTTCAAGCTTGGGCTAAGCATACGGGTCATCAATTCTTGGGCACTGCAACCAAAGATCACATTTTTAGACACTTTATTCGAAAATCTAATCCCAGTGAGGTCAAGGACCAGCTGCATTTTCCTCGCACGATAACCAATCAAGCATTGGAACAAAAGCTCATGAATCATGAGGCTGTCACCATTTTGGATGTTCGTGAGCCTGCTGAATTTGCATTTCATCGTATTCCAAAATCAATTTCGATTCCATTGGGTGAATTAGAGAGACAGCTGGATTTGCTTTCAATAGAACTATTTCAAAAAGATGACCCGGTGTATGTAATTTGCCGAACCGGTACACGAAGTGATCTGGCATGCCATATTCTGGCCCGTCATGGTTTTACACAAGTGAATAATGTTTTACCGGGCATGTCCGCATGGTCTGGACCTACAGAACGAGATTAAAGAATTAATCCCCTTCAAATACTCAGCAACGAATGCTTTTTTCACACACATGAAATGGAGGGAAACCTTATGACATCTACCACAGGTGTAATTGCTATGACCGCTAAAGAACTAACGCAAATAATACTAACGAAAGAAAAGATATTCATACTCGATGTACGTAATGAAAGTGATTTTAATGATTGGAGAATTGAAGGTGAAAACACGGAGACAATCAATATTCCGTACTTCCAATTGTTAGATGGGGTAGAATCCATAATGGAAAAGGTGCCAGTTGGAAGAACCTTGCTCGTGGTATGTGCTAAGGAAGGCTCTTCCAAGTATGTAGCAGAACAGATGCTTGATGCAGGTATAAGCCAAGTGTATTATCTTCAAGGGGGCATGAAATCTTGGAATGAATATTTACAGCCAGTAAAGATTGGAGACCTGAAGCAGGGCGGAGCCATCTATCAGTTCGTGAGATTGGGTAAAGGTTGTCTTTCCTATATGATCATGTCTGAGGGAGAAGCGGCAGTGATCGACGCGTTGCGAATGACTGAAATCTTCGTTCAATTCGCTGAGGAGAGCGGCGTACAGATTAAGCATGTGCTGGATACGCATCTTCACGCCGACCATATATCGGGTGGACGGAAATTAGCTGAAGAGACGAGAGCTACGTATTGGTTACCCCCTAAAGATGCTGATGAAGTCGTGTTTCCCTATGCCAAGCTAGAAGAAGGCAACAACATTACCATCGGAAGCACAGCCATTTACATGGAGCCGATCTATTCACCAGGCCACACCAAAGGAAGTACCTCATTTATAGTGGATAAGCAGTATCTCTTGACCGGCGATATTCTTTTTATTGAATCCATTGGACGTCCTGATCTTGCGGGGAAAGCAGACGATTGGGTTGGAGATCTTCGAACCTCTTTATACCATCGATATAAGCAGTTAGCACAAGATTTAATCGTACTTCCTGCTCACTTTGGTAAAATAACGGAGCTGGGTGAAGGGGGAAAGGTTATGGCCCAATTGTCAGAGCTATATCGTAACAATGCTGGTTTGAACATAGATAGTGAAGAAATATTTCGAATAGCTGTATCTGAGAATCTGCCTTCGCAGCCTCATGCTTATCAAGAAATTCGTCGTATGAATATGGGGAAAATAACAACCAGTAAAGAAGAGCAACGCGACATGGAGATGGGTCCTAATCGCTGTGCTGTCCATGACAACTAGGAGGAACAACATTATGAAAGCAACTATAACTGTAGATACTAAAGGTATGTCCTGTCCCCTGCCGATCGTTAAAGCAAAGAAAGCGATCGATCAGCTTGAAGTAGGACAAATAATGGAAGTATTATCCACGGATAAAGGTTCAGTGAACGACTTTCAGGCGTGGGTGAAGCAGACCAAGCAAGAGCTTGTTCGCTATGAAGAAGACCAGGGTGTCCATATATTTTATGTTAGAAAAGTATGAAAAAAAATAAATAAGCGAACACCAAAGTGTTTGCTTATTTCTCTGCTTCGTAGACAAGTCTAACGCCTAATGAGCCGTAGTTTTCTTCTTTATAATGGCCTTGCGGGCAGTATTTAGTAGAGCAGATCGAATTGAATTCAATCAGCAATTTGTCCTGACAATGGGGGCATTTATTCTCAAAAACTTGCTTGAGCTTTGTGAACACTAATAATCACCCATTTCTGATGAATATACTTGGTTTTATTATAAGCGACGTTTCTTTTTTCGCAAAGTGTTTTTTAGTTTTTTATTAGTAATATTTTAAGAAGGGAGAGGATTAGGATTCTCCTATTTCTGGTGATGGTTGTGCTTGGACTAGTCGGTTCTTTCTTTTCCGGATTGCTTGGCATCGGAGGAGCCATAATTAACTATCCACTTCTCCTCTATGTGCCTAGTGTAATGGGTGTAGCACATTTTTCGGCGCATGAAGTGTCTTCAATTAGTATGTTCCAAGTTTTTTTTGCTTCCCTTGCTGGAATTATTGGTTATCGTACCTCAGGTAAATCTAGCGCTTCGATCCATACAGAATTAGTTATGTACATGGGAAGCGGTATCCTTGTGGGTAGTCTTCTTGGCGGATGGGTGTCCGGTTATATCCAGGGTGACATGATTAACTTCATCTATGGGATTCTTGCCGTGCTTGCTGTTATTCTCATGCTAATTCCTAATCGAGGAACGGAAGAGCAGAATTCGAAGCTGAACTTTAACAAAAGTCTTGCCGTGGGATTGGCGGTTCTTATAGGTATGGTATCGGGGATTGTCGGAGCTGGGGGAGGGTTTATTCTTATTCCTATCATGATAAAGATACTCAAAATACCAACGCGTACAACGATTGCCTCCTCCTTAGCTATAGTATTTGTATCTGCAATCGGAGGACTCATCGGTAAAATTTCAGGGGGTGGAATTCCTTTATGGCCCACCTTATTTACTGTCATGGGGAGCGTCATTGGCGCACCGGTCGGTTCTATTTTAAGTGCAAAGATCAATGTAAACGTACTGCGTTATGGTCTTATCGTACTGATAACTTGTACAGCAATTAAAGTATGGTCTTCCATCCTTTAATTATATGTTGTTGAAAAGAGAAATTAAATTTGAAAGGATGATTATCATGTCATTTAACCATCTACCTTCGATTACACCTGAGGAAGTAGCCGATCGCCTTAATCAAGGACAAAGTGTAGTTATGCTAGATGTCCGGGAAGCAGACGAGTTGTCAGAAGGACATATTGAGGGCGCTCAGCACATTCCTCTTGGACAACTAGTCGAACGTTACAAGGAATTAAAGGCTGCTGAGGAGATCATTGTAATGTGTAGAAGTGGTAATCGGAGTGGGGTAGCCTGCGAGCTTTTGACGGAAAAAGGATTCAAAGTTCTAAATATGTCTGGTGGACTAAGTGCGTGGACGGATGAATCTTTATTTAACAAATAGAGTACACCCTATCACTTACGCATCAACCTAATTTTTGGTTTGTGTATATGGGGCTAGCATGTAGTAGTTAAAAAATAAAATTATCAAACTCGAAGATGCCCCTTAAGCAAGAAACCTCTGTTTTTTAGCAGAGGTTTTTTGTTTTGTTTTTATATGTTTGTACTTGTATCAGTATGTTATGGTTAATAAGTGGGTTATTGGATTTTTTTGGGATAAGAAAGGATGGAATTTGTTAGTTATGGAGGAGACATTAATTCAAGTATTGCAAGAACATTATGGTTTGAAGCAACCAGTCGTTACTTACCTTCGACACAATGAGAATAGAACTTATAAGGTTCATGATGAGCAAGGAGGTTCATATGTTCTAAGAATTCACCAATCTCTTACGCAAAGCATGACAGGGATTCAACATACGTATGAAGGGCTAATTGGTGAACTTAAGATGCTAGAGCAGCTGTCCCACGCCTGTTCAATACAAGTACAGTCTCCCCTCCGCAATAAATCTGGAGAGTTCATTACGTTTATAGATCATGAGGGAATAAGTCTGAAGTGCTCTATCCTAACTTGGTTAGAGGGAAGAGATCTAGATAAACATGATGTGACTGATCCTGCGAATGTTCAAAGGTTAGGCGCACAACTTGCTGAGCTTCATTCGTTTTTTAAGCAATACAAGCATGAAAGTCTTTTGAGCCGACCGCAGCAAGGCTTACCTTATAATATACAGCTGATAAACACTTTGAAGAAAGGTCTGAAACTGGATCTTTTCACCGTGTCTGATGTCGCAGTAATCGAGAAGTCGGTCCATCTAATTAACTCTCGACTTGAATGCAAGGGGAAAACGTCTGATACATGGGGATTAATCCATGGTGACTTAGGGCTGGGCAACGTCATTGTGTCGTCATTGGGGAATTTAAGTTTTATTGATTTTGGGTTTTTCGGGCCTGGTTATTTTCTGTCTGATGTAGCCATGGGAGCGTCGATGATTCCTAGTAAGTATAGGCATCTATTTATAGAGGGTTACTATGGACAAGAAGAGCATATAACAAGTGAAGACTTAACTTTAGTGGAAGGATTTATGTTGATTGCAATTATAGGATTTTATGCTTTTCAAATGGACAATGAATCTTTCTATACTTGGATGCACGATCGTATGCCGGTACTGTGTAATAAATACTGCATACCATTTTTGAGCGGAGAACGTATTTTTTATACTGTCTAAAATATCAGATTGAACTTTGGAGGTCCGTCCGATGTTAAAGAAACATTATAGTAGCAAAATCATGTGGGGTTTACTCGTTATGTATGTTGTCCTCTTTATAATTCTTGATGTTTTCTACAATTATTTTATTGACGCCATGCACTCTTCATTAAGTGCCATCAGCATTCCCGCCATTATTTTACCGTATATTTTTTTGCTGCTTTTAATCTTTTGGCTAGTAAAAAGTAAACAAGTTCTGCCTAATCCACGGAATCATAAAGTATTATTTGCATTCGGTCTGGGTGGCTTAGTAATGAGCGCAGTTTTGTTTACCAAACTTAGTATGAATGAGCAAGCGTCACACTTCTCTCAAAATCGGTGGATACATGATCTTGAATCACGTGTATATATGGTGGATGATCTGGTAGCGAATTACAATTTAAAAGGAATGACCAAACAACAAGTCACCCAATTATTGGGGAAGCAGACGGAACCTGCATATTTTGCACAAGATGATAATGTTGTATATCGTTTAGGGATGGAAAGAGGATTTTTTAGTATCGATAATGAGAGGCTTGTACTTTCATTGGATGCTCACAATAAAGTTGCGGATCTTCAAATTTTGAGAGATTAACAACAATGTGAACTCTAACTATTTAGAACTAAACGGCCTTACGTAAATGTTCAACCCTGATTCCGAGCACCTTTCAGAGTAACTACAAGATATTGTAAATGGCTAATTCCTTAATTTTATGTTATATATTCTCGATGACCCCATAATATAGTTTAGGGTTTGTTTATGGCGCGTCTGGATGAAAATTACAATAACAGCTGTTTAAGAAAGCATAGTTACTGGGTAACTTTCTTAAGATGTTGTACAACAAGAGGGGGCCCCTATGAAAACGTTACGAATGATAGTTATTAGTATGTCCATGCTTCTTCTATGTATTGCAGGCATCCCTTTTGGATCGCCAAGTGTATCTGCTGAATCAGGCAAAACGTATCAGATTGGCACGGACGTGACCTTTGCTCCATTTGAATTCCAAGATGCCCAAAATCATTTTGTGGGTATTGATATGGATTTATTGGCTGCAATTGCTAAAGATCAGAATTTCAAGTATGAAATTAAATCACTTGGGTTTAATGCGGCTGTTCAGGCACTAGAGACCCATCAGGTTGATGGTGTGATTGCAGGAATGAGTATTACCGACGAACGGAAGCAGAAATTTGATTTTTCTGATCCTTACTTTGACTCGGGTGTAATTATGGCTGTGCGGAAAGACCGGACAGATATTCAGAATTATGCAGACCTAAAGGGTAAAAAAGTAGCTGTAAAAACAGGGACTGAAGGGTACAGATTCGCAGAATCGATAGCGGCAAAAAATGGCTTTACTATCGTTCCCTTTGATGAGTCTGCTCAGATGTATGAGGACGTGAAAACCGGTAATTCCGTAGCTTGTTTCGATGACTATCCGGTGCTAGCTTATGGCGTGAATCAGAACAACGGATTAAAGACTGTTACGGAGAAGGAAAAAGGTGCTTCTTATGGGTTTGCTGTTGATAAAGGGCAAAATGCAGAACTTTTGCAAAAATTCAACGCAGGTCTTACACATCTCCGCGAAAGTGGAGAGTACCAAAAAATATTAGATAAGTATATTGGTAGCAATGCAGTTACAGCGCAGACGCAAACCCGCGGAGAATTACTTCTTGAATCTCTTCCTTCTCTATTAAAAGGGTTAGGTAAGACGTTACTTTATACGATTGTGTCATTAATTGTTGCATTTATTCTAGGTTTGATCTTCGGATTCATGAAGGTGGGTCAGAATAAATGGTTACGAGGTGCGGCAACCGTATTCGTAGATCTGTTCCGAGGTATTCCATTGCTGGTGCTTGCTTTCTTCATTTACTTCGGTATTCCTCAAGCTTTCGGCTTCACCATGCCGTTATTCCTTGCAGCTGTCTTGACGCTGAGTCTAAATGCCGGGGCTTATATGACAGAGATCATTCGTGGAGGAATTCAGTCTATTGATATGGGCCAAATGGAAGCGGCTAGGTCCCTAGGCTTGCCTTATCGCAAAGCGATGATGAAGATTATTATTCCGCAAGCCATTCGAATTATGGTTCCTTCTTTTATTAATCAGCTAGTCATTACACTTAAAGATACGTCGATTCTATCGGCTATTGGCCTAGTCGAGTTGACGCAGTCTGGAAAAATTATTATCGCGAGAACGCTCGCTTCATTTGATATATGGCTGGAAGTAGCCATTATCTATCTGATTATAATTACGGTATTAACAAAAATTTCGAATCGCCTGGAAAGGAAGGTACGTCGTGGATAAAATCCAGGTAGAAGGTCTTAAGAAAAGTTTTGGAACGAATCAGGTACTAAAAGGCATTGATATGCAAGTAAAAGAAGGGGAAGTGGTCTGCGTCATTGGACCATCCGGTTCTGGCAAAAGTACCTTCCTTCGCTGTATTAATCGCCTTGAAGACATTACAGGGGGAACGGTCATTGTAGATGGTCAGGACCTGCAGAACCCCAAGACGGATATTAACAAAGTGCGCGAGAATATCGGTATGGTTTTCCAGCACTTTAATCTATTTCCTCATTTTAGCGTCCTGAAGAACATTATGTTCGCTCCTATTGAACTAGGTAAGCAAAAGGAAGAAGAAGCAAGAGCTTCCGCACTTCGCCTGTTAGAACAGGTAGGTCTTTCGGATAAGGCGAGCGCCTTCCCCAGTCAATTGTCAGGTGGACAGAAACAACGAGTTGCTATTGCGCGGGCTCTTGCCATGAATCCAGACATTATGCTTTTCGATGAACCGACTTCGGCCTTGGACCCTGAAATGGTAGGCGAAGTTCTATCCGTTATGAACGATTTGGCAGGTAAGGGAATGACGATGATGATTGTTACCCATGAAATGGGCTTTGCACGTGAAGTGGCCGATCGGGTTATCTTCATGGATGGCGGATATATTGTCGAAGAAGGTACACCGGAGCAAGTATTTGGGAATCCCACACATGAGCGGACGATTAGTTTTTTGGAGAAAGTGCTGTAAGAAAGCAAATGAGCATTATATATTGAACTACATTGTATGAAGCCGTGATTCTGCGGCTTTTTTTGTTTTTTAGCAATCTTATTTTACAAGTCTATGACAACTGGATATGGAGGATAGTGGTAGAATAGCAGGGAACTGGAGGTGCATTATGGCACATATACTTATTGTTGAGGATGAGACTTCCATCAACGATCTAATAGCTATGAATCTGACTTTGGTTGGACATACCTATGAACAAGTTTTTGATGGTATAGATGCGAATCGTAGCATAAAGGAGAAAAGGTTTGACCTGATTGTTATGGATATCATGCTTCCCGAGAGGGACGGATTTGTATTAATCTCAGAAGTTCCGAACAACACCCCTGTAATATTTTTAACAGCTAAAGTCAACTTAACAGACGGTGTAAAGGGATTTCAACTGGGAGCGGATGACTTTATCTTGAAGCCTTTTGAGACTATTGAATTATTGGCAAGAATTGAGGCAGTGTTAAGACGTACTCAGCGTTCAATACAGGTATTTGCTTTAGATGGTGCCGTAGTGAACTTGAACAGTCGCGTCGTAACCATAGAAGGAAACGAGATTGAATTAACTCTACGAGAATATGAATTGCTAGAAATATTAATTAAAAATAAAAATATTGCTTTATCCCGAGATAAATTACTCGCCATGGCATGGGATTATGAATATTGCGGCGAGACAAGAACCGTGGATGTACACATCCAGAAGCTGCGCAAAAAACTGAATTGGGAACATCGTATTAAGACCGTCTACAAACTCGGCTACCGATTGGAGGTAGATACATGAAGTTCTGGCAAAAAGCTTTTTTAGGTGTGTTGATGGTGTTTATAGTATCCTTGAACATTGCCTTATATCTAACATCTAGGTACAGCTTTGAACTCAATCTAAAGCGAGATACTGACCGGGCTTTGGGAGAGTATCATTTCATTATAAATGGTCTGAACGACTCTATGAATGGAGTAGGTTACCAAGGAGAAGGACGACCCTCCTCACTATATTTTATTAGTCTGGTCCAATCCTATGCGAACTACTACAGAAAACAGCAAGTATTTTTAAGCTTGAAAGAAAGGAACCATATCTTGTTTTCGAATATCCCAGAAAGGGTGTTAGATTCAATATCCGACCCTACAGATAAATCATATCGTCTTCGGTTAGAAAAAAGTGGAAATGTACACTACTTAATGATTGCTGGACCCATGATGGGGCAATACACTGATGTATGTTAGAGATCTGACAGAACTTTATCAAAATAACAATCAATTGACTCGTTATCTTATCATCATAAGCTTCATTATCGAAATGATATTATCTGCTATACTTCTCTTGTTCTTGCGTAAATTAACAAAACCAATTCATATTCTTCAACATGCTACTCGTACGATAGCCAGTGGCGTTTATAAGGATCGCATTCAATTAAAGGGACACGATGAATTGTCGGATTTGGCTTATAGCTTCAATCAAATGGCTGTAAGTATAGAAGATCAAATGGAAGAGTTAGCCCAAAATGCTAGAGACAAGCAACGCCTGATTGATAATTTGGCCCATGAATTGCGTACCCCACTGACCGCAATCCGTGGATATGCGGAATACTTGCAGGGAGCGAGCACTCACGAGCGGAACCGAATTAAGGCAACACAACATATGATTCAAGAGATAGATCGAATCAAGAATTTAGCTTTCAAATTGCTCGACTTATCCCTAACAAGAAATAGCAGTATCGAGTTACAGGATATTGAGCTTATGACCTTACTTTTACAAGTAGAAGCAGTTGCCGCTGCATCTCTCAAAGGCCGAATAATCCGTCTAGTAATACATAACGACTCTGGCCAGGCTAAGCTAAGGTGTGATGTATCTTTAATTCAGTCCTTGCTCCTGAACTTAATAGACAATGCAGCGAAGGCTTCACCCATGGGAACAGAAATTGTGATCAAGGCGTATCTAAATCCCATGATTATCATTGAAGTGCAAGATCAAGGAATTGGCATAGAGGAGGGGCAGTTAAAATTTGTGTTTGAGCCTTTTTATAGGATAGATACAGCTCGTTCTAGTACATTAGGTGGAGCAGGTCTCGGCCTGACGTTATGCCGAGAAATCGCTAACTTACATGGAGCGAACCTTGAAATATTATCAGAATTAGGACAAGGGACAACAGCACGATTGAGTTTTACAACTCCTTTACAACCTATTGAAAACCTTGAAATACCTCATAGAGTATGATGAGGGTGTTATTAATTAAGAGGTTGTAAATCTTGATAAAGGAGGAAATAGAGTGTCTAAACGAAGTAAAATTTTTATAAGTAAGGGCTATATTCTGGTAGCTGCGGGTTTAATGATTTTAGTGGGGGGCTCTATCCTACTTTTGGCTCTGAACAAAAGTCTACCTGAAAGAGTTGAGCTTAACGAAGAAAAAGTTAAAACAGAGGCAGCTCCAAATATTACCAATAAGGTCACACCTGCTGGATATACGATCATCGATTTTTCGCAACCTGTTCCGGGGGAAGAAGAGGCCTATGAAATTTACTTGAAAAAAGCGAATCCCACTCACACTCAAGAACAGATTGATGAGGAAAATAAGGAGTATCGGGAGCAAAAAATGGCTAGAAATCTGGGTCTAAATGCTACTCAGGCTGCTTCATATGCAACGAATTACTTGAAAAAATTCTATGGAGTAGACCTAACAGGTTACAGAGTTGAAACGCATTATTTACGTAATGCATTACCGAATTTGGATTTTTGGTGGTTTACTATTTACAAACAAAGGGAGGGCAAGAATAATAACCTTACATATTATATTAAAATAGATACAATGAAGGGATCTCTCCTAGCAATGAGTTCTGCTAGAGATAATTCAGATAAGGATTTGAGTACTAATCTGAGTGATCCTAGCTGGCGAAAAGCGGCTGTAGCACATGCCAAGCGTCTTATACCTGAGCAAGTCTCTATTATCGATAGCAAGGTGCTTTACGGCAATGCCACATTGGGAATTGTTGTTCTGATCAAGCTTTCTAATGGCTCAGACTCTGTAATCCGGGTTGCCGGCGCTAAGCGAGAAGCAGCAGCATACCAATCTTTCCCTTCAGGTTATGATGGCAGTTGGGAGCAGCCCATCGCAGATGGTGATAGTCCACCCTGTTGCAAGATCACAGAAAAACGTTAATAAGATCTAAAATTACTTTAGGTCTCTTTTTCTTGCTATACTTAGAGGAAAAAGGGGATTTACATGAGTAATATACTAGAGTGGTTATCCGTACTAGGCACCGGAATACTAGAGTTATGGGCAGCAATTCTTCTGGGGCTCGCCTTCAAGATTCATCCGATTCTGACAGGGACATTAAGTGCAGTAGGTTCTATTATCAGTACGTTAATTGTAATTTTCTTTGCTTCCTCGATACGGAATTGGCTGATACATATTACTCAAGGTAAAAATAAAGGAAGAGCCCGCAATATGAACCGAATTTGGGCTAAATACGGAATTGTAGGTATCGGATTCCTATCTCCTCTTATAACGGGCTCATTGCTTGGTGCGGCTATAGGCATATCATTTGGCGCCGAGCCACGCAAGCTGTTCATATGGATGACGATAGGTATTATATTTTGGAGTGCAGTTCTGACTACGGTGGCGGCTTTAGGTTTTAATGCTTTTCTTTTTGGAAATTAAAGTTGGGAACAAGATGCTATATCCTATATCTTCGTTTCATTTTGTTATTCTATTCTATTAAATTACAAAAAAAGCCGAATTCGTTGGTCTATCAACGAATTCGGCTTTTTACTAGCACTTCCCCCTTAAATTACTTGATCCAATCTAAAACACTACGGTCAATCCAAAGCTTGTTATCTATGAGCAAAGTAGAAATGCGCAGGAGTTTCTTTTGTCCATTAAGCAGAGCGTAGTTCTTATCAACGGCTAGGCGTACAGTCACACTTCCCTTTTTAATTACAGCTGCAGGAAAAGCTTTATCGCTATTATCGAAAGTAACCGAAGCGCCTAAGGCACGAATATCATGACCGGAAGCGTACTGCTTTTGAGCAAGCGCAGTCAAGTCCAAGCCAGACACGTATTGTACATATTTATTGATATCTGTATTTTGCACGACACCACTTTTCACAAAATCGGAAGGCTTGAAATTGTTAGGATGATAGGCATAAAGGATAACGTCTTCGGATGTATGATCTTCATGGGCGAAGGAAATGCCAGCTTTTTGTCCAAGCATTCTTCCGATCACGCCCGAGAAGTCCCCTTCTTCTTTTTTCCATTCTTGCTTAATAGTACTCAGATCTTTGGAGGACAGACTGCGCAGTCCATAGCCCTGATCCAACACTCGCTTTAGATTAGAGCCATCTTTGTTGATTTTATTGCGAAGCGCATGATTGGTCATCTTCGCTTGGTGCATCACATCGTTAAATGATGGGGAAGAATCATAATTTGTAAGGTAAAGCCCCCCTGTATTATGATCCGCCATCGATACTACAGCCGTATGGCCATCCTTCTTAGCAAAATCCATAGCTACTTTTAGCGCTTTATCATAAGCACGAGTCTCACTAATTATCCCAACGGGGTCGTTCTCGTGTCCAAATGTATCGATGTCGCTGGCCTCTACCATTAAGAAAAATCCTTTGGGATTAGCAGCCAAGATCGATAAAGATTTCTCGGTCATCTCGGCAAGACTGGGTTGCAGCTTCGGATTACGATCGAAATCGGCGTCTAAATTCCAAGGTTGGAACAAGCCCCAAATTTTAGTGGATTTGGACTGATCCATTTGATTCTTGTTGGTTACATAGCTATACCCTTGCGCTTTTAGGGCTGTAACTAAATTGACTCCGTCTGAACGATCTCCATCATCTACACCTTTGGGCTTCATGAGCGCTGCTCCGCCGCCAAAGAGAACGTCAACCCCACTATAGGCCATTTGCTTAGTAATATTCTCAGAATCATTCCGGCTAACGGCATGGGTTACAAAAGCATCGGGGGTCGCATCATCTATTGTACATGTAAACACGAGTCCCGTAGATTTTCCTGCGAGCTTGGCCGCTTCCAAAAGAGTAGGCACAGGCTTATTGGCCTCACCAGATTTAGTTGCAGGAACGCCAGGCATCGTAACTTTAGCAGGAAGGACACTAAGCGACTCGGTTACAGCTTTATATCCTGTGGCATACGCTGTGGCTGCTGCGCCCGAATCGGTTGTTATGGAATCAGATGCGTAGTTTTCACCAAGCCATCTACATACTTGTCCGCTTCTAGAGGAGTCCCATTCTGATACCAGCGTGTTAAACCTGTAATCGAGTTACCCATACCATCTGGAATCACCATGATTATATTTTTCACAGCATTCTCGCCCGCATTCGTAGCAGGTGCTGCATAGGACATTTGCTGTCCAGCCAAAGTTCCAGAGATAAGAAGTGAACCTAGCATGCCGTAAATCCAAGGTGCTTTTGACTCCATGATGTAACATTCCTCCAGTATTTAAGTATTCCCTAGATTAAGGGCTTATTTTATTAGTATTACGTAAACATGTTTACAGAACGTCAAGGAGAGTAGTTTAATATGTTAACTATTACTTGATAGAGTTCACCAAGTGCACATACATGTTTTTTGAGAATTAAGCAGTACATTGGCATAGCGCCGGCTAAATACATTAAATGGAGCAAGTACATAAAAAGGCAATCTCTCTACATAGATTAATAGACTTTTTTAGGAAAATAAAATAGATATTTATAAACGACACGCATGTCGTTATTATTGTGTTAACTATAACATTCTGCTATTCTTGTACATTGGCAAGTATCGTGGGTATGGTTACCCCTATTATTCTTCATGGGTGGTGGAGCAGCAGGTTTCGTAATTATCCCTTTTCAAGCTGGAGTTAATAAGAGAACGTGGCTTTTATTGTCTCAGGTAGCTTGTTAGTAGGTATAGGTAGTGGAGCTTGGTTGTTGAGGAAGCACGTAGAACGAAGATACATTTGATTGATATGCAAGAGCGTGAGATTCAACTTAAATCATTGTGTTTATGAGATGATACCGGACGTTGAGGACGGTAAATTAATAGAGATAGACAGAGTGTAAGTCGAACTTAGCGCAAAGGGGATCTAATGAATGAGCGAGAAGCATGGGCATGATCATGCTCACGGTACAATGAACTACAATAAGGCTTTCGGCATCGGTATATTTTTAAATAGTGCTTTCGTTATTGTTGAAGCAATTTATGGGGTTATGAGTCATTCTCTATCTCTAATTGCGGATGCAGGGCACAACTTAAGCGATGTGCTTGCATTAGTGTTAGCTTGGGTAGCAAGCATTTTGGTGAATAAAAAGCCTACAGCTCAGCGGACCTATGGTTTTAAGCGTTCTTCTATCCTTGCTGCACTTTTCAATGCACTATTCTTGCTAATTGCGATTGGGGCGATTGCCTGGGAGGCAATACGTAGGTTTAATAATCCTCAGCCCGTGGTTGAAGGAACGGTAATATGGGTTGCGGCCGTAGGCATCGTAATCAATGCAATTACAGCGCTGCTGTTCATGAGGGGGAGCAAAGGAGATATTAATGTCAAAGGCGCGTTTCTTCATATGGCAGCAGATGCAGGCGTTTCACTAGGTGTTGTTATTGCAGGGGTCATTATTCTAATGACCAATTGGGTCTGGCTCGATCCTGTAGTGAGTCTGCTAATTGTTATTGTCGTATTCATCAGTACATGGACTTTATTAAAAGATTCCGTGAATATGGCTCTAGACGCTGTTCCTAATGGTATCAATATTTCAGAAGTAAAAACCTACTTTGAGGGTCTTTCCTCCGTTACTAACGTCCATGATCTGCATATCTGGGGAATGAGCACAACAGAGAATGCTTTAACAGTGCATCTAGTTGTCCAAGAGCCGATGGATCATGAGGAACTGATTAGACAGAGTACACAAGATTTACATGAAAAGTTCAGTATTGATCACGCCACGATACAGATTGAGAAAAATAACTATGATTGCAAATTGGCCCCGGATCATATTGTGTAACTAGAATGAAATGAAGATAACTATTTAGCACGATTCTCTGTTCTATTAAGAGATGAGTGCTTTTTTTATAATTTTTATCCGTACAATTCAATTCTCATCTATAGTCTAAGTTCTGAAAAGGGGCACGATATGAAATTTAACAAAGGGTTATTTATCGCGTGGATTATTCCCCAAATCGCCATGAGTATAGCAAATGTAGGGGTATTAATCTTCATACTCATGCATTGGGAAGGACTTGTACAAATCCATAGGGCAGCCATGTGGACGATGAACTGGTTCCTATTTCTAGTCGTGATGGTCTTTGGCTGGATTCGAATCCGTCATGGTATCGGCAAGGTAGATTTCATGTTCCTTATGACCAAGAGGGTCATGAATGACTGCTACAAAATAATAGAACAAAAAATACTAGCAAGCCTATGGGCGTACCCGATCCAGAGGTCAGGCTAGTTTTGTTTTAACTAAAATAACAAAAATAGAGTATGCCTATATTTTCATATACATAAAAGGTAAAAAATGGTACATTTGTCTTGCGAGATGCCTTATTTTAATTTTAAAGGAGGATACTTATGAAGACGAAGGATCAGCTGTATGTACAGGAAATTACTCAATTCAAGACTAAGGAACAATTCTGGAATCCACACGTATGGTACAAAGAAATGAGAGAGAAATCTCCGGTATTTTATGATGAACAACAAGATACTTGGAATGTATTTCTGTATGAGGATGCCAAGAAAGTGTTGAGTGATTATCAGCTTTTTCCTAGTGCACGAGATCGAAGCCTGATTCCTGTTCCGCTTGAAGAGAACAAAGTGAATCTGATTTTCTCGGATCCTCCTGAACATAAGAAACGTCGGGCACTACTTGCCAAAGCTTTTACTCCTAGAAGCCTTCAGATGTGGGAACCCCGGATTAAGGCACTAGTAGATGAGCTGGTGGGGAACCTTGTACCTGGTGAACCTATTAACATTGTTGAGAAATTAGCCATCCCCTTGCCGGTGACGATCATAGCCAACTTGCTCGGGGTGCCAACTGAAGATTGGAAGATAATCAAAGAATGGTCAGATGTGTTATTCCTGAGTCACGACCTGCAACGTGTGAAAGAGCTCAAACAGCTCAAAGAACAGGCAGGAAAAGAGTTCGGGGCCTATCTTTATCCGATTGTCGTGGCCAAACGACTTGATCCCGCAGATGATATTATCTCGGATCTTATCCGCGCAGAATATGAGGGTTCGCATTTTACAGATATGGAGATTGTGCATACCGTAATGGGTTTACTAGGGGCAGGTAATGAGACCACGACAACCTTAATTACGAATATGTTCTATAGTCTTGCAGAAGATAATATGGCTGCGTATGGGCAGCTCCGTGCAGATCCAAGTCTTGCTCCCAAAGTTATTGAGGAAGTGTTACGCTATCGATTCAATATTACATTAGATCGACGAATTGGCGAGGATACGGATATATTTGGACCTCATATGAAAAAAGATCAACATATCATTGCATGGATTTCTTCAGCGAATCGTGATGAGTCTCAATTTCCGAATGGGGAACAATTTGACATCCTTCGTGAAGGGAGCAACAAACATTTAACCTTTGGAGGGGGTAATCATTTCTGTCTAGGTGCACCTCTTGCTAGAATGGAAGCGGTACTTGCACTCGAGGCTTTCGTTAAGCGATTTAGCAGTTACCGTCTTGCAGATGACTATATTCCACAAGATCATCTAGGGCAAAATAGTCACGAATTGAAGGCATTGTCCATTATCTTAGAAGAATAGTTAAATGATAAAGAGGTTTAACCCGCGAAAGGATAACATTCCAATTGCGGGTTATTTCTGTGACCGTATACCTTATGAGTCATTCCATTGATGAGGCATCCTGCTCATGACGATATTGCATCAAATGATGCTTTCTTGTTTCTGTATTGTATATTTTTGTTAAAGTTGCTGATTCACTTGCTAGTTTTGTGATTAAAGGCTGATAGAGGACATTTGAGAAGTTCTTCATATCCACATATACATAAATTCAATTTACTTCATGAACTAGCTAACAGTTGTTGTTTATTCTAGTAAAATTGTATAACACTTATAAGGGAAGTGACCCATGATAACTTTTAAAGATGCGTCAAAACGTTTTGCAAATGGCGCAGTGGCTGTAGATTCTTTGGATCTAGAGATCGACAAAGGGGAGTTTTTTGTTCTGATTGGCCCTAGTGGCTGCGGGAAAACAACAACATTAAAGATGATCAATCGGTTGATCCCCTTATCAGATGGCACAGTATGGATTAAAGGAAAGCGAATTAGTGATTATGATATCCATGAACTTCGATGGAGTATTGGTTATGTATTACAGCAAATTGGATTGTTCCCTCACATGACTATTGCAGAGAACATAGCGGTCGTGCCAGAACTTAAGCAATGGGACAAGCAAAAGATCAAAGCGCGTGTGGATGAGTTGCTACATATGGTGGGCCTTGAACCATCCGAATATCGTGACCGCAAACCTCATGAACTTTCGGGAGGACAGCAACAGCGCATTGGTGTCTTGCGGGCATTAGCTGCGGATCCAGAAATTCTACTAATGGATGAGCCGTTCAGCGCCTTAGATCCTTTTAGCCGAGAGAAATTGCAAGATGACTTGTTAGATATCCAACGTAAAATTAAAAAGACCATTGTGTTTGTCACCCATGATATGCAGGAGGCTGTAAAGCTTGGGGACCGGATATGTCTAATGAAAGATGGGAAAATCGTGCAACTGGGAACACCGCAGGAACTGATATCAAATCCTGTGAATGACTTTGTCCGTGAATTTGTAGGCGAGCAAGCCGTTCGCTTTGATTGGGAGAAGCTAGTTACTCCGCATGGACCATCAGACATCCATTCAGAGCACACGAGCAAAGTAACTTTAAGCACGCCTTTACATGAAGTGTTAGAGCATTTCAGTGAACACGAGCTGTTGAACGTCGAGGATCAAGGGCAGTTCATCGGAACTATCCGTAGACAACAGGTGCTTGAAGAATTAGCGGACCAACTGAAGAAAAGAGGACAACTCCATGAATAATGTCATGAATACATTTGTGGAGCGAAAAGGGCAGCTCTTCACAGCTTTGTTGCAGCATATACAGCTCTCCCTAGTAGCCTTGTTTTTTGCATTGCTGATTGCGATCCCCCTTGGAATTTATCTAACGCGAAAAAGAAAAGTCGCGGAGTTCATCATTGGAATTACGGCGGTTCTGCAGACGATTCCCTCTCTAGCGCTCCTTGGATTATTGATTCCTTTATTCGGCATCGGCATTGTTCCAGCGATGATAGCCTTAATCGTGTATGCGCTGTTACCGATTTTACGGAATACGTATACGGGAATTAAGGAAGTAAGTCCCTTACTGATAGAAGCAGCAAGTGCAATGGGCATGAATTCTCGCAAAAGATTAATTAAAGTAGAGTTGCCTTTAGCTATGCCTGTCATTATGGCGGGTGTAAGGACAGCGGCGATTCTTATTATCGGGACGGCTACGATGGCAGCACTGATTGGTGCTGGTGGATTAGGAGATTTAATTTTGCTTGGAATTGATCGGAACGATTCCTCACTTATCATCTTAGGTGCGGTACCCGCTGCGTTATTAGCTATTCTATTTGATATTTCCCTTCGTCAAATGGAGAAGATTTCGTTCAAAAAGACGATGATTACCGCAGGAGTATTCGCTCTAATTGTGGTTCTTGTCGTCACGATTCCTTGGATGGGGAAGGGCAGCAAACAAGAGTTAGTTATTGCAGGTAAGCTAGGTAGTGAACCTGAAATACTAATCAATATGTATAAACTCCTCATTGAGCAGGATACGGATCTGAACGTCGAATTGAAACCGGGGCTAGGTGGAACATCTCTGGTATATAATGCTTTGAAATCAGGCAGTATTGACATCTACCCTGAATTCTCCGGTACGGCTATTGCCGAATTTTTGAAAGAAAAGCCTATAAATACGGATAGTAAATCCGTATATGAACAGGCCCAAGCAGGAATGGCTAAAAAACTTAATATGGTTATGTTAGAACCCATGCAGTATAACAATACGTATGCGCTAGCCGTTCCTCAAAAACTTTCACAACAATATCAACTAAAAAAGATTTCTGACCTTGTACAAGTCCAAAATCAGATCCATGCAGGCTTTACTAGAGAGTTCACAGATCGCTCGGACGGATATCCGGGGCTAAAGAAAGTATATAATTTAAACTTCCCATCAATCACTACGATGGAGTCCAAGCTTAGATATACCGCCTTAAATAGTGGAGATATTAATTTGGTGGATGCTTACTCTACGGACAGTGAATTGCAACAATATAAAATGACTGTATTAGAAGACGACAAGCACTTCTTCCCTCCTTATCAAGGTGCACCTTTGCTGAAGCAAGTCACTCTAGATGAGCATCCGGAACTTAAGGGCGTACTCAACAAGCTAGGCGGCAAAGTTACCGATGACGAAATGCGCAAAATGAATTATGAAGTAGCTGTTCAGGGTAAGAGTGCTAAACAGGTAGCTGAGGAGTTCTTACGAGAAGCGGGTCTATTGAATAGTAAATAATTTCATTTGAAGGATGGTATCAGGAGTAATAAATTAACATTTAAAATATAAGAAAAAAGTCCACGCTTTGAGGTGGGCTTTTTTCTTATATAAAAATTGAATTTTAATATGTGGGAAGCTTATATTATGCTCTGTAAAAAAAGAAAAAGAGAGGCAAAGGACGCCTCTCTATGGATAGCTTATGATAGCTACAGATCATTCTTAAGTAGTGCTGCTTGATGATAGGCTAACAATACTAGAATGCTTTTTTGCTAATTAGCAGCAGCCATCCGCGTAATAACCGCCAAAGTCATTCCAGCTATAATGTGTGTTGTAATAATGACCACTATTACCATAGCAGTTCAGAGCACTTCCACAATAAGGTTGATGTGCTTGCATAGGATTCACCTCCTTTCAATAGACAACTTGAGTAAAGTCATATATTTCAGTCCGTTATACTTCTGAGATGTCCTTGTAGTAGATGAAGGGGCACTGCGGGGAAAACATAGTCGAGGTCAATTGTGTAAGCGCTTTTATTTAAATATAATATAGCATATCACTATATCAAATGGAAATATATTCTATTTAATTATTTTAATTAGAAAGTATACATTATAGTGAACCTTCCTTAGTTAGGCTGTGTCCTTTTCTAGCGGGAAAGTTTTTGGATATAACTGACTGTACTGGTTATCTTATTCTTAACGAAAAGATTTCCATTTCTTGCAGGGGGTTATACGATATGAACCACACGAGTAGTAAAGAAGCGGTCGCAATCCTAGGGATCGGAACGGCATTACCCCAACATTCATTTTCACAGTCGAGTGTGGCTGAATTAATCACTTCTTCATTACAGGACAAGCCGGATTTAGCTCGTTTTGCTAGACGCATATTCAAATCTTGTGGAGTAGAGACACGCTACACCTGTGAACCGAGCTACCTAAGTTCGAAGGAAGACTGTCGTTATATTCCCTCAGGCCAGTTGTCTGATGTTCCCTCTACGCAGGAACGAATGAACACATACAAGAAAGAAGCATTTCCCCTAGGTATTCAAGCGGCTGCGGAAGCTTTAAGCGAAGCAGGAACTTCCCTAGATGCCATTACGCATCTAATTACGGTAAGCTGCACTGGTCAGTATCTCCCGGGCCTTGATGTGATGTTGATGGGGCATCTCGGATTGTCGCCACGCGTGAACCGCATTCCATTGATTTTTCAAGGCTGCGCAGCTGGCCTTAAAGCGATTCAGATGGCAAGAGATGTGGTTCAAGGAATGGCAGATGCTCAGGTGTTAATAGTATGTGTGGAGCTATGCACACTTCATTTTCAGCCTGTATCGGAGAGGGAAGCATTATTCGCGGCTTCTTTCTTTGGCGATGGTGCCTCCGCCTGTGTCATCGGACCTCCAACAGCCGATCATCATGATTATTTTAACCTTGGGTATGGTTATTCCGTTCTCATACCTCATTCTACGGAAGATATGACTTGGGAGGTTGGCAATACAGGGTTTGATCTTTTTTTATCGCCGCAGATTCCCAAACTGCTCGGCACACATTTAGAGTCTGAGTTACAGTCTCTGCTTAATGGTGATCCACTTCCTGAACTGTGGGCCATCCACCCAGGAGGACGTGGCATTGTCGATGCAGTTCAGACGGTCATGCATTTATCAGATGAACAGACGCACTATAGCCGGGAAATTCTACGCAATGTAGGCAACTTATCTTCTGTAACTATTCTTTTTGTACTGAAATCCATGCTTAAGGATCAAAGCTCACATCACAGCGACCATCCGTCTCCACTAACAGGCATAGCAATGGCATTTGGACCGGGATTGACCGCTGAGCTTATGCGTTTTGAATATGTATCTTCCTATGCTGCATACTCCGCTAAGGAGCAGCAACATGTTGTTCTTTAGATCCTTAGCGAATCGTGCTCAAGAAGATGAACTTATGGATGACTTCTCCTTAGGTGGCGAGGAACTTATAGAAGCACTGGAGCATTTAAGACGCCTAAATCGAATATTTGCAGCTCCAGGGCCCACGATATATGGGGTAGAAAAACTATGGGAAGCCATTGGAAAGCCCTCTACACTAAGTATCTTGGATGTGGGTGCAGGGTCAGGCGATGTGAATCATAAGCTGCTTCAGTGGGCAGATCAGAAAGGAATTCAGCTCGAAGTTACACTTGTGGATATGACCGCAGAGGCATGCGCTGAAGCTATACGTCAATTTCATAATGAATCGAGAGTTAAGGTACTTCAGGCGGATGTCAAGGAACTACCCAGACGTATGGCCGACATCGTTACGGGGTCCCAATTTGTTCATCATTTCAGTGGGGATAGCTTGGTAGAGATTGTCTCACATATGCTCAAGGCTTCAAAGTATGGCGTAGTCATCAACGATATACATAGGCATCCGATATCTTACACGGCAGTATGGTTGATGACCCGTCTCATTTCTCGTAATCGCTATATCCGGCATGATGGGCCGCTCTCCGTCGCCAAGGGATTTACAAATCGAGATTGGCAGGAGCTAAAACAAAGACTAGATCACGATTCCATGACCTATACATGGCAACCGCTTTTTCGATATTCGGTCGTGATTCCTCAATTACCAGACTTGGACTCACGTGTAACCAAGGAGGCTGTGCTAACATGGCAACGGTAAAGGAAGTGGATGTGGTCGTAATTGGGGCAGGTATTGCTGGCAGCAGTTGCGCCATTCAACTTGCCTCCCTTGGACATCATACAATTCTTCTAGATCGTCAGGAATTCCCCCGTCATAAGACATGTGGAGAATTCATGTCCCCTGAGACAAAGGAAATGCTGGATCACTTAGATATAGACCTTTTAGAGCAATCCCACTCACCAAGTCTTATACACTCCGCTAAAATATATATGCCCCGTGGTGGAGTCATCCAAGCTAATTTACCTGGACCGGCCTATGGCATCAGTCGCTTTACGTTGGATCGTCTTCTGCATCAGAAAGCGATTAACGCTGGGGCAGAGGTTGTGACAAAAGCAGTCGTGACCCGAATAGATCAAGCTCAAGAGCAACGCTATGAAGTACATATAAAACAGGGGAGGCAAGAGACTAGGTACGTGGCAAAAGCAGTCATCGGAGCCTATGGAACAAAAGGTCCTCGTCATTCCCATGCCACTAAAGAGAAAAGTTCGAAGGATGTATATGTGGGCATCAAGAGTCATTATAAGGGGATCGACTTATCTTCGGAAGTGGAGCTTTATTTTTGCGATGGAGGGTATGTAGGGATTTCCCCGATTGAAAATGGACTCGTGAATGTTGCAGCGCTGCTAAGTTTGGAAGTCGTGCAGCGTTATGGGAAATCAGTATTAGACATTCTAAACGGAATAGCAAATACCAATTCACAATTAGCAAAAAGGCTTGCAGAAGGAGCATCTGTCCCAAAGACTCAAGTCTCGGTGGCACCTATTCGGTTGTCTGAACATCCACAGCCATGGTCCGAATACCCTCATGTGGGTGATGCTTTACTCGTTATCCCGCCGTTGTGTGGGGATGGGATGTCCATTGCGCTCCGGTCCGCCGTGTTATGTTCGCGTTGTACCGATGCATATTTACGGGGATCATTAAGCTTGGTTGAATGGCAATCTCAGTACTCGCGTGAAGCACATGAAGAGTTTGAAGTTTTGCTCAAGCGAGCTAGGAGAATACAAAACATGGCCTTTGCCAAGACAAACTGGATATATCCTAGCGTGGTGAGGCTTTTCCCCGGATTGGGTAGATACCTAGTGAAGATTACCCGATTAACAACGATGATGCCCACCAAAAATTAAAGTGAGAAAAGATTACTTCAAATATAAGATTTCTAAGGTAATTTAGCCTTGGACTGAAACGTTAACCGTGTAGATGGCGTGTGGCTACTAGACAGCTAAATGCTGAATGAATAAAGGTAAATTACCAAGTTGACAATAAAATGTATCGGAAGTATACTCATGAACATGACGTTAACGTAATGTTTAAAGAGGTGAGTAAATATGAACACACGTATGCGAATCGGAGAACTGGCAGAACGAGCGGGGGTAACTCAACGCACGGTTCGACACTATGAGAGCATAGGAATCATGCCTCCAGGTGAGCGTGAAGGAACAGGGCAGCATTATTATACGGAGGAATCTCTTGAACGTCTTCGAAAAATTAATCAATTAAAAAAACTGAATTTAAGCTTAGATGAAATACGAGAGGTAGTTCAGCTATATTTTATCGATCCTAGTGGAGTTCAGTCCAAACGCAAAGCTCTTGCCGTTCTTCATCAACATCTTGCTGAAGCGAATCAGAAATTAAGTGAAATGGAGCAATTTCGTGGCGAATTAATCGCCCTGATCGAACATTTTGAGCAATGGCTTAAACAAAGAGAACTATGAATAACTAATTAGACGTAGGCCCTAGATCTGAGATTTATCCATTTTATAATTATTTAATGAATTCTAGGAGGTCTTTAAGTTGAAAAATCACTCAAATGAAAAAGAAATCACAAGACTTGGCATCGGCTGTAGTCGTATGTCGAATGCTAATTCGGATCGAGCCGAGAGCATAGCTACCATTCATGCTGCGTTAGATGCTGGAATCGCTCATATTAATACCGCAGATTTCTATAGCAGTGGTCATAACGAAATGCTAATTGGAAAAGCACTGAAAGATTACGATCGGGACAAGGCGTTTCTTTCGGTAAAGTTCGGGGCTTTAGTTGGTCCAAATGGCGCGATGTATGGTCTGGATGTAAGACCTCAGCACATCAAGAATTATTTGACTTATTCGCTTAAACGATTAGGTGTGGACTATGTCGATCTTTATCAACCGGCAAGACTTGATCTAGGTATCCCTATTGAAGAGACAATCGGAGCCATTGCGGACATGGTTAAGGCTGGATATGTCAAACATATCGGAGTGACGCAAGTGGACGCGGATACATTAAGAAAGGCGCATTCCGTTCATCCCATCCTTTTAGCGGAGTATCAATATTCTTTGTTCAATCGTAGCATGGAGAAGGATATTATACCGACCGCTAAGGAACTGGGCATTGATCTTGTGGCATTTGGAACGCTAGCCCATGGATTGCTTGGAGGCCATTGGTCAAAGGACAAAGTTAATCATGGCAATGCTCATATTCCGCTATTCGCAAAAGAAAATATAGATAAAAATCTGTCTCTTGTAGAAGCGTTACGTGAAATAGCTGAAGAGAAACAATCTACAGTGGCGCAGCTTGCAGTTGCTTGGATGCTAGCCAAACAGAAAGATATGACACTATTAATCGGTGCCCGAAAAGTAAACCAGCTTCAGGAATCCTTGAAGGCGCTGGATGTTCATCTATCTCCTACGGATATCACGAGAATTGAAGAGGCTATTCCAGCTCATGAAATAGCAGGAGGCAGCTTTCCTCAGATGAAATTCAAGAATGGAGTGGTTGTTCATCAATAAAGTTGTTTAACAATATATCTTTCAATGAAATAACAAAAAAGCCTAATTCTCAAGTTACTGGTCATATCCCTCTCTCTACTTGACAGAGATATGACCATGACTACGGAGAGAATAGGCTTTTTTGTTAGATGCGGTTCAGCAATTTTTGCGCATTGGCTGTGAACATGTTGTGTTTCTCAGCATCAGACAATACCCCCGTTTGTTCAAGCTGCTCCGCCAAATGTATGACATGTGGGGTAGGGGTGTAAGGCGTATCTGAAGCATATAGTAATTTCTTGGGGTCAATTAAATCTAATAAAGCAGGAAGTTGTTGTGGGAAAACCAAGCCAGCCACGTCAAAATATTGCGAACGCATGACAGACAGGATATCCACTTGTTCATCAGTAAGCTTTGGATTCAGGGCTTGTGCTAATTGTACTCGGCTTGCCACAATAGGAAGAACTGCGCCCGCATGAGGAATAATAAATCGGATATTAGGATAACGAAGGAACACTTTGTTTTGTAACATATTGAGAACGGTACGCGTTGTATCAAAGAAAAATTCAATAATTGGAACTGGAATCTGGCCGGCTACATGAGTGTCATAGGTCCCCGGTTCATTAGGGTGCAAGGCCACAATAGCTTGATGTTCATTTAATAATGCCATAATTGGATCTAATCTGGAATCACCTAGATAAATTCCACGCGAGTTCGTAGGCATAGTAAATCCTGCTGCCTTTTGTACGTTCAGTGCGTGCTTAATCGTTCGTAGACTTGCATCTATATAAGGAAGGGGTAAAGAAGCAAAAAAACCGATTTGATTTGGATATTTTTGCTGTTGTTCTGCTGCATAGTCATTGACCTCGGCGGCTAGCTCAATCGTGCTTATTTGTTCCCCTGTGTTAATATGGGGGGATGAGATAGACAATCCGGTATAGTCAATCTTTGTTTTATTCATGATTTCTAGGGTTGTCTCAATCGAGTAGGCGGGGGTCTTAACTCCGTCGCCCATATCATTAAATTTTTCCTTTAGAAACTTTTTATACCCAGGAGAGAGGTAATGTGCATGGAGATCCATTTTAGAATATTGCATACAGTTTACCTACTTTCTGTAAAGCATGTTGTTAAGACTTGCGCGAATTCCTGTGGTTTTTGTGCATAACCCAAGTGACCTCCGGCAATAAGATGGATGGGAACATCCAGTTTGGCGGACAAGTCCTTGACTACTTCTTGAGGGAATGAGCCCACCGAATCGGTACCATTGAATAAAATAATTTTGTCTTTTTGTTCTGCAAGCGCCTCTAGAGCGATATGCCGCCCCGTGTATTGACGAATTTCAAATTTGAACCAGAATAGCATTCCTTTAATGACAGGATGATCTCCATTTTCAATTGTTACTGCGGGTTTAGCCATCATTTGGGCATCAATCGGTGCAATATTTAGAGTTTTACCAAAAAGTCTCATTGCAGCAGGCATGCCTTCAGTTTGAGCTATTTCAATAATTTGATTATTATTAGCTATCCACTTAGAGGAGTCTGACAAAAAAGTATTAATTGGAGGTTCGTGAAAAGCAATTTTTCTAACGACATCCGGATGATCTTGTAAGGTCTCCATAGCGACAATAGCTCCGGAACTGCTACCTAAAATATATACAGGTTCATCACTAAGGTGCTTGGCTAAGGCGGCTACGTCATCAGCGTCCGTCTTCACACGATACGAACTCAGCGGACTAGCTGCTTCTTCGGGCAGTGGTTCGGTCAATTCGCTGTGTCCGTAGCCACGACGATCAAAGGTTACCACGGTATACTGATCTTGCAAATATCTTGCGGTACCTGCGAAAATATCTCCAGTACCGTTTGCTCCAGGAATGAAAATGAAGACTGGCCCTTTTCCTACCTTTTTGTAGAACAAATTAGCGCCCTTAACTTGTAAATAACTCATGTTCACTGCTCCTCACCAAGTTATGATTAAATTAGATACTTGTACGTACTGCTAACTCATGAAATGAATTATAGACTCATGATATGAGTTTTACAAGTAATAAAGAAAAATGAAAAGGACTGAACCTATGAATAAAAGAACTAGTCTATCCAGAGAAATTGTGCTTAAACAAGGCTTGAAGATTAGCAGCGAGCAAGGATTTAATCAACTGACTTATAACGGTTTAGCTCGTTCTTTATCTGTTCAGCCCCAATCCCTTTATCGATATGCTCCTAACCTGGAAAATCTTAAAAGTGGCATTGTGGCACTCTATTTGCAAGGCTTAATTGAATTAATCTACCATGAATTATTAGCTTATTCTGGAAAGGAAGCTCTTCGCAGATTTGCAGGTTGTGTGATCAGCTATTCACAATCAGAGCTACGCTTTCCACATATGGTTGGTGCATTGACTGAATTTAGTCATACAGAAGATGTTGCACAGCAAGTGGAGAAGCTGCATACGATTCTGGTCCAGATCCTCACACCTATCACCGAAGATAAATCCATGATTGAGCAAAATGAGCAATTATTTTTGACCTATCTCCTGGGACATTTACAACTAATGAATAATGGAATTGCACCGAATAAAGCCAATATTCAGCAAAATTTTGATAGAAATATTGAAAGGTTGATCTCATTGTTTTGAAGAGTGCGTTAAGTAGAATGCACATAAACCGAGCTTAAATTCATGCTAAGGAAGATTTTTTAGGAGCATTAGTTGCTGAAATTAAATTGGGGAGAGATTCAAATGAAACTTATTGAAATAACGAAGGACAATTGGGAGAAAGTTATTTTATTGACTACAAATAAAGACAACCTACATACGGTTGATGAGGAATATGTTGCTTCTAATGCCTATTCGATGGTGGAGTCATTTTTCGAATCACATATGATAGTAAAAGCGATTGAGCATGATTGTGAGTTGATTGGTTTTGCAATGTTTGGAATTCCGGGAGATGGGCATTCATATGAACTTCGCAGATTTATGATTGATAGAAAATTTCAGGGACAGGGTTACGGTAAACAGGCATTATTTCTGATTGTTGAGTACATGAGAAATCGATTTGGCTGTAAAGAGATTTATTTATCTACAGATCCTGATAATACAAAAGGCAAACATGTATATGAGTCCCTGGGATTTGTAAGTACAAGGGAAATACAAGATGAAGAAGAAGTATATGTGTTGAAATTATAAAGATTTAAATATTTCAACACATACCCTATTTTGTTTTGACCCGAAGCCCCTCTATGACTTAGAGTACATGGAACACCTAGCTCCAGCACATAATATAATGATTCTAAGTGCTGTGAGGGATGAAGATGAATACACTTATACTAGCATGGCTTTGCTTCTTTAGCTGGGCGGGTGGACAACCTTTGGAATTTCAAGAAGGACACCCTGAGGATAGAATTCATTTAGCAAAAGGGACGCCTACTTGTTCAGTCCCGATTTTGTTATATCACCGCATTGGTAAGGATACGTCGGATCTTCTCCAGATGACGCCGGATCATTTTGAAGAAGAGATGAACTACTTGAAAAGTGCCGGGTACCATTCCATTCAATTCAAAGATCTACAGGCATGCTGGGACAGAAGACAATCTTTGCCTTCCAAGCCAGTCCTTATTACTTTCGACGATGGATATGAAGATAATTATACGGCTGCGTATCCCATACTTCTTAAAACAGGGATGCGAGCAACGATATTTGTGGTCACGGGCAGCATCGGCACACCCGATCGTCTAAGTTGGGAGCAATTACAAACAATGGAGGATTCGGGTGTAATCGATACCCAGTCGCATACGGTAACGCACTTCAATCTAACCAAGCTAAATGAGCTGGGGCAGCAGCGAGAATTAGGGCCATCTAAAGATCAAATTTTGCAGCATTTAGGTCACGTTGCTAGTGTTCTGGCTTATCCCTATGGCTTCTATGATCAACGTTCTAAGCTTGCCGTGCGGAAAGCGGGCTATGCATTTGCCGTTATTGCAGAACCGGGATCCGCTTCTAAGTCACAAGGGAGATTTGCGCTACATCGCATTCTGATTCCAGCAGATTTAACATTGGAAAATTTCAAAGAAAAAGTTGAATCCCATTAACAGAGATATACACATGACGAAAAGCCGAAGGTCTCTCTATTCAGAGTACCCCGGCTTCTAATTTATGTTCACAATTATGAAAGAATCACACATCTGCTAGATTGGATTCTGGCTCTTCCATAAAAGGTAGGGTAATGCGAATAGCCGTGCCGAAGCCCGGTTCGCTTTCAATGCGTACACCATACGAGGAGCCGAACAACAACTGAATACGGCTGTCCACATTGTTGATACCAATTCCCGATAAATGCTGTTGTCGATCTTCATTGACCTGATCTGCAATAGATGACATCCCGATTCCGTCATCGATGACCTCCATAATGAGTGTATCTTCCTGTCTACGAACGAATATATGGATATTACCGCTTGGATATCCCGGGAAGGCATGAAAGAAGGCATTCTCTACAAAGGGTTGAAGGATTAACTTGGGTACAAGTGCGTGCATGCATCTAGGCTCAATCTCATAATGAACCCCAATCTGGTTCCCGTAACGGATTTGCTTAATATAGACATAATGTTTGAGCGTTGTCATCTCCTGATCCATGGTGACGCGATCTTCCGTGGAACCTAAAGTGCTTTGAAGCATCGAAATAAGACTGTTAATGGTCTCATCGACTTGATCGATGCGATTCATTTTGGCTAGATATTTAATGGAACTTAAAGTGTTATAAAGAAAGTGTGGATTAATCTGCATCTGCAGCGCATTTAAGTCTGCTTTACGCCGCTCTTGCTGCTCATAGACAAGCTTATCTGTGTACTGATCAATTTTATCGATGAACCGATTATAGGCTTTCGTTAATACATATGTCTCATAGCTCCCATTTTCTTGCAAAGGTTGATGCTTCAAGTTGTCGCCTTTGGAGTCTCTCATAGTCTTGACTAACCGATTCAAAGGACGGGTGATCCGCCGGCTGAATGAATAGACGATGACCATACTTACTAGCAATATAAGAAGGACTACCTTAAGGATCTCGTAGGAAATTTTATATAGCGAGGAAAAAGCCGTCAATTGATCGATCTCCTCGATGAGATACGCATTATATTCAGGCAAAAAATTAGAGATATAAGTCTGCTTAGTATTCTTATCAGACCAGACCCCCTCATGGTTCAAAGAGGTCTTCGTGGCTCTCGCGAGCAGAGCCGGATTTTTGCTGCTGATGAGATCCTTATTGTTGCTTGATAGCACAATACCGTTGGATGAAATAAGAGAAATATGAATGCCTTTTGAAATGTAAGGCTTGTATTTGCGATATATATTTTGTTCATCCATAATCACGGCGACATATCCATACATGCGGTCACTTGTCGTATCCATCAAGGGCTTCACGGCGAACAAGTAATTATCATAAGGGACCGATTCTGAGAACAGATCCAAACTGCTATAGTACTGAATTCGGTTCTGGATTTTACCCTCTACATTCATGAACTTCGTTATGAAATCCTGAGGAATTTTGTCCCATTTCAATGAGTTGCTCGAATAGTGACGCCCTCCCTCACTAGGGATGCCTGACACAATAATATGGGAATTCTCCGGACTTAAGTAATCCTTATACAGATCGATGTAGCGACCGAGCGCGATGACTAGGTTGATTTGTTCAATAGGCGTCGTCGCTGGCTTCGTAATATAATTCTTGAACTCTGAACTTCGATTCACTTGAAGCATCGTATTGACCACTTGATCGTTATAGCTCAGCAGATCGTCCTTAACGAGATTCATATTGGCAGAGGAGCTGCGTGTCACTTGATCAAGCAATATTCGCTCTGAGATAGAGGAAGAAGTTAACATAAGTAGGACTGATATAAGAACAATCCCCGAGAACATCAACATTAGAATTTTAACAAACATGCTATTTTTGCGTAACACTCCTGCTTCACCTGTCTTTGGCGTTTTGATTGCGATATTCTACAGGCGTCATACCCGTCATCTTTTTGAACACTTTTGAGAAGTAATTATGGTCAGAATAACCGGTCATCTGACTAATCTGAGAGATGGAAGCTTCATAGCTGCGTAAAAGTTCTTTCGCTTTATCCGTGCGCACGCGATTAATATAGGTAGTAATATTTTCATTCGTTCGTTGTTTGAAGTAAGAAGATAGATAGCTATAATTCAGATGAAACTGTTCAGCAAGCTCAGATAAAGAGATTTCATTAGCATAATTCTGATTCACATATTCATAGATTCTATGCACAATCATAGTTTGCGGGTCCGTCTTACGAATGACACGCTTCAAGTCATCTAGGAAAAGAATAAATATGCTATGCAGCTCATCCCAGTCAAAAGCGAGATCGATTTGCTTGAATAACTGTAATTTGGAAGCTGTCAGGTCGGACAGAGGCTGCTTCATCTCCTCTAGTGTGCTCATGGCAGAGTAGATGATGTTTTGAGCAAGTCTTTTCAAGCTGTATTCGTCATAAGCTTGGGTGGAACGAATAAGTGAGAACAATGACTGTAACTCGGCCTGAGCTTCATCAATAGACCAAGAGCGGAGCAGGGAAGTAAATGCAGCCTGATCAAAATGGACTTTAGTGCTCTCTGAGTGAATCTCACAGGCTTGAACTTCATATCGATTGGGAAAATAAATGAGCTTGCCCAAATACGAAGTACATAGCTGATGCTCCTTGGGAATCTGTTCCATGTGGTTAAATTCACGTGATACGATAAACTTAACATAAGTAAGCGATTTCATAGCTTCGCGAGTGAATTCTAATATAGCGGATGGTACATGTTCTTTTTCGTCACCATCGTAATGGAGAAGCACGACACATTCATTTTTCAGAAACATGCAGACGGGTTGATATACATGTAGATGTTGCCGAGTCAGTCCAATGCATTGCTGCTCCACTTGAGCCTGAGTCCAGTCGGTCCTAGTTAAAAGAAGCGAGGTACTTGCTTGCAGTATACGAAAATGTTTTTTTCTAAAAATGGATTGTAAGTTTTGCCATGCATCATTCGTATCTTCACAACTATTTTGCAGGACCTCCGCAAGTACAAGCGCGATATCCGGCTTTTTGGATTTCGTATCTATTGGACTGGGTATAATCTCGCTACAAAGGGATTGAATTAAGGAAATCAATTCAGGAGCAGCTACTTTTGGTTTTAGAAGATAATCGTTCACACCATATTTAAATACTTCACGTACGTAATCGAATTCGCTATAGCTACTTAGAACAATAACTTTGATGTTAGGATACTGCTGTCTCAAGATTCTAGTGAATTCAACTCCATCCATGACAGGCATTACGATGTCAGTAATGACGACATGAGGTTGGGCCTGATCTATGCATGCCAGTGCTTCTTGCCCATTCGAGGCTTGGGCGACAATCTCGATATTGTGCTGAGCCCAATTACATAGATGAAGGATACCTGTTCTTAGAATAGGCTCATCATCTACAATCATCACACGATAACTTGTTGCGGAAATCTTACTCATGATGGAAGACACCCCACTGTAAATGTATTTTCTCATCATATACTAATCCCAGGAATCCGTCCAAGACTAGCCATAATTAATACTAAGATCTGAAAATATTACTAGTGAATCGCTTTCATAAAGTGGACTGCTAAAATTATTGCTAATTAAAAGCGAATTAAGCTTATACATGTCACCTAATTATTTTCTACAATACGAAGGCAGGATATAAAGCGTTTACAAAAATATAAAGGGGTTGTACAACTTGAAGAAATTTCTATCCGTATTACTGCTAGTGACACTGACAGCTTCCATGCTGGCTGCATGTGGTTCCTCAAATTCTGATTCCAAAACTGCTGACAGTACAGATCAAGGAGGAGCTTCCAAAAAGAAAGTAATCGCTTGGGCATGGGACCCTTCCTTTAACGGAGCTGCTCTAAAAATTGCCAAAGAATTATATCAAAAAGAACATCCTGACTTTGACTTGGAAGTCGTGGACATGGCTAAAGCCGATCTGGAGCAAAAACTAAATACCAATCTTGCGGCAGGTGTAAAAGAAGGCTTGCCGGATATTATCTTAGTGAATGATCCTAATATTCAAAAATATGTAGCCTCATATCCGAATACATTTGCTGATTTCACAGATAAAGTCGATTTTACCAAATTCTCTCCTTATAAAGTTGATGCTCTTCGTGTAGATAACAAAATCTATGGAGTTCCTTTCGATATCGGGGTGACTGGAATGTTCTATCGTTCGGATTACTTGGAGCAAGCTGGCTATTCAGCTAAAGATTTAGAGAATATCACGTGGGACCAATATATTGCAATCGGCAAGAAAGTGAAAGAAAAAACGGGCAAATACATGGCCACGATTAACCCGAATGACGAAGCACTAACTTCCATTCTTTTGCAGTCCGCAGGCTCTTGGTACATTACGCCAGAGAACAAAGGGAATTTCGTGAATAACCCAGCCATGACGGAGACACTTCGTGTGTACAAAGCGATCGCCGATTCAGGCATTGCCAAGCCCGTCACAGGTTGGAGTGAATTCGTAGGCAGCTTCAATGCAGGCGATGTAGCTACGGTTGTATCCGGCGTATGGCAAGTATCCTCCATTATGGATGCGAAAGATCAAAGTGGTAAATGGAAAGTTGCCCCTATTCCTAAGCTGAATGTTCAAGGCGGCGTGAATGCTTCCAATGAAGGTGGGTCCAGTTGGTTCGTACTGAATAACTCTGCCAACAAAGATACAGCTATCGATTTCCTTGCGAAAACTATTGGTGGAAGCAGTGAATTCTATGAACGCTTCTTAAAAGAAAATGGTGGAGTAGGCTCTTATATCCCAGCTTTCTCTAGTGCTGCATATAGCGAAAAACCGGAATTCTTCGGTGGACAAGCGATTTACCGTGACTTCACGGATTGGTCTAAGAAAGTTCCAGGGATCTCACTAGGCATGTACACCCAAGAAGCCAAAGACGCCCTAAAGAACGAACTTCCTAACATCTTGCAAGGTGCGGACCTTACGCAAAGCTTGACTAACATCCAGTCACTCTTCGAACAACAAGTGAAATAAATACAAAGTTAGCAGGTGTAAACTATGGACCGCAAAAGGAACAAAATCTCGCTGAACGGATGGCAATTCGTTGCCATTCCTTCAGCATTAATCTTATTATTTAGCTTCTATCCGATGGTCCAGTCACTACTGTTATCCTTCCAATCGGGTAAAGGTAGCGTCTACCACTATGTAGGTATCGACAATTATATTCGATTATTGTCCGATCCAATATTTAAGCAGGCGGTATTCAACACGGTATTATATCTAGTTGTCCAAGTGCCCATCATGCTTCTCATTGGATTAGTCATTGCCCAGTTGCTGAATAATCCTAAGCTGCGATTCAAAGGATTTTATCGAACAGCAATCTTTCTGCCTTGTGTGACATCACTCGTGTCGTATGCCGTATTGTTCAAAAGCATCTTTGCGGTAGATGGCATCTTGAATAAAATGCTGGTCTCTATTCATCTGATTGCAGAGCCCGTAGCCTGGCTAATGGACCCCACTTGGGCGCGTGTTGTCATTATTGCAGCGATCACATGGCGCTGGACAGGTTACAATATGATCTTTTATCTCTCGGCCATGCAAAATATCGATCCAAGCATCTATGAAGCGGCATCCATGGACGGAGCGTCCAAGTTCCGCCAGTTCTTTGGCATTACGATCCCGATGCTCAAACCGATTATATTGTTCACCGCCATTATCTCGACGAACGGGACGTTACAGTTGTTCGATGAGGTCGTGAACATTACTAAGGGCGGACCCGGCAATGCAACGATGACGATTTCGCAATATATTTATAATCTATCCTTTGTCTATACGCCGAACTTTGGTTATGCCGCTACGGTGTCCTATGCGATCGTGATTATGGTTGCTGTACTTGCCTTGTTCCAGCTGAAGATTGGAGGGGAGAAACGATGAAGAAAATTACCCCAATTATGGTGCATACCTTTCTAATCTTAGCCTCCATCATCTCCTTATTTCCGTTCTTATGGATGCTGATGGGGATGACGAATACGTCCTCAGATATTTTGAAAGGGAAATTTGGATTTGGCTCCATGCTCATGGACAATATTCATAAATTACAGGGCATGACCCATCTAGGTGCAGCTTTCTATAATTCTACTATTATTGCGGTAGTGGGAACGATAATCACGCTATTCCTAAGCTCCATGGCGGGGTATGGTTTTGAAATTTATCATTCCAAAGCAAAAAGTCGTCTGTTTGGCTTGCTCATGCTCTCCATGATGATGCCTTTCGCTGCGGTTATGATTCCGCTGTTCCGTATGTTCAGCAACATGGGACTTCTGAATACGCCTACGGCAGTTGTACTTCCATCGATTACTACGGCATTTATGATCTTCTTTTTCTTGCAAAACACGAAGTCCTTCCCAAGAGAACTTCTTCAAGCAGGCCGGGTGGATGGCTTAAATGAATGGCGATTATTCACCCTGATATATGTGCCCACGATGAAGCCTACGTATGCTGCGGCAGCGATTATTACGTTCATGAATTATTGGAATAGCTTCTTGTGGCCGCTAATCGCCTTACAGACTCAAGATAAAAAAACGCTCCCGTTAGTTGTCTCGTCTTTGGCCTCATCGTACAATCCGGATTACGGCATCATTATGGTGGCTATTGTTGTAACTACATTACCTTCAGTTGTAATTTTCTTCTTGCTACAAAAGCAATTCGTACAAGGGATGCTTGGCTCTGTGAAATAGGGCATAAGACTTTGATATATGGAAGTGATGGATATGAAGAATGTGGATAAGATGGACTGGTTCAGCAATCATCTGTTACACGGAGCGGACTATAATCCTGAACAGTGGCTTCATGACCCTACAATACTGGATCAAGATATACTGCTTATGAAGCAGGCGAACTGCAATGTCATGTCCATCGGCATTTTCTCATGGAGCTTGTTAGAACCAGAGGAAGGGAAGTACGAGTGGGACTGGATGGACCAAGTGATAAATAAGTTACATGAAAATGGGATCTCTATTTTCTTAGCTACCCCATCCGGCGCTCGTCCTGTATGGCTTGCGCAGTCCTATCCCGAAGTGCTCAGAGTAGGGCCAAATCGTCAGCGCAACTTATACGGAGCTAGACATAATCACTGTTATACTTCTCCGATCTATCGAGAGAAAATAGCACAAATAAATCAGCAGCTCTCTGCACGATATGCGAATCATCCAGCTGTTCAATTGTGGCATATCTCCAATGAATATGGGGGAGATTGCCACTGTGACCTATGTCAAGACGCGTTCCGTACATGGCTTCAGCAGAAGTATGAGACACTAGATCAACTGAATGCACAGTGGTGGACCACGTTCTGGAGTCATCGATATACGGACTGGTCACAGATTGAATCACCGGCTCCACATGGCGAGCAAGGCACGCATGGACTGAACCTGGATTGGAAGCGGTTCGTAACAGATCAGACGCTGAATTTCATGCAACATGAAATTGCAGCAGTCAAGACAAGCCAGCCTACAATCCCAGTGACAACTAATTTCATGTATTACTTTGAGGGACTTAATTATTTCAAATTCAAGCAAACAATAGATATCGTGTCTTGGGACAACTACCCCACATGGCATAAGGAGGACAATGGCGAGATTGCTATAGATACCGCGATGTTCCACGATATGATGCGGTCGATTAAACGTCAGCCATTTTTACTCATGGAAAGTTCACCAAGTAGTACGAACTGGCAGAGCGTCTCCAAGCTGAAAAAGCCAGGCATGCACATCCTTTCTTCTATGCAGGCTGTAGCCCATGGTTCTAACTCCGTTCAATATTTTCAATGGCGTAAAAGCCGCGGGGCCAGTGAGAAGTTCCATGGTGCCGTTGTATCCCATAATGGTAGCCCGAATACCCGCGTATTCCGTGAAGTTGCTGAACTTGGAACCCTCTTACATGAGCTATCTGAAGTAGCGAATACCGATCAAGTAGCACAAGTTGCCATCGTCTACGATTGGGAGAACAAATGGGCAATTGAAGACTCTGAGGGACCCCGGAATAAGGGGATGGGCTATAAGGAAGAAGTTCAATTGCATTATCAAGCTTTCCTACAGCAAGGTGTGACGGTTGATTTTGTCGATATGGAATGTGAATTAGAAGGATACGAACTTGTTATTGCTCCCATGCTGTATATGCAACGCGCTGGATTCGAGCTTAAATTAAGAAGCTTTGTAGAAAAGGGCGGCACCCTAGTTATGACCTACTGGAGCGGGATAGTCAATGAGAACGATCTCGTATTTTTAGGGGATGCGCCTCACGGACTTACCGACATTGCAGGGGTCATTAGTGAAGAAATCGATGGATTATATGAACATGAGCACAATTGTGGTGAAATTACGCTCCAACTGGAAGGTCGGCATCTTGCTGGGCAGTACACCTGCACTAAGCTGTGTGACCAGATGCATCTTCACGGCGCCGAGATCTTAATGGTATATACCGATAATTTCTATGCAGACCGTCCTGTACTGACTCGTCATCGTTATAAGAAAGGCCAGACGTATTATATTGGTAGTCAATTCGAACCGAAATTCTATCAGGACTTGTATCAAGATCTGCTAGAGCAACTCTCCATTCATCCTCCTGTGCAAGCTCAGATGCCAGAAGGGGTATTTATCTCTACACGATCGAATGAATACGTAGAATATGTATTTGTTCAGAACTTTACGGAGAAGCATCAGATCATTCCAGCACTTGGGGAAGCTTGGACGGCTGTGAATGCAGAGGTTGATCTGAGAAGGATAGGGTCTTTGAAACCGCTAGATATCTTGGTAGCTAAGCGCAGTCTAATTTAATTAAATACGTTGTCGAATGGATAAGTAACTATGAAATAAAGCGTAACTTTGAGCTGTTTCCGATTAGGGAAGCAGCTCATTTTTTGTCGCTATATGCTATAATTTCACAATAAAAATGTTGATGTCTTACCGAAAATGATAAATTTCCTTAGTTACATTTAACTAGTAGGGGAGCTCAAGCCAAAATGAAATTAATCAAGCAAATAACTGATGTCGATATTCTGGTTGAAGGAGAGAATGCTCTTGTAAAGGAAGTTTCTAGGTATGGATCTAGAGGAGTAGTGATGGATGACAAGTCTAACCTTGCTCTACTTCATATGACAACATAACAACTATACAAGTTGCCCGGTGGAGGGATGGAAGAGGGGGAACATCCTAAAGCAGCATTTTTACGGGAGATCGAAGAAGAACTAGGATATAAAGCAAATATTGTACACGAATTAGGATACATTGAGGAACATAAGAGTATGACTTGTTTTATGCAGCGTTCTTATTGTTACATAGCACAGACTGTGGGTGTCTGTAATGAACCTAGATTTACCGAACAGGAACAAGCATTAGGACTATCTATACACTGGATGACCATGGACAAGGCGGTTGAGTTAATGCATGCATCTGTGCTACACAGTTACGACTATGCAGCAAAATTTATGACGTATAGAGATCAATTAATTCTAGCAGAGAGCTATAACTTCTTGTCATGTGCAAAATAAAAAAAGCCTCGACATCGAGGCTTTAAGTGTATGCTCTACGTATTGATATAATTTAGAAGTTGTAGTGGAAATTTGAAACAGAGATAGCTTGTCCACCAATGATGATTTTGTAAGTACCATAAGGAAGGTTAGGAATTGTAGCATTAATAGTGCCAGAAGTGAAGATTTTGTCATATACTTCTTGGCCATTTTGATTAGTGATGTAGAGCTCTGCGTAAGAAGAACCAGTGAAATTTGCTGTAACGGTAAGCTGGCCTTGCCCTGTAATCTGTGCAGTACTTGCCGCTGATGCTGAGAGGGGAATTACGATAAACAATGCAAGACAGAGAAGCATGAGTGCTACGAAACGGTTCTTCTTCATAAATACACTTCCTTTTCCATAATTTATCTTACAATCTCAAAATATCACAAAATTTTATGCGTGTATATGGATAAATATGTACTATTTAATTGGGTTTTTTTAGTATTTAAAGGGAATTTAAGGATTTTAATTGTAAATTAATGCATAAAGTTGTATAAAGAAGGGTGTGAAGTTTTGAAGATGTCAGAGGGTTCGGAGGAACATGGCGCCGCCATAGCCGTCCATTTGTTATATAGAGGTTCTAGGACTCCGTGTAGCTAGATCTTTATGAGTATGAACAGCTAGTTGACTATAAACTAACGAAAAGGAGAATTACATATGGTTCAATCTCTTCTGCATATTGCTCTTGTCGTGAAAGAATACGACGAGGCCATTGAATTCTATACTAAAAAACTAAATTTCACACTCATCGAGGATACGTATCAACCTGAGCAAGACAAGCGTTGGGTAGTTGTAGCTCCGCCGGGTTCCGTTGGAACGTCCATATTACTAGCTCGAGCTTCCAAACCTGAACAACAATCTTTTATAGGCAATCAATCTGGGGGTAGAGTATTTCTATTTTTGAACACGGATGATTTCTGGAGGGATTACCATGAGATGGTCTCAAAAGGAATAGAATTTGTAAGAGAACCTAAGGAACAGCCTTACGGTATAGTAGCGGTGTTCAAAGATCTTTACGGTAATCTATGGGATCTAGTACAGATGACATCAAGTCCGTTAACGGATGAGAATAATAAGTAACTTGAGGGAGGGAGTATGACTAAACTTTTATCACATACTGGCCAATACATTTTACCAGAAAGCTGGATTTACCAAATATAGAGAGTTCGTGCAAAAGGAACTTTAGGTAGGAGAGTTAGATTGAGAATAGAAAACGTGATGGAATATGATCTGACCCCTGCATTATCAGCGGAAATTCAAGAATTATTGAATTTCAGTTTTCCTGATGTGTATCCGAAGACTAGAAATTATTTTAAACAGCTGCCGCATTTGAGAATACTTGCGTTCAATGAAGAGGATTACCTCATAGGACATCTAGGTCTAGACTACAGAATTATGAATCTAGATGGGGAACCTGTGACCGTTGTAGGCATCGTTGATTTATGTGTATCCCAAAGTATACGATCTCGGGGAATAGGATCATCGTTATTACGGGAAGTAGATAAATTCTGCTTGGGACGTAACATTGACTTTGTACTTTTATTTGCAGACTGCAAGGAAGTTTATTTGAGAAATGGATACAAGCCCTCAAGGAATACATGTACTTGGATGAAAATAGATACGGAACTTCAAAGGACAAGGGGCATAGGTCAAGAAGTTATGGAAGAACTTATGATAAAAGAAGTAGGAAATAAACATTGGTCTGAGGCAGACCTAGATTTGTTAGGTTATCTGTATTGAAATAATACTAAACACTAGTGTTCACTTTTAAATGATCTTAACCCTGTGCATTTGGTGCGGGGTTATTTGTTATTGCAAACTTAATTATGCTATATTTTGGTATAAATCTAGTTAAAATTTGAAAGGAGAATGGCTCATGAGTTCAAATCCACATGAATCTAAGGGTAGTTCTCTATTCACGAAAGAATTTACTACGAATCCTTTTCCTACTTATGCGGGTTTAAGAGAGACGAATCCCATGTATCGCTGTGTGTTCCCAGATGGTCAATCAGGATGGATGGTAACTAGATATGAAGATGCCGTTAAAGCATTCAAGGAAGCTAGGTTAATTAAAGATAGATCGATGATAGCTGGTATTTCCGAGCACCAGAGCGTCTTTACGCAGAATATGCTCTTCTCCGACCCGCCAGATCACAAAAGGTTAAGGGGACTGGTTCAGAAATCGTTCACGCCAAGACTTGTAGAGGAAATGAGAGGGCGTATTCAAGAAATTACGGATGAACTTCTGAAAGAACTTAAAGGACGCGAGCATATTCATCTGATCGATGAGTTCGCTTTTCCACTTCCTATTATAGTGATTTGCGAAATACTAGGTGTGCCTGCTGAAGATCGAGATAAATTCCGTCTCTGGTCCACCTCCTTAATTGAAGGTAGGAATGGGGAATATGCTAACGATATGCAGCAACATATGAAAGATTTTATCCACTATTTAAAATTTATGTTTGAGAAATTGCGGGATACTCCCGGATCAGATTTGATCAGCCAGTTGATTGTATCCGAAGAAGATGGGGATACATTAACAGAGGGAGAACTGTACGGGGTGGTAACCCTGCTTATTATTGCAGGTCATGAAACAACGGTGAATCTGATAGGAAATACGGTCCTTGCACTACTCGAACATCCTGAGCAGCTTGAGCTACTTCGGAATCAACCTGAACTTATTCATTCGGCGATTGAAGAATCACTTCGATATAACGGTCCAGTGGAATTTAGTACATCACGCTGGGCTAGGGAGGACTTTGACTTTAGGGGAACGAGGTTCAAGAAAGGCGAGATGATCATTGTTGCACTTAGCTCTACAAATCGCGATTCAATGGAGTTCGACCACCCGAATGAATTCGATATCACCAAAGAAAAGAGTCCGCATCTAGCATTTGGAAAAGGAATTCACATGTGTCTAGGTGCTCCGCTCGCCCGACTTGAAGGAGAGATCGCAATTCGTAGTCTTTTGAAGCACTTTCCGCTGATGAAGCTAGATGTGGATAGGAATGACTTGGAGTGGAGACCGGGTATGATCGTACGAGGAGTCAAAGAAATTCCGCTTTCTGTAAGGGAATAAGCAGATTATTTCTATATTCATGAAAAGAATACTGGAAATTATATAGAAACATAGGACACTCCAAGGAGTGTCCTATACATTATGAATCTAAGGAATGCATTTCAACAAGTAATTCGGATTTTGCGTTGCGTTTGAATGATGAAGCCATTAAAACAATAAAGCTAACAACACCAATCCAAATTAGAACGATGGTAGCATGATTCAAACTTAGACCATGCCCAAAGAAGAAGATTTCACGCAACCCTTTCACCATAAAGTTCATAGGTAACCAAGTTAAGATCCAATCTTGATAAAATGTGGATAAGAGCTCGGGCGCTGTGGTTAATAAAGGTGTGCCAAAGAATAAGAACAACATGAATATAGCCATACCAGCTAGACCAATCCATGAAAGAACGGCAGAGATCATCAGGAAGAACGAAAGGTAACTTATAGATAAGAACAAGGCCGTATCATTAAAATGTTGAATATTTAGACCCCAAAGATCAGCGAACCATGTGAATGAATAACCGGCAACTAGGGACAGAACTACGCCCCAAATAAATTGCAGCAGATTAGCTTGTAATTTTTCTTTGCGAGTCATCAAAACAAATTTTCGCTTGATGAATAGGAATACGATCCCACCAACAATGCTACCCATCCAAAGCGGTTGGAACAGTGACACTGGCGCGTTACCGCTAGCACTATGCGTACCAATGGCATTCACATTTGTGACCTGCTTCACGATAGGTGAAGCTATAGCTGCAGCCTGTTTAGTAGTTAATGTTCCACCTTTTTGATCGATAGCAGTTAACAGATCTGTACGTATTTTATTATTTACACTTTCAATCACTTGATTCAAAATTTGGGCAGCCATATTAGAGGCGAGGGCATTCATCCCTTGATTGACATACAATTGAATGTTCGGTGAGACAGGATTAGCCGTACGAAGGGAGGCTTGTTTTGTACTAAAGTCTGAGGGAATTACTAGCGCAGCATAGTAGTCCTGTCGGTTCAGACCTTCTTGAACCTTAGCATTACTTTCAACGGAAATCCATTTAACAGAGGAGTCTGTACCTGATTTAAAGGATGACATGGTCTGAATGTTCTTTGCGATTAAATCTCCCATATTCATTTTTCCTTGTTGTGGTACATCAATTCCCTTATCCTCGTTAACGATAGCGATAGGTAGATTCTTAGGCGTAGGGTTAATGGAAGGTATCATGGTAAGGCTGAACACAAATATAATCGCGAGTACAAGGATAGGTAAAACAATAAATAGCTTATGTTTTAAGATAGACAAGTATGTCACTCCTTTAATTTAATTGATTGAACGTTTGTTGAATATAACTCGAAAATAAAATCCTTAAACATATTATACTGCTCAAGGATTTTTCCATAAATCACATGTGAAATCGACCATTTGTTCATGGTAAGTATCAATATTCACATCTTCAATAATATTAATGCCAATGACCGGGCCAATTGTACTTTGCATAATCATCGTCAGAAATTGCCGAGCAGCTAAGATAAAATTCATTTCTTTAATTTCACCTTTAGCATGACTTTTCCGTAAAAAATCTGCGAACAGAAGAACCTGTTCTTGGATGAGATTGGAGAGCTGTGTAGTCTCATCAAGATCAAGCACATGATTTTCTCGAAACAAAATCTTCATCAGTTCGACATCATCCATAAATAATTCATGCATCCTTGTGCTGATGGTCAACAAAGCTCGCCGGAGATTCATGGCTTCAATAGTCTGAAGCGTGCGTCTGATTTCACTCCTGCGGTACTCAAAATTTTCCTTTAGCAGTACAGTCAGAATCTCACGTTTCCCACCAGGAAAGTAATGGTAAAGTATGCCGTCCCCCTTGTTAATTTTACGATTTATTGCCCGTACGGGAGTGCCATGGTACCCTTTTTCTGCAAATAGACTTTTCGCTGCTTCTAGAAGGTTCTCACGAGTTTCTGCTGCTTGCTCTTTTCGCATGTTGCGGACCATGTATGCCTACCTCTTTCGTTCTACAATCGTTTAGCGAAATTATATCTTGAGGATTGATTTGTTGTCAATTGAAAAATCGTATGTATGTGCGTGAATTCTAAATTAAACATGGGTATCAAAGAGTCTTCTATTTATAATTCGCCGTCATAATTTTTTTGTACAATTGAAAAAACGCTTGACTCAGAAAAGGGGAATTTGTCCAAATTATCTGAGATGGAATGATCTGAATCGCAGAAGTGAAAAAAAAAGAAAATAGAAGGGTGAAATGAATGAAACCATTTTTGGTTTTTGATTTTGACGGTACAATGGTGCAATCTAAATCTTTAGCGATTCAATTGTTTAATGAGCCATATCAAGTATGGGGAGAAAGCATGGAATTAATCTAGACGAAATGCTATACATTGGAGATGAAATACGAGATGTAGAAGCCTGCAAAAAGATCAATGTCACTGTAGTTGCTGTAACTTGGGGATGGGACTCCCCTGAACTGCTTAAAGAAGCAGCGCCTAACTTTATTTGTCATACTCCAATGGAATTAGAAAAGTTAATTGTACAGGGGAAATAATCATTTCACTCTCTCCTGGTACCCGCTACCGTTAACAACAATTGATGATGTTTTTTGCTATTTAGGTTTACGAACTAGGTAAGACTTATACCCAGATAACGACTTAATTTGGAGGTCAAGGAAACATAATGGGAAGTAGCTCAATATAAAGGAGATTAACGTATGATCTTGCACAAGGGAGAGACTTTATTCAAGCAAGGAGATAGTGGAGAATATTTATATCACATCAAAAGCGGATTGTTTAAAGTGACAAGACTACATGTGAATGGAAATATGGTTTTATTTAATATCTTATATGCCGGCGAGACCGTCCCACATCATTCACTCATTACTCCAAAAGAGGCTCATGGTACGGCTATTGCTTTGATGCGTAGCGAAGTTGAGAAAATTCCAGTGAATGATTGGTATCGTGAGCTTCGAGAGGATCCAAAGAAACCACTGGAAATTGCACTTCTCCTTCAGGAGAAAGTAAGATTTATGCAACAAAGATTGGATCATCTCACAATTGGAACACCCGCAGAGCGTTTGGAATTGCTCTCCGAATGGCTAAATGATTATTCGCATGGTGTCCAAGTTACGGATCTGCTAACGCAAGAGGAGATTGGACAACTGATTGGTGTCAGGCGTGAGACCATAAATCGGCTGCTCAGGGTGCATTAAATTGTTGCATCATGTTGAAAATATGGAGAGACATACTTAGTGTGTATGCAGACAGAGGAGAGATTTTGTAACAAGTTGATCTTATGGCATCGATGTTGAAGTAAAAAGGGGTATCTATCCTTTATACGGACAGATACCCTTTTGCAGGTGGACCGGATCGTTACGCTGTGTTCTTTGAGGATCAGAACCGTATAAGAGTAGTGATCATAAGTGACTAAGCTTCGAGGCTAGAGGCTGGACCAAAAAATTCGTAGTGAATTCGTTCAGCAGGCACGCCTAGTTCTTGCAAAGCATGATTTACAGCACGCATAAAAGCTTCCGGACCACAGAAATAAAAGTCGGCTTCAGGAGATACAATTTGCTGTAGCCATGCCAAATCGATATAACCTGTTTTATGGCTAATGTCATTCTCACGTGGTAGTTCGTAACATAAATAAGATTTCATGTGAGAATGAGTTGCATCCAATTGTTCTACATGCTCTTTCAGAGCATGAACTCCGCCATGAATAGCAGCATGGATGAACGTCACGTAACGATTAGGCTGTTCTTTAAGGATTGTTTCAAGCATGCTCACCATTGGAGTTATACCGACACCACCACTTAGAAGCACTACAGGGATGTCTTGACTTTGGTCGAGAGTAAATGTTCCAGCAGGTGCACTGACTTCAATAATGTCTCCTTCATTCAAGGAATCATGCAAATATGTTGATACAATGCCGGCTGGTTTATCTGTTGCAGCAGCTTCTTTCTTCACCGTAATCCGATAGCTCGGAGCGCCTGCTGCGGTTGACAAGCTGTAATGACGAATATGTGTGTACTCTTCTCCATCAGGTTTTACACGTACTGTAATGTATTGACCGGGTAGATAAGTCGCTATGGCTTTACCATCTTGCGGTTTAAGATAGAAGGATGTGATGACATCACTTTCCTTAACCTTTAAATCTACGACAAATTTATGGAATCCAAGCCAGCCACCTGAGATGTTTTCGACTGCATCATACATATCTGCCTCTACACCAATAAAAGCATCAGCTATAATGCCGTAAGCCTCAGCCCAAGCATTTAAAATTTCAGGTGTTGCTGCGTCACCAAGTACTTGCTTCATTGCTGCAAGTAATGTTTCTCCCACAATAGGATAATGTTCGGGTTGAATATTTAGCGCACGGTGTTTCTCGCTAATTTGCTTCACAACAGGTAATATGGCTTCTAGATTATCAATATGAAGAGCAGCAGCATACACTGCGTTTGCAAGTGCTTGAGGTTGTTTGCCTTGACGTTGATTTACATGGTTAAAAATATTTAGTAAATCGGGATGGTTTTTAAACAACATTTCATAAAAGGTTGTTGTAATGGCTTGTCCATGAACCTCTAATACGGGAACAGTTGATTTAATAATGTCTATAGTCTTAGATGTAAGCATGTCGCTTTCCCTCTTTCATATGTGTGAATTGTTAAATTCGTTCTTTCTTACTCAGTATAATAAGAGGACGAAAATGTAATTGTGATTCTAATCACAGGAATCATTGCGAATATGTGAACATCATTATATTATGGAATCGAAGGCATATTCTAGTGTAAAGTAGGTTTTTCTGTTCGACTATAGATATTAAGAATACATTGATTGCCACGTTGTCCTTGTCTATTTTTTACGACCTGCTGGAACGTTATTCAATATTGGTAATGGATCTTCATAATAATTAATTTCTTGCAGCTATCTGATCAGGTTTGGTAACGGGATTTGCTGCAGGTTTGGTTCTACGTTTCGGTGGGGCTACCAGCGGTGATGATATTCTTTCCATCTTAATCAGTAAATGTAATGTACGAAGTTAAAAGTGGGTACTGTGTTTATTATGATGGATGCAGTCGTCGTACTGCTGATATCGCTGTTTTATCGACCGCTTTAAGAAACGTTATTTACTTTTCTCTCGGTGAGTATAGCAGGTAAACCCTTACCACCACGCCGATTCATTCGGTACGGAGTGTGCTCTAGTGATATACGATGTAATCGTTAAATAACCGCCAAATCCCTTCATGTATGGGGAGTCAGGCGGTTTCTTTGTGCAAATAAATGATAGAGCTGGAGCATCGTTATCCCTTTGGCGCGGGATGATCTTTATCCCATTTCTCAGCTTGTGAAATACCAATGGCAATGGTGCGCTTTTCCTCGTAGTCTGCACCTAGTAGTGCATCTGCAATCTCAATAGCTTTGTTACGAATTCTTGGCTTTAAATTTTTCATGGATATACATATGACTCAAAGATAAAGCAATAAATATCAACTTGATAATTTTTCTAACATTAAATCCCCATTTAAATCCTTCAAGTTCGGAATAAATATAGCTGCAACTGAACAAAGGAGAGGAAGAAGACCTAAGGACAAGAATAAGAAGGGCAGACCATACCATTCTGCAACCGTTGCTCCTGCTAATGCACCTAAAGGTTGCAGTCCTCCACCAATTAAAAAACGAATCGAGTTGACTCGTCCTTGTAGATGTGCGGGCACAAGCGTTCCATGCAAAGAAGAGCTGAGAGAACCAAAGAAAGGGCCAGCAACGCCAGCGGCACATAAGCCAAAAAGTGCAAGCGAATAACTTGGGAATAGACCTAGTAAAGCATTGAAAAAACCTGTGGCAGCTAAGCTGCATAACATGACGGTTCGCCGTCTCTTCATTTCACCTATCCATGAAATGATCGCTAGTCCGGTTATTGTTCCAAGGGCTGAAGCGGTCGTAAGTGTGCCCATGGCAGTAGCATCTCGGTGCAGCACTTCGCGAACATAAGGGATCATCATCGTCCATATCCCTATAGAGGACATGTTGCTAATGGAGACCATGCCCATAATAGAGAGCATAGCTGGATAATTTCTGTAGAAGGAAAGACCTTCGCCCATGTCTTTTACATAAGTCTTTAGAGAAAGTGAGGCCTCTTTTGCTACGGGCCTCTGCATTTTAGGTAAATAAAGCAATGTAAGGATAGCCACAGCATAACATACAGCATTAATCCCGAGTGTAGGCAAAGCTCCCATAGTAGCCGTTACAGCTCCAGCCAAGGCTGGCCCTAGCAGGGCCGCTGCACTACGGCAACCGTCAATTACTGCGAATGCGCGCATCAGTTTGTGTTCATCTGCTATACCTGGCACAATAGCCATCGCAGTGGGCATGAACAGAGCAGAGCAAGCTCCGCTAAGTCCGGCTGCGAGAAATAAATGCCATAAATGCAGCTGACCTGCGAGTCCAAGACTCAGCGGCAACAATAACGCCAACAGCCTTATTGAAGCAAGTCCGGCCATAAATCGTCCGCGATGCAGCCGGTCAGATAGTGGCGAGCCCAGTAAACGCAGGACAACTTCGGGTACACTGAAGCTTAATGCCATAGCACCCATGGCTAGTTTGGAAGCAATTAAGTCATAGACAAGCCATTCCATGGCTAATAGACCAAATACATCACCGAATGAACTAAGCGTGACCGTAGTAAGCAAACCGTAATAACTGCGTTTAAGCATAAGAATTCCTCCGTACATGCGGAATAAATTGACTGGCGGAAGTGGAATATTCCTGTCCTATTCAGTCTTGAATATAAGTTCCTATTTGCTGAGGGAGGTTATTCAAAGCTTCTAGACGCAGGCTGTACCTGATATTTTTTTGATCATAATGTACAATGACCAGCCCGGCGGCCCTTAACGCTATGAGGTGGTAGTGTACGGTGGACTTGGACAATTTAATTTCACGAACGATCTCTGTGAAGGTCTGTTCTTTTCCCGCCAATAGGCGAAGGATGTACAATCTGTTCTCGTCCGATAAGGCTCGCGTTAGACGTAGTAGCTCAGCTGTGGGTCGGCCTAATTCAGATGGGAAAATGTCACAAGAGTAACTAGTGAAAATCATTTCGTCAAAAATTACAGAGTTTACAAAAGGGCGGGCGTGAAATTGTGGAATCAGCACCACTTGCTTCAGCAATGAGTTAGGGTACAGGCGCATGCCCTGAGTGGCCTGTTCATAAACCTCACGATCATTGTTACCCGCTAAAGTAGAACGCCTGAAATTCGCTTCCTTTGCTAAGCCTTCTATAATAGCAGGGTCAATCTTGCTAAAGTACTGATTGTCCCATTCTCGTAGGGCTTCCGATGTCCGGATGCGGAGTTCATGAAGATGGGAGGGTACCGATAAATTCAAACCTGCTATGATATCATAAAGCTGACCTGTAGAAAGATCGTCAAACCATTCCAAAAAGCCATTCACCGTTCGCTCACCAGGACAATTCCAAATATAAGGAGCTAGATTGAAGCCGTCCGTAGCTTTCATCGTATCGCGTATTTGTTGAAGCCTAGCTGGAGCAAAGCGGTCCTGCACTTCACGGACCCAAAGTTTTCCGATATCTAGCGTATTGTGATTTTGTTTACTCAAAAATGCAGTCATACTGCTCACACATTCATAGATGGGCGCAAAATCAACATTCACTTTATAACTCATAGGTTGTACAGTTCCTTCCTAGAATAGTTCTATGTATATAGAACAATATTATAGTTTTATATTAATCGAACTAAATATAATGTGCAATATATAACTTTCAAGTGTTGGCTACCTGATAACCACACTTCTACGAAGACAAAAACGGGATATTTCTTCTATATACTCCTTGCATTTTACTTAGCTTTGACGATAACGATAATGTTATTTGGCAGGATTTACAATTAAGAAGTTTCGATATACATGGTTATAGTTATCTGTAAGCAATGAATTACAATTTAAATAATAAAAGAAGCTCCTCTCCTTAGTGAAAGTCCTAAGGAGAGGAGCTTCTTTTGCTCTTAAAAGCGCATTTCTTTACAAAGTCTTTATCAATTCTTCAAAGTTTCTTTTTTCCTTCATGCTATGCTGGTCGTCTATAAAATAAAGAGGGAAAAGTGACTAAAATGAAAAATGGATTCTTTCGAAGTATCAGAGGAATTATTATCATGGCTTCTGTCGTGTTCCTAGGGTTAGCGGTGTGGGGTTATTTTTTATTTAATAATATGAATAGCACAATTAATGAAGAAGATTCCCCGATGGGTATGAACTCTAATGGGATATCTGTAACCACACTCACCACGCCGGATTCAAAAAGGAACACAAAGACGTTTGATATTCAAACACAAGTGAAAAATATTAACTTAGGACATGGGAAACAGGTAGAAGCTTGGACATTTAGTGGCACATCACCCGGTCCTGAAATTCGTGTAAAACAAGGAGATCGCGTTGTTGTGCATTTAAAAAACGATCTACCCGTAGCATTAACCATTCATTGGCATGGGCTGGATGTTCCTGCAGCTATGGATGGTGTGGCAGGGATTACCCAAAATGCCGTTAAGCCGGGTGAGACGTATACGTATACTTTTAATGCTGACCAAGTAGGAACATACTGGTATCATTCTCATCAAATGAGTGCGGAGCAGACGGAACGTGGTTTATTCGGAGCGATTGTCATTGAACCGAATACCCCGATAGTCCAATATGAAAAAGATTATACCGTCGCCATTCATGAGTGGAAAAGCGGAGTTGAAAGCTCTTTTGATGACAGGGATCATAATAGGAACGATGAGGAACAGAGTGATATTAATAATGAAAAATACGATAATGAGGATGACCGAGAAATAGACTGGAATACTCCCCAAAGTAACATGCTAGTAGGTGCTCTGATGAAGCCAACGGATGATCAATTAGAAGAACTTTCAGATGGGGACGAGTATGACGTATTCACTTTAAATCAGACTAGTGAAGGGTTACATCTTGACGCCAAGCCAGGTGAGAGGGTACGTCTTCGCTTGATTAATACATCTAATAATACACATATAATGACGCTTCTTGGTGTACCTTTTCAGATCATTGCACTCGATGGTCGGGATATAAAGGGAGGATCTCAGCTGAATCAGGCTATTCTTCCTATTGGAGCGGCACAACGTTATGATTTAGTTTTTGAAATGCCGAAGGTAGGATCGGTGAAGCTCGTTAACGCTAATCCTTCTACACGTATGAATTCCATGTTGAGTGCAACCGTGGGAGATGGGGTATCGCCTAAGGTACCTGTTAATCTAAAAAGTTACCCTTGGTTCGATTTCACGAAATATGGACAAAAGGGAGTTGGGAAATTCACAATCGATTCGAAGTTTACTCAAAGTTTAGACATGGATCTAGCCGAAGGTAAATATGGTCAGCAAGAATGGGTCTATACTATTAACGGAAAGTCAGGTGCAGATATACCCCCTATTCAAGTGAAAACAGGAGATACTGTAAAAATCCGTTTTCGCAATAAGGGGGTAGAGATTCATCCGATGCATCTACATGGACATACATTTCAAGTAATTTCGAAAAATGGAAAAGCTATGGAAGGAAGTCCAATCTATACAGACACCGTTAATATCTTCCCCGGTGAAGAATATGAAATTGCCCTTGAAGCTAATAACAGTGGATTATGGATGGTCCATTGTCATGATCTCGTTCATGCAGAGATGGGTATGCATACGATGATGAATTATGAAGGCGTGACAACGCCATTCTCAACGGGAGAACATTCCGGCAATCATCCAGAATAAATGAACATGGGAGTTACTTAATGTCCATACGTATCAAGCTATTACTATCCTATATCGCGATGATTATTATACCGATCATTTTTTGTGGAATAACGGTCATGTTAATTAGCTTTGCTTTATTTGGTGATAATCGCATCATAAGATCATTCATAGATACGGACCATCAGACGACGGTGAGTAATGTGGAGGATGAAGATGATATTTTCAGTAGACTGAAAATCCTTTCATCGTATACGCCAAAGAAGTTGGAGGATACAGCATTTTTAGCGAAAACCGATCGAGAATTAAATGAGAACCAGGCTGGACTATTGATTCGTAGAAACGAACAGCTTATCTATGTATCACCTTACCTTGACCCCTATTCGTTCGAGAAATTTCTTCCTCCTTTTGAAGGGAAGGGACAAATTGAAAATTTGGATTTCAAGATACAGGACGTATACTTTTACTACAAACAATTTGATTATTATGATGCAAACCACAATGCGATTAGCATTATTGTCATTGAACATATCAGCCCCATCGAAGAACTGGCACGTAAGTATTTTCTTTTATTCGTAATCACTCTAGTATTTGGATTAATTGTTACCAATGGAATGATGACCTATTACATGTCTCGAAGTATTATTAAGCCGTTACGTTCTTTGAAGCTGGCAACCGAACGGATTCAAAAAGGGGACTTGGATTTTCAAGTCATCCCTCATAGACATGATGAAATAGGCGAATTAAGTTTATCTTTTGAAGAAATGCGCAGTAGATTGAAGGAATCGTTAGAAGTACAAGTGCAGTATGAGCGGAATCGCAAAGAGCTTCTCTCCAATATATCACATGACTTACGAACACCAATTATGGCTATCAAAGGTTATATACAAGGAATTAAAGAAGGTGTTGCTCGTACGCCAGAACAGCAAAATAAATATCTAACGATTATCTATAACAAAGTTTTTGATATGGACCAATTAATCCATGAACTTTTTTTATTCTCAAAGCTGGATTTGAAAGAAGAACCCTTTCATTTTGAACGAGTTGAATTGTATCAATACTTAGAAGACTGTATCGAAGAACTGCAGCTAGAACTGCAAGACAAAGGGATTACCATAGGTTGGGAGGATCAACAAAAGACCACCATCTTTGTTACTTGTGATCGTGAGAAATTACGCCGCGTCATCATGAATGTGATATGGAATAGCGTCAAATATATGGACAAGGCAGCGGGAGCTATTAGAATGCACATGACGGAATCTAGCGAATATATAACCATAGTAATCAAGGATAATGGAAAGGGGATAGAAGCGGAAGCCCTTCCACATATATTTGAAAGATTATATCGTGCCGATCATTCACGGAATTCGCAGACAGGGGGAAGTGGAATTGGATTATCCATTGCACATCATATCATTAGCCAGCATGGCGGAAAGATTTGGGTAACGAGTGAAAAAGGAAAAGGAACGACCCTTTCGTTCACACTGCGAAAAATGGATCAGGAAGAAGGGGAGTATTCTTGCCAAAAATTTTAATTATCGAAGACGAAACAGTAATCGCAGATTTGGAAAAAGACTATTTGGAAGTATCTGGATACAATGTGGATATCGAATACTCTGGAGATAAGGGACTGAAGAGAATACTAGAGGACCATTATGATCTGCTTATTTTAGATATCATGCTACCTGTAATAGATGGATATGACATTTGCAAACAAGTCCGTGCAAAGAAAGATATCCCCATTCTCATGGTATCAGCCAAACAAGAAGAAGTTAACAAAATTAAAGGGCTAGTACTTGGCGCAGATGATTATATTATCAAACCCTTCAGTCCGAGTGAACTTGTAGCAAGAGTAAATGCACATCTGGCTCGTTATAACCGTCTAACAGGGAATCGAGAACAAGCTAGAGATGAAATTCGCATTCGTGGAATGTTGATTGATCGATCGGCACGACGTGTCTTCGTGAATGGTACCGAAGTGATATTAACCGGAAAAGAGTTCGAATTGCTAACTTGTATGGCAGAACATCCTAACCAAGTTTTCAGTAAAGAACGTCTCCTTAAAATTGTCTGGGGAATGGACGTGATCGTTGACACAGCCACGGTTGCAGTACATATTAAAAATCTGCGCAAAAAAATTGAACTGGATCGATTTGATTCATCCTATATCGAGACCATCTGGGGAATTGGATATCGATTTACGAAATAAGATAAGGAAGGTTGTTAGGATTACAGGAAGGTTATCTTGGTTCTGAAAAAATGGGTAAATACTAAGGATAGGGAAATACAAATCCTCTACTGAATAATTCCATATGGGAGATGGGCTTCATGAACAATGTATTTGTATTAGGTGGGACGGGATTTCTAGGCTACTTCACAGTTAAGGAATTGATAAAACGAGGCTATGAAGTATCTACAATCTCACGGCACGAGATGCCGACTGAGAATCTTTTACCGAGTGAAGTTAAGCACAGAGTAGGGAATATTCATGAGATGTCAGATGAAGATATACGGGGAATGCTGGAAGGTGTCGATGGATTTATATATGCCGCTGGAGTAGATGAACGGACACTGCCTGAGGCTCCGGCCATGAAATTTTTTTATGAAGCCAATGTTCTTCCTACACAGCGTATTGCTAGATTAGCCACACAAGCTGGAGTGAAGAAGTTTGTAATATTAGGTTCGTACTTTGCCCATTTTGCGGAAGCATGGACTGATATTCCTTTAAAAGAAAATGCTTATCCTCGCTCTAGATTGCTGCAAGAGGAAGTAGCGTATATGGAGGGCATTGGAAAGATGGATGTGATGAGTATTCGTCTACCTTACATTTTTGGTGTAATGCCTGGCCGGATGCCATTATGGACCCGGTTTATAGAGCGAGTTAGAGATCAAGCTAGTGTTCCGGTACTAGGTGGAGGTACAGCAATGGTCACCGCACAGCAGGTTGCCGAAGCAGCGGTAGGGGCCATGGAGCATGGAGAACACGGCGGAAAATATGCGATTTGTGGTCTCAACATGAAGCATAGTGAATTTTATGAAATGGTAGCCGACGCACTGGGACAGAAAGACACTACCGTCAAAGTTGTGCCACTTGAGCAGATGCAACCAGCCATGGAAATTATGGATCGGCAAAAAGCTAAAGCAGGCAAAGAGCAGGGGGTGCACATGAGCATGATGGCTGAGATCCTACACCGGGATGCTTATCTGAGCCCCGCGGATACGATGTCCATTCTTAAGTACAAAGAAGATGATGTTCGCGCATCTATTAAGGAGACGCTCCACAGATGTATTCAGTCCTTGGACAAACAATCATACAACTGAGCATGCGAGCTTTTGCTATTTAGTCAAAAATTCATTAAAAAGTCGCCTAAAGCGGCTTTTTTTGTTAATTGGAAATTCACAGATTAGAGAAATAAACTCAAATTAATTATGTTCGCAAAAAAACCTTGCTGCAATGAAGCAGCAAGGTGGAGGAGAAAATATTTTGATGTATTTTAAAATGAGCGCCTTGTATTATTCTTCAGCATCTTGACTGAGAATTACAGTGATATTTATTGTATATTCTTTGCCAAGCTCATTCGTAACGATAATGGTGAACTGAATTTTTCTGCTATTACGGTTAGGCACAATTCGGAAAGATCCATCCTCATTTAAAGAAAGTTTGGCATTGAGTGGTCCTTTCACCACTCTGGCCCGAACAATGCTACCCAGCCCGAGCGAATTAACGTTCCCGTTAAATGGCCGATTCTCCTCTCCCTTTAAGATTAAGGTTAAGGTATTCCCTGACTCAGCATTGCCCCCTGTATTTGGAGTTGTGCCCGTATTCCCTGATCCTGATGTTGGTGTGCTCGCGGCTGCGACAGTCACTGTGACGATATAAAGATATACTTTGCCTTGAGCATCGGTATAACGAATTACGAAGCGGTCCGTGCCTACGAATCCCGGATTCGGTGTGTATACGTAGGAACCGTCTGCACCTAGTGCAACTACACCTTGGGATGGATTCGTAACTAGGTTGTAGACAGCTCCCGGACCTCCGGGTACCGCACCTCTAACCGGTACTCCCTCAATTGTACTCAGTGTGGCATTAATGGTTGTTGGTGTATTCGGATTCGTAGGTGCTCCAGGATTCACTGGAACGGGAGGCACATTAACAGGATAGACGACGACCGACACTGTAGAAGTTACACTTCGTCCTGCACTATCTGTGATGACCACAGTGAATGAATCGTTACCTGTGAAATTTGCATCTGGTGTATAGGTAAATCCTCCGTTCGGATTCAGGACAATGGTGCCATGACTTGGAGCAGTTCCGACTGTGTAAGTCAGAGGAAGACCTTCTGGACTGTTCGCCAAAATTTGACCTGATACAGGCTGCCCTGCATTGGTGCCAATGCCTATATCTGTAGTAACAGGCCCCGTTCCGCCACTAGATACCACAGTTACGTTGACCGGAATGATGGTAAGCGCTCCTGCACTATTCGTAGCAATGACCGTAAAGGAATCTGGACCCACGTAATTCGGATCGGGTGTGTAGGTGAATGATCCATCTGCATTGACGGTAGCATCCCCGTGACTTGGCGGATTTCCCAAAGAGTAGGTTACTGGGAGCCCTGAAGGATCTGTGACTTGAACTACGCCTGATACGCTTTGCCCTAGCGTAGTAACTACATTAACAGGTGGGCCTACTGGCACATCACCCACTACGGTAATCGTGACAACTGCGATGGTATTCAATCCATAAGCATCCGTTACGATGACAGGGAATTTGTCTACACCTGTAAAGCCCGGGTTCGGTGTATAGGTAAATGTGCCATCTGGATTGACGACAGCCGTTCCATTTGCCGCTAGAGGATTATAGAGCGTATAGATCAGTGATGAAGAATCCGGATCATTGGCCTGAACTCTTCCAGATACTGGTATATTCACAGGTGTGGTTAAGAATACATCAGGTGCCACTAGCGGACCTGCAATGACAAGTATGGTCACCGTACCCGTTGTGGAGGCCCCATTGGAATCCGTTGCTGTGACTGTGAACGTATCGGTACCTACGAAGGCTTGATTAGGTTGGTACGTAAAGCTGCCATCTGGATTAACAACGACCGTTCCGTTGGTCGGAGGCGATGCCAGTTGCACCGTCACTGGGATACCTTCTGGGCTGGATGCGTCTAATTGTCCGTTAAGTGGTAGATCGGCAAATACGGTGTACTGCGTGTTATTAATCACAGGTGGAAGAATTGGAATCGTGATGGTTACGGTAGAGATTACGCTTGTTCCATTGCTACTAGTTACTTTGGTTGTAAAAGAATCTACACCTGCGAAATTAGGATTTGGCGTATACACAAAGGTGCCATCTGGATTCTGAACCACCGTACCATTGGTTGGTAGAGAGCCAAGAGTATACGTGAGCGGATCTCCACTAGGACTGGACGCAATAATTGTGCCGCTCAACGGTGTATTTATGGTACCCAACAGATTTTGATTCTGAGTAATAGGTGGCTGACCGGATACTGTCACCGTTACGGTTGCAATTGATGTTCCTCCAAATGGGTCTGTGACGATGACCGTAAATGTATCTTGGCCTACATAACCTGGGTTCGGTGTATAGGTAAAGGTTCCATCTGGATTGACTATAGCTGTTCCATTCACAGGTGGGGAATTTAAGGCAAATGTTAACGGGTTGCCTAATGGGCTGGTGGCAGTTACGGCGCCATTAACAGGTGTATTCTCAAGAGTACTAATCGATGTTCCTACGGCGACGGGTGGAATATTATTCACTTGAACCGTGACAACACCGGTTCCGACACCTCCACCAATATTAGTCGCCTGTACAGTAAAGCTATCTGTTCCTACAAATCCCGGATTTGGCGTATACGTATAGGTCCCATCCGGGTTAACCGTAACCGTTCCATTAGCAGGCGGTGATAACACAGCAATAGTTAAGGGTTCGCCATCTGGATCTGTAGCGGTAATCTTTCCAGTTACAGGAGTGTTGCTATTCGTACTTACAGTCTGATCCGACACTACAGGAATATCTGCCCTCACATTAATCGTAATAACGCCGGAAGCCGTTCCTCCATGCGTATCGGCAACGTTAACCGTAAAGAAGTCTGTACCTACAAATCCTGGATTTGGCGTATAGGTAAATGTGCCGTTAGGATTCAAGACGACCGTTCCATTGACGGGTGGATTCCCTACTATATAAGTTAGAGGGTCTCCATCTGGATCCGTTGCGATGACTGTCCCGTTAACTGGAATGGACTGAGGTGTGTTTAGAATTTCATTCTGTACTACAGGTGGTTGATTAACAACCTGAATTTGGACGGTAGATACTGCGGTACCACCTTTTCCATCGTCCACTAGAACTGTGAAGGAATCTTGCCCACTAAAGCCTGGATTCGGTGTATACGTAAATGTACCATTAGGATTGACCACAGCAACTCCGTTAACTGGTGCTGAGATTAGACTGAATGTAAGCGGATCACCTGCTGGATCAGTAGCGGTGACTTGACCTGCTACGGGAATATTTATATTTGTAACAAGGTTCACGTCCGTGGTGGTTGGTGGATTGACTGCAACGTTTACGATTACCCCTGCGGCATCGGTTGCGCCGAGACTATCAGTCGCAAGGACACTGAAGGAATCTTGACCGACAAATCCCGGATTCGGTGTGTAGGTGAATGTACCATCGGGATTTACAACGACCGTACCATTTACAGGTGGACTAAGGAGAGTAAAGGTTACAGGTCCTCCTTCAGGATCAACGGCTGTCACTGCTCCATTAACAGGGACACTCTCTAATGTATTTACTGTCGTGCCTGTAGCTACAGGTGGGAGATTAAATACATTTACAGATACCGTAGAAAGAGCAGTCCCCCCCTTACCATCACTGACAAGGACGGTGAAACTATCGGGCCCAATGTATCCTGGATTTGGTGTGTAGGTAAATGTACCATCAGGATTAACCGTAACCGTACCATTCGCAGGACTAGAGTTCAGTGTAAAGGTGAGTGGATTACCATCTGGATCTGTGGCTATTACGGCTCCGTTCACAGCAATATTAGCCGGTGTGCTGATCTTCACATCTTGAGTTACTGGCGGTTGATCAATAATATTTACTGTCACTATCGATGTGGCTGTTCCTCCCAATCCATCGCTCACAAGCACACTGAACGTATCTGTGCCCACTACGCCCGGATTTGGTGTATAGGTGAAGGATCCATCATTATTCACAATCACTGTGCCAAGCGTAGGTGGGGTAGCTAAAGTATAGGTTAATGGATTACCATCTGGATCAATCGCTATAATCTGACCATTTACAGGTGTATTTTGAACGGTACCTACCGTAAGATTTTGGGCAACTGGAGGCTGGTTATCTACGTTAACAGAGACCGTCGAAGTTACAGGTACACCGCTAGAATTGGTTACCGTGACTACAAATGTGTCCGTACCTACGAAACCAGGATTTGGGGTATATGTGAAAGCCCCGGTCGCTGGATCTAATGTGACCGTACCATTAGAAGGAGGTGTGGTTAGTGTATAAGTCAGCGTCTCTCCTTGGGGATCGCTAGCCAAAATTTGGCCGGGAACAGGAACGTTAGCGTTGGTATTGATGACTAAATTCGAAGTTACAGGTGGCGAGACCGGCACGCCAATCTGCACATTGGATACGGCTGTTCCCCCCTTGCCATCACTAACTAATACGGTGAAGGTATCCACGCCTAAGAACCCATTGTTCGGTGTGTACGTGAAAGCTCCTGTTGCCGGATCGAGCACAAGCGTACCGTTGGCTGGAGGTGTAGTCACTGTGTAGGTCAATGGATCACCATCCGGATCGGTAGCAGGAATCTGTCCGTTCAATGGTGTATTAAAGTTGGTTGATAGGGAGAGGTCTTGTGCAACCGGTGGCTGATCAATAACATTAATGGATATACTTCCAACGGCTGTGCCCCCCTTGCCATCGCTGACAAGAACAGTGAAAGAATCTAGACCTACAAAACCGTTTGCTGGAGTGTAAGTGAAACTACCATTAGGATTCACAATGGCAGTCCCATTGCCTGGCGGTGATTGCAGTGCATAGGTTAAGGGATTACCATCTGGATCAGTAGCAACAACCTGACCATTGATGGCTGTATTTTGCGGTGTATACAGTACCTGATTCGTTACTACTGGCGGCTGATTAGCTACGTCTATTGTAACGGTAGATACCGCTGTTCCCCCTTGGCCGTCACTTACAAGCACAGAGAACGTATCTTTGCCTACAAAGCCTGTCGCGGGTACATATGTGAACGAACCATCTGGATTTACAGTTACTGTTCCATTTGTTGGTGGAGATAACAAGCTATAGGTTAGAGGGTGAGCATTAGGATCCGTAGCTATGATTTGGCCTGAGACGGGAGTATTTTGTAATGTAGACAAGCTTTGATCCGAAGTTACAGGCGGTAAATTTTGTACAATGACAGTTACTGTAGCAATAGCAGAAGCTCCGGCGGGATCTTTAACAATAACCGTAAACGTATCGGTACCACTAAAACCGGTCGTTGGTGTATACGTGAAACTACCGTCTGGATTAACAACGGCGGTTCCGTTACTTGGAACGGAATTCAGGGCATAAGTTAGAGGATCTGCATTCGGATCCGTTGCAATAACCTGGCCTGAAATAGGTGTATTTCCTGGGGTAGTGATCGTCTGGTTCTGTGCAACCGGGGGCAGGTTGGTAACCTGAATGGATACATTGCTAAGTGCCGTACCTCCGCGACCATCACTAACCAGCACGGTGAAGTTGTCAGTACCTGCAAACCCTGTGTTGGGGGTGTAAGTGAATGTTCCGTCGGGATTCACGACGGCTGTGCCATTAGCTGGAGGAGAATTCAGTGTGAACGTTAAAGGATCCCCATTCGGATCTGTAGCAATAACTTGACCTGACACCGGAATATTGGAGGATGTAGACAGACTAACATTTTGAGTGACAGGGGGTAGATTTACAACATTAATTGTAACTTTGGATACTGCGGTTCCTCCGCTTGGATCAGCTACTAATACCGTGAATGTATCTACGCCAATGAAATTCGGATTCGGTGTATACGTGAACGTACCATTTGGATTGAGAGTGACCGTACCGTTAGTAGGCTGAGAATTTAACGTATAAGTTAAAGGATCACCATCGGGATCAATGCCAACGACTTGACCAGAGACTGGGATGTTTTCAGGTGTAGTTAAGTTTACATTTTGAGTGGTAGGAGGGCGATTGGTTACTTGAACAGTCACGGTAGATATAGCCGTTTTTCCGTTCGGATCACTAACGATCACAGTGAATGAATCGGTTCCGGAGAACCCTGGATTAGGAGTGTAAATTAAGCTGCCATTCGGATTGACTGTAACTGTACCATTCGCAGGAGGGGAGTTGAGTGCATAGGTAAGTGGATCACCATCCGGATCTGTAGCTATGACCTGGCCATTCACAGGAGTATTTTTATTGGTCGATAAATTTAAATTCTGAGCAGTTGGGGGTTGATCGACAATCGTCACGGTTACCGTAGAAACCGCGGTTCCACCTTGACCATCGCTGACTAGAACGGTAAAAGAATCCTGTCCAACATACCCGGGATTCGGCGTATACGTGAATGTACCATTAGGATTAACAACCACTGTTCCATTGTTAGGTGTGGAGTTCAGTGTATAAGTTAGTGGGTCCCCGTCAGGGTCAGTACCTACAACTTGAGCTGATACAGGTACGTTCTTATTGGTTGTATAGTTGTAATTGGGAACGGTTGGCGGTCGGTTATTAATTGTAACGTTATTTCCATTAGACTGTGACATACCTTGAAATGTAGGTCCATTAGGAAGACTTTGAAAATTATAAGTAAGATTGGCTACATTGGACTGGGTTGAACCTGTGGGGCGTGAGACAATTTGTACAGAATACACGACGGTGATCGTCTGACCTGGAGTAATAACCCCTAAATTTAGCCCGGTTACAGGACTTGCAGCAGGTTGGGGAACACCATCAACGGATAAGCTACCCGGAACGAAGTTACCCGATGCAGGGAAATTATCTGTCAAAAGAACAAGTGTAGCGGATGCGGTACCTTGATTGGATGCAGTAATCGTATATTGAACAATATCGCCAACAAAGGCACTAGTTACATTGGAACTTTTATTGAATACGAAGAAAGGGGCATTCACATCCACCTGAAGACCCACACTGTTAACCAAATATTGATCTTGCGTGGATAAAAGCTGAATGACTGCGGTAGTTTGGGAATTGACAAGTTCAGGAGACACATCAACATTGGTAATGTCCCATCCTTGTCTAGCACCGATAACTGCCGTTCCGGGAGTACTGTTGAGATTACCAAATGTACCATTTGTGTTCAGTAGACCCTGATCATTATTAATCTGAGAGGCAAAGAAATTGTTGACAAGATTGTTCGGCCCCGATATGGCAACCAGTTGAGCAGCTGTAGGTCCAAAGAGCGCTTGGTCACCAGCAATTTGTGGATCGCCTTCACAAGCACTAACCATGAGTCTTCCGGTCACTACGCCCGTAACGGGTGTGGCGAATCCTGTTATGGATGCTGTTGCTGCGCCAATCGTAGCATTTACGATTTCAGCGCCAACAAAAATGCTCATATTCCTTGAGGGCAAGAAGGGGCTAGCATAGGCAACAGCTAACGTCCAACCGGTGAAATTGGAATTGTTCTCGGTTGCAGCAGCGGTTCCTGGAATAGCTCCCGCTACGTACGTGCCGATTCCTCCTTGCTGAACCAAAGATGTAACATTGGCTGAATTGACATAGAAATTAGCTGCAGGTGCTGTATTGGCAGCCGTTGCTGGATCTGGAGTAATGGAGAACGTTCCGGCAGGAGTAGTGAACTTGATTGGATTCGCAATTGCAGCGCTCACATCCGAACCGCCATAATTGTAACTTCCTGCCCAGACCAATTCTGCATACAGTACAGTTGACCCTGTAGGGAGACTCAGAATGGCAGCTGATGAGTTCTGAGTGTAATCTAGTGTCGTACCCAGAGGGAAGTTCCCTACTTGGGATGATGTATTCAGTGTAATAAAGGCCCCAATAGATCCTGCTGTTCCCTGATTATTCTGATTAGCGACTTTATTCAGACCTAACGTATTACCTGTAAAAGTCATGGCTCCGTTCATTGTTGTGTTATACCTCAGTATAAAAGCCATAATTCCATATCACCTCCACAAAAGAATAGCTTCATCGGGGATATATATTATGCGATGAGATTGTACTATTCCAGTTTCCTTCAGTTTGGAAGTGTCTACTTTTCCATGCCAATAAATTGTAAATAATTCCATAAAAAGCTACACTAATATTATAGAGGGAGGGATAAGGTGAAACGTTCAGATTTTTTCTATATTTGGGTTGCTATTATAAGCTATATAACCGGACCTATGGTCTATGTATTCACGCTTCGTACGATATACGGAGAGACCTCAAATAATATGGGGCCGCTGATTACTTGGACAGTCCCTACATTTTTCACAGTAGATATATTGCTATATCTTCTATGTGTGATCCTACTGCGCTCCATAAACAGGTATTATTTTTGGTTGCAGACCTTAGCTTTTGTATTCCTTTCTATTATTCCTGTATACATTGTTCTATTAATGGCCGGTTTCTTTATTAATAGGGCGGATTCTTTTCTTTTATCAGAAGAAGGACTACTTTTCCTTTCATTCTTCTCAAGTATTGCTATCGTTGCTTCTTATGGAACTTGGATAGCACAAAAACATCTGAGTAAAAGGCCATTTTATATTGTTTCCGTGATGATCTTAGGGCTGTGTATGTCGCTGTATATTTGAGCAAAGTTTACGTGTACATTCCGATCCTCGCTTGAATAGCTTCTGAGACGTCTTTGGGTAGCCTCCTAATTTTAATATCCAGCCCTAGAAAAAGTAGCCAATCCGCCATTTCATTCAGTTCTTCTGAGTTCTCAGCATGTATAGAAGTCTTTAATACAGCAGTAGTCTGGAAGGGGTCCATATAGGAAAGGGAGAGTTGGAATGGATGATACTTTTTGAATTGAGCAATCGCCTTAGGCCCTAGCTCAAGGACAATGTTGTATACTTCTTCCTGTTGATTTAATTTTTCTACAATCCTTTTCCTAGTCATCCTTTTTTTGATAGGGGATACTTCTACATGAACGAGATCATCTACTGTGAGCATCTTTCTCTTATCTTCCACGGTATCAAAACCTTCAATATACCAAAAGCTTTTTTCACGATAAAGATGCAATATGTACATACAATAATATTTAAGGCCACTCTCTTCTTTGACAGTAACTGCAACATATCTATCCACAAGGAGAATCTGAATAAGTTGCTCCAACATGGGATGGGGAAGATCTGAGAGATCCAGTAGGTCAGGGTTATGGGGGTTCGTACCTTCAAAGAGCAATATTTGATTTAAAATAACTAAGTCATCCTGCTGATGAGTGGAGAGGAGACCCAATAACTTCTCAGCAAGAGACTGTCGGCTCTTAAGGTAGGGAAGTTGTTGGTTTCTTGTAGCCATAAACGCAATAAAAAGAGCTTTAATCTCATTATCCGTGAAGCGCACGGTGGGAAGCACAGAATTATTCATGACGAAATAGCCACCCTCTCGGCCCACCTCAGCCACAAGAGGCATTCCCATCGTTTCAATTTCTTTTATATCTCGAATCGCTGTCGAACGTGAAATTTCAAATTCTCGCATGATTTCAGAAATTGTAAAATGGGCACGATTATTGATATACCGCATCATAATATTGATTCGTTCAACTTTTCTCATAAGCTCTCCTAAACAGTATCATATTGTGACATGATTCATAGTTATTATAAACGTAGCAAGTGAAAAGAGAAATCATCAAACTAAAAAGAGAAGGAAGTGTTCAGTTTGCAAAATTATTCGTTAGAGGAAAAAGACAGCTTTACCGTGTTAGGTATTGGAACGGAGATCAAGAGCGATTACAAAGACTTTAAGGCTATAAATCAAGAGAAGAAGGATTTTTGGCTGAAAATTCAACAAGATGGCACATTGGAACGGCTGCAGGATATGGCTAAAAATGATTACATTTTTACTGTGCATGAGGCCATAAATAACAAGATGATGTATTATGCGGGCGTTTTAACAGAAGTAGTTGCATCCGAGCCTCATAGGTTAATTCAGTTCCCAAAAGGTGAATATTTAGTTATTAAAGGAGAAGAGAAGACGGCAGAAGTGCTCAGTACTAAGCTTGCAGGTACTGCCTTTGGACAGGTGTTACCAGAAGCGAAAGATTTTGCTTATGTCGGCGGACCGAATACCATCGTGGAGATGGGACAGCGAGACGGCTTAGTGTATGGTGAGATGTGGATTCCTGTTGTGAAGAAATCATGAGATTTTAGAAGTTAAATATACCTCAGAACACCCTTGTGAGCATGCTTTCTTGTCGTAAGATAAGGGCAAATCATAAAGGTGTTTTTATATTTGTAAAGAAAAAATTATTTGTGAAGAAAAAATGTACTGAATTTAATTTGTTATCACTCAAAAAAAATATATATAGCTAAAAGAATCATTGGTTTGCAATAGAACAGAGTACAATAAGCAGGTAATAGATGAGAAATTGTATCATAAGAAAATTATTATTATTTATGAGAAAGGATGACAAAATTACAATGGACAAGTATACCATGTATGGAAAATTGACGGCTCTACCCGGCAAACGCGAGGAACTAAGCACGTTATTACTGGAAGCGTCGCGGTGTCTGAGACATGTCGATGGTTGTGAACTCTATATAATCAATGAATCTGTAGAGGACCCCGATGTTATATGGATCACAGAGATGTGGCGGGATACCGAAGCACATGCAGAATCTTTGCATAACACCGAGGTGTTAGCTATCATTCAGCGTGCGCGTCCTCTCATTGCCACCATAGAGCCAATTCGACTCCGTCCTTTAGGCGGCATAGGGTTGTAACTACATAAATGAAAAAAACAACATATGAAAAATTAGAAATAGCAACTGTTTCTAATCAAATACGATATATCCCATCATTTTTTTAAAAGCTGACAAACAAAACTTAAGAAACTCAAAAAGGTATATTTTTCCACACACTTAAAGCTGCCCCTGTTGCAACGGCGGCTTCTTTGAGTTGACCTTTGGAGAAGTGAGGTTGATATTTAGGATGATAATACGTATTTTTTAGGGCGACTTCTATAACGGTATCATAATATAATGGGCTTGAATTAATGAGAGCCCCACCGAGGATAATCTGATCTGGATGGAACATGTTAATGATATTGGCAACACCAACCCCTAAGTACGTAGCAGACTGCTTGAACAATTCTTGAGCGAACGGGTCTCCCGATTTTTGTGCCTGTCTGAGGAATTCAAAATTGATTCGTTCCGGTGCAACTTCTAGTTGATGAGCAAAAGGAAATCTTCCCATTTTAGCCTGAGTTCTTGCCTGCTTTTCCAAAGATTCAATCGAAGCATAGGCTTCTAATGATCCATAATTTCCCGTATGATTCAATCTGGAACCATCCGTCTGAATGATCATTTGCCCAATTGCACCTTCCATATCTACCGTGCCATGAATAATCCGGCCGTGCGACATCATCGCCGAGCGCAAGCTAACCCCCGCATGAAGATACAAGGCATGCTGAATAAGTTCGTTCCGCAGCACCCACTGTTCCCCAAGTAAAGCCGCATTTGCCCCGTTCTCTATCGCTGTAACCCAACCTGTCTCATCACTTAGCAGCGCACATATGGGAACATTGCTCCAACCTGAGGCTGAGAAGTATACAGGATCCAAAATCATTCCGGAATCTCGATCTAGAGGACCCACAGCGCCTATACCTACCCCCATCACTTGTTCGTGGGATATATGGTGATCCCTTAGAAATAATCGCATTTGCTGTAAGGCATATTTCAAAAAACGTGTCGGCGTCATCGCTTCATCCATTCGCCACTGAATGAAGGACTTAGCATTCAACTGCATATCAAATAATCCAATCGAGGAATGAATTCTAGAAATCTCTATGCCAAAAATATAACGGTAATCGGCATTAATTTTATATAAAATGGGGCGTCTTCCACCCCGAGAAGGTCCTAATTCAGCAATCTGAATAAGTCCTTCCTCCATCATCTCATCCAACAAACGAGTTAATGTGGTGCTTGTTAACCCGGTATTGGCTAGGAGTTCTGCTTTTGTGATAGTTATTTTATCTGCAATATGGGAATAGACGATTTTTTTGGAAGAGGGAATATAATGTTCCTCATTATTCATGCATGGGATGCTCCTCGGAATATGAAATAGATAAGAAGATTATATCTAATAAAAGTATCTTTTTCCACGCGCGACTTTTATCCATTATAGAATAAAGTATAAATATAATACAAAATTTAGTTGGTTTTACATTTTATTTTCTTTATTTAATCTCGTTTTTTTCTTTAATTCCACTTAATTCATTAAACTTAATACCAAAATGGAATTAATGTGATATGATCAATTCAGGGAATTCATTGAATGGAAGGAGATGGGGAAGAGTGAGAAGATATCAAGTCATCCTTCAGCTGTTCGGAACTTTCTTGAGAATTGGCCCTTCTACGTTCGGTGGAGGCTACGCAATGATTCCAACAATCGAACGAGAAGTGATGGAGAGAAGAAATTGGATCGATGAGCAAGAGATGTCCAATCTTATCTCTTTATCTGGATCTGCACCCGGCGGAATCGGGGTGAACGCAGCTGCTTTTGTAGGTTATCGGAAAGCGGGCCTAACAGGAGCGGTTGCGGCTGTACTAGGCATTACACTGCCTACATTTCTAATTGCCATTGTATTAAGTTTTTTGTATCTTTTTTTCCAAGACAATATCAAGGTACAGGCTGCTTTAAAAGGAATTCATGGAGCTGTTCTTGCTTTGATCCTTATGGCTGCTTATCGCATGTCCAAACAAGCAGTGTTGGATATAGCTACGGCTTGTTTAACCCTTTTACCGGTTTTGATCTTGTTTTCGATCTCCATAAGTCCTTTATATATCATTGGTTTTGGCATTTTGGCAGGTATTCTGCTGATCAAAGGCAAGAAATATCTAGGAATGAAAGTATGCACGGAAAGAGAAAACAAACTAGCTCCAGATGATCCAGACTCAGACTATTCGGAATATTATATTTAGGTCGAAAAGTCTTACAACTAGGAGTGTTTCTTAGATGCTTTGGAATATATTTTTCACGTTTTTAAAAATTGGGTTTGTTTCTTTTGGTGGCGGTTACGCTGTTATTCCAGTCATTCAATATGAGGTGTCAGACCATGCTTGGTTAACCTCCAGTCAATTTCAACAAGCGGTTGCACTTGCCAGTATGGCACCGGGATCTATTGCAACGAACATAGCTACTTTAATTGGGTACAAAACAGCAGGAATCCTTGGTGCAGTCTCGGCTACTCTAGGTATGATTCTCCCCTCGCTTGTCATTATCATTTGTCTAGCATCTTTATTTTTTCGCATCCAGCATTTTACTTGGGTTAACTCCTCTCTGTATGGGTTAAGACCAGTGGTTACGGGACTTATTTTATATGCAGCGATTCATTTCTTTTTGCCAGACCAGACCGAAACTTGGTTGTCTTGGCACATGATAGGAACAGTCCTGATCTGCGGAGCTAGTATTGTACTTCTATATAAGTACAAACTACATCCCCTCATACTTATTGTTGCGGCCGGTGCTGGAGGTATCGTATTGTTTTAAATATTGCTAAATGAATTATAGAAAGTGGGTGTAGATAGCTTGAACCAACAAACTCCCTGTTGCTCGGTTAGTAGAGACAAAGCTAGCTTGACTAGCGGTTACGATAAAACAGAGTTTACGCACACCTTATCCGGCACCACTAGTATGGTCTGGGATCAACTGGTCACGATTCAGGGAGGATCATTTTTGATGGGTACGGATACACAAGAAGGTTTTCGCGCAGATGGGGAAGGACCTATTCGAAAAGTTGAGATCGATTCTTTTCAAATCTCTCCCTATACTGTGACCAACGCTGATTTCCAGCAGTTTGTAGATGCTACAGGTTACCTGACAGAAGCCGAGCGTTTTGGCTGGTCGTTTGTTTTTCATCTATTAGTCTCGGAAGACACCAGACGGCACGTTACAAATGTCCCTGTTGGTGCGCCTTGGTGGCTGGTTGTGGAAGGTGCTAGCTGGAAGTGCCCTGAAGGATTGGATTCTGGCGTACAAGATCGAATGAATCATCCTGTGATTCACATTTCATGGCATGATGCGGCAGCTTATTGTAAGTGGGCGGAGGTTCGACTACCCACGGAAGCAGAGTGGGAATATGCGGCCCGCGGCGGGCTAGCACAGAAAACCTATCCATGGGGGGATCTTCTGAAACCGGGTGGCATACATCGATGTAACATATGGCAGGGGAAATTCCCTACTCATAACAGTGGGCTAGACGGATATATAGGTACGGCACCCGTAAATGCTTATGAGCCGAATGGATATGGTCTATATAATATGGCGGGGAATGTATGGGAATGGTGCAGTGACTGGTTCAGTCCTACTTATCACTTAGAATCTTCTGCCCTCAATCCTCACTACCTACTTCCTACGGGGAAAAGATCCATGAGAGGTGGATCCTACTTGTGCCATCGTTCCTACTGTAATCGTTATAGAGTTGCGGCAAGAAGTTCCAACACACCAGACAGCTCTACAGGAAATTGTGGATTCCGTGTAGCACGCAGTTTGCAAAAGGACTAAAAACGGACCTATTCTATGAATTTAGGGTATACAAAATGAGGGAATTCGGCGGAACTCCCTCATTTTGCCATAGCCATATAGAACTAAATATAGAATGATCATGCAACTATAATTTTAATCGCAGTTCTTCAATAGACACTCTTCGCTGTCCCGCAGACCTGGGCTCGGCAGAATCTATGATGGGAGCTTCTTCTCCTGCTTCAATCATGCGAGTGATAAGTCTCAGCTTAAGCTCATCGGCAATTTCTCGATACGATTCAATTCCAGCCAGATTCGTGAGCTCATAAGGGTCCGCTTGAAGATCGTATAGCATGGTCTCTACATAATGTGTTGAGCTAGGCGCATTCCAACCGTCCAAACTAGGCGCGGTTACGCTATATTTCCAACGCTTTGTTCGGATCGCTCTTCCAACCTGCGATTCACTAATTTGCAAAAATATTTCGTCAGGCCATTGCGTAGGGGCCCTTTGAACAAGAGGCATGAGCGAGTGTCCTTGCATTTCGGCTGGAACTTGAATCCCGGCTGCATCTAATAATGTCGGTGTGAAGTCTAGTAAGCTAACCATCTCACGGATCTGTCCGCCTTGCATAAACCCAGGGCCATATAGGGCCGCAGGGATCCGGATGGAACTGTCATGAGCTGTACGCTTGTATTCACCATTGCGGGTCTTGAAATGATTCCCGTGATCTGACGTGAATAAGATAATGGTGTTCTCTGTCAGATCAAGGCTCTTTAAGGCATCTAACAATCTACCGAGCGCTTCATCCAAGCGTTTTACCATACCATAATATCCTCCTAGATGCTGAGCATGTGAACCTCCTAATGCTTTTAGATCCGGTGGAGTCCAGCGATCTGTGAACATGTCCTCATACCCATCAGGAGCCGGATAGTTATCGGTATGATTCTGATGATGAGGCTCGATGTAGGACAGAAATAAGAAAAAGGGTTGTTCCTGATGACGATCAATATAACGTATAGCGGCATCGGTCTGTGCATCAACTCGATATCCAGGCAACTTTACTTCATTACATGCATTGTCATAGAGGACTGTACTATACGCGTCTGAAGAGAGTTCAAGCAAATTAGCAGCAAGCCAATAATCGTATCCACCACGTTCTTCAGGTGGAACAGGTTCATGTTCAGCTAGATGCCATTTGCCAATATACCCAGTCTGATAGCCAGCCTCATTGAAATAATGTGCTAGTGTACGGCGATCGGGTGGAAGTGGAATTTCATTGCGATAGCAGCCTGTCGTAGTGGCATACATACCGGTCTGGAGACAAGAACGCGCCGGCCCACACACGGGTTGGCAGGTGAACGTGTTATAGAGATGTGTTCCTTCTCTGGCTATACGATCGAAATGAGGTGTCAAACCTAAAGGATTCCCATGAACACCCGTCGTGTCCATGCGCTGTTGATCCGTGAAAAATACGATGACATTCGGTTGATCCTTTGTTACTGACATCCGCTGCACTCCTTGTAATATGAATTTGCAAAGGTGATGATTGTAATCTATGAATAAATATAATGAATAACCCTATTTTTTATTAGTAATTAATCAAAGATATAATATAAAAAAACAAAGATATCGTCAGATTAGCGAAGAAGGTGACCTCTATGAGTTATGATCAAATCCACCATACCGCCACGGAAGAATATGATATATCCTTGTACTTTGTATATGAGTGGAAGCGAGATAAAGAATGGAATTTCCATCAATACCTTATTCCTGTGACAACAATCTGGTATATTCTCAAAGGGAATAGAACGCTTTACATAGGAGATCAAGAATACGTTGTTAAGCCCGGATGCATCGTTATTTTGCCATCCAATCAGAAGGTTACAACCACCCATCTTGATGGTGAAATAGAACCGATTACCTACGTCTCTATGGGAATTCAAGCATTGATAGGGGGGATGGAGTGGTGCGATTTATTTGGTGTTCCCGTAGTAGTACTTGCAGAAGAAGGTCCCACCACTAAGGAATTAAAGAAAGTGTGGTTAGAACTTGCGAAAGTCTATTACAGAAGAAGTGAGCCTAGGCTCGTACTATCCGCAAGTGATATTGAATGTGCCTTATGGTTAGAGGCTAAGACCAAATTATGTCTGTCCATGTTCATTCAGCTTACTCGTCCATCTATGTCTACACCTTCCCCGATCTCTGACAAAAGAGTAAGAGAAATGTGCACATATATTCGCGAACATTATGCTAGCGATCTAAGCTCGAAAGATTTAGCCGCGGCTGTCTGTTTAAGTGAAGGTCATATGCGTGAGCTGTTTCGCCGATATATGTTGATGTCACCGCATCAGTACATTTTGGAAGTTCGGATGGAAAAGGCCAAAGTATTCCTTGGTACATCTATGCTTTCTCTGGCAGAGATTGCCGAACGTGTTGGCTTCGAAGATCTCAGCTATTTCATCTATACGTTTCGTAAGCGTGAATGCATGACTCCGAACGCCTATAGAAAATCTCTTTATCCTTGGAAGGGATAAAGTATTGCCACTACAAAATTTTGAAAAGAAGGTTTGTGCATAAATTGATTAAAAAGAGTATTAAAAACAAAATCATTCTTTCCTTCTTACTAGTGTTAATTCTTCCAACTACATTAATTAGCTATATGTCTTATCGTATCTCGGTGAATATACTTGAAGAGAAATTAAGTGAATCTTTTTTGACGAATCTTAGCTTCATAGGTGAGAATATTGACAGGGAATTAGGACAGTGGGAGCAGATATCGAAATTCATTAATGTTAATCCCGTCATTCGTAATATTTTGATGACTTCTTACAAAAATGATCTCGATTTCTACTATGATATGAAACGTGTAGATGAGCAGCTTGAAACCTATTCGATTAATACGAATATTTTTGCCTATGTTTCTTCACTAGTTGTCATCGGACGAAATGACAGGAATCTTCTATATGGAGAGGATGCTACTAGTCTGGACATCGACCGCATTAAAGAACAACCGTGGTTTAGTGAAGTGAACAAAATGAAAGGTCAAGTGATGTGGCTGGGCATTCATAAAAACATCGCTAATTATCGGGTACAAAATGAAAGCGTTATCGCACTTGGACGAGCGATCAAAGGGGAGAAGAACGATTCCATCATGGGCACGCTCTATCTAACCTTTAGAGAGTCATATTTTACAGGCTTGCTCAAAAATATGAAGTTGTCCGAAGGTGGTAGACTATACATTGTTGATAATCGGGATCATATCGTATTTGATTCGGATAACAAACTCCTGAATGAACCCTTTCCCGGTATAGAACGTATCCGAGAACAACATGACAAGGGGTACCTCACAACGGATGGGAATACAAAGGAACAGCTGATGTTAGCACAAGTACCCATTGCGAAGTATGACTGGAGAGTGATTGAGACGATTCCCTATTCCTCACTCAACCAAGGTACCGATAAAATCTTTCGAAATACGGTAGGTATTTTTCTCATTTCGTTTGTTATCACGTCAGTAATCTGGTTGTTTGTGTCCTCACAAATCGTACGCCCGATCCGAACATTAACGAACTCTATGAAAAAGGTTCAGGATGGAGATTTGACGGTGCGGGTAGATATAGAACGTCCCGATGAAGTAGGGATTATGAATAAACATTTTAATTTCATGATAAGACGAATTCAGGAATTATTTCATTCTAATCTAGAGGCGCAAGAGAAGAAGAAAAATGCGGAGTACAAAGCGCTTCAAGCACAGATCAATCCACATTTTCTATACAATACGCTGAATACGATTCGCTGGATGGCCATTATCCAGAAATCAGATAATATTCGAGAAGTTGTTGAAGTTCTTGGAAGATTGCTGAAAAATACCATCAAACATGATGAGCCTTTTATAAGAGTTGAAGAAGAAATATCAAATTTGAAAGATTACGTGTATATTCAGAAAATCCGATATAATAACCATTTTGATGTGAAATACGATGTTGATGATGAACTACTTGGCATGCCCTGTGTAAAATTCATTTTGCAACCTATTGTTGAGAATGCAATCTTTCACGGCATTGAGCCGAAGGAAGAACCAGATGGAGAAATTATCGTCTCAATGAAGCATCGGGAAGATCAACTTATTATACGAGTTCGAGATAATGGGGTCGGGATGTCCCAAAGTGCATTAGAGGAACTTCAAAGGCGTATGGACCATCCTTTACCCGGAGGCGGAATCGGGATGTCCAATGTAAAAGAAAGATTGAAGCTGACTTATGGGGAAGAAAGTACTTTTACTATTCGAAGTGAACAGAACAAGTTCACTGAGGTTGAAATGATTATACCCGTTACTTTAACCAATACATCATTGCAGGAACAAAGCGAGGTGAAGTAATTCATGTATAAGGTCATGATTGTCGATGACGAGATGTTAGCCAGAGTAGGAATCAAATCCTTAATTCGTTGGGAAGAGAATGGATTTACTGTAGTTGGGGAAGCGGAGAATGGGAAAAAGGCCTATGACAAGCTGATGGTGAATCCCGTAGATATCGTCATCACTGATATCAAAATGCCAGTAATGAACGGAATTGAGTTAATCTCTAATGTTCGACAGCATTATCCAGACATCAAGTTTATTGTACTTAGTTCTTTCGATGATTTTGACTATGTTAGAGAAGCCTTGAAGAATGGTGCAGAAGACTATTTCATTAAATTACAGATGGAACCGGATAAACTGTTAGATCAATTGAAGAAAATTGCGGAGAAATTGGACCATGAAGGCATTCAAAAGAAGCAGATCGCACAGCATGATAGACTGAGGAACAAGGAGATTGACCTATTAAGAGAAAAGCTATTCAAAGATCTAGCCTACGGCTGGATTCATACAGAACCCGAATATCTGCAAAGAACAAAGGAAGCTGAACTTGAACTATTTGAAGGTCTTAAGTTATCTCTGGTATTTCAGACAGATGGTATGGAGATCTATGAGAAATACGGAAATGACGAAATTCACCTGCTGAATTATGCAATTCTGAATATATTACATGAAATTTCTTCAGGTCATAATCAGTGCTACTCTGTATCCATGCATCCAAAGGAATTTTTGATGTTATATTTTGCTCCCCCACATCAAGGAATAGAAGAGACATTGAGACAAGCTTGTCAGCTGGCCGAAACAATAAAATATGCTCTTAAAAAATATCTGAATTTTTCTGTCTGTATCGCCATAAGTGAGCCCGTTCACCATTTTATGAATATCAAGCAAAGCTATAGACAAGCAATGGAGACTTTAAGCTTGCGATATGCGCATTCTGAAGGGACGACCTTCTTATATCGAGAGATTAACTCTCTGAGTGCTACTTCAGAGGCGACAGATATTGCCAAAGAAATACGCAATTTGGAGCTGTATCTCCAGCGACATGAAGATAACCATGTTATTAAAGTTATGGATAACCTTCGGTATTTATTAGCTAATATGAATGGTTATTCGCTGGAGAGTCTGAAGGTGTATTGTGCACCGATTGTATTTCTTTTGTCATCTCGGTGGGGTGAGGAGGCATCGGCTTGGATGGACAATCACCTCAAGGGGATGGATCATTGGAGCTCTAAGAGTGACATGATTAAGTGGCTGGAAAAGGTACAAGAGACATGGGTAAAAGGAATGGGAACTCTCTCCGATGGTTCCCGGCTCATTCAATCAGCCATGCGTTTTATCCAGCGTAATTACTCAAACAGTGTGACACTGGAGTCCGTTGCGGAGTATTTACAGCTTTCGCCCTCTTACTTAAGCAACTTGTTCAAAAAAGAAACAGGGCGAAACTTTATTGACTATGTGACCCACCTTCGCATTGAACAGTCCAAAATATTACTGCGGACAACCGAATTGAAAATTTATGAAGTGGGTCACAAAGTCGGATATGAAAATGAGCATTATTTCAGTAGAGTGTTCAAGAAGATAGTGGGCTGTTCTCCAGTCCAGTATAAGACCGATACCACTTTGTAATAGAACGCGGCTGGGGATAATATCCGGCTGCGTTTTTTGATGGGAGTTTTTTGAGTCATTAATATCTGACCTACAAGAGTTCATATCGTAAATATGTACATGAAATCATTAAAATGTGTATCCTGTTCGGCAGCCAACAAAAACAAATAAATGTAGAACTTAAATAATGACATTAGATCTTTAGGATGTGCATGTTAACAAGCCTGGGTACTCCTTATAATTTGAGGAGAACATGATTATAACGACACGGAGGGGTTATTGTGGGTCCACAGAAAAAGAAAAGTGCATTTGTTGTTCTCCTGGCATCGATGTTGTTAGTTACGGCTTGTGGGAACGGTTCCAAGTCTGATTCGGCATCTACAGATTCTTCAGAGCAGGGCAAGAAAAAGGAAAGAGTCGTAACGGTATACGAAGATGCAAAGCGAGCAGAAAGTGTTGAAGTGAAGAAGAAAAATGAAGATTTCACTAAAGCGACTGGAATTAAAGTTGAAATGAATGTAGTACCGGGCGACGGAATAGAAGTCTACAAGAAAATTGATGTGGATATGATTTCCGGGGAAAAAACAGATGTTATTCGCCTGACCAACCCTATTTTAATTGATAAGTATGGGTCTAACGGCTGGTTGTATTCATTAGATGATCTGATGAAGAAGGAAAATTATGATGCTAAAAAAATCTATGGTGATTATTTACCGAAGTTTGCCGATGGAAAAACCTATGTGTTACCTGACCAAGCGGGCAAATGGGCCGTATACTATAACAAGAAAATTTTTGATGATGCCGGCGTCCCTTATCCTTCAGGCAACTGGACATGGAATGATTATATCGCGACAGCAAAGAAATTAACGAATTCAGCTAAAGGCATCTACGGATCTTATATGTTGGATTACGATAATTATATGTACATGTTAGCCAGACAACATAATGTAAGCGGTTATAAAGCAGACGGAACCTCTAATTATGACGATCCGGCATTCAAAGAGGCACTGAAATTTTTCGGAGATCTGGGCAACGTAGAGAAAATTCAACCTAGCTGGTTAGAGTTCAAATCCAAGAAGCTCTCATGGGACGGTTTCATGTCAGGCAGTTACGGCATGCACTTTATCGGGACTTGGTACACCAATCAGTTCAAAGATAAGACAACTTATCCAAGAGACTGGAAAGTGGGCATCACCCAACTACCTGTACCTGCGGACGGCAAAGGCAATAACAATTTCGGCATTGTAGCGGGTTACGGAATTAACAAAAATGCTGAACATGCTGAAGATGCATACACCTATGTTAAATGGATGGCTGAGAATAGTTACAAATATAATGGGAATCTTCCAGCCCGTGTTGATCTTAGCAAAGAAGATATCAATAAGCTATTCCAGAAAACATCAGATGAATTAGGCGGAGAAATATCTGCGGAAGAACTGAATAAAGCATTGATCTCTAACGATCTTGGCTTTGTAGATGAGAAAATTACAGGTCCTGGATCTACAGAGTACAGCAACATTATATTGCAAGAGGCCGATCTGTATCTGGTAGGGCAAAAATCATTAGATGATACGATTCAATCTATCAAAAAGCGTGCGGACCAAGCGATTAAGGATGCCGGCGGAAAGTAAATTTCATTCTAGAGAAGGATTCCGATGGCGATAAGCCTAGGAGTCCTTCATCCTTCATAAGGAGCTATCAACATGAACCGAAATGCAAAGACAGCTAAGTCTAGTCTATTATCAAGAGTTTCTCAACTTGCCTATCGGGAGACGGGAGCCGCCTTAGTCTTCGTCCTTCCTTTTATAATCGGATTCCTTATATTTAACGTGATCCCTATGGTGTATTCCGTAATCATTAGCCTTATGAATTACAACTCTTTCAAGCCGCTCAGTATGGTGAAGTTCGTTGGGCTGGATAACTACGTACGGGTATTCCATGATCCAATCGCGTTGAATGCTTTTGTGAAAAGTTTTCTTTATACGTTGTTCTACGTACCGGGTCTAATTATTTTTTCTTTTATTTTGGCCAAGTTGCTCAATCGAACTTTTGCTCTACGAGGATTTACACGTACTCTAATTCTGATGCCCTATGTAGCTAATGTAGTGGCCGTATCTATTGTGTGGTCCATATTGCTAGATCCTTTTGGTGGACCCGTGAATCAGATTATCCAAAGTCTAGGCTTTGAACCTCCGCTCTGGTTAAGCGGCATGAAGACTGTGCTACCTACCATTGCCGGCGTGAATGTATGGCAGAGCTTGGCTTTTCAGACGATAGTATTTCTAGCTGCGATACAGGGTGTCAACAAAGATCTATATGAGGCCGCTGACATCGATGGGGCGGGGCGTTGGAGAAGATTGTGGTCCATTACACTTCCGGTGATCTCACCTACTACTTTCTTTTTGGTCATCACAAGCATTATTAACTCGTTCCAAAACTATGCATCTGTCAGAATGTTGACGAACGGGGGGCCCGGTACTTCATCACGAGTCATTTCTCTGAATATCTATGAAGAGGCCTTCACCTTGAATCATTACAGCTATGCATCCGCACAAGCCATAATATTATTTGTTATTGTACTTGTCATCACGATTATTCAATGGAAAGGACAGAAGCGATGGGTACATTACTAAGAAAAAGTCTGTTCAATGTCATGATGCTGCTGATTGGCTTAATCATGGTAGTTCCGTTTGTGTTCATGATTTCTGCTTCCTTAAAAGCACCAGCTGATGTATTTATTAATCCGATGAAAATCATACCTGACCACATCTATACGCTGAATTATGAGACCATTTTTCACCATAAATATTATTTCCAGTGGTATTGGAATTCGTTCAGTACCGTTGTACTGACTGTGGTCATTCGAGGCCTGCTAGTTACTATGGCGGCGTATGCTTTTGCAAGACTTACCTTCCCAGGTAAAAACATTTTGTTCTTATTCCTAATTAGCGCCATGATGATTCCGGCGGATACGACGATTGTAGCCAAATTCATGCTCTATAAGTATCTGGGACTGATTAATACCCATTGGGTTATTATTCTTCCTGCTGCATTTGATGTATTTTTCATCTTCTTACTTCGTCAATTTTTTATGGGTATTCCAAAAGATCTAACAGAATCTGCCTTGATTGATGGAGCCTCTCATTTTGGAATTTATTTCAAAATTATTTTGCCGTTAGCTGTACCTGCCTTAATTACAATGGGATTGTTCACCTTCATTTGGACATGGAATGATTTTATTAGTCCCTTTATTTTCATTAATGACATCCAAAAGCAGCTAGTTACTGTAGGTTTGGAGTATTTCCAACTGGAAGCCGGCAAGAACTACGCTCTGCAAATGGCAGGAGCATGCCTAATTGTCGTTGTTCCCATTTTCATTTTTGCAGTACTGCAAAAGTATTTTGTTCAAGGGATCGCCATGTCAGGAATTAAAGGTTAATACCAACCAGAATTGAGATCACTTTGTGGGGAGGAAAGATGCATGCTAAGTGAAGATTTGCCAAAAATTTGGTATGGCGGAGATTACAATCCAGAGCAATGGGACGCAGCCACAATGGAAGAAGATCTGCGCATGTTCAGACTTGCAGGTATAGATGTCGTTACCATTAATGTATTCTCTTGGGCGAAGTCACAGCGAGATGAACATACATTTGACTTTTCTTGGCTGGATTCAATCATGAACCGTCTTGAGCAAGACCATATGCGGGTGTGTCTAGCTACTAGTACAGGGGCTCATCCCGCTTGGATGGCCAAGAAATACCCAGATATTCTTCGCGTGGATTATCAAGGGAGACAACGCAAATTCGGGGGGAGGCACAACTCCTGCCCGAACAGTCCGACGTATCGCACATATTCAGTAATGATGGCAGCTAAGCTTGCTGAGCGTTATAAGGATCATCCAATGCTTGCTGCTTGGCATATTGCTAATGAATATGGTGGCTATTGCTATTGTGATCGATGTGAGGCGGAGTTCAGAGTGTGGCTGGAGCAGCGATACGGCACACTGGAGAAGCTTAACACGGCCTGGAACACTGCATTTTGGGGCCATACTTTCTATGCATGGGATGAGATTGTAGTACCTAACGAACTTAGTGAAGAGTGGGGTGGCAATCAGACGTACTTCCAGGGCATCTCCCTAGATTATCGTCGTTTTCAGTCGGACAGCTTGCTTGCATGTTACCAACTTGAATATGAGCAGTTGAAAAAGGTTACGCCGAATATACCCATTACAACGAATATGATGGGAACCTACCCAGAGCTGGATTATTTTAAGTGGGCCAAGTATATGGATGTTATTTCCTGGGACAACTATCCTACTATGGATATGCCAGTAAGTATGACCTCTATGACCCATGACTTAATGCGGGGTCTGAAAAGCGGGCAACCCTTCATGCTTATGGAGCAGACTCCTAGCCAGCAGAATTGGCAGGCGTATAATGCGCTCAAACGTCCGGGTGTGATGCGATTATGGAGTTATCAAGCTGTGGCTCACGGAGCTGACACTGTGATGTTCTTCCAACTACGGCGTTCCATAGGCGCTTGCGAAAAGTATCATGGTGCGGTAATAGAGCACGTAGGGCATGAACATACTCGCGTTTTTCGGGAAACTGCAGCGCTCGGCAAAGAACTACAGCAAGTAGGAAATGCGTTAATAGATTCTCGTTCCAGAAACCGGGTTGCGATCATGTTCGACTGGGAGAATCGTTGGGCGGTAGAACTATCGAGCGGACCGAGTGTGGCCTTGAACTATGTGGATGAGGTCCACAAATATTATGATGCACTGTATCAGCTTAATATGGGAACAGATATGATCAGCGTGGAAGAGAGTTTGGATGCTTACGATCTAGTCATTGCTCCAGTTATGTACATGTTGAAGCCAGGGTTTGCAAAACGTATAGAGTCATTCGTGGCACGTGGAGGTACATTTGTAACCACATTTTTCAGTGGCATCGTGAATGAACATGATCTGGTTACACTTGGCGGATATCCGGGGGAACTGCGGAACGTACTCGGTATTTGGGCTGAGGAGATCGATGCCCTGTATCCGGGCCAGACGAATTCCATTGTATTCACGCAAGAGCTTGGAAGTCTTCAAGGAAGCTATCCATGCGGCATATTGTGCGATATCATCCACGCGGAACATGCAGAAGTGCTTGCTGAATATGGCGCTGATTTCTACCGCGGAACACCTGCCTTGACCCGTAATTATTTTGGTAAAGGACAAGCGTACTATGTAGCTAGTAGTCCAAATGACGTCTTTCTTCAAGGATTACTTAAGCAATTATGTACGGAACAGGGGATTAAGCCTCTACTGAACACGCCTTCTGGGGTGGAAGTTAGTGAACGAGTAAAGGGAAATACATCTTATTTGTTCGTGTTGAACCATAATCATGACAACATGACTATTCCATGGAATGATGAGCCACGCCACGATATATTGACGGGCCAGACGATAACTAGTGAGCTTAGCATAGCGGGCCGTGGGGTCATGATTCTTGAAGGTACATTGAATTAATTCATAGTTGTTTTTAGCATTGTAAAAGTAATCAATGTAAAAAAGAATCCATATTCTTGTTGCTACAAGAATATGGATTTCTTGAATAAAAGTAATTTTCATATTGTTTCTCTACACTACAAATTGAAAGCGCTTAATATTTATGAGGGAGACTTTTATGACAAGAAAATATCTACTGCTAAGTATATTCGTTATTTTTATCGTCGTATCCACGTTTACATTCGTTGAAGCTTCAAAACAAAAAAGAGCTGTACAACCTATATCAAAGAATGAACATAACGCTCATAACGATACTAGCCACATTGTAGCTTCCGTTAATGGTATCCCTGTTGAGCAAGAGGAATTCAGTCTGATTAAGCAATTGACTGAAAGGATCGTACCCAATTCAGGTGGTACTGCGAATCAGAAGGTTCTAGATCAGCTTGTGAAATTAAAGGTAGCAGAGCAGATTGCCGTTCAATACGGCCTGTTACAAGACAGTTCGTATGCAGCATTTTTAGCTGAATTTAATCAAGAGAATGAGAGAAGAGCAAATGCAATCAAGAACAAGGAACCCATCTATGGTCCCACACAGTATTCTAAATTAGCATTCTATGATTATCGCAACTCTGTCATGATGAATGCGCTCCAATCCACTTGGTCTAAGCAAAATATGAACATTAATGAACAACAACTAGTAGATTATTACAATCAGCAACGCGAGGCGTTAGCGAAAAAGCAAGACACGATACAGATGTATACCATCATCCAGCCTAAATCTATGGGTAAGCAAGCGAAGCAGAATATGTACGACTATCAGCAAAAAGCTAATTCGAGCAAAGCTTTCACTGATCTTTTTCAGCAACTTGAAAGTAAAAAGGGTATCGCTAAAGTGGAGACCATTCAGGAAGACAACTATAAAGAAATCTCAAAGTATCGCAGTGAATTTTACGATCGTGTGAATGAATTACCTGTAGGAAAGATCAGTCAAGTTATTGAAGAACCAGAAAGTTACGCTCTAGTCATGATTACAGCTCGTCAACCAGGAGGATATAAGTCATTGGCTGAGATCCGAGAGGAGGTGATTCAGAGATATACCGATGCATGCTTTGCATCTTTTCTGGAGCAGCAAGTGAAAAAGGCAAATGTACAAAACCAAGCGAATCTCTAAAGTTTATTACACCATGAAGGAGCGAATGATGAATGATTACTACACTGATACGTAGTTTGGGTCTTACTATGTTTTTAATGTTGTCGGGAGCGGCTCTGTCTGCCGTAACGGCTTCAGCAGCCACTTATTATATGGATTCGGTTAGTGGAAATGATGCCAACGCTGGGACAGAAGCGAACACAGCTTGGAAATCTTTAGCCAAAATTAATGCACTGACTGCTCAGCCCGGAGATAAAATATTATTAAAGCGCGGAGGAAGCTGGACAGGAACCCTCTCTCCAAAGGGTAGTGGGACAGCCAGTGCACCGATTGTTATGGACAATTACGGAACAGGAAATTTACCCTTAATTAATGGAAATGGTAATGAAGCCACCGTATATTTATACAATCAACAGTATTGGGATATTAACAATCTCGAAATTACCAACAGCAATGGAACAAGCTCCAGACGTAACGGCATCTATGTGGTGAATGAGGATGCGGGGACACTCAAGCACATCCATCTAGTAGGGAATAACATCCATGATGTTGCTGGCAATAACGTGAAGGACGGTAATGGTAGCTCAGGAATCAAAGTACGGACCATTGCTGGAAAAGTAAAATCGAACTATCAAGACATCCTAATCGATGGTAACACGGTAGGGCCTAGAGTCGATCGGACAGGAATCGATATCAATACGGATTATTGGTGTCGCCCAGATAGCGGTTGTGGCGGAACGAATAACTGGTATCCAAGTTCTAATGTGATGATCTCTAACAATTACGTCACCGATGTAGGTGGGGATGGCATCGTTCCGATGGGTACGCAAGGTGCTGTCGTTCAGTATAATACGGTCAATGGATTTAACATGAGATCAGGTAGCCCGAATGCTGGCATTTGGGCATGGAATGCAGACAATACTGTCATACAATATAACGAATCATTCAATGGCCACAGTACACAGGACGGACAGGGTTTTGATGTGGACTACGGTCAAACGGGTACCCTCGTACAGTATAACTATAGCCATGATAACGACGGTGGTTTTATCCTTATCTGTCAATCGGGCAGTGCAAAAAATGATAGCGGCATTGTGCGATACAACATCAGTCAAAATGATAAAGCAAGGGTATTTCAATTAGCGGGACCAACTACGAACACCCAAGTCTATAACAATACGATCTATCTTCCACAAGGAAGCACAACTAGCCCTATCTATGTGAACAGTTGGGATGGATATACCAAATCTATTTCGTTCATGAATAACATTTGGATGCTTCAAGGCGCAGGGAATTGGCAAGATCTTTCTAAGATAGGGAATTTTACATTTAACTATAATACGATAGCTGGCGTTCATTCTTCAGGAGAACCTGCGGATGCCAACAAATTAACTTCCAATCCATTACTTGCAGATGCAGGCAGCGGTCAAAGTAGAAATGCGGTAGATGGCTACAAATTAGTCTCAGGCTCCTCCTCAATCGGATCAGGTGCCGTTATTGCTAACAATGGTGGCAAAGATTACTACGGAAACGGAGTATCTTCCACTTCAACACCTAATCGTGGAGCTTATAATGGAGCCGGTGTTAGTGGTCCGGCGAATCTGATGATTAATGGAGGCTTTGAACAAGCAACGTTAACCCCTTGGTCCAATTGGAATACAGCATCCGTAGTAAGTGGCAGCTCTAATAGCGGAGGATATGCAGTTCAACTGTCAGGGGGACCTGGATCTGCGGAGCAACTGGTGTATTTGGAGCCTAATTCTACGTACACATTTACAGGTTACGTCAAGACAGCCGATGTCAGCCAGCCTGTACGAATGGGTGTGAAGAATTATGGGGGTGCCGAGCAATATTCCGTAGTTTCCAATTCAAGCTATACCAAGGCGACCATTACTTTTACTACAGGTTCTAGCAATTCCACTGCAGTCGTATACATCTACAAACCTTCAGGGAGTGCAAAAGGCTATGGTGATGATTTTACGATCACTAAAAATTAGGATAAGGATCAGATGACAATGACAAAACAGCCGAATATATTGTTTATATTGGCCGACGATTTGGGTATGTGGGCGCTTGGAGCCGCAGGAAATCATGAAGTTCTAACGCCGAATATGGACAAGCTTGCCGAGGATGGGGTCTGGTGTGACAACTTTTACTGCACATCTCCCGTGTGCTCTCCGGCAAGAGCTTCCATTTTAAGTGGGAAAATTCCGTCTCAACACGGAGTTCATGACTGGATTCGTTCAGGGAATATGAATAAAGAGAAACTTGAGCCAGCATTTAAGGATCATCCGCTTTTCAAGGAAGAACACAAGGCTATCGATTATTTGGAAGGGCAGACTACTTATCCTCAGCTTCTTGCTGAAGCGGGTTATGTATGTGCGCTGAGTGGTAAATGGCACCTTGGGAATAGTCTCAAGCCGCATCAAGGATTCACCCACTGGTACACGATTGCCCGAGGGGGGTGTCATTATATGCAGCCCGATATCGTAGAGAATGGGAATGTAGATTTTAAAGAGGAATATGTAACGAATCTCATTACAGAAAATGCGATACATTGCATAAATGAATTCTCGCAGGGAGATCGACCCTTCTATTTAAGCGTTCATTATACGGCACCTCACTCGCCATGGGACCGATCCGATCATCCCGAGAAATATATTTCGATGTATGACAATTGTCTGTTTCATTCCGTACCTGAACTTCCGATACATCCGAACCAAATTCCAACAGCTCCTTATGGAGAGGGGGAACGTCGGAAAGAACTACTTCGAGGGTACTATGCTTCCATTACAGCAATGGATGACGGAATTGGTCAACTCATGGCCGAGCTTGAAGAGAAGGATATGAGGAAGAATACGCTTATTATTGTTATGAGTGATAACGGAATGAACATGGGGCATCATGGGGTATGGGGCAAAGGCAACGGAACCTTCCCGCTGAACATGTTCGATACTTCCATTAAGGTGCCCGCTATATTTAGCTATCCTGGGGTGATTCCTTCTGGAACGATTTGTGAGGAACTGATTAGCCAATATGATATTTTTCCTACTCTGCTAGAGTATGCGGGCATTCATTATCCGAATGAAGAGCGATTGCCTGGTAAAAGTTTTGCTGGATTACTAAGAGGCGAAGCAGATTGCTTTCGGGATGATGTCGTCATATTCGACGAGTATGGCCCAGTTCGGATGATTCGTACAAAAGAATGGAAATATGTGCATCGTTATCCTTATGGTCCTCATGAATTGTATCATTTGAAGGATGATCCTGATGAAGAGATCAATAAGATCGATGATACAGATTGTGAAGTCATAGTAGATAATCTTCGTAACCGTCTTGGCGAGTGGTTTAGCACTTATGTAGAGCCTAACAAAGATGGCATATACGCTCCAGTTACAGGGTATGGGCAAGTGAACCTAGCTGTTCCGGGCTTACGAGAGGGTAGCAGTTTTGCTTATAAAGTGGACAAGGAATAGAAGAATCCACACCTACCAGCATCTTCGATATAACCGTATTCTCTAGTGCAGAGAGTACGGTTTTTTCTTTTCTCTTCATTTCTTGGGGCAATCTTTTAGAGGGAAATGGTTCCATTTATGCTGGATTAGGGTACTTATACATATATGATTGACAACCTGTATATACAAGACTATGATTTAGGGTAAGAACAACATGTATATACAAGATGACGGAAAGGTTGGGTTCACATTGCAAATGAAGCCGAACGAGAATCAACCTCAAGACTGGTGGAGACAATCTGCCGTATATCAGGTCTACCCGAAGAGCTTCAATGATACAACAGGGCGTGGAACCGGTGATATACGTGGGGTTACCGAGAAGATTGATTATATAAAGGGTCTGGGAATCGACATTGTGTGGCTTCAGCCCGTATATGTGTCTCCGCAGCAGGATAACGGTTACGATGTTGCCGATTATTACAACATTGATCCAGCTTACGGGACGATGGAAGATCTAGATGAACTCATTCGAGAACTGAAAAAAAGAAATATGCATCTTATGCTGGATATTGTAGTCAACCATTCCTCTACGGAACATCGTTGGTTCCAAGAGGCGAAGTCTTCCCGTAATAATCCCTACCGAAATTATTATATTTGGAAAGACCCTGCAGAAGATGGAGGCCCCCCTAACAATTGGCAATCCAAATTCGGAGGCCCTGCTTGGCAGCTAGAAGAAGAAACTCAGCAATATTACTTAACTTTATTTGATAAGACCCAAGCGGATCTCAACTGGGAGAACGAGAAGGTCAGACAAGAGGTTATAGAGTTGCTCAAGTTTTGGACTAAGAAGGGCGTAAGTGGATTTCGGATGGATGTCATTAATTTGATCTCCAAAGATCCTAATTTCCCGAATGACGACGGCTCTGTGGCTCCAGGGGATGGACGGAAGTATTATACCGATGGCCCTCGTGTGCATGAGTATATTAAAGAATTAAATGAAAACGTATTCAGTCAGTATCACATGGTTACAGTGGGAGAAATGTCTTCCACTACGCTTGAAGAATGTATTCGTTATTCGAGTCCTGCCCAGCAGGAGTTTTCAATGACATTCAATTTCCATCATCTGAAGGTCGATTATCCAAACGGGCAGAAATGGGAGCTTAAGCCCTACGATTTCGAAGAACTAAAATCGATACTTTCTACATGGCAAACAGGCATGCAGGAGGGAGGCGGCTGGAATGCATTATTCTGGAATAACCATGATCAACCCAGAGCTTTATCTCGGTTCACAGATGACGAGGAGTATCGCAACGAGAGTGCAAAGCTGCTAGCTACTACACTCCATGGATTGCAAGGCACGCCTTATATCTATCAAGGTGAAGAAATCGGCATGCCAGACCCGAAATGGAATGATATGAGCGAATTCCGAGATATCGAGTCGCTAAATATGTATGAGATTCTTTTGCAAAAAGGAAAAACGCCCGATGAAGCTGCCCACATAGTACATGTTCGCTCCAGAGATAATTCACGCCTTCCTATGCTGTGGAATGACAGCGATCAAGCTGGATTTACTACGGGTACGCCATGGATCAAGATCGATGAAAGATATCCTATCATTAATGCACAATCCCAAGTGGAAGATCCTAACTCGATATATCATCATTACCGGAAATTAATTGAATTACGTAAGAACATCCCGGTGTTTATTAATGGAAAATACACGCGACTTGATGGAGGCCATCCAGAGGTCTATGCCTATGCAAGAAGCAATGGTCAGCAGTCCCTTGTCGTCATCTCGAATTTCAGCAAAAATAAGGTGGAATTCACACTTCCAGAAGAGTGGATTCAGGATCTTATGAGGAATGCGTCAGCAGAACTCCTGTTAGCAAATACGGAGGAAGTACCGGAATTATCTCCTCTCATTGCAATGCAACCATACGGTTCTTATATGTGGTTAATCCAATCTTAATTTCATAATACGAATAAATAGGAGTGTATGGCTATGGCGAAAATAGATCGCAAAGACGTAGAGCGGATCATTGAAGCTGTCGGAGGCAAAGACAATATCGAAGCTGCTACGCATTGTGTAACACGGTTAAGGTTCGCCCTTGCGGATGAAGGCAAAGTGGATGCCGAAGCGCTGGATAACAATAACCTCGTGAAAGGGCAGTTCTCTTCGCAAGGTCAATTCCAAGTCGTTATCGGACCAGGCATTGTCGATCAAGTATATGACGAAATGATTGCCATTACCGGGGGAGACCGAGCTTCTAAGGATGATGTAAAAACGCTTGCAAGTAAAAAGCAAAATCCGCTTCAACGGGCGATCAAGACACTCGCTGATATATTCATTCCGATTCTGCCAGCTATTGTTATGGCGGGTCTCTTGCTTGGGATCAACAACATTTTAACGGGCCCGGGCATTTTCTATGATGGACAATCACTTATTGATGTACACAAACAGTGGGCAGATGTGGCTTCGATCATCAACTTGATTGCCAGTACAGCCTTTACTTTCCTACCGGTCTTAATCGGTTGGTCTGCGGCTAAGAAGTTCGGGGGTAACCCGTTACTCGGGATTGTTCTAGGTCTGATTCTCGTGAATCCGAGTCTGCTTAGTGCTTATCAATACGCAGATGCAAAGCTAGCTGGTACCGTTCCTGTATGGAATTTATTCGGATTTAGTGTCGAGAAAATTGGTTACCAAGGTCAAGTCTTACCCGTACTTGTGTCAGCATTTATTTTAGCTAAGATCGAGAAATTCCTCGACAAACGGGTACATGACTCTATTAAATTACTTGTCGTGGCGCCTGTTGCCTTGCTGGTTACGGGTTTCCTAGCATTTACCGTGGTCGGCCCTATTACTTTCGCTATTGGTAATTTGCTTACAACCGGCCTAGTTAGCATCTTTAACTCTTATTCAGCAATTGGTGGTCTAATCTATGGCGGATTATATGCTTTACTGGTCATAACTGGTATGCATCACACGTTCCTTGCTGTGGATATTCAATTAATCGGAAGCAAGGGGGGGACATTCCTGTGGCCGATGTTAGCTTTATCTAATATTGCTCAAGGCGCAGCAGCCCTAGCGATGATGTTTATTTTAAAAGAGCAAAAAGCAAAAGGTTTAGCCGCAACTTCTTCCATCTCCGCTTTCTTAGGTGTAACGGAGCCAGCTATTTTCGGTGTGAATATACGCCACAAGTATCCTTTTATTTTTGCTATGGTAGGTTCCGGAATAGCAGGAGTCTTGCTAGCAGTAAATAACGTGCTGGCTTCTTCCATCGGAGTAGGGGGTATTCCTGGATTTTTGTCCATCTTCCCGAACCAATGGGGAATTTTCTTCATAGGTATGGCTATTGTACTAGTGATTCCTTTTACCGCAACGCTGTTGTATGGTAGGCTCCAGTTGTCTAGACATGGTACAAAGGTCGAAGGTAGTAAGAATTCAGTAGTGAGTGACAAGGTACAATCCACTCCAACCGCAAAAAGTCTAGATACAGTCGATACACAATCTGAAAAAACTCTGCATTCGGATCATTCTTCCGTAACTATTGTGGCTCCGATCCATGGACAAATCGTACCTTTATCTGAAGTACCTGATCCTGCTTTCTCGGAAAAACAGATGGGGCAAGGGATTGCAATTCTTCCTTCTGAAGGAAAAGTATATGCGCCATTTGACGGTACGGTAGAGCACCTCATTAAGAAGAGCAAACATGCGCTTATCCTTGCGGGTACGAATGGAATTCAGATTTTAATCCATGTAGGAGTGAACACGGTATCTCTGAAAGGAGAAGGCTTTACCGCTCACGTAGAGAGTGGGTCAAAGATTACCAAAGGTCAGCTGTTGCTTGAATTCGATAAAGAACGTATTGAACAAGCAGGACTGTCCGTAATTACACCGATTCTTATTCCAGATGGTCAAGAAGCTATTGTGGATGTTAAAGAGTATGCTGGGGAAGCGATTCAGGGCACAAGTCCAATACTAGAGGTCACCCTAGATCATTCTAAGGTCCTTACCCCAACCTCTTAAATTAATGGTATAAAACATGGTACACTATTGATGGTGATAAGCGATGACAAACAATATATTTTTGACACTTTACAAAGACTACAAGGAACAAATTGACACGGGAACTCTTAAGCCAGGGAGCAAACTCCCGTCGGAGAATGAGCTTGCGGACACCTATCAGACTACCAGAGAAACGGTACGCAAGGGACTGAATCTGCTCGCACAAAATGGTTATATCAACAAGGTAAGAGGCAAAGGATCATTTGTGCTAGACAAAGGTAGAATGAAGTTCCCTATATCTGGCTTGGTTAGCTATAAAGAGCTTGCTGCACAGTTAGGCAAACACAATCGTACTCTCGTGTATGTAACGGAGTGTATATCGGCAGGGAGCGATATCGCTAAGGAATTGCAGATTACCCCGGATCACTTGGTGTGGAAGATTGTTCGTGCTCGGGAAATTGAAGGGGAACGGATTATACTAGATATCGATTATTTGCTTGCGGATGTCGTGGTGGACATGACCCTAGCTATTGCAGCAGATTCTATTTATCAATATCTAGAAGAGCATCTTCATCTGAACATTAGTTATGCGGAGAAAGTCATATGCGTGGAGAGGACTACAGAGATCGATCGTCAGTATATGGATCTTGGGGAGGATACTCATGTGGTTGTGGTTCGTGGATATGTTCATTTGGATGATACGACTCTCTTTCAATACACCGAGTCGAGACATCGGTTAGACAAATTCCAGTTTGTAGATTTTGCAAGAAGGATAACCATGCCGGAAACCTAATTATAGTTAAGAAGACTTTAAGACCGTTTTCCAGAGAAAACGGTCTTTTTGTGGGCTCTATAGATTCTTTTTTTAATTTATCTTTTATGTTGAGAAGCTCGATATGTGTACTAAAAACACTTAAACTAAACCTTATAAACAACTCAATAATTATTGAATTGAAATTTCAGTGTTTAATGATATAAAAAATGCTAGATAAGAATCATCTAGCATTTTTTATATGATACTAATATTCTAGTTAATTAGAATACTTTCGACATTTCCTGATTTTACATAATCTATTTTACCGCCGTGATCCCAAGTATCTGTATCTAAATCTGCAATTTCACTAGGATATTTAACTGCATTTCCATTATTGTATAAAAATCTCATATTACTCCATACGGCTGCAGTTTGAAAAGGAACTCTAAACTTTTGTAAATTATTCGTTACACCATTCATTGCAATAGTAGTTAGACGCTTAACTGATTTTCCTGTTGATGTTGTTCCTGGAAAGTTAACCTGATAGATTTGTGAACCAATGATATATCTTACACTTAACGTAGCTTCATCGTATTTATAGTAAACTTTATAATTACTGATAGTAGCCCCATTATCATAACGATGTTTACTATCATAATATACTTCTTTAGTATTATCTTGCCCGTTAGTGTCTCCACTTCCTACTTGATGAGCTGCTCTAGCATGAAATATTGGATACCAGCCTGGTGTCATACCGAATGTAAGTTGTCTAGTAGCTACAAGACCTACTTCGGCAATACTAGGATCAATGCCTGTATACAAATAAGCGGCTTCAGTTTTTTTGCCATCAGTTGTATCGAGAGCTGCCGTAACATCATAAGTAGGCAGGGTGATCGAATCGGCAACTACACCCGTATATGAATTTGCTAAACTTTTGCTTGCTGGAGTCTGAATTCGATGAAAAGCTCCAGTACTTGCTCCTGAGGGCACAGTAGTTGGATTCGTGATTGTGCTGAGTGGAGATATATTTAATCCATTAACTTTAGGTTTTTGCAAATCTGATTTAATTGGTTCTGAAATGTTATCGTGAACAAAACGCTTTACCACCTTGCCATCTTTAGAGCTATCTGCATCAACAAGTACTCCGCTGGTATTAAATGTGAGCTCAACTATCTCCGCATTTTCAAGTGTTTCAATTCGATTTTCAAGATCTACACTCTTCATACCCAGAGTCTTGGTATTACCCTGAGAAAATGCGATCTCATCTTGAATAATTGCGTTCCGGTATTTCTCAAACTTGTCTGTTGTAGGTATGGATGTGGATTCTGCAAAAACAGGATTTAGTGCACTTGATAGGAGAGTTGCTGTGGCTGCGATGACAACTGGGAATTTTAGTAGATTGAATTTCAATGATTTCACACTCCGTTTTCAGGATATTAGAGGATCGGCCGATTCTCTTAGGTTATATATTACATATATTTCCCTTTTTTGTCTATAAATATAAGTTAATTACCTTATATTTACTCAAAAACGACTATATTCGACTCTATTAACTGCTGATGTGAAGTTTCATAATGATAACTAGGATTAAGAATACTTAATTCATTGTTTAAACAAAGGCTAAAGTGAATTGCGATTAGAAAGAAATTATAACTTTATGTCTGATCGATTAATCTAGATAAATTCAATTTAAGACATGATTTATAGATTTGCGTATAAATGACTAAATAATGATTCGAGACCAGAAGAATAAAGGACTGTCTCCGGATGAATACCGATTACAGTCCTCTATCGAAGAATATAGTTATTATTTAGTCAGAAATTAATTCTCTAGTAAGATAGTTCCATTAAAAAAGTAATAGTTATTAATAATTAACGGTAAAGGTTCCTGAGAAACTCGAGGTAACATAAATTTTGTGATATCCATATAGTTGTGTTCTTAAAGAACCTGAGCCTTTTATTGTATTTAAATAGTTATAAGAACCACCTGGTGTGATAGCATAAACTACAAAATCGCCACCACTAGGAGCAGTAACATTAACCGTGACAACCCCATTAAAATAGATATCCGTTGTAGGATCTCCGACTGTTCCATAAATTAATCCTCGTGGCGATACCTTCGTATTTGAAGACTGAACTTCCTGAGCTGTGGAGTGATTAGTGCTAGTAATGGCCTCATCAGCGAAAGCGGCTTGCATTGGGGATAAGAGCATAGCAATAGTACAAAATCCAGAAACTGCTAATTTTTGATAACTTTTCACTATTAAACATCTCCCTATTTTTTTTTTTACTAACAATAAATATAATACATTATTTAACTTGTAAAATAAAGTAATTAATTGTAAATTAATTGTAATTTATATTTGTTTATGTATTTTAAATCATAGTTTGTAACAATAAAATCAGAGATAAAGATGGGAAAGAGCACCATTTTAAAAAATATTAGAATTCTCATTGGTATAGAAATATATCACTAGTAAAAGATTAGAGTAATAAGTGCAATCTCAATTTCCCATTATTATTTTATCTAAGACGTTATCATGTCAATGATAAGTGGACTAACATTCTAAGTGAACGTTTTTCGCCTTGACAAGCCGGGAAGTTCCCAGTGGTAATGTCAGCTGACACTTATTGAGAAAGATAATAAATCTTGGTTTGCCTCAATTGGTCTTGAATGGCCTACCTTAGGTGCTATTCCGAAATCGGATTTTAACCGCTCAAGAATCTCCGAACCCTGGTTTCTGGGTTCCAAATGACTATGTGGAGATCAAAGTTGCCTTGCGAGGAAGTGCAAAATCAGAAAGAGGTTTTCGTCCATGGTTTCTACCTGAAGCCGAATACTATTATGAAGTCATTGAATGGGGTGGTGTATAGGAATGGAGCAATGGCAATGTGAGAACAAACGGTGTGTCCTATTTAACAGTTACCCTGTGGTGGGTGTCATCTTTAAATCCTCCTCATCTGAAGGCGATGATTTCTTGAGAAAGGCTCAATGATGTGTACCGAGAATGTGCATTTCACAGTGGAATCCCAGATAAGGGTTTCTTCCAACTTCTGGGTTGAAATTCTTTTGCAAGATGGCGGGAAAATAAAGATCATAAAAACCTGAGAGAAGGGCAAAAAGAACCTCCATTGTTTGATGAATACTGGAATAACAGACAAGTGAAGCTCTCCAATATTTATGTGCACATATTGGTTTGCTAGCTGGTCCACCCAATATATGCATAATTGCGGAGGATTTGGAAGGTTTCAAACAAGCTTCAACCGAAGAGAAGTGGCTGTATGTCCATGGTCGCAAGGAGTGGTAAAATTATTACGCGCGAGAGTCGCTGGAACTTCAGAAAAAGTTTTGGCCAATTTCTCGTAACTAAATGGAAAAGAAATGGCTTTGCAGAACGAACCGTCTATGGATGAGACCAAATTAATATACATAGGCGAGGAGTACGATTCATTCCTGATAGTTCCAGTAATTATCCCCAAAAAAGATTAGTGGAATTTCTAGATTCATTATATAGCTTAACAAAGAAAAAGCTTGAGAAATCAGGCTTTTCTTTGTTATATAGAAACATTTGTTAAGAGATACTAGATTAGTTTTTTTTATATCTAGACACATGTATAAGACTATAGATTTAGGATTAAGACTTAGTCTAGGGTCTGACAATGATGTGTCATAGCTTCGGAATGACCTTCCTTGCGGCAAGGAAAAGCCATGTACATAGAACAAATGGCATCGTTAGAGTGGGGAGCCCAAAGGGAAGAAGCCAAGTATCTATACTGGCCGTAATAGGTATTGTTAAGACAGCAGCAATGATACCCGTCAGAGGAGCTAAGCGGCTCTTCGTATCAAAAACAGCCGCAACTGCAATGATGGTCAACACAGCATTATATCCGTAAAGTCCTAAATTAAGCAGTGTAACTTCTGCTCCTAGACTATAGGCTGTTATCCAAGCAAGGGCTGTTCCTATGATTGCATATAGACCCAGCTTCCACCCAGCCCAAAACACCCCGATTAAAATCAAAATACCAGACCAGATAGTGTCCTGAAAGTAGACTTGCCCCACGCCGTTAATGAGCCCATGCATCAAATTCAATGTACCTTCAGGATGTAACTGCCAATGGGAAAGATCTTGGGGAACCAGAGATGGGGTTAATTGAAACCTGCCCAAGCGGTAAGACGCAAGCAGTAGAAACCAAGTAAGAACAATGTAAGGAAAGGTAAGCACGGGGACTTTCGAATTTCGCATTACATGCATCATAGCAGCGGTGAAAAAAACTGCTACAGCTGATCCCGCTAAAGCGATAACCCAGCGTAAATCCCCTTCCAAATTCAAAAATAGCGCAATTCCCGTTAATACCGAGTTATATCCGAGTAGTCCTTGGTTAACAATAGTTCTATCCGTGCCTCCGAATCTCCCAATCACACTAGCTAACAACGCAGATAGCAAGACAATAATACCGAGTGAAGTAGAGGAGATCATTATAGCAATTAAAATAATAAGCCCCGAAATTGCATTGTCAATTAATATGACTTGGGAGATACCTTTGAGTGAGGCTGAAATAATAGAAAAAAACGTTCCATTACGAAATGAATCCCGATTTTTCGCTTGCATAATGATCTCCTTATTTTGGTATGGTTGTTTGTTTACTCAAGTTCATTAACGACGAAGAAATTTGACTTGTATACTCTGTTTATTATATATATAAAAATGAGTTTACGCCTAAAATTATATATGTAAATCATGATATATTAAAAATTTTAGGCTATCAAATTTATTTTAATGTATTTCTTATGATGTGGCTTAAAACAGCGGAATTAAACAGAAATTGAAAACCAATTTTTTGAAATCTAAGGAGGCTAAACGGTGCAGTTATTACCGCGTGAGGTTGACAAACTATTGATTGTAGTTGCCGCTGATCTTGCTAACCGAAGAAAAGCAAGAGGACTTAAGCTGAATCACCCTGAAGCCATTGCTTATATAACCTATCAAGTATTAGAAGGTGCTAGGGATGGAAAAACCGTAGCAGAATTAATGGAATACGGAGCAACCATTTTGTCTCGTGAAGATGTGATGGAAGGGATTCCAGAGATGATTGACGATATACAGGTCGAAGCGACTTTTCCGGATGGAACAAAACTGGTCACCGTGCATAGTCCAATTAGATAAATAGTAGAGGAGGAATATTTGAATGATACCTGGTCAAATTTTTTTGAAGAAAGAAGATATCGTTTGCAATGCTGGGAAAATGGCCTCAAAAACTACAGTCAAAAATACAGGAGATCGTCCAGTTCAAGTAGGCTCTCACTTTCATTTTTACGAAGTGAATGAAGCTCTCCAATTCAATCGTGAAGACGGATTCGGGAAGCATTTAAATATTCCTGCTGGGGCTGCAGTTCGTTTTGAACCTGGTGATGAAAAAGAAGTTGAATTGATTTGTTATGGTGGAGAACGCCGAGTTTATGGATTTAATAACAAAACAGATGGATCCGTAGAAAGTGGGTGCTCCCAATGAGTTTTAAGATGCCACGAACTCAGTATTCTCAAATGTATGGACCTACAACAGGGGACTCTATTCGGCTTGCTGATACTGAATTAATTATCCAAATCGAAAAAGATTATACAACATATGGTGACGAAGTTGTATTTGGCGGCGGGAAAGTAATTCGTGACGGGATGGGGCAACACCCTTTGATTACTCGTGCAGATGGCGTCCCGGATGTGGTTATCACGAATGCAATTATTTTGGATTACACAGGTATTTATAAAGCGGATATTGGGATTAGAGATGGTCAGATTGCCGGAATCGGTAAGGCTGGTAACCCTTTAGTTATGGATAATGTGGACATCGTCATTGGAGCTTCTACAGAGATTATTGCAGGTGAAGGTAGGATTGTCACTGCCGGCGGAATCGACAGCCATGTTCATTTTATCAACCCTGGGCAGATAGAAACGGCTCTTTCCTCTGGTCTTACTACGCTTATTGGTGGCGGTACTGGACCCGCTGCGGGATCTAAAGCAACTACTGTCTCTCCTGGAGAATGGAATATCCATCGCATGCTGGAAGCAGCGGAAGGTATGCCCATGAACATAGGTTTTACAGGAAAAGGACAAGCAGCAGCGGAAGAGCCATTGGCGGAACAAGTGCGGGCAGGGGCCATTGGGCTGAAAGTCCACGAGGACTGGGGTGCTACAGCATCAGCACTTGACCATGCCTTACGGGTAGCAGATAAGTATGATGTACAAGTGGCGGTTCATGCGGATACTTTGAATGAAGGCGGGTTCATGGAGAACACGATGGCTGCTATTAAGGATCGCGTTATTCATATGTACCATACAGAAGGTGCGGGCGGGGGACATGCTCCAGATTTAATTAGATCAGCCAGTTATATGAATGTTCTTCCTTCCTCTACCAATCCCACGTTGCCTTATACGGTGAACACAATAGATGAACATTTGGATATGTTGATGGTGTGTCACCATCTAAATCCTTCTATTCCTGAAGATCTTGCTTTTGCAGACTCACGAATTCGGCGCGAAACGATTGCGGCAGAGGATGTACTTCAAGACATGGGTGTATTCAGTATGGTTAGTTCGGATGCACAGGCTATGGGACGAATTGGTGAGGTTATTTTACGAACATGGCAAACGGCTGACAAAATGAAAAAACAACGAGGTACGATGGAAGGTGATCATGAATTTTCTGATAATCATCGTGCAAAACGCTATGTGGCTAAATATACAATTAATCCAGCGATTACGCATGGAATCTCAGAATATGTAGGTTCCATTGAAATTGGAAAAATGGCTGACCTTGTCCTTTGGCAGCCTGCCTTCTTCGGAGTAAAGCCTGAAATGATTATTAAGAATGGCATGGTCGTTCAAGGCATCATGGGTGATGCCAATGCTTCTATACCAACACCACAGCCTGTCATCTATCGTCCGATGTATGCACAATATGGAAAAGCACTTTACAAAACCTCTGCAACTTTTATTTCTCAGGTCGCCTTCGATAACAAAGTTCATGAACAGTTAGGCTTAGAGAAAATCATTCTTCCCGTTCGTGGTATACGCAAATTAACTAAAAAAGACATGAAGCTTAATGCTGAAACTCCAGAAATTACGGTGGATCCGCAAACTTACGAGGTTAGAGTGAATGGACAATTAATAACTTGTGATCCTGTCGATGTAGTACCGATGGGTCAACGATACTTCCTATTTTGAGGTGAAACCATGATTATTGAGAAAATTGTAACCCATATTGACAGCTTGCATAAAGATGAAGTCGAAAAACGTCATATGGAAAAAGTGTATCTAGACAGTGCTGATTTAGTAAAGCGAATTCAGAGAGTCAAAACAGATCATGGCAAAGAAATCGGTATTCGTCTGAAAGATCAGCGTGATCTTGTGGCCGGAGATATTCTATTCATCGATGATACAAATATCATTATGATTGATGTTTTGTCTGATGACTTACTCGTAATTAGTCCGCGCAGTCTGAAAGAAATGGGGACCATCGCTCATCAATTGGGGAATCGCCATTTGCCTGCCCAATTTGAAAATGAGGAGATGCTGGTTCAGTACGACTACTTAGTGGAAGATTTACTGAAACAACTGAATATCCCTTTTGCACGGGAAGAGAGGAAAGTAAAGCAGGCATTTCGTCACATTGGCCACAGCCATGAATAATAATACGCTTTCCTTATTTCAGCTGTGTGATACGAACTTTCCAACGGGGGCTTTTAGTCACTCTTATGGACTTGAAAGTTATATTCAAGAAGATCAAGTGCATGATCAAGTGACACTTTCCAAGTGGCTTCATGTGTATGTTCATGAGCAGCTTGTCCATTCCGATGGACTTGCTTCTCGAATAATATTTGATGCCTTAGAGGAAGGCGATTTAGATAAGATATGGAAGCTGGATCGGATGCTAACTGTACAAAATTTGCCCCGGGAAACGAGAGAAGGCACACAAAAAATGGGCGATCGGATGTTAAATCTAGTTAGTTCATTATACGATGTACCTATACTCTCTCAATATAGGGAACGGATTAAACAGAAGCAGAGCTTTGGACATCCTGCGATTGTCTTTACTATAATTGGGCACCATCTCGGAGTTGCTAGGTCAACAACGATTCTATATTACTTATATTCTGTTATCTCGAGCCTCGCGCAAAATGCCGTCCGCGCTATTCCTTTAGGTCAGACAGCAGGTCAACTTGTCATTCAACAATTTCAGGGTGTATTAACGGAAGCAACGGACAAAATTCTGAGTCTGGATGAAGAGGATTTCGGAATTATTTCACCAGGGCTGGAAATGTCCCAGATGAGACATGAACGTGTACACATTCGGATTTTCATGTCCTAAATAACAAAGAAAGAAGTGTATGTATATGGAACCTATTAGAATTGGAGTCGGAGGTCCTGTTGGAGCAGGGAAGACCATGCTTGTAGAGAAATTGACTCGGCATTTAGAGGGACAAATCAGCATGGCTGTTGTAACGAATGATATTTATACCAAAGAAGATGCCAAATTTCTGATGGCTAATGGTGTATTGCCAGCGGATCGGATTATTGGCGTGGAAACAGGGGGATGCCCTCATACCGCAATTCGTGAAGATGCTTCCATGAACTTTGCTGCTATTGATGAATTGAAAGAAAAGCATCCTGATGTTGAGCTTATTTTTGTGGAGAGCGGCGGCGATAACCTTGCAGCTACCTTCAGTCCTGAGCTGGTTGATTTCTCTATTTATATTATCGATGTTGCCCAAGGGGAGAAAATCCCACGTAAAGGTGGACAAGGGATGATTAAATCGGATTTATTTATTATCAATAAAATAGATCTAGCACCTTATGTAGGAGCAAGCCTGGAAGTTATGGAATCGGATACGAAAATATTCCGTGGAAATAAACCGTTTGTATTCACAAACTTAAAAGATAATACGGGTCTTGATCAAGTCATCGACTGGATTAAAGAGAATGCGTTCTTAAAGGGATTGGAATAGAATGAAGGACTGGACAGGGATTCTGCGATTAGAAGCTGAAGAACGAAACGGAAAAACTGTCGCCAAGAATGTGTATTTCCAAGGGGCTTTCAAAGTGATGCGTCCTATCTATCACGACGATTCTGGACAAGCCTGTTACTATATACTGAATCCAGGTGGAGGTTATTTAGACGGGGATCGTTATCAGATGAAAATTGCACTTAGAGAGCAAGCCCGTCTAACCTTAACTACACAATCGGCTACTAAAATATACAAAACACCGACGAATCCTGCATATCAGGAGACAGAAATTACCCTTAAGAAGGGTAGCTATCTTGAGTATATAACTGATCCGCTTATTGGTTATGCACGTGCAAGATACAAGCAAAAAACGGTAGTGAAGATGGAGACGGGAGCTACGTTTCTGTATTCAGATATTATTACCTCCGGTTGGTCTCCAGAAGGGGCAAAGTTTAGTTATGATCTACTCCAATTAATCACTGAAATTTATATTGAAGATGAACTGGTCATGTATGATCATATTAAATTGAATCCGACTTCACAAACTATGAATTCTCTGGGGTTCATGGAGGGCTATTCTCATTTGGGATCGATGGTGGTGGTTGGAGAACAAGCGAGTCATGAACTTCTTGATCAGCTGTATCAAGCCATTCGTGAAGATACGACAGAGTATAAAGTAGGACTGTCCTTTCTTCCTGTGGCTGGAATTATCATAAGAATACTAGCCAATTCGACTCAAACCATAGAAAGAATTCAGACAACATGTCACCATATCATTAATCAACATTTTTTTAATACCACACCTTCTTTTTTAAGAAAATATTAATGCCGACAACCCAGCAATCGTAATGATTGCCGGGTTTTATTAGAGTGCGGAATATTAGAGCTATGAGTAGAGAGGTATATTTGTAGACATCTGCAGATACAATATTTGAGGGCGGAAGTTAAATTGGACAATTGAAAAGACGAAAGGTAGATCGAATGAAATATATATGGAATCGTTATATGTTAATAGTCTTGATCATTCATGTGCTTGGAATTTTTGCTTTACTAACGGTAATTCCTACACATCCATCTTTTGTGGGTATGGGGATTGCTGCATATGCCTTTGGTCTTCGCCATGCATTCGATATTGATCATATTGCTGCTGTGGATAATACCATCCGTAAATTAATTGCCCAAAAGAAAGATTCTAGAGGAGTAGGATTCTTTTTCTCATTAGGACATTCTACTGTGGTTTTCTTATTGGCAGTGTTAACAGCAATCTCTGTTAAGTTTGTTGCTGAATACATGCCTAAGATGCAAAAAATAGGTGGTATTATTGGAGTAACAGTATCAGGCGTGTTTCTAGTCTTTTTAGCTATCTTAAATTTAATGTTATTTATTCAACTATGGTCTATGTTCCGTAAAATGAAGGAAGAACGAGTAAGTGAATCTGAACTTGAGAAAATGTTCGAAGCGAAAGGTTTTTTCACACGTTATTTGGGCTCATTTTTTAAATTAGTAACAAAAAGTTGGCATATTTATCCGATAGGTTTTCTATTTGGACTAGGATTCGATACAGCCACTGAAATATCATTATTAACCATGTCTGCTGGTGCAGCGAACAACCATTTCCCAGTCCTCGGAATCATTGCCCTACCGTTATTATTCGCGGCAGGAATGAGTTTGTTCGATACGCTTGATGGTATGATGATGACACAAAGTTATGCTTGGGCAAACGATAGACCCATTCGAAAAGTCTATTATAATATGATAGTTACTGCGATTTCTGTCATTGCAGCACTAGCTGTTGGCGTTGTTGAATTGGCTCAAATAACAACAGATAAACTTCACCTATCGGGGGGATTCTGGGATGTTATTGCGTCGATCGACTTCGGGAATTTAGGATATTTCTTAGTCGTAGCCTTTTTGTTGATTTGGGGTATAGCCGTTTTTATATGGAAATACTTCAAGATTGAAGAGCGCTATCATGTAAAATAATATGAACTTTAACCGGTAATATACTAGTTCATAGCTCATTTTAGTATTAAATTTCAATCAATTAAATTACTACTATTTCGCAACAAGAAGAAGAGGCGCTCCAAAGGCCTCTTTTTCTTGTTATGAGTGTCTATCAAAATATGGATGAAGTTGGCTCTCCCATCCGAATCTGTCCTTTATATACTTTTGGATATTGGTCAGCACGTATAAGATCAGATCGTACAATCTGATATAAAAATCCTAAAATAAATTGATATACTGAGAAGCTTGATTCATCAAGTTGTTCCGTGAAGCTCTATTATTATGTCTGGTTTGATCTGTAATTTGTTGCAGGGCGGAGAAGAGTAATCGAGAATGAATACTGTCTTCGCGGAACTGATATGCGAACCACTGCAGATCGCGAGGCTGTCTAGCATACAGAATTTTACGTAAGCAACAGGACCACTTTACCCAATCCACGGGTGTCTCCGATGTTTGGAGCCCAATCATTTCACTTGATAGTTCACCATAATCTGTATTTAGAATGAGTTGGACTTGGAAATATATATGTCCTTTTTCCTCTATAGACAAAATAAAGAGTTCCAATTCCGTGATTTGAACGACTTGCACACTGCTGTTAAGAGCGGGTAGTGCTTCTGCTATTTGTCCGAGCATGATTCAATTTCTCCCTTTTTCGCTTACGAGGTTAGCTGTCGGATTCGGACGAGAGAGCCGTCCTACCAGCATATTTTTATTCTGGATTCACCCCTTAACACAATTAGATCTGTGTTCGTGTTGGTTCCCCCGATGCTCTTCTTTTGAAGGCATTCAGCGTAATATTAGGCTATTCATAGATAGCTTTTTGTCCTAAGATCTCGATCTTAAATGTGAACTTTTTTCTTGTAAAACTTAACCTAGGTCTGTCTTTTAGCATTCAGATTGATTTTTGATCAATTCAAATCTAAGGCATGAAGTAATCTTGACCGTATCTTAAGCTTTGTTGCATCGACTGTAAAGTTAACCATTCCTGTAAAAAGGGCATATTCCTTGCTATAGGTTCACCAATGAATTTGTGACATAAGTCATCGCAGATTTACTGGGTATTGCTTCATAATACAGAGAATATCATTGTTTTTTATAGTTTTTTTACGCATTTAGCGTATATATTTTCTCTATATTTACATGCCTTTTAAATCCTTACTAAGAGATTACTCTTGACGAATTTCTGCTATCGCATTTACACTGACGATGATTTAAGGATTTAAAAAGATTGGAGTTGAAACCATTGGAGCCATTGATAAGTATTGTCATGCCTACTTATAATCGAGCGCATATCATTTCTGGTGCAATCGAGTCCATACTGCGTCAGTCCTACGCTAATTGGGAGTTGATCGTCGTTGACGATCGAAGTACGGACCACACGAAAGAGATGATTAAGGAATGGACTACTCGGGAGTTGCGAATTCATTATGTATGCAACGAACGAGAAAAAGGCCCAGGTGGTGCACGGAACACGGGCATGCTGGCGGCGAAAGGCGAATATTTAGCGTTTCTTGATTCCGATGACGAATGGTATCCTAATCATTTGAGTGATAGCCTAAGGACGCATGTGCTGACGAATGCGGAGATCAGTTTTGCGCTTTGGGTGGAGCAGCATGGGGAAACAATATCCTATAATTTCGATCGTCCGATTGAACGGAATTTGCTACAATCGATGGGCGCTACATTCGGAACGGCGGAGGATGGAGCAACAATTATTTTTGAGAAAGGGTTATTTGAGGCTTTCTTATCACATACGAGAAACTTTTTCCAACTGAATACGATGGTATTTCGTAAAAGGCTTCTAGACGAAGTGGGACTAATTAACGAACAATTCTATCTCGGAGAGGATACAACCTATTTGCTTCGTTTTTTTGACAACTACCGAATTGCACTGCAAACCAAACCTCATTCCATATATCGAGAGTCACCCGATAGCCTTTACTTTTTCTGCGACCGCTGGCAACTTGATCCCGATACCATTCATCTTAACCAAGACATCTATAAGAAGATTGAAGGACTAAGCTTCAAATCAATTAAGGTGCGCGAGCATATTCGTAATATGGTAATTCAGTCTAGTTCGATTAGTAAAAAATCGAAACAGCTTTCATATATTGACATGGGCATTTCTAGTAAATATTTTACACTGAGTTATCTCAACCGTTACGACCGCAACACAGCACTGTATTATTGCCGACAATCGCTACGATATAAAATAACTATTTTTAATTTATTTTTGTATGTCAAGCTGCTGAGTTTCAGCAAAAAAGGCCATGTTTTTCTGCATCATGCCCTTAATTTATGGTAGTTCCCAGCACAATATTAAAAGAATTTATCCCTGTATTATAAGATTGTCGCCCTATCTTAAGTAAAGGTTTACCTCTACTATAAGGGTAAGTTAATTGCTATTTTCCGACAAAATACTTTAACTCATTACCGCTACACTTGATCACACAATTGTACTTCCTCCTTCACAGCGCTAAAGCGATTGAACAAGTTTCTGCGTTGTACAAACCACGTTTTTTGATTCTGTAGTTAGATTTGCAACTAACTAGAATTCGCACATTATGTAACCCTGCCTTACTAGTACAACCTCTTCCCTTAGTAATTCGCTTATCCAATCAGCTTGAATCCACATCATCCATGTATATTCCTTAATCACCCTCATCATCAAGACTTGCCCTCAGCCTCTTATAAGACAATATCTATGTTTATTCTCACAAACTACTCCACGAGGAGCGTGTATTCATGTTTAGAGAGATGCATAAGTCTAAAATTCATCGTGCTGTTGTAACGGAAGCCAATCTGAATTACGTAGGAAGCATAACGATCGATCAGGACATTTTGGATGCCTCCAACATATTGGAGAATGAGAAAGTGCAAGTGGTCAATATAAATAACGGAGCTAGACTAGAGACTTATGTCATTACTGGCCCTAGAGGCTCAGGTGTGGTGTGCTTAAATGGCGCCGCTGCAAGACTAGTACAGCCGGGAGATCTTGTCATTATTATTTCTTATGCTCTGATGGAAGAAGCGGTAGCCCGCACATATCGTCCGCATGTTGTCATCATGGACGAGCATAATCGCATCGTAACGGAGGATTATCAAGAACTGCATTCCACAACGGTGTGATGAAAAAGACAGATCGGAGGGCTGCCGACTATGAGAAGCATCCGTAATTTGTCCAGCGTATTGCTGGCACGTAAAGATGATCATGCAGGTATTGTATTCTGTGAAAGTGGTCAGGAGCGTTATGTGTCTTATGGCGAGTTGTTAGCCAAAGCACAAAGGATGCTCCACAAGCTGTATGAACAGGGTCTTACAACAGGAACTTTTGTCGTCATGCAGACAGAAGATAACGAACGTTTTATTACGCTATTCTGGGCATGTATCCTCGGAGGTATGATTCCCGTTCCCATAACGGCAGCACGTACAGACGAAGGACGTAAAAAGTTGATCGCAGTCTGTAAGCAACTTGAAAAGCCAAGGCTGCTCTGCGAAGCAGAGTTCTGGCCCGGAATACAAAGCTACGCCTTGAAGAACGAAGAGACGGAACTACTTGGACTGTTCGAACGAGGTAACATCTCCTTTGCAGATCTCGTTGCTGATGATGCTACAGATCTACCCGATATTGCAGCATATGAGGCTGCAGAGTCGGATATAGCATTCATTCAATTTACATCAGGTTCTACAGGAGATCCGAAGGGGGTTGTACTTACCCACGGTAATCTTTTATCGAATCTGCGAGCTATCAGGCATGGCGCGAAATCGACTGATAAGGACTCTTCATTAAGCTGGCTACCGTTAACGCATGATATGGGATTGATCGGATTTCATCTTACGCCGTTGTTCTGCGGTATGCGTCAGTTGCATCTACCGACTTCAACCTTTGTATTGCATCCAATGAAATGGCTGGAACTAACGCACAAACATCGGGTAACGTGCCTTTCCTCCCCGAATTTCGGTTACGTGCATTTTCTGCAACATTGGAAGCCCGAAAGTGCAGCCGCATGGGATTTATCCTGCGTTAGACTCATTTTTAATGGAGCAGAACCAATCTCGGCAGATCATTGCCGCAATTTTCTGAACACAATGAGACCGTATGGTCTAAAAGAAAATTGTATATTCCCAGTATACGGACTGGCTGAAGCCAGTCTTGCGGTTACGTTCCCTGATACGGAAGAGAACTTAACCACCATTCAGCTTGATCGCCAATCGCTTACTTTCGGACAGCCTGTAACTATAGCTGCGGCAGAAGATAATACGGCTATTGAGATTGTAGAGCTGGGCTTTCCCGTTGAGGAATGCGAGGTCCGTATTTGCGACGAAGAAGGCAATTTGCTCCCAACAGATACTGTAGGCTTGATTCAGATTAAAGGACAGAACGTCACAAAAGGATACTACAAGCGACCTGACGTGAATAAGCAGCTCATTTCACCAGAGGGTTGGCTTCATACAGGGGATTTGGGCTTTATGCTGGAGGGGCGTCTATATGTCACCGGCCGCATGAAGGACGTTATCTTCATCAACGGACAAAATGTGTATCCACATGATCTTGAAGCGTTAATCAGCCAAGTGCAAGGCGCTGAAATGGGCAAAACCGCGATTACAGCTATTCAGAATACGATAACTAAACAAGATGCAATTGCTGTGTTCATTCAGCACCGTGGTAAGACCAGCGGATTCGTTCCTCTTATGATCGAAGTAAAAAAAATATTGAACAAATCGGCAGGGCTCGATGTAGCCTTTGTAGTCCCTGTACGGCGAATTCCAAAAACAACTTCCGGTAAAATTCAACGCTATGTCTTAGCGGAAGCGCTACATGAAGGTGATTTCTTGGTAACGCTTTCAGAGTTAGCTGGATTGGAGTCGGCCGCCACAACCGAGTGGATTCCTGCAGAAAGTACAGACGTGCTCCAACTAGAACAGAAGGCAGAGCCGGCCTCAGAGATAGAGCAACAAATTATATCTATATGGCGCGAAGTATTGAAGAAGGAGCATATTGGCCGCAACGATGGTTTCCTTGAGCAAGGTGGAAATTCTCTTAAAGCGGCTTACGCTGTAGCCAGGCTACAAGAGACACTAGGTATGGAGCTTACGCTTACCGAATTATTTTTGCATGAGACCGTTAGCTCACTAGCTGAATTTATTGTAGATAGCATGCAAAAGGGCAAAAGTAATGACGCTACGCCACCGCCTGTAGTTAAAGTAGAGGAGCGAGTGAAGTATCCCGCAAGTTCAGCCCAAATGCAGCTGTTCCTTTTGGAAGAGCTGAATCCCGGATTGCTCAGTTATCATCTGCCTTTTGTGATCGAAATGAAGGGACCGCTTGATCTTGAACGTTTCAGAGAAGCTTGGGAGGCTTTAATCAAGCGTCATCCTGCACTGCGCACCTCTTTTTTCATGGAGGAAGATCAAGTGGTGCAGTGTATAGAAGAACATGTTGAAATGCCCCTTATCCTCATCGACGGAAGAGAGTGGAGGGATTCAGAGTTTGAATCTCATGAGCGCAATTTTCTGAGATCCTTCTCTCTGAATGAGGCACCCTTACTTCGTATGGAACTTGTACGCAAAGATCAGGAAGCACATGTCCTTTTATTGGATATTCATCACATTATAACGGACGGCACATCGATGGGAATTCTGATGTCTGATCTTGCAGCATTATATGACGGCAATACGCTTAATCCCATGTCTATTCATGGCGGAGATATGGCACTTTGGGAGGCTACTATTGGAAGAGGGTCTTGGCTGGATCGTCAGCAGTTGTATTGGAAAGAAATGTTCCAAGATAGCGTACCTTCAACTGTGATGCCTTCACTATATCCAAGGCCACAAGCACCAACTTATCGAGGAGCTATCGTTCGATTTCAGCTGGAATCCGATCTTTCTCAATCGCTAAGAGATCTGGCTAGACAAGAAGGGGTAACGCTATACGCATTGCTGCTTTCCATCTATTATGTATTGCTTGCAAAATATACAGGGGAGATGGACATTACCGTGGGTACCGCGGCGGCGCGACGTGCACGGCCCGAGATTCAAGGTATAGTGGGAATGTTCGTCAACATGATTCCGATCCGACTTCAAGGGCAAGGCAATATGCGATGGAATCAATGGATGAAGCTGGTTCATGGAAGGATTTTAGCGTCGATTGGTCATGGGGATGTTCCTTTTGAAGACATAGCAGAGCTTGCCAATGTGAATCGGGAATATGGACGAAATCCGTTGTTCGACACGGTATTCACACTTCAGAATATGGAATTACCGGAATGGCGGAGTAAGGACATAATCTATACCCCTAAAACGCTGAATCATGGATTTTCCAAGTTCGATTTACTATGGGAATGTGCGGACCATGGCGATGGTATTTCGTTTACTTTGGAGTATGCATTGGACCTCTATGATGAACAAATACCAATCCAACTGATTCGGCATTACATGACACTTGCTAGAAAAATTGTAGATCAACCCCATAGGTTACTTGAAGATGTGGATCTCATGGATACAGTTGAGCGTAACGCAATATTTCAGCATAGCTGTTCATTGGCTATACCGCAACGGGAGCTGTCTCTACATAGGCTGTTTGAGTTACAAGTAGCAGAGACTCCTCAGCACATTGCTGTTCATATGGACACGGAGACGTTCACATATAGTGAGTTAAATGCACGGGCCAATCGATTAGCACATGGGCTTGTGCACAGGGGAGTTATACCCGGAACTAAAATAGGACTGTTATTGCAACGTTCACCTGAGCTGATTGTGACTATATTGGCTGTGCTTAAAGCCGGAGCGGTCTATGTACCAATTGACCCCCATTATCCCGAAGAGCGGATGCTGTACATGCTACAAGATACGGGAGCCCAAGCTATCGTGATTATGGCCTCAGCGAAGGAAAAGATTAGTGCGTTAGCACAAGGAAGCCTCGATATCATTGAAATGGATGGGCTTGATTCGCAATGGACTGTGGACTCAGATCACAATTTGAATATTGACGGCTCGGCACATGACTTGGCCTACATCATGTACACATCGGGTTCAACGGGGAAGCCCAAGGGCATTATGACTTCGCATCGTAATGTATCTCGAATTGCAACAGATACTGATTACATCCATATTAGCGAACATGATGTAGTTTTACAGCTCTCCAGTTATGTCTTTGATGGATCTACATTTGATATCTATGGAGCACTGTTAAATGGCGCGAAGCTTCGGTTAGTCCGTGAGGAAGAGGCTGCTGATGTCATGCGCCTGAATGAGCTGATTCAGGATGAAGGAATCACGCTATTTTTTGTGACGACAGCACTTTTTAATACCCTCGTTGAACATGGACTTAGTTCAATGCATGGCCTGCGTCATATTTTGTTCGGTGGAGAACGGGCTTCCTTCCCCCATGTCCGCAAAGCATTCCAAGCACTGGGTCCGGGCGTATTATTGCATGTCTATGGTCCTACAGAGACGACGGTATTTGCTACTTGCCACCGAATTATGGACATAGGCAATGAACAAGGAAGGAACTCTATTCCTATTGGCTTACCTATAGCACGTTCCACGACTTTGGTCATGAACAATCAGGGGCAGATGCAACCGAATTGGGTGGCTGGCGAATTGTGGATTGCAGGCGATGGTGTTGCATCTGGTTATGTGAATTTGCCTGAGCAGACCAAGCTTAAGTTCCTCCCTCATCCATTTCTTGAAGGAGCCACGGTCTACAGAACCGGCGATTTAGTTCGACGGCTGCCAGACGGGAGTTTGGAATTTCTGGATCGTATCGACAGTCAAGTGAAGCTAAGAGGTTACCGAATCGAATTGGGGGAAATCGAGAATAGATTATTGGAATGTACAGGCGTTCGTGAAACCTTTGTCATGCGGGTTGAACATGAGGGCGGACCTTATTTATGTGCTTATATCGTAACGCAGCAAGGTGAAAGTATGGCGGGTATACGAAGTGAACTGGCAGACAAGCTTCCGGCATTTATGATACCTACAGCATGGGTGTCGCTGGAAAAATTGCCGCTTAACAGGAACGGTAAGATAGATAAGAACCGTCTACCTGCCCCAGAACGCGTAGTTTCATATGAACGACCTGCAACCCGTACAGAGAGAATTGTAACAGATTTGTGGCAAGACATTTTGCGCGTGAAGCAAGTGGGTGTCCTTGATGTTTTTTATGAGCATGGAGGTCATTCATTAAAAGCCGCTGCATTGTCTTCAGCTGTTTATAAGAAATGCCAAGTGCGGATACCGCTTCAAGACATGTACAAGTTAACGACAGTTAGAGCACAGGCCGCATGGATTGATCAGGCAGTTAAGGAGTTATATGAGCCGATAGTTGAGGCGCCAAAAGCTGCATACTATCCACTCAGTCCATCCCAACAACGAATGTTTTTGGCTGATCATTTGACTGATATAGGAATAACCTATCACATTCCTCTTGTTCTAAAAATTTCGGGGGCACTGAATGAATCCGTATTGGAGCAGTCCCTTCATAAGCTAATTGAACGGCATGAGCCGCTGCGTACTTCATATCAATGGATCGACGGAGCCCCGGCGCAGATTGTACAGGATTCACCACTATTTATTATGCAAAGGACAGCGCTTGCCAAGAAGACATTATCCGAGGTGAGTAACGAATTTTTCAAGCCTCTTAATCTTAACGTTGCTCCGCTAATCCATGCTTGTTATTGCTATCCTGATTCGGATGCAGCAGATGCAGTGGAGGCTTATCTACTGCTTAATATTCACCATATCGCTGCGGATGGGATCTCCGTCATGTTGTTGCTGGAGGATTTAACTGCTCTAATCGACGGTAACGAGCTTCAGCGCTTGACTTTGCATTACAAGGATTATGCCTGTTGGCAGAATCAACACTCGGATACCGAGCGGTCCAAAGCTTCCCAGACGTTTTGGGTTCAGCAGCTCCAAGAGCCTCAAGATTTGCTGGATATGCCGCTGGATAAGCCAAGGGGAGAGCGACAGACGTTTGCAGGAAATACGCATACCTTTCACATCCCGTCTTCATTAATTACACGACTGAACCCGATATCGGTTCAAGCAGGTGTGAGCATGAACAGCATGCTTTTTGCGGCGTATACCTTACTGCTCAAGGGAATGACGCATCAATCGGAATGTACAATTGGCTCATTGGCTGCTGGCAGAACTCACCCGGATACGGATCGAATGATAGGCATGTTCAATCAGTTCCTACCGATTCGAATGAAGGTCGTGGACGAGTTATCATTCCTATCATTTACTCAGGAGACACATAGACGATTGCTTGCATGCTATGAACACGGCGAGATCAGCTTTGAGCAGCTCATGGAAGCGGCCAACTATGCGCATAATCCTTCCCGGAATCCGTTATTTGATACGATGCTTATTCTTCATAATCAGATCGAAGATGAGACGCTTGAGGTGGGCGGAGACGGTTGGAAGATGGAAATTCTACCTGTTAATCATGGCACGTCTAAGCTAGATTTCAAGCTTGATTTGTATCATGACATGGATGGAGGTCTGCGGGGTGAGCTGGAGTACAACACGGGACTGTTCTTGAGTGGAACCATGAAGCGATTAGCGGAAAAACTGGTATACATCTTGGAGCAAGCGGCAGCTAATCCAGACTTGATCTGCGGGGATGTGAGCATAACGACACCCGCTGAAACTGAGGCCATTCATTCATGGAATGATACAGATCATGTCTATCCGGTAGACACGACCATCCATGAGCGATTCGCCGAATCCGCACGCCGTTGGCCAGACCGCACCGCTGTGAAATCTGCGGAAGGATCTCTAACCTATGAACAGCTACATCGTCGCTCCGACCGTATGGCTGTCTTACTTAGAAGTAAGGGAGTAACGACCGAGACCATTGTGCCGATTGTTGCTCAGCGTTCCCTATCTTTAATGGTTGCCATTATGGCGGTGCTGAAGGCAGGTGGAGCTTACCTACCCATTGATCCACAGCATCCAGCCGAACGGAACCATGCCATTCTGGAAGATAGCGGATCTAGGCTGATGCTTGTAGGGGCGAAGTGGTTAGATATGCTACCTGCTTTTAATGGAGAACAACTGGATTTAGATATGCTTGTAGCAGCTACGGAAATGGAGGTGCCCTTAAGTGAAGAGGAATCCAGTATGCCTCAGCAAGGGGGACCCGAACATTTAGCGTATGTCATATATACGTCAGGTTCAACAGGCAAACCCAAAGGCGTGATGATAGAGCACCGAGCGGTAATCAACCGATTGAACTGGATGCAGGTAGCTTATCCGTTGGAAGCACACGACGTCATCTTGCAAAAGACACCCATTACTTTTGATGTATCTGTGTGGGAACTATTCTGGTGGAGCATAGCCGGCGCTTCGCTTTATTTGCTAGAGCCTGGTGGAGAGAAAGAGCCCGCGGTCATGGTACGAACTATAGAGGAGCAGGCCATCACCGTTATGCATTTTGTCCCGTCGATGTTGAATTTGTTTGTGCCCTATGTAGCCGAACGTGGCAAGGGACATCAGCTAGCATCACTCAGGTATGTATTTGCTAGTGGCGAAGCATTGAAGCCTGCTCATGTATCTAGTTTCTATGAACTAATGGAGCGAAGTAACAGCCCAGCTCAACTTGTTAATCTATATGGTCCGACGGAAGCTACGGTCGATGTCAGTTATTACAATTGCTTAGACTCAAGTAGGGCTCTTGTTCCTATCGGCAAGCCCATCCACAATATTCAGCTCTACATTGTAGATAAATATATGAATCTGCAACCCATCGGCGTGTCTGGTGAACTATGTATTGCTGGAGTGGGTCTAGCCCGTGGATATTATAATAGACCAGATTTGACGGAGCAGAGTTTTATTCCAAATCCTTTCGCCCCAGGTACGAAATTGTATCGTACGGGTGATCGTGCACGGTGGCTGCCTGATGGGAATATAGAGTATCTGGGACGTTCCGATCATCAGCTCAAGCTACGTGGACTTCGCATTGAATGCGGAGAAATTGAACAGGCCCTATTGATACAGACGGCCGTTCGCGACGCGATTGTGACAACGGTCATCGACCCTGCCGGGGACATGGCACTTTGTGCATATCTAGTCCCTGTACATGGAACTGATGATCTGGAGCAGATGATTCGTTCCGCACTTCAGACACAATTACCGGATTACATGATTCCTTTGTATTTCATAATTATGGATGCGTTGCCGCTAACAACAAGTGGCAAAGTAGATCGCAGCAAGCTCCCTCAACCTCAGTTTTTTGAATCCGCGGCTGAAGGAGAAGGGCTCAAGGGACTAACGGAACAGCGACTAGGTGAACTTTGGCGAGAAGCGCTCGGTCTCTCTGCAAGCGAGTTAGACTCTACAGTCGTCTTAGGCAGAGAAGCCCATTTCTTCCAGATGGGTGGACATTCTTTACGTGCAGCGCAGCTCGCAGGCTTAATTGAACAGGATTACGGCGTCTTATTTTCCATGAAGGATGTGTTTGATGCTCCCGTACTAAAGGATATGGCAGCAGTTATTGACCATGCGGAGTCAACGTCCTCCTCGGTCCTTACTCAGGCGGAAAGCCGGCCGTACTATCCATTGTCGCTCGCACAAAATAGGCTGTTCGTATTACATCAACTTTATCCTAATTCTACTGCTTACAATCTGCCTCTTGCTCTAAGCCTCAAAGGACCAATCCATTTTGAAAGGTTACAAGGAGCCATTCAGGCACTGATGGAGCGGCATGAACCGCTGAGAACCTGGTATGACTGGGAAGAGGGAAAGCCGATACAACTTGTTAAGGAAGAGATATCGTTCGAACTCGCCCTACATCACGTGCAAGCTGCAGATGATCTGAATTCATTGGCACGCGCAGTCATTCGTCCGTTCGATCTGCGCAAGGCTCCGTTGCTTCGAGCATTCCTTGCGACGGATGGGGAGAACCAGCATACGCTGATGCTAGATATGCATCACATCGCTACAGATGGCGTGTCGATGTCTGTGATGGCGAGAGATTTCGAGCAACTGTATCGCGGGAATACGTTAGAGCCATTGCACATTCAATATAAGGATGTTGCTGTGTGGCAGCAACAATGGATGGCTTCTGAGGCGAGACAGCGGCAAGAACAATATTGGAAGCATCAGCTAGCTGGCCCACTTCCTTTATTGCAGTTACCGACCAATTATGTACGCCCACTTGAACAAAGCTTTGAAGGAGCCAAGCTTGTGATGCAGATTCCAGCAAGGCTGGCTGAAGGCATTCAAGTGACAGCAGCGCGTTGGAACGTTACTCCTTTTCATATTTGGCTGGCAGCATACCATACCTTGTTGCATTTGATGACAGGGCAAGATGACCTCATAGTCGGTACACCTATTGCTGGACGTTTCCATCCCGCCATGGAGTCCTTGGTAGGTATGTTTGTCAATACGTTACCTATTCGGAGCAGACCTTCTAGCGAACTGTCTTTCTATGCATTTGTTGAGCAGCTCAAAAAAACTACGATTACCTCTATGAATAACGGGCTGTTGCCATTTGAACATATGGTAACCATGCTAGATGTGCCGCGCGATGCAAGTCGTAATCCATTATTCGACACGATGTTTGTTATGCAACAAGATGTACCTTCACTCGGTGAAGATACGTTACATTTTGAAGCACTAGTCGTGGATAACCACGTATCCAAGCTCGATCTGACTTTCGAAGTGGTGGATAAAGGCTCACAAGGTGCAGGTCTGACGATTGAATATGCTACTGCGCTTTTCAAAGAAGAACGAATTCATAGGTTGGCAGAATGGTATGTGCGAATTATAGATAGTGTATTAAATGAACCGATGTTGCCGCTTGGACAAATCAGTCTACTTAATCCTGAAGCAGCAAGGGAACAAAGTGAAGCATTCAATCGAACATTTGCGCCTTATGCATGCGAAGATACGATAGAGATGTATCTGGAAAGGCAAGCCACATTTACCCCACATGCTCTTGCGGTCGTAGCAGAAGTAGGAACATTAACCTATGCGGAATTAGATCAGCGTTCGAACCGACTAGCCCATGCACTCAGGAAGCGAGGTATTGAACCAGACGACTGCGTAGCCATTTGGATGGATCGTAGTCTCGAGATGATGATTGCCATCTATGGCGTGCTGAAGGCGGGCGGGGCTTATGTGCCGATTGCACGGGACTTCCCGCTGGAGAGAGTTCGCTATATGCTAGACAATTTTGAGGCTAAGCTTGTTCTGACAAAGGGGAAAGCTTCCGAGGCGCTGGAGCGGATAGGGCAATGTATGGATGTACACGAACTGTTAGCGCAGGAGCAAGCGATTCATCCCGTGGAGAAGATGCACAATGCTCATTCACTCGCTTATGTCCTTTATACTTCTGGATCTACGGGTCAACCCAAAGGGGTCATGATTGAGCATCATTCCGTCGTTAACCGGATTGGCTGGATGCAACATCAATTCGAATTAGATCACAATATGGTCATTTTGCAAAAGACCCCGATTACGTTCGATGTATCTGTATGGGAGCTATTTTTATGGAGTTTCGCTGGAGCAAGACTTGTCCTTCTATCTCCGGGTGGTGAGAAAGATCCTGTACAAATCTTGAATACAATAGCTAAGCATGGCGTAACAACGATGCATTTTGTGCCATCCATGCTACATCTGTTCTTAGAGAATCCAGGTTTGCTACGCGAAGAGACAAGACTTGAAAGTCTTAACCATGTATTCACAAGCGGAGAAGCATTGCTAACAGATCAGGTTCTTCGGTTCCGTGAGCGCATTACCGTTCCATTCGGTACTAAGCTTGTGAATTTGTACGGCCCAACCGAAGCGACAGTAGATGTGTCCTATCACGATTGCACAGAGGATGACGGTCTAACCGATTCTTTGTCCAATCAAGTGCCCATTGGTAAGCCGATCGACAATATTCACATTCATATTCTAAGCGATACTATGCACGTTCAGCCTGTCGGGATTGCTGGGGAACTATGGATATCCGGTGTAGGGTTAGCTAGGGGGTATCGGGGTCGAACGGATCTGACGGAAGAGAAGTTTATTCCACATCCGCTAGCCGCGGGAGGTCGAATGTACCGAACAGGGGATCTAGCTAGGTGGCGTCAAGATGGAACGATTGAATATCTAGGCCGGATGGACCATCAGGTGAAGTTGCGTGGACAACGTATTGAATGCGGAGAAATTGAACATGTCCTACTCGGTCATCCACAAATTACGGAAGTCGTGGTCTTGAAAAAAGTCGCTACTAGCGGAAGCGAATATTTATGTGCTTATATGACCTGTAACGAATATGCAGGGGATCAAGCACTACGAGAATATGCAGCTCAGCGTCTACCTGAGTATATGATTCCTTCTCTATTCATTGAACTGACTTCTTTGCCCTTATCTTCAAATGGCAAAATTGACCGTAAGGCGTTGCCAGAGCCTGAACTTGCAGTAAATACGGACACGCCATGGGTCGAAGCGACAAGCGATATCGAATTAGCCATTACCGCGGTATGGCAGGATATATTGCAAAGAAATGATTTCGGTATTCACCATCGATTTTTTGATATAGGCGGAGAATCTCTTCTATTAATACGTGTGCATCAACAGTTGGAAGCATTATACCCTGGTGCGCTAGGTGTGACGGATTTGTTCACCTATCCGACCATTGCTTCTCTGGCGAATTATCTGGAATCAAGACATCGTGAGCTTGCCTATTGGAACTGGGGTGGCATTGCACTAACAGATGCATTCCTTCCTAGCGGCTATGCCCCTGAACGTACGGGTACTATTCAATTTCAACTGGACCCGAAGGTTGCAAAAGGAATGTCAGAACTTGCCTCCTTCTATGCAGTGAGCATGAGTACTGCGGCGTATGCTGTCTACCTGTACTTCTGGCGAAGCGAGTCAGTGGATACCATGCTTGTGCTTCCGTGCATTTCAGATAATGGACTCATCGTTCCTAATACGATTGACTTTGCGGAAGTAAGTGACCTGCAGGGTCTGGTACAACAGGCTACCATGGAAAAGAATGTACCTGAAAGTTATTCTGCGCGGCAGATCAGATTACAAGTTCAATCCAGCGAAGCAACTACTTTATATCCGCTGTATGCAGGTGCTGTCCAGCATCCATTTAGAGACAAAGAAATACTGTTAGAGACATTCGATATGGTGTTGTATGTGGATGGCGGCACCACACTCAGTGGAACCGACTTACCCAAGATGAGCGGCGCATGGATGTATAATGCCCGTCGTGTAAGTAAAGAGAACATGATGCACTGGGCTTCTGCTTATTTGGAACTGTTATCGAATGTCACGGAGCAATTTCTTGCAACAAGACGTGTAATATCAGCGGATTAGCTGGTGGCGAGAGATAGAATACATGAGAACGAAAGCGTTTTGGTTTTTCTAGTCTAAGTAGAAAGGAGATTTCCTGTGAAAAAGGTAGGGACCATGCTAGGAAATATTGCTATGTATTTCGGCGTTTTTTATGCGCTGCTCTATCTGCTTCGCTCGACTTACAATTTCGAAGTCACGTTGTCTTTCGCTAAGTTTTTAAGTAGAAATCAGGCCATGTTCATGGCCGTTCTGTTCACTTTGATTACGCTTGTGTATCTACTCATTTTTCGAATTAAAGGTTGGATATGGCCCCACGCAGACAACAATCTTTTTCGAGTAGCGGGCTTTAGAAGACTGAGTGCCCCGCGAGTATGGCTTATGGTCGGTATGGGACTGGCTGGAAGCTTATTCAGCATCGGCCTTATCGTGATTGACGATATTGCCCAGCTATTTCCATCCGTACCTGCATTGGTCGACGATCTAATCAAGGGAGACTCCGCAGTCTACGTCATTATGGGAGCCGGTATACTTGGTCCTACGTTTGAAGAGTTGTTATTCAGGGGCCTCCTATTCCGTGAACTTCGCAAAGTTATGCCCGTATATGTAGCTTTAGTGTTACAGGCTGCGGCTTACGCCTATTTTCAGCCAAGTATGGCTTTGTCCGTAATTAGCATCGGTTCAGGAATCATTTATGGATCGTTGTATTTACGTACACGATCCCTGTGGGCTCCTATATTGGTTCAGATTACAGCTATGAGTACCATTTTCTTACTAAAATACGCGGGATTCTATGCGTGGTATGACAAATTAAATGAAGGTGTACTGTACTTTATTACAGCAGTCTGTCTCATGGCCTTAATTGGAGGTTCCATCTATGTCTGGCGGACCTCGGATCAAGGCCATGACTGGATACGGGTAGCTAAAGCACGGATGGCAGATACGCCATCGGCAGCACCAAAAGGAGGTTAGTCATTTGAAGGCTTGGGGAATCATGCTGGCCCGTGTGGCCGTAGTCATCGGATTGTACTTTGGGTGGTTTTTTACAGTGACGACCTTGTTTTTTGATTATGTGTATCCAAGAAGTACTTGGTTCGAGAGAAACACAGTAACCGTCATTATTCTTAACGATATGGTAGGTTTGCCCCTCATGCTGTTGGCTTGGAGATTACTATTCAAAGAAAATCTTTTTAAAGCGGCACAATTTCGTCTGATGAACGGTAAGTCTGTAGCCATCGCCTTATGGATTGGACTTGGAGCGGGTCTATTCACGGTTGCCTTCTCCAGATTACCCGCTATTGCATCGGATAAGTACAAATTCCGCGAATTGTTCGATTATCTGAATCGTGCAGAATGGTACGTATTTCTGATCTTCCTTATCCTTGGAAATATTTATAAAGAAACGTTATTTAGAGGTATTTTGATGAATGAGTTCAGACGTGTGCTCCCTGTCTGGGTAGCTATTATCATTCAAGGTGTATTATACGGGGCTCTGTTTTTTCTAGGTGATATCCCTCTTTCGTTATACGGATTTTTAGGAGCAGTTATTTTTGCACTTTTATATGTCTGGTTCAAATCCATTTGGGCGCCTATTACTGCGCAAATCGCCTGTCAGGGAAGTCAATATGTGTTGTGGCATTACGGTCCACAGACAACGGAGGTCAGCCTTATGTATGCTTGGATGATTCTAGCTGTCGGCATCATTACTGCGGGCATATTCCTTGCAGTGAAGCATCGTCCTTCAGCCTCGGAACCGGTAATGACCAAGGGGGTAACTTCAGCGTGAAGGGATGGAAGATAGCGGGGAATACCTTGTTGTATTTGTTCATATATGCGGCAGTTGTGATGCTTGTGAATCAGATATTATACCATGGGATAAGCAATCCTCAGCTAAAAGACTGGATTACAAATCATTCCGGCATTGTATTGATCGTAGCAAATATCATCGTCCTTGCCGTCTATCTACCCTTACTACGCTGGCAACATATTTCCATGAGCGATTTGGGATTTGTTCCTGCAAGCAACTATGCCTTCCTATTGAGTGCAGGGGCGGGCATCTGGCTCGGCTTGTTCATTGCTGCATTCACCCATCTACCTTGGATCCAAGCCACGTTTCCCGTCCTATCGGATCTGGTCCATTTTGTTGCAGGTGGGTCGTTAATTATTTTTGTAATGGGTAGCTTGATATTGGGCTCACTGCTTGAGGAATGGCTTTTTAGAGGCATGCTGTTCCATACACTACGTCAACGTCTTTCGGTGGGATGGACGGTTTTGCTTCAAGCTTTATTATTTGGTGCAGTATTTATGAATGTAACGACAGGTGCATTTGCAGCATTAGGCGCCATCGTCTATGGAGCTATTCGGGCAGGATCTCAGTCACTTTGGGGGTCACTTCTAGCACACGCATGTAGCACCGCAACTTTGTATATTATGCTGCAATGGGCAGAGCATTGGTCGCCCGGTACGTTAGGTATGTTAACTTTGGTCAGCGGAATTGGAATCGTAGTTCATGTGTTGTTTTTACTGTACGGGAAGCGTCATAGGGGGAGAAAAGAACAGGCAGTCGGCTATTCCATGATTAGCTAGGAGGGAAGGGCGCCATGTTTCAACTCAATTTGCTGGATATGCACAAAGATACCTCAGATCAGAAGGTGAAGAAGGGCGGATCTATATCTAATGTATCACTGAAAGATATTGCCATTGTCGGGATATCGGCCAAGCTGCCACGCGCAGACTCGCATGAAGCTTTCTGGGAACTTCTGCGTAACGGTGAGGATCTAGTAAGTGAATTCCCACAGGTTCGAAAAGAGGAATTGAAACCTTATTTGCGTCATGTGGAGGAGCGGTACAATTCGGTTTCATTTTTTGACGGCGCCTATCTTGAAGATATTACAGGTTTTGACTATTCGTTTTTTCGACTTTCGCCTAAGGAAGCTTCACTTATGAGTCCAGCGCAGCGTCTGTTCCTGCAGACGGCATGGGGAGCGCTTGAACATGCGGGATATGGCGGAGATGCGCTTCATGGATCACGTACAGGCGTGTTCGTCGGTTATAACGCAGATGCGCTTCATGATTACAAACGAATTATCGAAACGCTGGATTCGGATGCTTTGTCCATGGCGGCTCCAGGCAACCTGAGCTCCATGATTCCGAGCCGAATCTCGTATTTGCTTAACCTGCGAGGAGGAGCAATCAGTGTGGACACCGCTTGCTCCTCCTCGCTGGTAGCGGTTCATTTGGCTTGTCAATCGTTACGAAGTGGGGAATGCGAAGCAGCTATTGCAGGTAGTGTCAAAATTAACTTGCTCCCCCTAGATATTGGCATAAGGCTAGGCATAGAGTCTAGCGACAATCGGGCCCGAACTTTCGATGATGCCGCAGACGGAACGGGCATTGGCGACGGGGTCATTGCGCTAATGTTAAAGCCTTTGTCGCGTGCACAAGAGGATGGCGACCATATCTATGCTGTCATTAAAGGCAGTGCAATGAATCAGGATGGTAGCTCGGTAGGGATTACGGCCCCGAACGCCTTAGCTCAGGAAGATGTCATTGTACGTGCATGGCAGGATGCGGATATTGATCCGGAGACCGTTACATATATGGAAGCACACGGCACCGGGACCTCACTAGGTGATCCCATTGAAATCGATGGACTGACACGCGCTTTTCGAAGATATACGGACAAACGGCAATTTTGTGCGATCGGTTCTCTAAAAACAAACCTAGGTCACCTCGATCACGCCGCCGGGATAGCAGGACTGCTAAAGGCTATCCTTTCGCTGGTCCACAAAGAGCTTCCGCCGACCCTTCATTTTCGTTCCCCAAATCGAAATATTTCATTTGTGGATTCTCCAGTATATGTTAATGATGAACTAACGTCATGGGAGATTGAAGGAAGCTCAAGACGATGCGGAGTGAGTGCCTTCGGTATGAGTGGGACCAATTGCCATATTGTACTGGAAGAGGCTCCTCCTCAGTTATCTTCTAATCGTCCCAATGGACCAGAATTATGTTGTCTTTCCGCTCATAGTATGTCTGCGCTTCAGGAGTTAGTCGTGCGCATGCGAGATTACACTTTTGAACATAATGCCAATCTATCTGATCTATGTTATACGCTAGCTACCGGTAGGGGAGCTCATCGCTATCGTCTAGCGATAATCGTGCATAGCTGGGAAGAACTTGCTGAAACGTTAGATATGTTGGTAGGGAAGGGTCTGCAAGACAATATATCACCGAATGTTCGATTTGGAATGGTTCAGATGGATAACTCTACTCACATGCGTCCGTCCGCTATATCTCGTGAACTAAACATCACTTTACATGATATAAGCGAGCATTATGTTCTAGGTGGTGAGATGGATTGGAATACGCTATATCAGGGTCAGTCTCGCTTGCGTATGCCACTTCCAACTTATCCTTTCGATCTTCATCATTGCTGGATCGAGGAATCAGGTGGCGGAAGCAAGCCTACATTCTTTCCTAGTATGGAAGGAGACATTCCAGAGGACTTGAGGCAAGAAATGAACGATACGTTTGCCAGATGGCAAGCAAGGCTGGAGCAGAATGAGAACAACATGATTCAGCATCCTAAGAGAGTTGAGCTAACTGGAGAGCGATCCGGTCATATATGGGAACAACAAGTTGCAGATGTCTGGGGAGAGATGCTTGGATATCATACCCTGCCTGTACACGCTGGTTTTTTTGAGCTTGGTGGAGATTCAATCATTGCTCTCAAAATTGTAAACCGGATTGGTGAGCTTGCAGGTGTCCAAATTCACGTGGCGGATTTACTGACTCATCCAGACCTGTCTTCGTTCTCAGAGTTTATTGAACAGAGACTGAAGCAGAACAACGCAGCAGCGGAGCCCTTTATGAAAGCAACATACGATGCACATGAGGGTACCCAAATGGGGAATTCACAATTGGAACCGTTACTACAAGCTCCTTTGCAAACCTATTATCCAGTTACTTCACCACAAAAACGTATGTATCTACAGCAACAGACGATGCCGGAGGATCGTAGCTACAATTTACCGGAGTTGTTGCATCTGGATGGGAGCCTGGATAGCGACCGATTGGAGTCTGTACTTCAAGCCATTGTGGAGCGCCATGAGACCCTCCGAACGACTTTTCACATTATAGACGGAGAGATTATGCAGTATGTTCATGACGCTATGCCATTTCACTTAACACGTATGGAGGTCACTGAAGACACATTACAAGATGTGTTGCAGGATCTGTTCCAACCCTTTAAGCTCGATACGGTTCCACTGCTCCGCGCAGCCTTGTTAACGCTGAATTCAGAGCGTCATGTACTGTTTTTGGATATGCACCATATTGCATCCGATGGCATGTCAGCCGGCATTCTTTTAAAGGATTTAATGACTTTATATCAAGGCGGTTCCTTACCTCCATTACCGTTGCAATACAAGGATTATGCAGTGTGGCAACAGCATCAGCCACGTTCGCTACATTCCGAGAATTATTGGCGCGAGCAATGCCAAGGAGAGTGGCCGACACTTGAGCTACCGACGGATGCCCCGCGCCCACCTGTAAAAAGTAGTCATGGGGAGACCTTCGACGTATATGTAAACGCGGATGTGCTGGCCGATGTGCATAAGCTCGCCGCCGAATCAGGCGCAACTCCCTTTATGGTATTACTGTCAGCCTATTATACTTTTCTTGCCCACTACACGGGGGCCGAAGATATTGCGGTAGGCACGCCGATTGCAGGCCGCAACAGACGAGAGTTCGAAGCAATCGCCGGGATGTTCACCGGAACGATAGCTTTACGCGCGTATCCGTGTGCGGACAAGCCGTTTCGTATCTTTTTATCTGAAGTTAAGGCATTGGCTACTGGGGCTTATGCTCATGCAGATTATCCATTTGAAGAAATCGTGCAGTGGGTAGATCGAAGGGATGCCAGCCGGAATCCACTCTTCGACACCATGTTCATCATGCAGAATCTTGGGTTATCGTCTACCTCATCCGAGCATTTATCATATCGCCACGAGCGTTTTGCACATCACACAGCGAAATACGATCTGATGATACAGGCTGTAGAGGAGAATGCTCGACTAAGACTTGTTGTGGAATATAACACCGACTTGTATCACAAAGAGACAGCGGAGCGGTTCCTACGGCATTATGTTCAGTTATTGCGCACCATAACCATTTGTCCAGATACCCCGTTAGGCGATATAGATATGTTAACGCAGGAAGAAAGAGGGTATCTCTTGACGCTGGGAAGAAAGGAAGCCGATTTCTCGGCGCCGCGTTGTCTGCATGAATGCTTCAAGGAGCAAGCGCTGGCTCATCCCGATGCGCTGGCCGTGTCTTGTGGGGAATCCTCGCTTACTTATCTTGAATTGGATCGCCGAAGTGATAGGTTAGCGCTGACGCTTCAAACTCAAGGTGTGGGAAGAGGAAGTGTGGTTGCTGTTATGATGGAGCGCTCGATCCCCATGCTGACAGCTATGCTTGCCGTGATGAAGGCGGGAGGCGCTTATATGCCTGTAGACCCGCATTATCCCGAGGAACGCATAGTCTATATGCTGGAGGACAGCGGAGCAAAGCTTGTATGTATAGATGGATTAGATTCGATGAAATCTACCGTCTGTATACCTTCTTTCATACAGAAGATAGATTTGTCGGATGATACCGTTCTCTTGGCCGAAATGGAAGTAGACAGGCTGTCGCTATCCGATCCTACAGATCCGATGTATGTAATCTATACATCAGGCTCAACAGGCCAACCCAAAGGCGTCGTCGTATCCCACCTAAGCTTTTATAATTTCGGCTGTTCCCTTAAGCAATTCTTCCAAGATCAATATGGTCCAAAAGATCGTTGCTTAAGTCTGACTAATATTTCGTTCGACGTCAGCGTAGCAGAACTATGGATGCCACTTATGTACGGGGCTTGCACGGTGCTGTACCCGGAGCCCAAATGGCTTGATCCGCGGCGTATCGCCGAAATAATTACGGAAGAGCAAATTACATTTGCTTATTTGCCCCCATCTCTATTAAAAGAAGTCGCGAGATGTCTAACTGAGTCTCCTGCAGCTCTTCACTTAGACAAAATGCTCGTAGGCGTAGAACCCATCCTAGATGATACGTTGGAACTTTATACGAAGCTTAATCCTTCTATCCAGATTATGAATGGTTATGGTCCTACTGAAGCGACGATATGTTCTACGATGTATCCATACAAGCCCGGTGCTTATCGAGGTGCATACGTGCCAATCGGCGGTCCGATGCATAATGCGGAAATATATATTTTGGGATATGGGGGTCAACTGGCCCCAATCGGTGTTGCTGGAGAGCTTTATATTGCAGGCCGATGTCTGGCTGATGGGTATCTGAATAACCCGGATCTGACTTCAGAACGATTCATACCTCATCCGTACCGAGAAGGACATGTTATGTACCGGACAGGAGATATTGCAAAGTGGTTGCCAGATGGTCATGCAATGTATGTAGCAAGGATAGACCAACAGGTGAAAATTAGAGGGGTACGTATAGAATTAAATGAGGTACGTTCACAATTGTTGTCTCTTCCTGAAATAGAGGATGCGATTGTAGTCGTACATATGCAGAAGGATGAAGACAAAGAACTGTGTGCCTATATTGTCACATCGGGTCAGACATTGTCCTCACGAGAATGGCGAATGAAATTAAAAGAGAAGCTGCCGGAGGCTATGATTCCATCCTTTCTTATGGAGATGGATGCCATTCCTCTTACACCAAATGGAAAAGTGGACCGCAGTGCTTTGCCTGAGCCCATAAAAGGAATGAGCACGCAAGAAAATAAGACGTTACCGACAGATGAGATGGAACAACGCATTGCTGTGATCTGGAGGGAGGTACTTGGAGAGACGATCGAACCTATTGGCATCTATGATGACTTCTTTGAGCTTGGCGGCCATTCTTTGAAAGCGGCCGTGCTTGCAAGTAGATTACAGCAATTAACAGGCGCTGTAATTCCGCTAAGTCTACTATTTGAACGAACGACTATATCAGAGATGGCAACTTGGATCAAAGAGCACAAAGAGCAAGAAGGTGCATCTGGCACGAGTAGGTCGATTCCCAAAGCTGAACCGCGAGCACTATATCCCATGTCGCTGGCCCAGCGGAGACAATTTATGATGCAGATGCTAGCCGGAGATGCCACGATGTATCATGTGCCTTTTGCACTCCGTTTGCAGGGGATCTTAGATATTGATCGGTTGGAACACGCATTCACAGAACTCATCGCTCGCCATGAAATTCTGCGGACAAGCTTTCATATGATTCAGGACGAGTTCAGTCAAAAAATCCATGCTCCTTATGCATTCAAGGTGGAAGTGTTGAATCATTGGATGGACATGCAAGAAGAAATCTTGTCACATACGGAGCTTAATCTCTCTGAAGTGACAAAACGGATGAATACGTTCCAGCGCCCGTTCCATTTAGACAATCTGCCTATGCTGCGAGTGGGTCTAATAGAGCTTTCCGCTAAGGATCATCTGCTGTTATTGGATATGCATCATATCATTACGGATGGTGTATCCGCGGGAATACTGGTAAAAGAGCTCTCGCAATTATATGCAGGTAAAGATGTACCTGAGTTACGTGTGCAATACCGCGATTATGCGGTGTGGCAGATGGATCATTCAACGGATCAGGAACATGAGGAATATTGGATGGACATATTCAAAGGGAATACTTCGGTGTTGCAACTACCGACCGATCGCCCGCGGCCTATGATCCCAAGTTATAAAGGACATCGCCATCGGTTCCGCCTGGACAAGCAGACCACGGCGAATGTAAGAACTTTGGCAAGGGAATCCAAGACGACATTATATACAGTGTTGCTTGGTGCTTTTGCCGCACTGCTAGCTAAATATAGCGGTCAAGATGACATTATAGTAGGGACGCCTGCCGCTGGCAGAACGCATGCAGATACTCAAGACATCATCGGGATGTTCGTCAACACGTTAGCGCTGCGAATTAGACCCGAAAGAGATAAATCGATCGGCGTCTATATTAAAGAGTTACACCACCATGTTATTGATGCACTTTCGCATCAGATTTACCCGTTCGAGGCACTGGTTCAAGGGCTTCATATCGATGTGGACAGTAGCCGTAATCCTTTATTTGACGTTATGTTTATCCTGCAAAATATGGATCGGGTAGCGATGGATGCAGGCGGTCTCACCTTTGCGGAAATACCAATAGATACGGGCACCAGTAAATTTGATCTGACCCTTGAAGCGATAGAACGAGATACAGAGATTGAGCTACATTTCGAGTATGCTACTGAACTATTTCAGGAGGAAACGGTGCTTCGCTTGGCAGAAAGCTACACAATGCTTGTTCAGCAAATGTGTATTTCGAGTATTCGCACAATCGGGGAGCTTGAGCTGCTAAGTGACAGCGAGCGATTACAAATGCTCGCGATGATGAGAGAGAGGAGCTTACCCGTACAGACCACACACCAACAGGGGAGGCAGGCTAGGATGGAGATTCAAGAGGATATCAACCGGACAGACCAGCAAAAAAATGCACTATCTTCCTCAAAAGTTACTACAGCGTGGATGGGCTATGTGCAAGCCGTAGAACTTCAGGCAGCAAGAACCCCAGATGCGATTGCTATTCATTTCGGCGTGGAGACGGTGACGTATGCAGAGCTGAACGAACGTGCTAACCGGCTAGCTCATACATTGCGTGCAAGGGGTGTGGGACCTGAGCGCATCGTTGCACTTATGGCATCCCGCAGTCCATTGTTACTTATTGCCATCTTAGGCGTTCTGAAAGCTGGGGGGGCTTATGTCGCTATAGATCCCTCTTATCCAAAAGAAAGAGTGGAATGGATGCTTGAAGATTGCGGCGAAGCGTTCCTGTTGACGGAAAAAGAATATGCAGGATTTGCAGGACGAGTCGCCAATGAGTGGTATTTAGACGATCCTGCACTATATGGAGCGGACAGAGGAAATCCAGAATCCATTCATCGGCCAGAACACCTAGCTTATGTGCTGTATACTTCTGGCTCCACAGGGCGTCCGAAAGGTGTGATGATTGAACATCGTGGTTTGGATCATTTTCTTAGCGGGTTCAAGAAAAGACTTCCATTTGAAAAAGGTCAAGGTATCTTGGCCATGGCCTCCGTTTCTTTTGATATTTTTGTTGTTGAAAATCTACTTCCCCTCACGATAGGGATGCGAATTGTGCTAGCTAATGAAGAGGAGCGGGGCGATGCCCACCTCTTGCAAAACCTGATTCATACACATGATGTTGATGTATTACAAATTACGCCATCACGATTCAAATGGTGGATGAATCAGTGTAAAGAAAAGGATGGTCTGCGCAAGCTGAGCATCGTCATGATTGGGGCGGAGCCCCTAACGAAGGATGTGCTTCATAGACTTCGTTCTGCTACGAATGCTCGTCTGTTCAATTTGTACGGTCCGACAGAGACGACAGTCTGGACCTCAATCCAGGAAGTTACGGACGGAGAAGAAATTTCAATCGGTACGCCAATTGAAGGCTCCGTTATGATGGTACTAGATGAAGATCTTAGACTGCAACCTCAAGGTGTCACAGGTGAAATATGTATCGGTGGGCCAGGCGTCGGGCGCGGGTATCTCAGTCATTCCGAGTGGGATGTTGCGTTCGTACCGAATCCATATGCCTCAGGTGAACGCATGTATCGCACAGGGGATTTAGGTCGCTGGCTTGAAAATGGACAGTTTTCCTATGGAGGACGAAGAGATTTTCAAGTGAAAATCCGGGGGCACCGGATCGAAATGGGTGAAATTGAGCAGGTACTCCTTCGTCACGAACAAGTACATGAATCCGTCGTTACTGCATTTCAGGAGGAGGATGGAGAATATGCACTTTGTGCCTATATTGTCGTGCAAAATGTGGATTCAAGCGTTGAGGGGAAATTTGATTCAACTTTAGCCGCTTCCTTGAAATTACAATTGCGTGAATATCTCAGCGAAGTATTACCTTCGTATATGGTCCCTACCTTCATAGTCTTTATGGATGCGATTCCGCTTACACCCACGGGGAAAATTGACCGAAGAGCCTTTCCACAGCCAGGACCCACAGATATCCATGAGCTAGTATTGGTGCCATTAGCCACGGATACGGAGCATAAGCTAGCGGAGATTTGGAAGGAATTGTTAGGTGTAGATTCTATTGGCGCCAAGGATAATTTCTTTGAGCTGGGTGGCCATTCTCTAAAGGCCGCAGGTATGATCAGCCGTATTGCTGAACGCATGGGTATTCAGTTACCTCTACGCGATATTTTTAGCAATCCAACGCTAGAAGGGCTAGCTGAACATCTAGATATGAATGGTAGTGTAACAGCAGCAACCATTCCACAACAGCCTGACTCCGGTTATTATCCTATGTCAAGAGCACAGCGTCGCCAATTCATGATGGGACTGATCTTGGGTGAATCCACAACGTATCATGTGCCGTTCGCCGTTCATATGCAGGGCAAGCTCGATGTAGAAAAATTAGAGGAAGCATTTAGAATCATAATTCGGCGTCATGAAACGCTCAGAACTACGTTCCATCACGAGGAGGACGAATTCCGTCAGCGTGTACATGCAGGGTCTGAATTTACACTGGAACGAAATGCCAGACTAAGAATGGCGGCGGGTAAATTGCTTGCTGAAGGCGGAGATCAAGATTTATTTGGTGGGATTAGTCTATTGATGAAGCGCTTTATTCGTCCATTCAACCTAGGGAGTCTTCCGTTATTCCGGGCTGGACTGATTACACTTGGTGAGGAGCGGCATCTATTACTGCTGGATTTTCACCATATTATCACGGACGGTGTCTCTGTCAGCATATTGTTGCACGAACTGACCCATGTCTATGGTGGGGGCCATTTGCCTGAACTTGATATTCAATACCGAGATTACTCCGTATTCCAAGAACAACAAATGGGCAATGAGCATTATCAGGCACACGAACGTTATTGGCTGGAAGCATTTGAAGGAGAACTTCCAACACTTGAACTTCAGAAGACCCAGCCAAGACCCGAAATGCAACATGATGAGGGCGGTCTAATTAACGATATATTAACGGAAGAGAAGACACGGAAGATTAAGGCATTTGCGCAAGAGCGTGGTACGACGTTATATACGGTGCTTCTCGGAGCTTATTCGATGTTATTAAGCAAATGGAGTAAGCAAGAAGATATCATTGTAGGTACGCCCGTAGCTGGTCGTAACCACGCACAACTTGAGGGTCTCCTTGGCATGTTCGTCAATACGGTCGCCATACGCAGCTTCCCTGAATCATACAGGACCGTAAGTGATTATCTGTCTGAGTTACATGAGGATGTACTGCGAGCGCTTGAGCATCAGGATTATCCGTTCGAAGATCTTGTACACAAGTTAGGGATCGAACAAGACCGAAGTCGCAATCCACTGTTCGATACGATGTTCATATTACAAAATATAGATCGTGTTGCTTATCAGACGGGAGGTATCACATTTGAGCCTTTGGCTTTCGATCCGGGTGTAAGCAAGTTCGATCTGACGCTTGAAGCAGCCGAGCAAAATGGCAAAATGGGTCTTTCCTTGGAGTATAGGACAAGTCTTCTCAATGAAGAGATAGCTATGGAGCTGATGAAAGATTATATGGCGATTCTGCATGTGATCGTTGAAGATGGGGCAAGCCAAAAAATAAGTGCCGTGCTTACGAAAGTAATGAATTGACTATTCCTACATTTTAAAGCTTAAGGAGCTGGCAAATGATGAAGACAAAGCTGTCATTAGGAAGGAAACCCTTTAATGAATTCTGGATGAACTGTATGCTTAATCAAGCCTTCTCCATTGCGGTATCGGAGGAGGCAAGTTACAAGGATGCGGCCTATTTGAACATATATCGCTATTATCCTTGGGAAGCTGCAACGGATAAGGATTTCCGCTATCCCACCATCGATGCCTTATATTATATGGACGATCCAGCTCGATTCCCGTTATCTCAAGTAATCCAGACCATCGAGCCGGGAACTTTTCATAATCCAGAGAACTTATTGGAGGAAATTCGAACTACCCTGGATCATGGACGCAATTTAAGCATAAATGTTGATTTGTATGATTGGCTGCCCGGCAGCTTAGCTTGGAAAAGATTTCATTGGTATCATTATTCACTGATTAATGGATACGACAAGGAGCGAGGCGTGTTCTACGTCATTGACGATACGCTGGCTGGTTATGAGGAGTATGAAATACCGGAAGAAAGATTAATCAAAGCTTACACCCATTCGGAATACAACGTTAATCCTAGTTATGATGGTCCCGCTTATTATGTGTATAATCTGCAAGATTCGATTCAGCCTTATGAGTTGAAGCTGACTGAAGTGCTGGACAATGCAGAACGATTAGCGCGGGAACTTCGTAAATTCTCCATGGTGGGCATGTGGAATGTAGATGCCGATCCTGAAAAAAGACAAGCTCATTTAACTTATGGACTTGTAGGCGTCAATATCATCTGTAATCGACATATTGCGAATACGCTTTTGTTCCAATCTTTGCGGGAGAAAGGTCTGATTGATGAGTCTCTGTATGCATCACTGTCCGAACAGGTAGAGTGGGTGAAAGACGGATGGAATGTAGTGAAAGACCGCTTTATCACAGGGGATTTTGTGCGAGATAGAGAGCTCGCCTATGCGGAAGAGTTGTTGGCCAAAGAGAGAGCATTTTGGATTACTCTTTTGGAGGGTGCGTAGATATCACAGGCTTAGTATGTAATCTAGGAGGGGGAGCGAATGTCGGTACCTTTGATTTGTCTGCCCTACGCAGGGGGATCAGCACAAGTCTACAAGCGATGGATGAATAGGCTACATCCTTCCGTGCGGCTCGTCCCAGCAGAATTAGCAGGAAGAGGAAGCCGTATGAAAGAGCCATTCTATATGGACGTGGCGGAAGCCGTACAAGATTTGTTGCCTCTAATACGTCAGACGGCGCTTAACTCAGATAGCTATGCTCTGTTTGGACATAGTATGGGCTGTCTACTAGGATATGAGGTTTTGCATGCTCTGTTCGAGGAAGGAACACCGTTACCTAGTAAGGTTTTCTTTTCCGGCAGAGGGGCGCCGCATTGTGAGCATGAGGGGAGACGCCAGATCTATAGGCTGCCGGATGATGAGTTTCTGAAAGAGTTACAAAAGTTTGGCGGTATGAAAAGCGAACTGTTTGAGCATCCCGAGCTTTTGAAAATATTTATGCCCATCTTAAGAGCAGACATCCAACTTGTTGATGAATATGTATATCACAAGCGGCCCCCTCTACCCCTTCGACTAGATATTTTAAATGGTCAAAATGATGACTGCATAACAGGACCACTCAGTGAATGGGAACTCCATACAACGTTAGGCTGTGAGCAACATGCTTTTGACGGCGGCCATTTTTATCTGGATGAACGTGAGCAAGATGTCATTGCACTCATTAACAAAAGGTTATCCGAAGCGCATGCAACGACTAGATTTTGAGGAGCGTGATGAATAATGTTGAACAAACACGCCATTTGGTTGCCAGGTCAGGGCTCCCAGCATATCGGAATGGGCAGATCCCTAAGTGAACGATATTCAGTTGTGAACGATACGATGGACGAAGCAAGCGAAGTGCTCGGCATGCGCCTGGATAACCTAATGTATCATGGTCCGCTACCCGAACTGACGCGTACAGACAATGCTCAGCCAGCTATTCTAGCCCTAAGTATAGCTATGTACCGCATTTACAGCGAGGAATGGGGATATACTCCAACGATGGCAGCCGGGCATAGTCTGGGTGAGATTACAGCACTTACCTGCGCAGGTTCAATTACATTCCCCGATGCGTTGAGGCTTGTTCGCCGGCGCGGGGAGTTGATGCAAGAAGCCGCTGCTGGTGGAGCAGGTACTATGGCAGCAGTAAAAGGTCTTCATCCCGATATTGTTGCTAGAACATGCTCGGAGATTCGTGCAGAGCAGGCAGAACAAGGATATATCGTTGTAGTATCCAATATTAATTCTGACCTACAAACGGTGATTTCAGGACATACACAAGCCGTGCATCTGGCCTCTGCCAAGCTTACCGCTCAAGGAGCTGTGTTAATTCCTTTGCTTGTAAGTGCGGCATTTCATAGTCCGCTAATGGAGCCCGCGGCATCTGAGTTCGCTGAATTGCTAAGTTCCATTACATTTAAAGAAATGAAATTTCCAGTAGTATCCGCATTAACGGGTGTGCCTTACCACGATTCAACAGAAATCGCAGATCGGTTAGCCAGAGGATTGACGGAGCCCGTTAATTGGCCTGCTGTTCTAGCTTATCAAAGACAACTTGGTGCTAATGATGCTGTGGAGCTAGGCCCCGGTCGTGTATTAACAGGTCTTGCACCAGCTGAAGCATTGCGGGTGTTTACTTTTGAGCATCTAGAAGATGAGACGAAGCGGGCCGCCGTAATTAAACATAATTCCCCGTATTCTATAGATATACTTCATCGCTGTCTAGCTATTGCGACATGTGTTCGTAACCGAAATTGGAATGTGGCCGAGTACGAACAAGGCGTAGTTATGCCTTATCGTGGGGTTCAGCAGTTAATAGAACGCATGAACGAGACCGGAGATTCGTTGGAGGAAAAGCATGTTCAGCAGGCATTAGCGATGCTAGAATCGGTATTTCGAACCAAAGGAGCAAGTATTGAAGAACAGAAGCGACGTCTTTTAAGATTAAAAGAAGAGTTCGGAATACAGGAGCTCGTGAACACTTCAAACCCTTCGTTCTTGGTTACAGTCTAATGGAAAGAGCATGGGTAGGAGTGGAGAACAGAATATGAAGCTGATTGATAAGAAATGGGAATTAGCCAAATGAAGCATTTGCCAGAAACGCCGTCTCCAGCAGAAATTTTACAAGCATTGATCCGCTTCATTACAACCAATCCTCCAGGCGAAGAAGCCGCCTGCATTATGTATATCCGACAGTTGCTTGAGGATGCAGGTATAGAGGCGCAGATCTGTGCGCTTGATCCTGCTCGTCCCAATTTGCTTGCTAGATTAAAAGGGAATTCAGACGAAGCACCGCTCTTGTTATACGGGCATATCGATGTTGTGGGGGTAGACAAGCAAGCTTGGAGCTGCGATCCATTCGGTGGTGTGATGAAGGATGGGTTCATTTGGGGAAGAGGCGCTCTAGATATGAAGGGTGGGGTAGCCATGCTCATATCATCCTTTATTCGTGCGCATAGGAATAGATTGCCCGTTCGAGGTGATGTGATTCTAGCCATTGTGAGTGATGAGGAAGCCGGAGGCGAATACGGAGCTTCTTTTCTGGTAGAGCACTATGCGGATTATTTTTCGGGTGTGAAGTACGCACTCGGTGAATTCGGCGGGTTCTCATTTCATACGCTCGGCAGAACCTTTTATCCCATTATGGTAGCAGAGAAACAACTATGCTGGCTGAAAGCTACGATTCGAGGTGGAGGAGGGCATGGTTCCCTGAGTACATCAGGTGTTGACTGTATGGCGCAATTGGGAGATTTACTTCAATCGCTCAGCAGAACAAATCTACCGATACGTGTAACTCCAGCCACCAAGCTCATGATTGACGGCATGGCTGATGCGCTACCTATACTCCCCAAGCTCTTACTTAAAGGATTGCTGCGTCCTCCTCTGAGCGGTCTTATCTTGAAGTTGCTAGGAGAAAAGGGGGAGACTTTCACCCCACTTTTACGAAATACAATCAGCGCAACGGTCCTTCGCGGCGGTGAGAAAATTAACGTTCATCCTAGCGAAATCACGGTGGATTTAGATGGACGAACATTGCCCGGTGTAACTGTACAGCAATTCATCGATGAACTGCGGCAGTTCGTAGTAGATGAGTCGATCGAACTGGAGGTATTGCGCCACGAATCCTGTAATGCGGTGCCTAACATGGGGTTGTTCCCTTTGCTGTCCGAAGTATTAAAAGAAGCAGATCAGCAGGCCATCCCCATTCCCATGCTGTTGCCTGGCGGAACGGATGGAAGGTGGTTCGCAAGACTCGGAATTCAGACCTATGGATTTCTGCCTATGCAACTCCCTAAGGACATGGCTTTTACCCAATATATTCATGCGGCGGATGAACGAATACCTGTAGAAGCAGTCGAGTTCGGTACAGATGCTATTTACCGGGTGCTGGAGCGGTATGGAGCATAGCTCATGTCAATGGATGAATTATTTGCAGAATGCTAGGAATACGTGAACTTATCTAGCTACATAGATAAATAGATAAGTTCAAGAAAGTACATGCTGTTTTTGACTTCCTATGTGAAGTTATTATTAGAGAACCTTCAATGAACTTCCAAGTCGAAAGACGGGGAGGTACATTGAAGGTATTTTTTTATCTGCCTACTACAATTTAATTTGAAAATTGAGCTCTAGTTATTTCCATAGATTCATTTAGAATTATTTTTGAGTCTTTTGCGAATAATACGATTTAAAAATAAGGGAGCATACCCAGAACATGCATCGCAAAAGAAATTTAAAAATGCAGAAAGTAGATTTGTCGCATCTTGAACAATATAGTCAACTGTTGCGTTATGTATTTCAAGTTACGAACAATGATCTTCACAAACATGGCTGGAAAGAAAACGAGATTCTGAATGAAAAATCACCTGTTTTACAACAAGCTGATGTACTTGGATGGTTCGATGGAGACAAACTAATTTCACAGGTGTCCACGTACCCCTTTGAAGTCCGTATATTTAGCCAGACCTACGCTATGGGCGGTGTAACAGGTGTGGGTACTTTTCCAGAGTATTCGGGTCAAGGCTTAATGAATAAATTACTCCTGCAAGCTCTCACCAATATGCGTGAAAAAAAACAATCCATTTCTTACTTGTATCCCTACTCCATACCATACTATCGCCGTAAAGGGTGGGAGATTATTTCTGATAAAATTGTTTTCGAAGTTCAAGATTATCAATTACCCAAAAACAAACCGGTTCCTGGTGATGTAGCACGTGTTGATCCTGAAAGCCCAGATGTGAAGATGGCTTATGAACGCTTCTCACTGCAAACCCATGGAGCTATGATTCGAAAAGATCTTGCGTGGAGTGAGTATTGGAGGTGGGATTCCGATGATCTGACCGCAGCGGTCTACTATAATGAGGAAGGCCAAGCCGATGGCTACATTCTCTATTGGATTGAAGAAGAAGTATTTCACGTGAAAGATATGATTTTCATTCATGAAGAGGCGCGAAGTGGGCTCTGGAATTTTATTAGTGCGCATTTCTCCATGATCTCTAAAGTAGTAGGTAACATTCATACCGATGAGCAGCTTGCATTTCTGTTAGAAGATGCTGACATTAAGGAGACAATTTCACCTTATTTCATGGCACGGATTGTCGATATTGAGCAGTTTATTTCTAAATATCCGTTCAAACCTGCTACGATGGACAGAGAATGGACATTCACTTTGCATGATCCTCTGCTGTCCTGGAATCAAGGAACAATAACATTACAAATTGAACCGAACGGATGCGGCAGAGTTATTCGAAGTGATAGTCGTCGTTGTGAAGATAGCATAAGTATTCAGACCCTGACAACCATGTTGCTAGGCTATAAGCGCCCAGAATATTTGCATAAGATTGGTCGCATCAAGTGTAATCCGGAAACACTGGATTTATTAGAAGATGCTATTGAACAACAGGCACCATATTTCTCAGATTACTTTTGATGTTAACAACATTGAACTAGCTAATGCACCTTAAATGAAGTACTTGAATATAAAATACACACATACCTAATGGTGAAAAGCTTGATATATCATGCTTTTCTTTTTTTATGGTGGTACATGTATCCTACTTAAATATGCAAAGATTTAGCTTCATATTATGTAGGCGAAATATGGTGGGGATGGATGAACGGCGCGAATTTGAGTGGATTCGTTCTCATTAGCATTCTTATGAGCCGCTTGTCTTACAGGAGTTGGCATCTTGGAGTTATGTTAGCTATAGGTAGCGGATACTCTAAGTATTCAAATGTTATATATTTTTGTATCGGTTGGATTTGCACTATCCTTCTTAAGTGCCCTGATCTATCTAAAGAATATGGCACAAAAAAACAAGTATAAAGATATAGAAGGAACGGTTATGTAGGATTTCAGCAAATCCAAATGTTAGTTGGAGTAGATTAACTTACAAAAAGACTATCCAGAACCTTTAGATAGTCTTTTTGTATTAGTTGTACGAAACAAATGGAACCATGCCTATAATGAAAGACAATATAGACGTTACAAAAAGTAAGATTTTATTTATCCACCACGGAAAGTGTTTTATAAAAAATCCTAGAATCATGTTCACTACTAAGCTTATTAGTAGTCCAAAAAAAGAATCAGATAGGAGAAAAGGTAAATCGAAAGCTGTGTCTAATATTGTGACTTTTTTTTGTTTTTCTTTGTTAAACATCCATCCTGATTTGAACAAGTAGTAACCGAAACCCCAACATCCCAGCAGAATTAAAATTTTAAACCACATAATTTCCCCTTAATCTTGTGCTAAACAACGCAATATGAAAGCTATTATAACTCAAATTGATTGTACAGTTCATTTATGTTCAGTAAAGAGAGGTAGAATATGAAAAAAAATCATCATATTTGTTGCATGGATCAGTACAAAGAAGAAAGAGATCCTTAGCGTTACCCTTATTACCGAATCAAAAAAAATTAATACCTAAACAAAATAAGTAGAAAACAGAGTTCTTATCAGATGATAAGAACTCTGTTTTGTATATACAACAATAACTGGACTTACGAAGCTGTTTAAATTCAGTTCATACAGCTATTTTAGTCTATATAACAACATTATAATTTCACAGATTAAAAAAATAACGGACATGGAGGCGTAAATATGAAAAAGAATATTCTAATTAGCGGAGCAAGTTTCGCCGGTCTTTCAACAGCTTTTTGGATGAAAAAATTGGGTTATCAAGTAACCATTGTTGAGATTGCCAAAGGTCTCAAAAAAGGAGGCACACCTGTAAATATTCGCGGGAATACCGTCGACATCATGAGTCGTATGGGGCTTTTGAAGCAAATCCAATCCAACCAAATTAAGATGGAAGTAATGGAATACAAAAATTCCGACGATGTCACGGTAAGAGTGGATTCCATGCAAAGGGGCAGTGAACAGCTTGCGGAAGAATACGAAATCGAACGAGATGTATTGCTTACAATCCTGTTCGAGGCTGTTGAAGATGATGTTGAGTTTCTTTTCGGGGAAAATATAGTATCTATTCAGCAAAAAAATGACGGTGTCGATGTAGCTTTCAAAGGGGGACAGAGCCGTTCATATGATCTGGTATTCGGTTGTGATGGTATACATTCGGCCGTAAGAAAATATTGTTTCGGTGAGGAGACGCAATTTTCGCATTTTCTTAAAAATTACTTCTCAATCACGATTATAAATAAGTTGTTGATTCCAGAGAACACGTCCCAGTTGTACAATGAGCCGGGTAAGGCAGTTATGTTGAATGCATACAACAATAAAACGGATATCGTGCTTTGCTTTTTTTCAGAAAAAGAGATCCCTTATGACTACCGAAGCGATGAACAGCAGCGTAAGATCATTATGGATCAGTTCTCTGAAGTAGGCTGGCGTACCCCGGAATTGTTGGAAGAAGTAAAGAAATCGACCACGTTTTATTTTGATAAGCTGTGCCAAATGAAGATGCAGTCTTGGACCAAGGGCAGAGTAGCCTTAGTGGGTGATGCTGGATACTGTGCTTCTCCGGCAGCTGGCATGGGTGGGTCGCTAGCTATAGACGGGGCAGCAGCCTTGGCTGATGCCTTTCACACTACGAATGGAGACTTTGAGCTAGCATTTCAAGATTATAATAAGCGTTTTCGTCCTTTCATTGAGGAAGTGCAAGAGAATGTAATCAACTTTGGGATAGATTTTGTTGTTCCACGAACGGAAGAAGCCATCCAAGCAAGAAATGCTCAGCAAGGGTAACACCTTAGCTTTGTGAGGCACATTTTATTTGATTGCGAGTATACCTTTGAATATTAAGATACTAATTAAGATGTAATCAATAATACGTACAACCTACTTAGTAAACCAATGAATAATTAAATTGCTTAATACAAAAACAGCCAATTGATTGATACGGCTGTTTTTGGGTTACAATACAAGACTCAAATTTTAATTTTGATTCATATCCTTGAAGTAGCCATATTGGTAATTTGTGTTCAAGACTTGCTTTTTATTTTAAAAAGATTTATCATTGACCCATCAAACATTGACGGGTCAAACAATTAAGGAGGTCTTCATTATCTCTACTTGTCCTAAGGATGATCTTTTGTATCTGCTCATGCATCTAAACAAGCATATTTCGACCCACTTTGAACGATGCGCTGGGGTTAGCCCTAACCGGTTAGAACTTCTTTGCAAATTAACGGGTGGCCAAATTAGCCAATCAGATCTGCAGAAAGCCGTCTCTATTGATCCAGCCGCGGTAACTCGTCATGTTCAGCAATTAGAAGTGGAAGGACTACTTCTACGAACTAGATGTGAGACCGATAACCGGATTACATTAGTTCAGCTAACGGAAGAAGGCAAAAAAAAGTTAGATATATTTAAAACGGAGAAAGATCGATTTCTGGAAGAATTACAGACAGATCTTACAGAATCCGAACGAATTGGATTTGTTCAAGCTCTACGGAAACTCAATGGCCAAATTCAACACATGAAAGAAACGAGCAAGACCCAATAAGGATAGAGAATAGGAGAGAAACAACATGAATAACGATATCAAAAGCAATGATTTTAAAGAAATTATTTCTTCCCGGCGCTCTGTGCGCGTCTACGACCCTGCTTTTAAGATTAGCCGCGAGGAAATGACTGAGATTCTGGAAGAAGCGACTTTAGCTCCATCATCCGTGAACCTTCAGCCTTGGAGATTTCTTGTAATTGAAAGCCCTGAGGGTAAATCTAAACTTGAAGAACTTGCACCAGGTAACAAGCCCCAAGTTACAACTTCATCTGCTGTGATTGCCGTTTTTGGTGATATGAACGCGTTTGAGAATGCGGATGAAATTATGAGCAATGCTGTGGACAAAGGATTTTTACCTCAAGAAATAAAAGAACAAGTTATGGCTAACTATACGGATCTCTTCGGACGGATGTCACCACAAGTCTTCCGCGAAATGATTGTTATCGATAGTGGACTAGTGTCCATGCAGCTTATGCTTGCTGCTCGTGCTCATGGATATGATACGAATCCGATTGGTGGTTATGACAAATCTAGAATAGCGGAAGCCTTCGGCATGGATAAGGAACGCTACGTACCGGTTATGCTCATCTCGGTAGGTATAGCTGCCAAAGAGGCACGTATGACAACACGTCTTCCAATTGACCGTATTGCGGATTGGAAATAAGCTGAAGTAGACAAAGAGAGTTCTTATCCTTAGGATAGGGACTCTCTTTTTTAATAACAGAACACTAAAATGATAATATTTTAGATATATCAGTCATCTATAACGCCACAAATTTCAAGAAATGAGGAAGCTTTTTCTACAATCTCATAAGATAAGGCAAAATTTTAGATAGGGTCACACTTGCAAAGAAAGATGCAATAGCCAAAAAAGTAAAAAAGAGCAGGTTTGACTTTTGCATATATTTTATGGATGAAACTAAGAAAAATATAAATAGTCCCGCACTAGCCGTAGCGATGATATCCATAACAAACCTCCAATAAAACTAGACTAAAATAGAATTATTTCATAAGGCTAATTAAATAAACAATGTTTACGTAGAGAAGAAATACTCATTCTTTCCAGAGCTGCTCCAGCATAATGACAATTAATGTCCCTACGAGAAGGCCATTGCTTAATACATATTGTAATGAGGCAGGGATACCGTTAAAAGCAATCTCTGGAAGAAACATAATGCCTATGCCGAGCAACAATCCAATACCTAATATCGTTAATCGACGTTGATCTAATGATTCACGCAGCAGGGTCTGAAATGAAATTCCTATCATCTGAACAAATGCGGCTAAAAGTGCAGCATTGGCGATAGGACCAGGGATTAAGGAGATAAAATTAACGATGGAGGGAATCAGCGAAATTCCTGCTAATATAAGGCCTGCTATAAGGAATGACTTTACTTTTTTCTGTCCCGTTAGTCGAATGAATCCTGCGGATGCAGGTAAGGGAACAACGCCAATGGTAGAAAATATGGATGAAATCATATGGGATATGCCTCCAATCCATATACTACGAGTTAGAACTTTTTTCTCACTTTCTTGAGATAATGGAGCTACTTGCTGTACTGCTGAGATAGCAGATATTGTATTTGCAACTAATAGAAATGTAAATAAAATTGCCGTTAAAGTCATACCCAGATCAAACTTAGGTGTACCCCAAGCAAATAGCTCTGGTAATTGAACTAAGGATGTACTGGAAGATCGATGAGATAGATCCCCAAATACAGCATATAGAATCCATCCACATAAGATTCCGAGTAATACCGCATAGCTTTTCACCCACCCTTTTCCCTTAATGGATAGGACGGTAATCATAGCAAATACAAAGAAAGCAATCGTAGCTGTTATGTAATTCGGACGAGAGACTGCCCCTTGTAAGCCCATCATTCCTTTAAGAAATACACCGCTCAGTTGAAGAGCCAAAATTAGAAGAAACGTACCCGTAACCAATGGTGTAAATATACGTAGTATTCGATGCACCAGACCTGTGACACCAAGAAAGAAGAGTAGAAGACCTGCAACAAGGAGACCTCCTTCTAAAATTTGAAGAACATCTGCTGCACGCTGTCCTTGATGCATACCCACTTGTCCCAAGATGACAAATATACTTACCCAGGAACCTGCTGGACCATCTGCAATCGGATAGCGATGCCCTAGCCATGCTTGTAGACATGAACTTACCCCAACAACTAAAAAGGTTCGTTGCATTAATGCGGATATTTCTGCTGGTGATAGCTGGAATATGCCTCCTATAATTATAGGTAATGCTAAAGCATTAGCTAAAAGAAACACAAACCACTGTAAAATACTAACACTATTATCTATATACTTGTTAATCAGAATCATCTCCCTCGCGCAAAAGAATCTATAGTAAAAATCCATCCATTTTATCAATAGATTAAAAAGGATGGACTTATATATTGTAGACGTAGGTTTAAATCTCAAACCAATTCAATATTGTTATTCAAGTATTTTACCACGTACGGAAAGGCAAGAATTTTCCGTTCAGTGTAATCACGATACGAGGGTCTCCACCTTTAGGATCCTCTTGGGTGTCTACACCTAGGTTGAAGTTAATTGCACTCATCACACCTTCGCCCGCTTTTTCCAAAATCAATTCTCTAATGGTAGGTGCATATTGCAACATCATTTCATAGAGACGATACAAGATGGGGTCCGTTGGAGGCATTTTCATGATCTCACCTCGAAGGGGAACCACAGTTAAGGCTTGAGCTACTTCTTCATCTAACTCTAATAATTCAGCGATTTTGTCTGCTTCTGGACGTGTCATGGTTGCTTGTCCAAGCAATGCGGTTACGACCCAAGTCTCCGAGTTCTCACTTACCTTTGCAATTTCTTCCCAAGTTAGACCCTTTGCAATTTTTGCATCCATAATTTGTTGCGTAGCTTCTTGTCTGTTCATATTGTATAACTTCCCTTCGTTTAAAAGTATATATTTACTGTTGCATGTCATGTAGAGCTTTATATCCATCAACGATCAAATCCAATTTACCTGTGTGAGGATCAATTACTAGACCATGTACAGGAACATCTTTTGGAATGAGTGGATGATTTCTTACTAAGTTAACATTAGCTTGTGTTGAATTTTGGACATCATGAAATCCAAATAACCATTTCTCAAGGTCAACACCGGCATATTCAATTGCGGATAAAATTTCTGGTGTAGTCACTCCACGGTCTAACATCTTTTGAATGGTTCCTTTTGGATTCGTCTGACTTGCACCGCATCTTTCATGCCCAATAAGAAAGATTTCATCTGCATTTAGATCATACACGGAAGCTACAACACTTTGCATCACGCTATCGAAAGGAGAGGCAATTTTACCCCCTGCATTTCGGATCACTTTTGCATCCCCATCGTGTATATCCAAAGCTTTGGGAAGTAGCTCAATCAGACGAGCATCCATACAAGAAACAACAACCATGCGTTTTTTTGGCATTTTTGGAGCTTCGTTAGGCAGATACTGCTTGTCTTGTACAAATTGTTCATTGTACTCTAAAATTTCTTGTAATAACATTTCTTTAACCTCCTGTTAATCTTGATGTATTTCCTCTATGCTATAAGTGGTGTGGAAGAGGATAGATTAAGTATAGGGAATCGGAAGAAGAAGCAGAATAAGTTGGCGTAACACTTTTGGACGTTCTGCTTTCGCCATGAAAGGATGAATTACAATCATTGATCAGACAGATATAGAGATCCTAAAAATATTAGGACAAAACTCCAGAATTCAATGGAAAGAACTCGGTCAACGCATTCATTTAACGGGGCAGGCCGTTGGAAATCGAATTCGAAGATTAGAGGATTTAGGAATTATTGAACAATATACAATAGCCATCAACCGAATTAAATTAGGACAAGTGGTAACTGCATTCATCACATTGTTCGTGCAGACAGCAAATCATTCAGGATTTCAGAGTCTGTTTCAAGATGAAGCTATTTCTGAAGTACATCGTGTAAGCGGAGAAGGTTGTTATTTATTAAAAACCCATTTTGCATCCAATGAAGAACTAGATATGTTTCTAGAACGACTATTAAAGTACGGGAATTACCGTGTAAACCTATCTATAGGGAAACTGAAATGAGATAGCTGAAGCTAATTTTTTAGCTATTTGAATTTAATTTCACTTCTAATAGTAAGAGCCTTACTACAATTTATGTAGTAAGGCTCTTTATAATTTGTTGACTAGAAAAAATATGTTCTAGAAAAACAGTAGGGGGCGGAAGCATGTTCTTTCAGATAGTTCGTCATTGTGGTACAGAGTCGCGAACCACCTGTACTTCAGCTTTATAAGTTTTGCCGTGATATTCCGCTGTAATGTGGGTAATTCCAGCGCGCACCCCGTTAATTACTCCATCCTTATCATAATCAACTACGGCTGCATTTTCACTTGTAAATATGGATCCTTTGGTAACTTTATGAACGTTACCATCTTTATCTTTGAAATAAGCAACTGTATCTATTGAGGTACCTACCGTTAAAGAGTATTCCTCAGAGTCCAGATAGAAGGTTCCCTCGGTGTCATCCCTCACTTCAACTTGAAGCTGAGCCTCATGTCCCTGATAAAGAGCATGGATTATAGTGTTGCCTGGCTTGGTACCGGTAATTACACCCTTGGAATCTACAGTGGCTATATTCTCATCTTCTGAAGAGAAGGAGACAAAGTTTTTCAATGCTTTTTCCGTTCCATCGGAATAACGTGCTTTGATATAAACAGTCGTTTGCTCGCCACTAACAAGCTTAGCTTTTGGATTAGGAATGAAGATGTCAGTCACGACAGGATCTGCTGGGGGTTGATCGCTTCCAGCAGTCTTGGTCACTTGCAGCCTGAATTTATCACCACTGACTTTAACAGGACCCATAAGTACGTAATTCCCATCATTCGTAGCCGTTGCTACGTCAAGATTAGCTAGCTGGGTATCCGCAAAATAAATGTTGTCCGTAATCTCTCCGTTGCCATTAAGCTTCAAAGCAATGGATTTAGTCTGTGTATTGGGATAACTTCCCGTGCTTTGCTTGCCAAATAATATATAACCTTTACCATTCGGTAAAATTTTATAATAATACTGGCCATCTAACGTCTCATACGTTTTTTCCCAGATGACTTCACCCGATGCGTCAAGCAAAGTTAAATAATTAATATTATTTGGTCCTCTGCTTGCGACAAGAATTTGGTTCTGCTTGGTTGTAATTACCGAGTAAGCTTCGCGGCCAATGGGCAGAAATTTTTTGGTCCATACCTCATCGCCACTAGGGCTCAGCTTGGTGACAATCGCTCTATCATTTTCGTTATCTCCAATATAATTTTTGATCGTACCTACAGCGACTGCACCCCCGTCTGAGGTGGCTTTGATATCATTGTAGTTCTGATTGCTTTCACTCTCGAACTGAAATTTTTTGTGCCACAATAGTTGACCATTCGCATCCGTCTTAAGTACATAAGCTTGGTCCGCTCCTGAAATGGATAGGGTGGCTCCTGTGACCACAAATCCACCGTCGGTTGTCTCATCTAGCGAATCTCCCGATTTATGTCCTCCACCATCAAATGCTTTTTCCCATTCCAGATGACCTTGTGCTGTTAATTTTGCTAGGTATATCAGATTACGGGTTCTTTCATCTTCAACGGTTGTCACCCCACTGATTACAAAGCTTCCATCTCTAGCCTCAATGGCTTTGATGGGCTCCGTGTATTCAGCAAAGCCATGCTGAATTTTTTGCTGCCATTCTAAATTACCTTGTGCATTCAGTTTAATAATAGAGGCTTTGGTATTTGAATACATTGAATCTTTCGTATCCGCTGTCAGGATATACCCTCCATCTGATGTAGAGAGGATACTTCGTTCTCGGAAATAATAGAGGTCTTTGCCATATTGGTAGGACCAGAATTCGGCATCCCCAAGATTAGGATTTGTAGTGACTTGTATATCTAATTTAGCCTGCTGGCCTTTAAAGTCCGCATAGATCGTAGTATTGCCTGGCTTAATTCCGGTAATAAAATTGTTGGCATCTACTGCAGCTATACTATTGTCATCTGAGGTGAGGGAAATGGAGTCTTTGACCACTTCTTTGGTTCCATCCGAATAAGTTGCGGAAATGATTGCAGGCGTATGTTCTCCCACAGTTATCGACTTTTCTGTTCCCTCAAAACTAATCAATTCCACAGTTCGTTCTCCCGGCTGGCTGTTAGGTCCAGCGAGTTTGGTGACCTGAATAAAGCGTGCTTCATCCGTACCCTTTACTCCACCTAATAACACAATCCCGCCATCCTTTGAAGTGGTGAACGCTGTCATTTCATTAAATCCCTTGACTGTGAAATGGGTCTTGTTCAAGGTTTTCCCGGTAGGGTCTACTTTTAATAATTCGTATCTTCTGGATGCTTGGACATTAGAATATTCAATATATTCTGAGAGAAGCGCATATCCCTCATCAGTGGGATAGATCTTTTTGTAATATTCACTTTCTGGAGTGATATCAAGCTTTTTTTCCCCTAGGATATTTCCGTCTGCATCAATCTGGGTTAAAAATTGATCATCCCTAGACGATTTGCTATAGACGACATATCCGCCTTCCCGGGAAGGGACAATAGAAGAGGCTTCGCGTAGGGAGTTTGGTGTAGTCAACCGTGTGGTCCAAAGCTCATCTCCATTCGCATTTAGTTTGGTGATCAAAGCTCCTTTGTTCGGATCGTTGAAATAATAGTCATATTGCCCGCCTACAGCGATGGATCCGCCATCCGGTGTAGCTATGATATCCGCATAGTGCTGCTCATCGCTATATTTAAGCTTCTTGATCCACACTTGCTTTCCCTCGGCATCTGCTTTAAATACAAAAGCAAACTGACCGTTCTCACCACCAAAGCTTTGTCCTGTAATCACGAAACCTCCATCTTTAGTCTCAGCTGAGGCCAAGGAGTAGGCACTAAAGCCAGGGTCGTATTCTTTTTCCCATTCTATCGCACCTTGAGCAGTAAGTTTGATCAGCAAAATATTGTGCTTTCCGTATCCGCTCTGGCTACTTCCAATCACTAAAAATCCACCGTCTTTGGTCTGCATAGTTGAATCTGCTGAAGTGAATTTGTCTTTATCCTGCTGCATTTTTTGTTCCCATTGGATTTTGCCCGCTGCATTCAATTTCAGTATGTAAATTCTTTCCGATGTAATGCTGAAATTTCCGGTCACGATATAACCTCCATCTGATGACGAGGCAATGTTACTTCCCCTTACAAACTGCTCATCCATGCCGTATTGGCGCGACCATTCAATTGCGGGTGTATCGGTAGTTGAGGCGGCATAACTAACACCGACTGTGATACTAGAGACGAGCGTAAGGAAGAGAATAATAAAAAAGGTTCTACGACTAATGGCATATAGCATGCTTGGACACTCCCTCCATAGTTTTATAATGATGATGTCTGAATATTTGATACTCTACCCTCATTATTTAGGAAGTTGAGGAGATTGAATATCCCTCGAATTTCGTAATTTTTAGTATAATTAGACTGGGGGATTAGAACTAAAAATTAGAAAAAAAGTGCCTGTATGAGGAAAAATTAAGAAAATTGTATATTAAGGAGGATGTGCCATGAAGTCTATATTGCTAATTGGACAATCTAATATGGCTGGAAGAGGGTTCATAGCGGATGTTGAACCTATCTATAATGAACATATTCATATGTTACGTAATGGTCGGTGGCAAATGATGGCTGAACCCCTTCATTCAGATCGTCAAATTGCAGGTATTGGGCCCGCGGCATCTTTTGCTCAAGCTTGGACAGAAGATCATCCCGGTGAATCCATAGGCCTCATTCCGTGTGCAGAAGGAGGAAGTTCTATAGATGAATGGGACATCGAGGGAGTACTTGTCAGGCACGCGATATCTGAGGTTAGCTTTGCTAGGGAGACAAGTGAACTGATTGGCATTCTGTGGCATCAAGGGGAAAGTGATAGTTACGGAGATCGTTACAAGACGTATGAAAATAAATTGATCTTATTATGTAGACATCTTAGAAATGTATTCAATAGACCGGATCTCCCAATCATGATTGGGGAATTAGGTTCTTACCTAGGAAAGCGTGGATGGGGTAAACATGCTGTGCAGTTCAAGGAAATCAATCGTATTTTATCCCAAGTCGCTCACACTGAACACAACTGCTATTATGTATCATCAACAGATTTAACAGCCAACCCAGACGGTATTCATTTGGATGCTCTATCACTAAGAAGATTTGGACTTAGATACTATGAGGCATTCTCAAAACAGCAACATGTATTAGATAGACTGGATGGAGAAGAGGAGTGGATAGAAAAAAGATCAATCCGAACACTATCCAAAAATGAATATATATATATTCAAAACACGAAGCTTGCCTTGGGAGAATTGAGTTATGATGAATATATGTCCAAAATAGCTGAACTAGGGCTCTAATTCATTTTGCTAGAGATAATTGCAATTGTACTAAGTAGAATTTAATCTATTTAGTAGCGTTTCTCAAAGAGAGCCACCTATAAATAAGGTGGCTATTTGTTGTTTGCTTATTGATCCTGCCCAGAACAGATAATAACAAGAGCTAATGAATGTTCAATAAAATTAATGGATCAGAATTTTGGAAATAACACTTAGAAGCTACACGGGTTGTTGGACAGCCAGAAGTGCATTGATTCGGCCCTGTGTCCAGTAGGTTCCTGTTCCTGGTATCGCATCACAGGTATACATAATGCAATCTCTTACATTGGTGTTAGTTCTGCCTTGAGATGCAAGTAGCGCAGCCAATCCAGATACATGTGGAGTGGACATGGAAGTTCCGCTTAAATAAGCGTAAGAGCTAGTCAAGTAAGTCGATAAGATTTGATCTCCTGGAGCAGCAACATCCACCCAATATCCGTAGTTAGAGAAAGATGATTTAACATCAGAAGCATTCGTTGATGCAACGGATACAACACCCGAAAGAAAGGCGGGATACACGGGAGTAGAAGAATTATCATTGCCAGCAGCTGCGATAACGACGGCACCCCGGTCCCAGGCATACTGTACAGCGGCTTGAAGAAATGAATCGTTCGCTGGAGATCCGAGACTTAAGTTAACAACATTTGCACCGTTATTAGCAGCATACACGATTCCATTAGCTACGCTCGAAGTGAGTCCACTTCCATTGTTATCTAGCGAACGAATAGGAATAATAGAAGCTAGTGGAGCCATGCCAGCAATCCCCACGCCGTTATTTGTGGAAGCAGCTGCGATACCGGCCACATGTGTTCCGTGTCCGTTCCCATCAGCCGTATTGGTATTTCCATCCACATAGTTGTATCCGGGCAATAATTTTCCTGCAAGTTCAGGGTGATTTGGTTGAACTCCTGTATCTACAACAGCTATCTTAATAGTCGAGGAACTTTGTGTAATGTTCCACGCGCTAGGGGCGAGAACTCTTTGAGGACCATATTGATAATTTGCGAAGTAAGGGTCGTTTGGAGTGTAGAATGCTTTATATACGTGATTCGGTTCGGCAATTTCAATGTGTTCACTTTCTGAATATTGCTTAAGCATGCTGCGCATGGTTTGATGTGAAGTAATTCGGTGAAAACCTAATTCATGAGAGGATTCTATAACTGAGGATCTTGTTTTTTTGTGCAGAGCGTCTTTAATCTCCTGCGGTGTGCCTTCTTTGAATTTGATGATAAGCTCATTTTCTGCGTGTGGGTGAAACTTACATTGTTCATGTAAATTCATAACCTATTCCTCCTCTAATAAAACTAATAGATTCGGAATAGTGTATTAAAATAATAGAATTCAGCTTGGACTCATTATGAAATTAATGAATTCGTTTAATTATAAATAATTTCAAGCCTTTGTAGAGTCATAGACTTGAATAGAACTTAGGCGTTGAAGAAACGGAAAAGCTCAAAGTTGAAATGAGAACATTAATATTGGTTATTTCAAAGTGTATAAAAAAAGCTAGGCTAATTAGGCCAGCTTTTTTTAGTATCCTAGGTAAAATATTATGAAGCATAGTCTCTTAAGTAGTTAGGGGTTGAGTATACGAACATAGAGATTAGATGTCCAGTTTACGACTGCCGATCATTTTTACCATTTCCGGATCACGATGAGAAAAGAATAAACTTTCTTTGGTATCCATTGTAGCGATTGCAAGCATGTCTTCATCACTTAATTTGAAGTCAAAGATAGTAAAGTTCTCTTCCATTCTCTCTTTACGAACAGATTTCGGAATGACAACGACTTCTCTTTGAACTAACCAACGCAGAACCACCTGAGCAACGGATTTATTATGTTTCCTAGCAATCGATGTTAGCAGTTCATTTTCAAACATGTTATTTCTGCCTTCGGCAAAAGGTCCCCAAGCTTCAATTAGAACTTGATTATCCTTCATGAATTGGGCAGCTCCTAATTGCTGACAGAAAGGATGTGTTTCGACCTGATTAATAGCAGGTGTAACTTGATTATGAAGAATGAGATCAATTAGACGATCGCTTTGGAAGTTGCTGACTCCAATGGCTTTAACTTTTCCTTCTCCGTACAGTTCCTCCATGGCTCTCCATGAACCGTGGACATCTCCAAAAGGCTGATGAATTAAATACAAATCCAAATAGTCAAGCTGAAGTCTTCTCAGCGAAGCTTCAAATGCTTTTTTAGTGCGCTCAAAGCCAGTATCTTGAACCCAGAGCTTAGTTGTGATAAACAATTCTTCTCTCGGCACACCGCTTTTTTTAATTGCTCTACCTACAGCTTCTTCATTCAGGTAGGAGGCAGCAGTATCAATCAATCGATAGCCAGTGGAAATCGCATCAAGCACACTTTGTTCGCATTGACTCAAATCTTGAATCTGATAAACCCCGAAGCCAAGGATCGGCATGTTAACCCCATTATTTAAAGTAATCGATTGCATTCTACATGTTCCTTTCTAGATTAGTTGGTCTGTAGCTATAATAATTTCGAGGTTGAAATCCGCTTCCTTACTTATTATGCGCCGACATTTAATACAATCGTTAACACAATTGTATTAAATGATTGCCTAATCATATCAATGGGTATTCTCCGTTAATCAGCAGAGAAAGCTATATTCTTCGATGTATCGTAAATTTCCTTGATACGTTTGATGTCCGATTTGGGAGGAGCACCGAACAAACGGGAATATTCCCGACTGAACTGGGAGGCGCTCTCATAACCGACATGAAAGGCAGCCTCTGAGGCTTCCGCGGATTCCGAAAGTAATAACCGACGAGCTTCTTGCAATCGGAGTTGTTTTTGAAATTGGATGGGACTCATGCCGGTCACCTGTTTGAAGTTGCGATGAAACGAAGGGATGCTCATATTGGCAGTTTCGGCAAGTTCTTCAATTCGAAGGGGATGATTGAAATATCGAGTTATATGTTCAAGCGTTTCCATGATTCGGTAATTATTGCTGCCTTCTATGGCTATTTGTCTTAAAGTGACGCCATATGGACTTTTAAGAAGTGCATATAGGACCTCTTTTGTAATCAAGGGAGCAAGAAACGGAATATCATCCGGTCTGTCGAGTAATTTGACCAATCGAAGTGTTGCATTCATAAGAAAAGGTTCCATCTGACCCACAAACAAGGCGCGGTTTGCTTGATCTTTGGGTTCGATCATTAAATTTGACTCATTTAGGATCTCTAAAATCTGTGAATGCGTAAATTCTAGTTTTATGCTCAAATAGGGCAATTCAGGTGTAGCTTTAATAATTTTCCCCATAACAGGGAGATCCATAGAAGCAATGAGGTAGTCTGTTAGGCCATACTCAAAACGTTCGTGCGCAAGATATACTTCTTTTAGCCCTTGAGCGATGACACAAAAACACGGTTTGAAAATCCGGTGAGAAGGTTCAGCCATTCTCGACATTTGAATAATATATAAAGCTGGAATGAGTGTTTCGTGTACTCCATCTTGGACAGAATACTTTTGTATAAGCTTGGCCAATTCTTTTTGTTGTCTAAAAATATTTTCCATAAAATGCTCCTTTTTGTAATCTTTTATTAAGGATAAGATTTTATTTTTTTAAACCAGCTGCAAAGAATGGACCATTCACCGAAAGGGTCGTTAAGATTCGTGCCATTTCAAGAGGAGACTCTTTTGTGCCACTTTCCAGCCATTGTTGAAATACGCCTATTATTGCAGTTCCCATATAAGCAGCTAAATATTGTCCGGGAATTAGGAAATCTTCTTCCTTTAAAAAAGCATTCGGATTATTTCCATAGAGGGTTTCCCACATCAAATCTTTCAATTTAGTTTGAAAAGATAAATCCCCTTTAGGACCTAAAACTGCTTTCATAAATCCGCTATTTTTATGTAAATATTCAAATAATGAAATAGTAAAAGTAAAGGGCATTACCGTGTTTGAGTCAGTCTCAAGTGCGGAAATAACACTTGGATAGCTTTCTTTTGTAAGTTGGGAGAGATCAAGCATAACGTCCTCTTCGCATTTGGTCATGAGATCAAATTTGTCTTGATAGTGAGCATAAAATGTACCTCTGTTAATGTTCGCCTTCATGGTTATGTCTTTAACTGTAATTGCTTTAAAACCTTTTTCATTTATCAATTCCACTAGTGCTTGCCGAATCGATTCCTTTGTGCGAATTACACGTAAATCAGCCTTCATATTCCGCAACTCAATCCCTCCTTATTTTTATCCAACACTGTGATTAAAGCTGTTCCATTACCAACACATTGTCCGTTTTTGATTATTGAACAGAAGCTAATCCTATTTTATACTTTGAAATGTAATAGTTAAACAACAGGTTGTCCTTTAAATGCGACATTAGAAATGGATTTAATTAAATCGTATTATACTCAAAGGCGGGAATACTGATAATAAGTTAAAAGAATTTACAATAAAAAAATTTGTATGGAAGGATGTATTCTCAATGAACAAATTTTTGGGCCGTCCTGATCTGAAACCGACACATCCTAATGACACAAAACCAGGTCTGAACAAAATAGTCATGACAACTGCACATTATGGAAATCAAGAGGTAATCATGGAGAAAGACGTTCCTATTCAAATGCGGGATGGGGTCACTATATACGTCAATATTTTCCGCCCGGACAAGCCGGGGAAGTTCCCGGTGGTCATGAGCATGGATCCTTATAATAAAGATGGCTTACCTCCTTATGAAACATTTCGTCAAGTCTGGCCGACGGTAGGGACAATCGTCACATCACTTTTTGCGCCATTTGAGTCACCTGATCCCGGTTTTTGGGTTCCCAATGATTATATATTGATTAAAATTGCCACGCGGGGTAGTTCGAATTCAGAAGGTGACCTCTATCCATGGACGAAGACGGAAACACAAGATTATTATGAAGTTATCGAATGGGCGGGCGTTCAGGAGTGGAGCGATGGCAATGTGGGGCTAAATGGAGTGTCCTATCTGGCCATGACTCAATGGCGGGTGGCCGCTTTGAATCCTCCTCATCTGAAGGCGATCATCCCATGGGAAGGGACTTCTGATTTGTACCGGGAATGGTACTTTCACGGCGGAATACCTGAAACGGTGTTCTCATCTGAATTTGAGAAGTTGCAACATACCCGGTGGCCAAATAACAATATAGAAGAGATGGTAGCGGCGCAAAAAGAACATCCGTTGCTCGATGAATACTGGGAAGAAAGAGCGGTTACCTTGTCTGACATCAAGGTGCCCATGTTGGTATGTGCGAGCTGGTCTACTCAAGGATTGCATAACCGAGGTACCTTCGAAGGATTTAAACAGTCTTCATCCAAAGACAAGTGGCTACTAGTTCATGGCCGCAAGGAGTGGGAAACCTACTATTTACGTGAATCACTGGAACAGCAGAAGGAATTTTTTGATTATTTTCTGAAGGGCATAGAGAATGACTGGATGGATACGCCTCGTGTACGCTATGAGGTCAGCGAGAAATTTTATAAGGGACACATTCGTATTGCAAATGAATGGCCACTCCCCCAAACCAGCTATTCCGAATATTATCTGAATGGAGTAGAAATGTCCTTACAGCAAGAACCTGTTCGGAACGAAACCAGACTCACCTATAATGCCGAGTTCGGTCAGACGGAAAACAGGGACTTAAGGTTTACTTTCACCACCGACAAGGATATAGAGCTGACTGGCAATATGAAGCTTAAACTCTGGGTCTCCGCAGACGATACGGATGATATGGATATTTTTGTTGGGGTTAAGAAGTACGATCGACGTGGTAATGAAGTATTCTTGCCCGACTTTAACCATCTTGAACAAGGTCAGGTATCTAGCGGATGGTTGCGGGTTTCCCATAGAGAGCTGGATTCTGTGAAATCGACTCCTTATCAACCTGTACTTAAGCACAAAAGATTACTAAAACTTAATAAAGATGAGATTGTGCCGGTAGAAATTGAAATATTGCCTTCAAGCATATTCCTTAAGAGCGGGGAAAGTCTGGTGCTGGTCATCCAAGGTAGCGATATCATCATCGATGACAACCCGGCAGCTTCAAGAGGGTATGGGCATAGACAGACAGTGAATAAAGGAAATCATTCCGTGTACGTCGGCGGAAAGTATGATTCTTTCCTTTTGGTACCGGTCATTCCCAATCAACATTAATTATCTTTACTAGAATAGATAAGGTCTAGAGTGTTCTTTCTGAGGATATTTTGGAGCTTATCTTTTTCTTTTAGGCGGAATTATATATTATTTATTTGATAAGGATTTTAGCCTTATAACACCATATTGCTGATCTACAGAATTCGAAAAAGTCAACAGAGCAAGAAGTTACAATAAGCTAAAAATTAAAGAGGGCAAAGCCCTTTAGTCATGGAGGAATTTTACAATTAATCTATACATTGGTTTCGATACTGATTTGGTGTCATGCCTCTATATTTCTTAAAAACTTGAAAGAAATATTTATCATCGTTATAACCGACTTGATGCGCTATTTCCGTGATTTTTAAGCTGCGGTCACTTAGATACTCGCTGGCTTTTTCTATACGAAATTGATGCAAATACTCAAGAAAATTCATATTTAATTCTTGCTTGAACAATAGACTCAGGTATCCTGGGCTAATGAAAACTTCGCGAGCTACAGTTTCTCGGCTAATATCCTTGTTGTAGTTGGAATGGATGCATTTTAGAACGCTTTGGAACAACTTGTTAGCGTTTTTTTGTGTACTTCGTTTATCTGAAATAGACAACAATAGATCATACAACAGGTTTTGAATAACATCTAAGCTGGATTGGGACATGATATGAGATAACTTGATTAAATCCTGTCCGAATATTTCGCCTGTATTTAAATTCCTCTCCACACAATCCCTGTATAAAGTAAAGACTAAGGCAATCATTGATCTCACAATATGTTCTTTGGAGCTACTTTCCGGATGTAGTGCATGTCTGAATTGTATCAGACGAGCAAGCAAGTCTTCGCGTTTCCCTTGAAGCAGAACTTGCAAAATAGCTTTTTCTTCAACTAAGGGATATGAAGTTTGATCCAGATCATCATCAATGGTTTTGGTATAATCTACAATTTTGGCTCGGCCAAGATAATACCTATTGTTGAGCGCTCTGGTTGCCTCTCGGTAGGAGGTGTACAAATGCTTGGCAGATGCTCCGAGACTACCTAAGCCAATGGAAACAGTGAAATGAAGATACTTCTGTATGTTGGTTTGGATTTGCTGAGCTAGAAGGATATAATCATCGGAACTCACCCATTCCCCACTATTCATAATGATTAAGATGTCATCTTCATGCTCCAATCCAGCACAAATATAGGAAGGAGATATCGTTTCTTCTGCAATATTTTTGAGGCTGTATTTATATAATTCAATATCCTCAGGGCCAAATTGCTGCTGCAAAGAATGGAAATCATCGATCTGCAGGACGATCGTACCGAAGTAGGCTAATGGAAAATCAATCTGATTCAGTCGCAATAGGGACAGCAGTCGATGTAAGGGAGGATTGGGAGTTGTTACTAGTCTTCTTAATGTATCTTCTTTTAAAAGGGGGAAGCTCTCCCGAAATCCTTTGCGAAGCTTCTCCAGTGTATCTTCTTGATGCCTTTCCAATTCAATCATATGAACTAATTTTAGAACAGTATCCAATATCTCTTGGGTGCGGCTAGGCTTAAGCAAATAGTCAGTAACTCCAAATGTTATCGCTTTTTTTGCAAATGAGAAATCGTCGAATCCACTCATCACCACACATTTGATATGAGAAAAATGTGTAGAAACATGCTCAATTAAAGCTAAACCATCCATTTCAGGCATTCGAATATCCGTAATTAGAATGTCAACATTCATGACTTGCAATAGCTCAAGCGCTTCGATCCCATCTCTAGCTTCTGCGACTATGGTTACCCCGTATTTTTCCCAATCGATTAAAGTACAAATTCCTTTACGGGCGCGTTCTTCATCATCTACAAGCATAATTTGAATCATTATATTCCCTCCTTACTTTCACGAATTGCGGGAAGGTTTAATTCCACGGTTGTACCCTGTCCCATACTGCTAATAAAGCGAAGTTGATAGTTGTCATTGTAGTAATACTTTAGTCTTGCAATAATATTGTGTATCGCATATCCGCTGGTATCGTTATCTGTGTTGATGTTGCTTGCAGGTTGTTCCATAAGTAATTGCTGTATAGTCTCCTCGCTCATTCCTACCCCGGAATCCTTAATCTGGAATAACATACGACTTCCAATTAACTCCCCGCTAACACTGATAGTTCCACCGCCTCGCTTTTGTTCGATGCCATGAACTAACGCATTTTCTATGAAGGGTTGAAGAATCAACTTCATAATCACGTAAGGATTAAGTTCTGACGAAATATTAATCTGGTAGGTTAGGGAATCCTTAAATCTCATTTTTTGTAGAGATAAATAGAGTTCGAGCATTTCGCTTTCTCTTGCCAAATTCGTCATACTTTTACCTTTGTTCAAATTCAAGCGAAACAAGCGAGACAAATGGATAATCATCTCACTAATCTGAGATTGCCCAGCTGATTCAGCCTCCCAAAAAATCATATCTAGTGTGTTGTACAAAAAATGAGGATTAATTTGAGATTGTAGCGCTTTCAATTCAGCTTCTTTTTCTTTTAGCTCCAGTACATAAACTTCGTCCACTAATTTTTTTATGTTTTTAACCATTTTGTTATAGCCCCGGCTAAGATGCCCAATTTCATCACGATATTTAATATCGACACGTTCATCAAAATGTCCATTTTGAAATCTTTCCATGGAATAGACAAGATTTTTAATAGGGGAAGTAATAATTCTGGTGAGAACCATCATAAATGGCAAGCTCAATAACAGACAAGCAACAATCATAATAAAGACAAACGTTTTGATTGAACTAAGTTCCTTCGTCAAGAGAGAAAGAGGGACCAGATATACAACTCTCCAGCCGTTTTCATTTATAGCACTATATGTAACAAGCATATTTTTTCCATGTACTTTGGTTATCGCATCGCCAGATTCATAAGTATGTAATAGATTCGAGATAGATAAGCTAGAGGAATTCATAGAGATAGCTTCCATACCAGCTTGCAGCAGAGTCGAACCCTTCTCATCTAAGATTAAAATACCATGTTGATCATCATATAGATTCCTCAAGTACTGTTCCTTTATCGTTTTTAGGTTAATCCCTGTGAAGACAAAGCCGATATGGTTCCCATTGTGGATGTCTCGAACGATACGCGTCATACCAATCTTTTCATTTCGATTATTCTGAATAAATAAAGTGCTGGAGTCATTAAGAGAAAACCAATAGGAGGCACCATTTTTTTTAAGAGCATATTGATATATTTCGGTAAGTTGAATCTGCTTCAGGCTGCCTGAACCATTGCTTCCGTCTGTGGCTTCTTGAAAAATAGGATAATCTTCAGCACCATAAAGAGCTAAATAATCGAAATTCTTCGAAAATAGCATCTGATTCATAATTGAAGCCGTTTGACCTAAATATAAAGAGGTCTGTAATCGTTTAGATACTCTGTTTTTTGTAACTAAGGATTCCTGTATTTCAGGTGCTAGACTAAAAACGGTAATCCAATCAGAAATGTTCCGCTGCATGCTTGTCATATTGTTTCTAATTTCATTGACCACACCGAGATTAGTCAAGCTAACTTTATTAACGATTTGCTTGCTAGAGATTTGGTAACAGTAATAACCGAATGTAATAGAAATCATGATGATAAGTATGTAGAAAAATATAAAAATTTTATATTTCATATTCAAATTCATATAAAAATTTTTCATAATACATTTCCTCATTTCTATAGAGCACTAAAACAATACTAATCTTAATGTGAAATGTGTTCAATATGAAAGGTTGATCATTCGACAAATTTCAACTTTCTTCGTTTTTTCTCTACTGACGATAATTTAAAGGCACGTTATGATTCATTCAGGCAATATGAAGTCATTATTAATAAAAAGGGGATAAAGAATGCATATGACAAGTAGATACCACAAGAACACACTGGTCGCTATTTCCACTTTAATGGTTGCCATGTTGGCAGCATGCAGTAGCGGTGGTAGTACTAAAGCAGGATCGGAGAGCAGCGATAAAGATGCAAAAATGGTTACCTTACGTCTATTCACCAATCAGCCTGATCGTAAGACTGGCCAGGGTTTGGCCGAACAAATGGTAGTCGATAATTATATGAAAGAAAACCCGAACATCAAGATTGAGGTCGAAGCCATTGGGGATGAACCTTTTAGAAATAAGCAGAAGGCTTATATGGCATCTAACGAGCCCATAGACATTACGATGGTGCATAGCGGCGCCGATCTGAACACCTTGGTCCAAGCTAAGTATGTAAGGGAGCTAGATCCTAAAGAATATGAAGGAGACAACTATAAGTTTTTCAGTGGGGCCTTCAAATCATATACATTTGATAACAAAATCTATGGACTTCCTCGCAACAGTGATTATGAAGTTATCTACTATAACAAAAAATTATTTACTGATAATCACGTAAAAGTACCTACAACTTTTAATGAACTGATTGAAGCTGCAAAGACGTTTCGAGCAAATAACATCGTACCTATGTCTACTAACGGTAAAGAATTATGGACTTTTGGCTTAATGTATCAGGACTTTGCTCAGCGAGTGAGTGGAGATCCTAACGCCATATTAGATGCAGTAGACCATAAGAAACCGTTCACTCAAGATCCAAGTTTTATGAAGACTGCGGAACTAATGAAACAATTGATGGATGTAAAGATGTTTCAAGATTCATATATGACGGCTGATTATGGTACTTCTCAGAACTTATTTACCCAAGGGAAGGCTGCGATGTGGTATATGGGTTCGTGGGAAGCAGGTATGGCCAGTAATGAAAAATTGTCTGCTGAATTCCGCAGCAACCTTGGAGTTATGAGTGTGCCTAGGGTTGAAGACGGTAAAGGCAAGGCTACGGATTTGCTAGCATGGAACGGAGGCGGGTATGCACTCACAACATCGTCCAATCATCCAGAAGAGGCCAAAAAGTTCTTTGATTATATGATGAGAGCAGATCAATGGGCTAAAGCGGCTTGGGATACAGGTGCAGCTGTACCTGCGCAAAAATATCAATTAACAGGGAAAGAAAGCGAAGTCCAAAAACAACTAACAGATATCCTCATGAATGGGACTTCCATGCCAGGAGCTTCTTTTATCGATTTTGGTACCCCTGGATTTAAGGATGAGGCACAAAATGCACTGGGTAAATTTTTCGCTGGCTCTTCTACGCCGGAACAACTAATTAACGAGTTTCAGGCGGCTGCAGATAAACAGAAACACTAGACATAGTATAGATGTGTAATTATGGGCAGGTTCGAGCACCTGTCCTTAATTATATCTAGGATTGGAGTGACCACGATGCGAAAAGTATTAAGCAACAAGGTAGCTATTTTTTTGTTCGTATTTCCAGGGATAGTTTTGTTTGCCCTTACATTCTTGGCTCCTATTGTTCTAAGTTTTTATTATTCCTTTACAGATACACTTGGCCCCGGTACGCAACTTACTATGGTTGGATTTGAGAACTACAAAGAATTGCTGTTACATGATTCGAGGTTCTGGAGATCACTTTTAAATGCAGTTTTGTTGGGACTTGGTTATATCATTTTGCAACATCCAGTATGCATTCTGTTTGCTATCCTGTTGGATAGGCTCGGGGGTAAGGCTGAGAAGATATTCAGGACTATCTTTTTTATCCCTTGCGTCATTTCCGTTGTGGTCATTTCGAGAATGTGGCTCAATCTTCTGGATCCTTCCTTCGGTATAGTGAATAAATTATTAGATATCGTCGGATTAAGCAGTTGGAAGCATGCTTGGTTGGGAGATACATCGACTGCACTCATTTCTTTATTATTCATACTTATATGGTCTGGCTTCGGATGGGGATTACTCTTTTATTATTCAGGTATTAAAGGCATTCCCGAGGATTTATATGAAGCGGCACATTTAGATGGAGCTTCTGGTATCAGACTACATTGGAAAATTACGATTCCGTTACTTGCACCGGTCATAGCAGTTCAAGTTACGTTAGCTATGATTACAGCTCTCAAACAGATGGAAACCGTATTCCTCACTACGAATGGCGGACCTGGAGATGCAACCCAATTTTTAGGCGTCTATTTATATAACAAGGCCTTTTCTGCAAGTCAGTATGGTTATGCAAATGCCATTTCTATTTTGTTCATTATTGTATGCCTTTTAGCTACGTATTTAAGTAATAGATTTATCCCAAGTGAGAACGCTTAATATTTTGCGGGACGGAGGTAGTTAACATGAAAACTTGGAATAGATCAATCGTATGGATTCTATTTCTCACGGTCGCTTTTGGACAACTATTCCCGCTAATATGGCTTGTAGATTTTTCTTTTCTGAAAAGTAGCGATTTCTTTGGATCAGCCATATTAAAATGGCCTACCTCCCCGGAATGGATAAATTATACTAACGCCTGGATCGACGGGAAATTCCCTAAGTATTTGTTTAATAGTGTGCTAGTATCGACTACCACAATTGTATTAACTGTCGTCTTTTCATTATTGCTTGGCTATGCTTTTACCCGCATGCAGTGGAAGTTGCGAGGTCTATTTTTCTCCATTATTCTTCTTGGCATTATGATTCCGATCCACGCTACATTGATTCCGAATTTCGCTATCTTTAAAACGATGCATCTAACTGATTCCTATCTAGGTTTGATTCTTCCTTATACGGCCGTATCCGTTCCCTTAGGTACTTTTATTTTATCAGGCTTCCTACGGAGTCTGCCTAAGGAATTAGAGGAATCTGCCGTCATAGATGGTTGCAACATTTATCAAATCGTATTTCGTATCATTATGCCATTGACCATGCCAGCGCTCGTTACTATTGCTGTGACTACATTCATTAGTTGCTGGAATGAGTTCATTATGGCAGCAACCTTTTTGAGTAAGGATTCCTTAAAGACTTTGCCTTTTTCTGTTATGAACTTTGCTGGGCAGTATTCCTCAGATTATGGCTCCCAATTTGCTGTCATGGTACTGACCTCTATACCTGCTATTGTCATTTATGCTCTGTTCAATGAGCAAATCACCAAAGGGATTACTGCAGGTGCGGTTAAAGGTTAATACCTTGAGTTTCTGAGATGCAAATACTGTATCGATCGACATGGTCCTAAAGCAGATAGAATCTATGGCATCAAGTTATGAGAAATTACAAAAGGAGAGGATAGAATGAAAATTCATTTTAGCGGCGAATACGCTAGTCTACTAACCGGTTTATCCCGTTTAGCAGATCGCCTTGATCTCCATATCATTTCAGAGAATCATGCAGATGCCGTCACTTTGGCATGGCAGCAACGTGAAGGACCTCTGGAGGTCGAATGGAATGGTCAAGCAGGCATAATTCGATACGAAAAAAATCATCATGCCTTCCGTGCCTTTGGTTTATGGGCGGAGAAAATAAATACTGTATTTTGTAATATGGATTTGCAGCAGCAGTCTTTTAGCATCTGTGAAACACCTCAGTTCCAATCAGTAGGTACCTTGTTCGATGTATCTCGTAATGCTGTACCCACCGTGAAATCTATTCAAAGTGCTTTGGTAACGTTGTCTTTAATGGGTATAAATCAAGTCATGTTATATACCGAGGATACCTATGAAGTTGATGAATATCCTTACTTTGGCTATATGAGGGGGCGTTATAGTCAACAGGAGTTACGAGAGATTGATGACTTTGCTTATGAAATGGGAATTGAGGCTATTCCTTGTATTCAGACACTGGCTCACTTAACGGAAGCTCTTAAATGGAACTATGCTGCTGAAATCAAGGATACTTCGGATATTTTATTAGTCGGAAAGAAGGAAACCTATACATTTATTGAACACATGATTCGCTCTGCTTCGTCACCCTTCCGAACTAAACGCATCCACATTGGCATGGATGAGGCACACCAGCTAGGATTAGGGAAATTTCTAAAACATAACGGCTACCAGCAACGCTTCAAATTAATGAATGATCATTTGCAACATGTGCTGCACATAACAGAGCGTCTTGGGCTAGATCCTATGATCTGGAGCGACATGTACTTCCATCAAGGTCCGCGCAATGGAGAACTTTACGAAGATGACGTAATTCCAATGGAGGCCCTCAAGGAGATTCCAGAGGGGATCAGCCTGATGTATTGGGATTATTATCACACGGAACAGGATTTCTACGAATCTTCTATTCAAAAACATTTTGATATTGGCCGGCCCTTAATTTTTGCTGGTGGTGTATGGACTTGGAATGGTCTTGCACCCAATATGGGAAAGATGCTCTCAACCACGATCCCAGCGCTCCAAGCTTGTAAGAATAAGGGAGTACAGGAGGTCGTAGCTACGATGTGGGGGGATAATGGGGCTGAGACGCCATGGATGGCTGCATGGTTTGGCCTTCAACTTTACGCAGAATATGCATATGCTGAAGCTATAGATGAAGGAAGACTAGAATCTAGATTTCGTTTTTGCACGGGAGGAGAAGCACGTGACTTTCTGAATCTTGGCCTTTTTGATGAGACGCCGGGTGTAGAGCCGGGGAATGGAAGAGAGTCCAATCCATCTAAGTTTTTACTGTGGCAGGATGTTCTAATCGGGCTCTATGATGCAAATATAGCAGGCATTCCACTTGAAGATCACTATCGTGACTTGGCTGAGCGTCTTGAGGTCTCAGTACATCGTAACCCTAATAATCGACATATGTTCGAATGGTACAGGGAGCTAGCCAAGGTTCTAAGTAAAAAATGCACAATGGGATTACGTCTTAAAACGGCATATGAGCAAAAACAGCGCCCCGTCCTTGAACAATTGAAGCAGGAGATACAGAGTCTAATCCCTCAGATGAACCGACTCCGTCAACTCCATCAAAAATTGTGGTTCCAAGATTTTAAGCCATTTGGTTGGGAAGTTATCGACATGAGATATGGTTCGATACTGATTCGGCTTCAGAGCACCGTTGAGCGAATGGAAGACTATTTACAAGAAAACGTGAAATCGCTTCCAGAACTTGAGGTCGAACGACTTCCTTTCGATGACGAATGGGGATTTAGTGATGGCACACTAGGAAGAGGAACTTATCACCAAATTGTAAGCGCCAACTGTATGTTTAACCCTGCATAATTCTAATCTAAATGAAGAGGAGCAATCTCAATGTCTATGACTAAATTGATTAAATATCTGGCCCTTCTTTTCATCGCAGTTGTTGTGTTTTCTCCAAATAAGGTTATGGCAGCTAGTAACATCATCGTACCAGGAACACCATGGAATGATACGAATGGTAATTTTATTCAAGCGCATGGTGGTGGAATGATTAAGGTGGGGAGTACGTACTACTGGGTTGGTGAAGACAAGACAGGAATTACCGATAGTGGTAAGTTCAGAGGCGTCAATATTTATTCCACTACAGATTTTGTTAATTTCAAATTTGAAGTTCAAGCACTAAGTCCGCAGGTATCTGGTGATTTGACGAACGATCGTATTGTAGAACGTCCCAAAATTATATATAACAACAGTACCAACAAGTTCGTGATGTACATGCATATTGATAACTCATGTTATTGTGACGCTAAAGTTGGGGTTGCAACCAGTTCCTCCATTACTGGACCTTGGACGTACCAAGGTTCATATCGGCCCCTGAATCATGAAATTCGTGATATGACCATTTACAAAGATACGGATGGTGCGGCTTATCTAATGGGAGCAACGGATGCAAATGCGAACTTTACAATATTCAAATTAAGTTCGGATTATATGAGTGTATCCAGCATCGTAAATTCTTGGAGCAATGTATACTTGGAAGCACCCGCAGTAGTCAAAAAGAATGGGATGTATTTCATCCTAACCTCTAGACAAAAGGGTTGGGATCCTACAACCCAGCAATATGTATCCGCTACCTCTATGGGAAGTTCTTGGAGTGAGTGGAAGACCATTGGCAACAGCAATAATTATAATTCACAATCCACATTCGTCATGCCTATTGAAGGTACCAGCGGTACGACGTATTTATACTTAGCTGACCGATGGAATCGTTATAATTTGCAGGACTCTCGGTACGTCTGGTTGCCATTAAGAATTGAAGGCAATCAAATTGCGTATGGTTGGTTCGATCATTGGAATCTGGATGCCACAGCAGGTCTTTTCAGCATACCTTCTAGCTTCACCACAATGAATACAAATTCTTGGTATAAAATTGTCAATAGAAATAGTGGATTAGTCTTAGATGTAAGTGGCAAGTCTACTGTGGATGGAGGTAATATCATTCAATATACGGATAATGCGGGATGGAACCAGCATTGGAAGTTCGTACCCATTGGAAATGGTAACTATCAGCTAATCAATCGAAATAGTGGCAAGGTGCTAGCTGTCGCTAACGGTACAATTGCTTCTGAAAGCAATATTATTCAGTGGGGTAACACAGGAGAGGTATCCCAGCAATGGTCTCTACAGAGTACAGAGGGCGTATATTTTAAAATGATGAATATGAACAGTTTGAAACCAGTGGATGTAATTGGCTCTTCAACTAACCCAGGTACGCAGCTTATTCAGTGGGATGATCTCTTGCAGAATAATCAGCAATGGTCAGTAGTACAGGTGAATTAAGATAGAGGATATTTTGTCATAGCCACTAATATTAATGGGAGAATTGGCCCTTCAATATTAGTGGTTTTTTATGTGGAATTTGGATCATCCGATATAAAGAGAAAGAAAATTCATATTACGATTACTGTTGTAAATTTCAGAGAAATGTAGGAGGATTGTTATGGATGAAATGTTATTTATTACATTCATCCAAAGGGTATGACCCTCGGTAATAAAAGTCGGCGACGGGCGGATAAAGTATTGCATTTAGCCTAATCATTTATATTTAATTACGACGGTAAGCAAAGTATCTTCTCAACTGGAACACATCATACCTAATATATTTATAATTTCAGGAGGTCTACATGTATGATTAAAGTTAATGCACGCGCTACATTCAGTCCAGAAGGTCCATTCTCACTGACTACGATCGAGCGCCGAAATCTCCAACCCAAAGACGTCCTTATTGAAATTAAATACGCTGGCATTTGCCACTCTGACATTCACACTGCACGTGGAGAATGGGGACCCGTGAACTATCCGCTTGTTCCGGGACATGAGATCGCCGGTATTGTAAGTCAAGTGGGTTCGGAAGTAACTAAATATGCTATAGGCGACAGGGTAGGGGTAGGTTGTTTAGTTGACTCCTGCGGAGAATGCAGTCATTGTCACCAAGGAGAGGAGCAATATTGCCTCAATGGAAATACGGGTACCTACGGATCTACAGATCGATATGGACAAATTACGCAAGGAGGATATTCCACCCACATCGTGGTAACTGAGGATTTCGTTGTTCAGATTCCTGACAATATTCCGCTAGATGCCGCAGCACCTCTTTTGTGTGCTGGAATTACGACTTATTCGCCACTGCGCCATTGGGGAGCGGGACCCGGTAAAAAAGTTGCCGTTGTAGGACTTGGTGGGCTCGGACATATGGGAGTTAAAATCGCCCATGCCATGGGAGCAGAGGTGACTGTATTATCACAGTCATTGAAGAAAAAAGAAGACGGTCTCCACTTAGGAGCGGACCACTACTATGCAACAAGCGACCCAGAAACATTCAAACTACTTGCCGGTTCGTTTGATCTTATCGTGAATACGGTAAGTGCGCAGATTAATATCGATGCCTATCTTTCTCTCCTAGCATTGGATGGTACCTTAGTTAATGTAGGTGCTCCTGCTGATCCGTTAGCAGTGAACGTATTCTCTTTGATTGCCCATCGCCGCTCATTTGCTGGATCCATGATAGGCGGAATTCGCGAAACACAGGAAATGCTCAACTTTTGTGCTGAACACAATATCGCTTCTGAAATTGAGGTCATTTCTGCGGACCAAATTGATGAAGCTTGGGAGCGGGTGCTCGCTTCAGATGTTCGGTACCGATTTGTAATCGACATTAGTACAATGGGGCAAGAATAAATTATTAATAACCACTGAAGTCTATAGTAGCCATAAAGATGTAAAAACCGACTAATAACACCTCCAAGAAAAAGGAAATCTGTCATAGGACAGGGGGACTACTTGGAGGTGTCTTTTATATAAGTTAAATCTGAACTTCGCAATATTATGGTGTTATACTTTATTTAGGTAAATAGTTAATAACTTTGATTTAATTTGAAATTGAGGTGAACAAGCAACTGTGAAAAATAGAAACATAACAGGTACGGTATTGTCCTTAATATACTGTTTTGTCCTTTATGCAATATTAAGTGATGCTCCTCCCGGTAAATTACCAGAGCATCCGCTATGGGTGGACACGATGATTCCATTTGGAGCTACTGTAATTACCTTTCTTTTTAATTATGTGATTAAGTTCGATTTTTTCAAAAAAAAGAAATAGATATAAAGAAATTGAGACTCATTAGTACTACTATATTCCACAATTTATAGAGAGAAAACAAGAAGTGTCGAACTAATAATTAGATCTAGAATAGTAAGGGTCGAAAATGAGACAAAGAAAGCCTAATAAATGAGGGATCGAGCGGAAGAGCTAATAAGACATAGTAGTAGAATAATACATATTAATGAGCAGGCTAATGCAGCCTGCTTATTTTATTAAAGTAACTTCGAAGAAGTTTAGTTTCTTACTGAACCTTTTTTCCTGTGAGAGCGAAATAAGGATTGTAACATGTTAGAGAGGGGGCCCCCATGAATGATAAAGAATTAATTCCATGGCTTGAAAAAGCAGCATTGGGCGATGAGTCGGCTTTTCACCTTGTATATCAAGCGACTCAGCAAGACGTCTATCGGACGATTGCTTTTCTCGTCTACAATAAACAGGACATTGAGGATATTGTGAATGAAGTGTATATGCGAATGTGGCGTTCGTTTCACACATACGACTCAAGCCGTAAGTTCCGATATTGGTTGCACGGGATCACCATACGCCAAGTCCAAGATTGGAAAAGAAAAGCCTGGCGGCGAATTCGACTCTTTGAACGAAATCGCCAGATGACCATTGAACAGTTAGAGTGGACGGACAAAGCTGTTCTGAAATCTGAAATGCAGCATGAACTTTTCTGTCTAGTCCGCCAGTTGTCGTATAAACTACGGGTGGTCATCATCCTACGCTATTTTCACGATTATGCTCTAGAAGAAATTGCTGACATACTACAGATACCAGTGGGTACTGTGAAATCCAGGCATCATCTGGCAATGAAAGAACTTCGAAATCGTTACGAAATGACGGGAGGAGAGATGTATGTCCATTGACAAGCAATTGCGTGAAGAGCTTGGCCAAGCGGCAAGTACAATGCAAGTCCCACCCGAATTGTATGGACGTGTTCAACAGTCCTATCAACATTATATGAATGAAAAGAGAGGTAGATCCCCTATGAAAAAACGGATGTTAGTAGGCATTGTGGCAGCAGTATTCTTGATTCCGTCTGCCGCACTTGCTGCTTCCTATCTGGCCGATGATATTTTTGGTTCCTCTTCGACCATTGAGCAACGCGGTGCTACACAGGAAGACTATCAAGAAATTGAAGGAATGCTTCAGACAGCAAAAGGAAAGCTCACGAAAGACGAATTCAAGGAGTATATGAATTTGTTAAAGCAGTTGATGCAATTAAAGCTGAAAATTACTGATAAAAATGGGGTGAAACATGAGCAGAATCTGACCCAAAAAGAACAGAATCAGATTGAAAAACTCAACTCCAGGCTAGAGTTCTATTTTGAAAAGATAAACGGAACCGCCAAACCTTAATAAATGAAGCAGGGACTCATAAGAGTTAGATGAATCCCTTTTTTTCGCACAGGGGGTGTTAGATCGTTTTCTGACTCATTGTATGTTGGAGGGATTCTATAGACAAGTCTAATAAATGTAGGAGAATCCAATTGTTATAAATTCTAATTTTGAATTGTGGTTAGATAGGTTCATATGCTCTCAAGGAAATAGGTATTGGGAATGGGGAATGCGATCTGCAGAAAATTACTATAGGTTATACTCAAGGGTACCAATATAACTTAACGATGAGAAGCCTGAGGAATCAGGCTTTTTTGGTATGCAAACACATCTATAGCGAAATGCAAAGTGCATATGGCACTACGGTAAGCTCACCTTACAAAAATGTAAGTTAACTGTAAGGTGAATCGATGGCTGGAATTAGTCTAACGGGATAAGATTGGAAAAGATGAAAATTGAGATTCACAAAAGGAGAATTGAGATGAGACTGTTTGAACTGTTGCTTTTTTTGTCAAACATCGGCTTATTATTATTGATAGTTCTATTAAAAAAGGAACTCCGTCGAATTTCAGTATTCGTTACGAGCGGCATCGCTACACTTTTACTGATTATTCATTGGATGGTGGAAGGATACAGAATTCAGCTATTTTTCCCATATTGGATAACGATCATTGCTTTAATCGCTTCTAGTTATAGCTATTGTAGAAAAACCAACCCCAAAAAGTTCCCGAGGTTCATCTCAAATTCAGCCTATACCCTCATAGGGATAATGCTGATCGTAACGGCAATTCTCCTATATGCCTTTCCTGTGTTTAGACTGCCTGAACCTACAGGTGAATTTAAAGTAGGAACGCAAACACTTCATTTCATAGATCCCGATAGGGAAGAGACTTTCGACGAAGAAAGCAATAGTAAAAGAGAATTGATGGTTCAGGTATGGTATCCAGCTCAAGCTGGCGCTAACAAGTACGCTCCTTTTATTCCAGATACCCAAATTTTACGTTATATGGCCGCGAACTATGGGCTTCCAGGGTTTTCTTTTCAACATCTAAGGTATATAACCAGTCACGCTTCCTTAGGGACGGAAGTCTCATCTGCACAGACTTCATATCCGCTCATTCTTATGAACCCCGGTTTCGGGTCCTCTAGATTCCTCCATACGTCGCAAGCTGAAGATCTCGCGAGTCACGGTTATATAGTAGCCGTAATTGATCACACCTACAATACATTTGCAACTAAGTTTCCGAGCGGCCGAATCACGACCAGCACAACCAACAATTTATTCTCTCCAGACCATGATTACCAGACGGAAAGTAAAAATCGTGACAAGTTAGGAAAAGTATTAACCGGCGATGTGACGTTTGTGCTGGACCAATTCGAGCTCATTCAATCAGGGAAGATTCCGAATCATCTAAAGGGTAAAATTGATCTTAAGCATGTTGGGGTATTCGGTCATTCCATCGGCGGAGCAACGGCCTATGATGCCTCTTATGATCCACGAATTGCAGCGGGAATAGACTTAGATGGGGGACTTTATCGACTGCGTGAAAGGGAGGGGTTTCGAAAGCCGTTTTTGTTCATCTACTCCGAAAGCGAATTTGAAAAGTTAAAAAGAGTAATGGAAAAGCGAGACTATACGGATGCAGAGCTTAAAGATATGGACTCAACAAGAGATTGGATGGATCAAGTAACGGAAGATAAGCATTTGGAGCTCGAACGGATGCGCGAAACAGTCGATCAGGGGGGACAGGTTCTCTATATAAAAAATACGAAGCATCTAAATTTTACCGATGTACAGTTCATTTCCCCGATATTTAATATGCTGGGTATTACAGGGAAAATTAAGCCGGACAGAGCAAACTACGTTATTAATACCTATATGCTGGATTTTTTCGACATGTATCTGAAGAATCAAGGCGGAAGCTTAATGAAAAGGCCCGATAGCCGCTTCCCGGAAGTAAAATTTATACCCACGTTATAAATTAAGGAATAGGTTTTCCAGATAATCTCGCTATCCGCAGTGTCAGCATACTTAATTTAGGGGTAAGGGGTATGCTATACTGAAAGAAAGGGAGGGTGTCCGATGAGTGAAGAAACGAAACTTATGGAACAAGAGATGGAGCAAGATGCGGATCGCTGCACACATGGCGATGGGGATCGTAAGAGCCATCATTCCGATAAAGCCAAGAGCGGTCTACTCAACCGATTGAATCGAATCGAGGGACAGGTTCGCGGCATTAAAGGAATGATTGAAAAAGATACCTACTGTGATGATGTGTTGAATCAGATTGCCTCGGTGCAAGCTTCATTGAACGGTGTCGGCAAGCTTCTGCTTGAATACCATATGAAAAGCTGTGTGATCGAACGAATTCAAGAAGGGGATTCGGAAGTATTAACGGAATTAATGACGACGATTAATAAACTGATGAAATAAGAATCGAACCATTTGCAAGCAGCAGTGATGCTGCTTTTAGTGCCGATAACTAACATTTCTTAAGATATAACCAAAAAAAGGACCATAATTTCATGGCCCTTTTTTAATGATTTTAAGTAATGTGAACAGGATTACGAATTTACTGATTTAACGAGCAGAGGTGGAGGAATCAACCATCCCTTTTTCTTAGTCAAATGCAATATCTTAATCCCTATGGCTGCTTTAGTGAGGTGATATTTAGCAAATAGAGCCCCGATATCTTCCCTAATTGTTTGTCCCATGGCCTGACTACATGCCACAAGTCCCGCAGCGGTGTCCGCTGCAATTCTAGCAGCAATCTCAGGATCTGTGAACCGAGCCCCTACAGGGATATCTTCAAGTTTGGCTTCAGGTCGATTTGGCATTACAGGTGTAGCTGCAATACCCTGTTCAATGAGCAATGTATCCAACTCACTAATTTCAAGCTCTGATTGATCTATTAGAGTTCCTAAAATTTTTTTAAGATCATCATCGCCCGCATGATACAAATAAGCCCTATAAAAAGACAAAGCTCCCTTTGCAACCATTGAAGCTTCCCAAACTGCGAAAATTTCTCCATAGTGCATAGGTTCTTCTTTGGGATTTCCGCTTAAAATTCCAGTCATGAAATGTATGCTCCTCCGTAATTGTATTTGAACATGCACTAGCATGCCCATATTAAAAATCCCTTATTACTAAATGGCGGGGTCAACCCTATATGAAACACTTTAATTAACGTACTTTCCATAATCGGGAACAGCTATTTGATCAAATTCATTAACAAGTTTATTGAGGCTTGATGTTAGCAACTCCCCGGACATGGGTACACCATGACCTGTTACTGCAACCACTGGATTCAAATCTTTAAGTTTAATGACAGAACTTTTAGCTGCTTTCCAGTCTGTGGTTAGATAGCGAGGAGGGCCGCTTATTTCCATTTCTTGATTGAATACTTTATACATATATTCCTGTTTGACAGTAGTAAATGCGTCACCTGCTATTAAAGATCCGTCACTCTTCCGAAAAAATGAAACATGACCTGGCGAATGTCCAGGAGTATGAATCCATTTAAAATCAGGCATATGGGGTACAGATCCATTAGAAGGTAAGGGTGTCACCCTGTTCCCAAGGTCTATAGGTTCATTCGGAAATGAACCAGACATTTTAGCTATTAAGCCACCTTCTACCGATGGATCTGGCTCAGGATAAGCTTCTTTTCCTGTGAGGAAGGGCAGTTCTAAAGGATGCGCATACACTGGAATGTTCCAATGCTTAATTAGTTCAATTAAACCTCCGACGTGATCGAAGTGTCCGTGAGTCAAAATTACAGCTTTAGGCCTGCTATTCACTCCAAAACGATGATCAATAACAGAGATTATTTCGTTTGATGACTCTGGCATTCCCGCATCAATCAACACGAATTCTTTATTTTCTGGGTGACCCACCAAACAGATGTTAACGATTTGAATTGTGTGACAAAATAAATCGTGTAATATTTCTACCCCTATACCATTTCCTATGGATGATACAGGGATGAATTTATAATCTGAGCCATAATTTAATTCTTCTTGTTCCATCGTTCAACCTCCTCGATCTTATTAAGCTACTTAGAAATAGTGTTCCCAATGGTTGAAAAATATTCGCCCCAGCTTCCTTTGTCAAAGAGCTGTAAAGATGCTTGTTAGCTTTTGTGTAGGTTTTCGCTTGAAAATCAGTTTTTGAATTGCACCTAGAAATATAATGGTTATATAGGTACTGGACAATTTCATCTACCAAAGATATGCTTTCAAAGTATAAATAAATTAAAGATTTTCGCTTAATTTCCACGATGGAAAACGGGGGAACCAACAATCTATAACTCACTAGTGGAGATGATTAGGGGTGAATCCTGATCACGGATATGTTCATAATATCTGTTCAGGTAGGGCTACTCTCAAGGCCCGAATCCGGCAGCTAACCTCGTAAGCGTAAGAGAGGATGAGTGTCATGTGATTTCGAGATCACAAGAATCTTCTGTGGTCTTTTTGCTGTGTTTGACTGCTGCCAATATGATGGTGAATTACTAGGTATTCTATAGAGAAAAGTGAGTGGTGAACAAGTGATCACATTTTTAAAAAGGTTTTTAATTGGCAGACCTTTAAAATCCACGGCATTAGGTGAGCAAAAATTAAATAAAAAGAAAGCATTAGCCATACTTTCTTCAGACGCATTGTCTTCCGTCGCATACGGTCCAGAACAAATGTTAATTGTACTAGGAACAATAAGTGCAGCGGCCTTCTGGTACTCCATTCCCATTGCGATGGGTGTACTTGTCTTGTTAACCGCACTTATTTTGTCTTATAGGCAGATTATTTTTGCTTATCCTCAAGGCGGAGGAGCCTATGTTGTCTCAAAGGAAAATTTGGGAACCTACCCAGGTCTAATTGCCGGTGGTTCGCTATTGGTAGACTATATCCTAACGGTGGCTGTGAGTGTATCTTCAGGTGCGGATGCGATTACTTCAGCTTTTCCAAGCTTGCTTGAGCATAAAGTAATTATTGCAGTTGTATTCGTTATACTCATTACCATATTGAATTTAAGAGGCGTAACGGAATCGGCTTCTATTATGGCCTATCCAGTGTATTTATTCGTGTTAGCTTTAATCATTCTGATCGGTACGGGTCTATACAACATCTTGATGGGCAATGTTCCTGCAGAATTGCACGCACCGCTTGGCACGCCGATAGCAGGAATCAGTCTATTTCTACTGCTGCGGGCATTCTCTTCGGGTAGTTCCGCGTTGACGGGTGTGGAAGCTATATCCAATGCAATTCCGAATTTTAAAAGCCCTGCGGCTTCCAATGCTGCCAAAACCTTAGTCGCAATGGGGACTATTCTAGCTTTCATGTTTTCAGGCATTGTTGTATTAGCTTACTATTATGGCATCTCTCATCGTGCCGAAGTCACTGCTGTTTCTCAAATTGCGGAACAAATATTTGGACGAAACGCGATCTACTATTTTATTCAGGGAACGACTGCATTAGTTTTAATTCTAGCCGCTAATACAGGATATTCCGCTTTTCCTTTACTGGCGGTGAATCTTGCAAAGGATAAGTTTATTCCGCGAATGTTTACTATGCGAGGGGATCGACTCGGTTATTCCAATGGCATTATCATATTGGGTGTACTCTCCATTGTTCTGATTTATATATTCGGAGGGGACACAGAGCAATTAATTCCTTTGTATGCTATAGGTGTTTTCATTCCCTTTACTTTATCCCAAACCGGGATGATGGTTAAATGGCTGCGTGAAAAGCCTACAGGTTGGATTCAAAGGTTTGTCATCAATACGGTTGGTGCTTTAATCAGTTTTATTGTTACTATGGTTTTCTTTTTGACCAAATTCACTCAGGTATGGCCCGTATTAATATTCTTGCCTCTTCTCCTACTACTTTTCCATCGAATTCATAAGCATTACGAAGCGGTTGCGGATCAGCTTAGAATAACGTCCTGTGAGCCGGGAATGCGAATTGAAGGTAATGTAATCATTTTACCAGTCGCTGGGATCACGAATGTAGTTTTGAATTCATTAGATTATGCAAGGTCGCTTTCTCCACAACAGATTATTGCTGTATACGTTCCTTTTGAAAGAGAAGATGAATTAGCTTTCGAAGAAAAATGGAAGAAATTTCAGCCGAATGTGCGATTAGTAACACTATATACGCCTTATAGAAGCATACTCCAACCCTTGACCAAATTTATCAATACAGTTCAGTGGAAGGCAGCGGAATCAAACCATAAGGTAACGGTGATTATCCCACAGTTCATTCCCAAGAAAGGCTGGCAAAACATCCTTCACAATCAATCTAGTTTGCTACTTCGTGCCCATCTACTGTTCCGTAAAGATGTTATTGTCACTACGGTGCCTTATCGTCTAAAAAAATAACAAGAGACAATGAAGTAAGGTAAGTAGTAAGTAAAAGGCCCAGCTCCCTAGAATTTTAATGGAGTTGGGCTTTTTATTTAATATAATGATTTTAAGAGGATGAAGAAAGGATTCGTGGGAAAAAAGTCACAGCCCAGCCCGTATAGATTCAAAAGGTTTCATTTATAGAAAATTAGGAGGACAAAATATGAAAGATGAAGTGCTAAGTACAATAGAAGGTATCTATAAGAATGGTGATTTGGGTTATATACTGAGTAAATATATTGATAGAGATTATTGGAATCATGATTTATATCGAATTGAAGGATTAGAATTTGATAATCTTACAGATTTTAATTATGCAAAATGTTTTTCCTACTTTATTTATCAATCAGTTGGAACAAAACTAACCATAGGCGATAGAGACCTAGACAACTATGTAAAAACAAATCTAGAGTTACACGGGATGTTGTTTTATATTTCTTTAGTTGCACCTTATGTAAGTGTCCAATATGTTCGTTACTTTTACGACAATGGAGACATTAACTTAGAAGAAAACGAAACAAATGCAAAAAAAGAAACTCAACAATTAGGTGTGAAAATTTTGGGATTATTAAATGAAAAGGGAATAACTCATCTAACAAAAGATATACTCGAAATTGTGGTTCCTTCTGTTTCACTAGAACTTAAAGAAAAAAATCCTACAATTTTTCATTGTTTATTTGAGGATAGTTATCTATAAAACCTAACGGGCCAAAAAGTTGTTTCAAAGGAGAGATCGAACTGGATACGACTGAATTAATAAAATTTGTAAATGAAAAGAAACCTTTGATCGCCCGATACCACTACATGCAAAATTTTAATGGAGAGGCTGTGAACGATGTATTAACATTTGAAAAATATTCAATACTCACAAGAAAAATATTCAATACTCACAACAGATGATTGATAAAAGGTAATTATATTAAACGTTCGACGCGGAAAACTCAAATCCAGTCGAGTTCCAGCAAGCAGGCTGGCAATCCATTATGAACATTTCAAAGTCTATACCGAACAAAACTAATCATCACAAAGAAGACGCCGGGGAAGATGCTCGGCGTCTTTCTTATTAAACCCTAGTATAATTTTACTCTACGTTAGTCTTAATTTTGTGCAGCAACTGTATTCATGTAGTTAATAGCCCATAGATGACCGTCTATATCCACGAAACCCCAATGATACATAAACTCATAATCTTCAGGATCAGCGTGTAATTTCCCGCCCAAGGAGACGGCGGTATTCACAATTTCATCAACCTTTTTCCGGCTCTCGAAAGCCAAAGCGATCGTCATCTGAGCGTACCTGCTTGTATCAACGGATTCCTTCTCCGTTAGCGTATTAAAGAATTGATGATGAATCAACATGACCTGTAGGTTGTCACCAATGATAACGGCTACCGAATTCTCATTTTCAGGGAATTGCGGGTTGATCTCGAATCCGAGTCCGGTGAAGAACGCTTTTGATTGTTCTACGTTTTTTACAGGCAAGTTGAAGCTCGTGAAAGCGGACTTTAATACCATTTTCAAAACACCTCTTTGTCAAATTAGTTTCTTATATATAGACGCTATAAGTTTCTGGAATTCATCGGTCTTAGAATTCAAAAGTATCAATTTCTATTTACAGATCAAAAATCAGTGTAAATAATTTCGGAAAAATTGAACTACTTATGCAGTGGGTGGGAAAGAAGATCAGAGTTGAAAACTTTTCAAGATAACATCCTTAAATAAGCAAAACGGAGAAATGAGTAAAGCTTTTGAAGGGTAGGAGAAAGCTTAATACTTATCACAGATAATTCCAGACTAGGTGGACGCAGCTTCGGCCCTTAGAGAACCTAGTACCAATAAAACGGCTTTTTTTTATCGGTACAATTCGATGTCTCAAGCTAAGGACAAGATCATAGTCCGAATACCGATCAGATTGAGCATCTAATTAAAAGCGAATAAGGAAAACCGCTATATCGGGTTCCGAGAGCGGAGAAGGTGAGTAGGATTATAATCGAGCCAACGATGGCTGGAACACTATGAAATTCTCCAATTACCGATTTCTTGGGTCCCAGCACTTCCTGTTGAGCAGACCCCTAGTAGTATTTCTCTTTACCGAATTCACTACATGTTATGTCGATCTCATTGGAATACATCACACTTCCAGTTAGTGGAGGAATTTAAAACCTCTGTGCTAAGATGAAAGTATATTATGATTCAAGCTGGGAAAAAGGCTAGAAGGGGTGCAGATTGAAAAAAATACTTGTCATTGATGATGAAGTCGCAATCAGAGATTTGATTGAGCTCGTACTAAGAAGAGAAAACTACGTCGTTCAAACGGCTGAGAACCGTAAAATAGCCTTGAATATGCTGGATGCTTTTCAACCGGACCTAGTGGTGCTTGATTTGATGTTGCCTGACTGTTCGGGATACGACCTGTGCAAGGAAATCACCGAGAAACTTGCTGTTCCTGTAATTATGCTCTCTGCCAAAAATGAGATAATCGACAAGGTGTTAGGACTAGAGCTGGGAGCAGAAGATTACATGACCAAGCCCTTTGACAATCGTGAATTGCTCGCTCGGATCAAAGTTATTTTGAGGAGAATTGAGATTAGGGAATCAGGTAAAGGAACAGAAGTTAAATCTAGTTGCATCATTCATGAAGAGCTGACTTTTGATCTGGAAAGCCGAAGGGTGCTGAAAAACAATGTTCCCGTGTCTTTAACGGCCAAAGAGTTTAAAATTCTGGAAACGTTACTCCAAAGGCCACACAAAATCTTTACCCGCGATGAGCTGCTACAGATCGGATGGGGATTTGACTTTATGGGAGACAGTCGCAGCGTGGATATGACCATCATGAGATTACGGAAGAAGCTGGAGGATAATGCAGACGAACCGAAGTATGTCAGGACCATCTATGGATTTGGCTATCAACTTGGAGGTGTTGAGGCCTGAAGTATGCAACCCGGTTACTTCTGAATTATTTATGTTTTTCTGTGCTGTCCTTTGGCATCATCATTTTTGCGGTGAATAAAGCCATCGATTATTATAGCTTCACTACCATTGAAAAACAGATGATGGAGAAGGCAAATCTGTTCGAGTTATCCTTCCGAGAGGTGTTGGCACAGCATAGATCATCTACGGGAGACCCGCAGACAAAAGAAATCGTCAGACTTGCTCTGGAGAAGCTGAAAGCTTCAGGTAAGGAAGTACGTATTTATAATAGTTCCAAGCATTTGCTGGGCTTGGCTGTGGATGGCATCATCATTAATGATGGCAACCCTCTTATTCTAAAGAAAAATATTGAGATAGCCCTGAGCGGTAGATATGCATACTCCGTAACGGAAGATCATCTGCTTTATTTTGCCACTCCCATTCAGGATCAATATTATCAAAACGCTTATGTGTATGAGTTCGTGGAGGACATATCCTACTTTTATGTGATTATGAATCAAATTCGTTTTATCCTATTTGCGGGTGCAGGTGGATTTTTTATACTGATTACATTATCCAGTTTATGGATTGCCCGCAACACAACTAAGCCGATTAAGCTGCTACTTGGCGCTACGCAAAGTTTCTCTAGACAAGAGTTTCGGAGAGTTCATCTACACCGAAAAGATGAATTGGGCATGCTGGCAGATGGGCTGGACTCTATGGGGCGGCAACTTCATGATTACATTCAGTACCAGAAACAATTTGTCTCCAACGTATCTCACGAGTTAAAAACACCCTTGGCAGCAATTCGTGGTTTCTCACAATACTTGTATGAAGGGGAGAATGAGAATAAGGAATTGCAAAAAGTTTATGCTCATCTGCTGCAGGAATCGGATCGGCTGACGCACTTGATTAATGAACTGTTGTTGCTATCCCAATTCGACAAGGTGGGTTCTAACAAACTGGAAGTCGAGAAGACGGAAATAAACGGACTGATGCAGCAAGTCGCAACGAGTATGGGTGCCAAGGCTAAAGATAAAGGAATTAAGATTGTATTCATGGATGCTAAAGCGAAACCGGAGGATAAGCATATAATGGGAGTTCACGCTAACGTGAATTCCATGCTGATGTCCCATGCCATCGCCAATCTTGTGGAGAATGCCATCAAGTATTCAGTTAGCTCATCGCTAATCGAATTGAAATTGGAACACACGTCAAGCGAAATAGTTATACGAATACGTGATGAAGGTATCGGTATCGCAGGCGATGAGCTAGAGAAAGTGCAGGAACGCTTTTATCGGGCGAAAAATGCAAGCACAGCGAACGGTTCAGGTCTTGGACTTTCCATTTGCAAAGAAATTGTAGAGCGGTTTCAAGGATATATCGACATCGAGAGTCAAATCGGGGAAGGAACGACCGTTACGATTGTGTTACCTCGTGTGTAAATATTTAACGTTACAGGATTGATACAATTCTGTTATGAGACTAACAAATCTTTTTTTTATAATCACTTCATAAGCAGAAATCATATATGTATGGAGGGATCATTGATGAAATGGATAAACAAAGTTGGAGCTATTATATTACTAGGTATTTTATTAACAATGGCACTGGCGGGCTGTCAGTCCAATAGTGTCAAGTCGCCAGAAGTGACTGAGAACTCGGCTGAAAAAAACGCGTCGAACGAACAGGCTAAGGGCGAAGGAGCCTCGAATTCTACTACGCATGCTCCAGAAAATTCCGAAGGACAGAGCGCTGAAACTATTAAGGAAGGTTCCTTGGAGAAGGAAGGTAATGTGGTGCTGAAAGAGCTTGCTTTTGTGTATCATGATTACACCATTGCGATTTCAGATACTGCGAATAAAGATCAGATGGAACAGATGCTGGGGAAGGCCGATAAACTAAAGTCTCATACGTACAGTGCCAACGATGGAACAAACATGGATACGTTAATCGGTTTCACAGAAAAGGTGTATACATATCCTGGACTGGAGATTAAAACAATCAGTATACCGGAGGGCAAACAAGACTCCATCTTTCATATCAAAATTACAGATCCTAAGTATGCGACAGTACGAAATATTAAAGCAGGAGATAGCCTGGATACTCTCAAAAATGCCTACCCTGACGGCAAACTGCTTGGTCATGGAGCCCCTAACGAAGAGGATGACTTTCGTTATGAGCCATCCAATCATGTGGATGTGATGTCGTTTCGAATCAAGGATGCCAAGGTGGAGAGCATTCAGATCTACAGTCTACTGGACTGATAATGGGAAGGCCATCGCTACCAAAGTTATTGATTTTTATAGTTTTATATTCGTATAGAATACTCAAAAAAACAAAAGCGAGTTTAAATTTGTTTATGGATATTCAGAGAATTACAAAATACAATTGTCGCTTAGAATTCACGTTTTAAAAACAATATAGTCTTATGTCCAATGACACAAATCTGCCTAAATAACTCATTGTTGAAAAGTTTGATGAATCAGGCTTTTTTTGTGTAGTTTAATGATAATTTTACAATAAGTTGAAGTGTTCGGTAATAAAGATATTTCCTCCATAGAGCTATATTAATATTCGGTTTGAGGCTGTCTGCATCATTGCATATAATGAGAGTATACCTTTTCTGGGGTGAGATCATTAAGGGAGGCCGCGATGCAAGAGACCGTATTTGATGAAATATTATTTGCAAGCTTAAAACCAGGTTTAACGTCGTTCTGTTACCGCATGCTTGGCTCCATGGATGATGCGGACGACGCCGTTCAGGAGACGAGTATTCGGGTATGGCAAAGCGTAAGCACGTTCAGACAGGAGTCCTCGTTCAAAACTTGGGTCTATCGAATTGCCTCCAACTTGTGCTTGGACAAGCTGAGACAATCCAAAAGCCGTGCGCTTCCTGTTGATCTGTTCGACCCAGCCATCGCCATCGTCGAGCCGTATAGTACATTGCCGGATACTGCCTGGATCTGGCCCTCTCCTGATTTTGGTGGTAATCCGGAGGATCGGCTCGTCCGCAGAGAAACTCTTCAACTGTGTTTTATTGCTCTCCTACAGACTTTACCTCCTCGGCAACGCGCGGTTCTTATTTTAAAGGATGTATTCGAATGGCCCTCCAAGCAGATTGCACAAACGTTGGTAATGTCGCCAGCCGCCGTGAACAGCGCCTTGCAAAGAGCCCGAGAGACGATGGATCGTTCGCAGCTTCGCTCGCATAAGCTCAGCAGCATGGACATTCAACCGGATCAGAAGTTACTGTCCCGGTATGTAGAGGCCTTCGAGAAATTCGATATTTCTGCTCTCGTCGCATTATTCCATGAGGAAGGCTCCATGTCGATGCCGCCCTTTGAGATGTGGATTCGCGGCAAAGAACATTTGTCCGCCTTTTATTCGCTTACTCGCTGGCATTGTGAAGGTTCTCGATTTGTGCCTCTTAAGGTGAATGGTGGATATCCGGCATTGGCCCAGTATATGCCGAGCAAAGAGGACTCTAGCCTGGTGCCTTGGGGCATTCACGTGATTGAAACCAAAGAAAATCAAATTTTACACGTTCAAAATTTCATTCATATGCCATTATTTTCGCGATTTGGGCTGCCTGAGCGATTTGACCGATGAATTTCGTCAATGACTTACGTCTATATCATTGAAACAACCAAACGATAAATAGTATGAGAGAGGTGTGCATTTAAAATGGAAACGAATCAACCGACAAAAGTAACTGTGCAAGCTGTCATTCAAGCCCCTGTAGAGAAAGTATGGGCCTACTGGACTGAGCCGGATCATATTATGAAATGGAATCAACCATCTGAGGACTGGCATGCACCGAGAGCCGAAAACGATTTGCGGGTAGGCGGTAAGTTTTTAACAAGGATGGAAGCGAAGGATGGAAGCATGGGTTTTGATTTTGGCGGCATCTACGATGTCGTAAATCAGAATGAAGCAATAGGCTATACGATAGAAGATGGAAGAAGAGTCGTTATCCATTTTGAAAGACAAGAAAATGAGACGAAAGTTGTCCAAACGTTTGATGCGGAAAGCGTACATCCAATTGAATTCCAGCAAGCAGGCTGGCAAGCGATTTTGGATAATTTCAAAACCTATACCGAAAATAACTAATCACTTAGGAAGAAGACGCCGACATATGCGGCGTCTTTCTTTTTATATCCTAGTATGAATTCAGCCTTAACCCTATGTCGCATCTAAGTTCATGTAATTAATAGCCCACAGATGGGCGTTCATGTCTACGTGTGATGAGAGTTTACGGACCATTAAGTTGAAAATCTTTTATTAACTTTCATGGATTGGAATTCGGTAGGTGTTATATCGAAATATTGCTTAAAATGAAGGACAACTTGTGTCACAGATAAATGCACAAAAGTGCCTACCTCATGGTTGGTTGCGTTAAGTATGTTAAAGGATAGAATTTATGGAAGGAAGAATATACGAGCATAGATCTATACGGAGTACTGTTTGGTCCTCATGAATGATACTGAAAATGAACTGACGTTCCTTGATTTTATTGCATTACGATAAGTTTTTGTCGGTTAAGCTATAATTAGAAGAAACAATGGTCCGCGGGCTACGTGGATCATTTGCAATTAGACAATTTCCTTGGAGGTTGACAGCTATGAACGCTTCTTCAGCAGACTCTATCAAGATCACGCCAGGCTTCTGGTCAAGCCTAAGAGGAATAGGAATAGATCCCCTTGACGTAATGCGCAGAGCCCGTTTACCACTAACCGTCATCAACGAACCGTTAGTCACGAATGCCCAATATTACTCGATCTGGCAAGCCTTTTCAGAACAAGTCGGAGACACCGCTATGGGGATCGTCAAGCTTGCGACCGCCTACGAGACTGCTCAGTATCCGCCTGCCGCCTTGGCGACCTTTCATGCTCGCGACTACCGGGACGCGCTGAACCGAATGGCGCGCTATAAGCAAATGTGTCCTCCGGAAAACTTGCGAATTCGTGAAGAAGGCGAGCAATGCTCGATTGAATTAGAGTGGAAGAATGGTGCGCAACCCGGACCGCCCGTGCTTGTAGGCATCACACTCGCCTATTTGATTGAACTCGGGCGCAGGGGAACTGGCCTTCATCTTAAAGCTCATTCTGTTGAATTCACACACCCCATGGGCGACATTCAAGCCCTTGAAGGTTATTTCGGTTGCCGCGTTCGAACGAGGACAGACTGCAATCGGCTCGTGCTGAATCGCGACGATCTGAGCCGTCCTTTCGCGTCGTACAACGCAGAACTTCTCGACATTCTAACCCCCACCTTGGAACGTACGCTGGATGAACGACAAAGTCAGCTCACAATGAGCGCTAAGGTAAAGTGGATCTTGTCTCGATGCTTAACGCGAGGACGAATAGATATGCAAACCGTAGCCTTCGAACTGGGGTTGAGCGATCGCACCTTGCAGCGTAGGTTGACAGTGGAAGGTTCAAGCTTCAAGCAGTTGCTGGCGCAAACCAGACACGAACAGGCCCTCGCTTACTTGGCAGACCCGTCATTGGAGATCAAAGAGGTCGCTTTTCTCGTGGGCTACGAAGATCAGAATTCGTTCTACCGTGCGTTCCGCTCATGGGAAGGAGAGACCCCCAGCAATTGGCGCGTCGCGCAAGAAAATGGACGTGTGTCGCTAGTTACAGAGTAGACGAAATTAAGTATTATAATTTCTATCCTAGACATAAGGAGTGCAATCAGATGGATATGGGATTGAAGAATAAGACAGCTCTAGTAACGGGTTCAACCAGAGGCATAGGAAAAGCAATTGCCCTTGAACTTGCCAGAGAAGGCGTTCACGTTCTTATAAATGGTCGGAACAACAGTGATGTAGAGCGCGTGGTTTTAGAGTTCAAAGCGGCATTCCCGGAGACGGAACCTCAGAGTGCAACAGCGGATCTCGTCGATGCTCGGCAAAGAGAAGCTTTATTTGCGAAGTTCCCCCACGTAGATATTCTCGTGAATAGCATGGGCATATATGAAATCATGTCTTATGACGACATAGACGATGCCTTATGGGAGAAATACTTCCGCACGAACGTTCTCGCCGCCAACAGCTTAACCAAGCATTATTTAACTTCTATGCTGAACCGCGAATACGGCCGCATTATCTTTATTGCGAGCGAGGAAGCCGTCATGCCTTCTGGACAGATGCCTCAATACGGCATGACCAAATCCATGCTGTTGTCATTGTCCAAGAGCTTGTCCAAGCTGACCCGCGGCACGGAGATTACGGTGAACACAATCCTACCTGGACCGACCCTCTCCGAGAACGTGCAGCAGATCATTGAGAGTATTTATTCGAACGAAGAGATGACCTTCGAGGCTAAAGAAAAAGACTTTATGACGAAGAACCTGCCCCAATCTGAAATCGAAAGATTTATCAGACCTGTAGAGATCGGCCGATTGACTGCTTTCGTCTGCAGCCCAAGGGCCTCCTCCTTCAGAGGTTCTCCGATCCGCATGGACGGAGGTATGGTACCGACGATATTTTAATTTTGATACTAATAGGTACTATATTAAAAAAACAAAACAAAAGAAGGCAACCGATTATCGATCGGTTGCTTTTTTCGTTAAGCTATTCCAAGAGTGAGTGGTTTTCTTTTCTTATAAAAAGATATGGCCGAAACGCCTCCCCTTCGACACAGAAATATAATTCCTCGTTTTCTATTTCAAGCTGGATCATTCTAGCCAAATGCTTTGTTTGAACTCAATATGGAAATCCAGTGAACGAGTTCATCTACATAAGCAATTGCCGCTAAAAAAAGGGGATAGCTGTCAACAAACAAGTTACATAATAAACTTTGGCTTTTTTTGTGTATAGAAGTTCTTGTCATTTACTCAAGACAAAACTTCTATACAATCCCGTTGTCCCGGAAAGTACGAATTTTTAAGTGTATTGTCGGAACAAGGAGCCGGCTCGTGTTCAGTAAAATCTGTAGTAACAAATGCTGGGGAAAACTTGCCAGTTGTTCAAGCGTGGTTGTTTACAATTGCATTAAACAAATCAAATTTTATTGTAGTATCGACTAGAATGGATATTTTGTCTAATCCAACAGATGGAATGGAAACTAGAAGAGTTATAGGATTACATAATATGAGATTGCAATCATGCAGACATGAAACATATGTTGGATGCTCAGAAGAAAATAACCAAAAAAAATCATTCGTGCAGAAGATTTTTTTTGTGATTATTTTTATAGATGTACAAAGCAATTAATATTTAATTGAACATTAGTTAATTTTGGTATATATTACTAATATTAGGAAATATAAGAAGTTGCTATACATGCTTTCTGATTTTTTAACACATTAATAAAAAGTAAAAGGAGGCATTTATTTTGGAAAAAAATAAAGAAATTTCATTAGTTTCAGACAATTATCACGTATTAGATAAGACTTTTGAGCTCATTCGATCCTGCTATAAGCATAATGATTGGGAAGAAGCAGAAGTTATCTGTCAACATATGCGCAAAATAGCAGAAAAGCTTTACTCAGATCAAAAAAAATGGGGAGATATCTTGCCCTCATATTTAAAACGACCCATCATTTTTTACATTGGTTACAGTTATCTAGCAGAATCTATATTATATCAAAAACAGAGACGCTTTACTGAAGCAAAAGAGGCAATTCAGCAATATGCAAAGTTAGATAGATATGAATTATTTGACCAAAACAGCCAAGAAGAGATCGAGCGATTTCAACATTTTGCCAAAGCGAATTCTTATGCGAATGATATTTTATCAGGAAATAGGGCATCTTTAGGAGACTATGTAGAATTCTTAAAATTGGATGAGGAAGAAGTACTTCCAGGACTCATTACGATATTAGAAGCTGCAAATTTTAATGGATGGATTATAGATGAGGCTATAAGCGAATTTATACCTAAGGAACTTGAAGCTTTTTCATGCTATGAAGATCAAGGAAATCGAGTCTATTATATCAAATTACTTAACCAACTTGCTATTTATGAATTCGGCAGAAAAAATTATAATAAAACTATTGAATACATCCTAAGTTATCTTACTAAAGCAGTGAAAATGGATGCACATAGGGAGTTTATTGTTATAATTTCAATGTTTGAAACTATTCGATCCTTTGCAACCTCTGACCAAGAAAATTGTTATCAATTGATATTGAAGGGAGCGTGCTGAATAATGAAAAAAATATTAATAATAATGCTTTTAGCATCAACGGTTAGCTTTACAGTCACAAATCTGTCCAATGCAGTTAGTAAGGCTGTAACTTATAATCACGGTATTAACGGCTAATTTCATGACTAAGAGAGAAGCAAATTAAAGGGGGCAAATCGCCCCTTTAATTAATAGAAAACTAGAAAACTGATATTGGCGATAAGAATTTCAATCACGCGCTTACTCACAAAACTCGTATTTTGTACATATGTAAATAGGCTTAAACCAGTAGCCATTCCCTCCTCTTTGATTTCATAATATAACGTTTTAATTATAGATTAAATAAGATATACCTTGTTTATTCTATTTTCTATTTCAAATGCTAACTATAGGAATGATTTCCACCTCACAAAAATCAGTTTGTTTTTTAAAAAATATTTGAATAACAAAGTGATATTATCCCTAAGGCAATCTAATGAATAGATAATGAAGAGTAAGGCTCTGGTGTATCAATTATGTCTAAATTACGATTAAAGGCAAAAGCAAATGTGAAAATACCCGTATATGCTAATATCCTTCCAGTCATTGTAGGATTTTTCATTGCTCAATCACCACCTTTAATAACTTAATACTAATTCATAACTGCTCGTTAATTTAATATTAAATTTTGAATAGATACAATTAAAACAAATAATGCAACGATAATACTCATATACCAGAATCCTTTTCTGCCTTTTTGAAGATCTTCTAAGCCTATTATCAACATAAATACTCCTAAGCACAACATCATATATGGCATCAATTCAAATGTTTTAGTAATTAAACAATAAAATGATGTAGCAATAACTATTAAAGCTAAAATCATTTTACTGATTTTTAGCACCATAATTTCCCTCCTTAAAAATTAAATTTTCTATACTTCCAATTTTAGTAACATCAATCTAATACATTAATTTATTGTGAATTGTACCATAAATAGAATTTTTATGCTTTTGGCTCATCTTCTTATTAAGCTAGCCTGCCCGTTACCTAAATAATGGGCAGGCTACCGTAGCGCTTGCTCATCAATATATATTATTCAACTATGGTTCCCCGTTGGCAGCTATTGATATTTTTTTACATAAAAAAAGATTTTTTCAGTGTTTCCGGTCTAGTCTTCCTTCATTAGTTGAATCTTTGGGAAGTTCAGGTTTATCGTTTCCGATCTGCAATAAGACCATGTTCTTGTCCATTATCGGCAAAGGAATCAAGTTCTTGTCCTATGAAAAAGACAAGAACTCGGTCCCTTAAAAGAGAAGTTCCGCTCTGAGCGCGGATATACTGGGACTGTGTTCTTGTCTTCTGACAATATTCTATCGATCCATGTTATTTACTGCATTACTCGGCTATATTAAATTCCAAAATGAATAATTAATCTGTTATTCGCTGAAGCTTTGATAGCTAAGTCAATTAAAGATTCTAATTCACTCTGCATTGTTTCTCGCTTTAACCAATTTCTCGTCTGTTCCCAGTAGCCATCTTCATTCTCTTCTTCTTTCCAAACAGTATCTCCTCTTAAACTGAATATGTCAGGTGCTTCTTTGATTAATTCAAGCCATTTACCTAATATCTTTTTTAGCTTCTCTGCTCCCGACTTACTAATAACGGTTACCCCGTAGTAATTTATTCCTTTGTGACTTTCTTTTGTTTCGGGGTTATAAGTAGGTAACCAGTTCAAGAAGTCCGTCATGTACTGAATAATCTCATCAGATACTTCAGACTTTTCAGTCCATGTATACCGATTAGTTCTGTACCATTCATATCTGTCATTCAAATCAAAATTACTGCTAAGAAGAAAAAATTCGTGGGTTAGACTCATTCAATCACCTGGGTTACCCCTTGTTAATTTATTGATATTACAGAAACTATTTTAACACATATTGGAACTAACCTGCCTTTTAGTTTAATAACCTGGTTCATTTCCAGGGATTATGGATTTGTGTAGAAGTTCTTATCTTGAGCCAAGAACTTCTACACAAAAAATTAAAAATCCGCATTTTATAAGACTTTCATTGTATATATGTTCTTGTCGTCCGACAGCAAAGCCCGGAACCTGTCACCCATGCTGAATTTTGACGTATTGTCACCCATGTACACCATCGACCATACTGGTTCCTTCTCCCAGCCTTCCTCTTAAATGAAGCATTATATCCCCTCCAAGAATATTTATCCGACTATTTACGTTAGTCTTTGGACTCTCCGCTTTAACACTATTGTGATAAGTTTCACCTTATTACTTCAACGGCGAAACTTATTGAAACGAATTATCTTTTAGAGGGTCTATCGCTATGCGAAAGGTCCTCTTCATTGTAGTAATTATTTACTCTTTCGAAAAAGATTTTTACCTCATACACTATCAAGCCTTGCATATAAATCCCCCCTCCAAGTGAAGAAATATAATAGCAATCCGAGCGGAAGCAGGGCTCTTTAGCCTTTTAAATCTAATATAGCTTGTCCTGCAGCTCCTTCTGTTCAACCCATTTCCAAGCCGTTATACATATGTTAAAAAAAATGCATAAAAATATACCTTCAGGAAATTATAATATGGTCATGAAAAAGTTGGATGACTTGAAAGGACGAGACATCATGGATGATGTAGTTATAGCACGCTCATTATTTGGCACCACAATGGCCTTCCATATCATATTTGCAACGATAGGCGTTGGCCTGCCTTTGATGATTCTTACAGCAGAATTAATATATCAGAAGACAAAGAACTATGAATATGTGGTGATGGCCAAACGTTGGACCAAAGCATTTGCTGTTCTACTTGGCGTTGGTATCCCAACAGGTACGATTGCTGGAGTTCAATTATCTCTGCTTTGGCCAGGTTTCATGGAGGTCGTCGGACGAGTAATGCCGCTTCCTTTTCAAATTGAAATCTATGCTTTCTTTGTCGAAGCACTTTTTATGTCGGTTTATGTTTATGCAGCGGAAAGGATTACTCCTTGGCTAAGAACTTTAAGTCTAATCCTAGTCGCATTAGGTGCATTGGCTTCTGCCATGTTAATCACCAATGTGCATGCTTTCCAAGGAACTCCAGCTGGTTTTCATTATGATAACGGAAAAATTACAGACATTGACCCTTGGGCGGCCTTTTTCAACCCAGGATTTGCGGTGTCCGCCTTACATGTGGCATTTTCTGCTTATGTTGTAGGTGCCTTTGTAATTGCATCTGTTTCCGCTTATAAAATGTTAAGAAACAAATATGGGTCACAGCTATATCGTTTTCACCAAAAGGCGCTTATGGTCAGCATTATAATGGGCGCAATTTTTTCCTTGCTAACCGCATTAAACGGGCATCAATCTGCACAGCACTTACACGAATATCAACCAGAAAAGCTTGCAGCTGCAGAAGGATTGTTTGTGACACAATCCCATGCTCCCTTATCAATAGGTGGTTATACGGATAGGGCAACGAAAGAGGTTAAAGGGGGGATAGAAATTCCCTGGGCATTAAGCTTTTTGGCTGGAAACAGCTTTGATACGGTGGTTGTAGGGTTAAATGATTATCCCGAAGATCTTTGGCCCCCCTTATTTGTTCACACGCTGTTCAATGCAATGGTCGGAATTGGCTCACTACTCATCCTCATCTCTTTGTTAGGACTAGCATGGAAGTGGATATTAAAGAAAGGTAAATTTCCTAAGCTGTATCTGTTGATACTTGTTTTCTCGGGTCCATTAGCGATTATTTCTATTGAGTGTGGATGGATCTTTGCCTGCACAGGTCGTCAGCCTTGGGTTATTTATCATATTCTGAAAACAGTGGATGCTGCCACTTCAGCAAAGAACTTAGGGGTGCTTTCCATTTTGTTCTTTAGTATCTATCTGATATTAGGAATTGCAGTGGTTTCTGTGCTTCTCTATTATTTTAGAAAGAATACGGTAATGGATGATTTCGAAAAAGCTAAGAAGAAGGGTATCCCTCTCCCTCAATACGATTCAAGTAATTAGGAGGAACAAATAATGACAGATGAAATTTTAGCAATTAGTGTAATTTGGGGCTTTGTATTTATTTACGCTGTGATGGCAACAATGGATTTTGGCGCAGGTTTCTGGTCGATGATCTACCTCGATAGAAAACAAACAAAAGCTACCAATGTAGCCAATCGTTATTTATCACCGACCTGGGAAGTGACCAACACCTTTATAGCCGCTTTGGTTGTTGCTATTTATAGCCTTTTCCCAAAAGCGACCTATACTTTAGGCACAATTCTCATTATCCCTGGCAGTACGATTTTATTATTGTTAGCACTACGAAGTGCATTCTTAGTTTTTTCGAATATTGCCACGGATTATGTAAAGCCTCTTTCTTATATATCTGGAATAACGGGTATTATTATTCCGGGTATTTTAATCTGCATATTACCCATTACTCATGGCTCATACATTGAATATGTAGATGGAACTGCCAATTTAAGTCTCGCGGCTCTGTTTACAAGCCCAAATGCCTATGCATTTATCGGATTTGGCATTAGTAGTACACTATTTTTGTCTTCCTTACTATTAGCTGATTATTCTAAGGTGTCCACAGAAATGCATGCTTATAAAGTATATCTTAGGGATGCACAAATTATGGGTCCTATTTCGTTAATTATGGCCATATTGATTGTATTTACGCTGAGAAATGAGGCATCTTGGCTATACGATCGAATGTTAGCAGATTCACCGCTCCTTTGGTTATCCGTTCTTTCCTTTTTAATTGCTGGATTAGGTTTGTTCCTGCCATCTTTTTTTGAAAAGGGAGTCCGCGGTATGCCTCGAATATCTGTCGTAGCCACTATCATCCAATATCTAATCGCTAGTTATGTGTATGGGAAAGCACACTTACCCTATTTCATATACCCTAATATCACGATTCAGGATGGTGTTACAGATCCAAATTCATTTAGAGTCGTGTTTGCTACTTACATTGTAGGATTTGTTATTTTGTTTCCTGGATTTTTCTACTTCTGGCGTTTATTTATGAATGATAAAAAATATATACAGCAAGGGAAAGAAGAAAAGGAATAATAACTGGATAGTTAAACCCGATGCAAGTGACTTAATTTTCCTAGATGAAATCAAAAAATAAGTTTAAAATCAATAAAGTTTTTATACTCCACAATTGTCTTAAAGAATGATGAGTTACTAGGAAATTTGATATATAGAAAATTTCCAACTAACTCGATATTGTCTAATACCTCTCCAACAGCTATAATTTCATACACTAAAAAAAGCCCCTTATTAGAGGCCATTTGAGATCTATTGCTTAGTTTTAAAGATTTTTTCAATGTATGTCCCATTGGATCTTTAGCAATAATTCCGCCGATTAGCCCATGCATATCCAGTCCATCTGTTATAAAAGCAATTCTTGCTAATTCAGGCAAAGTAATTCATCAAACTTCCCTAAAAGGGGGGTCTCTCCTTCAGGGAGTAATTTGTCTGCACTAGTATCCTTGCATCCAATTATGATTTCTTTAATTAGCGTTTTTGGATTACCTATTCCTGAAACGACCAGGTAATACGGTTCTATAGGAACAATAGATCTGAGTGTTAACTTCTCGAATAGACCATTTTTTAATAGTCGTTCTAGAGTACGAAATCAAGCATGAGGATATCCTCTATAATGATTGTTTCTAATACCTCGCCGTATTTCTCAACGGATTTTTTATAATCATTACCAGATGAAGAATGAATCCATATGGATTGTGTAATGGTTACTTTAATTACATGTTAGAAGACATGTGCCTAGTCATTCAACAGAACCCATTCGTATCGAAAAATTATTATTTTTATCAAAAAGCAAAAGGTCCCATGCTCGCAATTAGCGACAAAGGAACGTTTTTGTTTTTGTTCCACTCGGAAGAAATGTCGTGATGGCTAAATTCAAGTAATTCTTTTGCTTGCTGGTTTACTTGTCTAGTTGCAGATCATTAATACTTTGAATGCTTTGAAGTTCTCCGAATTTTTCATTAGCTTTTTTGAAGCTTATCTTCTTACCGTCATCAAAAGTAAACTTACCTTGATATGCTCCTTCGATTGTATACGCATCTTCTGTTACAGGTCCATCATATTTCTTTAAGAACAAGACCAATTTTTCGCCTGGCTTAGAAACTGGATTTCCTTCTAAAACAAACTCTTTATTGTCGGATATACCTCCAGTTTCTAGTATGTCAATATTCTGCTTGCCTTGAAGATCACCTTTGTAAACTTTTTTTACAAGCAAATTATTTTTAGTGAATATTACATGATTGTATTCAAAAGATGTGCCTTTAACAACTTCAGCTTCAATAATTAGGGGTGCATTATTTTTCAAATCACTGACCGTTTTAAATACTTTGTTAAGATCACCGGAAACATTAACGACAGGAATAGATGATGCCTTTGATGTGTGATGGAGTGCTAGTGTACCTCCGCCAAATAAAATGGCTAAAGCAGGAATCAAGATTAGGATCTTCTTTTTATTTGTCATTTTATTGTTTCAATCCCTTCTATTTCTTTATTTATAAAATTCTAAAAACTCATGGATAAAGAGCTTTTGCTCCCTTGATGTCTTCAGAACCTGGTACGGTAGCCGTACGCCCATAGCCATCCTGACACATAATTTGTTTTACATCAGAATTATCATCATTTAATCCCAGAACATGTCCCAGCTCATGCGTAATTATTGCTTGATTTTTTGTAGAAGAATATCCTGACATGTGGTAATAATTCATGCTGACCGAAGCATTAATAGTTGTTGTACCACTAGGATTTATTCTAGTGGTAGCATTGTAATCCGTATTGCCGTAATTCCCATCGTAAAGCGAAACTTCAGTGACTGAATCATTGAAAGTCCACGTTATTTTGGAGTACGCATTATGCCATGCATTTTTAGCATTTGTAAATTCCGTTCCGTAATAGAGGAGTTGACTTGAGTCGTAAGTAAAAGCTGCATTTGAAAATTTATACCCTGTAAGTACGTACGCATAAGAAGTCGAAGACAAAGACATTAAAGCAACAAGCGATACAGCGAACAAAATGAATACTTTTTTCATTCCATTTTCAACCTCACTCTCATTGGTAATAGTTTCTATATTAGTTAAACATAGTTATATATTATCAATTAATGATAATTGTTAATTTCGAGTAAATATTTTATATTCTTGCAGCTCCTTTTCTTTTTCAAACGATTGAACGATCCTTAAAGTTGCAAATTTTACCAAATAAATTTAAGAAATGGACTGTTTTCTTTCTTTCGCCTTGTCCCACTAGAAAAATTGAATGTTCATCCACTTCATTCGTGTATTTTATATTAATGTTGCATCTGGCTTATCGGTCTCAGGATTTTTTCCCCCAGATCTATTCTCAGCTCCTATGTGAACGGTACAGCTACAAGCCAAAGCTTTGATTCATTTTTACTAGAACCTCTTAGCTTATCTAAAGGAACTGTATTATTTTCATCTGCTCCCTGTATATTAAGATCATAAGATAACTAACCATAAGTAGAGTCCTACCAAAGTAATTAGCAACGTTGGAACGGTCAAGATAATTCCTGTTTTAAAATAAGTGCCCCAAGAAATTTTAACTCCCTTGGTTCCCAGTACATGTAGCCACAATAGCGTAGCCAGAGATCCAATCGGTGTGATTTTAGGACCTAAATCTGAGCCAATCACATTGGCATAGACCAAAGCTTCTTTAATCGTATCTGTCGTATGAGTCGCGTTAATGGCAAGTGCATCAATCATCACGGTAGGCATATTATTCATTAGTGATGAAAGAAGAGCTGACAGAATACCCATCGACATCGTTGCGGCGAACAATCCTTGATCCGCTGCAAGCTGAATGACTTTAGCAAGTAAATCGGTTAATCCGGCATTTCTTAATCCGTATACCACTACATACATCCCAATGGAGAAAAATACGATTGCCCACGGGGCTCCTTTGATGACATCCTTGACGGGTACCTTTGGACTTTTTCGTGCCATGAGAAGGAAGAAGATGGCGATGATGCCAGCGATAATGGATACAGGAACATCTAGAAATTCGCTAGCAAAATAACCAATTAGAAGTACTGCGAGCACAATCCATGATATACGGAACATCTTTGGATCCTTAATTGCATTAGAAGGTGTCTTCAGATGCTCTAGATCAAAATTCTTAGGAATGCTCCTACGGAAGAACAGATACAGTACCAAGACGCTGGCACCAAGTGCAAACAAATCTGGAATGATCATGTGGCCTGCGTATTCTAAGAAAGTTATTCCGAAATAGTCTGCAGAAACGATATTTACCAGATTGCTGACTACGAGCGGTAGCGATGTTGTATCTGCAATGAATCCACTAGCTATGATGAAAGGAAACACTTTCTTTTCATCCAAATTCAATGCCCTGACCATTGCTAGTACTATAGGCGTTAAAATAAGTGCTGCACCGTCGTTTGCGAAAAATGCTGCGACAATTGCACCAAGTATGGTCACATAAATAAACATGCGTAATCCATTTCCACGTGCAGCTCTAGCCATATGCAGAGCAGCCCATTCAAAAAATCCAATACGATCAAGGATTAATGAAATGATAATGATGGCTACAAAAGCCAACGTTGCATTCCATACGATTTGTGTAACATCCCATACGTCTTGGAACGTTACAACTCCCACAAGCAGAGCCAATACAGCACCACCGCAGGCAGACCATCCAATAGATAATTTCTTCGGCTGCCAGATGACAAACGTCAGAGTTACCAAGAAAATAACAATTGCTATAATAACTGAAACCAATGTGATACCCTCCATTTAATCACAATTCATCTGGAATTAAGTTGTCCCGTACTATCCCACGCCAAGTATATAGCAGCGGTTAAGCCTGAAGGAATTGTATTTGATTTGTACATTTCTTCTAACAATTCGAAATTGGTACTCTTAATTACAGCAAGAAGGTGTTGTTGAAGCCGAAGTTGAACAACTGCTTTCACCTGAGCTATTCGTTGCATTAATTAAGCTGCACACACCTGTTTCAGGCAGCTCAAGTTCAACTTTTGCTGCTGTTTCTACGTCACCACTTAGATAGGCAGCAATAGATCGAACCTGCTCATATCCAGTAGCCATCAAGAAGGTCGGTGCTCGTCCGTAACTCTTCATTCCTACGATATAAAAGTCTTTCTCATGATGTTGCAGTTCTTTTTGACCATGGGGTCTTACAGTCCCACAACTGTGAATGTTCGGATCAATCAATGGAGCCAATGCTTCAACACTCTCTGTGGCTGGGTCTATACTGAGTCTGATTTCATTTATAATAGAAAAGTCAGGACGGCTTCCTGTGTTCACAATGAGTTGGTCAATTCCGCTAATCTGTGTGTATTCACCATTTAATGTCCCTGATATTTGAATCTGATGATCTGTTTGAATTAGCTCTTCAATTCTAAATGGCGTAAATACTTTAATTTGATTTGAAATGACGAGCTGGTGAATCCGGCTACCAAGCTCACCTCTTGCTTCTAGTTGGTCGTTCTCTTGACCACCATAGGCCTCTTCAACATTTCTTTTTCTTAAGATCCAATAAAGCACTGTCTCTGGATTAGCTTCTTTTAATGTGGCTAGTTCAAGTAAGGTATTTATCGCTGAATGCCCACTTCCGACAACTGCAACGCGTTTTTCTTTGTATTTCAATTGATTTTCTTCATTCATCTTTGGAATACCATAGAATATATGCTCATTCAAAGCTCGCTCTTCTTTTGTCCAGACACCACTAGCATATAAAGGATTAGGATTGCTCCAAGTACCCGATGCATCCATAACTGCTCTTGCAACAATGCGTTTTGTCGTTCCTTCGGATTCAACATAAAGTACGAACGGCTGTTGTTCCCGATTAGCCGATTTCATTTTATCGGTGTCTAGTTTGCTGACAGCAACCACCTTTGAATTTAACATGATATAGGGTTTGATCTCAGGAAGTTCGGCAAGTGGCTCCAAGTACTGCTCTACAATTTCATTTCCCGAGGGTAATTCATCAGCTGGGGGAGTTTTCCACCCCTGTTTATTGAGTAGTGATTTTGCAGCCTTGTTGACATTGTACTGCCACGGTGAAAACAGGCGTACATGCCCCCACTCACGGACATTTTGGCTGACTGCGGAACCAGCCTCCAGAAGGATAAAACGTTGATTCCGACAAACGAGTTCTGCTGCAGCCGCTAATCCGACCGGGCCAGCGCCAATAATTGCTACCGGAAGGTTACTTTGGTTTGCAATTGAGGCTTTATTTTGAACCTCAGCCACTCTAGATTCGTTACAGCACTCTAATGAAGCAGAGCAATCAGAATTGACGATCTCAAATTCAATATTTTCCATAATAAAAATCCTCCTTCACTAGTTAACACATCAATTTATTTTGATTAGATAAACAAAAAAATGATTATCAAGTATTCGGATAAAAAATGCAGCATAGCTCTTCAGACAAAAGTCCTTTAATTTCCTTATTGTTTAGTTCGTAATAATTCCATTTTCCGATACGCTCCATGAGGATAATATTTGCATCTAAAAGCATTTTCAAGTGATAAGACAGTTTGGATTGAGGCAAACCAAGCAGATCGGTCAATTCACATACACAAACCTTCCCTTTCTGGTTCAATTCATATATAATTTTCAAACGATTTTTGTCGGATAAGGCTTTAAACTTTTGTTCGTATTTGTTCAGCGTAGCATCATCGATTGTAGTACTGATCATGGTATCACCTTCTTTTCATTCATCAAATTTTATTGATATGAAAATTGTAACAGTATGAATATTAATCATCAACCATCAATTTTTTTTGATGTTTTTTTTAATTTAGAATTCTCATTCTGCTCTTTCATATACACTGTGGATTGAAGATGTATCAACCTTACAAAAAATATGTTACATGCCATGCCAACCAACACCAATAACAAGAGCTGAATTGTATAGCCCAGATCATTTAATTACGGCTCCTTCAGCAGCCCATACCATACAAATAATTTCTTCATACGATATGTGGTATCTACCTACTTTTTCGGGAACTACACTACACATTTATGAATAGGGAGTTGAGCAAGTGAAATTAAAAACGTTGCTTACCGGGCGAATAATATTTAAGGGAGATCCGGGGTATGAAGCAGCTCGAAAAAATTGGGATCCACATACCGACAGATTTCCAAAGGTATTTGTTTTTGCTCGAAGAACGAAAGATGTATCTAACGCTATACAATGGGCCCGCAAAAACAACGTACCTATTCGGCCAAGAAGCGGAAGACATTCATTAGAGACTAATCTTTCACAGGTTAACGGTGGCATTGTCATCGACGTTAGCGAAATGAAAAAAATCAAGTTGAATAAAAAGCACAGTACTGCTGTAGTAGAGACAGGTAATAGGGTAGGAAGAATTGTAGATACACTAGCCCGGCAAGGATATATTGCTCCATTTGGTGACAGCCCAACGGTTGGTATTGGAGGAATTACACTTGGTGGGGGAATTGGTCCACTCCAAAGGACGACTGGCCTCATCAGCGATAACCTAATCGAACTGGAAATGGTTGACGCTAAGGGAAGAGTAATCCTTGCAAATAAGAAACGAAACTCCGATCTCTTATGGGCCTCGCGCGGTGGCGGTGGCGGCAACTTTGGCGTATACACCAAATATAAATTCAAAGTACTTCGGGCCCCTGCCAAAGCTACCGTATTCAGCATTACCTGGCCATGGGATCAGTTCGAAAAAATCGTAAAGAAATGGCAATTATGGGCTCCTAACGCTAGCAGCAAGTTGGGAAGCGAACTGAGTATAGGTCCCAAAAAAGGTGGGAATGTCAGTATGCTGGGCCTCTATCTTGGATCTAAAACAGAAGCCTTACGTCATTTAAAGCCTATTCTCAGTGTAGGAACACCTACTAAAAAAGACATCCGATTGTTGCCATATATTGAAGCCACTAAATTTCTGTTAGCTCCCGATCCAGTGCTTACTCAAAAGTTCAGCAACCAGTTCTCCAGCGGCTTCGGTAGACGTCCATTCCCAAATAAATCCTTTAAAGCCATGCGCGAGTTTCTAGAAAATGTTGAGCAAGGAACTCCCGCAGGATTCTTTTTCCTCAACTGGGGTGGTGCCATAAGCCGTATCGCACCTAAAGCAACCGCATTCTACTGGCGTAAAGCCCAATTTTATGTCGAATGGAATAGCTCATGGATTAAACCTTCTCATGCGGCTAAGAATATCGCCTTGACTCGCAACACTCGGAAGAAGTTGCAGCCATATATCGTAGGCTCCTATATCAACGTACCAGACCAAGGTATTAAAAGTTCAGGGCCAGTTTATTATGGTAAGAACTATCCTAGGCTGCGTAAAATAAAAGCAAAGTATGATCCTACAAATGTGTTCAATAATCCTCAGAGTATTCCACCAGCGTAAATAGGTCAAGGGGACTATTACAAGAACTTCAATGAGCTCTATTGATGTAGAAAAGTCTAAATAAGTAGTAAAATAGAAGTTATACTTGAAATACCTGAAATAACGAATGACCGCTAATGTAAATTAGTGGTCATTCAACGACATGGCTGTTAATTCACACTAGGTTTCCTTGACAAGGAGAAGCTTACTTATTTCAATCAAGTTCTCGGCAAAACCAACAAACACTTTGTCGTGGATTAAAATGGTTGGTACGATTTGCTTTCTGGTCAGCTCTAGCACTTCTTTCACATAGTCGATATTTTCTTCGCAGTTGAAATCGGTATAGGGAACTTGTCGCTCTTTGAAATAGCGCTTGGCAAATTGGCAGTCGCTACAGGTCGGAATCGTGTAAATCTTAATCGGTTCTGTCTGATTGTCCTCTGACATTGATGTTCTCCTCCTTTTACGCGATGAGTTGCTTTAACTGATCCATCGTAATTCGATCTACGAATTTGACGAATTTTTCTTTCCCTTTCGCCTGTTCTTTGTAGAAATCTATAAGCGTAGATACGACAGGAACAAGCCGTTCCTCCGTTACTCCGGATACAAGCAACCGACCCATGGAGGCCTTAATTCCTTTAGGCTCTCCTCCAACATAAATATCGAATGTATCCCGTATTTTGATGACCCCGATATCCTTTATCAGAGGCTCACTCGTACCCAGTGCGCAGCCTGCATATCCAATCTTCAGTGGTGTGGGCGTCTCAATGCCGGCAATCGCTCGGTTCAAAATTCTTGCCGTCTCCAGACCGGCTTCTTTCGTGCCTTTACAGAAGTTGCAGGCGATCAGACTCTTGGTTGCAAACCCCGCCGGGTACACTTCAAGTCCGGCGTGCTCCAGTTCATTCTGGATGGCCTCCCGCTTATCGAGTGGCACTTCCACATAAAGCTGCTTGAACGAGGTCATTTCAATTTTGGCAGCCGAATCGGTAACAGTGCCGATCTTAGCAAGCTGCTGGGGTGTAAACACGCTTCCTCCGACTTGAATGGCGGGCGATACCGCGAGTTTCGTCTTTTCTCCCATGTTCACTCTCCTCCATTGCTACCTTTATTTCACATCAACGACGAATGGTACCGTGAAGACTTCGCTATTATGCTGAAACTGTCCCCAAATTTTGTATGTCCCGCTTTGTGGAAAAGAAGTTGCAAATTGCGCAGCCGGCCCTGTCGCTTTTTCATCAGTTGGATGGACATGAAGATACTGCTCTGCATCATCCGACAGGATAACGACATGACCTACCGCACCCAAATAGGGCTGTAAGTTATCGATCCCCTTTTTCGTCTTCGCTTCGCGAATGTTGAAGGTCAATGTCACGTCTTCTTTCGGCTTGCTGGCGCTCATAGTTAACTCAATTTCCTTGCCATCGACTTCTTTGACCCGCTTAACGTCAGCTGCAATCGCAACATACTTGTTTTCACTGCCTTCCACCTTCACCCATTCACTGAGCGTTGTATTGGCACCGCCGGTCGGAGTAAAGTCTGCATACATCTTGTATTCACCGCCAGCCGGGAACGAAGTGTTCACCGTAAATGTGCCGTCTCCCTTAAACTCTGGATGAATGTGGTTAAAGAACGACAAGTCATGATTGACGATGATGAGATGAAGCAATTTCTCATGATTGACATCATACTTATTGACTGGTTTTCCTTCCTTATCCGTCACTTGGATGGTCAATTCCGTTTTCTCGGTTGCTTTTGCAGTGCCTGTGGGAAAGGCAAACGATACGTTAAGATCCGTCGATGACGGCTTCGCATTTGCATCATGACCGCTGTGGCCTTCTCCGTTTTCCATGTCTATCACCTCTTTCTTCTCATTTCCTACAGCTTTCTCAGTATTCCCTTGTCCATTGCTGGCTTTATGAATAGAATGGTTATTGCCGTCTACAGGCTTCTTATCTTCCGCTGTTCCGCATGCGGCCAGTACACTGAAAGCGAGAATCACAGCAGTGACGAGGATAATTTTCTTTTTCATATGAGTATAACAACTCCGTTTCGTATCGTTATAAATTTGAGGATGCAGAGCGTACTTTGATACGTTGCAGCCGTAGAGCGTTAAGGACCACGGACACCGAACTGAAAGCCATTGCCGCCCCCGCAACCCAAGGGGCGAGAAGACCAATCGCGGCAATTGGTATACCGAGGGTGTTGTAGCCCAGTGCCCAGAACAAATTTTGGCGAATGTTACTCATTGTTTTACGGCTCATATAGATTGCATCCGGAATGCTGGTCAGATCACCGCGCATCAGGGTAACATCCGCGGCCTCCATTGCCACGTCCGTACCCGTACCAATGGCCATGCCGATATCTGCCATGGCGAGTGCCGGGGCGTCATTAATGCCGTCTCCGACCATGGCTACCTTCTTGCCCTGCGCTTGAAGCTTCTTTACTTCTTCCGCTTTGCCTTCGGGAAGCACTTCGGCACGGACATGATCAATGCCGACCTGAGCTGCGATAGCCTTCGCCGTCCGTTCATTGTCTCCAGTAATCATGATGACCTCAATACCCATATCTTTCAGCCGCGTTACGGCTTTTTTCGATGTTTCTTTAATGGTGTCAGCCACCGCGACAAGACCTGCATACGCTCCGTCAACCGCAATCAGCATTGCCGTTTTTCCTTCTTCTTCAAGCTGCGTCATCTGATCCAGGGCCGTTTCAACCGATACGTCATATTTCGCCATCAGTTTGCGCGTACCGGCTAAGACTTCTTTGCCTTCGACGATGGCCCGGATACCAAACCCCGGAATAGCTTCGAACTGTTCCGTTGCCGATGGCTCAATACCCCTAGCCCTAATTCCGGCAACGATGGCTTCCGCAAGTGGATGCTCGGAATCTTTCTCGGCAGCGCCGACCAAACGAAGAAAAGTATTTTCGTCCATATGGGATGCGGCAATATCCGTAAGTTCTGGCTTACCCTTGGTTACGGTGCCGGTTTTGTCGAGAATGATCGCATTAATCTTATGGGTAGATTCCAGATGCTCGCCGCCTTTGAATAGCACGCCAAGCTCAGCAGCGCGGCCGGAACCGGCCATAATCGATGTCGGAGTAGCAAGCCCCAGAGCACAAGGGCAGGCGATGACCAAAATTGCAATTGCTTTCTCCAGCGCATTCGCGAAGTTGCCGGGTGTCACCAAGAAGTACCACACCACAAACGCCGCAACCGCTATACCAACAACGATGGGGACAAAGATGCCGGAAATGACATCCGCTATCCGCTGAATCGGCGCTTTCGAGCCTTGCGCTTCCTCTACAACTTTAATGATTTGAGCAAGTGCGGTTTCCTTTCCGACTTTGGTCGCTTTCACTTTCAATCTGCCGTTCTTGTTAACCGAAGCGCCAATGACGTTATCACCAGCTTTCTTCTCGACGGGAATGCTCTCCCCAGTCAGCATAGATTCATCGACCGCCGAGCTTCCGTCGAGTACGTCCCCATCAACCGGAATCTTCTCCCCCGGTTTCACGATGACAATATCGCCGGCAAGCACCTCTTCGATAGGGATCGTCAACTCCTGTGCGTCCCGAACGACGAGAGCGGTTTTCGCTTGAAGGCCCATCAGCGTCTTAATCGCTTCGGATGTACGACCTTTGGCCATCGATTCGAACAGCTTCCCGAGAATAACAAGAGTAATGAGAACGGCGCTCGTTTCGTAGTACATTGAGGGACCCAGATGGGCCATGTTGCCCATCCTAGTCCATTCAATCGTCAAGTATAAGCTGTAGAAGTAGGCAGCCGATGTACCGAGCGAAACTAGGACGTCCATATTCGCGCTTTTATTGCGCAGCGCTTTGAACGCGCCCATATAGAACTGTTTACCGATGTAAAATTGAACCGGTGTTGCTAATGACAATTGAAACCATGGATTCATGAATAAATCCGGCATCCAGATCCAGGACAAAAATGAAAAGTGGCTGACCATGGACCAGAGCAGCGGCAAGGAAAGAATAGCTGAGAGAAGCAGTTTATGCTTTTGCTGCGAAATGGCTCTCTCGCGATGCTCCGCAGGATCGATTTCCTCTTGCATCGAAATCGCTTTGTAGCCGAGCTTCTCCACGCGCTGTTGCATATCAACGATCGATACATCGGCCGCATTGTACTTGACTCGTGCGGTTTCCATCGCAAAGTTGACGGATGCGTTCATGACGCCGGGCATTTTGCCAAGACCTTTCTCGATCTTATTCGCGCATGCCGCGCAGGTCATCCCTTCCAGCTTAAAATCGACGACTTCTTTTGTCGTGTCGTAGCCAAGTTTTTTAATGGTTTCTTCCAACCGCTGGACATCGACCTTCACCGGATCATACGTTACGCTCGCCTTTTCTAAGGCGAAATTTACATTCGCGATTGCCACGCCATCTATTTTGCTAAGCCCCTTCTCGATCTTATTTGCACAGGCCGCGCACGTCATGCCCGTGAGCTGCAAGGTTGTTTGACTATTTTGATTCATTTCGATTGCTGCCAATGGTGTTCGCTCCTCATCTCGCTAGGGTTTGATTAAACGACGTCGTATCCTTGCTCTTCAATCGCTTCTTTAATGACCTCAATAGAAACTTGGTTCTCCTCGTAAGAGACTTCCACCGTGTTGCTTGCCAGGTTCACTCTACCAGCTGCTCCGATTTCTTTCAGTGCGCTTTCAATAGAAATTACGCAATGCTGGCAGCTCATACCCTCAACTTGAAATGTTTGTTGTCTCATGTTCCTACTCTCCCTTTTCGAATTAATTTGTTAATGGATTCAAACATTCCATCCATTCGCTGCTTCAATTATCTGGGGGCCTCACTCTTCATGTACGATTTCAATTGATGTAGCAAGACCAGCTTCCCTAGTCCTTAAAAGTATTGTGAACGGCCGCTATCTGATGAACACTTGATCGCACTTGTCGGTTTGTTCCACTTGCCTTTGTACTCCCTGAACCTGACCTTCTATTTGATTCAGTCGGAGTACGTCATTTTTAATAACTACTTTCTTTTAGCATATCTGTCTACTCTATTATATTTACAATACCCGGGTACCCTATAAAAATAAAATATTAAAAGCAGTATCTCTGTTGCTTATTAGTGGTATGAATTTATTTCATCAGTTTATTGATGGTTGTCATTAATTCGGTTAATATTTCCGCATCTCCTTCTTGGATTCGTTCAATGACACAACTTTTCATATGATATTCAAGTAGCATCTTTCCGACACCGTTCAATGAAGCTTGCACCGAAGCAATCTGATTCAACACATCATCACAGTAAATATCTTTCTCAATCATTCCCTTAATTCCGCGAACCTGTCCCTCGATTCGATTTAGTCGATTGAGCAGACTGCTTTTGGTTTTATCTGAATGATGGCTCCTGCGCTCTCCATGAGAGAAGCAGCCCGGGTCTTGGTATATTGGTTGTTTCACGAGTATCGGTTCTTCGCGCATTGGAATCCCTCCTTTTTTAGTTTGCTATACCTCTCACCCCTATAGTAATTGTGTTAAATCAGTGGGCACTTTCACATAAGATAATTAGCCTCTTGCGACCGATTATAGATTTACATGGACTACATGACTACGTGTTACTTGCTTCATCCTTCTTAGGCGAACGGATAAATAGAAGCGTTAAAATTGCACCTGCAAAAGCAACGATACCTGACCAGAAAAATGCGTGTTGAAATCCTACGTTTAGCGCAGCGACCGAATCAACACCCGTTTGAGAAGCAGTTATTGAACCAGCAATCGCAACCATGATAGCCAGACTGATTGCTGATCCAATCTGGTAACTCGTATTAGCAAGACCCGATGCTAGTCCTGCCTCATCGGGTTTCGCCCCCGACATGGCAGACATCGTAGCTGGAATATAGGCAAGTGACATACCAAGGGCACCGAGTAAGGATGCCGGAAGTACGTTGACAATGAAATTCCCATCATTCGGCGTATTGCCAGCGAACAGAAGCATCGAACCTCCGAGTGCAATCAATCCGATGACCAGATTCGACTTCATCCCGAACTTGCCGATTAGCTTACCTGTAATAAAGATCATAAAGACGGCAATCAAGATCGTCATCGGCAGCAAGCCGACTCCACCTGCAAAAGCAGAAAACTTTAGCACCTGCTGCATATAGAGATTGAGGAAATACCACAGTGGAATCCAACCACCGGCCAGCATAATGAGCGCGATATTGCCTGCAGCCAGATTGGAAGCTTTAAAAATCTTCAGGGGAACAAGCGGCTCTTTTTTAGTTGCCTGAACGATCAGGAACAAGATAAACAATACGGCTGCTGATATAAGCGTCCACAATGTGGACGACGCCCCCCATCCATTGTGCTCTGCAGTAACAATGCCATACACCACCAATACCAAGGCTGCTGTGACGAAGATAGAACCAATCACGTCAACTCTACCTTTTCTACGCGTTCCCTTGGCCAAAAGTCCCGGGGATAGAAGCAGCGCTATAATACCAACGGGTACGTTGATTAAGAAGGTCCATTGCCAGCTGAGCCACTCGGTAATGACCCCACCGAGAAATACGCCTGCCGACCCACCTGCAGCGGCCGATGCGCCCCAGAAGCCTAATGCTTTCCCTAACTCTTTGGGGTTACCTCCGAAAAGCATCATTACAATCGTTAACGCAGATGGAGCAATTAGTGCGGAACCGAATCCTTGCAAGGCGCGGCCAACATTAAGCGTCTCTTCGTTCCAAGCCAACCCTGCCAACAAAGAAGCTAGCGTAAGAATCGACAACCCCCACATGAATATGCGGCGTTGACCAAACAAATCGGACAATCGACCACCGAGCAATAATAACCCTCCAAAGAAAATGACATACGCGTTGAAAACCCACTGCAAACTTGCTTGCGTGTAACCTAGTCCTTCTTTAATAGCTGGCAGTGCAACACCGATAATGGATGTGTCCATGATCACCATAAAATTGGCAAGGCATAGTAAGGCTAATGCTAACCAACGCTTGGGATCTGCTTGCGATAAAGCTTTGGCTTGATTTTTCATAATTTTCTTCCTCCTCTTCATGCTCTTAATCACTCTTATATTGTTGTGTTGAACATAATAGTATAGCCCCCTACCCTATATGTCAAGAAATAATTTACATATTCTTCTCTGTTGCTGAAGAATACCGTGCTTTATTTTACGTAATATTAAATCGTCGCAAAAACACAATTATTTTTTTCTACCTCTGACTAACGTAGCACGCAACAGTGAACTTTGAGCATATTCAGGACTAACCATAGAGTTTTAGTATTATATCAACTTCTAGTTGTCCTTTAAGGGCTGAAGAAAATCTCTTCAAGATAATTAATATCTTTGATAATGATGGTGACCATTTACACTTACTCTGACGAATCAACATCCATTAATAGTAGAATTATAGATACACACGGATAATAAATATTTATTTTAGCCTTACCTTGAACACTTCAGTCCTTCAAAAGGTTTGTAAAATTTTGTAAAATTCAATGTTAGACTAAAATAATATAAATATTATAAAAATACACTATTGGGGTGGCGAAGTGAAAAAGACCAATAAATCACAAAGTCTTATCGTATGTTTAGTGTTCGGTGTAATCTTGGGTATCATATCTAAATATTTAGATACTATCTCAATTACAGATGGTAAAAAATGGGATACTGTCCTTAGTTATTTTGGTGATTTATTTACAAGAGTTGGTATTTGGATATTCATTGCTACAATAATAGCAACATTTAGTAAAACAAAAATCAGTGCTGCAGGTAACACGTTCATTTTCTTTATAGGAGTGTTAATCAGTTATTATCTTTATTCAACATATTTATTTGGTTTTTTTCCAACCAGATATTTTATATCTTGGTTTATAATAGCGATTATATCTCCTCTTCTAGCACTTATTGCATGGGAGGCTAAAAATAATGTGCGTTTATCCTATATTCTACCTGCGTTACCAATGGGCATATTGTTGAAATATTCAATTGGAATTGGTTTATTTTATATATATTTGAATTATATTGAAGAATTAATTATGTATTTAATTATATGCATTGTCTATTACAAACAACCAAAGCAAATGGTAGCCATAGTTATTCTTTCAATTATTATCGCGTTTTTTGTTAAACAAATAGATCTATCTCCTTTATAAATTTCAGTTAGAATGTTAGGAAAGCCTGAATAGCTTAATCATCTTATCTTTGTTATCTCCTCTTAAAAAAGAAACCACATGGAGAATTACTCACATGTGGTATTCATGTAGGCTAAATCTTTTTTAGCGTTTATTTGAAAGTTCTTTGTTTTAATCAAAAATCACTGACCAGCGTTGCTCTCAGTTTCACTAGCTGATTTACATGAAAATTGTACTGGTGAGACATAAAATATTCATTAAATCTCATAAAAAAATGCTCCGCTTCGTTAATTATTGTTTGTAGAAATATTAACTTTGGGATAATGGTACAACCGTATTTTCCTTCACCCACTATAAATTTTATGGAATCATACCTATTCTCAAGGATCTCAATTTTTATGGGTTGATCAGGAAGGTAGCATTCCCCTTTTCTGTTCATCAAAAATTCTTCCACTGCGTTCAGCAAATACGCCCATAAATCCCCCACGTAATCCCATAATTCAAAACATAAAATTTGGCTGTTTTTATATTTCATTATTAGAGCACCTTCCAAATAATCTTGGTCAAATTGATTAATGATATTGATTATTCTTTCTTTATCATCAATATGTATAAAGTATTTTTCAGGTTCTTGCTCAAAATCATCTGGCAATTTAATATTGGGGATTTTAATATACGAAATTATTTCCATTCCATTACCTCAGTTTCTCATAGGATAGAATTGACCAACATGACCGTTGTCCTACTGGCATCCATTCTGAATAAAAGCGGTAGTATTTACTCCGCGACAAGCTTCTTATTAACCATATCTAATTTGTAATGCCCATCTTTATCTGGAGGCCCTCCTGCTCCTAATGGACGAACTACTACTAACTGATTGTTCTTTATATAAAGAGGTGCTATATCTTTAGCTTCGGAATATATTAATCTATCTATATCTTGATTATTATTTTTAATTAATATAGAAAAGGCTTTTCCAGTCTGCTTTTCAATCGCAAATACAAATGCTTCTAATCCATGCCCTGACTGATATTGAGGAGTAAGAAAATAAAGATCAGCTTCTTTAAAGGCAATCTTTTTAAAAGTTAAGATCTTATCTGTGGGCTGTACATATAAATAGGCTGGCAATTCTAAGAGGACTTTCTCCTGTTCACCTTGTTTAAAAAGGATAGAGTAAGTACTCTGAAACGTTTTACTTCCCTCTAGCCCTGTTGTACTTGACACAAGCAAGTGTCCTTCCTCTTCTCTCCCCTTAGAAATCATAAATAACGTTCCGTGTTCTGTTTGGGTTTCAGCACGAATAGATGGCGTATCATGAACTGCATCTATAAGAATAGATTCCTCAATACCTGTCTTTGGGAAAACACTGGCATGGCCTTCTGAGAGATTGGAATTAGAAGAATTATTTGAAGATTCTACTTTCTTTTGGAGTTGTTCATTTGATATCTTTCCATGATTAGAACTAGGTTGATTGCTACAAGCAACCATGATACTAAATGATATGATCAGTGTCAGAAATAACAAAACATACTTTTTAATAACAATCTCCCACTTTCTGCGTGTTCTCCTTTTGATTATATACATCCGTTTTATTTGAAAAGTTTTAAAAAATTTTTTTATGTTGAAATTACTGTTACTATTATGTATGTTTTACAGCTTTACTAAATTTCACATCACTGATGCAAAACTAGTCTAAGTGCTTTTCTCCATGATCTTTCTCTCACCACTGCCCATCTATGCCTCTAAATTAAGAGCCTGCTCTGCTTCGTATCTTGATATTGAATATTGATAGACAAACAAGCCATACTTGTTCCGGCTCCGGAACAAGTATGGCTTGTTGCATGACTTCATTTAAAGCCGAATTTTATAATTTAGTAAGCAATACTTTCTGGTTATCTGCTGAACCAGAGGTCCATTGTATGAATTGTGTACCCAAGGTTGTGCTGGATCCGGGGATATCAAGGGCTTTACCGCTATTACGGTTGATTAGCTTATAATAACCTCCGCCCGCATCTACAAGCTGCCACTCGTCGTTGGATGGTGCCGCAGATGAATACGTAACCTGTACGATCTTAGCATTATCTGCAGTGGATGCTCCTTCGACGGCTAAGGCTTTGCCGCTATTCACATTCATGATTTTGTAATAACCACCACCGATATCTGTGATTACCCATTGTTGGTTGTTACCACCACCATAATTCCATTGAATAATTGCAGCACCCTCAGCGGTACTGTTGGCATTCACATCCAGTGCATAGCCATTACTTTTGACCGTCATTTTGTAAGTTGCGCCAGATACAATTGCATTGGACACAGGTGTCAATTGGAACTTCTGATTGTTGCTCGTACCCGCGTCCCACTGTGCGAACTGGGTGCCCGCTGTCGTCGAATTAGCAGGCATATCAATAGCTTTGCTACTGTAACGATTGATGAATTGGAAATACCCTCCGCCGACATCAACGATTTGCCATTCATCGTTATAAGGACTGTTAGATGTATACGTATACTGAGCAATTTTAGCATTGTTGTTAATGGAAGCTTGATCGACTGCTACAGCTTTACCACTCTTCTTATTAATCAGTTTATAATAGCCATTGCCAATGTTCGTAATGATCCATTGTTGGTTGTCTGTTCCGGTATCCGCTGACTGATCAATCACTGCACCTTCAGCGAGACTCCCTGCATTCACTTCTAGCTTCATCCCACTGTGTTTTACTGTCAATGTGTAAGTCCCATCCGCAATAACACTTGCAGCCGGATAGGCCGTTCCTGTGTATTCATTGGCTCCAATATCTGGTTTGCCATTGTATAGAGAGGCTCCCCAATAATCCTGACCTCCATTATTCGGAATGAATACGCCTTTGTTAATAGCCGGAGAATCCGCTTGTAGTTTATAGCCGGCAACTGTAGTCAGCCCAACCGTTCCCGACCCGGGAGATGTTAACTTGGGATCTGCTGTGATTGGGTTTGGATCAGTACTCGGTGTGGATGGGAATCCATAATATACGTTGGAGTTGTAGTTAATCGCACCGGTTGCGAAATCCAGATTGGACAAAGTACCTTGATTGTAAAAAATATTATTAAAGACTTGAACCTGATTATCCGGTCCTCCGGAGAAATTGTAAATGAACTGTCTGGACTCTCCTGCCCCCATATAGACGGTGTTGTTGTATAACATCGAGCCTCGCATGGTTGCCCGTGGCTGAATTACCCCATGTGATGTACTGTCATTTTGGCTAATGTTATACCGGTAGATTCCGTCATAACTAGGTAGATTTGCGGTATTACACCACATGGCGAAGCCGCCTGCGTTATTGTGCACATAGTTGTATTGTACATAGGTTTTATCATTCAGGGCATCGATCTCAATTCCTTGCGCATCGCCTGCAGGCTGCGTATCGTATACCTCATTGTATTGGAAAGTTACGTTCTCGGAATTCCAGTTGAACAATCCGACTGCGTACGAGCCACCTTTCGCTGCGCGGTAAACGGTATTGTGCTCGACAATGGCATCCTTGATATCTCGAATAATAACCCCATCACCTTCGACATCGTGAATCACATTATTATAGATGTGTACACCTACGGTAGGAGTCCACGGTCCAATGCCTTGGAAATCGACACTTGGAAATTTTCCACCTACGCCTGGCGCACGAGTACACCAACTTGAGTGAAACTTAATGCCTGATCGACTGACGTTCTCAATGGTACTATCACTGATTACGACATCCTCGAACCATGTAGGTTGTCTGAGCGAAGGATCGTCTGGGTTGAACTGCACATGGAATACGATACCGCCAGAAACCTTACCTTCATTTGTATCAGGTCCTTTGAACCCGTTAATATGAACATTGCGAATATAGATATGCTTCACAGCCCCAACATCTTGGGCTTCGATATATATGGCGCGTCGATACACTGTAGTCGTATCGGGATTAACGTTAGCTCCATTCGGATCCACAAGATCTAGTCCCTCAATCTCCCAGTAGGACTGGTTATATAATTTAATAACACTGTTAACGGTGACATTACGTTTGACGTAATTGTTCAACGTCATTGCAGGATCTACCCAGTCCGCATCCGGTTGAAATAGTGGTTTTGCACCCGTTCCGTAGGCACCAATTTTGATAGGTGCGCCTTCAGTACCCGAGCCCTTTGGTTCGAGTCTACCTGTCCACGTTGAACCTGCCTTGAATAAAATTTGATCCCCTGGTTGAAACGTAGTGCTGCTTACTTTACTTAATGATTTCCATGGAGTAGCAGTACTTGTACCGTTATTTGCATCGTTACCTGTGACCGAATCGATATAGTAAACGTTAGTTGCAGCATGTACCGTATTTAGCTCTCCTGGCACGAGAAGCCCGCCCAAACATAAAACACTAACTATAAACCATACCAACAGCTTCCTGTTTTCCCTTAACATGCACATATCCCCTTTGTAAATTAATTATGCAATACTTAATTAGAGCGCTCTCTCTCACCTCCTCTCCATGTTATTTGTTAGCATCCGTGATAACTTTCGCCTTTAGAACCAGTTGATCCACGTACTTCTCGTACTTCTCATTAGTGAGCATGATCTTGATCCGATCTTGAATTTCATTAAGAGGTGTGTAGCCTTGAGGCACCCTTGAAATGCAACGTATTAAAGTTAGCTCAGTCTCATTCTCGAGCACCTGTCCAACTTGTCCTTCTTGCAGCAATTTAGCTTCTTCCAGTAGATAACTATAAGCGTTCTCGTCGATTCTGCTGGTTTTGTCCGTAAACTGCTGGACCATGATTTGGTTTGATGCATTGACACTCTTCGCAATCACGTCGAAATCAGATCCATTGGCGATTTTTCGCTCGATATCTTCCATCTTCTCCCTAGCTTTTTGAATAGAAGATTTAGTTACTTGCCCATCGCTGTCTCGTTTGTCCACAGTAATTTTATGAATGGTAATCGCATCCTGCTTACGATACGAGACTTTTACTTCCTCATATTTCTGTTTCAATTCAGCATTAGTCACTGTAATCACGCCATCAGCAAGCAGTTTTTCCTTGAGTTCTATAACTGATTTGCTAAGCGCATAATCCTGATAATCATGGGCTGATAATTGTGTTACCCCATAGACCACTTGCTGCTTTTGTTGTTTCTGTTGCCGTTCACTATTCTCCATTTGACGTAGCTGATCTAAAGTTGAGCTATCAACGATACCCAACTGTTTGGCCAGTGCCCATTGAACTTTGAACCGTACTATCGCATGTTCTGCCCTATGTAATGCTTCCTTGCTTGATCCTTTCATGGAAGTCAGACCAAGCTCAGTTTGTAACTCTTCCTTGGTGACCTGCTCCCCATTGACAGACATAACGATATCCGGTGAAGAAACATGCAGACGATTAAATAAGTAAGCGCTTCCAATTATAGTAAAAAGAACAATCGCAGTTATCACATATCTCTTCTTTCGCATCTCCAATAACTTCCCCCTCTGATACACTTTCGAAGTAATCGTTTTCATCCTCTTCACTCCTATAATTTATCTTAGCGACACGTTTATATCTACAGACATATTGCCGTTGATTTTATAAATGTTGCTATTGTAATATATTTCAAATTGCTTAGAAATTGCGTTTGTGTTAGCAATTTTCATAATTTTAAGCCTTTATTACGTAAAGGTTTTTGAACATTAAAAATGACTTCACCCCAACTTAGAGAAGGTTTCAAGTGATCCAACAAGAAAACCCAAGGGGGTAAAGTCAGTATGTATATTGTTCGAGAAAGTCTGCTTCTTTTGCCGTGATAATGAGTTACTAATTTCTTAAAGCGATCCTTTTCCTCAAAGCTCATTTCTAACATTGTATACATTTTTAAATAATAACGATTAACCTCCTGATCTTTACCATGAACTGTTTTGAACTAAACTGACCCATTTTCTTTGTAAAATTATATACCACACTCCCACCCACAATGAAAACTAAGGTTACACTAATAAATATCCCTCTTTACTCACCATATTCATACGCCCTATTTGTTCCAACTCCGTGTCCTTTACTTTTTTTCAACATAAAATATTGCCATGTAATAAGAACACTGGAGGGATATTCCTTGAATGAACAGATGAGAAATCCCGACTCGAATGCATGGAGTTATTACAACACCATTTGGGATTGGCAAAAATCATTCAAACAGACACTGCCCTCTTCTATTGAAGATGAATATATTACTCCCTTTGATTTTGGTGCTCTCGCGGTATATGAAGCTCCTCGAGGAATGGAGGCGAATATTCATCCTCATCTCACCCCCTATCAACTTCAACCCACAGGTGGTTATGTTGCTGTAATCCCCTCCGGCCGTGTATGGGGGAAGTCTGGCTGTATTCTGTCGGCCGATGGCAAACTAATTGCGGACCTATCTCCTGAATACGATGGACAGCAAAATCGAATGTTGAGCGCGGATGAACATCCTGCTCTGCATAGGCGTCCTGATCAGGAACTTCAATATATTCACGGCACCCTTGCCGCCTTAACTTTTTGCGGGAGTCATAATTATTTTCACTGGCTGTATGACGTGATAACTAGATTCAGCATGCTTCAGATCTTAGGCCATCCGTATGACTATCTAATCATGAACCCGAATCCTTATGGCGCATTTGTTGATGAGACACTAGAAATGCTTGGTATACAGCCATCTTCCATCATTCGAAATGGTGAGAATTCTAATATCCAAGCAGATCGATTAGTTGTTCCCTCTATCATGATGACATCTCATTACCCTCCATGGACCACCGCTACCTTACGCAGCTTATTCCTCCCTCACCGGGTAAATACATGGGCAGCTCCAGAACGCATCTATATCTCACGCAGAAAAGCCTCGGTCCGGCGAATCGTTAACGAGATTGAAGTCATTCGCTGCCTAGAGATCCATGGTTTTGTCTCCATTTGCCTAGAAGATTTCACGATTGCCCAGCAGATTCATTTATTTGCTTCAGCTAAGGCGATTGTGGGTCCCCATGGCGCTGGGCTAGCCAACCTTGCTTTCTGTACTGCAGGAACTTCAGTTATTGAAATTTTTCATATTCATTTTATTGTGCCTACCTATTGGATGATCAGCAATCACAACCAGCTACATTACTATATGCTATATGGACAACAATCCACTACCCCATCAGATCTTTATCCGGGCCTAGAAGATTATGTTGTAGATATCCACCGTCTAGAACAAACGCTACACCTAGCTGGATTAAATTATCGATGAGAATCTTTTTACATTCTCTCTACAATTGAACTGAACTATATTAGTTTAAGTCTTATTAATAACGAGTTCACATATTTAGCTAAAAGTAGCCAGCAATTCTTTCATGATCTGCTGCCTTCCTTCAGGAGTCCAACTCATCAAGAACCAATTGGATATATGCTGGACCTTATCCTGCTGTACAGCTGGAATCATTGGCCATGCCGCGATTTGTGTTAGCTTAGTATACATCTGTTCGCTGCCAGCAAGCTTGTGATGGTGATGAATGAATAGATGTTCTGTCTCCAAAATGGGCATCGTTTGAGGTTGAACCTCCATTCGCCATAGGTCTGAAGGTACTTGATTACCCGGAAGCAGGGCAAGCTGCTCATATATTAATTGATTCAGAGGATGATGTGTTTTTCCTTGGATTCCGATGGCCCGGTGATTGACTTGCAGAATAGTTATACGTTCCTTACCCAATGTCTGGCGAAGGAACTTTCCGGTTGTCTCCATCTCGATTTCTAGTCGTGTCAGAACTTCCTTGGCTTGACGTTCACGGTTCACAAGCTCAGCAATGTTGTTGAAATTAGCTTTCCAGTCCCAAGTCGAGAAATCCAAAAAAAGGGGTGTGGCGATCTGTTTGAATTGTTCTTTGAATGCTATATGATAATGATCTGCAATAATCAAATCCGGCATTGACTCGCTCAATAGCGTGAGTCTGCTTCGAAGCAGTTCAGTATATTTCTCTTTAGGCTGACCCGGATAATGGAAGAGATCTACAACACACACCGGGGCTACTCCTAAAGAAATCAGATGACGGTCAAAGCCAAGAGAAGTGGCCACAGCTACTTTTAAGGTATCTCTATTCTTAAATAGGGTCGGCGTAACACCAACCGAAGACTGAAACCTTCGGCTGAAATAGAATTCACTACGAAAACCTACCGCAGCAGCAATTTCTTTTACCCTGCTGTTCTTCATACCTAGCATCTTCTTCGCCTCACTCATACGAATCTGATTAAGATAATCTACGGGTGACATGCCGGTCTCACTTCGAAATAGGCGCGAAAATGCAGTCGGTGCTAACATACCCGCTACTTGGGCCAGTTGCTCCATCTTTATTTTTTCAATAAAATGCTTCTCCATGAACAAGATACTCTGAACTATTCGTACATCCATTGTTGTAGAAGGCACTTCGGACGGACATTGCGTTATAGCAAGAATAAGTTCTTCTAACGGCAATCTCAGTTCCATACGATCTCGATGGTAAGTTTTGCTCAGATGAAATAAATGTACTATTTTTTCTAACAACCACTGCGGGTGTTGGACTGGAATGAATCCCGGTAATAAGGTTGGCTTATATAAAGGTAGGGTACGATTCGCTTCATATTCGCCTTGTTTTTTCATAAGCATAATTGGTTCAAAACAAATTCCATAATATACAAAGTGTGGACTGTGCTCCGGAAACTCTAGGATCATGCCCGGAACGAGCAGGTATAACTGCAGAGGACGAATTTTCTGTAGGGAACCGTCCAAGACCATGAACCCTTCTCCTTCCATCACATAACACAGCATATGTACCGAAATATTGAGGCGAACGGCCTGACCGGTCTTTGGATATTTACGCATACGAACCGAAGATAAAAGATAGATAGAATGGGTCTCATCCGCTTGAGGATTCATTAGCAACTCCCCCTCCCTTCTCCTCGTAGATATTCTTATAACACTCTAGGTTTTAATAGCAAATATATCATATAGGGTGCGCCAATAATTGCCGTTATTAGTCCGGCAGGGACTTCGAAAGGAGCAAACCCTGTGCGTCCTACCAAATCTGCCATCATAACGATGAGTCCCCCGATTAGTGCAGAAATGGGTAAGCGTATTAAGCTTCGGTGACCTACCAAATACATAGCGATATGTGGTGCCATTAATCCAACAAATCCAATCGTTCCTACCATGGATACAGCAGATCCAGCAAGTCCTACACTGATTAGAATAAATAGCATTCTCCATGTCTCTACGCGCAGCCCGAGACCTAGTGCAGATTGTCCATCTAAGAGGAACATATCTAATCTTCTCGTAAGTGACAATAATAGTAGAAAGAGAATCAAAATCCAAGGAAGCAAGGGCCAAACATGCTCCCAGGTTCGCCCGTACAAACTGCCAGCCATCCAGATGGAAGCTTGGGATACTCGAAATATGTTACCTACTGTAAGTAAATATGTAATAAGTGCGCCTGTCATGGCTGAGAGACTTATGCCCATCAGTAACATCCGAGCAGGTGAATCCATGCCTCCTTTTCGCCAGGAGAATATATAAATGATAGTGGCAGCCGCGAAGGCTCCTCCAAAAGCTATCCATGGCAAACCCTTCATAGAAAAAGAAGGAACGAACACCATGATGGCAACAACAGCTGCAGCAGCCCCAGAATTAATACCAATTACTCCTGGAGAAGCTAAGGGATTACGCGTAATCACCTGTAATATCGTACCTGCTAAGGCTAAACCACATCCTGCTAGAAAACCGGTTAACACCCTAGGCAATCGCAGCTCAAGAATGATGAAATTAGATTCCACACCTTCTCTACCCAGTAGCACTTTGAATACTTCATTTACCGGAATATATCGATCCCCTATAGCTATATTTAAGAAAAAAAGAAGGATATTTAGCAATATTAAGATTACAGCAATATAAAATAATGCGGTTCTTCTAAAAATGATCATTCATTTCATTCCTCCCTTCCTTTGAGCCAAAACCATCAAAAAGGGCGCTCCAAAGAAGGCCGTAACTATACCCACTGGCACTTCCTGGTGAGGAAGTACAAATCGCGCTCCTATATCCGCTATCAAGAGGAGCAATGCCCCTAACACAGCTGTATAAGGAACAATCCAGACATAGTTGTTACCTATTAATAATCTAGCGATATGTGGAACGGCAAGACCTATGAACCCGATAGGCCCTGCAAGTGCAACTGCACCACCTGTTAAGAGTACGATAATGAGAATACATACGATTCGAGTTCCTCTTAGCTGCTGCCCTAATCCCTGAGCAACTTCTTTTTCCAGATTCATAATATTCAACTGTCTGCCCATCAACAATGAACAGATTAGTCCTATAAGCAGGATTGGCATAATCTGAAAAAATAAATCCATACTTCTCCCCGTTAACGAACCTGCGAGCCAGAATCGCAACGTATCCAGTGATTGTTCATGCAAGATGAGAATGCCTTGAGTCAAGGAGGCAAACAACAAGTTGAGTGTTGAGCCAGCTAGGACAAGCTTCATAGATGTTAAAGGCTGCCTTCCTGTAGAACTAAGGAGGAATACAAGTGAACCGGCTACGGCAGCTCCAATTATAGAAGACCCTGCAAATAGCTGCAACGAAGTAGTCCCCAGTATGAACGAAGCGATCACCGACGTAAGAGCAGCACCGTAATTAATGCCGAATAGTTCAGGCCCTGCCAAGGCATTCCGAGTTAAAGCCTGCATCATACAACCTGCCACAGCCATGGAACTCCCTACAAATACCGCAATCATTGCCCTTGGAAATCTAACGGTGCGAATAATTAATTGTTCCCGGGAACCATCGAATGAATATATGGCCTTTGAGATGGATTCCCAAGAGATCTGTGCAATACCGAACAGGATACTAAAAAAAAACATGAGTAAAGTCAACGACAGAAGAATCGCTAGACCTGTTAGTTTATGTCCCCATTTACTATTCATCTAAGTAGCCTCCATATGACCTATCGCTGCGTCGCTAAAGTTGAATATGTATACTTTTCATAGAAAAATTGGACCGCCACAATCGACGATCCAATGCATGTAATCATTTAATTTGAGAAAGTCTAATGGATCAAAAATCTATTCAGGTCATCAATAATCTTATTGACTGCCTGAATGCCAAGTCCACTCATCCAGTACTCCCAATCGACAGGTTGCACAGCATGTTGCTGAACCGCTTGTAGTGTAGACCACAGCGGACGATTGCTCAATTTGTCGAAAGCATCGGGTTCGCGATTGAACCATAGAATGAGGTCCCCATCCAGATCTGTAATTTGTTCTTCGGTGATATCTTTGGAAAACCCATCCCCCTGCTGAGAAGCAGGACGAGCAATTCCCGCATCATTCATGACGGTACCTGCAAAGGTTTCTTTTAAATAGACTTGGATTTTGTCTTCCCGCGGACGAATCAAGGAGATTTGCTTAGCTTTCTTACCTGCAAGTCCAGACTTTAATTTATCTATGCGATCCTGATAGGTACGTAATAGTTGTGTACCTTGATTTTGCTTATTTACCGCCTCAGCATGAAGTTGTAGGTTTTCTTTCCAAGTTACACCTAAAGTCTCTACGAACACTGTAGGTGCAATCTGCTTTAGCTGTACATGAATCGCATCATGAGTGTCCTTGTTACCCAAGATGAGGTCCGGCTTCAATGCATGGATTCGTTCGAGATTCGGTTCATTCACCGATCCAATATTCTCAATGCCCTTAGTTCCTTTTAGGTATGCTGGATAAGGATCACCTATTTTTAAGATGGAAGGTGCACCCACAGGGGTAATACCCATCTCTAATAAATTATCTAAAGCTCCGATATCCAGGACCACAATTCGGCTAGCTTGAGTAGGAACCTCTACCTCACCATAAGCATCTTTTACCGTTCGTGTATCACCTTTGATTGCTGATGATTTTTTATTGTTATTTGTTTTCTCAGATTGTGCAACGACATTCTTCGTAACTGAATCCGAGTTACTGCACCCTACAATTAACGACATTACCATAGCTGCAATAATTACGTACAACCATGACAGATGTCGAATCTTATTACGCTTTGCTTCCATAACAGTTCCGCCTCCACATTCATTTCGCGATCTAATTAATAATGATTATCATTATTAACAACAATATCCTACCGTTCCAGTTTCTGTCCATGCACATTTTTAAAAATCTCATATACTTTTTTATTACCTAAGCTAGAGGATTAGGTACCAGATGAATGTGCATGCGATCATCCGGAAAAAGACGACGCTTGGTCAATTGCTCGACACCGATTTTGGGCGCAAATAGGGAATACACCTTATACCTATCTTGATATTCTGGAAAATGCAGTTGGTAATTATGAATAATGGTTCGGACATGATTCCAGAACGTTCGCTCGGCAACTTCATAATGTTCGTGCATAAAAAGGGCTAATTCACCCAGATTGATAAAGAAAAAAGCGTCATGCATAAAATCTCGTACTTCACTTGGTTCTTGCGTCTCTATGAATGAATTTCGGTTTACTTTTTGATGATGTGCTGAGGATTCTACTAATAATGGACAGAGGTTAGGCTCAGCAAGCCACTCCCTACTGAAACGGATGCCATCGTGAAAATCCTTAAGTGCAATGCGGGTAGGTATACCCGACTGATGAATGAGCAACATATTTTGTGCATGAGATTCTAGAGCAATGCCATGAGCGAATAACCAGTGAATGAGAGGACGAACAGATGTATTTAATAGATCATATAGCCAATGTTCTACCCCCTGTTGCCTTACCCAAGGTTCAATAATAGGTAGACCATTCACGTCCATTGTAGTCAAGGCATTAAAGGGTATGGAGGATTCATGAGGTTCCAAATAAGGATGGATGCTTTCTCGCCAAATACAGGATAGAACACCATAGGACAAGGACTTCACAGGTTCGGGTCTATGACTGTTATCGTAGGCAACTCCCGCTACCTCACCTAGTAGAACAGTGCGAAGTTCTTTTTGAAAGTAGACATCTTTCTTCAAAATGCCTTGCATCCAATCGGTTAGACGTGGAGCATTTTCTACAGTATGAGGTGCTAGAATTCTTCCGGTCGAAGTATTCAGAATGCTCAGCGATAATTTTACATAAGGCAAGTGAGGATGTGTACGATGGGCTAATGTGCGTATCGATTGCTGGGCTGTAAATTTGTCCTCGCTACTGCCGAGTAGCACAATAGTTCCGTTCTGGATATCGCTTGCAAGGACTGAACTTAGCGTTGTTCTCCACTGCCAAGGATGAACGGGGAGTAGAACATAGGCGGCTGGATCCATCTCGCGTTTATGTAAAATACTATAAAAATGTGAAAGTACAGATTCCCCCAAATGCTCCCTTAGCCACTCATTTGAAGACGGAGAATGTTGATGTAAAGAATGGCTTATGCGCGCTTTAGACTTGTGAACACCGAGCCAGATGGGTCTAATCCACTGTGCAAATTCAGGCCCATAATCGATCTGGTCATGAATATCAAAACCTATTCTTGATTTATAACTTGGATGGTAAGGATGGCCTTCAATAACTACGCTCTCCCAATCCTCATCCTGCACATTTTGAACTTCAATATGACGTTCTGCCCGTATATAACGGGCTAATGTGTCATTGATCAAGGTCTGTTCTAATTCCGTGATGAACTGAACTACTTGCACTTCGTCAATGCCCGCATTAGCACCTACCTCGATCAGAAAAAGAGCAATAGAAATAGCTTCTGTTTTCTCAGCACTAATTGTACAAGATTGATCCCCTCTCAGTTGCGATGATATAGTTCTGCTGATCGGCTCAGTGAACAGCCGTATACGTCCAAAAGTTACATGTCTTCTTCCCTTGCACGTATAGGTTACTGCCGAACCATCTGTTGCCGTTCCAAGAATCTCCCATACGGAATATTCGTTCGTATCACTACACGCAGAAATAACAATATTTTCATATAATAAGGATTCGACGAGCTGTTTGAATATGCGCCTTCGGGCAGCTATATAATGATCTGAGGTTATTGCCAAAGCATACATGCCATCCGGCGAATCTATGTCCATCTGATCGATTAAGGTTGTACGCGTTGTATCCATACGTTCACTCCTTCCGGGATTCATTCATGACAACATATAGGGGATTACGTACCCTATGGACACAATCATCGGGATTTTCATCAAGGCGTCTATAGGTTAACTTTTCAACTTCAACTTCGGGTGAAAAAACTTGAAAATGGTCAAATCGTTCGCCCAAATTAGGGAAATGAGCTTGATAATCCTTAATGATCTTCACAGCGATATCCCACCATCTGCTCTCATGAAGGCCAAAATGCTTCTCCATGAACCAAGCTAAATCAGTCAAATTAATGAACATAAGTGCGTCCAGCAAAAAATCTTTAACTTCCTTAGGATCTTCTTTCTCAATAAAGGAATTACGGTTCACTTTTTGGTGATTAGGGGGCGGGTATTCGATTTGGGGATATTCATTCGAATGAAGTGCCCATGGACAATACCGAATACCATCATGGAAGTCCTTCAGTGCCAAGCGAACCGGCCAGCCTTGCTTCATCACAATGATCATGTTCTGAGCATGTGATTCTAAAGCTGCACCATGGGCATATAAGAGATGAACGAGCGGTACAATGACAACGCGAAGCAAGCTTGTAGTCCAAATGTCTAGCCCATATTTACAGATCCATGGTTCTATGAGTGGAATACCTCGCTTGTTCACGTGAGAACATGCAGCAAATGGTAACGCATGCTCTTCAGCATGCAAATAGGGATGGAGACTTTCCCGCCAAATGGTCCCAAGTGACCCATACATTTGTTGCTCGAATAGGTTAGGAAATTGGGGAAGATCATAGGTCACCCCTACCATTTCTTTGAGGACGATTAACTCTAGTTCTTGTAAGTACGTATCTTCTGTAACTATATGACCCAGCCAGTCCGAAATGCGAGCCGCATTGATAATGGTATGCCCAGCTAGAATCCGACCTGAGGATGTATTTACGATATTTAGTGGCAATTTAACATAAGGCTTATCTCGGTTAGTCACATTTGTCATGGTACGAATGGATTGCTGAGGACGGTAGGAATCACCGGCCCTGCCCAGATATATAATTTCGCCCTTTCGTATTTGATCCGTACATAATAGTGCGATGTGTTGTTCCCACTGCCACGGATGGACGGGGAGTAGTACATAAGGAACTTCGCGGGAAGCTAGTTGTGGCAGCTTAGACATGAGCAGCTCCCATTCCTCTCCGAGTTGCTGTTGGACAAATTGGCTATAGGTACCTAGGGAAGTGGATAGAGAAATTTTCGCTACATCCTGATGTAGAGCAATCCATACCAAAGTGAATTCAGGGGAGAATTCCGGTCCATACCTTTTATTATCCGCCAGAGTAAACCCCATTCTTGATTTGTAACATGGATGATAGGGATGACCTTCTATCAGTGTCGATTCCCACTCATCATAGTCAGACATATCAGGGTCTTCTTGATGATTATTCCAGCGTAGTGAAAGCGTATCTTTCAGATGAGTCTGCTGGAGTTCAGCTATAAACTGTGCTAGTTGAGGTTCTGAGGTAGGAAGACAGCAAGCAATTTCCTGTAAAAACTGAGGGATTGAGTCCGCTTCCGTCTCCTCTTCTGAAGTAATTCGCATAACGGGTGTCTCGGTTAATCGAATCCGATCAAAGCTTAGTTTATGCATAGCATAAAAGGTATATTTCACCTTGGCTCCGGTATGGCTGTGCCCATGGATCACATAGGTTGAAGCGGCCTTGCTCTCCACAATCGGAATGCTTAAAATTTGCTCATACAATAGCGATTCAATCAGTTGTCTAAAAATTCGCCGGCGCACTTGAACCCACTCTTCTGACATCACTAACGTTGCAATCACATCGTTCATTACACACCTCCAATAATCATTGCAATTCTTAAGTTCTAATTGTAATTCTTTAATTCAAATAGATATGCTGCGGATGAGGATGGCTTAAAAAATCATGATGAGAAATCGCCCAACCGTAAGCCCCTGCGTATTGAAAAAGTAAAACATCCCCTACTCGCAAGCTGGGTAATACAACATCCTTAGCTAAAATATCTTTGGGCGTGCAGAGCTGACCCGCTATGGTAATCGCAGAATCGATGACTTGAGGACGCTCATAGGAATAAGGCCAAACTTCAACTTCGATCACTTCGAAAGGATGACTATGCTGCCATGAGACTGGGAGACGGAAGTGATGTGTTCCCCCTCGTACAATGGCATAATTCGTAGCATGATTTGATTTGATATCCAGTACTTCTGTGGCATAATAGCCGCTTGAAGAGGTGAGATAACGACCGCATTCAAATAAAAGCGTCGTAGATGACTCAAGTTCACTCTCCAATAACACACCAAGTTCACGTACAAATGTGAACCAATCAAATTGATCTTCGAGATGAGCATAATTCACACCTATACCGCCTCCAGCGTTCACATATCGCAAGGGAATGCCATACTGCTCCGACCATTGCTGGGCAATGCGGCAATAATACTGAACCAGCTTCACGTGCTGTGAAGCATCAAGATGATTCGATAACGAGTGGAAATGGAAACCTTGAACTTCAATATGAGGAAAATCCCTAATACGCTCCATGACTTGTGGAAGCAAGGATTCGTCTATACCAAATTGAGTGGGGCGACCTCCCATGCTAAGTGTAGCCTGAGGTAAAGGTCCTTTCAGATTCACTCGAAGAAGGACGGGAACGAGAATTCCTTTATGGCTAGCTAGATCATTTAATTTGTTCAGCTCGTGTATACTTTCCACATGAATAAGCTGTACGCCATATTCTAGAGCACCTTGCAGTTCCGCTTCTGTCTTGCCTGGTCCGCCGAACAGAATAGGAATCTCTTTAGAGATTGCTCTTACTTTGATAATCTCACCTAACGATGCCACCTCAAATCCATGCACCAGAGGGGCCAGCGTTCTTAGAATAGTTTCGTCTGAATTCGCTTTGATCGCATAAAATAACTTACTCTGCTCAGGTAGAGATTGTACGCATTGTCGAACATGTGAAGTCAGAGCCTGTAAGTCATAGATGTAGGCACAGATCGGTGCGTGTTGTGTGGTCTTCATTTCCTGAATCGTAGTCCGAACGCTTGCGGCTTCCAACTTATGCCCTGCCACATTAGTTACAGACATAAGCGCGTACCTTTCTCTTGCTCCACAGCTCTTGAGTAGATTTCTGCGGCACAGGCAATATCTTCGATAGCCATTCCCATCGGATTCAGTACAATAATCTCATCCTCATGTTCACGGCCTGGCTTCATTCCCATTAAAATTTCTCCAAGCTCCGCGTGAAGCTGTGCACGAGAGAATTTCCCTTCTAGTACAAGCTGATGGATAATTTTTTTCTCCCGATTGGACTGGTCCCAGTCATCTACAATCACTTTATCTGCACGTGTGAAGACATCCTTATGCAAATCCATGATGGAAATATTGCTTACAAAAGTTCCTTTTGCCAACCATTCGTAAGGAATATGTGGGGAAGAAGCTACTGTAGCTGTAATTAATACTTCGGTATGACGTACGGCCTCTTCAGAAGATTGTGCTACCCGAACCTCCACTTGATCGACAAATGATTTCAGCTCATTAGCAAGCTGTATCGCTGTTTCTCGATTCAAATCATACAAGTGAATCATTCGTATAGAATCGAACTGCTCTAGTAGTGAAATGATTTGCATTTTTGCAATGACACCGCATCCGATGACACTCACAGATTGGAATGCTTTTCTAGCTAGATACCTCGCCCCAATACTAGTGACTGCAGCAGTTCGCATACCGCTAATAATGCTGCCTTCCATCACTGCTATCGGATAATTGCTCTCCGGATCATTTAAAATAATCAGAGCACTTGCACGTTCTTTGTTGCGCTTAGCCGGATTATCGTGTTTGCTGCCAATCCATTTCAAGCCGCTAATACATAGATCCCCCCCTACATATGCAGGCATGGCAATGATTCGATCTGCAATATGTCCATTCTTCGGGTCGACACGAAGATAAGGCTTTAAAGGTTGCACAATATCTTGCTTCGCATGAAGCTTTAGTGCAAGTGTTACGGCTTTCACATAAGGATCAGAACGTAAACCTCCCAGATCTACAATATCCTGTTTGCTCAAATACAAAAGACTGTTCTCCTGAGTTGCACCCATCAACGATCTCTCCTTTGCTAATCTTATATCTTTACTTTATACATTGTAGCTTTGCGGTAATTGATCCACCCAGCGGTCATCATATACGCTGTCAAGATAACGTTCTCCTCGGTCTGCAAACACCGTGACTACATTAGACGAAGCGGGCAAAGTAGGGACAAGCTTCTCTAATGCAGCCACTAGAGATCCAGATGATCCGCCTGCAAAAATCCCTTCTCGCTCCAATAGCTTTTGGCAACCCTGAACCGACTCACGATCATTGACATGTATGACCTGATCAATTTCATGAGGACTAAATAACTCCGGTACACGATTTGCTCCAATCCCCGGTAACTCCCTGATCTGAGAAGGGGTGCCGAATATAATTGAGCCTACCGCATCAACGGCTACGATTCTTGTATGGGGATAGGCTTCCTTTACTCTTCGGGAAATGCCGAGAATGCTCCCGGTTGTGCTGACTGCGCATACTAACACATCAATCTGTCCATCCATCTGATCTACAATTTCTTGGCCTGCTCCATGATAATGTGCTTGCCAATTCAGTGGATTTGCATACTGATTAATCCAATATCCATTTGGATCATGAAGGACTAGTTCCTGAACTCTACGAATACGAGACTGCAAATAACTCCCATGTTCGTCGGGGTCCTTTACCATATCAATATGAGCTCCAAGGCAGGTAATGATCTTGAGATTCATGGAAGTAATTTTGGGATCAACCACACAAGTGAATTTTAGTCCGTATTTCTTAGCAGCAAGCGCCAGACCGATGCCTAAATTTCCCGAGGTGCTTTCAATGAGATGGCTATTAGGCTTAATCGTTCCGTCTCGCAGACCTTGCTCGATAATGTAGCGAGCGGGCCTGTCTTTCATACTCCCACCAGGGTTCATCATTTCCAGCTTGGCATAGACAGAAGCTTCTGAAGAACTAAACAGGGAGTTCAAGCGAACCAACGGCGTCTGACCGATACAATCGACAATAGAATTAGCGATGTTGTGAGATCGATCTTTGATGTTCAAGCTACGTTGTTCCATGTGCATCACCCAGCTTTCCAAACAAATTTGGTATCCAAAAAAGAATTAATTGATAATGATTATCATTTTCATCAATGGACACAGGGCTTATTATGTAGGTCCTTTTTTGCGCTGTCAATATCTTTTTTAGTAATTTTATGGAAAAAATAATTTCGTTGACAATGAGAATCATTCTTGATAACCTGTTCACCAATTGGACATGTTTACCAAATAAGAAGGAGGCAAAGTGAACTGATGATGCCGCAAGTGGCATGGAAACAGAGCGTACGCATCCTTTGGGGAGGGCGTTTTTTATCCAGCGCAGGTCTAACAGGTATTAGCCCTTTTATCCCCTACTACATGGAACATCTACATGCGGGATCTGCAAAAGAAGTCCTTATGTGGACTGGCTTATCTGTATCGGCACCGGCTTTGTCTTATGCACTATTGACCCCGATTTGGGGTAAACTCGGGGATCGATGGAGCCGAAAATGGATGGTTGTAAGAGCCCTCACTGGACTCGCGGTCAGCATGGCTTTAATGGGTCTGGCGCAGACTCCCCTTCAATTCGTGCTGTTCCGATTGTGTCAGGGTGCTTTCGGTGGTATTTCCGATGCAAGCAGCGCTTTTGTAGGAACACATGCACCTAACAAGCATCAAGGAACTGCTTTGGGACACTTAGAAAAAGCATCGGCTGCGGGGCTGCTCTTAGGTCCCCTTTTAGGGAGTGCTTGTGTGAATACTTGGGGCAGCCGAAGCTTATTATTCGTTACCGCTTCGCTGACGCTGAGCTTTGCTATTCTTGCTGCATCACTACTTAGCGGAGGGGAAAAAGCTTCGGATATAAAGGTTTCTCTTCAGACTAACTCATGGTCTAGAAGGCAAGGCCGAAATGAACTACAACGAAAAAACGGTATATTTCAGACGTTTCTATTTCTCCTTTCTCATTCGCTAACCCGGCGATTAGTTGTTGCAGGTATTTTTTTTAAGTTAGTTGATTTTGCCACATTTACCATGTTCACTCCCTTAATCAGAGAAGGTATTCCTTCATCCCCATCCGCCGTTCTTGTGATAGGTCTCCTCCTAGCCATGTCCTCTCTTGGGGAATTTGTCGGATCTTCTTGGTGGGGCAAAAGAAATGACAGAACTAATCCCGAACGCAATCTGCGGTTAGCTGGACTGTTATGCGGTTTATGCCTGCTAGCTCATTCGCTTCCGATCAGTGTTATTGGCCTAATTGTCATCCGTTTTCTTCAAGGATTTTTCTTCAGTGCTCTATTGCAAACCGTAATGCTAAATGTATTACGATGCTCTACCGATCAAGATCGGGGTGTTCGAATAGGGGCCACGAATAGTCTGCTAATGATAGGACAGTTAACGGGCCCCTCCCTAGGGGTCTGGATAGGCGGAATCTTCGGTACCCGTGCTGTATTTATAATTATGGGTGCTGTAATGCTAGCCATATCCCTATGGATTTGTCGCCCTGCTGTAGAAGAAGTCCCCCCTGTTTCTGTTCAACAGCCGTATTCATAATACGTTGAGAAAGGATGATTCGGATGTATTCACATAAGTCTACATGTGCACAGTCAGGGCAGATTTTTTCCTACACTTCCCTCCTTCAGTCAGAGCGTGCTCAGCAAGAGATGTTAAACCGTTTGTTCAATGCTTATCTACGAGAGACAGGGCAATTTGATCCTTACTATCCCGATTCGTCTGGTTCCGGATTGACAGCAGCTATTTCGTTACCAGATGCGAATCGCACCATTTATGGGAGCCTGCTTCACCGTTCTATAACGGGGCATCACACCTATGGTGAACAATTCTATACCAGAGATGATAAGAATGATGAAGGGGAAATTTATCTTCTCACTTTTGAACAAATTGTAACGATGTTACTAGATGAAGTTTCACTTCTTGAACCTAATGCAAATCTCAGAGAATTAAAAAGAGTACAGTTTGAGCATATGGTCTTTAACAGCTTGGATCATATGTCGACTTATCTTGAACATGCTGTACGCGAAAGCTCCTCCTGTCCTTTAGACTTTCGATATGTGGAACAACTATTGCTCTGCGGCCACCCCTTTCACCCCACACCGAAAAGTCTTGAAGGATTCAGCGCTTCGGATTCCGCCGCTTATTCCCCGGAACTTGGGGTGGCCTTCCCTCTTAGTTGTTTTGCGGTCTCTCCTGAATATGTCTCTGAAGACTGGCTCGATTCTGGCAACAGGGGAAGTGCTGCGCCATGGATTCCTGTAGAAATGCTTGATGTTCGTTCATTGCTCCCTGAAGAATATCACCATTATGTTCTTATTCCTTGTCACCCATGGCAGGCCGCTTACCTCGTTACGCTTGAATCTGTACGCGACTTATTGCAGCAAAAGCTAATAATTGATCTGGGCTCAACCGGACCTTTAGTCTACCCTACTTCCTCTGTGCGCACAGTCTGGAATCCACAGGACAATTGTTTTTATAAGCTCTCCCTTCACATACGGATTACGAATTTCATTCGCGAGAACAGTATGGACCAGTTGCTACGTACACTGGATGCTTCAAGAATTGTGCAGACTGCTTGGGAAAGCGGGAGTACGGAGTTCTTCCACATTCTATTAGAAAAAGGATGTCGCACTGTGCATTTACCCGGGGCTAGCTCATCTGTACAAAATACTGTATCCGCTGGATTCTCCATGATCTTGAGAGAAGCTCCAGATTCCTGCCTTTCACTGAACAATGCTCCCTATGTCATCGCCTCACTACTGGAAGTTCTTCCGGGGGAACGTGAGCCGCTTTTATTTCGAGCTGTGCGTGATAGCTCCTCCTCAGTTGAAGGAACAGAACAAGCATGGACACATCCAGATTGGTTCGCATGGCTTCGGGAATACTTAGAATTATCCATGATGCCCATTTTGAAGTTGTATGCAGATTACGGCATAAGTCTGGAAGCTCATGTACAGAACTCGATGATTACTATGAAGGACGGACGGCCACATACGTTTGTGATTAGAGATTTGGAGGGAATCAGTGTCAATAGAACGTGTGCAGAAGAGCAAGGATGGGTAGGTACTGTAATTAAAGAAGATAGTCCAGTCCTTTACACAGAGGAGGAAGCACGATATCGATTAAAGTACTATTTTTTTGTGAATCATCTCAGTCATCTCATACAGCGGCTTGCCTTGTATACGGGGCAACAGGAACAGCCCTTCTGGGGTGTCGTCAGAAATACTTTAGTAGCCAATACATCAAAGGGACTGCATTCGAACCAGATGATTGATGTCATTCAGGATCTGCTAACAACGGTTACCCTCCCTGCAAAGGCTAATCTAATTAGCCGCTTTCATCAGCGTGGAGAAACACCCCTTTATGTAGATATTCCGAATCCCCTTCTTTGTGCAGATACGAATTAATTCATTGACTATAGGGTATGTTGACCTGCTTGAATAGGAGCAAATAGGTACTGTTTTTCCGCTATTTCAATATGTATGGCTTCGATCAAACTTTCTTTGGAATTCAATTGTTTATCCTTATATGTATATGAAAATGAGGTGAAATGAAAAATGAAATCCTTAACCAAAATTTTAGTCTGTGCTTCAGTTGGAGCAATGATCGCAGTAGGCTCTGCTTATGCAGGATCGAAATTGAATTTGTTCGTGAATGGAAGGAGTTACGATACAAGTGCACTGGACATTCAAGTCAAAAATGGTAAGGTGTACGTGCCCATTGACCGTCTAGCAGAAGAATTCAAAGGCAAAGCGGTCTATGACACGAAAAAGAATGAAGTGCGCGTAACCCTACCGGACTCTGCTGAGCAGGCGATCCAAATTAGCCGTTTGGAATCGGGACTTCTGCCAACTACAGCCAAAGAAGCTTTGGATACTTGGGTAGAAGGGATTCAGACTCGAAACGGTGCATTACAATATGCTGTGTTCTCTCCTGAACTGCGTGCCTCAACTAAGAAGAAATTCGAAGATTTTTACTGGGTTACGGGTGGCTCTAGTCCACATATGACATCTGTAGACCATCTCAAAACAAAACCACTGAATAAGACTACAATACAATATTCATTTGAGTATGGTCTTGCTTCTTCGAATTGGAAAGGCAGAGGTTCAGCAGTAGTTACGGTGAAGAAATTTACAAATGAGGCTGAGGAAAATTGGCTGATCACCAATATTAAAATGAAAAACCTTGGCGATACAGGCATCACCATTGGAATAGAACCATTTCAGAAAAAATAACTTAGATGATATTTTAATTCTAAAAACCCCTGATTGTTTTGCTCTCAGGGGTTAATTTTTGTGTAGAATAACTACACCATTGTAATTTATTAAGGTAGCAATTGTTCATTTTTGCGTCTGCAATCCTACTGTTCGTTCCCACTCTTCTCGTAAAATTGCATAATAACCCAACGTTACTTGATATTAAAAATATTAAAATAAATCAAAAGACTATTAAGAGACATTAAAATACTTTCAACGTACTTTCCCCGGATAAAGTTCATGAATCTTGGAGATTAAATCTTCAGCGTTGGTATGAAAGACTTCGTTCGCATCTGTCCAAGCGGATTTCAGAAAGTATGTGGCATGGAACATTCTCCCTCGGTGGTCGGGATTAAAGTTCATTTGAATTTCATGACCCGGCGTTCCGCTGTATATTTTAGATCCAGGTATGCGCCAACTACCAATTCTTGTGATTTTATCGGGATTCTGGCCTGTGATATAAGTGAATCTATTATTGAATGGAATGTCCTTCAGATAGAATTTTGGACTTCCTACAGCAAATACTTGAGTATGATTAAATCCTTCATATTTCTCTAAATAGAGCCCTGTACGATAGGCAATCACGCCGCCAGCACTGTGTCCAATCAGTAGAATGTGTTCTGCGTCTATAGCTTGATCACGAATAATCTGTGATATTTTCTGGACTCGGGTCGAAGAAGCGCGAGCCATATCATAAGTAACTTCCGTAAGCTGTCTACTTAGCAGGGGAATTAACGATGCACCTTCTACCTGGTTGGCCGTTCCATAGGGGAAGATCATAACGATTTTTACTTGCTCATACTTTTTAGCAATTTCACATGCAGCATCCTCAAAGTTGTTGCGGTACGTCAGCACACCTCCAAAAAAGAAAACTACCGTACGGCAATGTGTGGTACACGTGCTATGGGGGGATATGAATGTTTCGATCATGACTTTTGTACCCCCTTTTTGATATTTGTACCTCGAAAGAATATGTATAACTTACATGAAGCAGGATTACTTGTCTCGTTATTACCCTATTATGAAGTGATGTTAACTTAATGGATCTAGATACTTCTATATATAATTATTCTTCCAGATAGCTGTGTGTTAAATACATGAGCCGAGACCATTTGTCCATTCCCATACCTTGGATTAAGATTTGATGCCTTATCATTAACCTTAGAGATTCAAGATTTACAATCCCACACATTCTAATTTTACCTTTATTAAACAGTCTAGATAACTAAACTTATATCATACTTAATTAAAAATAGAAATTTTCACAACAAGGTGATATTGCGTAACCAATACTAGAAAAATAAATTTCAACACAGACAAAAAAGCCACCAATGAGGTGGCTCTTCTATGCTGAACTAACATCTATAAAATTATTGAGAAAGTAGAGTGCATCATGTCATTTACATATTAAAAATCAAACTCTAGTGAACCCTTCATAAGCTGAAGGATCTTCTTGAATATAGTTATAGGATAGCCATTGATAGTGTTCAATGCCTGAGCGCTCTGTCACCACATAAGCAGGATGCATCTCTAGTTCGAAGAGATCTTCGATGTCAGTTATGTTGAACATCTGTTCCAGATCGTCACTCTGATTTCCTTGTTCGGTAGCCAGTTGCTGAAGCACACTTAGATTTATTTGACTAGCTTTAATTGCGAGTTCTTCTTCCTCCCAATTGCAATGATATGCGAATATAAGCTCTTGTTTGTCATAGACTAAAAATTCCCAAAAATGATCTTCTGTAAACACATAATGTACAATTCTGCCCGTGTTATGAATTATCACTTGTTCATCAACAGAAAAATCACCATCTGCAATGACGAACGTTACCCACCCATTCTGCGGCTCAAAGACATAGCCATGTTTGCCTGTCCGCTTAATAAGCATAACGGCTTCTTCCTTATCGTTAGTTCGTAGATGATAACTCTGACTGAACTCACTCATGTTGTTGCCTCCTAGTATGATGTGCTTTGAATCAAGAGATAGATGGATCTCCCAATTCAGAATACATATGTTGGAAAAATAAGTCGATGATAAAATAGATACTTTGTCCCATACAAATCTATGCTTGCAAACAGTGCAATCTTTTAAGTCGTTACCTTCGCGTACACTGCAAAAAATGTCATTAACTCTCCAACCACAAGATAGTTAGGCATAGTGATATACCAATTTAAGATAAAGAAAGCCACGAGTAATCCGAACATCAGAATGAAATGTCTCCACCCTAGTCTATCTTGTGCATTCCTATATTGATGGAAGACGAGCGAGGTAGACAAAAAATAGAGCAGTACTGAACCGAAAACAAGACATAATGTAAACGGATAACTCACTTGTTCCAAAAACAGCATTTGAATTGAAGCTGCAATCATGCACAGCGAGACGTAGATAGGTAAATGACCATAAATGATGGTTTGTCCGGCTGTCTCTAGAGTCTGGTCTACTTTCTTCTCAACATTATCGAAATACTGCCACCACATGGCGATGATAAATAGAAAAGTAAACAGAGCAAACCCAACAGTCTTCCAATTCCATGAACTTGATTGCAATACAGCAAGAATACTTACAACCGATTCACCAAAAAGAATGAGCGTAAACAAGGCGAAGCGTTCTAATAAATGAGGGGTATGTATAGGGCTTTTTACCAAGTATTTTCGTCCAAAAAAGGGGATCAATATATCTACAGCAATGCCAGCATAAAGAACGATATACCGCACCCAAGCGTCAAAAAATAGAGATAAGGCCGAAATGACTAGACCAATCCAGAACCGAGTCCCCAAGTAGCGAGCAGTTCTTTGTCGATTCCCTTTTTCTATCTTAGATATGAATAGATATTGAAAAGCAGTCACAGCTCTCAAACCTACATATCCTATCAAAAAAGAAATATAGTATGCATCAAAATTTACGGATAAACTTGCAGTCATAATGAGTACAAACAATAATTGCAGAATTATAAATATACGATGCGAAAACATATCCTGTCCGAAACGATTGACGAAGAGCGATTGTCCGACCCATGCCCACCAGATCGGAATGAACATGAGGATGAATTTGAGTAAGTACTCCAATGGAATCGTACCCGATTCGACATGTAACAGTACATGACTGGCTTTGGATACGGCAGCCACAAAGAGCAGATCATAAAAGAGTTCCAACCAAGTTACTTTTTTCTCTGGCATTCGAATGATAGGATGAGATCCGGGTGTCTGCTTATTCATTCATCTACTCCTTTTGTTAAACTACTTGCTCATCATAGTTTGTTATACTACTTTATCATCATAGTTTTCTGTTCAAAATACTGTAAAACCACATCCCGAAATTCCAGAGCAGCCTGCGACATATATCGACTTTTGTGCCATAACAAAGCAACTTCCCTGACTAGATCATGATTCTCTATCTGAAGATAATGAATCTCTTCCTTGGGATTAATGGCTGTGCTTGGGACAAAGGCGATTCCAATACCTGCCTCTACAAGTGCGCTAAGCCTCGCAGGTTCATCCCCCTCGTATACATATCTAGGTTCAAATCCAACTGATTTGCAACTAGAATCTACTACATCGCGTGTGCCATAACCTCTCTTCACGCCGACAAACCATTCATCTCTTAGCTGCGTTAAACAAATACTCTTTCGATCTGCCAGCCGATGTTCCTTGGGAACCGCCACAACAATGGGGTCGACAAACACAATTAGACACTCCATTTCCTCTCCTACCACAGGGGGTGAAGACAAGCAATAATCTACCTCTCCTCTTCGAAGAAGTGTAACCATCTCCTCCGTAGTTAACATTTGCACATGAAACTGAATATGGGGTCGCCTCTTCCTAAATTCTCTAAGAATAGGCGGTAATGTGCTGGCTGTGGTCACGGCGAGTTCGAGTGTTCCATAATCCGTACCAGATAAGTCAAGGAGTTCCTGCTTCCCTTGTTCCAATTCAAATAAAGCTCTTTCTGCTCGAAGTAGAAATGTTCTTCCGAACTCATTCAGTCGCAGCTTTCTACCTATTCGGTCGAATAAAGGAACTCCAAGATCCTCCTCCAATCGTTGGATGGTCTTACTCAGTGAAGATTGCGTAATGTGAAGACTTCGTGCCGCTTCGGTCATATGCTCGACTCGCGCTACAGCTAAGAAATATTGCAATTGTAGAAGTTCCACACACTAGCCTCCCCGCTCTCTCATTCCCTGTGATCCATGAGATCATAACATGAAATGCGTTGGAATAAATAAGAAGAATTCAGTACGATGACATCAATAGATAGGGGGATATAACTATGAGTGTTCGAAACTGGTGGTTCATGATAGCGGTTGGATTAGGTGTACTATTGAATCCATTAAATTCTTCTATGATAGCGGTAGCTATTCCAAATTTACAAAACGTATTCCATCTGAATTTTGCCGATGTATCTTGGATGATCTTCTCATTTTACATTGCTAGCAGCATTGCCCAGCCAATCATGGGAAAGGCCAGTGACTTATTTGGCCGAAGAAGAATATTTCTGATAGGGCTTGTTGTTGTATTTATCGCATCACTCGGGGCTCCGTTCTCTCCGAGCTTTGGCTGGCTTATACTATTTCGAATTATACAATCCATTGGAACCAGTATGATAGTGGGCGTAGGTATGGCGCTAGTTCGAGTTCATATTACAGACAACCAAGCGACAGCACTGTCCGTATTGTCCATATTTCTATCAGGGGCCGCAGCTATGGGGCCTTTTGTTGGAGGGGTATTGCTTCATGTGTGGGCATGGCAGGCGATTCTTCTAGTCAATATACCGATTGTAGTTGTGAGCTTCATACTTGCTTGGAACATGATTCCTAAAGATGTGCCATCAAGATCTATGGCAGAAGGCATGACCTTTCGCAACTGGATACATTTCATAGATGCCCCAGGGATTATACTTTTCACTGTTGGCCTGATTACTCTGCTTGTTAGTGTATTATCAGCAAAATCTACCAGCCACATTTCATTAGCACATGTGGGGCTCGGAGTAGTGGGGCTCATTGCATTAGCGGTATTTGCACGATACGAATTCAAGGCGGCAACTCCCTTCATTCCATTGCGAACTTTCCTTAAGTATCCCGCACTGTTTCGGTTGAATATAGAATTTATGCTAGTTAACCTGCTCTATTATTCTCTTTTTTTTGGACTTCCCTCCTACTTGCAGATGGTACGTCATGTCAGCGAATTCCACACCGGTATTCTCATGCTCAGCTTAGGGTTATCCTCCTTAGTCACTTCTCCCTTTGCTGGGCGATGGATTGACAGATCAGGTCCCAATCTAGCATTGCAGGTGTCCACCCTACTGATGACACTTGGGTCAATATGGCTTGTGCTATTAAATCCATCTTCACCGATTGTAAGCGTGTGTGTCGCTTTGGCTGCATTTGGCATCAGCAATGGACTGAACAATGTGGCTATGCAAGTTGCTTTATTCAAGGCTTCACCTAAAGCCATCATTGGAGTCACCTCCGGGTTGTTCAATACATCCAGATATTTTGGAACTATTCTCTCTTCCTTATTAATAGGCATCGTAATGGGAGATCAATTCAGCGCCAAGGGGCTAAGCGTGCTTGGGATTATTCTAACGCTCATTGCACTGTCTTTGGTAATCTTAAGCTGGCGACGCGGGGAGTTAGGACAATTCGAAAAGGAATAGATTCAGCAAGTCCAGACAGACTTGGATTTCACATCTAATGATGTCATGACTTACTGAGCACAGTTCATAATTAAAATGGATCGTATATTCACGAGCTTATAAGCCCCCGTAGAATAATTAATTTTTGTAGGTTCTACCGGGGGGTTTTTCAGCCTTCGAGCAGTGTAATTAATCTGCGCAGGAGCGCGGGTTCTTCAGTCTGGAATTGCTCGAATCGTAGCTTTAGTTGCTCGAACATGGTCTGATCCTCACGGATTTCATGACGAATGTACTGATCCCTTAGTTTCCTAGCTCTTGTAGTAATATTTTTGCAGCCTTCTACAAGCTCTTCATCATAGGGAATGATCCCCTCGCCTACCAGATATTCAATTCGCTCACTCATTACTCTTTTATGCTCCCAGAGGACATGCAGGTGCCTCATATCGTTGCGGACACCCAGCCGAGAATCCTTATTCTTTACGGCATCAAAGTACATTTGCAGATAGTCGTATACCTTTAGGCCGAACACTTCCTCATCATCGAAATTGTAATTGATTCGATTTAAGTGGGTCTCCTCATTAAGATAATCGCGCAGCTGGTCAATTGTGGCCTTTTTATCAAAAGGATAAGGAGAATGCATTTCGTATTTATACAAATACGTATGATGATCTGCCGTGAGGTTCTCATCCAACAAATCTCTCATGGAGCGGACAGCATCCTGGAACTCCTGGAATGGAATCTGTAGATTACGGTATACTCCCGTGTGGTCGAACATAGAAGCATGAAAAAAGCTCTCGTCCCAGTCGAACCCGTATAAAAAGAGGTGATGTGGAAATGGCTCTTTCTGATAACAGGCCGCAGTAGATAACTTGGATTCATCCAAAAAAACAACACAATAATAGCCGCTACGAATTTGATTCGCGAAAAATTTTGGCCATTCGTCCAAAACCAAATGATTCATAATCGTATAATTGATGGAGCAAGTTAAAAGAAAAGGATTGTTGAAATTAAGCTCATTAGGCTTACCCCGAAAAAAATCAATGTAATACTGACTACCGTCCTCCAGAAATTTTTTGGTGCAGGACAACTGAATAAAATTGCTGTAATACCAAGGAATCGTTTCTCCATGGACACTCGTGATCGAGAGCGTGTATGCCCATCGTAGAAAACCTTTAAGTGGTGGATTCAACACCGGAAGCTGAACAGCATTCATCTGATTCTCCTCCTTTTGACAAGTAATAAGGGAGCGTAACCGGCAGAATTCCGACAGGTTCAGCCAGGCCCATTAGAACACGAGATAGCATCTGCAGCGTTTGTGGATGATGTTCATAACAGGCTAGTGAACCCTTAGCTTCTGGAAAAGCCGCAAGATCGACCGGATTTCGTAAAGAAACCGGAATCACCTTAGCGCCTCCGGCCAAGAGCTTGTGGACCAAAGCTGGCTGCCCGGGATTTGAAGCCGTGTGAAAAATCCCCACTACGATCTGCTCATACTTCTCCGCTTCGGACACAAGGGACATAATCTCAGCTGGACTCGGATTGGTTCCATATACATATTCTTTAAAGTTACTCTTAATAAAAGGACGTAGGTAGCTGCCAAGGGTGTCATTGTATACCGGCTCATCCTCAGATTTACAAGCAGCCGTTATCTTCGGCCAAAGCACAAGTGTCAAAGCTTCAGGGGATAATCGGCAATCATCCCCTTCGTGGGTAATAGCGGTAATGCTTTTCTCTCGGAGTAACTCGATCAACTTGAGCGTCTGCGGATTTTCCAATAAATTTCGTGTCTCTTCCCAACAGCGCTCCCCCTGCATTGGTATGCGTAACTTCTTTAGGTGTAAAATGCGCTCCACAGAAGCATCAATTCTCTCTTCCAAAAGACGCCCGTCCGCCACTGCACGCTCCAGAGCAGCTACCGCCTCCAATTGACTTTCGTAGGTGTGGCTTACAAGAAGAAGATCCGCTCCGGCAAGCAAAGCTCGGACGACGGCCTCCCCCACGCCAATCCCCTGCGTTACGGCGTTCATCTCCATGCAATCGGTCACAATAAGCCCACCAAAGTCCAGTTCCTCCCGCAGCAGACCCGTTAAAATTTCTGGGGAAAGCGTGGCTGGAATGGACTTTCCTCCACTGAGCAACGGAATACCAACGTGGGCCGTCATCATAGCGTCAGCCCCCACATGCACAGCCCGCTGGAACGGAACGAGTTCGATGGAGCGCAGTCGCTCAAGGGAATGTCGTAAGAGTGGCAGCTCCGCATGGGAATCCGTCTCTGTATCGCCGTGCCCAGGAAAGTGCTTAATGACAGAGACGATTCCTCCGTCTTGAAAGCCAAGCATGGCGGCAATCCCAAGCTCGGTGACCCGTTCAGCATTGTCCCCGAACGCGCGGACGTCAATGATCGGATTGAGAGGATTAACGTTGATATCCACCACTGGTGCAAAATTCATGTTAATGCCTAACATCTTAAGTTCCTTTGCTATACCCTTGGCAGCTTCATAAAGCAACTGTGGATCAGATGCCGCTCCCAGAGCCATCGCAGTAGGAAGCTGAGCAATCCCTTGCTTTATCCGAACAACCATGCCCCCCTCCTGATCCGTTCCAATCCACATCGGTATGCCCGTCGTCGCCTTACCCAACTGCTGAAGTTGCTGCGTTAAGGCGAATGCCTGCTCAGGATTCTCGAGATTGCGGGAAAAGAGCACTACCCCACCGACCAAATGGTTCTGCAAAAGGTCCCGTATATTTGTATCCGGTGTAAGACCGTCAAAACCGACCATTAACAGTTGGCCGATCTTCTCCTTCAACGTAAGCTCATTGCATGCTCTCATTTGGTTTCCTCCTCAGCGGTTACAATTGTGACCAATCGAATATGACTCCTAAGAAGTCGGACTTATGCTCAGCGAGACGGGCATATACCGATACAGCCTCAAGCGGGCTTACTTTCTCAGTAACAAGACTTGCAACGTCCAGCTTCCCCCGGTGGAAGGATTCAAATATGAACTTGTTCATATCAGCTTCCGTCCAACCCTTGAAGCCCTCCATCATTCGGCCGTGAATCCCTAGTAAGCTAACCGAATTGAATACGACATTTGGCCCGATGGTCTGCTTGGAGGGCTCCGTCGAATCCCCCAGCAAAATCACTTTGCCGAGATCCCGAGTCAATTGTGTGCAATAGGGGAGTACGTCGTAAGAACCCGTAACATCGTAGACGGTGTCCAACATTCTGCCGCCAGTAAGTTCTTCTACTTGTTCGAATGCTTGGGACACGGGAAGATTTAACAGATCCGTCGCTCCATTTTTGTGGGCTTGGTCCAGCCGAAAGGTACTAGGCGCAATCGCAATAATCTGGCGCGCCCCTCCCCTATTCAAATACTGAATAACAAGTTGCCCAATCAGACCAAGTCCGATGACACCTACTCTTTCTCCGAAAGCATGCTCAGCACGCAGGACTCCCAGCAGGGCAACCTTCGCAATCTGTGTAAAAATTGCCTCTTCGTCACTAATCCACTCTGGGATGAGCGCTGATTCTTCCGCATCCACGAGAAAATATTGGCGGTGCCCGGCTGGACAGATGATCCTGTCACCGGCTTTTATGCCCTCTACTCCGCTTCCAATCTTCAGCACTTGCGCAGCCATAGAATATCCAGGATAGAAGGGGTAACGAACCCATGAGGACCAGACTGTTCCCTCGTCAAAACGTCCCTTCAGACAGGCGAGTTCTGTCCCCGTACTGATCAGCGACTTTTGCGCTGCACACAAAATTTGTCCCGCTCCCGGATCAGGTACACACTCCTCTATAAGTTCGATCCGGTCCGGCTCTTGAAAAACGCAATTTAACGAGGTGATTGTAAGGGCTGCTGCAATGTCTGGCATGTGTAGGCACTTCCTTTCCATGTATAGGATAGTAACCTTGTATAGGCTTGTATAGAATAGTAACCGGAGTAGTCTAAGGTATCGAAATTTCCCACTCATTGAGGAGAGCATAAGCAGGTGGTGTAGATGTTCCACAGATGTTCTGCCATCCGCTGTTTATTTATAGCAATATAGCCCCCGTTCAACTGCTCGCACTACTATATCCCTTTACGGCCTGTTTCCAGAGCAGCCTTATGGCTACGAAGAGCAGGAGGGAACCGATCAGCGCCATTGCCGCATAGAGCCAGCTGAGCTGCCCCAGCAGAAACATCGGTCCAAAATTGGTAATGAGAAACAAAGGAACGACGAAGGTTCCGATTCGGCGAATCCATGCTGGGTAAATGGCCATTGGAAAATTGTTGGCGTCCCACACGGAATGAGCCATTTCGAACAAAGAGCCCGTCTGGACGAACCAGAATGACAGCAGGGCCGGGATAATCATCAGGCAGTATGTGATGACAATGGAGACAACCAACAAAAGAACAAACCCTGCGAAATGCAGGAATGTCAGCGGAATATCCATAGCATTCCAGCCTATACTGATCATAACGAACCCGACGACAATATCGGGAATGGGCAAGGCCAGATCCACATAACGTAATGAAGCCATAAATTGCAGGGAAACGGGCTTCGTCAGCATGAGGTCAAGCGAGCCGTCTTTGATATACTCGGGAATTTTCATGAAATTGGTAAAAAAAAGTCCGACATACATTCCAGTCGCTACGGTATGCATGCCAATAAAAAGCAATAACCCCTCGGGCGGTATCCCATTGACATGAAGATCCGTACGAAACACAACAAGCACATACAGCAATTTGGCGAGCAGATACACGGATTCAACCAGCAGGCTCATTATAAAATTGCCGCGGAACTCCATCTGCGCAATGAGGCAGTTCTTGATGAAAATTCCGTATAGAGTCATATATTTTCTCGCAATTCTCATCGTATGGAACATCTGCTAACCTCCAACCGCTGAATATTTCTTCATGGACGCGCGCCATGTAAGGCGAGAAATCCAGAAAAAAAGCAGAATCCATCCTCCTTGAACGAGCAGTCCTTGATACATGGCGGCCATTTCTGTTTTACCGCTGAGGACATTGACTGGAAAATAAATGGTATATGGAAATGGTGTGAACTGGAGCGCCTTCACCACGGATTCACCGAATATCTCCAACGGAAACATACCACCGCTCAATATATTGATAAGCAGACTTGTAATGACAAAAAAGTAGGAGATTTCATGCAGGTAAAATGCAATGGCACAGATACAATAAACGATCAAGAAGTTGAGCAGAAGCGCTCCCCATAGCGTGAAAGCAAATAAGGTGAGACGTACAGCTTGGACATCGAGTAATTGTCTTGCGGAAGAAATCCAAATAATGCCGATGAGTAATAGAGCTGTAATCCCATAATAAATGACCTTCTGCCCCAAAAAAGATACCAGCCGATATCCAAAATAGCTGACGGGCTTAATTAAATATTTGTTAAGTCCACCATTTTTGATGTCATCGGCAATCTGCTGCTCAAATTGAGTAGCAATCAGCTTGGACACCAGCCCCGCCAAAATCGTATATAAAATAATTTGACCATATGAATAGGAAAATAGTGCCGCTTGCCCGGAATAACGGTATACTGCCGTCCAGATAAAATACTGAACAAGGATAGGAAAAGCAGCTCCGAGCAAGCTGAGAAAGAAATGAAAGCGATATTCCATCGAATGTTGAATACCCATCGAAAAAATCGCCTTATATAATCTGCGTCTGTTCATACCGCTGATTCCTTGCGATAGAGCAATGAAATGCTTTCTTCAATCGACACATCCTCTATGGTCCAGTCGATGATAGGGAACACATCGAGCATGGCACGCGATACTTCCTTCAAGTGGTACATAGGTACTTCTAGCACAGCGTGGTAGTCGTCCCCGCTAATGATTCTCCCGAACCTAACCAACTGCTGCTCAGCAACCGGTTCGGAGAACTGTAGTTTTATAATTTTTTGCTCACCAAAAAGATGGTTGATTTTATGAAATGGCCCATCATAGGCTAGACTTCCTTCATTAATGATGATCGTCCGCTTGCACAGGTCCTCCACATCCTTCATGTAGTGACTAGTAAGCAGGATTGTAGCCCCGAACTGCTCATTGTAATATTTCAAAAATTCCCGGACCTTCTTCTGAGAGGGAAAATCGAGGCCAATGGTCGGTTCATCGAGATAAAGCAAGCGGGGCCGATGAATAAGCGCTGCGATGAGCTCCATTTTCATTCGTTCGCCAAGGGACAGCCTACGCACCTGCACGTTCAGAAGCTCCTGAACATCCAGCATTTCTGATAACTCAGCAAGACTCCGGCGGTAGAGATCATCGTCCACATCATAAATACATTTGTTCAAATAAATTGACTCACTTGCGGGAAGATCCCACCAAAGTTGGTTTTTTTGGCCCATCACAATGGAAAATAACCGTTTGAATTCGTTCTTTCGCTCCCATGGCACATATCCGAATACATCGGCTTCACCACTAGTTGGGTACAAAATGCCCGACAGCATTTTGAGCGTTGTCGTTTTACCCGCCCCATTGGGTCCAAGGAATCCGACGCACTCGCCAAGGCCGATGTCGAAGGAAACAGATTTGACCGCTTCCTTCACCAGCGACTTGCGGGCAAATAAATTTTTCAGCGAATTTTTCAGCCCGGCTTCTTTCCGGTAATACACGAACGATTTGTGCAGATTCCGCACACGGATACTATCCATCCCCGCTCCTCCTGAACCCTTGCCTGTTTTGCCTGTTGGGCGGCATAAAGTTTGAATACTTAAATTCCATTGTTATACAGCAGCACGCATTTGGAACAGATCGGCATCAGGCCGCAGGCTACAATCTCGCGCTGTTTACGAAGGTCCTCACCGTGGAAAATATCCGCTACACTCTCTTCATACAGATTGCCGACACTGAATTCCGGGAAAAATTTGCATGGATTCACTTTGCCGTCCGGCATGACATCCATACGGTTCGAGATCGAAAAGCACTTCGACCGGTTCATAGCGGGTTTCTCGCTCCCCCGGATAAACCCTTCTACCTCTTCAGGTTCAAGCGCAGGTTGATAGCGGATGCGTACATTCCAGATTCGTGAATTGACGCGATTAAGCTCGTTGATTAACGTATCAAAATTGTCCGGGGAAATGTGAAATGTGAAGGAATGCCAGCTATTTTTGTGGTCTTCTGCAAAACGAGAAGCCAGATGCGGGAAATGCGCATCGAAATAGGTATCCATTCTCTCCGCTGTCTCGGAAGGGATATACCAGGGGAAGCAAAAGTAAACGGAATCTACGCCCATTTCTTCGAAATATTCCATAAAGCTATAGAGCTTGCCAACCATCTGGTCGTTTACCGTTAAAGCTACGGACACCTTGCCTTTATACAAACCTTGCTTTTGCAAATTTAGAAGCAATTGTATGGCGTGGATCACTTTCTTAAATGTCCCTTTGCCCCGGATCGCATCATTCTCCTGCTCGAAGCCTTCCAGGCTTATTAACATAACGAGGTTTTCCGACATTTTGAGGATAGAATCGAGCTTCTGTTCAATAAGAATCGCATTCGTGCAAATGGTTGTGTATCGATCTTCTTTAGCCAGCAGTTCTGCTAATTCGTCGAATTTGGAATAAAATAACGGCTCGCCGCCCCACAGGAAGACACGTGATTTGCGTTCTCTTGTCTCAGCGAGAAGCTTCTCCACGACGGGAATCTCAATTTCATCATTTTTCACTTCTTTGGCAAATCCGTGATGAAAGCCTTCCGGATTCCATTCGAAGCAGTGTTTGCAGCGCAGGTTACAGCCATTATTTAGTTTGATTCCGATCTCGTAAGGCACGGGTGCTGCATAGGCCGGATCTTCCCGACGCTTTCTCCCCGTCTCCGCAAGTGGAATCAGGGTTCTTTTCATATTACGGAATGTCAGTTCGTCAAACGTAACTGCTGTTTTCGGCTGCATAAGTATTCCTCCCAAAATGGATGATTGTTGAACGTTGCTCCAGCAAACGTATGCATATACCTTCTAGCAGATGTTCCGAAAAATCATTAGATTTCCATTCTGCAAACCGAATGCCGAGTCCCCTTGATTCCCAGTAGGTCAAATTATGAAGCTCATGGTCGCCGAATGGCTCCACCATGACAAAGGGAATTCCGTAAGACAGGGAGTCGTTCAGCGTAGCTCCCCCCGGCTTGCTGATTATTGCCGTGCAATTACGCATCAAGTCGGTGTAAGTGGAATAATTCTGAAGCGGATACTCATGGAGAGTGCCATTCTCACGGACATAACGGACCATCGGTGGAAATGTATGCCTTCCCTTCGTATCCCTGCTCCACGGATCCCATGAAACATCCGTTCCATAATACCGTGTAACTCCGTCATCCTCTTCCACTTCGGAGGGATCATAGACGATTACATCAAGGTGATGACCGAGTGCACAAAGCTCGTGGACCGTTTCAGCGTAAGTACCAATCCCCCAGCCGCCTCCGTGAATTAGAATGCGTCCGCTACGCTGCTCAAAAGGAAGAGGCTCCGTTTCATCGGAAGCAATGTAGCTGTAAGGCGACAGTTCCGAAGGATCATAGAACCAAACGTTGTTGTAATTGGGATACAACTGCTTGTGCACCTTGAACGATGGTGTATCCCACGCATCCAGCCGGATTAGCTGGATATCCATTGTTTGGCCCGTAGCCGCCTGGTAGCGCTCTAAAATTGGCAACCAAAATCCGGTGAACACGGCAAATCGGGTGTTACAGCTCCGCTGCCAATCGTCCAACAATTTTAGGACTGCTTGCTCGCTTAGCGATGAGCCAATGGGTTTGGCCAGCCTATGTCCCATACGGGCAACGGAGAAATTCGCATGGAACGCTTTTTTGGTGGACCGAATCTTGCGTCTGACTTCTTCGTGATACAAGTTCTCCAGAACATGAACATCTGCTCGGATTCCTTTACGTTTCAGGTAAGTGTGCAGGTGCATAGCTGGAATGTATGCGCCGAGCGAGTTACCCGACGCTAGTAAAGTAACCGAAGATGGATTCATGCGCAGCCCCCGAGTCCTAAGATTAGTTATATACTTTAACAGACAAGTCGGAGAGGATCTGGCGTAAGCTTTGGACAAGTTGACTGCGGTGTTCATCGTCTCGACCCACCACCGACACATACAGCCTTCCCTTCGCCATGCCTCGTCTGTTCTGTATTCCACTGTTCTGTACTCCACCAGCTATACGGCGACGAGCCTGAATCTCGTTCACCATTACCGTATTGGATGAAAGAGGAACAACTCCATACCCGTCAGCGACCGTCAGTAGAAGATTGTGTCTGCGCAAAGCCTGCATCAGTTTACTGAACTCGAATCCTTCTGGAAGACCAAGAGAGAGAAATGTTAGCCAACCGTGCTTTTCCCAGCATTTATCAAGATAAGCATTAATCAGACCCATAGACTTGCGGGCGTTAATCTCCACTATGGAGATGACGCTTCCGTCCTCTAGAATCATGGAGTCAAAGCATACGAAGCCGTGGTAGCCGTCTTCTGCCAGAATGCTTAGCGCTTTATCTATCACGATAAAATAACCAGCATTCTCAAGTAGACGGATAAAGGCCACGTCCGCTTTGATAGATCCGCCGTAATTTTGCTGATGGTTAATCATCCGCTGAACAGAGATATATTCCTTCTCTCCCTCCTCATGGATGAACCAGTGAGAACTGAAATCTATCTTTTTCATCAGAAGGGGCTCCAGCAAAAATTGGGATCGTAGTCCCTTTTTCTCCTGTTTATGCAGATGATCCGCTATCCTTCGCTGCATGGGTTCACTATCAATGAGAAGATTACCTTTACCCGACACACCAAAAGGATCTTTCAGCAGATAAGGTCCACGCTTCAAAAAGGTATTCCCAGCGGTCTCTATATCCACAGCGCTGTTTGCTTCTATGCCGCCGTATGTCTCACCGATTCTTGCCAAGAGTCGGTTGGAATATATCTTTGAATTCACGTGTATAACCGTGTCAAGACTTGGCAAAGGATGAAATGGCCCTTTGGCATGCATGTAAGCTTCAGTATCCGCGGTAATGGCGTAAGGAGACAGAATTTTTGAATCAGAAGTAGTTCCCACTCCATCCGATGATTCTTTTATTCTTTCATCATCTAATGGATGTACAGCATCTAATGGACGAAAAGATGAATTGGCGAACTCTGACCTGAGTAATCCCCCAGAATAAGTAGAAGCTGCCGCCATTCTCACTTTGTGTGAATGATTAAGAAGTTTATCTTGATCGACCGCAAGTCTGAACATACACTGTTTGAAAACGTCCGGTTCAGGAAGAGGCTCCTGCTCATCGAGCAAATCAAAGTGATACCAAGACTGAAAAGAAAAGCCGAGCCCATTCAAATACTCGTGCAACCCCGGATCCATTTTGCAGCGGCTGTACAGAACATCGTCTGGCCCGCAGAATGGAAAGAGCAGCTCGTCCATGCAGAGGACTATGGCTTCACGGTTTCTATCGGGCATAGCCGGCATCTGAGCTAGTTGGGGATCTCTCCAACGTGTCTCGGGATCGAAGGTACCCATAATGATTTTCGGTATATTACCGAATTCAAGGTTTGACATCTTCGTATAACGGCTGTTCATGTGAATGGCAGCTTTTTAGAAAAGTAATAAAAGCGTCGATCGAATGAAGATGTTCGTAATCGAACAGGTCATAGTCAATATCCACTTGTAACTGATCTTCGACTTTAAGCATGAATTGAATCATTTGCAGAGAATCGAGACCTATATCATTGTTCAGATCCGTATGGGGAGACAGCGATTGGCGGAGTTCCGGTTGGTCATCTTTGATAGCACATAAAATGTCTATAATTTTATCGTACATGACTACACTCCTTTAAAGGGTTGATGTATAAGGACATCTACAATCCTTACGTTTTCATTTTCCAATCCAAAACGTGTTTCGTTGTCTCCTCTCCTTTAGTTAAATCTATTATCCTATTCCTGTTAAAAACTGTCAAAGATTAATGGTATTAATTAACATATATACGAGCATCCGAAGGGGAGAAAGATACTAATTTTCATCAATTTAGAATAGTTGATCCTATTAAAAAAGAGCTACCAATTGGTAGCTCTTTTTCTTCTAATTAAATAAATTAAGTTCCTTTAACTAAATAAATTAAGTTCCTTATTCATGCCTACATCCTCGGCATTAGCTTAGCCGTGCATAATTTCAGGATGGGGTTGGTTCCCTACTTCTTTGCTTTTTCTTCCTCTACGCAGAAGCAGTCCAAGTACCGCACCGCCCAACGCAACAAAAATCATAATGTGGAAGGTATCATCAAAACCTTGGGCAAGCACCGTTTGCTTAGCAAGCTTGAGTGTATCTGGTGAAGCTTGCGTCGCTTGTGTTCCTGCGAGTTTCGCCTTCATTTCAGCTCCGCGCGTTGCCGCTTTGGAAGTTAAAATCGTAACCAACGTAGACACGGCTAGAGAATTGATTACTTGCTGCATGGAGTTAGTCAGCGAAGTCACCCGATTGACCAGATGGCTTGGGGCTTTGTTCAGCAAGTGGGTATTCATTGGCATAACCATGAGTCCCATCCCTACACCACACATAATTAAGGGCAATATTAAATCACGACTTTGAGTTGTCAAATCGACGTGAGAATATTGCAACAAAGCTCCTGAGACGAGACTGAGTCCGCAGACAACCAACCATCGCACTCCGATTTTATCGAACAATATTCCTGCAATCGGCATGATAATTCCTGCGGCAATCGCTTGAGGAAGCAAAGTTAACCCCGTATCAAAAGCGCCGAAACCGCGAGCCTGTTGCAAAAACTGCGGGAGTAAGAAGAGCGCCCCATACAGACCAAACTGAGAAATCCACTGCACGATTATCCCAGCACTAAAATCTATAGACTTTAGAATACGAAGTTCCAGTAGAGGCGTCTTGGATCGAAGCTCAGCGATGACAAAAGCTATTAGGGCTACCAAACCGAGTGATATGCCGAGAACCGCTTTATTGGAAGACCAACTCTCTGCTCCTTGGCTAACGCCGTAGGTCAACGAAGCAAAAGCTAGCGGTCCTAGAACCATACCTAACTTATCCATACCGGGTACTTGACTCCGCTCCGAATTGGGAAGTTTTCGTAGTCCAATCAGTATACAGATGATGCCAATAGGAATGTTAATTAGGAAGATCCAACGCCACGAATGATACTGGACCAACCAGCCAGATAATACAGGACCAATAGCAGGAGCGAACAACACTGGAATGCCCATGATGCCCATGACGATACCTACTTTGCTTTTAGGAGCAAGCCTGTAGACATAGGCCATCCCTACCGGAACTACACAACCTCCACCTATTCCTTGCAGCACCCGAAATGCAATTAGCCATGGTGCACTGCTAGGGGTGGCGCACAGAATGGAACCAATTGTAAATATAATGACTGCGGTCAAGAAAACGTTTTTAACTCCAAAACGGTCAGATAGCCAGCCCGATAACGGAATTACGGAAGCCTGTGCTAGCATATATCCGGTCACAATCCATTGTAATGTTGGTAAATCCGTGTGAAAATCAACAACCAAGGTGGATAAGGCTACATTCATCGCTGTACTATCCAGCACAACCATAAATACACCTGCAATGATGGCTATTAAAGGAACGAGAATACTGGATAAACGAAAATTAGCATCTGACTTTACTGCTTCTTGCATACTTTATTTCCTCCTATAATAGGCTTCATCGGCAAGTTTGACCGCCGTACAGCTTTTCTATATAATTGCCTTGCGGACAGTTATCCGCATTTCCATATTTAGTATACGGACAATTGTCCGATGAGTCAAATACATAATTCAAGTGACACATCATATTGATTCCTGAAGGGAGATTATTATGAAAGATGTAAAGATAAATTCTGATTCTAATGATATTGAACATCCGCCATTAACCCCCACCAATCATCATGGCGGAACGGAAATAGATACTCAAGACGCCTACGTGCAGCGTATTTTAGAAGCTGGGCGGGATCTTTTTGCCGAAAGCGGACTGGATGCTGTGAGTATGTATGGCATTGCTAAACGTGCAGGTATTGGACAAGGTTCTCTATATAGAAGGTTCCGAGACAAAGGAGAGATTTGTTCAGCCCTCATTCGAGATAGTTCTGAGAGATTTCTGGTCACTATGGAGGAAGAACTGCTGCATCCCATTCTTGGGCCATTAGACCATTTGCGAGACACTATTGTAAATGCGGTGGATTTCATTGAGCAACATGCCGAACTGCTGCATCTGATTAAATCGGAGTTCATTGGCAAAAGACAGCTTACCCAGTTCGAACAACCTTTTTTCCAGCGACTTAATAGGGTAATGACGGAACTGTTGCAACGTGCTGTAGATGCAAAGGAAACTATCGATATGGATCCTCAATTCACTGCCACTGCCTTAATTGCCGTGCTCAGTCCGGACCTTTATCTCTATCAGCAAAAACAATATGGGTTAACTAAAATACAAATTACAGAAGGTATCTTGAGGTTGTTTGTGACGGGACTTAAGCAGGCATAAAATAATGCTGAAATTTGTTGTAATAGTCAACATCTAATGTCTATTACAGCTTAAATTTGGATGGGTTAACGTTGAGATAGAAAAAATCCGCGCTATGCGCGGATTCATCTAGTCGTGCTATGCTCTATGTGCTCTACCTTGCTTTGCTCAATAACTCTGAGATCGTAACGCAGCGGATGCCTCTTTTTTTTAACTCAGGCAATATGATTTTTAGTGCATCAATAGTTTGTTGCCTGTCACATTCCGGTTCTTCACTACTATCATGCATCAATATAATGTCTCCATGTTTCAAATCCTTTAATGCTCGCTCTACAATGTCCGTCACACCTGGCTTGCTGAAGTCTAATGTATTTTTGCCACCTGTCCATAACACAAAAGTATAACCCGCTTCACGCGCAACATGAACGGTCATGGGAATATAACTTTCATATGGAGGTCGAAATAAGGTAGGTCTATATTCGGTAACGTCATATATAATTTTTTCAGCTTGTTCTAATTCTTGTCTTGTGGCTAGTTCATCTAATTGGGAGAGTCTAGGATGGGTAACGGTGTGATTGCCGATTTCGTGGCCTTCCTGAAGGAGTTGCCTCGTTAAGTCCTGATATTGTTCCACATGTGTACCTAATACAAAGAAAGTACCCTTGGCATCATGTTCTCTAAAAAGGTCTAAAATTTGCGTAGTAAATTGCTCATGCGGACCATCATCGAATGTCAAAGCAACCACCTGTTCATCCGTATCCACATGTCGGATAATTGGGATTGTATTCACGTCCATCCTTCCTCCCTCATATTACATCGAAATAAGCCTCAATTATGTAAAACTTTTAATTCATTTACGGCTTTATCCCAAGCCATCTTGAAAGCTTTAGCTGAGGGATAACGGGTGTGTCTATCCGGATTAACGGCCCTAAGCGCCACTTTATATAATGATTCATCACCCATCCAATGTTCAATTCCTCGATCGAGTTCCCCGCCTAACAGACAAAAAGCAAAGGCCCCCATGTTGAAGACAAGGGTTCGTTCATCCAAAATGGCCCCTTTCAGGGACTCCTCGGGTGATTTAAATCGATGAGACCCCCAAAATGGATCGCCTATTTCGTTGACTAGCGGACGTTTTCTAAAGAAATCAATATCGCAAATTTTCAGTATATCCCGGGTAAAATCATATAGAATACTGCCATCATAAAAATCTACACTAACATAACCTTTGTCTTCCACGAGTACATGAAAATCAAAAATCTGTTCTATAGCTTGAAGTTTCTTAAGCATAGGAAGTTGCCTAAATCGATAATAGGATGACTGCGAGTGGCTATATTTATTTACTTTTGAGAATAGCCAATGTGGATGCAGAGACTCCCCTTCAACCCACTCAAATAGTAGACCGAACCCGCTCGCGCATGTAAATGAATCCAGTAATTTAATTAGTGAAGGATGGGCTAAGTCTTGATAGAGCACGACCGATTGTTCTAATGACTCAATGGCATCGGACACAGAACCCTCATACCGAACTGTCTTTGCACCCGCAAATTTCAAGAACAACTTCTTCTGACCTTGTCTGATGCCAAATGACAAATTGCCGGATTCTTGCTGATCGAATACACAAAAGACTTGTCCATACTTATGAATCCACTGGAAATCATCATATTGAAGCAAGTGAAATTTTACATTATCAATACTTAATTCTACTTGGCCTTTGGTCATTTTGTAGCTCCTTACTCTAGACAGACTTCGAGGCTACTACACGATTAGCGTAGTAATGCACATACCAATCTACGAACTTTCCTATGCCTATATCAATACTTGTCTTGGGTCTATACCCAATGAGGTCGACGAGACTGTTAATCTCCGCATAGGTCTCAGGGACATCGCCGTCTTGCATAGGCATATAGTTTTTTTTCGCCTTTTTGCCAAGATGATGTTCAAGCGTAGTGATAAAATCCATAAGTTGAACGGGGTTATTATTCCCAATATTATACACCTTATAAGGTGCCATACTGTTGCCTGGGTCTGAAATACTACTATCCCACAAAGGATTATTATCGGGAGCTAACGGAAGTAATCGAATAATTCCTTCTACGATATCATCAATATAGGTGAAATCGCGCATCATCAGCCCATTGTTGTAAATGTCTATAGATCTGCCTTCCATAATCGCTTTTGCAAAAATAAACAGCGCCATATCCGGTCTTCCCCATGGACCATACACTGTAAAAAATCTTAATCCTGTAGTCGGTATGTTATATAAATGGCTATAAGAGTGGGCCATAAGCTCGTTTGCCTTTTTCGTAGCGGCATATAAGCTTAGAGGATGATCTACATTATCGTTCACTGAAAAAGGAAGGTTGGTGTTAGCTCCATACACAGAGCTCGAAGAGGCATACAGTAGATGAGAGATCGGGTGCTTTCTGCAAGCCTCTAAAATGCTCATGAAGCCCACGATATTCGAATTAATATATTGAAAAGGATTTTCCTTACTATATCGCACCCCGGCCTGTGCAGCTAGGTGAATGACCGAAGTGAACTGCTCTGTACTGAACAAATTTTCTATGCTCTCCCGATCTTCGATATCCATTTGATGAAATGTAAAACTTTCGTAGTGTAACAATTGGTCCAGACGATCATGCTTAAGTTGTACATCATAATAATGATTCACATTGTCCACGCCTACTACCGTGCAACCCGCGCTAAGCAGCCTAAGAGCCACTTGAGAGCCAATAAAACCAGCACAACCTGTAACCAGAATATGTTGATTTTTCATGTTCAGTACTCCCTTTCCAAGACAGGTTCGTCATCGCTATTATGGAGAGAATAACGCACATGTACACTCGGGTGTTCTATCGCTCTGATAATACGCTCATGAAGCAACCCATTGCTGCAGATGAGGCTTGTGCTAGTAAGGTTTTTTAAATTACTGAAATTAGTAATCTTCCCTCCTGCTTCCTCAATAATAGGAATGAAAGCCGCGTAATCCCACAGCGATGTGATAGGTTCACAAGCATAATCTATCGTACCTTCAGCCACCATGACATGGGATAAAAAATCACCGAAGCCTCTTGATCTTTCTGAATTAGAGCAAAGGTCCAATAGGCTTGGCAATACGTCTGCTTCAGCCCAGCTCCATGGACTAGAGAATGAGAACTGGGAATTCCTTAAACTAGCTACTTTCGATACAAAACAGCGTGCAGCTTGTTGATTTGCTCCCTCTGGTCTGCAAGGTGCACTCCATGTGCCTTTTCCTTTGGATGCCCACCACCGTTTGTTCATTGCGGGGGCAGATACGATGCCTAAAATGATATCACCGTCTTCTTCTAAGGCAAGTAAAGTTGCCCACACTTGTTGTCCTCTTAAATATCCGGCTGTACCATCTACAGGATCTATAATCCACCGCCGACCACCTTTTCCTTCGCTAACCCCAAATTCTTCTCCTAAGATATGGTCAAAAGGTCTTTCTTTATTAATCATTGCAGTTAGCTGCTCTTCCACTAGCCTGTCTGCCTTTGTAACGGGCGTCTCATCTTCCTTGGTCTCCGTCTCTAAGTTCTCGGATTGAAAAAAATGAAGTGTTAACGTATCGGCTGCATCCATTAAGGTTAAAGCGAATTCCAGATCATCCGTTATCGTGCTAGGGATCATCTTGACACCTCCATTAATCCTTATTTTTGTTCGCCTGATTCAGGGGATAAATCCAAACCAAATTTAGGATGAAAGCAATGGCCAAGCTGAATGCTGTAACTTGCGCACCCAGACTATTCAGCATCAATCCTCCTAGAGCAAGACCGATAGGAGATCCGGATTGAGCCATTACACGATAGACACTACCCACTCTGCCTCTCAAATCATCGGGTATAATTCGCATTCGATAGGCATACAGCACAGAAAAATAGACGGGCATGATGAAAGAAATGAGGCCCCAGCCGATAACGAGTTGTAGAAATCCATGACTCCAAGACACCACAGTTGCACCCAGTCCCCACAGGATATTAGATAACACCATAATTTTCAAAAGGGAGAAATGCTGTGTAATTCGCTCTGTTAAAAGGGAACCGACGATGGCGCTTAATCCTCCGATTGTGAAGATTAGGCCGGTAAGGGTGGTACTGTTCATGAGCACATGCTTTGAGAAGTAAATAACGACTAAACCCAGCGGCGCTAAAAGAAGACAGTTAATCATATTGGAGAAGGCAGTCTGTCTTAATTGGACATGATTCCACAGGAATTTCATCCCTGTTGCTGCATCCGTAAAGACCACTTTATATCCTAAATTCGTGTTCCGCAGAGCATCTAATCGGGTAGGATCTTGGAGAGACACTCGAATTCGCAAAATCATCATCGCAAAAAACATGTAGGTAATGGCATCGAATCCAAATGTATACCCCGCCCCTAACAATGTACTTCCTGCAATAACTAAGAATAGTCCGCCTAAGGAGGGGCCAAGCAATTCTGTAATCGTGACAAATCCTTCAGTAAGCGAAGCGGCTTTGGGCAGATCACGTTGCGATACAATTTTAGGGAAAGCGGCATTTTCGGAGGCATCAAAGAACACAAAAGCAATGCCCGATATAATGACCACAATGACAATATGCGTTAGTGTAAGTGTATTGAATATACAGCCAATAGCTAACGAAAGTAAGGCAATCGATCGGATGATATTGCTGAATACCATGATTTTTTTTCGGTCTATACGATCGGCTAGAACACCGGCAAATAAACCAAATATAAGATAAGGAATCTGCTGCGCGGCTCCTACAAAACCAGCAATTACTGCAGACTTGTACATTTCTAAGATGAGTATGGGAACTACAAATTCTGTGAGCTGAGTACCAAGATTTGAACTTACTTGTCCTAGCAATAAGGCAACAAAGTTTTTGTTTTGCCAGAGCTGGCTTTTTTCTGCAATCTTCGTTGTGTTTGTTTCTAAATTACTCATATATAGAGTTGCTCTTGTTCTAATTTGGGATTGCGTTCATGAATGATAGCTGCTAATTTAGAAGCAATCTCTGAAGAATTGTCATGTTCCCAAATGTTTCTGCCAATCGCTGCTCCAGCTACGCCTAATTGAATCGCGGTCTCCACATGATCATAGAATTCATCGGTATTCGATTTCGAGCCGCCTGCCATAATGAGCGGAACACTTACCGCATCTAAGCAGCTTTGTATCACTTCTTCGTCATTTGGTAGGTAGATTTTGACCATATCCGCACCTAATTCTTCACCAATTCGGCATGCATGAGCGTAGGCTCCTTCGCCTAATCTTTGCACTTGGCCCGGTATAGCATAGATCGTCATCAGCACCGGTAAATTATATTGATGCGCTCGTTCGGTGATTTCACTAGCCATCTTAGCATTCTCCAAATCACCGTCCGATCCGAACTTAAATTCAGTACATATGGCATCCGCTCCATAACGCAATGCATGTTCGACCGAATTCAGCAATACATGATCAATTCCTCTATCGAATCTGCCCGTGAGTGCTAATATAATTCCTAGATTTTTAGAATCCGTCTCCGCCACGGCATGGATTAGACCGGGTCGTAACATGACCGCATCGGCTCCTGATTGAGCAGCCATAGTTACAATTTTGCTCGGATGGGTTAACCCTTTTACTGGACCTGAAGTAATTGCGTGGTCCAAAGGAATAATTAGTGATCTGCCTGTATGGGGATTCAATATTCTTCTTAAACGGATCCATTGACCTGCAACATTATTAATATTATTCATTGAACCTACTCCTTCTACAGAGATATTTAATAGGATACTTAATCTTGAGACCGCACCATTAACGCAATACAATCAGGGTGCTTGATTAGCGCAGCAGCTTCATTCACTTGGTTCAAAGGGATCGAGTGCGTAAGAATAGAATGCAATTGAATTTTCTTCAAATTCAACAACTTTAAAGCACGTTCAAATGTTCCTCGCCGATAATGATAGCTACCTTTAAAAGTAATATTCTGATAATGAATGAAGTTCGGATCGATCTGAATATTTGTATCTTTCTTTGAACCTCCAAATCCTACTACGGTACCACCAGAGCGTACAAGCCTCAAGGCAAGTGAATAGGTCTCCGGGGTACCCACCTGCTCTATTACTGTATTAGCTCCACCGTCTGTGATCTGATGAATGGTCTCTTCAAAGTCAGCTTCTAAACTGTAAATTGGAATAGCCCCTAACTCTGCAATTCGATCTTGTCGTTCCATATGGTTGAATAGGCAGATGACTTTACCTGCCCCTCTCAGATGTGCAAGCTGAATTTGAATCAGGGCGGTAGGTCCGCACCCGATAATTACAACGGAATCCCCAAATTCGATATTTCCTAAGCGCGTCGCTTCCATAACACAAGCCACAATTTCTGTATATGCTGCTTCTGCGTAAGTTACCTGCTCAGGAATAAGATGAATGGAATGACTAAGCGGTCCACGTATTCGTACATATTCAGACATGCCACCTGGTTCCAAGGTATATTTCGTAGTACAGAGTGCCTCTAGATTATTTCTGCAATTCGCACAATGATTACATGGCGGATGAGGATCGACTGTAATTCTGGCCCCTAAAGGTAATGAAATACCGTCTCCTTTGGCAATGATATCTCCGGCAATTAGAGTTCCAAGGACCGCAGGTGGCTTAAGTTTGGGATGCCCTACGGTAACCGCGCGTCCGAGAGCGGCTCCGAAATTCGCAGCACGAATGCGAACGACTACATCAAGACGATCTTCGATTTGAGGAATAGGAATACGTTTCTCTTCTAGTGGAAGACGGGGTCCATGCCATAGATGCGTTGACATCATGAGTTCTTGAGTCATTACAGGATTCCTCCCTTCACAACATTATTCCAGCCAGTCGTATTGCTCATCTACATGCATAACAAAATTGCGATTTTTGCCTGCCAAAGCCCACAAATAATAGAACTTGTGACCCGCAGCTGCAACGAACGAATGGTATCCCTCATTGACTGACAAAAAGTCTTCATGCTGAATAATTGAAGCTTGCTTGGGCGAAGCAGCTGTCTCATAACTGACTTGGACGGCGAATCCAGTGTCTGGTTCGATTCTAAAGTAAAATATTTCATCATGATTCGATTCATTGGGGAGCTGATCTAGATCGTGTCTGTGAGGTGGATAAGCGGACCAGACTCCTGTTGTACTGAACGTTTCCCCCACAATTAAGGCATCTGTCTTGTGCGAATCGGTTATAATTGTGTGTACTTCTCTTTGCCATGAGGCTTGTCCTCGGTGTTCAATGCGTACCTCATTTGGCATAATTACATACGCTTCTCTCTCCGTGTGGGCATGTGCGGACACGAGTGCAACACTCGTAGTACTGCTATTAGCTTCAATATAAGCTTGACAAGACTTGGGTAGATATACCGAAGTTGTCACGCCGTCGAACACACTCGTTCTTCCTCCCAAATGATCAAACATTTGTTCACTTGACTCTATCTTTACACTGCAGGTACCTGTCAAAATTACAATTACATACTCGGACGGTCCTGTTTCTATCGTGAAATGATGACCTTCCTCCAGGGTTCGAACTTCCACAGCAAGATTGGAACCCAGCTCCAGAGATGATGGTAACGTCTTAGACATGAGACTCACTCCCTCCTCGGTATGGTATCATTGCATTTGATTTATGAGCCGCTTCAATACCTGCATTGACCACAGGCATGAGATTGCTAGTATGTTCTATCAGTTCAAGATGGGACATTTCCGGGAACAGCCCGCCAATAATTAAGGTAGATCTAATCCTATCTCTTACCTGTTCAGGAACATGTTCCTGATGAGCTATATTCGACAAAGGCGCTAAACTTTTTGACCATTCTAAAATATAGCCACTGATCCACAGCCCCCATAACGCTCGGGGAGAGAGTAACTTTAACCACAGATGAATCTGATCTACATCTTGTTGATCTAGAAAAGAATTATATTGTTCCATAAGGTGATCCAGATCGATATCATACTTTGAGGCGAATTCTTTGAGACCTAGTTTACTCCACTCATAAGCTGCTGTGCCCTGCTCATAATATTCAGAGCTGTCCTGCTTTTGCCTGGAATAAAGCGTAATCTCAGCTCGTCTAAAATAAGGTAGATCATCCAATCCACTAAGGCATGTGGATGGTTTTAGGAAATATTGTGGTTCCAAGGTCGAGACAAAACAAGAAGAAGATCGCTTCCCTTGACTATCATTGCCTACGAGACTCTTGTATCTTAAATGTTCTACCAGATTAGGCAGGGTTAATTTAAGTTGAATCTGATAAGCTGCGAAGTATTTTCTCATTACATCATCATCTGCCTCTAGCGGATCCGGCCAATCTTTAACAAAACTTAAGAATCCCTCAATTTGATGACGCGGCATGACTAAAGCCAGACAGGGAGTATATTCGGGCACCGCATCGATCATTCTAGCCCCAGACCAAGTACCCAAGCGCACGACCATTCCATTTCTAGACATCCAATCTGTGTGAAATGCAACCGGAGTATGTGGCGACATACTCACCGCATCACGAACATGGTCCATAAATTGATCTACGAGCAGAACATCGTCTTGGAGTACGATATGATGAGTAGCGTCTGGTTTTATGGATGCCCATGCCTTTATGGAAGTTCTTAATGTAGCTGGACCACTCCACGGGTCGGGATCAATAATGATATCTACAGTCTCATGACTAAGCTGTTCCGCAACTTCTTTTGCAAGCCTTCGCCTCATGGGGTGAGTCATAATAGATATCGATATATTCAATTCTCCCATGTCTTATCAATCTCCTTAGATAGATGATATGAAGATGAACAATTACACTAGAGAAGGGAATACATCTCTGATTTGAACGATTGTTCCTTGAGAACTAGATCTATTAATTGCATCCCCAATAGCCACGGCATAAGCCGCATCCAAAGCGCTACACCGTCTATCATCTGCATTCATGTTGAACAGATGCTCTAGCATTTGTTGGTCCGCTCCAGAGTGCCTACCTGATTCTCGCTGAACTTCAATCATTTCACGACGTCCATCTAAATAATTGAAAGTGATCTGGTAATTAGAAGTAGAATTTTTATCATATTTCACTTCTAAATTTCCTTTCGTTCCACTAATCATCAGATGAAATCCTTCAAATGTGGAATAAGTATGAAGTACATACATAGCCAAAGCACCTTTGGTGTATTGAATGGAAGCTACCCAGGTATCATCTAGCTCAGCATCCTTAGGTATGGTTGTCGAAGGCTTTCCTTCCACATATAAGTCGGGCATATAATAATTTCGGTGAGAGTATCCCGACACGGCGGCCGGTCGATCTTCTATCCACCAATTAATCAAATCAAAGTGGTGACAACTCTTCGTCACTGCAAATCCACCTGAATTCTGCATATATCGATGCCATCTACGATAATAGCTAGCCCCATGTCCGGGCAGGAGATGATATGAGAATTGAACAACGGTAACCTGACCTATCTTTCGCTGATTTAGTAGTGATTTAATGGTCGAATTCAAACTTAAATACCTTAGATTATGCGTCACAATTAATGAGGAAGGAGAGTGATTCAACTCCAAGAGAACTTGATGGGCTTGTGCTGAATGAATCACCATCGGCTTCTCGCAAATCACATGCTTTACTTTGGCTAATGCCAAAAGAATATGTTCATAATGCACATGATCTGGACTTGCAAGAATTACATAATCTAAGGGGACGACTGAAAGCATCTCTTCAAAGGATTCGAACAGCAAGAGATCGCTCATATCGAGATGAGCCTTCGTAAGTTGATCAGGATTCGTATCAGCTACCGCCACAAGTTCGTAACCTTTTGATGTAGCAACCTCACTTTTAAAAAAAGGAAGATACGTACTTAAGGCACGATGCCCTATCCCACAAATCCCTACTCGCTGGTTGTTAAGTGGAATCATAACTTCGGATCTTCTCCTTCACTTTGACTCCTTGTTGTAGCACGGAGTAGACGGTTAAATCTTCATTCATTATAAGTAGATCTGCATTTCTACCTGGTTCAATTCTGCCTACAATATGATCGATACCTATAATTTTGGCTGGTGTTGAAGTCGCCATCTGTACCGCTTCAGCTATAGGAATTCCTGCTTTATGAACACAGAACCGGAATATGTCAGTTAAAAAACTTGTGCTTCCACAGAACGAATTCCCACATACGCTAAGAGCTACACCCTCTTTAACGATGCCTTCTGAGGAACCCATCACAAAATGACTTTCTTGAGGTAGTCCTGTCCCTGCGGAGGCATCCGAGATGAGACACAGCCGATCCTTACCCAGACAACGGTATGCAATCTTTACTAATTCTTCGGGCAAATGAAAGCCATCCGCTATCATTTCTGCTGTCATATTTTCCGAACTTAGGGCAATATCAATAAGTCCGAGGTTGCGCCACGGTCCATGTTTGGTTAGTAGTGTCTGCCCACTCCATAAATGAGTAAAATGGCTCAACCCGATCTGTTTGCTGCGCTCAATAACTTGGGCATTCGCAACACTATGTCCTGCGGAGACAATAATCTGATGTGCATGTAATGTCTGAATCAGAGAGGACATTCCCTCTAACTCAGGAGCTAACGTCACTAACTTGATTGCATGAAAGTAGTCACGGAGGCTCTCGATGAAATCATCTTGTGGGAGTAATAAATCCTTGGCGTCATGAGCACCGCGTTGTTCAAAATTTAAATAGGGTCCTTCAAGATGAATCCCTGCTACCCTGCCTTGGCGATTCAGGTCTGTACCCACTGCTAAGGCCTGTAGCATATTCGGTTTCGTATCCGTCATCACAGTTGGAAGTAAGGTGGTCGAACCCGCTAATGCATGAGCGAGCATGATATCTTCCCAGATCTCCACCGATGAACTGTTGAACGTCTGTCCATGGGCTCCATGCACGTGGATGTCAACAAAACCTGGAAACACATACTTCCCTTGCATATCCCAGGTCTCTACATCGATGTCCAGTTCATCGTCCTCATGAATAGAGTGTATTTTGCCATGGACGATGAGCAGATTAGCGTTATAAGTTATTTTGTCATCGATAAATAAGGTACAGTTTTTTAATAGGAATGAGGATGAACTCATGCGTCCCCAGCAGCCTTTTGATAGACCTTAAGGTAATCCTGTACACAATTATTCAAATGAAAATTATGGACACGGGACAAGCTGTAGACTTTGAGCTGTTCATAAAGTATTTTGTTGCTAGTTAGACGAACAAGAAGCTCGGCCATTTCCTCTGGATTCGTTGGTGAGAAGTATAGGGCAGAGTTATCTGCAAGTTCTCTGTGGGAGGAGATATCCGACAAAATCATCGGTAGTCCATAGGACATGCCTTCAAGAATCGAAATCGGCATGCCTTCGAAATTGCTGGCCGACACAAATATGTCGGAATCACGTAGCAAAGACTGAACAATCGATCTCTTCCACACTGCTCCATACCACTCAATATTCTCATTGATTCCTTCTTGAATAGCATACTGATACAGATCTGCCATAGAGGGTCCATCACCAATGACAATCAATTTCACACGCAATCCTTTTTTTCTAGCAATACTCATAGCTTTAAAAAGAACCATATGATTTTTATGAGGATACAGACTCGCTAGAGATATTAAAGTAATCATTGCATCATCGGATTTGACCTCATTTTGGCCGGCATTGATCTCGACACCATTACGAATGACTGTCACTTTGCCCGAGGGAATATGCACATCTTGCACCGCAAAACTTTTCACGGCTTCGGATACGGCCACGATCTCTGAAGCTTTGGAAGCCCAGAATTGATCTGCTCGGTTAATGAACCAATTGCGCTTGTGGCTGTAGACACTGTGGTAAGTAACGACAACCGTTCTTCCAAGCAATGCAGTTCTAATGAGTGGGTGGATACGACCATCTCCAAAGTGAATATGAACAATTCTATCTTTGGTTAAATTTCTGAGGTTCGTTAATTTTTCTCTTAGTGAGCCTGACAACAAAGACACCTTGACTAGAGGATCGAGTTCCGAAATAAGTGAGTTTCTTTTACCCGTTGACATGACGACCACTTGTGTATCTACACCTTGTTTTACATATGAATTAGCCAAATCAATAACGACCCGTTCCAAGCCACCCACCGTAAAATATCGTAATAATATGGTTACAGGAGGAATCTTCTCAGCCACAATATCACCTCAATGATTTTATCTTTATCAGACTAATATTTTATTCAAATTTAATATGTCGCTATAAGCAGAAGTGCCATTCATCTGAATGGATTGACGGAAGGCTATAGGTTCTTGAAGACCGTCATATATTTGTTGATCCAACTTTCCATCGTAGACACCCTCAAGATCACATACTCGAACGAATCCCCGCTCCTTAAGCAAGGCCGAGTGAATCTTTTGTTCCACTTCCCGGACCTGACGAGGAATGACGATAGCATTGCATTTGGTGGCAAGAATCTCACCTAGCATATTCGAACCGGCCGCACCAATAAATAAATTGGAAGCTGCCATCCATGCCATCATGTTGGGCACATATTCTAGGACATGTAACCAAGGAAGTTCTGCCGCCCATTTTTTCAAACGAATCGCATCATCTTTTTCTAGGTATGGACCTGTCACAATGTAGGCTTGATCAAAATGCTCTTTGTTTTTCAGGAGAGATTTGACCATATTCTCCCATATGCGATAAGCCCCTTGTCCACCTCCCATACTAGCTACGATGATTTTTTCGTCTGGATGCAAACCGAGCTGCTCCCGAGCTTGACCTGGCGTAACTGTATAATCGTCAATTAAGTAACCTGTATAATGAATACGATCCAGTAGTTGAGACGGAATATCATAGTAATCCTCTAAGCTAAAAATAGCTGGATCTATATGCACACATATATAATCGTAATTCTGCTCAATCCACCGAGCCGGCTCTCCAGTGAAATATAATCGATTTGTCTTTTCTCGATCGAATAATACCCCTCGCAATGTCAGAACTTTTACACCGCTTCTCATTGTGTTGAGCGCAGGTATGAGTTCATTCTCTGCCCCAAAAGGTAGATGATTCACGAAGAAATAGTCCGGCGTATAATGACGAATGAATACTTCCGCCATCTCCGCCCTACATGCAAACAAAGCTTCTGATGGAAGTCCTTGACGCCCGGAAGTACCCCACCCTTTGGGTGAATCATAGTTCGTAAAAGCAGGCAGCTTGACCATATCCATACTTGAAGGGAGCAAATCCAATCCCTTAAATGCACCCGATAATCCAGAAAGAGATAGATCACTATATTGAGTGGTGAAATATTTAGCAATTTTAGCTGTTTCCGCTGTGTGACCTAAGCTTCGTCCATTGTGCCAATACATAGAAAATTTCACGTGTATCCCTCCATACAGTTCATCATTCTTTAGAGTTTGATGTTTGCTTCCTTGGCTATGATATCGTGGATGAAATTTAGAATCTCACTACGCATTTCTTCTTTTTTTAAGGCATATTCAATTGTGGTTTTGATGAAGCCTACTTTATCGCCAATATCATGTCTCTTCCCATTGAATTCAAAGGCTAATACACGTTCAAAATCATTCAAACTTGCAATCGCATCTGTGAGCTGTATTTCTCCTCCTGCACCTACTTCTTGATGTTCCAATATGTCAAAGATAGCGGGGGTTAGAATATACCTCCCCATGATGGCCAAATTCGAAGGTGCCTTGTCCATTGAAGGTTTCTCAATAAAGTCCCTCGCTTCATAGAGGCCATTTCCCATAAATTCTCCATCGACAATTCCATAGCGGGACACTTCACTGTAAGGAACAGGCTGTACGCCGATGACCGAGGATTGATTTTGGTAAAAAATATCCATCATCTGTTTGAGACAAGGGACAGCAGATTGAACAATATCATCTCCCAGCAAAACCGCAAAAGGTTCATTTCCTATGAACTTTCTAGCACACCACACAGCATGTCCAAGCCCTCTTGGTTCTTTTTGCCTTATATAATGGATATCCGCCAAATTAGAGGAAGAGATGACTTTTTCATATAGTTCAATATTGCCTTTTTCAAGCAACGCTTTTTCCAGTTCAAAAGATCGGTCAAAATGATCTTCAATAGCTCTTTTACCTTTTCCGCTCACAATAATGATGTCTTCAATGCCAGAAGCCACGGCCTCTTCAACAATAAATTGAATGGCTGGCGTGTCCACGATTGGAAGCATTTCTTTCGGCATAACTTTAGTTACGGGGAGAAAGCGTGTACCCAGACCTGCTGCGGGTATGATAGCCTTACGGATCTTCATAGAGTCCCTCCTATTCATTTCACTTGCTAAATAAATTTCTGCCTAACGCTGCTCAGAATTTAGAAGTATATTAAATAGAATTCATTAGGGAAATGAACATGAAGAATAACGTTATTTTGACTGGAAAGAAGAGTCGTTGTGTTGTTATATCAAAAGGGTAGTTCAGTTAACAGCATAGAAAGTGAGAGGATTCATGCGCTCATGAGGTTATGCAAGTAAAGTACTTAGGCATAAGTTGAATGCAAGAGCATTGAAAAAGATTGAAAGTGTTGCTTTGTAATCAATAAGAAATGTGACTTTCTTGCGAATGTACAAAGTGACTTTGTCTTTTGTGTGGTTTAAAGATTTGAGGGGTGTATTCTAGTATAATGCATTGGAGTGAATTAATTTTGATTGTATAACATTTTTTGCTACAGCTTGTTCATAGGTTCTGATATCGTGCATTACTGAGACATTAAGTGTATCTACTCCTCCCCTCATTTTGTCGAACTTGTAGGTAAAATACAATTCTAGTACTACACAAAGATGATTACTAATTTTATGTATTTGAAAATGCTTTTCAGAGCTAGTATATTATTTACATATGCATCTTAATTTGTACTAATAATATAGTTATAAAATTTCAGTAAGTAAAGACTTTTATTGTAAAATAATTAAATAATTAGGTAAAATTACCTTTAAAAAGGGATAAAATGTATAAAAATGTTACTTTTTACATATGCGCAATTTGTTAAAATGACACGTATACAACATGTCTCATCTGTGGTAATTTGAATTTGTACCTAAATAATGGAAAAGGAAGTGAGTTATGAAGAAGAATAGTGTCTTGGTTCTCCTGTTACTCTGTTTTGCCTTATTTACCATTATTCCATTAACTGCATCAGCAGCAACGAATGTGCAAGTAACAGGTCAAGGACAATTAAGAATCAGTGCTGATTTTAGCGGATCTTACGCAGATTTAGTCGTAACTAATCAAACTGGACAAGCCGTGTATACTAGAGCCTTTAGTTCTTATGGTGGATCTGGAAAAATCATTGCTTCTATTCCTAACTTGCCTTATGGCACGTACACCATATCTATTGGTGGACCCGCACTGAGTTTATCTAATTTTCAATATGGATTTTAATAATATGTAATATGTTAGTTGAGAAAGCCTCGAATTCGAGGCTTTTTTGTTATCCTTATGATGATTTCGAGTCGATTTTTCACATAAAAAAAGAACCTGATTCTCAGGTTCTGTGGTTCACAACTATCAGCTACTGAAATAAATGGTCACCGTTCGTCTGAATAACATCCCGATACCAGTAGAAGCTGTCTTTTTTGAATCGATGCAATGTCTTCTCTTCCCTCTCATTACGGTCAATATATACGAACCCATATCTTTTTTGGTATCCGTTGAGCCAGCTCAAAACATCAGTAAATGACCAACTACAGTAGCCTATCAATTCCACCCCATCATTCATTGCTTGAAGGCACTGAATCAGATGAGACTTTAGATACGCAATGCGATAATCGTCATGAATAGTCTGATCTTTCTCCAACTTGTCGAATTCACCTAGACCATTCTCCGTAATAAATACGGGGAGCTGGTAGCGGCTTGTGATCCGCCGAAGACCAATTCGTAGTCCAATGGGATCAATCGCCCAGTCCCAATTCGATGTCTCCAGATTTTGATTCGCTACCGTTTTGTAAAGACCAGGAATGCCAGTAGATTGATTACTGCCTTTCTCTCCTGTGGTATTCATGCGTCCCTCAGCTATGCCACCTAATGAATTGTGTTCATAGGTGATCGTCTGGTAGTAATTTACGCCTACAAAATCAGGCTTGCCCCGTTGCAATAGTTCCAGATCTCCCTCTTCAAAATGAGGGGCCAAACCTTGCTCTTCAAGATTCTGCAGAGGGATTGTGGGATATACTCCACGGCAGTATACATCCAGCCACCAATAGTTAGTGAATTCTTCGGCATTCTCGAAGGCAAGCATGTCTTCAGGCTTACTTGAAGCCGGATAAGCAGGAGAATAAGCAAAACTTGGTCCTATTTTCCCATGAGGTACATACTTTCTGAAAGATTGAATAGCTTTGGCATTCGCCAAAAAAGCATGATGATTCGCTTGATAAAATCGTCTGCGATCCTTGACGCCTGGTGGATGCATAGCTGTAATAAAACCATGGTTCGTGTTATAGTTCTGTTCGTTCAACGTTACCCAGTACTTCACTCGATCACCAAAACGTTGGAATAGTGTTACTGAATACCGATCGAAATCATCAATGATTCGGCGGGATTCCCAAGCGCCATATTCATCCATTAAGGCTTGTGGAACATCCCAATGATAAAGCGTGAGTACGGGTTCAATGTCATGGGCAAGGAGTTCATTAATTAGATCATCATAGAACTGCAAGCCCGCTTCATTGACCTCCCCATAACCCTTAGGATAAATGCGTGGCCAACTCACAGAAAAACGATACGCTTTGAGTCCCATTTCTGACATGAGTGCAATATCTTCCCGATAACGATGATAATGATCCATCGCCACATCTCCGTTGGTTTCTTCAAAAGTTTTCCCGCTTATCTTCGTGAATTCATCCCACACCGATGGGCCTTTTCCATCTTCATTCCAAGCGCCTTCAATTTGGTAAGCGGCAGATGCCGAACCCCAAAGAAAATTCGCTGGGAAAGGACGCAAATGATTATGGATCATGCCTACTCCTCCTAAACCATATGTTTCCATGAAGTATGCCCTATCCCATTTAATTTTATGGTGTATTGTTTTGAAATTTCTAAACTGGTAGTGCTCATTATAACAGCTGCTTTATTTGATTTGGGTATGGATCTCGATGCTTCGCTTCTTATCATTCCAAGCGACTTCAGCCCCTAGGGCTTCGCTAATTAGGCGTAGGGGAACCATCATGATTCCCTTAACCATAAAAGGAGGCGTCTTCAGTTGAATCATATGTCCATTTACGGATGTTTGCATGGAACCTTTTTTGAGGTTAATGGTGTGCTCTTAGCCTTCTAATATATCAGCCCGCAAGTCCGTTGCGATGTCCATCATTTTGGGGATAACCGCTTCGTTTGTCACAGCGACATAGATGTCTCCCATATATAAGCGAAAAGGAATTTCCAAATCTTCATAGGTCCACATAAAGAAATCTCCTTCAATGGTCATGGTGCTCTCGGCCCCCGTTACAACTAACTTTGTGGAATATGCAAAATCTGAAAGCGATGCGAAATACTGTATGCATTCTTCCAATGTAATAGAGGGAAGTCCACCCTGTTCTCCTTGCATAGATCGAGTTATACGAAACCGTTGACTCATAAAAAATGCCTCCTTTTATCTTCATTCTATTTTAATGTACCCTTCTATTATAGCGTTGTCGCATGAATAGACTCTTTGTAATTCATCAACCAATAACTGTACGTACAAAAAAGATCGGCCATTTCTGGTCTCGATCTTTTTTTGGGATGCTTTTATTCAGGATATGCATCTTTAATTTCTTGAATGTTTTTGTAATGTTGCGCAATAAAGAGATGAATATAGTCATTTCCATTTCGATAATTAAACGCTTGGGAAATCCGTTGGATTTCTTGATCTAACCATGCCAAAGTAACTTGATCTCCAGCCACTAGCTGTATTTTCCGCTTCTTCTTATGCCACTCTGTAAGAAAAAAACGTGCACAAAGAAAATACTCCAATCTATCCCATCCTACTTTACTATCTAAGGCAAATTCAATTGTTTCATTATATACTTTTTTTGCTTTGGTGGGAGATGTAACCGTGAAAAAGAGAAGGAATTTCCCATGCTCGCTAAGATATTCAGGACCCTTTATCATATGATAGGCCTTATTAGCAATCTTAGAGGCTTGCTCATACTTACCAAGCTTGAGTAGAGGCAAGAGCACTTGACTATACGTATTTTCTGGGATAGAGCCACAGCGCAGTTTACCTTCAAGGATAGGTTTCATGGCTTGCATGCCTCGTTTGATATAATCAATTCTGAACATATATATACCGAATAAATTTTGCTCACAAGCTTTACAATCGGCCAAACCGTCTCTTGGGATCGTTCGCCACAATTTATATGCCTTTGCGGCTGCATCAAAGTTCCCTATTGATAGTGTATAATTCACTTGTTTATGATAATAAGCTCTTAGATTATAGCCATATTGTTCACTCATAACTTTGAAATGTTCGAACAAAGATTCAATCTGCTCTAGACGGATTTCTGGTATTTTCCAGATTGCCCCTAAAATCCACTTGTAATACCATAACAATTCATGATACGAATACTTACCAGGATTGCCCTCGAATTTGGCTAGGCACCAAGCAAATGCAATAATCATTTTTTCTGAGGCCCCGGCCTCCGAAGCTGCCGTTAAATAAGAGATGCGAGTCTGATAGGCATCTTCTTCGGTCATGTAGAGGTCAGCAATTCGAATCATTTTCTCCATGACCATTATTTTCTGCTTTCCCTGAGGAAGTTCCCAACTCATACGTCTTAATTCATTATAACGCTCTCTCATTGCAGCGCACCATTAGCATTCTCAAATCCTCTGTTCATAAAATGAAGGAGCGAATCATTCATCAAGCGAAGTTCCTCTGGCCCCATAGGATGATTACCTAGTAGCAGAGCTTGCGTATAAAACAACTCGATGCTAGCTTTTTGCAAGGTGAGATCACTCGACTCCATAGCTTTGCGCACCATTACATTATTATAATTAAAACAAAGCTTTGCATAGGGCTTCTCATATAATTCATCCTTAATCACAAGTACGATATCAGAAAAAAGAGGGTTAGCTACTTTTTCGCTTTCTTCAGTTAATCTAAAAAAATTCACTTCTTGATTCGTGTTATACATGACTGGAATCTCAGATGGTTCGAACCAGCGGACTAGAGGCTGACATTGGAATTTCTCCAATAGATGACTAGCATACTTTAGAAAGGGTTGAGTCAATGCATGATCCTCATTGTCCAACTCTTCAAAGCGATTAGAGAATTTTAGAATATCCAACACTTCTACAGTGATGTGGGGTTCAACTTGCGTAAGATTGCGCACCAAATCGAGATCATGTACATAACCTCCGTTAATAACCATTAACTCCTGGGCTTTCGCTACCCTTGCTATTTGTCTAAATTCATCTAAAGAAGCTGTTACTAAGATGGTTGTATGATCCTTAAGAATATCATCCATCTTCATATCCCCATAAGAAGTTTCGAACTTAAGATGCCGGATAAAAAGTTCATATAATGCATCATCTTCAACCGCCATCGTCTTCAGAGAAACATAGTGAATGCGAATAATCTGTTGAAATAGATCCATATCCTTGTCCACTAACTCAATAAGGTAGCGTTTGATACACACTCCTAATTCATCACATACCGCATGAAACAGATCATTTTCTTGGAATCCTTCACGAGAAGCTGTAGGCTTAAGGCTAGTCGTATTGATTATACTGTTAACGAAAAATGCCCAAGAAGGCAGGATATTGCTCATTTTATCGGATAAAAGCATATTTTTCAGATACACGCGATGCTTCTTTTCATCTTGAAGACTGACCGCATAAGGAAGAATATGCGCTATACCTGTAACCCCACCAAGGTGTGAGTGCAGCGGGATGATATCGATGGGTGTAGAATAATCCGTACGTTCAACGTATTCCATAGCTTCTTTTTTGCTCATTAGCCAAGGGGGGCTCGACTCGTTGATATTCATATTATAATTATCTTCACTCAGAACAATCGGCGTAGGTAGATATTCCCCATATTTGTTCAAAAGATTTGAAACTTGATAATATTCGAAGTACTCTTCATATTCAGGCTTCGCAGATAAATACACCGTTGTGCCGATCGGTACTTTTTTAGTAAGCGTCTTTAGAGAATACGTGCCATCCGGTCTGCCTCTCCATTCCAATCCTTCCTCACTAACCGCCGAACGTGTTATAAGTACAATCTCCTCACTAATCACAAAGCAAGAGAGAATCCCAACACCAAAATGACCTATAAAGTCATCCGAAGTATCTAAGTTTTCCTTTTTAATCGAACTTCCTATCCGTGCTAAAAATAATTCAATATCTGTTTGTGTAAGACCTAGACCATTATCTGAAAAGGACATCCTTCTAGGAGTTGAAGTGAATAACTCCACTTTAATCTGCCCTTCAAATGTATGGCCTAATCTCTTCCTGCCCGTTATCGCATCGATGCCATTTTGGAGAAGTTCTCGTATAAAAACACCGGGGTCGGAGTATAAATGGTTGGATAAAAGATCAATAATTCCTTGCAAATTAACTTGAAAATTCATATTATTCATTTGAATCCCTCTATTGTTTTATAATGTATATCATCCATATACAATATAACAGTTATGTAAGATTGCACACATAATATTTGTAAAAATTCATATTATTTCCTCGAAATATAGAACATGATGTCAAATGGAATACTGAAATCTATATCATTAGCAAAAAAAAAGAGCGACTTCGTTAAAAACGAATCGCTTCTCAGCCTATGATCTAACTTATTTATGTCACTCTATGGAGATATACATTCCACTTGTTTAAATTTTGGGCGCCAGTATTCCGTAATGAACAAGGTCCTCGAATCTATCTTCTTTGTATATATGCTCAAGTAGCACGCCTTCCCTCACCATGCCTATTTTCTCCATAACTCGCCCTGATCCTATATTAGTAGCAAAGTATCGCGCATACACTTTGTTATAATTCTTTTCTTGGAATGCAAAATCAAGTACAGCACGAGCGGCCTCCGTGGCATAACCGTTCCCCCAATGTTCTTCTCCCATCCAGTAGCCAAGTTCTCCTAATCTATATTGTTGATTATGAGATATTCCTATTGCTCCGTATAGTTCATTCGTGATTCGATCTGCTACCGCAAACTCATAGAATAGATTATGGATGAAATTTTCTTCATGCGTTTTAATCCATGACAATGCGCACTCCAGTGAGTATGGGTAAGGAAGATTTAATGTACTTTTATATAGATTATAATTATTGCAGTATTCAAAGACACGTTGTGCATCTGATAATTCAAAAGGTCTCAGCATTAATCTTTCCGTAGTCATTGTTCTTTCTAATGACTTATACATATACCATGCCTCCTTAGTATCAAATCTCAACTCCGCCCGCTCTTTGCTTCATCCCAAGCCTTTTTAAAAGCATAGATTGAATCATAACGTTGTTCTCGTTCTTGACTCACGGCTCGCAGAGCTACTTCATACAGGGAGGAACTTGCTTCCCACTTGGAGAAAGAGCGGTCCAGCTCACCGCCAAGTAAAGTAAATGCGATGGCTCCCATAGTAAATACATTCGTAATCGGATCAATAGGAGCATCTAATGTGAACTCTTCAGGGGATTTTAATCGTGTAGTCCCCCAAAATTGTTCCCCGCTATCATTAACAGAAGGACCTAATCGATAGAAATCAATATCACAAACTTTAGTCACATTAGTAGAAAAATCATATAGGATGCTTCCATCATAAAAATCTACAGCTACATATCCTTTAGACTCTACAAATCTATGAAAATCATAGATAACGTCTAGCGAATTAAGCCTTTGTCCGATGGATAGCTGCCTGAACTTGTAAAAAGGTGAATTAGGATGGGCAAGCTTCTCTGCTCCAGCAAATAACCAATGAGAATGCAAGCATTCGCCATCCACCCAATCAAATATGGCTGCATATCCATCAGCTGTCTTAAAATGCTCAACTAATCGAATTAGCGCAGGATGTTCCAAGACCTCGTATAAAGGCACTGCCTTGTAAAGCGTGTCGATAGCATCCCTTGGTTCTCCCTTGTATTCCATGGGACGGGATCCCGCATACTTGATGAATTTCTTCTTTCCGTCCTTTTCCACTCCAAAACAGATGTTACCCGAATCCTGTTGGTCGAACACATTCACCACGGTTCCAAATGGCTTGATCCAACTAAAATCATGAGGTTCTTGCAGCTCAAAAGAAACACGATCTAAATGAACCATATAAGTATCTTGACTCATATCATGAACTCCTTATGTAAAAATTAAAATTTTATCCTAAATGGGAGAGTTTATAAATAAAACTGCCTCTAAAATAAGCCATCTTATAAGTACAACGCTACTCTATAAAGATTAGTTACTATATTACGTTCCAATTCCCTCGATATTATAGTTAATGTAGATTAGCACAACCCCTCCTGTGGATGGATTGTGCTAATTAATCATCTCGGTTGTATTGATATCTTAAGGGTGTAACTTTAGGTTGTCCATAAATAGGGTGAGTTGCTGAACCATATCTTTTGACTTGGTATGGTGAATATAATGAGATGCATCTAGTGTTATGACTTTACCATCGTGAGATTGTTTGGCCTGTTCTTCATGCAGTGGTACCCAATCCTTAACGGATGTGTCCTTCAAACCTACAAACAACAACACGGGAAGAGTTGTAGGGAATGTTTCTTTCTGCGCAGATGTAAAGTTCGTATAAAAGTGCTCCATTTCATTTAAGAGCGTCGAATTATTCATGTTTTTAAGCAAAAGCATGTTCATCTGCTTCTTTGTCTGCTCATCAAAAGTTGTATTAACATATGGATCTGGACTTAACTTCACAACCAGTCTAGCCAGACCTGATGCTCTGAGAAATTTGAACGTTCGAATTGGAAATTCCGTATCCATTCCCTCTTGTTGCGGCACACTGCTGTCTATTCCTACAAAAGCGCTCACTTCGCTTCTATAAGTATTTACATAGTCCAATCCGTAAATACCTGCAATGGAATGTCCCATTAAGATATAACGATCGATATTTAGGCGCTGTAGTGCTTCATGAATTTCATGGGTAATGTTCTCAGTGGTACGCTCCTTTTCCGTTCCATCGCTCAATCCATATCCAAAGGGTTCAATCACTATCACCTTATAATTTGGTGAAAGCTCTTCGATTAATGGCTTGAAATCCAATGCCGGTGCTGCTGTTCCATACCCAGGTAGGAGAACAATGGTCTCTTTCCCTTGACCTTCAATGAGCACATTCATATGTTTTCCATCTACAGGGACGAGCTGACCGTAGGTTTCTATTTTCCGTTGTTCGAGTTGATTACAGACCCCATTTACTATGAATACAATGACCAAGAATAACAAGATGGCAACAGCTACAGCACCCATCCCTTTAGCTAAAAGTTTAAACCATGTATGCTTCCTCTTTATTGGTGATTCTTCTTTTGTGTTCATTTTTCATCGTCCCCTATCCTCATCTGTATAATTTAATCCAAGCATATACAGTGAAGATGGACTCCTCATGACGACAATATGAACGCAATATGAACGACTCGAATTAAACGGTACATCTCTTTCTTACGACTCTCCCTCCTTGATTTTGGGTAGGGTAACAATAAAGGTGGCTCCTCTTCCCTGTTCACTGTCCACCTGCACTTCCCCTTGATGAAGCTTTAAAATCTGCTTCACGATAGAGAGTCCTAGCCCACTTCCTTCATACTTCCGACTATGGGAATGATCCGCCTTGTAAAACCGCTCGAATATCCGCTTTTGATCTTCTTCAGAAATACCAATTCCTGCATCTGCTATTCGGATAGTCACGTTACTAATTTCGTCTCTCATACTGACGCTAATCCTACCGCCTTCCGAAGAGAATTTAATGCTGTTTCCTATGAGATTCATCCAAACTTGATTAAGCTGATCGTGATCTGCTCTGAAGGATACGGCTCTAAGATTGAGTTCAAAATGGATAGCACGTGCCGTCCACTGCGGCTGAATAGCTACGATAACTCTTCTGATCTGTTCGTCCAAATTCTGAACAGTCCACTTTGGTTGTTGGGACTGAGACTCTAGCATACTGAGTTGCATTAAGCTATCACTCATATGGGACATTCGTTCGGCTTCAGCAATAATAATTTCGAGATATCTACTCCGGTCCTGTTCCGAGATATTCACTTGTTTAAGTGCCATAGCATATCCAGAAATTGAAGTGAGTGGCGATCGAACCTCATGCGACACATTGGTCACAAAATCTCTGCGCATCTGCTCTATCCGTTGTAGATTATGCATCATCTCTTCAAAACTACGTGCCAAAGTTCCTAACTCACCCGATTGCTTAATATTAAGCTTAATATTGAAATCTCCCGCTGCTATATGCTTAGTCGCTTGGGTCAGTTTTTTGATAGGTCTGATTAAAAATATAGCGGCTATCAACATCAGTAAACTTCCCGCTACTAAGGAGTACATCAAGAAGTTGAAAATCCACTTAATAATAAATGAGGAGGAAGAATTCGCACGCTGCTCGACGAACAGCGCTCTCATTCCTTTCTCTGTATGAAGCGGTATGCCTACAAGAATAGGATCAATATCATTTGTCTTCACTTGGACGATACTCCCATGTATCACTTCATTTATTTGCTTCTGGGACACCTTAGTGTAATGCTCTCCTTGAACAGTTCCATAAGCTTGCAATTCACCTAGATTGTCAAAAATCCGAATGCGGTAGGAATTAAGCTGTTTCATTGTACTTACAAGCGTCTGAGCTTCCTGCAAAGGAAATGATTCGTAGATGTGCGCAATATCTTGACCAAAGTCCAGCAATGTAACTTTTAGATTGTCATTCAGTTTATCTTCAAATAGCCAAGTAGCTACAAAAAAAGCTATAATTATGCCTCCAATTACGGAGACCAGAAAGCTTAGAACTACACGTATGTATAAGGATTTAATCATGACATGATCTCTAGTCGGTAGCCGAGACCTCGTACCGTTTCAATACAAAAATCGGGTGTGCCCACAAAGCGCTCGCGTAATCTTTTTATATGTACATCAATAGTACGATCATCCCCGGCATAATCCATACCCCAAATTTGGTCTATTAATTGCTCTCGGGTAAATACTTGTCCGGGTGTTCCAGAAAGCTTATATAACAATTCGAATTCCTTGAGAGGTAATACAAGTGAATTTGCTCCACACAAGACTTTATATGTCTTCCGATCTAGAGTAATACTACCGAATTGGATAGTCTGAGTGAAAGCCATCTTATATCGTTTGAGAAGTGACTTCACTCGAACCGTTAATTCCAGAGGATCAAATGGCTTCGTAAGATAATCGTCTGTCCCGAGTTCAAATCCTTTTACTTTCTCCCAAGTCTCTCCCCTTGCCGTAAGCATCAGGAGCGGAAGATCCGGGCTCCTTTTGCGAAGTTCCTTACATAACGCCCAACCATCCATATTGGGCATCATAATATCAAGCACAACAAGATCAATATGTACTGAAGTATAGACGGTCAGTGCCTCCTTTCCATCCTTAGCTTCCACGGTGTCAAATCCATCATTGCGAAGAAATAAACAGACGAGTTCTCGTATATTTGCATCGTCATCAGCAACCAATATTGTAGGCATATCATCCCTCTTCTCCACTTTTTTCATCTGATTGTAACATATCCGAATTTCCTAAGATTAACTACTCAGTCTGGAATAATATCCTTAAATAAGATATGAATGCAAAAAAATCCGCTTAAACCGCGGATCTTCTTGATTGTAAATAAGGCTATCTGAGTACGAATGAATTAGAGCCGTGTTCCTCCTACCATCGTCCACTGCACCTCATACCTCTCATTCAAGAGGACCAAATCTGCATCATAACCTATTTCAATTCTTCCTTTGCTGTGCAGACCGAGAATACGAGCAGGGGATGTGGAAGACATGTGAACAGCATCTGTGAACGATATTCCGTTCTCTACCGTTAAACGAACGGCATCGTTCATCGTTACCGTACTGGAAGCAAGCGTACCGTCCGCTAATCGAGCAACACCTTCAATTACCGTTACATGATGTCCACCGAATAAGTACTCTCCATCCCCCAGCCCCATGGCCTGAAGTGCATCCGTAATGAGTACCATCCCTTCGGGTCCCTTGATGCGATGCATTAAACGGATAATGGCCGGATGAAGGTGAACTTGATCTACAATGGCTTGCAGACTTACATGCGATTCTTCAAATGCAGCTACGACGATGCCGGGATCTCGGTGATGAATGGGTCTCATTCCATTAAAGCAATGGGTTACATGACTAGCTCCTGCACTAAAAGCTTCTTTCGCTTCTTCGTACGTAGCATCTGAATGGGCAACAGCTATAATCACGCCTTGATCCTTCAGATAAGATATGAGCTCTAATCCGCCTGGTAATTCGGGAGCAATCGTCACCATTTTGATTAAAGAACCTGCTTCTTCAAAAATAAGCTTCATTTCATCAAGGTCCGGGTGACGAAGATACTTCTCATTTTGCATCCCTTTTCGTAGCGGATTCAAATACGGTCCCTCTAAGTGAATGCCTGCAATCTTAGCTCCCTGTTCATGGCCGATAACTGATTTTACACTTCGAATCATACGCAGGAGATCTTCTATTGTTGAACTGACTGAAGTAGCTAGGAATGAGGTGCATCCCGTTGCAGCACATGCTTTGGACACCTCTTGAATGCTAGTCTGTGTGCCGTCCATCATATCGTAACCTTGGGCTCCGTGAATATGCACATCGATCATACCGGGGATGAGCCACATTCCATGTCCATCGATCTGTTCATAACCCTCGTATTGTTGTTCATCATCCTGTACTTTATCTGTATCGATCCGTTCGATTTTACCCGCCTTGACCCACACGGAGACGGATGAAAGTATTTGCTGTGGTAGGACAAGATTGACTCCTCGAATTACAGTGTTATTCATATCTACTCCACTCCATCCTGAGCGTTATTTGTTGTACATTCAAACAAGGTAATATTTTTCCGATCTAATACTTCTTTCATTTCCTCAGAAATGGATTGATCCGTCACGATGATATCTACATAATCTATATCTAACTTGAACCTTGACTTCGCTGAAAATTTGGAGTGGTCTGCCACTAAGATCACCTGATCTGACTGTTTGGCCATTTCTTTCTTCACTCGAACGTCCTCTTCATAAGGGTAATAAAGTCCATCGGATTGAACGGATGTTGCACCAATATACGCCTTATCTGCTTTTATTTCACTGATCTTATCCAAGACCGAAGGGCCATATAATAGCCGATTTTGAGTATGAAGATAGCCGCCTAGCACGTAGATACTTAGATCCTCTCTTTTAGAAAGAACCCCTGCATTGTCAATGGAATGGGTAACTGCGGTAATTTGTCTTGCCTGAATATGTTCCGCTACAAATTGTACGGTAGTTGATACATCAAAAAATACGGTCTCATGATCGTGAATTAGCTTCGCGGCAAGTTGACCAATGTGATTCTTACTAGAGGACCCCTCAATAAGACGATCTTGATAGGAAGACAACACCTTCTGAAGCTCGGGAAGAGCTACCCCTCCATGCGTCCGAACGACTACGCCTTCTTGGACCAACTTCACAATATCTCTCCGCGCTGTATCTCGGGATACTTCAAACTTGGAGCAGATCTCGCCTACACTCATCGATTCATGTTGTTGTAAATAATCAAGAATTTTCAAAAGTCTAGCTTCTTGAAACACGGGGCTGACCTCCTAGTCTAAGTATTAAGCTTTTATGATATAAGTATATATAAGTATTTTATTATTTTCAACAAGTATTTCTCTATTATATTTAAGTATATATAAGTAATTTAAAATGCTAAGACTTATTATATGCATAATAAAAAAGCCCTAGAGATCTCTCTAGGGCTGGGTCAGACCAATCTAAGGAATAATCTTCCATACATTGGTGCCCGTTGGGATTTCCCCTTGTGTCCACCATTTGGCTTCATAGTTAACATTGTTGTAGGTTACTTTGTTGCCCCCAACATATACGGTGGTCGCGCTCCAAGCGGGATACGTTCCTACACCACCAGCACCTGTTGTTTTGACCGTTAATACTGAAGAGGCGGCTGAGGCTTTGCCTGATGAGTCGATGGCTGCCACCGTATAGGTATAAGAAGTTGTGCTTGTTAATCCCGTATTTGTATAAGTCGTTGAAGTTGTCGTACCCACAGCAATGTTATTGCGATACACTTGATAGCTTGTTGCTCCGGCTACAGCAGACCAATTCAGCGTAACACTGTTCTCTGTGACAGCGCTTGATTTCAGATTAGCTGGAGCATTAAGAGTACTACCTCCGCCAAAATCTACATCTGCTACACTTATATAAGCTGTAGGTGCGCCTGAATTTTCCCAGATAGCTAAAATAACTTGATACCCTGTTCGCTGCGGAACATTACAAGTGGTCGTGTGATAGTTGGTCGGACTTGCTCCATTTAGATCCTCTTGACAGAAAGGTGTAAGGTCGAAGGATGCTCTTGTAAGGGGAGCATTCGGATTCCAGTCTTGTTTCGTGATGAAATACTTGAAACTTGTCGTTGCATGAGCGGCATTTAGCTGCCAACTGAGAGGCTGCACACCTGCTTTAAAAGGGACTTTGGTCCAACGGGTTGAGGTCTGCTCATCCAGCTTAGGGAAGGTGTTGTTAGCGCTTGCAATATGTCCATCCGCAGGGCCACCGTTTGGAAACCCTTTAGGTGCTTCTGCACTTTGCGGTTCATAGGCTGCGCCTGCGCAATCCGTATTAATATTATTTTTGCACAATAAGGCACGACTTGCAGGTGAATCCAAATACCCGTGTGCTGAGCTTGTACTAGGAAAAAGAACCATTAACAAGGTTAGGGTTAACAATACACCCCCTGCGACAACTAACTTGTTCCACAGAGCTGGTTTGGGCAAAACTGCATTCATTATTCATTCCTCCTCAGATTGGTTTTGACTGAAAAGATCGCCTACATCTTTCTGTATGACGAACCACACCTCCTTTACTTCGGAATAAGTGCGTTAGATGACTGAACTGTGATGGTATATATCCCATTTTTAAATGGATATATATTACATATTATATTTATGAATGGAATATTCTACAACGGTTTTACAAAATAAATCTGAATATTAAAAAAAAGCCCATGATCAGGCTTTTCTCTTGGAGCGCCATACTCCGTTACAGCATCAGAGTCTATTCTAATGTAATTGTCTCATGCCAAGTGGAATTGGATAATACCACAACTTTCTCTGAAAGCCATTGTTCATGACCTATTCTGATAGCTTTCTCTCCTTCTTTTAAGGTGCTATATTCTCTAGATGAAGTACTGAATGCACCTATTTTATGCGTTAGACCGGGTACATCCGTTTTTTGATATATCTGAAAGTGATATGTTGTCTCTCCTAAAGTTACACAGTTATATTTTAGAATTAAAGACTCAGAGTGCTCAGGGGACTCGAGTTCAATATAATTATAAGTATAGGTAGAGAAAAGGGAGGATAGACAAATGTGCCATACAACAAAGATGATTCCTATAGCAACTGTGATACGAGATAATTTGCTTATTTCTATATCATTCCTCTTAAGAATAGCTAGATATAATGCAAAAACAGCATGTAAAAATATAGGTATCATTAGCCAACTTATATCCAAAACGATAAAGTTATAGCCGAGTCTAGCTAAGACATAAGCCGCTATGTCTATTGTAAAAAGGGATAATAATATAGTACGAATCGTTCCTTTGCTAACTAGCAAAATTTTTGTTGGAGTACTCTCTGTATTTTGTATACTATCCATGGTTATATGCTCCTCTACCAACTTTGTATAGTGGGAAAGTAATCTCTTCCTTTTAGAATATTAATAAATTCCTTTTATGTATGATATACAACTAATTTCCAATACACAATCTATCAATAACACTAAATAATGCAAAAGAACCTTCAATCCAATAGAGATTAAAGGTTCTTTTTATACGTTATTCTCAATTTAATGCTAGAGACTAAGTACGGGCTCTTTTTTTTTAGTTAAACCTAACGTCTCCGCAGTTGAATGATGGATGCTCTGTAGCAGGTCTGGATGATCCATCAAAGATAATCCGTAGGACGGAATCATTTCTTTGATCTTAGGTTCCCATTCTTTCAATTGTTGCGGGAAGCACTTCTGGAATATCTCGAACATCACAGGAACAGCTGTTGAAGCTCCTGGGGAGGCGCCGAGTAACGCTGCAATGGAACCATCGGCTGCTGTAATGACTTCAGTACCAAATTGAAGTGTACCCTTACCACCTGCTTCGGTATCTTTGATCACCTGTACACGTTGACCGGCTACAACCAGATCCCAATCTTCGAGTTTGGCGTTCGGAATGAACTCACGTAGTTCTTCTAGTCTCTGTTCTTTGGATAACATCAGTTGCTGAATCAGGTATTTTGTCAAAGACATTTCTTTTGCACCTGCCGCTAACATCGTTAAGACATTGTTGGGTTTGACCGAAGTGATTAAATCGAACATAGAGCCCGTTTTTAAGAACTTAGGAGAAAATCCGGCAAAGGGTCCGAACAGTAACGATTTTTTGTTGTCGATAAAACGTGTATCCAGATGGGGAACGGACATCGGCGGAGCGCCCACTTTGGCTTTGCCATATACTTTGGCATGATGTTGTTCAATCACTTCTGGATTATTACACACCATGAAAATCCCGCTAACCGGGAATCCACCAATATGCTTTCCTTCAGGAATACCTGTCTTTTGCAGTAAATGTAAGCTTCCGCCTCCGCCGCCAATGAACACAAATTTAGCTTGATGGCGTTCCACTTGACTATTATTTAAATTGCGCACTTTAAGTTCCCAAGAACCGTCACTCGTGCGCTTGATATTGTCTACGCTATGTTTGTAATGAATGTCAACATTTCTAGACTGTAAATGCTCAAAAAGGATGCGCGTTAAAGCACCAAAGTTCACATCCGTTCCCGAGTCGATTTTTGTGGCCGCTATCGCATCGTTAGAAGAACGTTGATTCATTATGAGAGGAATCCATTCCTTCAGTTGCTCGGGGTTCTCTGAATATTCCATACCTTGGAATAAGGGATTGTTCGTAAGCGCTTCAAAACGTTTCTTCAAGAAAAGAATGTCATCTTTCCCTTGCACCATGCTCATGTGAGGCAAAGCCATAATGAAATCTTCAGGATTACGTATTAACTTGCTCTGCACAAGATAAGACCAGAACTGCATGGAGACCTGGAACTGTTCATTAATTGCAATGGCTTTACTAATATCTATAGATCCGTCTTTCTTCTCAACCGTGTAGTTGAGCTCGCATAATGCGGCATGACCCGTTCCAGCATTATTCCATTCATTCGAGCTTTCTTCGCCTGCTTGTTCTAGCTTCTCAAACACTTTAATATTCCATTCGGGTACTAGTTCTTTCAAGAGTGTCCCTAAAGTCGCACTCATGATTCCGGCGCCAATCAAGATGACGTCTGTTTTAGTTTGGCTGCTGCTCATATTTACCATCCTTATACCTTGAAATTTGCAGAAAAAATGTAATAGCGACCTAGAAACACATCTTTTCCGTGTTAATTAACCCTACTTTAATGTATTATCATGCGTTTTTCGACTAAAATTTTTACTATTATTTGATAATTATAAACTATTTATAGCTGATAAAATAGTGAGAATTGTATGTTTTTGACTTCGGGAAAGATATTGTACGAGGCCATATTTTCCCCTGATTTGCAAGCGTTATCTCGAAATCATCTCATTAGTCTAAGTATGTCATTCTTCATTCTTCTCAACAACTTAAGTACATAAGGGGAAACAGGTACAATAGCATATTCAATCAACATGTTATTTGCTCCTCCTGATTCCGATGAGTTCCAAGATCCTCTCTAACATTTCTAGCCAAGCCCCCCCATCCTCCTAGGAATTCATAATCCATACAAAAAAACATCCCAGCTTCGGGATGTCAGTTCATTTATAATTCGCTACTTCATTACGCTATTCTCTCCATCTTGCCCTGATGCTCTCGGCCTCTTGAACCATTCTGTTGAACAGTTCGGACACCGTAGGAATATCATGAATCATGCCCGTCACTTGGCCTGCCCAGCCGAATCCCTCAGCTTCGACATCTTCGTAAATCCAGCGCTTATTCGCTTCTCCACTAATGTATTCTTTCAATGCCTCATAGGTTGGAGTCAATTGTTCGATAGCTAGGATATGATCGATGAAGTCATTACGCAGGACGCGAGCCGGAGCTCCTATGGAGCGCTTAATTACGGTTGTATCGGACTCCGAACGCTCTACTAAGGCTTTTTTGTAAGAAGAAGAGGCATGCACACATTCCTGCGTAGCGATAAACCTTGTGCCCATCTCAATACCTTCTGCTCCTAGTGCAAGTGCAGCCATATAACCCCGTCCATCTCCAATGCCTCCAGAAGCAACAACGGGAATCTGTACAGCATCAACCACCTGCGGCACGAGCACCATCGTTCCCACATCATCCCGACCTAAGTGTCCCCCGCCCTCTTGCCCCACAACAATGACTGCGGATGCTCCTAATTGTTCGGCTTTTTGAGCTTGTCTACGTGAGGACACAAGGACTAGGGTTTTTATATCTGTAGATTGTAATCGCTCCAAGATCGGTGCCGGGTTACCACCAGTAATAGATACCACAGGTACTTGCTCTTCGATCGCAACTTGTACTCGATCCATGTAGTTCGTACCATACATACCGATTGCAAAATTGACTCCAAATGGCTGACTCGTCAAGGTACGTGTCCGCTGTATCTCTTCGCGAAGTGCATGAGCATCATCCAGACTCATGGCCGTAATCTGGCCTAATCCGCCTGCATTGGATACAGCGCCAGCGAGATCGGCATAAGCTAAATAAGCTAGTCCCCCTTGAATGATTGGATATTTAATGCCTAGTAGATCTGTTATTCTTGTATTCCAGTTCATAGCAGTCTCTCCCTTCTCTTCCATTCTGCAAGCTTAAAACATACTTATCAGCATGACATCCAAAATGCAGTAACAAGAAATTAAGCTTATAAGGATTAGTCATTCGCATAGCTATAATGCCGCTACGTTCAATTGTGAACCTGCCAATCACCTGATAGCTTTTTTTAGTGCTAGAACTTTTACGCCAGACTTAACTTTAAAAAGAACAATAATATTAAAAACAGAGTCGCTATGCCACCTGCTATGTAATCTCTTGGTAGCAACTTTAACTGGTGAAATACTATTCTTCCCTTTCCTTTTCCAAAAGCACGAGCATCGATAGCAAAGCTTAGCTGTTCTGCACGTTTCACTGTTGTAAATAATAGAGGAATAAGAATAGGGACGTAGGCAAATATACGTTTAGTTATCTTGAGTGAAGATATATCATATCCCCGAGCTCTTTGTGAAAGAAAAATACGGTCCAATTCTTGTACAATTGTAGGAATGAATCGAATCGCGATCACGATCATCAGGGCAAACTGTTCTACAGGGACATTTAGCTTAATAAGTGGGCTTAACAGCCTCTCCAGTCCATGAGCTAACGTCAAAGGTTTGGTAGTTAAGGTTAATAGAGAAGCTAACGTGACTAATAAAATGATGTGTACCACAAACCGCGCTCCATGCTCTAGCCCTTCTACCGTTACTTGGAGGAATAACCCCGACCAAAGGATCGTTCCTTTCGTCATCAAAGCGTGATATAAGAAGGTGAACAATAAGATAATTAAAAGGGGTTGTAGACCTTTTACGAACCGAAGCAGTGGAATTCTAGAAATCCATAATAAAGATACTATGCCTATCATCGCAATGAAGTAAGTAAGCAAATGGTCTAGCAGTATAAAACTTAACATCAATATCATCATACTTATAAGCTTCGTACGAGGATCTAGACGATGAAGGACCGAGTTCGTCTCGATATACTGTCCAAGATAAAGACTATTCCCCATAACTAGCGCCTCTGGCCTGCCAAATAGGCAAAATCTTAGCTATAATCTCTTGTTCTTTGCAGCTGCTCACTTCGATTCGTTCCTTGGAGAGTTCTTCTACAAGTTTTAATAGTTGTATCGATTCCGGAAGATTAAGTCCCGTACGCTCCACTAAGATAGAATTGTCTATGAATAGTGACACAGCATCCAAATGAGCCAAGAGTCGTCCTTCTTGAAATAACATAATCTCATCTGAATATTCCGCAACTTCCTCCATCTGATGGGACACGAAAAGAATCGTACGCTGATCCTGCTGCTGCCAATCTTTTAATTGTGTTAGCAGTGCAGCTCTTGTTACAGGATCTAGTCCTACAGTGGGTTCATCTAATATAAGCACTTTGGGATTCGTAATAAGTACCGAGGCTATAGCAATACGGCGTTTCTCTCCCCCGCTTAAATGAAAAGGAACAGATGGTAAAATGTCTTTCGTCAAGCCCACTTTAGGTAATACAAGCTCAATCGCTTCTTCCACCTGCTGAGTAGAAAACCCCTGCATTTTTGGTCCAAAAGCCAATTCCTTGAATACGGACGTCTCAAAAATTTGGTGTTCCGGATGCTGAAATACATATCCGATGTCAGGTACAACTTTTATTTGTTGGCGGGCATCCCTAGGGCATGGATGCTGATTGATTCTATACTCACCTTGTATATCGGGAATCAGCCCTTTTAATACTTTTACAAAAGTAGATTTCCCCGCCCCCGTAGGACCTATAATGGAGATCCACTTTCCTGTGGGAATGATGCAACTTACTTGATCCAGAACAGTCCGCCCCTCATAACTTACACTTACATCGTTCAGTTCGTAGGCCACTTCGAACGAATCATCTCCTTCCAATCTGCTCGCACGGGTCTGATTAGCTCAAGCTTGTGATGTAACCTAACCGCAAATGGGGCAGTCAATTGATAATCGGAGACCTGCACGGTATCAAAAAAGTCTACTGCATCTCCGTCGTATGCAATACGACCCTGATCTATGAGTATGACACGCTGAGCTGATAGCACTTCATCCATATGATGGGTGACATGAATTATGGTCATTCCTTGGAGATGCAAATCACGCATAATCGATAATACCTGCTCTCTAGCCTGAGGATCAAGCATGGACGTTGCTTCGTCAAAAATAATAACTTCTGGACGCATCGCAATAATAGCTGCAATCGCTACGCGCTGCATCTGGCCACCCGAAAGCTGATGGGGCATCGCTTGTGCATAGTCTAGCATGTCAACCGCTTGTAGAGCATGAACGACACGGGACTGCATATCTTGCCTAGCCACTCGGATATTTTCCAGTCCAAAAAGGACTTCATCCAGCACCGTCGTGGTGATGAATTGGTCTTCCGGACTTTGAAATATATATCCAATTTTCTCATGGATGCTATGGGTATCCTTGGGGTTTAAGGTTACCCAATCGTGGTATCTTACCTGACCTTGATTCGGCAGCAGCAATCCATTCATGAGCCTCGCTATCGTTGACTTCCCGCAGCCATTCGCTCCGACAATTGCCACGAACTCCCCGGGCTGAATTGTAAAGCTCATATTGTGGAGAATCGGCTGATCCTTTTTATAATAGAAATCAACATGGTCAAATACAAGCATCTATGTCCTTCCCTTCTGGCTGTGCCATGCTTTGAAAAAGTCCTCTGGATTGTACTCAGATAAGGCAGGTGCCGGCTTCTGCCATTGTGTAATCTTCGTTCCATTGACTCCAAAGATTTCACCGGTTAAATCCTGGGCGGGCTGAGCTAATAGTGCGACCACGAATCTAGCTACATCGTCCGGTTGACCAACATTCCAGAATGCTGGAAATGGCTCATTAAGCTGAGCATATTTCTCTCTCATGTGTTCAATGACTGGGCGGGTCATGTCTGTTAAAGCTGCAGGGGAAATGCCATTTACCCTGATTCTATATCGCTGGAGTTCAGCGGATAACGTCCAGATCATCCCAAGCACACCGGCCTTAGCCGCACTATAGTTCACTTGCCCAACGGAACCCTGCAAACCAGCCAAGGAAGTCATCATAACAATATCCCCTCCGTGAACTTCCATATGTGGGAGTACATGCTGAATGCAGTAAAAAGCGCCATTTAAATGAATACGAAGCACGGCTGTCCAAGCTTCTTCCGACATATCACGGATTTTTTTATCCTGCACATGACCTGCATTATGAATGAAGACATCGATACGACTATAACGATCTTTAATCCTATCGATCATCTCCTTAACCTCGGAACTATTCCCTATATCAGCCCTATAACCTATAGCTTCTCCACCTGCTTGCTGAATCTCATGTACGACTTCGTCAATGAGAAGCCGATTGGTCCCGTTCACAAAGACGATGTATTCCGCTTCTGCTAGGTGGATAGCCAAGCTTTTTCCAATGCCGCGGGTTGAACCAGTAATTAAGACCGTCTTCTTCATGTAAGAATATCCTTCACGGACATAATTCCCTCAGCAATTAACTCTCCCGTCTGCAAAGCAATGGTCACATGAACCTGATCAACTTCCTTTCTAAATTGGAAGCTTGCTTCCGAATCCACCTCTAATGGAGAGTGAAATTGCATCGAGTAGTTCGTGATCCATTGCAGTGGATGCTTAGCTAAGTAAAAAGATTGCGCTGTACCCATAATAAGCATGCCATGTACAATAGGGCGTCCATAACCCGCTTTTGCAGCGACTTCAGCATCTAAATGAATGGCTGAGGTATCCTTCGAAATTTCGGCATATCTGGTTACTTCTTCTGTGGTAAATTTTTTGTTCATACGCGGTCCTTTACAGAGATTAATATCGTTTCAGATGACATTAAAAGTCGCCCATTATAACTACAAGTAAGCATATGCGTGTACAAAGTAAGTTCTCCCCTTCTTCCACTCTTCCTCTCCATCTGAATTAAAGATAATTCACAATCCAGCATCATTCCTGCCTCTAGAGGAGCTTCATAATAGAATTGCTGTTTTCCGTGAAGTATAGGTAGGTCCGTGTTCAACCAAGGTACATCAAATGCTGTCCAAAATATTATGGGCATCGTGGAAGGGGCAATCAAAGTACCATCCACCATTTGTAGATCCGCCCCAATGCTCTTAGCATACTCCATAATCGATGTAGCCGAGAGTTCAAAACGATGGTGAAGCTTATTCATTGGACCCCCTCCACTAAGGTAGCTAACCCCATTCCCCCGCCAATGCCGAGTGTAGCTAATCCCCGATTATAGGGACGAATCTGCATCTCAGCACATAATCTAGTCATCAAAATAGCTCCCGATGCTCCGTAAGGATGACCTAAGGCAAGTGCGCCCCCGCCAAGATTAACCTTGTCTTCCGGAATCTGAAGCTCATGGAGACAGGCAAGAACTTGTGATGCAAAGGCTTCATTAAATTCTATGATATCTATATCCTTCATTGCTATGTGCTGTCGCTTTAGCAGCTTTTGAACCGCAGGCACAGGGCCTATTCCTAACACATTAGGATCTATACCAATGGCCTGGGCATCCACAACACGCAAAATAGGTTGTAAATTCATCTCACGGCACTTTTTCATAGACATGATTAGCACTATAGCGGCTCCATCATTAATGGGGCAGGCATTGCCCGCAGTAACCGTGCCGTCTTTAAGAAAGATCGGCTGGAGGCTAGCTAACTTCTCTATACTTGTAGATGACCTTGGACATTCATCCTTAGCGACCCATTCCCCGCCGACTTGAATAGGAACTATCTCTTGATTGAACCTTCCTGTATGCTGCGAATGAACTGCTTTTTGATGACTCTTAAAAGCATAGTGATCTTGCGCTTCTCTTGTAATTTGGAATTGTCGTGCAACGTGTTCAGCCGCTATGCCCATGTCGGGATCACCGAAGCTGCGAGGTGTGAAAGGAGCTCTGTCATAGAACTGAGGCGTCTCCATCAATGTACCAGGTTTACTTATTTTCCAAGGTGCCCGGCTCACACTTTCAACTCCACCAGCCAAATAGACCTCTCCCGCCCCACTTTGAATAAGTCTTGCCGCCATATTAATGGCTTCTAATCCAGATCCACATTGTCTGTCCACTGTAACACCCGGTACGGAGATGGGAAGTCCTGCTTCCAACGCTGCGAGTCGCGCAAGATTACCACCGGGTCCAATTACATTTCCAAGGATGACATCATCTATACATGCGGGAGGTGTATTAGTGTGCTCTAGGATGCGCTGAATAAGAGGCGCTACTAAGGACTGCGGCTCCACTGTGCTAAGTATGCCACCCACCTTGCCAATAGCAGTACGCTTTGCCATTACGATTACAGCTTCGTTCATAGGCTTCTCCTTTGCACCATGTCTTTCATCATTTGTCTGGCCAATTTACCGCTGCTAGTATAGATGAATTGCTCTATAGTGAAGAGCTGTTTTGGAGCTTTATAGCTTGCTAAATATTGACGACAATACAGTTTGATGTCTTCCAGACTTAGTCGATCTTGTCCCTTCCACTTGACTAGAACTGTTACCTGCTCTCCCCAGTACGGATCGGGTACACCAAGCACCATAACTTCTTGAATTTCAGGGCGTTTTAATAGAACCGTTTCAATTTCCTCGGGAAAAATATTAAGACCACCTGATATCATCCTATTTTTGACACGCCCTGCTATATACAAATATCCATCATGATCTACAGATACGTAATCTCCTAAGGTAAGATAGCCTTCACGGAAAACCGATGCTGTCTCTACCGAGTCGGGATAATATCCGGAGAATACCATGTGGCTTCGAATGTACAGCTGGCCAATGGTTCCTGTCGGAACCTCTTTAAAATCATCATCACGGATAGAAACTTCGACCCCTTGAAATGGAATGCCTACTGACCCCTGCTTGTTCTCCGTGTACACATCCATAAAACTGATATAGCTCGCTTCAGAAGAACCGTAGTATTCATATAGTTTAGTGTTAGCAAAAACTTCTTTACATCTTTTCTTAGATGCTTCTGACCATGTTCCTCCCGAACTAATGAGCGCTTGAATTCTCATCTGTTCAGGTATGGGTTGCTGTAGTATGGACTCTATCATCGTCGGTACCACATACATAATCATCTCGGGAAATGTAGTGCACTTCTCTACTACAATGGAGGCATCGAAGTGCTGCATAAGATGGAACGTCGCACCTAGGTAAAGGCTCTGCATCAAAGCAAATAATGACAACGAGTGTACAAGCGGCCCTGGAGCAATAAAATGTTCCATAGAATGGAGCTGAAAAGCTTCAATAGTAGCTTCAAAGCTATGAATCCATGAAGTATGGGATCGCATGAACCCCTTGGGAATTCCTGTAGTTCCAGAAGTGAAACCAATGAACAAAAGGTCATTTAATCTGTCCGTATCCATGGCAGGAGTTAGTGTTGAGAGCCATTTTTCATAAGCATGAGTGCTAGCGTCGTTAAAAGTAAAAAGCTGGATATCTAAATCCAGCTTTGTTATATCAGATGCATGTTCATCCTCAGCAAAAATCACAGCCGGCTGACACTGCTTTAGAACCATGTCCAATTCGGTAGGACTCCATTTGGGATCTAATGGAACAGGTATAGCCCCTGCAAAGACCGCCCCTAGGAAAACTTCTATAAATTCAATTCGGTTGCTAGATAAAATTGCAATCTTGTCACGAGTATGAATATATGGCTTTAGCCCTTCAGCAATAGTCTTCATCCTATGTATTAGTGCTGAATACGTAAGATCCTTATGCTCAGTGGACAAGGCAATAGCGTCAGGCGTCTGCTCTGCATGACGCAGGAGCGACATCATTAGGTTCATCTATAGATCACATCCAGTCAGTTTGTACCATGAAATGTATGGATTGTAATATAAGTAGTTTTAAAAATATCTTAGATCATCTTGTTAAAATGAATGTGCTCGCTCCTCAATAGGACTAATCGCTCTCACCTGTACCGCAATAATTGCTGCGATCACAGCTTTTATGCAGTCTCCTGGCAGGAATGCCAATGCGCCTACAAGTCCAGCCCACACGGAAGTATGGGTGATCAGTGCCATAACTGGAGCTCCAATAAGATTAATTAGGATTACACCACAGAAGAAATTAATCGTAATAACCTTCCATGTTGCAAGCGACGGCCATACTTTCTCAGTAGCATACCCAATACAAAATGCTGCTAAGGGCCAGCTCAACAAATACCCAGCGGTAGGGCCCACGAGTACAGAAAGACCTCCACGACCTCCTGACAACAACGGTAGACCTAATGCAACTAACACAACAAATAATATCAAACTAATAGTAGCCGTCTTCCTCCCTAAAAAGCATCCTGCCAGCATCACTCCAAGAGTTTGAGCCGTAACAGGAACAGGAATGAACCCCAGAGGTATAGGTGGAATCATCCCCAATACAGCTATAAATGCCGCGAATAATGCAGCAAACACCATTTCTTTTGTCTTCAATCTAACTCTACCTCCGTTTAAAATTTCATTTTTCGATTCATGTCGACATGGAATGCATTTGCAATTATATCGCCAACCCTCTTAATTGTAAACCATAATTATATTTTGGTTAACAATAAAATTATCAACTTCTTTATACAAAAATAGTTGGCTTAGTCTTTAATTCTTATATCCCGCAAAATAATCACACAGCTTTTGCTTCATACGCTGTTTATGCTCAGCGAATTGTTGATGCCTATGTCCGTTCGCTCCCGAAGGGTGAGGAAAATTCCACAATACAGTGTTTCCTTGAAGTCTTCCTTCTTGATCTAGTCGATAGAGGATGGTCTCAACAGATTTTCCTAGAGGGATGATTAAGACCGGACCCAGTCGTTGTATTTCCTGAGTTATATGTGAAATGGCTCTCTCTCTTAAATACTTATTGGATAGGAGAACTGGATGCGCTCCCGTATAATTTTTCTCATTAACAAAGACAGGAAACTGTAGTACAGATGTGGTATGTAACAGATCTTGATGCTCCTGAAAAAGTGTGAGGGTAGAAGAAATCTGTAATTGATCTTGAAGGCCCAATACATCCAGCATCTTACTCAAATTTGTTCTCATAGAACCTGCAAATCTTGCGGCTTGTTTTGCTTTGCGCAGTACGTTCTCATCCGAATCACCGTGCTCTAGACAGCACCTAGCTTCTTCAAAAGCAAGCTTCATTTGAGTCCAGCCCGGTGTTAATCCTACGATGAATACCCGGGCTTTACGATTGATATACTCATTGTGAGGGGCATAGTACATACAGAACATAGATTCTCTATGGATTTCAAATTCAGGGACGAGCAAGTCCCTCTTCGTAAGAGGTAGATACAGAGGAAGTCGCCAAATGGCTGATTTATAATTCAAAAACATATCCATGACTTTCTCCTCCTAGTTCTCTACTCATACATCTAAATTTCATCGAAATTTTATTACATAGTTCTCATCTTGAATAGATATCATTGCGGGTTCCCTAATTCCTTTCTCTATCGTTACGGAAGTTGGGAATATGCCTGGAGCACGCCCATCCGGGAACCATGGCCGCGCTGAATCTACCACGATGAGCAGACCTTCTGCATCTCCTAAAGCTGCAAATTGCTCGCCATTCCCACGCCAGAGGGATAAAGAATGACTGTCCTTTAGCATTTTCACTACCTCAGGAACATGATCAACAGGAAGTCCCACTTCGCTAACTCGAAGCAATAGTGTAGAACCGAATGGCTCTACTACTGCATTGTCCAAAGAATGATGAGCTATAAATTCAATAAGATTATCATCAGGATCATAGAAATAGAGTGCTGATGCATTCCAATCCTCAAATGTGAACTCATCCTCTCCTTCTTGCATGATTAATGAGATTCCTCTGTCCTTAATCCATTGTTTGGCCGCATGGAATCTATTCGTAGGTATGGTAATGGCCACATGATAGTATGCCTTCTCTGCTGAATTCTCACTAATAAAAGTTATCTTTGAACCTCCCACCTGGAGGGTGAACTGTGTCTCCGACTGTTCAAGTACAGCTAACTCTAGCACTTTTTCATAAAAATCTTGGATTTCGCACAATTGATGGGTCTGTAAAGTAAGTTCAGTAATTCGCATGTTGTTGTATTCCTTTCGTTAATGAAATTCTCTTTCGTTAAATAATTCTCTTTTCATTGTATTATATATCCAATTATACATAACCGAAATATCCTAAGCAGTCACTTATGGGTCCTGCTTGCAAGAATATTCGATCATGATGTAAGGTGAATGACAAAAAGAATGCGCTATTTTCACATCCTTTTTGGACATTCATCTATTCACCTATTTAACTATTTCAATATTTCATCTACGTATATAGATTTAGATATTCTTTGATCCCGTCAACGATGGCTTGAGCGGCTTTGTATTGAATCTCCTCGGAGTGCATCGCTGCTTCTTCTGTGCTATTGCTGAGAAATCCAATTTCAAGCAGTACTGCAGGCATCGTTGTCTCACGGATGACTTGGAAGTTCCCACTTTTTACTCCACGATCTTTGAACCCAAGTGCCTGAACCAGATGTTTATGAATAATGCTCGCTAAAATATTACTGCTATTTCGCTGATAGTAATAGGTTTCTGTTCCTGAAGCTGTAGGAGATGTAGCAGAATTATTGCCATGGATGGATACATACAGGTCTGCCTGAAGTTGCTTGGCTAGGATGACGCGCTCCGTTCGAGTCGGATATATATCTTGATCGCGGGTCATCACCACTTCAATATTAGGTTCTTGCAGAAGAATTTGCTGAACTTTTAACGATAAGGCTAAGGTGAAATTCTTTTCTTCACGACTTGCGACACTTGTCGCTCCCGGATCACTCCCACCATGCCCAGGATCTATAACGACAATTTTTTTATTTAATGAAGATGTTGGATTCGTGCTGCTCTCGTTCCCATTCAAGTCAATGGTTAGCGTATTTGCGAGTGGATCACGCTTCACTTCGAATCCGCTAGCTGTAGGAAGCTGTACCACCACTCTTACAAGATCTGGATCGCGGTGGAATAAGGAATACCTTACCTCCGTAAGATTGGGATAAGCTCGAACATCCATTTTTCCTTTTCCTTGTGCATCTAAAGGTAAAGAGGTATCTGCCGCTGGATCAAAATTTGTGTTGGGCAGATCAATAACAATACGATCCGGATTTTGTAAAGTTGTGACTGCAGGAGTAACATCTCCATCTAAGGAGACTGTAAGTTGATTGTTGACTAAAGTCAGCCCTTTTACATGTTTTACTGGTTCTTTGACTTCTCCACCTTCGTGCTCTAGTGTTGTTCCTCCGGAAGAGGTTGGTGATTTGGGACTTGTTAAATATACGGTGTTGTCAGACCAATAGACGGCAAGACCCATTTGCTCGCTCACAAATCGCAACGGTACAACGACAATGTTATTCAGAATTTTAGGTGGAACATTAAGGGATACTTGAGTATCCGAGGCTGTTGCCTTTTTTTTGCCGATAGTAAGAGCAATGGTTTGATTACCTTGCTGAATCGATACCCCTTGCGTCTTGGGATTCCAATCCACTTTGAATTTTAAGCTCTCTGCTACTACACGAATGGGGATCATCACACTATCGTTTATTTGAGTTACTTTTGCATTAGCAGGTAATTTCAGTGTTTTACCATCCAGTATAATCTTAGTTTGAACAGCAGAAGCATTTCCTTCCTGGGGGAAAAGCATAAGAACAACTAGGCTAATCAGTACCCACACAACCATTTTTTTCATAGTTCACCTTCCGTTTACAGGGATTAACTTACTTATGTGTATACATATAAATGTAATATTCTACAAATTATTACTAAATCCTGCATAAAAAAAGAAGATTGCCTGTTGAGGTAATCTTCTTCAAAGGTTCATTATTTTTAATAGTACAGCCCGGAAACAGTAGAGCCCTCCATACAGATCTGTATGCAGTGCTTCTATCGGCACCCTGCAATCAGGTTCCTTGGCGAAGGTAAATCCACTAGAGAGACATATATTAATAAAGTGTGTCAGATCTACCGTAGGGTAATCGAGGGTAATTAAAAGTGTTCCCTGTTTCTTCAACGTCCGATGGAATTCCTGCATAGCGCAAAGTTGATCGGGTAGGTTCATATGTTCGAGAACGGAAATACATAATATTTTGTCAAAAGTCTCATCCGCATAAGAAAGCGCAGCAATATTTCCTTGCTCCAGGTATAAATTCGAGGTATCTAGTTGTTCGATAAGCTTGCAGGCCTCCTCCCCAATGTCTGAGCGTATTTCTTCATAGATTTGCTCGGCTGACGCAATCCGAGGGTCTGCATCACAAGCAAATACCTCTGCGGAATGATTAGCTAAATAAAATTTCAACGGATGAGGGATACCGCACGCCGCATCTAACACACAGTCATACTTAGAGATGAAGTTTTTGCACCATTCATATTCGTAAGGACGACTCCACCAAGCTTCCGGTAAATCGTATATCAAATGAAGAGTATACACATCTTTCTGGTGAAAAAAGCGAGATATATAAGGATCTGTTAAGTCTATATTTTCCAACAATATCAATCCTCCTTTTTACTCATAACACAACATATCTCATGTCCGCGTTGCTCTGCTTGAACCTTGGCGAATAAGCCCATTCGTTCAGTAAAAGAGTATTTTTGGTATTCGGTATGCTGATCTACTAACACATAAAAAGCTTCTGGAAGCTGACGCGTAAATATCGTATCGATATGTAGATCAGCCTGAGTGAAAAGAGAGTATAGATTAGCTACGGAATAATGGTAGAGATGGTCTGCTTCCGTATATAAAGGTGAGGATGTACCCAGCACTTCATTAATGAACGAATGTTGATTGGGCACACTGACATACATTTTTCCTGATCGATTAAGCTTGGAACGCATATCAGACAAAAAAGGTAAAGGTTCATCGATATGCTCAAGCACATGCCAGAATACAATGACATCATATTGTGTATTCCCTTCCTCCATTTGAGAGATAAGCGAAACATTTTCCGTAAGATTCGAGATGCTTGGGATAAGATCTATGTCATATTTAGATTTGACATAAGCCTGCGATAACGGAGATGGTTCAATACCAGTAACACTCCACCCTGCCTGCTTGGCTGCGTACATAAATTCTCCCGTACCCGATCCGATTTCAAGCAGTTGACCCTTCTTCGGCGAGAATGTCTCTAATAGTAGTAATTGAAAGGCTACATGATCTCCAAACGTTGATCTAACTGCGTGATCTCTCATGGCAATCCAGTGGATATTATACGTATCATATAGCATATTCAAGGTATTTATCTTCTCCATGTCCTCTTGATAGATAAGTCTACAGTCTGGGCACTGCACTAATGTAAAGGAATTGTAGCTATAAAAAGGTAGCACGTCCTGCGAACAGCAAAGTTTGCATGTCATAGCTTTCCTCCTAAATGGCATTTGTCTTATTAATCTTCTGAACGCCATGCTTCAAGCACTGGAAAAGGATCTAAAATGGATTCATACTGCTCCATCCAGCCGTATTGAGCTTCTGGATCCAATTTTTTGTACCGTGCGTATTTACTCGTTCGAATCTCTGGTGTATACCAGCCCCAATGCTGAACTCGGTAAGAGCTGAGGATATGAGAAAGTCCTAATACGTTATTAGGGAAACGCCCACAATGCAAGGATTGATCATTCCACGTGTAAGTAAAATAAGGATTATATCGAACTAGAAAAGGTCTGTAGAATTCATGAGCTTTCCAAAAGTCGTCGTTTCGGTAATGCGTCTCAGACCACATATCATATAACCTAAAACAAACTGCATCTACATGCGTACCCCTCAGAAGTGTACGTATTCCCTCCTTGAATGCGGGTTCGAACATTTCATCTGCATCCATAGAAAGAATCCATTCGGGTGATGTAGCTATGGTGGCTCTCCATTGCTGTTTTCTTAGAGAAATTTCATTGTGAAAAGAAGCATGTTCATTACGCACTAAGGTTAACGGAATATCCCCTAAGATTTCTTGGCACAGCTCCCCACTTCCATCTGTACTGCCATCATCGATAATTACGGCTTCATCAATAATGTCACGGTAACTTCTAAGAACATCAGCCAGCTTACCTCCTTTTTCATTAAAAACCGTCATACTTAATGTGACTTTGGTTAGTAATGCAGACGGTGGGAAAATTCGAGACTTTAATTCAGCTTGTGCCCTATGAATATCTTCTTCCCGGTACAGATGTTGAGCGGGGTAATGGGTATCTACGTACAGTCCACAACCTAGCACAGCAGCTCGGATGCAAAAGTGCCGATCTTCGCCCCAAAACGTTACATTCGGAATAGGAGAAAAATTAACTCCTAGCTGAAGTGCTTTTAGACTGATAAGCGTGCAAGCTCCTAGCCCTCCAACTTCATAAAGCCCGGGCTGTTTCAAGGTAGATAGGAATTGCTGCTCTCTCATTTGCTGTTCTTCAAACGTAATTTGCTCCCCCTGGGCTTGCGCGTACAGTTTGTATTCGTCATTTAGCCATACTTGAGGTAAAAGTGAACTCTCTGGTGTCCACCTGGTCCAAAATATCTCAGAGACGATATCTTTCTCAGATTCCACAAGCTGAACTAGGGTCGATGGGTGCAAGATCAGATCTGAATCTACTAAAAAGACAGCATCATATTCCAGCCGATGTGCGAGGTCAAGAATTTTATTTTTGAACAGAGCGACTTTGGCAACTAAAGATGAATTCCAGAAATGTGTGATGTCGTTACTTATATAATATTCCTGCTTGGATCCCTCGATAAGAGGATGACAGTTCGGCTGATGTGTATGGAAGAAGTCCTGTAAAAGCTTACTTGATTCCGTATCTACATTGTCATCGACGAACAAATAATCTACATCTATCCCCCTACTCTCTAACCGATGAAGAGAATTTAGAAATAATTCTAGAATTGGAGGCCTCTGATACACCGGACTACCAATCAAAATACGTGACATGGTTCCCACCTCAAGATCTCCAGAATAAAGTAAAGGTAAGGATGCCCTTAAGGGCTGAGAAGCTGAATTAGCAAGATCAGCATTAAGGAGTGACATGGTCATGGATAGATTTACACCGGACAATATAGATCAGCGTTACATACAACAATTGTTAGCGCGTATAGCTTTGCAGGAATTAGAGCTTAGTTCAACTCTTGAAAAGGAAGCCCATCAAGTTCAATATGCGACTGGCCTTAAATCAAGCCTTTTCCCTTCTGCGCCTCTTTCAGAGTTACTTGACTTGAACCATAACCTTAAAAACCTGATCGACTACACCGTTATACAAGAAATTCTGTTGTGCAATGAGTCCCAATTTTTATTACGTCAAAGTGGAGTTAGGAATTATAAACGTGACTATCCTTGGAGGCTTAGAGGACCTAGAGGAAGAAAAGGCACGACAGGTTCTATCGGCGGTACTGGAGCCACAGGAATGACTGGCTCTACAGGTCTTGCTGGTGCTAATGGAGCCGCAGGGGCAGCTGGGGTTAATGGAATTACAGGGATTACTGGATCAACAGGAGTAACGGGTAATACCGGCGTTTCAGGAGCTACAGGGATTACCGGTTCGACAGGCTTAACGGGTAACTCAGGTGCTACGGGAACTACTGGAATCACTGGCTTTACAGGTCCCACTGGAGCTATGGGAGTCACTGGATCAACAGGTATAACGGGTATTGTTGGTGCTAAAGGAATAACCGGCTCTACAGGAATCACTGGAATCACAGGAAGCGCCGGACCAATAGGCGTTACAGGCAATACCGGGGCTACAGGCATTACTGGAGCTACAGGAGTCACTGGCTTTACTGGTCTCACTGGGGCTACGGGCAACACTGGTGCTACAGGAATTACTGGCTTTACAGGTGTCACTGGAGCTACTGGAAATACAGGAATCGGAGGTATTACGGGTCCAACAGGCGTAACAGGCAATACAGGCAATACAGGAATTACAGGAGATACGGGTACTACTGGAATCACTGGATCAACAGGCGCAACAGGAAATACTGGGGCTACAGGCATCACTGGAACTACAGGAATAACCGGCTATACGGGTTTCACTGGCACAAATGGAATTACGGGAATCACTGGCTCTACGGGTCTCACAGGGGCTACTGGGATCACTGGAACCACTGGAAGTGCCGGTCCAACAGGCGTAACGGGCAACACTGGTGGTACAGGAATCACCGGATTGACAGGTGCAACAGGCAATACCGGGGCTACAGGAATAACAGGCTCTACGGGCAACACTGGTGCTATGGGAATTACTGGCTCGACAGGTCTCACAGGGACTACTGGAATCACTGGAACCACAGGAAGTGCCGGTCCAACTGGCATAACGGGTACCACTGGAGTCACCGGATCGACAGGTGCTACAGGCATTACTGGAACTACAGGAGTCACTGGCTCTACGGGTCTCACTGGTGCTTTAGGAATTACTGGCTTTACAGGTCCCACTGGCGCTACTGGAATAACGGGCAACACAGGAGTTATAGGAATCACTGGTTTTACAGGTCCAACGGGAGCTACTGGAGTCACTGGATCAACCGGCTTTACGGGTCTCATTGGGGCTACTGGAATTACCGGAATCACTGGAAGTGCCGGATCAACAGGCACTACGGGCAACACTGGTGCTACGGGAATCAACGGAATTACTGGCTCGACAGGTCTCACCGGGAATACTGGAATCACCGGAACCCCAGGAAGCGCCGGTCCAACAGGCCCAACGGGCAACACTGGAGATACGGGTACCACTGGAGTCACCGGATCGACAGGTGCAACAGGCATTACCGGGGCTACAGGCATTACTGGAACTACAGGAGTCACTGGCTCTACAGGTCTCATTGGGGCTACTGGCATTACCGGAACCCCAGGAAGCGCCGGTCCAACTGGCATAACCGGCAACACTGGTGCTACAGGAATCACTGGTTTTGCAGGTCCAACTGGAGCTACTGGAGTCAATGGATCAACAGGCGCTACGGGTCTCATAGGGGCTACTGGGATTACCGGAACCACAGGAAGCGCCGGTCCAACTGGCATAACGGGCAACACTGGTGCTACGGGAATCACTGGAATTACTGGCTCGACAGGTCTCACAGGGACTACTGGGATTACCGGAACTACAGGAAGCGCCGGTCCAACTGGCATAACGGGCGACACTGGTGCTACGGGTAACACTGGGATTATGGGCAACACTGGTGCTACAGGAATTACTGGCTTTACAGGTGTCACTGGAGCTACTGGAATTACGGGAATCGGAGGTATTACGGGTCCAACAGGCGTAACAGGCAATACAGGAATTACAGGAGATACGGGTACTACTGGAGTCACTGGCGCTACGGGTCTCATTGGGGCTACTGGGGCTACCGGAACCACGGGAAGCGCCGGTCCAACTGGCATAACGGGCAACACTGGTGGTACAGGAATAACAGGCTCTACGGGTCTCACCGGTACTACTGGAATCACCGGAACCACAGGAATCGCCGGTCCAACTGGCATAACGGGCAGCACTGGAGATGCGGGTACCGCTGGAGTCACCGGATCGACAGGCGCAACCGGTAATACTGGGGCTACAGGCATTACTGGAATTACGGGCTCAACAGGTGTCACTGGGGCTACTGGGATTACGGGAATCGGAGGTATTACGGGTCCAACAGGCGTAACAGGCAATACAGGAATTACAGGAGATACGGGTACTACTGGAGTCACTGGCGCTACGGGTTTCATTGGGGCTACTGGGGCTACCGGAACCACGGGAAGCGCCGGTCCAACTGGCATTACGGGCAACACTGGTGCTACAGGTATCACTGGTTTTACAGGTCCAACTGGAGCTACTGGAGTCACTGGATCAACAGGCGCAACAGGAAATTCCGGGGCTACAGGCATCACTGGAACTACAGGAATAACCGGCTCTACGGGTCTCACAGGGGCTACTGGGATCACTGGAACCACAGGAATCGCCGGTCCAACTGGCGTAACGGGCAATACAGGAATTACTGGAGATGCGGGTACCACTGGAGTCACCGGAACGACAGGTGCAACAGGCAATACTGGGGCTACAGGCATTACTGGCTCTACGGGTCTCACAGGGGCTACTGGGATCACCGGAACCACAGGAAGCACCGGTCCAACTGGCATAACGGGTAACACTGGAGTCACAGGATCGACAGGCGCAACCGGCAATACTGGGGCTATAGGCATTACTGGAACTACTGGAATTACGGGCTCAACAGGTGTCACTGGGGCTACTGGAATTACGGGCAACACAGGAGTTATGGGAATCACTGGTTTTACAGGTCCAACGGGTACCACTGGAGTCACCGGATCGACAGGTGCAACAGGCATTACTGGAACTACAGGAGTCACTGGCTCTACGGGTCTCACTGGTGCTATAGGAATCACTGGATTTACAGGTCCCACTGGAACTAATGGAGTCACTGGATCAACAGGCGCTACGGGTCTTATTGGGGCTACTGGGATTACCGGAATCACAGGAAGCGCTGGATTAACAGGCCCAACGGGCAACACTGGTGCTACAGGAATCACTGGAATTACTGGCTCGACAGGTCTCACCGGTACTACTGGAATCACCGGAACCACAGGAATCGCCGGTCCAACAGGCGTAACGGGCAATACTGGAGATACAGGTACCACTGGAGTCACCGGATCGACAGGTGCAACAGGCATTACCGGGGCTACAGGCTTTACTGGAACTACAGGAGTCACTGGTGCTACTGGGATTACCGGAACCACAGGAAGTGCCGGACTAACAGGCCCAACGGGCAACACAGGTGCTGCAGGAATCACTGGTACTACGGGAATCAATGGAATTACTGGCTCGACAGGTCTCACCGGTACTACGGGGATTACTGGAAACACAGGAATCGCCGGTCCAACTGGGATTACCGGTACCACAGGAAGTGCCGGTCCAACTGGCATAACGGGTACCACTGGAGTCACCGGATCGACAGGGGCTACAGGCTTTACTGGAACTACAGGAGTCACTGGCGCTACGGGTCTCACTGGGGCTACTGGGATTACCGGAACCACAGGAAGTGCCGGACTAACAGGCCCAACGGGCAACACTGGTGCTACAGGAATCACTGGAATTACTGGCTCGACAGGTCTCACCGGGAATACTGGGATCACTGGAACCACAGGAAGTGCCGGTCCAACTGGTATAACGGGCAACACAGGAATTACAGGAATCACTGGTTTTACAGGTACAACTGGAGCTACTGGAGTCACCGGATCAACAGGTGCAACCGGAAGTTCCGGGGCTACAGGCATTACTGGAACTACTGGAATAACCGGCTCTACGGGTCTCACAGGGGCTACTGGGATTACCGGAATCACTGGAAGTGCCGGATCAACAGGCCCAACGGGCAACACAGGTGCTACAGGAACCACTGGAATTACTGGCTCGACAGGCCTCACCGGAATCACAGGAGGCGCCGGTCCAACAGGTGTAACAGGTAATACAGGAGTTACAGGAATCACTGGCTTTACTGGCCCAATTGGAGCTACAGGAGTCACTGGATCAATAGGCGCTACGGGTAATACAGGCGTTGCAGGCGTTACAGGAATAACCGGCTCTACGGGCCTCACTGGTGTTACAGGGCTTATCGGAAATACAGGTATTACGGGGCCAACAGGAGTTACGGGTAACACAGGTGCTACTGGAGTCACTGGCTCTACTGGCATAACCGGCAATACTGGGGTTACGGGAACTACAGGTATTACAGGCGCAACAGGTAATACTGGAATTACCGGAACCATAGGAATTGCTGGTCCAACAGGTGCAACGGGCAACACTGGAGATACGGGAACTACGGGAGCTACAGGAATCACTGGCTCTGTGGGTATTACTGGGATTACAGGTGTTACCGGAGCTACGGGAACTACGGGAGTACCTGGGAATACAGGTGCCACAGGCTCTATCGGTCTCACTGGTGTAACTGGAAATACAGGGAATACAGGGAATACTGGCGTCTCAGGAATAACAGGCCCAACAGGAATTACCGGAGCCGGTACGACTGGTGCGACAGGAACTACAGGTCCTACCGGCCCAACTGGAGTCATTGGAATTACGGGACCCACCGGAGCCATGGGCACGGGGAGTACGGGAGCTACAGGTACAGATGGTATTACTGGAGCTACAGGTGCTCAAGGTGGATTAGTAAGTGCATTAAGCCGAACAAATACCGGTACAGCAACCGTTCTAAGTGGAGGATCTATTAACTTTACAGTTGCTGGCACATCCTTTGGTAGCAATGTTACCGTTGTGAACAATACTACTTTTGGGTTAACACAACCAGGTGTATATAAAGTAAGTTTAGTCTTAAGTACAGCTGCGACCTCACTTTTATCTACCGTGTCTCCTTCATTTACAGGAACAGCGACACCGAGTCCCGGAAGTTATTCCTTCCCTTTAATTGTAGCGGGTGGAGAAATCGTTGCTTCTCTCCTGTTCCGGGTGACAGCTGCGGGCAACCTACAATTTGTTGTGTCAGGCGTTACCTTGACCTTAGCTGGAGGAACCAGCGCTATGATTGTCATTGAATACGTTTCTACCTAACTCTATGGTGCAGCGCTGCTCCTTATGAATACATTCGACACATATTTGTGATGACTGCGCCATAGTATGAACACTAAATACGCTTTTTCGAGGGGGATTCTTAAGCCTTGATTACAGTGAGCTTATGTATGATTGTCAGAAATGAGGAAGAGACCCTACCCCGTTGCTTGAAATCAGTAACCAATCTAATTGATGAAATAATCATTGTGGATACGGGTTCGAACGACAAAACCTGTCAAATAGCCGAAGATTATAAGGCTCAAGTCTTTCATTACACTTGGGAGAATGATTTCGCAGCTGCTCGTAATTTTGCTTTTGCTCAGGCTACGAAAGATTATATATTTTGGCTGGATGCTGATGATGTACTTGAAGTCGATGATCACCAACAATTTCAGACCTGGAAGCAGTCCTCCGATCTTACTTACGATAGCATAACTATGGATTATATCCTTTCAAAAGATAATCAGGGCCTTCCACTATATACATTGAAACGAAATCGATTAGTTCGTAGAGATCGTAACTTTCAGTGGATTGGTTTTGTCCATGAGTATCTCGCGGTCTCCGGCAATATCCTGCATAGTACAATGAGCATCACACATAAAAAAGAACGAGCCTATACGGACCGGAATCTAAAACTATATCTCCAGCGTAAAGAAGAAGGCACCGTCTTCACAGAACGTGATGAGTACTATTTTGGTAATGAACTCTATGATCACGGAAGATTAGAAGAAGCCTGTTATCAGTATGAGAAATATCTGGATCTTGAACAGGGGTGGATTGAAGATCGTATTGCAGCCTGTTTGAAGCTGTCGGATTGTTATGCAAGATTGGGCCAGATACTCCAACAAAAGCTAGCGCTTCTAAGAACATTAACCTATGACAAGCCAAGACCTGAATTCTGCTGTCGTATGGGCAATCTATTCGTCGCTTCAAATCAATTCGATCAAGCTGTATATTGGTATCGCCAAGCTATTTTTAGCGATCGGTCGGAATCATCGTCGATGAGTATACATGATCGATCAAATACAACATGGGTCCCTCACATTCAGCTTTGTCTATGCCATGACCGCCTCGGCCAAAGGGAGAGTGCTCTTCTTCATCATCAGATGGCCAAAATCTATTATCCTGACCATCCTAGCGTTTTGTATAATGAACAGTACTTTGCTGAATCAGCGAATTGACGTCTTTCGTAATCTCTTTCGTAACATACAATTGAAGGGAGTGAAGTCATGCAAAGTCCAATTAGCCCCAATCTAGATTCAATTCAATCTCTGACGCAATCCGAAGTGATTCAAATGATACTTACTTCCCTAGTTAGAGAAGAAATCGCATTGTCTCAGATTTTGAAAGGCGAAGGTGAGATCATTCACCGTTTTCTTGAAGAACCTAATGTAGAACTGCAACAAGTACTCCAATTGAATACTAGCCTTGAGAAAATCATCCGTGGCGTAGCCTGCAGTCAAGTTCTGTCTCAACTTAGACTTCAGGACATTCTTCAATTCGAACCGTCAGATCTGGAATGGTCCGAAGATGATGACGAATAACAACTCTATGACAGATCATGAGCTGCAGATGGACTCCATTATAGAGATGAACATGGCTATTGCCTCATTAATTACCTCACAAGAAACTATAAATCGAATGCTCTGCAATATTTCCATGTCCCCCTTCCCCCCACTATTCCTTCCTTTGCTCCAATCCGTAGTTAGAAATACCGAGAACATCACCCGGATTTTGTATCAGACGATAGATAGATATAACTTCACACCTAGTCATGTCTGCCAATTTAATGGCCCTACGGATCAGATGAGACAATCTTGTGAAATGTTAGAGTTCTCAATTCTACAGTGGAATTACCAAGCCTTGCAAGTCCTCCTTAGCATAGTAAGTGAGAATCAGAAGTGGAATAGGTATCCTGAAGTCATGCTTACTATAGCCGAAAACGCACACTGTATTCTGAGGCTACAACTTCATCCGTCTTGGGTCGGATATCCATCCCAACATAGAAGTAAGGAATATCTCATACTGCAAATACAGAGCCAGTCTACATTGAAGAGACTTCTGCACAAAATAAAAAGAATTAGTCCCTATCCGGATGATTTAATAAATATTATAAATAAAATTAGGATGACTTTCGAATATAATACCCGCATTCTTCAATTACCTAGAGCTTATACACGCAATAAAATATCGCAAAGAATCCCCGTTACTTCGAACACCACTACTACAAGAACTACACTCAAAATTAAGGTTCACGCTGTCCCAAGTAATGTCTGGCTTTCATCCCAGATTCCAAATCTAAAGAATATCTTGCATCGATCTAAGAAAAGTTAGCTCCTACACTCTGTTCAATAGAGTATAGGGGCTTTTTGTTTGCTTTCATTCTCGCCTAACTTGATGAAATGCGGGTATACTAGCGCCATATCGTCTTTGATATGATTTTCTGATGTCTAATACAATTAGAGGTCTGACGTCTAATATCATTAAAGAATTGTTGATTTCGTAAGTTTAAATCCAGTATATTATACATACTGAAATTATAAATTAACTATTGCTTACGTTATGTTAATTATAAAAGGAGGTTTTATGATGAATTCCCCTCAATCCGATCCTCATTCTCCCCTACATAAAATTGATGATATGGACCGAAAATTAATAACGATCCTGAATCATAATGGGAGAGCTTCGTACACGGATATTGCTAAAGAAGTTGGATTATCTCGTGTTGCTGTTCAAATGCGTGTTCAAGCTTTGATCGAGAACGGTACGATTGAACGTTTTGCTTGTATTCTAAATCCTGCTCATCTAGGCATCACGGTCTCTGCCTTCTTTAATGTGGATGTGGAACCTCGTTATCTCATGCAAGTTGCCGATGCACTTGGAGAAGAGCCGGAGGTGACTAGTCTCTATCACATGTCGGGTCCAAGCAAGTTACATATGCACGGTCTATTTTTGAATCATACGGATATGGAGAATTTCCTTCAGAACAAGCTCTATCGTACCGAAGGCGTGACAGGAGTAGATTGTCAGATTCTAATTAAGCGATATAAGAGTCGTATGGGCATTCGGCTTTAACTTACTACATGATGACGTTAGATTGGAGAAATGACTATGAAAACCTACTGGGAACTTAGTGCAGCTATGGCACGAACCGGCATCCTTGGATACGGCGGTGGCCCATCTACTGTTCCATTAATTCGCTATGAAGCGGTCATTCGATATGGGTGGGTTACAGATGAGGAATTTGGTGACGTTCTTGCAATTGCCAATGCCCTTCCGGGACCTATAGCTACGAAGCTTGCAGCATATCTTGGATATCGATTGAAAAAAGGACCCGGAGCTCTCATGGGAATATTAGCTCATATCCTGCCAAGTTCCATCGCTATGATTGCACTTTATGCATTTATTAACTTCTTTAGCACGTCCCCTATTATTAAGGGGATGATAGCCGCCGTGGTGCCCGTAGTGGCCATTATGCTGGCGCAGATGTGCTATGAATTCGGGGAAAAAGCAGTTAAAGGTCTAGGCATCTATGCTGCTCTTTCCTTTATTTTGGTATCGTTTGTCCTCTTACAATTAGTTAACGTACATCCAGCGATAGTCATCATCATTGCCCTCGCTTATGGATCCATACACTTTAGACTCGTTGCGAGGCTCAAAGGAACACGAGCGAAGAAGGGTGATGAATAAAAGATGGATCTGATTCAACTCATCATTGGATTTTTTCTTGCTAATGTATTTGGCTATGGAGGGGGTCCCTCTTCCATTCCGCTAATGTATGAGGAGGTCGTGACTCATTATCATTGGCTAACGCCTTCCGAATTTTCGAATATGTTAGCGCTAGGGAACGCTCTCCCGGGTCCGATTGCTACCAAAATAGCAGCCTTTGTAGGGTATGATATTGCCGGTTGGCTCGGAGTACTAGTAGCACTCACAGCTACGGTTGTTCCTTCAGCAATCGCTTTGATCATTCTCATTCGGATATTGCAAAAATATAAACATTCTTCCGTAGTCAAAGGAATGACGTTTTTAGTACAACCCGTCATTGCGGTCATGATGTTCCTCCTCACTTGGCAAAGTTCGAAAGAGTCTATTCTTTCTATTGGAATAATTCAGTTCGCTTCCATTGCTCTAATAGCCTATTGGCTGATGCTAAGGCGTAAAGTTCATCCTGCCTTTGTAATCCTCGCCGCTTTTGTGTATGGAGGTTTTTTTCTCGGTAGAAGTTAACTACAGACTACCTAAAGTGATGTTGTATAAAACAAAAGCAACTTATCCCTTGGTATGTTTAGGGATAAGTTGCCCTTTGTAGTTAAATATTTTACTGCAACCAACCTCTTTTGCGTAACTCATCAAATATATGTTGACTGACAGCAGAGACACGGTGCCTATCTTCATACGAGAAGTATTGAATCTCTTCGATCTCAGAAGCAGGTGCTAGGTCACCCGTATAATCCGCAGTATAGCAGGTCATGTTCACCTTTACATCAACAGACTTCCCGTCAGCTTTGGCTTCAAATATACCCAGCATTGCTGCTGATTCGGGCTGAATATGAACTGAAAGTTCCTCTTCAATTTCACGGACTAAGGTGTCCATGTCATGCTCGCCTACTTCTCTTTTTCCCCCTGGAAGATAGAATGTCTCCTTATCCTTGGAACGTGCAACTAGTACTTTATGATTCTCTAAATGAATCCAAGCAATTTTATCTATAATATGTGCCATGAACAAACCTTCTCCTTTTCTACGATGCTATACTTTTAATCAATAAGATTTATCCGTACCTTTGCTCATTCCTGTTCTTGCCTTAAAGGGGCTTAGGGTGATCCTTAGATTTATTTACCCCTCCAAATTTGAAGACGATAATCCCCCCTACAATAATAAGAACTCCCAGAAGTTGATTCAGCGTGAATGGAACTTTAACAAGTCCTAACCAGCCCATGGAATCCCATAAAAGTGCAAATCCTAGCTGTGCTGTAAGTACAATGGAAATGGCATAGGTTGGCCCAAGCAATTTCATCCCCTGCATTAGACAGATGACTACCCCCACCCCAATGAGACCACTAATCCAATACCAGGGCTGCATATGTGAGAGTTGTAATGCATGTCTACCGTTGAACATAACATTCATAAGTAGCGAAGCAAGGAAACCCATGCCAAGAACAAGTGTGGTTGTGGCCCAAGCTCCTCCTTGTTCGTTCACTTTCGTATTAAATATATTTTGTATACTAACCAAGGCTCCAGCCAGTAGGGCTAGGAATAGACCCATAATCATGACGATCATCTCTCCTTTTTTTATTCGTAGATGTTATGATTGGCAATCGCCCGAAGACGTTCTTTATCTAAGATCCGAATGAACCCGCGGTGGCGCTCTACCAGACCCTCTTCACCAAATTTTTGCATGACACGGTTTAAATGTCTGTAGCTAGTGCCGATTAGATTTGCGACATCTAACAGGTTAAATACACTTCGGTTGCCTGTAATTAGCACATCCGAATCATCCACAGACACGGACAATAGATAGCTCGCCAGCCTAACTTCCACAGGATACATTAAATTAAAGCTGAGCAGATTGCTTTTGATATAGAATTTCTGAGTTATTATCTCAAGTAAAAATTGCAACAATGGAGGATGCTCTTTACCGTACTTGTTCAGCCAGCGGTGATGAATGGCAATCATGGTTACGGGTGTGACCGCTTGAACGGTATTCAGAAATTCCGCGCCTTGGATATATTCAATATCTCCGATAGCTTCAAGTGGGGATTTGAACGATAGAATGAGCGTCTTCCCTTCGGCAGAGCTAGTATGAATTTTAATTTTACCTTTCATCAACACGTATAGATATTGAGGTTGTTCTCCTTTGGAACAGATCAGTTCACCTGGCTCATAATCCATCAGTGATAAGTACTCCCTTAAGGGAGGATGAAAGACGTTCTCCATTTGGTGTGCTTTCAGATACATATCCAGTTGTGTTCGGTCCAGGTTTTCTTTCACGGCGTGTCTTCCTCCCCTAAAATTTCATAATGATTACGCCAGCAATCATCATCCCAATGCCAACAAACTGGGGAAATTTCATATGCTGCTTTACCACACCGAACCATCCTCTAATATCAATGAGGAATGTAAGCCCCAGCTGTGCAATGAGCAGTGCAGAGATGGTAAACGTAACGCCCACCTGTTGAATTGCCGTAACCTCGCTGAATATAATAATAGCCCCAAATGCTCCTCCAAAGAGGTACATCGGCTTAACCTTAGTAAATTGCTCGCGCTTCCCATCCCTTACCCAAAGTAAAATAAATAGTGACATTAAAAATCCTGTTAATTGCGTTAGCGTAGCGGCTTGCCATGTCCCAATATCTTGACTGATTCTTGCATTGGCTACTCCTTGTAACGTGATGCAAGCCCCGCCTAGAAATGCAAATATAATCCCCTTCATCTCTGTCTCTCTCCTCTATGTAGTTGTCTCCATTATTAAATGATAATTCATAAGCAAGGAAAAGGACATATGTCCTAAACTTATGGAATAGAAAAGAAGCTACTCCTTTTAGAAATAGCTTCTTAATTAGATTACAGAAATATGTATTTTCTTATACGCCTCGATGATGGCATCTCGATGGGTAATCTTGAATTTGTAAACCGCTTGATTCATTCTATAATTCCAATACGCAAGGGACATACTAACAGAATCTTTGAATAAGGAGCGAGGAATAACAGATGACGACGAATCAGTGGCTCATTCCGGCAATGCAAGGACTGGGTTTTACTTTAGCCAAAGGTCAAATTGTACGAGTAACCGATGTAGAGGGTGAGCAAGTCGTAGACTTCGTAGCCTATCGGTCTGAGGATACGAATGAGCGCCTAGATCCTACAATTACGATGGATGCCCTTCGTAAAATGAATGTACAGCCCGGCGATATTATTTATAGTAGCAAATATACACCTATGCTGACTGTTGTTACTGACCAGGTAGGCAAACATGATTTTATTAATTCAGCTTGCCGACCAGAGATGTATCAATTCTTGTATGACAAAAAGGACCATGCCAGCTGCTATAACAATCTTAACCTCGCCATTGGTGGATTTGGCATTCCGGCTCCAGAGCAGCATTATCCATTCAATTTGTTCATGAATACCGTAATTCATCCGGATGGACAGATTACCGTAGAGCGTCCCCTATCTAGAGCCGGAGATTATATTGAGCTTCGTGCGGAAGATGATTTAATTATAGGTGTCTCGGCCTGTCCTACATCAGAGAGTGTCTGCAACGGATTCCACTGTACGCCCATTTTGATTGAGATTAGATAATTCTTCTAAATAGGACATCCCCTGAATACAATGACTTGTACCTATTCTTGTCATTATAATTCTAGGGGATGTTTATCTGATGAATGCTTTTATGACGTATGTAATTCTAGGTCTGTCCTTGTCTATACCCGTAGGCCCTATTAACGCAGCTCAAATTGACCGAGGAGCGCGCTATGGATTCAAACATGCTTGGCTTGTAGGGTTTGGCGGCATGATTGCTGATATTTTGTATATGCTGCTCATTTATTTTGGTGTGGCTCACTTTCTGGATACACCGTTTATGAAGACGTTTCTGTGGTTATTTGGCGCTTTTGTCTTGATTTATACGGGGATAGATACACTGCGGAACCTCAATAAAGCTAACATTTCAGATACAAGAAGTTCTGTCTCCTCTTTTGGCTCCTTCAAATCGGGCTTTTTGCTATCTATCATGAATCCATTAAGCATTTTATTCTGGCTAGGCATTTACGGCTCGGTTCTCGCACAGAGCTTGCAGGAACAGGGAACCACCCAAATTTTGTGGAACACCTTAGGCATTTTCACAGGAATTGTCCTATGGGACTTAATCATGTCCGTGGTAGCTAGTTCATTTCACCGGTATGCGAATGTAGCCGTATTACGCTATATTTCTGTGTTTGCGGGTCTTTCAATGATTGGTTTTGGATTTTATTTTGGCTATCAAGCGTATCTCATGCTGATTCATTAAAATAGGCATACTTCGCCCGAACTGTACATACACCCAACTCATCTCCTCCTCATATATTGTCTTGAATGTTGTAAGGAGGAGACACCCATGACTATACTGCGCACAAAAAGCTGGTTGGATGAACATATTGGTGAGCTTCCAGCTTGGCAGCAAAAGGCGTTTGAACAATTTACCCAGATGATTGATAACCCTGAAGGCACGTATCCATGTGTCCCTGGACGTCAGGGATTTGTGAATGATAATCTCCGATTTGGATTTGTGGTTGACCCAAGAACAGATTGTGCCGCTACTCAGACCGGAGAATTGTTAAAGGCATATGGAGACTGCTCAAGACAAACAGGAAAATTTGCATCGTTAGTGTTATTTTATGAGACCCCTTCCGAATTGCTTGATGGACATGACGTGGAAGATTATGAGGACCTCTTCTGGTCGCTGCTTCGGCGAGTAAGTTCTACAGATGAAGTACCCTGGCCTGAGGAGATTTCTACAGATCCTGAAGATCATACTTGGGAATATTGCCATAGCGGCCAGCCTTACTTCGCCTTTTGCGCCACGCCCGCCCATGAACACCGGAAAAGTCGGAGTTTCTCAACATTTTTAGTCGCTTTTCAACCCCGCTGGGTATTCGAAGAAATTAATGATTCTACCGCCTCAGGAAGAAACATGAAAAAGCTGATACGCAAAAAGCTGGAAGCTTACGATGGCATTCCTGCTCATCCTTCGCTGAAGTGGTATGGGCAGCCTGACAACCATGAATGGAAACAATATTTTTTGCGTGATGACGAGAGTGGACCTTCTAAATGTCCCTATACTCGCATGAAGAATAAAATGAAAGCACTAGGACAAATATTCCAGTAATAACAAGAATGCACCCCAGAGCGGGATAAGTTCACCTTATGGTGTCTGCTTATCTCTGCTAGGGGTGCATTTGACATGTGAAATGTATCTGGAACAGGTTCTTGCTTGTGTATTTCTCTTTTAACAATGTACATCCTGTCTAATAGGAGCGTTCCAATGGAAAGCAGTGAATAAGAATTTTACTATTGAAAACGCATAGGTCCATTGCCTGAACGATTGTTATTGGAAGGTTGAGTGTAGGTGCCTTGAATATACGAATTCGTCATGCTCTGCATATCTTGTTGCTGAAGCTGGGGAACTTGATAATAAGCTTGTTTGTTTTGATACAAAAAGATCTCATAAGCCATTTCAATATAATTCTCAACCTGGGAAGCAATCACACGGCGAACGACCGGATTTGTCATTTCTACCGCCGACATGGTCAGTAACGATGCATTGGATTTAATTAACCCTAACATATACCCACTAATTCCAGCATCTTTGACGTCAGCAAGAGATTGATTCGGTTTCTTCGGTTGGCTTGGTTTGATGCCATAAGTAACATGAGTTGGCTGCTGCATCATATAGGTGGAAGTCTCATGCGTTGGTTTCTGCCCAGTATAAAAGGCTTCTACAGTCAGATTATATTGGGACAAGATGAATTGGTACTGGCGGTCCAGAATCTGAAGGAGTTCAGGCTCCTGTACATACGGACGGAAGATCATATATTGATCTAGAATGGAGATCGTGCCTCCTAATAGCTCATGCATATCAAAAAATTCATGTCCCCCGTGATTAGACGCTTGCGAATTCTGAGGTACATAGGGCTGGCTAGACGGTTGTTGTCCATACAATGAATGGCCTTGAGGGTTATAGTGCTGCAATGCGGTCAACCTCCTTGAATTGTCTATTAGTGAACCCATTTATTGTGAGATATAAAGCAATAGACAATACGATGAAAATATTGGTTGGGAGGATTTCGGATGCATAGTAAGCTGTATTAAAGGTAAAACCTTAAGCTGTCTTTTTCTCCTCTTTCTTCCACTTGAACTGCATTCCCACCGTAACTGAAGCGATAATGGCTACAATAACAAGGCTCGTCCAAAACCCTGTTCTTCCCGCAGGCTCTAGCAAAGCACCTAAAGCGGCCAAGAGTAGAATAAGGATAGCGAACCACGATTTAACTTGTCCCCATACACTTGGCTTCAGTAGCTTGAGATACGAAGCTACGATGAATAACCAGACATAGAGGAGTACGAGTCCGCCTGCAGTTACAATATGTTCAAAGATTTGCTTGGGAATCCATAACGCCATGAGAATAGATACACTCATTCCAATCGCATTCATGCCTAATGCATATATGGGTAACTTCCGCTTCCCCCAGCTTTTCGAGAGTAACTTCGGTGCATCGCCATCTTCTGATAATGTAACCAACATGGTCGAGACCCCATACAAAGAAGCTACAAGGATAGAGAAACCCGCAATAATCAATACTCCGTTCAGAATATGAACGAGCATTTTAATACCTATAGCTTCGAGAGCCAATATTAAAGGACTCTCTTCCTGCGTTACAGATTCGATCGGAACGAACATCATTGCAAGTCCAATGGATAATATATAAAGAACGGCAATCGCTATCAACATAATGCGCCCTGATTTTGGAGCATCCTTAGGATTTTTTAAGTTCATCGCCATAAAGCCCATAACTTCTATCCCGCTAAAAGCATAAAAGCTATAGAGTAGCCCCTTCCATGCCCCGGTCCAGCCTCCCTTAAGCCATGCATCCGTAGTTTTGGGTAACGGTACAACTTCTTTTCCCCCTTGAAATACCGCAACTCCAGCAACCCCAATGAACATAAGTACCGCTGCAATTTTTACGATAGCGAACATGTTCTCGGCTTTATTAATCCCTTGTGAACCTAAGATAACAACCAAGAGGGCAAGAACGGCATATCCCGTGGCAAAAATCCATAAGGGTACAGCGGGGAACCAAAATCTCGAAAACAAACCTAATGCAGTCAAAGAGGCTCCTAAAATAAGCATTTCTGATGCCCAGTACACCCACCCATTGCTGAATCCTGCCCATCTTCCAAAAGCCTGCTTCGCATATGTTCGGAACGAACCCTTTTCTGGCTGATTGGCTGTCATCCGTGCTAACGCATCGTAGACAAAATAAGTTACGATTGCGACTAGGGCAAAGAGCGGTAACACGAGGTAACCACTTTTTTGAATCGCGAGACTTGAACCTAAGAAAAATGCCGTTCCTACTGTACACCCGCCTCCAAACAAAGCAAACTGCCACCAGGTTATAGTCGGGGTGTTCGATGAATTTGCTTTATCTGCTGTGGAAGAAGAATTTTCTCTGATGGAATGACTGTGGTGCTTTGATTTTGCTGAGGGTCTAAAACGATTCGGTTGCTTTGTAGTTGCCAAATTCCTCTCACTCCTTTAGATAGATCTAGCATGAGTGAGTGGCAGTTTTTTTATCCATGTTTTATCCATCTACTTACATGAACATTGAAATTTTGATCTAACAAAGAAACCCTCTTCATCCATATTCGGACAATAGAGGGTCTATATTGTATTTATAATGTATAACTTAATACTGTAATTTAAGGTTTTAGAGCTTTCCAATATTCATAGGCATGCACTGCTATACCTGTAAAAGACTTATGGCTGCTTAGCAGAGTGGGGAGCTTCCCTAATTCACTCTCCATAAAAGCACTACCGAGAGCAAAGAAGCTAACATGTGCCCCCTCATTACTCTCCTTGGATTCTACAGCTAAAATCAAGGGCTTACCTAATGCATCAGCAAATGCAAGCTCTTGCGAAGCCATATCCACAATGCCACCGCTACCTACGGCAAAGTTACGGAAATCCATGATCGTCACATGGTCCATTTTAGCAATGAACCACTTACTTAAAGATACGTTACCTTCATCTTTTACAACGAAGCGATCTAACCAGGCAGAAATATCTACACTGGTCTGTAGCGTAGAGTCTTTCTTTAGTTCAGCCACGTAATAATTCATATTGCCTGTCCACTCTCGAATGAGTCGATCCGTATCCGTGAACCATTCGGGAAGAACCCAAGGCTCAATATCAAAATGAAGACCAAACAATCGTTCATCTGCATCGGCTTGACGATTGTAATTCTTAACGTAATTAATCAATTTGGTGATTTGATCACGGTTTTCTGTAAAAGCCATATTTCCACGCCCTCCCATGGCGTGAACTTCAATTCCAGCAGCAGCAGCTTTCTTAATAAATGGCCGATAAGCAGAAAAAGGATAATCTGTATCTATATGCAAATACAAAAGATTAATCTTCTTTGTCTTTGCAAATTGCAAAAGTTCGGCCGAGCGATCTATAGCATCCGAAGCTTCCCAAACGTATGTAGCTCTGATATAAGAACTTCGCTTCACTGGAGCAGGACTCGGAACCTGCGTCGCTGGAGGAGTGACTACCGGTGGAACAGGATCTGGCGTCGGCGTTGGATCGGGTTTGGGCGTCGGTGTCGGATCGGGTGTAGGTGTCGTTGGTGGAGTGACTACTGGTGGTGTCGTCGTTCCCCCTGAAGATAGATTCGTGTCAAACATCGCTGCCCAACCTGAAATATCATGAACCGCTGTACCCGCATAAGAACCCTGTCCACCGAACTGATCATTGACTTCCCATAAGGAATCGTCAATCAATTGTGCAGCCTTTCCATAAAATGTAGATGTCGGATCTTGGATATTCTCACGTGTATCAATAGCTATAAGTATCGATTTCTTGAGTGAAGTCGCCATCTGCACTTGGCTTTTCACACTATTAATTATGCCATTTGTGCTATACACATCTGTTCGGTAATCTAAAATAGCAATATGTCCAAACGTATTAAAGAACCATTGTAATGTTGGATCCCCACCTGGCATTTTTGTGCCTTTTAGCCAATATGGAAGATCTATGCCTGTCTCAAGTCCAGGTAACTTTGTATTCGTAGCAGTGACGAACGACTGGAGGTTTGCTCTCCACGCCGTAGTAATCGCCCCTGATGAAGCTGTCCACTCCGGTAGATTATAAGCTTCAATTCGAAGATGAAGTCCTTTAAATTTCTGATCGTTTGCAGCTTGAGCATTATAAGTAGCAACCCAATCTACCATATCCGTCAGTTTATTCTTATTCTCAGTAAGTGCCCAGTCTGCACTCCCATCTAAAGCATGAACTGCAATACCTCGCTTGGTAGCATTAGCAATAAACGTACCGTAGACTGCATTCGGGATAGACTTATCAATCTGTAGGAAAAGTGTATTCACCTCCTGGTTCACCGCAAAATCCAATAACTTGCCGCCACCGTTCTCAATAAGCCCAGTCTGCCATACCCATGTTGCCTTGACGTTATGCTTGCCATAATCAAAACCCATCAGTAAAAATGAGCTGAAACATAGCAAAACAAGAACGGGCCAAGAGAACTTTCTCATTAATTTCCCTCACTTTCCTTAGTAAATTCAGGAACTTTTTAGTTCCTGTCTCATTTTATCGGATATTGGCGATTTTTACATTAGAAAACTTTATATTTTTTGCTATTTTTTATGCACTTTCATGAAAGTTAACAGTTATTTTACAAAATAAATGAAAAAAAACACTTCAAGACAAAGCTTGAAGTGTTTTTTTCGAAAATTATATAATTTTGAAAAACTCATTTAATCAACAATCTCTTCCACCTTTTCAGATAAGAACAGACGATAAATTCGTACAGTTACAATTTTAATGATCATATAGACCGGAATGACTAAGATCATTCCCAGAATCCCGCTATACTCCCCACCAATTAATAACAAGATGACTGTCGTTAATGGATGGATATTAATCGTCTTCCCGTACACATAAGGGGCAATTAAGTTACCTTCAACTTGTTGGGCAATTACGATAACAATCAATACGTAGAGTACCATGCTTGGGGACACCGTAAAAGCAACGATAACACAGGGTACTGCGCCTAAAAACGCTCCTACATAAGGAATGAAGTTGAACAATGCTCCGAACAAGGCAAGTAGTAGTGGGTAAGGCAATCCGATCATCCAGAAGCCAACGAAACTAAGAACGGCTAACAATAATGCACTAATGATTCTTCCCGATATGAACCCACTTAACGCAGTATCGATATCACTGACAACTTGTGCACCGTCTCTTGCAAAGCGCCTTGGCATGGTACGTACCACAGCCGGAGATATACGTTCATCTTCCTTGAGCATATAGTACAAAATGATGGGTACGGTACCAATGATGACTACGAAATCTGTAATAAATGAGAATACTCCGGTCATAGAAGATGTGACCATTTCCACCAATCCATTCACATAATTCGTAATCTTGTCCGAGATTTGTGAGTTGGAAGTATCAATCATGGAGAACAGGCGTGTCTTCTGCAGTTGCGCAAACTGCACTCTTAACTCTTCCAAAAACGTTGGCAAGTTACTAATGAAATCTTGAACCTGCTTTACCAAAGGAGGCCATACTGTATAGAAGAGGATAGCAATAATAATACCAAAGCAGAGATAAATTAATAAAATGGACAGCATCCGGTTCACGTGTCTTTTATCTAGATAATGCACAATCGGTCGCAGCAGATAATATAAAAATCCGGAGACCGTCATCGGTACAATTAAAAGTTGTACAAAGGTAACTATGGGACCAAAAACAAAATTGACCTCGTGAAGTAAGTAAATAATGGTCAAAATCATAATTACACCGAGACAAACTCTGAAAAATTTATTTTGAAGCAACATGTATTCCCTCCTTATTTCAGATCCGTCTCTTCCGAATCCTCTTCTACTTCATTTTCTGGAAGAGTATCCCATGCTGCATCAAGTAAGTGATCAAAGAAATCATCATCTTCTTCTAACTTGTGGTCTACTGCTAATAGTTGTTCTTCATCCCCAGGCTCGTGAGCAAAATGTAAGCTGTAGTCCCAGTCCCTGCGATGTTTTGTATACCACGTAATCTCGTACTCTTTCTTGTGCCCCTCCACTTTAAAAATGGTCTTCCCCAAATAGGTTTTATCTTCTTGTCTTTTCATTTCTGCATGTGTAATTTCGAATTGCAACTCATCTCGCTCCTATCTATTAACCTGCACTTTGTTCATTCTCTTGAAGCTCTAACCAAAATCTCATAAGTTTCAACATATACTGTATATCCAAAGGTTTGCTTGCATAATCAGATGCGCCTGCATCTAGACACTTGTCGCGATCTTCTTTCATCGCCTTTGCAGTTAGTGCAATGATAGGTAGGGTAGTAAGCCCTAGCGATGTGCGGATCTCAGTCATTGCCTGATACCCATCCATTTCTGGCATCATGATATCCATGAGAATGATATCTACTGCCTGCTCTTGCAATACATCTAGACTTTCATAACCATTTTGAGCAATAACAACATTCATTTTAATTTTTTCTAAGGCACTGGTTAATGCATATACATTCCGAATATCATCATCCACTACTAATACCGTCTTGTTCTCAAAAATCGAATAATCTTCTTTAGCATTTGGAATCATAATCATTTCGTGTTCTGCTGTTGCTGCAACAGAGTCTGTTAACTTCGGTGCAGGAGCTTGGGGTCTATTTTGATCGGCCAGCAAAATGGCTTCGGCTTCAGCCTCAACTTCCGCTTCCGATGTACGATAAGGTAGATACAATGTAAAGGTACTGCCTTCTCCTTCCACGCTCTTCAGTGTTAAATCCCCACCTAGTAGTTTGGAAAGTTGTAGAGATATGGATAGTCCCAATCCCGTTCCGCCGTATTTTCTTGCCGTAGCTCCATCTGCTTGCTTAAAAGCTTCAAAGATTAAGGCTTGCTTATCCTCTGGAATACCAATCCCTGTGTCTCTTACAGTAAAGGCTAACATCTCGTCATTGCCCTTCCAATGTAAAAGTTCTTCCGCATTCAGCTTACTAATAGTAAGAGAGACTTCCCCTTCCTTGGTAAATTTGAAAGCATTCGAGAGAAGATTTTTAAGGATTTGCTGTAATCGATGTGGATCTGAAAATAATTTGGCAGGTACATTCTCAGCAATATCCGTATTAAAATTAATACCCTTTTGTTCTGCAAGTGTAGAAAACGAACTTTTCACAAGATCAGGGATTTCAGTGACATTCATCTCTTCTAATGTGATGTCGAGTTGACCGGCTTCAACTTTAGATAAGTCAAGGATATCATTAATCAGATTAAGTAAATCCTTGCCTGAGGAATAAATGACAGAAGCATATTTTTGCTCATCTTCCGTAAGTGTCCCCCCATTATTCTCAGAGAGAATCTGGGAGAGAATCAACATACTATTGAGTGGTGTACGAAGTTCATGAGACATATTTGCTAGAAATTCAGACTTGTACTTGGAACTCTGTTCAAGCTCCAAAGAAGTTCCTTCGGCAGCTGTTTTCTGAGCTTCAAGGCGTTCATTTAAGTTTTGCAATTCTTCCGTTTGCATGTTCATCTCTTCAGCTTGGGACTGAAGTTCATCGGTTTGAGTACGAAGCTCTTCGGTCTGAACTTGTAGTTCCTCATTTAGGGCTTGAGAGTCTCGGTATAAACGCTGAATTTCAACACGTGTAATCATGGAATGAATCGACACACCAGCCACATTAGCTAGCTCGTGCAAAAATTCTAATGTATCCTGACTCATAGATTCTAAAGCTGCAATTTCCATGACACCCATGAGATTGCTCTCGAATTCAATAGGTAATAATACTAAACTTCGAGGTGAAGCAGAACCTAACCCGGATTTAATCTGCACATATTGATCAGGCAACGAATTAACAATCATGGCTTTCTTATCTAGTGCACATTGTCCGACTAGACCTTCTCCAAGTTTGATCATTCGGCGAGAAGCGTTGTCATGCTCCCCTTCTCCCGCATACGAAGCACTACGAATTAAAACGTCTTGCTCATTCTTAAGATACATGGCTCCGTAAGGAACATTCAGAAGAACAGCAATCCGGTTCAACAATTTCTCGCTGATTTCTTCCATTGACGTAACATTCTGCAAAGATGTGGCGATATCTGTGATTTGGTCTTTTTTCCAATTCTCTCTATTCACGCTATCTAACAAATCATTCGTTGCTGTGCCAAGAGCTTGGAATTCATCTCGTGTACGAATGATTACTCTCTTATCTAGATTACCCTTAGAACCTATATCCCGAATCGCTTCGGTTACACGTCGAATGGAATTTACAATATTTCGAGATACCAGTATGGCTGCAGCAATAGAGACGGCAGCTACCAAAAACCAAAGCGTGAAGATTGAGATAATTAAAGTCCGATTACTGTCTTCTAAATTTGCAATACGTGTATTGGTATAGGAGCGTTCCGTGGCCCGAAAATCATCAAATTGAACACGAATCTGATCAATAATGTTTTTTCCTGGGTCTGTTAAGAAGAACGTATTCGTTCCTTTTTCCCTTTTTTCTTTTATAGAAGGTTCTCCAGCAACTTCAATCCAGTGATTAATATTAGCCTTAATGTTAGCTAAGTTTTGTGATTGATAAGAGTTATCCTTAATAAGTTCTGTTAGCCTATTATAGGATTGCTGCCAAGATGAGACTGCATTATTATAGGGCACAAGATAAGCATCTACACCTGTAATGACATATCCTCTTTGGCTAGTCTCCATATCAAGTACAAGCTTTTCAATTTGATTCGTAAGATCATGGACCTCTAGATCATGTGTGCCGATATAATTTGTCTCTTGCTGTAGTACGTTCAGTCTCGAAGATACCAGAAGTAACGAAGCGCCAAGACAAACAATAATCACGATATATCCTGTGAGTATTTTGGCACCAATATTCCAGCTTTTGTTATTAAACAATGGACTGTCCTCCAATTTCATATATAGATGATGAAATCATAATACTAATAAAAAGGATAATAACTCGCTTTCCCCTCACACTATATCGTATCATGTTTTATTGTAATCACATATTATTTTTTATGTTATCTAATGAAGAGGTGCTTGAAATTTGAATCTCAAAAAAATCGCTACACTTGCCTTATCTCCGCCCAAGGTCTTGACCTATGGATTTGCTCTTATCATTTTAACTGGAGCTTTACTGTTAACACTCCCTCTATCCTCTGCTTATGGAAATCGACTTGCATTTCTAGATGCTTTCTTCATGGCGACTTCGGCAACTTGTGTAACCGGCCTTGCTGTAGTGGATGTAGGTGTACAGTTCTCACATTTTGGACAAGTAGTGATTTTGGTCCTCACTCAGATTGGAGGACTCGGTTTCATGACGATGGGGACCTTGATTGCATTAGCGTTTAACCGAAGAATTTCCCTAAGAGAACGTCTTATTTTGCAAGAAGCCATGAATTATAACTCGATGGAAGGACTGCTTTCTTTGATCCGGCGAGTTATTATTTACTCTCTCTTTATTGAGTTGACGGGAGCGCTTCTGCTAACTATCCGTTGGATGGAGGATATGCCCTTTTTAAAAGCTTTATATTTTGGCATATATCATAGCGTAACCATGTTCAACAATGCAGGGTTCGACTTATTTGGTACAATGACAGGTCCTTTCTCAGGCTTCAACGGCTATGTCAACGACGTCTACATTAATATAGTAGTCATGATACTTATCTTCTTTGGTGGAATCGGGTTTGTTGTCATGTCTGATTTGCTCGATTTTAGGAACACGCGAAAGCTTAGTCTCCATTCCAAAGTCGTTCTTACGTATTCTAGTATTCTTGTCATAGTTGGAGCGCTTCTGTTCTATATACTGGAAAGAGCCAATCCACTAACTTTAGGTCCGCTTCATGAAGGATCACGGATTATGAGTTCCTTTTTCCACTCTATTAGCTCTCGTTCGGGAGGGGTAAGTACAATTAACCTTCCAGATTTAGATCATTCCACACAGTTCATGCTCCTCTTACTTATGTTCATTGGAGCAGCACCCGGTTCTACAGGAGGAGGAATCAAAGTTACCGTATTTGCCGTATTGATCGGTGCCATGATCGCGATGATTCGAGGGAAAGAAGATATCGTAATGTTTAAGAAAAGACTAGCAAAAGACGTTATAATTAAAGCAGTTACGCAGACTTGGCTTGCCCTCTTCCTTGTTTCATTCGTAGCGATGGTATTGTCCGTCATAGAGGATCGAAGTTTCTTAGCCTTATTATTTGAGACAACATCTGCATTTGGTACAACAGGAATGAGTCTTGGATTAACGCCGACACTCTCTCCCTTTAGCAAGATAATTATATGTATTGTCATGTTTTTAGGCCGAGTAGGTCCATTGACCTTAGCTTATGCACTAGCTCCCAAACCTAAGAAAGAGTTGTATCGCTATCCCGAAGGTAAAATAACAATCGGTTAACTGAGTTAATTATTAACTTTATGAACAAAGGAGGTTCCCCACTACTTATGAATAGTCTCGCTTATGCTCTATTATCCATGCTTGTCCGCAAACCCTGTTCTGGATATGAATTGGCTGAAATGCTTGAAGTATTCTGGCAAGCGAAACATAGTCAGATCTATCCACTACTGGCCAAGCTCGAACAAGAGGGATACCTTACCCCAGAGAACATTGAGCAAATCGGACGTCCTAACAAGAAGCTGTATCATATTACAGAAGAAGGTAAAGCTAAGCTCAAGAAATGGTTATCCAAATCTCCTGCTAACCCAGTAAGTAGAGATGAGTTTCTTATCAAGGCTTATTCTCTCTCCCTAACTGACATGAACACAGCTCGCAATCTTTTTGAAGATCGGATGGCTTTTTACGAAGACAAGCTTCAACGCAGAGAAGAAATGATCGAACAAATGCAGGCCGAATATGGAGATCAACTCTATAATCAGGAACTTCCCGTATTTGGTAGATACATTGTCCATACCCGAAAGAAACTGCTGGAGACGCAAGAAATTCAGTGGTGTGAATGGGTAATTAACATGCTGAAATAACTCAGTTCCCTTAAGAAAACTTTTCCTGTAAAATAGTTCTCGTAACTCACCTATATTGGAGGCTTTTGCTATGACTAATTTCCAAGAAAACTTACAAAAATATGCTGAACTTGCTGTAAAAGTAGGCGTTAATGTACAACCCGGTCAGACCCTTGTTGTCAATTCTTCTTTAGAAGGTGCAGAGCTTGTTCGCGTTATTGTTAAGCAGGCCTATGAAGCTGGGGCAAGGACTGTAAAAGTAAATTGGAGTGACGATACGGTTACTCGTCTGCGTTATGAGATGGCCGCTGAGGAATCCTTCTTAGATGAGCCTAAATGGTATGCAGGTGAGATTCTAGAACTGATTGAGAATGGTGCAGCCGTTCTTCATGTTATTTCTTCCGATCCGGACCTTCTCAAAGGGATCTCAAGTGACCGTCTGACAAATCATCAAAAAACTTATGGTAAAGCAATGAGCAAATACCGTCAGTTGCAACAATCCGACAAATTCAGTTGGTCGATTGTAGCTGTTCCTTCCGCTGCTTGGGCTGCTAAAGTATTCCCAGAATTGCCGCAAGAAGAACAGATCGACAAACTTTGGGAAGCTATATTCCGCACAGTAAGGGTAGATCAACCTGACACATTAGGCGCATGGAAAGAACATGTTAGCAATTTAAATAAAAAGTCTGACTATCTCAACGAGAAAAACTTCGAGAAGCTTCATTATAAAGCACCTGGAACGGATCTTATCATTGAATTGCCAGAAGGTCATTTATGGGTAGCTGCCGATAGCACCAATGAACGCGGTAATAAGTTCCTAGCGAACTTGCCTACAGAAGAAGTATTCACAGCTCCTCTTCGTACAGGTGTACATGGAACCGTCTCCAGTACCAAACCTCTTAGTCATAGTGGGAACATTATTGATGAATTTACATTAACATTTAAAGATGGTCGTATTGTAGATGTCAAAGCTAAGGTCGGTGAAGAGACCCTTAAGCAAATTGTTAGTCTCGATGAAGGCGCTCATTATCTCGGTGAAGTTGCTCTCGTCCCTCATGGTTCACCTATTTCACAATCAAATATTCTGTTCTACAATACTTTATTTGATGAGAATGCATCCAATCATTTGGCTATCGGTAGTGCGTATGCATTTACGCTCAAAGATGGGAAGGGGCTTTCTCAAGAAGAACTGCTAGCACGTGGATTGAACACTAGTATTACACATGTAGACTTCATGGTGGGTTCTGGCGAAATGGATATCTTCGGGGTCACGAAGAGTGGCGAAGAAATTCAAATTTTCTCTCAAGGAAACTGGGCCATCTAATCAGATTCAAAAAGCTTCCTAGGGCCAAGTGGCTCTCAGGAAGCTTTTATTCTATAGTGGAAGTGTATGGCGAGTTTTATTTTTGAAATACACGATCTCCTCATATCCAATACATTTGGCCATCATGATTGCTTCGTCCAGCTGTGTACCAATATCTTGAGGAAAATGAGCATCTGAACTTAACGTTATGGGAACACCATGTTTATGTAGAACACGTAAAAAATTAGGACTTGGACACATCTCTTTTACCGGATAACGATAGGCTAGACCTGTATTAATTTCAGTAGCTAGATCATTAGTAGCAAGAGCCATTGCCACTTCATTATACCAATGGAGCAGTTCTCGTTCTGGTGGTCTGACCTTAAATACTTTCAAGTTATCTAAATGCGCAATGAACTGGAACATCTGACTGCCTGCTGCCTTAATGACTGTAGAATAATGCTTAGCATACAGGTCATTCAAATTATAATTGTAGAAATTTTGCTGGCTGTCTGGATTGTCGAAGCCCCACCCATCCAAGAAATGCACAGAACCTATGACATAATCAAAAGGGTACTTACTTAAGATCTCCCTAAGCTCCTCTTCCCCGTATTCAAAATAATCTGCTTCGATTCCCATAGATAATTGTCCATAGAATTTCTTAGCATTCTGTACTCCCTCAATATAATCCTCAATGGAATATACACATACACGGTCTAACCACTGCCTCTGCATTTGACCTAGCATAGTATTGTCCAGCAAAATGTGCTTTTCATAATAAGACTTGAATTCCTTGAAACGGTACAAGTGATCCACAACTCCAAATTGTTGAATCCCCTCCTTCTGCCCTTGTTCCAGATACCGAGAGATCCACCGTTCAGAAAAACATCCTTCTTCCACTCTTTGCTCTAATTCATGAACAAGTGTGGTCATAGTCTCTAATGTACCTGCGTCTGAATGTATGTTATGAGGCATGAGAGCCTGAGCTGTCTTCTCTAGCCAAGGCATAGAATAAGGTCCTTCCTCCAAATGAAAATGAAAATCTACTTTCATATTACTTAGCTCCTTCTCAGTATCTGGGGACGGACATCACTCCATGATCCCGCTTGACTTATGTTTGTATTAATCATTGTAATGTTCGACCATTTTAGGGGATGTTACGAAACGTAAAAGTAATGTAAATTCGGAAAAATTCGGTTGCATATCGGATTACTCTACTACTTTTCTGGCGATGTTAGAAGTAGCATGTGTCAGTCCACCCTAGAAAAGGGTACATACTCTTAGTACAAAACTAATTATTCGGAGGTCCTAGACATGAGTCATCTGACAAAAGAACAATTTAAAACCCTTAAACATAGCCTGATTGAAGAAAAAAACGAGTTGGAAAATCACTTTGAAAATGAGGATGCGGGTTCAGAGGAAGAATCACTACGTGCCTCTACTGGTGAACTTAGTTCAGTAGATAATCACCCCGCAGATATCGGTACGGAAACCTTCGAAAGAAGTAGAGATATGGCTATTGACGAGAATCTGGATCATCAATTGGAACAAGTAGATCATGCACTTGAACTCATGGAACAAGGAAAGTATGGCAAATGCGAGACTTGCGGTGAGGACATTCCTTTTGAACGCTTAGAGGCCATTCCCTATACCTCCTTTTGTATAGACCATACACCAGATCGTAATGTATCGGATCGTCGTCCTGTTGAAGAAGAAGTGATGACCTTGCCTCCTAAGGGTGCCGGTGAACATCGCCAGCAGCATGCCGGAAGATTTGATGATGCCGAAGCGTGGAATTCAGTAGAAGAATTCGGAAACTCAGATTCCCCTGCTACTGCGGCTAAGCGAGACGTGAAAAATTATGATTCTATGACGTTGGATGAAGAATAAATTTAATATAGAAAATATTCAAAAGCCCTTTCCACATATGGAAAGGGCTTTTTTTGACGAGAACCGACGATTTTCTTTCTTTTCTTCTATATATATTGAATCTAGCGTGCAAAATAAAGGTAAAATAAGGTAAACTGTTAATAAAGAACCATTTGAACTGTAATTGTCCATTATTGGAATAGGGATTAATGTGGTTAAGAGCGTTACTAGAGAGGGGATTAACATGCCGGAACAGCTAAATAGACTTCTGGCTGCAAATTTTTATGATCTAGATGAGGTTCATCAAGAAAAAGTATATTACGAGTTTTATGACCTTGTTTATGGCATTATATTATACATCGTGAAGGATCATTCTGCGGCAGAGGACATTATTCAAGAAGCATTCTTAAAAGTCATTAAAAAAAAGCCAGTATTTGACCATGAATTAAAGATGAAAGCTTGGCTTAAAGTAGTCTCAAGAAATACGGCTATTAATTACTTAAGAAAAAATCAACGATTTCGTAACCATTTAGATACAGACAGTGTTTTTATAAATATAGAAACACGAAATCCATTAGAAGTATCCGTGGAACAATTAGTAGAGACCAAAATGCTTGAAGAAGAAATTATGATGTATTTAAATCGTCTAAAACCCGAATATAAATTATTAGTAGAATATCGTTGGAGACTAGGGTTAACTTACCGAGAGATCGCTGACCGTCTAGGAACGCAAGAAGATATTGTACGGCAGAGGCTCTACCGAGCTAGAGAAAGTGTTAAGAAGATGCTTGCTAAAGAATGGGGTGATATGGATGGGGAAAATTGGGGACATATGGAATCATCTTCTTAAAGCTTCGCAGCGAACTAAGAAGATGGATTCTCGTTCAAGGGAACTTGGGCTGTATATTCAACTCGAGGATCTTGAAGAGGATGAAAGCTTTGACCCCGTGGATCACCTTATTCATGAAGCCTTCCACCTTCATCCCTCCTATCCACCTTTTGCCCTTCCCTCAAAAGAAATGAAAAAATTAGCATGGTTGCGAGTTAAAGCCGAGATCCACCACAGTCAAAAAAAACATCGGCGTAAATCTCGATATAGAATAGCTGGAATGATTACGGCAGCTTTAGCCTTAGGTCTCATTTTACTGAGTAGAAATGTGACACAGTTCTTGTTCCCCTTCGCCCAAGATACACTGAACAAAGACAGTAAGACAGTCCAACCTGCTAAGGAAGAGGACAAGAATAATTTATTTAATTCAGGTCATTGTAAGACCGCCTCAGGGTTTCAATATTCTAGAAAGTATCCACGCTCAAAATTTCTTATTAAGAAATCTTCAGAATTCAATCCTAAAAAGTTAACTAAAATTCACTCTCGTGTTGTCGATGCACAAAGCGTACCTCTACTAATAGATTATGCTATTCCCACTCTTCCCAGAATTCCAGCTCGCTATCAGCTAGATCGCGTAGAACTCTTTAATTTTGATCCCCAAACATCGGTAGATTGGGTTGAATATTCTTATAAAGCTGCACAAGATCAACGGTTAGTCATCCGATTTCGCGATGTGAACTCCTATAGTTCTACAACGCCCGTAGGAGATATTAAGTCTCTCAAAATTCGTCTAATGGATTATACTCCCGCTTACTTGAGAACAGATCATAGTTTCACGGAGATTAACTATAGGGTACGTCATATCCTCATCTCAATATATGGTCACGTAACCCGAGAAGAAATTTTGCTTATGGCTAATGATACCCGTCTTAACTAGAATTTACTTTTTTATAAATACTAAGACCAAAAAGAGAGAGGGATCTAATCCTTCTCTCTGGATACACGTCTATTATAATCTAGACCAAGTGGCAAGCCACAAAATGTTCACTGCCTACATTACGGAATTCCGGTACTTGATGCTTGCAGACCTCCACCGCAAATGGACATCGAGTGTGGAACTTGCATCCCGATGGAGGATTAGCAGGGCTAGGAATATCCCCACGCAGTACGATTCTTTCTCGTTTGAGCTTAGGAATAGGGATTGGAACAGCAGATAATAAAGCTTTAGTATAGGGATGTAGGGGATTCTTGAACAATTCATCTCGCGAAGCCGTCTCTACCATAGAACCTAAGTACATAACGCCTATTTTTGAGCACAAATGCTCTACAACACTTAGATCGTGTGAGATAAAAAGATAAGTTAGTCCTCGTGTATGCTGCAGCTTACGAAACAGATTAATAATTTGGGCTTGAATCGAGACGTCCAGTGCAGACACAGGCTCATCGGCTATGATCAAATCAGGATTTAGAACTAGAGCCCTCGCAATCCCTATTCGTTGTCGCTGTCCCCCCGAGAATTCATGTGGGAATCGGTCTATATGGTAAGATGACAACCCGCATGAGGCTAGAACCTCCAACACAAGTTCTCGTACTTCATTAGGCTTAGCAAGACCATGATTAAGGACGGCTTCTCCGATGGCATCCCCTACTCGGATTCTTGGATTCAAGGAACTATAGGGATCTTGAAAAATCAACTGCATCTTTGGACGAAGCTTCCGAAGCTCATACTCTGGAAGACTATAGAGGTCAATGCCCTTGAACTTAATTTCCCCGTCCGTCTTGTCTGTTAACCGAACAATCGTGCGTCCCACTGTGCTTTTGCCACTACCCGACTCACCTACGAGTCCAAATGTCTCTCCCGGTGCAATCGAGATACTGATATCATCCACAGCTTTAACTTGTCCTACCGTCCGATTTAGCAGACCCGATTTTACGGGAAAATACTTTTTGAGATGATTTACTTCTAGCAATGCTTCAGACATGAACCACAGCCTCCTCATACAGCCAACATGCTACCTTCTGTTGAGGTACAATGTCCTTCAATGCAGGTTCCTCTGCCTTACAAATTGACATACAATGCTCACAGCGATCATGAAAATAGCATGATGGTGTGAGCTCTAGCGGACTGGGTACTTGTCCTGGAATGGAATATAACTCATCCTGACGCTCATGTATGACAGGTTTGGATTTGAGTAATCCTTGAGTATACGGATGTTTGGGATGGTTAAATAAAGCCTCGACTTCCCCTTCTTCGACGACTTTACCCGAATACATCACGATGACATAATCCGCCATTTCAGCAACTACCCCCAAATCATGAGTAATGAGTAAAATGGACATGCCTGACTCATCTTTGAACTTGCGCAATAAATCTAGAATTTGTGCTTGAATCGTGACATCTAAGGCAGTAGTCGGCTCATCGGCAATCAGAAGCTTGGGCTGACAAGAGATGGCTATAGCTATCATAATCCTTTGTAACATGCCACCACTAAGTTCATGCGGATAGCTTTTCACGATGTGTTCAGCCCTAGCGATTCCCACCTCTGTGATTAATTCAATCGCACGTTGATGTGCAACTTTCTTGCTAAGCTTCTGATGAATGATTAAGGGCTCTACGATCTGTTCCCCTATCGTAAGTACAGGATTTAAAGAAGACATTGGCTCTTGAAAAATCATGGCCATATCATTTCCTCGAAGATTCCTAATTTCGTGTTTGCTTAGCTTAAGCAAATCCCTTTCATCGAAATCAATAATACCCTCTATGATTCGACCTGAGGGCCCTTCAATGAGTCCCATAATCGACATTGCTGTGATGCTCTTGCCACAACCCGATTCACCGACAATACAGACGGTCTCTCCTCTTCGAACCTGAAAACTTATATCATCAACAGCTTTAACTGTACCTTCTTCTGTAGAGAAGTGCGTACTGAGATGTTCAATACTTAATACGGTTGTCATGGCATTCACCTACCTCTTCTTCTTTGGATCCAGTACATCGCGAAGACCATCGCCAAATACATTTATGGCTATGACCGTAACAAAGATCGACAGACCCGGCGGAATCCAAAGCCAAGGACGATTTTGAAAATCTAACATGTTGTTGGCAGCATCAATCATATTCCCCCATGTTGCTGTAGGTGGCATTACACCAAGTCCAAAGAAACTCAGAACCGATTCACTCAATATCGCTCCACCGATATTTAATGTAGCGATAACAATCAGTAGCGGAACGATATTGGGAAGAAGATGGTAAAACAATTTGCGATGATTTGACAAGCCTAGCACCGTTGCGGCCTGCATAAATTCTCGTTCACGCAGACTTAACATCTGCCCACGAACCATTCTAGCAAGACCGGGCCAACCGATAATCGCTAACATAATCATTACAATATACATACGGTAATCGGTAGGCACTTTCCATTCGGACAATAACGCTCCGAATATGAATAGCAAAGGCAGACTTGGAATAGTCAATAATAAATCAGCTATACGCATAATGATTTGGTCTATAATGCCTCGGTAATATCCGGCAATGGCCCCAAGCAAAGCGCCTATGAATACCGATAGCATCATAGAAGCGAGACCCACCGTCAAGGATATACGGCCAGCCTGTAATACACGAGTAAGCACATCGCGACCCAGTGCATCCGTACCTAACCAGTGTCTTGCATTCGGCGCGTGATTCATAATATTCATATGAATTCGATTGCTTGAGTAAGGTGAGAACAAGGGACCTACAAAACAAGCAATAAACATAACGATAACTACTGCAAGTCCACTCATAGCTAGCTTATTCCTTACTAACTGCCGAAAGGACTGCTTCCAAATAGAAGAACGTACCGGAATTCTTGGTGAGTTATTCTGTGTAGATAGCTCACGGCTCATGGATGACATCAGCTTCACCTCCTACTGTAATTTAACTCGCGGATCAGCTACGTGATAGAGCAAATCCGACAGCAGGGTACCGATTACGGTAAGGATTGCCATGAACATAGTGAATCCCATAAGTAAAGGATAGTCTCTTAAAGAAAAGGATTGCATATATAGCTGCCCAATGCCTGGCCAATTAAAGATCTTCTCGATAATTAGTGATCCTCCGAACAGAGCCGGCAGTTCAAATCCTACAAGGGTTATGGCAGGCAGCAGAGCATTGCGGAGCGCGTGAGTAAAAAGCACCTTTCGCTCTGACATCCCCTTGGCCCTTGCAGTCCGAATATAATCCTGTTTGATTACATCGATCATATTGCTGCGGAAGTAACGCGTTAATGAACCTACTCCTAGTAAGGTCATAACAATGACCGGTAACGCCATGTGATGGATAACTTCTTTGAAGTATGCCAACCCGGTTGCATTGCTTCCTGTTGTCATCATGCCTCCAGGGGGCAGCCATTTTAGGTCAACAGCTAGAATCTTGATTAAGAACAATCCAATAAAAAAAGAAGGAATCGACATCGCTGCGAAGATCCCAATCATCACCAACGTATCGAACCACGAATACTGCTTATAAGCTGCAACAACACCAATAACTACAGCAATCAGCCAAGTTAGAAATGTAGATACTATCGCTAATAAGAAAGAATTCCAGACATAATCTTTAAAAAGTTTCAGTACAGGTTGCTGTTGTGCCAAAGAATCACCGAAATCTCCTTGCAGAGCATGATTCATCCATGTGAAATAACGTTCCAAGATGGGTTGATCTAATCCATAAATGGCTCGTAGTTCTGCTCTACGTTCTGGGGATAATTTAATATTTCCACTAATGAAATCTCCTGGAGTAAGGGCATATAAACAAAAAATCAGCAGAGAAGCTGCTAATAGGATGACCAAAGTATAAATTAAACGTTTTGTAATATAAGTGCTCATGACCGACTCCTTAGTTGTTATCCCCTGCTCAAACGAACAGGGGGTAGCCTTTTTTTACTTACTAAGTTCCCAGTTCGGCAAGCTTAGAGCAATACCGGAGAACGGACTCACTGTTAAGTTCTGAATTCTGCCGTTATAAGCAGTCACGCTCTTCTTGTAACTAGTAAAGATGACGGGAAGATCGTCATTAAGGAGTTGGAAAATCTCTTTATAGATGGCTTTGCGTTCATCTATATTTGATGTAGCTAAAGCCTTATCATATAATTCCTTGAATTTTGGATTGTCATATCCTTTGACTTCTCCATCCACGAACTGGACCACTCCATCCGATGGATCTATGAGCTGGGGGGTAGAGAACGATGCCAAATCGTAATCCTTACTCTCCACTTTAGAGACTAGAGCATTGAAATCAGCGAACACTTCAGGCTGGAAATCTATTCCTAGGTCTTGATAATTCTCTTTAGCAATTGGAATAAAGATATCTGTTCCTTTGTTTTTAGAACCTAAGAAATGTATCGTAAGTTTTTTTCCATCTTTCACACGAATGCCGTCAGCACCCGCTTTCCAACCCGCTTCGTCCAGCAATTGCTTGGCTTTAGCTGGATCGAACTTATAAGAATTAATGCCTTCTTCGGTGTAGGCCCATGAGATGGGTGACGATGGGATATTCGCTAACGATCCCGCCCCTTGCGCAGCATCTACATAAATTGCTTGGCGATTCAGCCCGTAAGTTAGTGCCTGTCTAACTTTCTTGTCTTTAAGAGCCTCGTGCTCCAGATTAAGTTGTAGATATCCGTAGGTACTTGGTGTATAGGGAAGAATGTTTACAAAACCTAACCCTTTTAATTTATCAATATTCTCTTGCGTAGCACTGAACCCCGCATAATCCACTTCTCCAGTCTCTAGGAACTGCCATACATCCCCTTCTGAAGTCTTATAGATAAAATGCTCTGTCTTTGGTTTTCCTTTGTAAAAATATTCATTAGCCACGAAGCGTACTTCTTGACCAGGTATGAACTTCTCTAGTTTGTATGGACCTGTTCCGACAACATCCTGATAGAGCTTCTTAATATAGTCAAGATGACCAAATGTATAATCTTTACCGTAATGAGCCTTCGAAAGAACAGGTCCTCCGAGCTGCACCAGCGCTATAGCATTAGGGGAATCCAAGGTTACAGAGACCGTCTGTGGATCAATAATTTTAATGCCTTCGACCGACTTTGCTTTGCCTTCTTTGTATGCCTTCCCACCTTTGACATGAAGCGGCTCAACCTGAGTATCCCCGTTATAAGCTTTGTCGTGCAGGATCGTCCAAGTAAAAGCTACATCTTCTGCTGTCAAAGGTGATCCATCACTGAACTTAAGATCTTTGCGCAAATGATATGTATACGTTAGATTATCCGCTGAAATTTCCCACTTCTCTGCAAGTTCAGGTTGCGGTACCCCTTGATCGTCCGTGCTGACTAGACTTGCATTCAATTGATTATTTACGTTGCCGTCATATCCACTTTGCGTGAAGTAAGGAACGAAAGCACCACTCGGATCCGTAAGACCTACAATAATAGTGTCTTTACGTTGCTTCGCAGTATCTGGGAGCTTAGAGAGGTCAGTTGCTTTATACAGACCCGTAGGATTGTCCTTGCTGTTATGATTAGCATCTGTAGCAGTGGGTGTAGTTACTGCTGGAGCAGGTGCAGTTGTTGCGGCATCTTGATCATCCGAGCAAGCACTGAGAAGCAAGGCGCTGGCAAGAATCAGACTAGTTAACAAAAGTGTACTTTTCTTCATAGGTAATGTTTTCATAGGACCTCCCATAAAATAATATATAATTCCGATCAACTAAGTAAGGTATTAGTTTGATAAGCCTTATTATAGGAACCATTCTTGGTTCTGTAAAGAGAGAACTTGTAAAATTTTCTGTGGACGCAGAAAATAATTTATAAATATTCGAAACCTCTTCATTTCAAAGTGTAGAAAAACACAAATAAACCGTAAAGTTCATTTCATGAACCTTACGGCTGAGCATCTCACTTTAACCTTGCTGTATGTAATTGTTAATAATCTTCTGCACCTGATCTACGGAACCTGGGCGTAGAGTATACTCTGTAAGCATCTCCCCTTCAAAATGAGCCTGAATGAGTCCCGCACTACGAAGCTTTGAGATGTGATCATGCGAGATCCCTTTAGAAAGTTTGAGATGTCTCGCAATCTCGATAAAAGAACGTGGTCCCCCATGTAGATATCTTAAAATCTTGAGACGGCTTTTCTCCCCCAGTGTTCGGATCAACCGATAATCATGCGTATTTAAAAATTCATCTGTGTTGAAATAACTGCGAGAGCTATAAAAGCAGACTATTCGTTTACCGAATTGAGCAATGACATTAATGGGCTGAAAATGGTATTGCGGAATCAAAATCAGCTCTTCTAAATTCGGCATGGGCTTGAATTGTAGCCCATTCGTTGTCAGATCGACAAACTCAGCTACATCCGAAGTTTGAATAAGTTCTTCCATCCTTCGCTGTTGTTCCTGCTGAAGCGTTTTCGTAATTATCGAACTTTGATGCTGATAATATTGTTCATTCCAGTTCTTAATCATATACACGAGCTCGCTACGAAATTGACTCATATTCTCTGGAAAATAATGCTCATGCCCTGCGATTAACTCATAGAGTTCTCCAATCGTCATCTGCTCTAACCAATGAATGAACGTTTTGGCTGAACTCCCATCAGGGCATAGATAGCTAAGCAGTAAGGTGATTTTCCAATCTGCATCAATCTCTTTTCCTGCAAGAAAAGTAGCGAATTCCACCTGAAGTCCTCGCTTGGTTGCATCCGCCCAATCCAGGGTAATATCTATTTTTTTATGAGATTTCTTGCAAATATAGGTATGTAGACTAATGACTAACTCATGAATTGGTTCAAATTTAACAATGGCACGATAACTCATGATGCACTCCCCTTTCAGACTCCATTATAGCTTGATTGCTTTAGCGCATTCCAGATCGATTTAATAGATAGTTCATATAGACAAAAAGACGATCCCTACTCCGCAGGCACGCGGCTATAGATGACCGTCATTTATTTATAAATAAGTCCGATGTTTTAAGCTCCTGTGTCCAACAGATCTAGTGGAATCACCTGTTGCTTAATTAGCTTGACCCTAGAAATACGCTTCTGCTCCGTCTCTTCAACAATAAAGAAAAATTCGGCAAATTCAACCGATTGACCGACTTTAGGAGGCAATACCTCGATACGAGAATAAAGCCATCCACCAATAGTATCATAATCTTCAGAATCCATTTCGAGTCCAAAGCGATCATTTACTGCCTCTATGAGCATTAGACCATCAATAGAATAACTATTCTCTCCGGATTGCTCGAAACCTGGCCGTTCTTCGTCGAACTCATCTTGAATTTCTCCAACAATCTGTTCAACGATATCTTCAAGCGTCACAATGCCTGAGGTACCTCCGTATTCATCAATGAGCAGCGCAATTTGAGTTTTGCCACGTTGCATTCTTTTCATGAGATCATGAATTTGAATAGAATCTGGCACGGTAATCATCGGCCTCAGATAATCTCGATAATCCGAGCTCCCTGTGCGAATCAAATCTTTGATATGGATAAATCCGATAATATGGTCTTTATCGTTATCACATACAGGATACCGAGTGCGCATACCCTCTAATGCAATTTCTAAGTTTTCTTCCAGTGTATTTTGGGAGTATAGACAGATCATTTCTGTACGTGGAATCATAATCTCCCGGGCTGTTGTATCTGTAAATTCAAAAATGTTATCCACTAAGGTCAGGTCCGAACTGTCAATTAGCCCACTCTCATGGCTTTCCTTCATCAGCACACGAATTTCTTCTTCGGTATGCAAATGATCCTGCTCCGATGTCGGTGCAATCCCTAACAACCTGAGAATACCGTTAGCCAAATTGTTCAGAATCCAGATAAATGGATACATCAACTTGTAGAAGAAAGATAAGGGCCTAGCCAATACCAATGTGACATTTTCTGATTTACGAATCGCAATGGTCTTCGGTGCAAGTTCGCCAAACACAATATGAAGCGTAGTGATGAGCAAAAAGGCAATCAGTAAGGCTACAGCATGAGCAGAGGAACCGGTCCAACCCAGTCCATGGAAAAGTGGGGTCAGTAGCGAAGCTACATAAGGTCCACCAAGCCATCCGAGTCCCAAGGAACAAAATGTGATTCCCAATTGGCAAGCAGATAAATAACCTTCCAGATTGTTCAGAATCCGCCTAGCGGTCCGTGCATTTCTGCGTCCTTCATCTACCAGCGTGTCGAGTCGACTAGACCTAATTTTCACCATGGCGAATTCTACAGATACAAAAAATCCGTTCAATACAATCAGTACAAAAATAAATCCTACAAGCAAAATACTCGGTAAGGGGTCATCCAATGCGTTTCCCTATTCACTACCTAACGAATCGGCTGCGAACAGGTGCACCTCCTTCGCGGTTTAAAATGGAGCTATTCACATGTTCATATGAATAAACTTTTAACTTTATTATATTATTATACATTACACAGTCAAATCTCCCGATATGACTGCTCTACAGCAAAAAATACCCCATTTTTCGCAAATGGAGTATTTCAGCGATATAGATTAGATTCTACGTGCGTTCGGATTTGCTGGATTTCCAATAACACCAGGATATTGATACGTTAACGGTTCATCAAATGTAGCGTAATCTAGATTAACCATGAGAAGAATTGTGCGTACTCCCGTGTTAGGGTCACTGATAATAATATGATCGCGACCTGCCGCCTCAAGCACTCCTTTAAATATTTTGGCGTTCCATTCACGGTTATTTTCGTAAGTCATATAGAACGTGCCCACTTTGCCTAAGTTCAGACGAAGAATATTCTCAATATAGGACTGTTCATAAGTGGGAGTGTTATTTACCGTTACAGTGCCTTGCGGCGTAATTGGATTTCCTAGTGGAATTGCCGGTGGATAAGCTGCGTTATTGTTGTTATTCACCTTATAGTTCATCGTTGGACGATATTGCGGGTAGATCATGTAAATCCCTCCTAATCTGGTATGAAGCATCTTGTCTAAGTATCAAATGATTAGACTAATATACATTCGGACAATCTTCTGCAGTGGGAGCAAAGAAACAATGGGCTTTAAATCTGCCGGTGTTAGCCTGATTGTACCAAGTGTCAGGACAATCCCCTTCCGGTCTAAAAAACCAAAGCGCATTACTTGCTGGCCAAGTTCGTTCTCCATTAATGGCACGTTTAGCTAAGCGAATATCTTTGTCTCTTGCTTTCTGATAAAAGTAACCTTTTTGCGTGGATTCATAGCCTCCCGGTGACTGAAATACCATTTGATTCATTGTACGAATGTTATTAAAGTCGAGGCAATTGGCCAAAATTCTGTTCACGCCTACATTTCCCACCATCAGCATGCCCTGATCTAGATCTTCCTCCGCCTCAGCCCGCATTAGACGAGCCAGCAGCTTAACATCCTCAGAGTTTGCCTTAATAACTGCCACTAGCGAACCTCCTTTAATTCTCTCTTCCTTCGATATATCCTATGTGCGTTCGCCCAAATTGTGACACCTATTTTATAAAATTTGGTGTAATATGGTATTGTTATTCCATAATGTAACAGTGTCTTATTTTAGACACAAAACCTGTCCATTTCTATGGACGCGCTTACATGAATAGCATATACTATTAAGGAACTCTTACATTTTTGAAATGAAGTTTTATACTGCAAAACTCTTGGGAGGTACTTTCATGAAGATCGCTATTATCGGTGGAGGTTTAGCTGGTTTGACTGCCGCCGCCTATTTATCCGAAAACCGCGAATTGGAAGGCACGGTATTTGAACGCAGCCCTCAGTTAGGTGGGCGAGCATTTACCTACCAAAAAGCTGGTTTTACTCTTAACTATGGAGCTCATGCTATCTACGGAATCGATCGTCACACAATTCATCAAATGGAACATGATTTAGGCCTTGTTTTTCAAAGCAAGCAAGTAGATAAACGCAAAGTTGTCTATGCAAAAAATGGACATTTAACACCAGCCCCCCTTGATTTTATGAATATTATAAAGACAGATGTTCTGTCCGCTATGGAGAAAGTACGTTTTGTGGCTGAAATTGCGGCCATTGTGGGGAACGTTCACCATATTAAGAATTATGCTACCTTAGGTGATTATTTGGACCATTCTCATGCTTCAGAAGATGTCAAAGAAATTTGGGAACACCTGGTATGTTCTAATTTTTTCATTACTCCTGCGGACGCTCGCAAGGTTTCAGGAGAAGTCATTGCCGAGTATTACCACAATCTGTTCCTCTCTTCGAAGCCTGTGAATTATATTCTCGGTAGCTGGGCTACGATTACGGATCAGCTAAAGGACAAAATCGAAGCCAATGCTCACTGGGAAATTGCGCTTAAAGAACCGGTGGAACAAATTGTACAGCAAGACAACGGAAAGTTTTTACTTACTAGTAAGAACCGTGAAGCGACGGAATACGACCAAATTATTATTGCTACCCCAGTACAACAGGCGGTCAAGTTGTTAGATAATACGCCTTGGGCAGATGCATTAATTCCATATCGCGACAGTACTTCTACAGAAGTCATGGTCTATGATATTGGATTTAAAAGTATCGTAGCTAGACCGTTCCACTACATTAGTGATATGAACAACAAAATGTTCATTAGTGATGTATCCGCAACTGATCACACCGTTGTTCCACCTGGCGGACAATTACTTCAAGGTATTGCTTACTTGAACGATGACTTTAAGGACGAAGATGAACGGAAAGCTTATCTAGAGAACAAAACCGCAAAAATGGAAGCTCTTTTTGATGAATATTATCCAGAATGGCGAGAATCGGTTGAAGTCAAACGAGTATCTAAGAAAGCCATGGTATCTAGTGTCAAAAATATTCATACCAATCGTCTTCTACCCAATCAACTAGATCATGTACCCTTCTACTTCTGCGGAGACGGAAGTGTCGGTAAAGGCGAACTTGCAGAGAGAGCCTTCTCCAGCGCTCGTAAAGTTGCCCAACAAGTGCTAAGTCATATCCTTAAGAATCCTGAAGGGGCATCCACCCTGTAGATTTCACAGTGCTTAACCTTCTTTTCTTACTCGCCCTCTTGGCTAATCCTTGGAGGGCTTTTTATTGCGTTCTCACCCATAGCTATTAGCAAACACATGATAATAACAAACTTCAAACAACAAAAAAATACATCAAAATAAAAAATACATCAAAAAAACCGCTATATAAGCGGTTTTGACTTAAGTGGATCGATAGATATCATCGTACCTTCGTTCATATTCTTCGGCCATTCGGCTAACTCTCTGGAATCCTAAGTATCGTGTACCTTGAAAGGTTAATTTTCCCTCATCCCCCTCAGCCAATTGACCATACTCACTTCCTTGGACTTGAAATTCCATACGGCTCCCGCTCTCAACCTCAAAGGTTAGATAGTAGGTTGTGCTGGAATGGTGAGCATGGGACTCTGGGTCATGATGCTGAGAGACTGCTGTTCTTCTGCTTTTAACTATCGAATCCACATGTAGAACAGGCTGATTGTGATTATGCAGCCAACGGAAAAATGCACCCGACACAGATGCAAGTAGAACCCCTACTACGACCAACAAAAAAAGGGGCAATATCGTACCTGTGAGATCAAATACTTCAAAACCAGTCCGCACTCTTCTGCCTCCTCCCGAGTAGGGTGGCTAATGAATATAGCCTCACCTACATCATGTATATGCCAGAAGACAGACAAATTATAAGTAGTTAAGCGACAAATTTTGCTAACTTGTCCTTACCCTCACTATTCACGGCAACCCAAAAAAGTTTTTATTTGCTCTAAATGTTCCATCGCTTGATATTCTGCTTTCTGAATTTGTTGTAATTGTTTTTTTATTTTAGTTGCCATATCTAACTTCTCTCCTGGTAACAAGCAAGATAACGTTGGATACATAGCTAAATAATGCTCATAAATTAAATGGTACTGCTCAGCAGCAGCCAGGATATGTACGCGCAAGCCAGGATTGGTCTCAAATAACAAATGGTCGGATAGTTGCTGAAAGTGAAAGGCCGCTTGTTGCCTCGCTTCTGTTAGTTTGGCTATGTTATAAGCATGACCTTCAATATCTAATTGCTCCGTTCCTACGGCTCGAATCCAGACATCATAAGCTGAAAGGCCACTCGTATAGCCCGGAGCATCTAGTTCCAAGCCATGCAGATGATCTAGAATTTGGGAGATGTGCTTTCTTAATACTCTAATTGTCAATTTGAAATTATGCTCTACAGGCCGGAATGCAGCTAGGAATAACTCTGGGCTGTCTAGAGAACGTCTCAATTCACTATAAGGAACTTCTAGATGCTCATGTTCATTGTCTCTGTAACTATACATACGCTCCTTGTCGTTATAGCTGTAAATGACACCAAGGGCACCTTTTTGTAAATTCCACACAATAACGGGAACACCTAAATCCAGCGCATCATGGATAATTGCATGAGATTGAATTAGCATTTCCACTGAAAAAAGTGTATGTGGAGCGCCTATACTATACACATCAGATCCTAACATTTCACCTATATTTCGGACTACTTTTTCCCAAGGATAGATATAGCCACTGCTAATCCCCACATCTGAGGTTAGTTGTATTCGAAAAGCTTGGCCCGTAAGACCAACGATATTAGATAGGGACCACGGTTCAGGGCTAATGAAGCTGATAATGTCATATATGGCCTTTCCTAAAGTATCATATTCTATTTCCTGGATGGGAATCTGCACACCGCCTTGGATGGGCATGTTATGCTGATTTCTACATTCTACAAAATCTTCAAGAGCTTGTATGTAACGTTCATTTTGTATCTTAAGCTTGGATTCGGCGAGAATCGTAACCACCTGAGTAAGAGAGACATTATATTTTTTAGCAATCACTTCGAGTGATAATTGTTGTAAATAATAGGATTCGAATATCGTCCTAGATTTGCTAGACAATTCGTTCATTATGGTTGTAATGGTTTGTTCCCACTCTAACGATACAATAAGGTCTGGAACTTTTACCGTGTCTTTGACATGAGATTTTACGATACTCTTAAGCCAAGGTAGAAATCGCTCGGGATTCTTTGCGGATTCATTTCTCAAATAGGCATGGACCATCGAATCTAGTAACACACTTTCTGGGGAAGAGTCATTCATCATCAATTGCGCCCCATTGATTTCTTGGCTACGCTTGAAATGTATGATCTCCTCTATCGATCTTTGTTTATCCTCCTTAGTTCGCTTTATCCATGACCGATGTCGATGTAAATTTTCTGTTGTCATATGTGAATTCCTTTCTCTACTAATTTAGCATCCATTTCATAGTATCACGTTAAAGATTGGAATAAGTAGGGACCTACTCACCATATATGAAAAGTTCTTTAGGAGATTTAGATTAAATTTATACATCGACATACAAAAAGACGCATGCTTACAGCATGCGCCAATGTATTCCTCCATCTAAAGTTTGTAATAACCTAGATTGCTTTAGCTCGTTTTTTTGCACTAACATCCAGCCTACTTTAGAAGAGGAGAACTGAATTTTCACAATTTCAGGATATTTCTCCAGTATACTCTCAAGCACGGAGTTGTCAGGCAGCGCGGTCCATGCTTCCCCTTGATTGAGTGTATGGTAGACTTTGTTCGACTGAACAGCCCACCCTTCGGAAGCACTTAAGAACGTCGGAGATATGTTTTGATTGTCTCCTGATTGCCATTTGAGCGGAAAAGCAACAAACCTCCAGCTTTTCCCTGCATCTGATGTAAAGTAACCATTAAATTTGGTTTTTGAATTCCGTGTACATCCGACCGAGATCCAGCCCTGCGTCGTGCTTCCGCGGAAGAACGTAGGCGTACTATTGGGGAAGGCCTCACATTTTTCATAGATATCCTTAGAGAAAAATTTGGGATGCTCCATCCAGCGGAATCCTCCATCTGTCGTAGTATAGAGATGAGGAACGCCTTGAGAAGACGTAGATGCATACCCCTGTAATTTATCAGTAAAAGTTACGCCCGTTAAATATCCCCTATCCGGGATAGCATTGGGATGACTTGCATTTCCACTATCCATAATTTTCTTCCAGGTTATCCCGCCATCTTGAGTACTATAAATGGCTTTGTGTTCACTTGAAGGCTCCACATTCTGCGTAGTGGCTACCCAGCCATTATCTTTGGACACAAAATGTATAGCTGACACTTTTCCTTGATCAGGTAAGGAGGAGACCTTCCAGTTCACCCCCCCGTCTGTTGTTCGTAGAACTACGGTCTCTGCCGTACCCGAGGAATTGCGAACAATCCAACCCGTCTGGATATCAATGAAAAACAAATTTTTCCCATACTGGGGATTGCTCGGAAATTGAATGGAGGTCGAAGGAGAAATATTCGTCCAAACTTTCCCGCTATCTTGCGTAAAGTACAATCGAAGCTCGCTACGTGTTAAACCCCATGCAATACCTGCATTTTCTGTAACCAACTCAAAATCCGTAAGTTTTGTCTGTATTTGATATTTCGTTGAATTGTCAGTGACCACATTTGCTACGGTCGAAGGACCCTGATTCAGGACAGTTAGTGTCTGCCCATCTTCCTGATTATCCACTTTAGCAGATTTGGATTGAAGACTTTCTTCAGAACTGCAAGCGGATAGCAGTGAACCGAAAAGAATCAGGATAAGTAATGTAGTAAACCGTAATCTCAAAGCTCACAAGCCTCCCTTAAGGGTAATCGTTTCAATATATATCTCTTTTAGTATACCATAGAGTATTTTATAGTTTACAGTCGGCTGTCTTTTCCAAAATTCATAACAATATGATGATCTGGTTTGTACACGGCGAAGGAGTAGCCTTGACTTTTTAAATAAGCAATAATTTCAGGTAAAGCTTTTACCGTCTGACTTTTCTCGTGCATTAAGATAACTTCCTGTTTGCGGTGAACCTGTCTCTTCACCTGTTGTACCACTTTATCAGGTCTGCCTGTATAGCTCCAGTCTTTGGAGTCTACAGTCCAGTCCCACATCTTAAATCCAGCATTTGCAATTGCGGTTCTAAAATCATAGCCAATTTGTGGAGCGCTGCCATAAGGCGGACGAATGAGAGAAGTTTTAACCCCTGTAATCTGCTGCAACAACTGTTGTTCTTGCTTAAACTCTTGAATGAAATTAGCCGAACTTCCGGATTTATAGAGTTTACGATAATTATGGCTCATACTGTGCATACCTAGAAAATGTCCTTCTTTAAGCAATCTTTCAATAGAAGGTTTCTCTTCCTGTAGCATGGTACCAATCATAAAAAAGGTTCCATGTACCTCTGCCTTATCCAGAATATCTAGAATCTGATCCGTATATTTACTAGGTCCATCATCAAACGTTAAATAGACGGTTTTAATTTTGGGATCTGCCTGATCGGGCTGAGGTTTGACCGAAGGAACTTGACCCTGAACAGGTTGACTAGGAACCGTAGGTTTAGGTTGTGTAGGTTCAACTGGGGGCTTAGGCTTGTTGCCTATTTCTTCAGATGAATTATCTGCTCCAGCATCGGGTTTATGTAAGTCAGGTTTTACTGGAACATCCTTGGATGGTTTGCTTGCAACCCATTTAGGAAGATCTGTAGTTGAATGACCTTGATTGTATGTGTAAGCGAAATAAGTTGTACCAGCTAATGCTGTTAATAGCACGCCGTTAATCATAAGTATCATCCATCGTCTTTTATGCTTTGCTTTCTGACTCTTCACTGTGCGAGTTTTTTGTGATCGATTCATGTGTATATCCACCGTTGCCCTTTCCGCAATATACTACTAGGATATACCATTGGTGCCATAGGGGTTTTACAGAATGGTTACACTCCTGGTTACAATCTTCTCACTAATTAGACAAGATCTTACTAAATCTTGTTAATCGAAAGGAAAATTATGTACAATAGAATCATTACGTTCTCTTGCATACTCTTTTTTTCGGCGATATTTATACGAATGTGCTTACAATCATCTTTTAAAAAAGGTATATAGCATTTTAGTCAAGAGAGTTTGCAGGATTGTAAAGGTTAGTCTTGATACCTACTTCAGAGGAGATGATGATATGACTACATCAAGTCTTAGTACAAGCAGAGTCGTTATTATTGGTACAGGAGCTGTGGGGGCAACTACAGCGTATACCCTTCTTCTGAGAGAACGTGTATCAGAGCTGGTACTCATTGATGCGAATCATGAAAAGGCACTGGGAGAAGCTCTAGATATGAATCATGGTCTTCCATTCACGGGCGGGGTGAAAATATGGGCTGGGGAGTATAGCGACTGTGCTGGCGCAGACATCGTGATTATTGCCGCCGGTGCATCCCAGCGTCCGGGGGAGACTAGAATTGATCTACTGAAGCGTAACGCAGGAATTTTTGATAATATCATCCATAATATTGTTGAACACAATGATCAATGTATTATACTCGTCGCTACGAATCCGGTAGATATTCTGTCTTATGTATCGTGGAAAAAGAGTGGTCTTCCGTCCAATCGAGTGATTGGTTCGGGAACGTTACTTGATAGTGCGCGTTTTAGGTATTTAATTGGTCAGAACAAACGAGTTAATCCCCGGAGTATCCATGCTCATATTATTGGAGAACACGGAGATTCAGAGCTCCCCGTCTGGAGCCTAGCTAATGTTGCCGGGATGAATCTGGAACTTGGCGAGCAAGATCAAGCTGATATTTTCTTTAGAACAAAAAATGCAGCTTACGAAATTATTAACGCTAAGGGATCCACTTCTTATGCTATTGCGCTTGCACTCGATCGTATCGTAACTTCGATTCTTCAGGATGAAGGATCGGTACTGAATGTGTCGACCTTAATAACCAATTATCATGGCGTATCGGATGTATATCTTGGGGTCCCAAGTATAGTGGATCGCTCAGGAGTGCGCGAACTACTTGATATTCAATTAAATGAAGAGGAGCTAAGGCAATTTCAGGCTTCTGGCCAAAAACTTAGGGATGAGCTTAGCAAGCTAGAACTTTAATTACATGAATAGTATGAGCTGGATGAGTTCCTCAAAAGGGAACCCTCCAGCTTTTTTTGATCTTTTAAACGTTATGCGAACTCTGTTCTTAGTGTAAAGAAATGTTCCCATCTCGCTCAGGTTCCCGCTGACGGACTACCAATCGATTGATGGCTTCTACATAGGCTTTAGCGCTGGCTTCAATAATATCCGTGCTCACCCCGCGGCCTCTTGAACTCATATCCCCCTGATGGAGTATGACATGGACTTCGCCTAGCGCATCCTTCCCTTGCGTGACGGAGTGGATCTGATAATCTTCTAACTCTGCTGAGAATCCTGTTGCTTTTTCTATTGCTCGATATACCGCATCGATGGTTCCCCCGCCTATAGCGCAGTCTTCCATGACATCTCCTTGCTCCGTAAGGAGACGAACCGATGCCGTAGGAATGGAATGATTGCCAAAAGAGATGTGAAGTTGATCCAATTGGAAAGGCACCGGTCCTTCTTTTGCACGCTCATCTATAAGTGCCCTAATATCCTCGGTTACAATCTCCTTCTTGCGATCCGCCAATTCCTTGAATTTCGCGAAAGCTGTATTTAACTGTTCCTCATCTAAGTGGTAACCCATATCTATTAATCTTTCCTTAAAAGCATGTCGCCCCGAATGTTTACCTAATACCAATTTGCTTGAAGTAACCCCAATTGTAGCTGGTGTGATGATCTCATACGTTGCACGGTTTTTCAGCATTCCATCTTGATGAATACCCGACTCATGTGCAAAAGCATTTGCCCCTACAATAGCTTTATTTCCTGGTACGAGCATACCTGTCAATTTACTAACCATTCGACTGGTCTGATAAACCTCGTGCAGTACCATAGACGTCTTCGCTTGATAGACATCAGATCTCGTCTCTAGAGCCAAAGCAACTTCTTCCACTGCCGTATTCCCTGCACGTTCTCCAATGCCATTAATCGTACCTTCAAATTGTTCTACGCCGTTAGCAATCGCAGCCAAGGTGTTCGCTGTAGCCATCCCCAAATCATCGTGACAATGCGTACTAAGCTGAATTCGTTCTATCCCTGTTACATTCTCACGAATCGTTTTAAACATCTGTCCAAACATATCTGGTGTAGCAAACCCTACTGTATCGGGGAGATTGACAATTGTAGCCCCTGCTTTGATCGCCCGCTCCGTAACTTGGCACAGGAATTCCACTTCGGTACGACTTGCATCCTCAGCGGAGAATTCGATTTTGCTAAAATATTTTCGCCCATATTGAATAGCAGCTTCAAGAGTATCTAACACCTTCTCCTTACTCATTTTTAGTTTGTATTCCCGGTGAATGGGTGAGGTGGCAAGGAAGATATGCAAGCAAGCATCCTCCGCCCCTTTCAAAGCCTCGCGAGCTGCATCGATATCCTGTTCTTTTGAACGGGAGAAGGCAACCAACGTTGCTTGTTTGATTACCTTAGCTACTGCTTGAATGCTAGCAATCTCACCTTTAGATGTGATGGGAAATCCTGCTTCAATACGGTCAATTCCTAGCCGCTCCAGCTGTAGAGCGATCTCTACCTTCTCTTGGGCCGTCAGACTCACTCCCGGAGATTGTTCTCCATCTCTAAGCGTAGTGTCTAATACATAAATTTTGCGCATTCAAATTACCACCTTTGTCTAATTTATAAAAAAAGACCTCTTTCGCCCCCAACACAGCTCACACTGTATTAGGGGCGAAAGAGGTCAATCTTCCACGGTACCACCCTGATGTACCGCATGCTCAGTGCATGCGGTCTTAATGAATCGAACGAAATTCGACTATGCAGAGTAACGACTGCTAACCGGATGATCCTACTTCATTCAGATCAACAGCTCCAAGGTGAGATCGCTTCGGGATTAAGACGGTGATTTCAGCATATTCACCATTCTCTGAACATAAGAGCCCGCTTGCCAAGTCCTTTTCTATGCCTTTTATCATTATAAAAAATACCCCTCTCATCCCACGCAAAATTAATTTGCGCTAAGGGACGAAAGGGGTTAACTTCCGTGGTACCACCCAGATTCACAGGAGCTTCATCACTCTCTGTCTCAGGAGAAAGCCATCAATAAACGTAGGCTTCTCACACTATAACGGGTGTTCCCGGCTGAACTTAGCCATGCCTAACATGGTTCGGTACAGCAGCTACAAGGTGAGTTAATCATTGGACTTAAGTCGGAAATTTCAGCACTCTCTCCGCTCTCTGATTCAAAAGTCACAATGACCTGATCCTTGTCATGGCCGATGCATTCATAAAGTTGTGATTATTATATCCAGTAGGATTTGGAATAGTCAAGTGATAATTTCAAGAATTAAATTCCAAGTAATTACGACATTTAATGTGATGAAATAACATATGACACCTGTAAAATCCAGTTGTATTAAGGCTTTGATAATTTAGTTCATCATATTAAATATATTAGTTAACTTGATTAAATAATTTATTTCTTTATTTTTAATACGGATATTCATCATCGGATTGTGTCTTTTTTTGCAAAATTCGCTCTGCTACCACCTCAAAAGGCTCAGGTTGAAGAAGTTCAACGGGCGAAAATCCTTTATCAAATACAAAGGAATCTCCTTCGAGAATCACAGCATATTTCCCATTTATTTTTGTAATATGAATGTTCTGATTAAAGTCTGCCAATCTCCCGCGTACTAGCGTATCTCCAATTCGAAACTTCAGTTCAATTTCGGGTTTGATCTCTACAATTTTCTGAGCGGCTTCTTCCACGGCAATAGGTTCCCAGCGCTCTTGAATTTCCCTCTTCTCACTCGCTGCCCAAAGTTCAAGTTCACGTTCCGCTTGCTGACGCTCTTCATGACTTTCATCTGGCCATTTGGTCTCCACATAATCTTGAACAAAAGACATCACATGATCGTTCACAATCTCAGGAATGGATTGTTCATAAGTCACGAACTTCAGAAAATCTTCGAAATATCGAGCGTGTGAGGATTGATGGATCTTCAGTTCCCATTCTTCATACATGCCTTCTTCCGGCATATATGGATATTGAATTGATTTCATATTCCTTGCGCTAATCGCCATTTCCACTTGATTGACAAGACTTTTTTCATCAGAAATCCGGGCAATTTTTTGCTCAAAATCGCATTTTAACAAGAATATAACCGGGGTATCCGAATGCGTTGCTTGGATAGCTTGAACGATAATCATAGCCCCACCACGTACAGCACTTGTATCCAGATAACTACGCATCACATCATCACAAGCATTTTTAAAATCTTCCTTATCTTCAGTAACCCGAAGTCTAGTAAGCAAATTAAAATTCGGATTACTATCTAATTCATGACCAGGTTCTACAATAAATGTTCCAATCTTAGTGGGCGCTTGTTCAGCAGACGGATTTTTCTCTACTTTACGTTTTGCAATGCGAGTGAACTCTCCATCCAAAAACTTTTTGATCTCACTATCGACATACTCTTCCCCATCCAACGTCTGATAGTGCTTATAGGAACGAGTGCCTTGAGATTCTGAACCTTCTACCTGGACAACAAAAAATGATAAAAATTCAATAGTAAATTGCATGAGTTCTCCTTTTTTTAGCATGTATAGTATTTAAGTTAACATAATTTTTATTATGTAACTTTCTATTAGAATTGAGGAATTTGGATATCCAAACGCGCTACAGCTTCTTCTTTTTCTCGGTTGGTAATATGTGTATATATGGTTGTGGTCTGGATCGATGCATGTCCAAGTAATTCCTGTACTGTACGCAAATCGGCTCCTTTTCGCAAGAGCAGCGTTGCAAAAGAGTGACGCAACTTGTGACTAGAGTAAGGTTGCCGATGAGCTTCAGGTAATCCCTCTTGAAATCGATCGAATGTCTCCGCAGCAATTTGCTGTATGGAGCGAATGGATATACGTCTACCCTTCTGCGAAGTGAACATCGCATTCTCTTTAGCACGCCAAGGCTCAAGTCGATCTTCTACGGCTTGGCTTAATACACCAGCTACAACTTCCGGAACAGGCAACGAACGCCACTTCCTCCCTTTTCCGTATACACTTAGTGTTCGTCTCTCCGCATTATAATCATTTAAATTGAGCGAATGCACTTCTCCCACTCGCAGACCCATATATCCCATTAGCAAAAAAAGCGATAAATTCCTCAGCTTGTACTTTCCATCTACATGTTGAAGAAACCGAGTAAGATCCGATTCATCTAAATAGACAGGTACTCGATTTTTTTCCATTTTAGATTTTTTTATGCCCGTAGCTGGATTGTCTGTATGTAATTCCAAATCTATTAACGCTTTGAAAAAACAGCTTACAGAAGCATGCTTTCGATTTCGTGTAGCATCGCTTACTCCCCGTTCACGAACGGAGGACAAAAAGGAGACGACATGGAACTTCTTCACCGCACTCATAGGCTTGCCATGTAGTGATGCAAGAAATTCTTGGGCATCGCTCATATAAGATTTTTGCGTGTGGGAGGTATAGCCTGCATCTTTCATCCATATTAAAAAAGCATCTAACTCATCTCTGTATTCATCCACGGAAGATAGCCACCTTTCCAGCTTGTTCATTCTAGCATAATTCGCGATTTTTGGTGCGTTTTATGTCGCATAAGTGCCTATGTTACTCTATTAAAGTACCTCAGAAATGAAATAGCGTATAACATATATTATACGCATATATTTTTACGCTAGATAGCCCTATTTTTAAGTCAATTTAGTATATGACAAACTTAGACTTTTCCTAGCTCTAAGATGTACATGCCCGACATTAAAATTCATAATTCTTACTTTTTGGGAATAGGCTATGTGCAAGTTTGTATTTTGACACTCGAAATGGAGGTTGTATAGTTATGGCTGTCTCTTATATGGATTTCACTTCTCCTTCAACACAGTTCACGTATGATCCTAGCAAGAATCGAATTTTCACTAAGGATAAAGCCAATTTCATTAATGAACTTTCTGTAAATCAGCTGAATACACTCGGCAATGCGTCATTTCTAGATATTTTCCTGAGTAAAGGCAATGTGGTTGAGCCTCATATTCATCAAAATGCTACAGAGACGGTATACGTCATATCCGGTGCTGCTATCGTATCGTTGATTAACCCTTTTACAAAAGAATTGCGTAATTTCCCTGTTACCCCCTTTCAAGTGGCTAATATACCTCAGGGCTGGTTCCACTATGAAGTTGCCACTGAAGATCATACGCATTTATTATCCATCTTCGATGCTCCTATTCCTGAGTTCATTGCCGTCTCTGATTTCTTAAGACTTGTTCCAGCGAACCTACTTGCGCATACTTACTGTCTAGACGAAGCCAAAGTAAAAGAAACTTTATCTCCTATTAAAACTACGGTAACTTTGGGTCCTCCGGCTAATTGCAAACAACCTCGACAAGACGGTGCCGATCATGCTCAAGCTAGAATTTCACAAAGTCAAGGACAACCGATTCCTAATCGCGGTCAAAATCCTTATCATCCTGCTCAACAACAAATACAGCAACAACCGCAGCAATTCCAAGGACAAAATCCCTATGGAATACCTTCTTATGAACAAGCTCGAATCATTCAAGCTCAAGCATTATATGCGCAACAACAGCACAATCAAAATGCACAATATCCTCGCCAACCTGAACAGCTACCTACTATTGGGAATGCAGGATCACAAGTCAAGGGTCAACCTTACTCAAGGTAGTTACCTGCAATTATTCTGAGGAATTGAGGTGAAATAGTGAACGAGAATACAGACAATTCTAACAAAAAAATTGATCAGCTTAAGGCAGCGGAAAGAGATGACTACGATCAGCCTTTGTCCTCGAATGAAGGAGTAAAAATATCTAATGACGAAGATTCATTAAAAGCTGGGGATCGAGGCCCTACCCTTTTAGAAGATTTTCTTATGCGCGAGAAATTATCTCATTTTGACCGAGAGCGTATTCCCGAACGGGTAGTTCATGCACGTGGCTTTGGAGCCCATGGCATCTTCAAACTTTATGCATCACAGCAAGAATTAAGCATGGCAAGTTTCTTGGTAGATCCTTCACTTGAGACTCCTGTCTTCGTTAGATTTTCAGAGGTAGCTGGCTCCAAGGGGGCCAACGAAACGAATCGAGATGTGCGAGGATTTGCTGTTAAATTTTATACCGAAGATGGGAATTTCGATCTAGTTGGCAACAATATTCCGGTATTTTTTATACAGGATGGTATTAAATTTCCCGATCTTATTCACGCAGTCAAACCCGAACCTAACAACGAAATTCCGCAAGGACAGACGGCTCATGATACATTTTGGGATTTCATTGCTAACAATCAAGAATCTGCAGCTATGATGATGTGGATTATGTCTGATCGCACGCTTCCAAGGAGCTTTCGCTTCATGGAAGGGTTTGGTGTTCATACTTTTCGTGTGGTGAATGCACAAGGCATTTCAAGATTTGTTAAATTTCACTGGAAGCCTGTACTTGGTATTCACTCTTTTGTATGGGATGAAGCACAGAAAATTGGAGGCGCTGATCCCGATTTTCATCGTAGAGATCTATGGGAGAACATTGAAGCTGGGAATTTCCCAGAGTATGAACTGGGTCTGCAAGTACTGGAAGAGAAAGATGAATTTGCTTTTGATTTCGATATTTTGGATGCCACCAAATTATGGCCTGAGGAAATCGTGCCTGTTCAAATTATCGGTAAAATGACGCTAAATCGAAATGTAGCGAATGTATTTGCGGAGACAGAACAAATTGCTCTGCATCCCGGCAATATTGTAAGAGGAATAGATTTTACGAATGATCCATTGTTACAAGGTCGGCTCTTCTCTTATACGGATACCCAAGTGGCTCGTGTGGGTACGAACTATCAAGAACTTCCTATTAATCGGCCGGTATGTCCGGTACATAACAACCAGAGAGATGGGAAATCTCGTTATACCATTAATACAGGTAGAGTGGCCTATCATAACAACTCCTTAGCAGATAACACACCTTATACTGTACCTGGAACTAAAGGTGGTTTTGTAACCTATCCTTCTACGGTTGAAGGCCAGAAATTAAGAGTTACCGCTCCAAGTTTCCTAGACCATTTTTCGCAAGCTCGCTTGTTCTGGAATAGTATGAGTCCCGTCGAGAAAAGTCATATCATTCAAGCGTTTAGCTTTGAACTCGGCAAAGTAAAAAGCATGTCTGTGCGCCAACAAGTCATTGATATGATGGGCAATATCAGTACCCTACTCGCTACAACCGTAGCTGATCAGGTTGGTGCTCAGGCCCCGCAGGTTAAAGAGTCTCAGAATACACAATCTTCACCAGCGCTTAGTATGGCTAATACCGTATTTTATCCTAATACGCTAAAGGTCGGTGTCATTATTGCCCCAGGTTTCAATGGTCCTAGCACCATTTCAATATTAAATGAATGGATTCGCGTTGGATTAAGAATAGTTATAATTAGTCAGAAGCAGGGCGTAGTTGAAGGTACGGATGGAGTAAAGATCAAAGTGGATGATAGCCTTTTAACCGGATCACCCGTAGTATATGACGGCTTATATATTGTTGGAGGAACTTATGAAGATCCTTATTTCGTTACGAAGACACAACAATATGCAGCGGAGCAGTATAACCATTTCAAGCCCATCGGAGCCTCTACGTATGGAGCTGCTATAATACAAAATTTAGGTATATTAGGAGCACCAGGCGTTATAGTCGAAGGGGAAAATCCATCTGATTTCGCTTCCCAATTCATCCAAGCCATGACCAAACAGCGTTTTTGGGAACGTGCCCAATATAGTTAAATAATTGCAGAAAAATTCATATTAACATAATTATTATTATGTTAATATGAATTTTTACTTGTCTATGAAGTACACACATGATTTTCTAAATGTAAAATTTACAGTGTACAGATACTTAATTCATTTGCTATCAACCTATGACTTTTCACATTTCATATTTCACTTTTGATTTCGACTTTTTAACTCATTAGTGACTGACGTCTTTGTAGGCACCGGCCAAGATGTCATCCATTAAAGTCGGAACGTTGGGTGTCCAACCAAGCAGTTCACAGGTACATTCGCTGGAGTCATTCATAAATAATTTAAAAAAGTTGCCGACAAAACCAAAGTATGCCATCCTTCTGTGCTATTGAGGTCACAGTTATATTCAAGGAGCGTCCAATGGCTTCGCCCATTGCCTTTGTGGAGATGGTTTCCTCTGCGATCGCATGCAGCCGTGATCCGGGTGGTGCCTTCTGTACCGCAAGATGGATGAGTTTTGCAGCATCGGAATGATGCACGGCAGACCATGCATACGAGCCGCCATTGAGGTACCACCAGATACACCTTGCTTGCGTGCAGCTCTCACTAGAAAATTGACAAAGCCCCCTCCAGCTCCTTGAACCGTCGGTGCGAACTAGATGATAATAGTCGGTACTCCACGAGCAACATAGCTGAAAGTAAGGTTCTCCACTCCGATCCGATGGGAGTCTGGGCTAACGGCAGGCGATGGATCTGTCTCCATTATCGGACGTCCTTGATACAAATCGGAACTACTTTTTGTTAGCCTTTATTAAATTGTTTGGTATTACCACAATGGGTGCAAGTATGTATTTGTTATCTCTTTCAAAATGGACGTAGTATAAATAAAAAGGGATTAAGTTAACATAACTTTATTTATGTTAACTTAATGCCTTTTTAAATTTTAGATACGTATAATTGTAATTTAATTGGAGTATTAACTAGATACATTTTTTATTTTCTATTCTGAATTTTTCACATGATGTATTTTTCATTTTGGTTTTATAAATAACATATTCGAAATATCCATGGTCTATTGAACTTGGATCTTTTAACTTTTTCATGCTTATTTATATTTCATTCTGTTGTAGCTTTTTATTATCATGTTCCTCTTTTCTAATACTTAAATTAAAATCATTTAGACCTTGTAGAATCTTTGGTAACTTTCCTCTCCCTTCATAATTTTACTAAGAAAAATCTGCTTCCTCACTCTCCTTCTTGCAATAAACTTCCTTGTTTTCCTTTTGTGAATTTTTCATATGATGGAATTTTATATTTTAAATCTTTGTGTTATATTTCTTGCACTCGGCTCTGCTAATTCTTCATATTGACCTTGCGTAGATTGATGGATAACCGATCTCCAAAATGCCGTAGCTGGCAAGTTGGTCTTCAACTGGGAGACTAACCATCGACCTGGATGTGCTTCAAATATTTTTTCTGCAGCCTGCCTTCCGACCTGGTGCCTACGATGTCTTTTCATCACAAAAAATTCAGCCATATAATAATCTGCATCTCTTTCCCCATCTAATATGTCTATTAATGCAAAGCCAGCTATCGCCTCATGATGACGAATAATATACGATCTATGATTCGTTAAAGATCTATCAAAATATTTATCTAAATCAGGATATGCCGGGTAAAGTCCAGATTCATCTACTTCTAATTCCAAATATGCAGTAAAATCATACATATACAGTTGCATGAGTCCTTTAATCAATTCTGTCGTGGCTTGCTGAATACTTACTTCCATGGACATGTGCCTCCATTAATAAGAATAAACTACTACTAGACTATACAAATTTGTAATGAGGTGTACTTTATATGAATATTCAAAAAATTGCAGACCGTAAACTCCTAGATCAACGCGTCATTCACATGCCGTGGTTCGTACAGCAATTTATAGATTATAAGCTTCCTGATCTCTCCCCATCCACGTTGCTTGAATATATTAGAGATTATGAACAATTTTTCGGGTGGTTAATAGCTGAAGGCCTCTCCTCTGCTCAAAAAAATACAGAGATTACCTTACATGATCTTGAGGTGCTCCATATGAATAGTATTGTCGGATATCGCTTACACCTGACAACGCGAACAGAAGGAACGAATTCAAGGATTACAGTGTCACGTAAAATGTCATCGCTAAGATCCTTGTTTCATTACTTAAGTCAGATTGCTGAGGATGAAGAATTTTACCCTCTACTCAAACGCAATATTATGGCTAAAGTTGAGAGCAAACGCATACACAAACCTAAAGACACTGCAGCTAAGCTGAAGGGCAAAATTCTTGAGGAAGATGAATTGCTTGACTTCATTGCTTACATTCACGAAGGTTATCGAATAGATATCGAGAATAACAAACAGGCTCTTCACAGTTATGAGTTGAACAAAGAGAGGGATGCCTGTATCGCGAGTCTGATTTTGAACTCAGGTCTCCGTGTCTCCGAAGTCGTCAATTTAAATATCGAAGACATCGATGTCACAAATAAGTTAATGTATGTATATCGCAAAGGAAATAACGATGAAACATTTAAATCCCCCGTGTATTTCCGTGAACAAAGTAAAGATGAACTGGATGCATACCTATTCTTGAGACAAAGTCGTTACCGAACACCAAAAAAAGAAAAAGCCCTCTTCATCACTTTACCTAATGGACAATCCGAAGGAAAGCGTATGACCAAGCGGGCGATTCAAGCCATGATTATCAAGTATGCTACTCGTTTTGGGAAACCTTATTTGACTGTCCACAAACTTCGCCATTCCTTTGCAACAGACTACTATTTACAGAATGATATCTATAAAACCAAAGAACAATTAGGTCACGCTTCTACAGAAACTACGGAAGTCTACGCTCATCTTACGGATAAGACGATGCTTGAGGCAATAGAGAAAAGATCATAGTCACCAAGGTCACAGGTCCAGTGTAGATTGTATAAGATTCATAATTCCCTGTGTATCATCAGAATGCAGCCATGAGAGTATGTTGCTATTACTCCTTGGCTCTTTTTGTATATAATCATCTAGACTCGCTAGCTCTACTTTACTCACAAATCCTATAATATTAGGCAGCGCAGTTAACGATTCCAGCTCCTCTAGGGTCCGGACCATGACAAGCTTAGGATAGTCCATCTCCTTGTATCCCTCTATTATAATCACATCATATTCTTTAAAAGTTTCTATGAGTCTACCAAGTTCCATACTCTGTTCATACATTATTGCAGTACGCCACGGTGAAGCTATAGCTACGGCCGATGCTCCCGCATTTCGTATAGCAAAAGTATCGGTCCCCTCGTGATCTATATCAAATCCATGCATGTCATGTTTAATTACAGCTACTACTAAGCCCATCTGCTTAAATGAACTCACTAGGCGCCTGATAAGATGCGTTTTGCCTGAGTTCTTATATCCAACAACCTGAAATACAGGTGGATTCATAGGATGCCGCTTCCATCTAGTAATAAAACTTGGACTTTTTGACCCTTGGGTACCGCTTGACTTACTGGTGGAATAACAATTAGACAATCACTATCTTTGATCGTAACCATCACACTGGATTCATCTAATGAAGCAGGATATACGAGAACTTGACCTTCTTCATAGGCAAGATGTCCTCTTACAAATCTAGTGAAATTATTGATTTTGTTAAAATCAGTAGCCAGAATTCCTGTAATTTCTTTAAGAAAAGGATGATCTTTCCCTTGCATGACACCAATGGCAGGTCTGACGAACATTTCACATCCGACAAAACAAGCTCCTGGGTTGCCAGATAGTGCGAAGAGCAACTTTCTTCCTCTTACTGCAGCCGTAGTTACACTCCCTGGACGCATTGTAACTTTGTTAAATAAAAGAGTAAGCTCTTCTCCTTGCACGAGATCAGCCATAATATCAAAATCGCCTACTGATACCCCACCTGTTGTTACAACCATATCATAAAGTTCAAAAGCTTCCGTTACTCGTGCTTTGGCAATCTGAAGATCGTCTGGTATAGCATCCAGAATTATAACTTCTCCCCCTGCATCCCGGATTTGGCAGGCCAACATATAGGCATTACTGTTTCTAATCTTCCCATCTTGCAGAGCCTCATCGATGTCTAATAACTCGGATCCAGTAGAGAAAATAGCCACTACAGGCTTTTTGTAGACGAGAACTTGGTGAATACCAAAAGTAGCAAGTACAGAAATCTCACCAGAGGATATACGTGTGCCTTCTTTAATTAGAAGATCATCTTGCTTAATTTCAAACCCAATAGGTGTAATGTTTTTGCCGGGTTCGATCTCTCGCTTGATCTGAATCGTCGTTCTTCCTCCTTGTTCAATTTGCTCTGTCATCTCAAACATCACTACCGCATCGGCTTCATCGGGTACTTTAGCCCCCGTCATAATACGTGATGCTAATCCAGATTCAAGTGAAATTGAAGGTAATGCACCTGCTGGAATTTCATCCACTATTTCAAGCCACACTGGTTGGTCTGTCTGAGCTCCGCAAGTATCTTGACTAATTATAGCGAAGCCATCCATGCCAGCTCTACGGAAATGGGGATAGGGATGAGGTGCTAATATCGTCTCTGCCAAGTATCGACCTCTCGCTTCCGACAGGTCAATTCGTTCATTTCCACCTAGATGCAGTTGGGAAAGTATGCGCTGCTGCGCTTCTTTTACAGATATTGCGTTTCGTGGCCCTTTAGACAAATTATCGATCATAAAGCTTATTCCCCCTTTACTAATATACATCCCAATTTACGCTGCTCATACAAAAAGCATGCAACAAAGTGCATGCTCTTAAGCCGTAATTAACCATTATGAATTAGGAAGCACGAATTACCGTTACATCCCCAGAGATGATCTTCTCTCCTTCATACATCATAAAACGGCCATCCTGCCATTCAATTCTTAGTAGTCGCTGATCATCCGATTGAAACTGCCAGACATGTTGATCTCCACCTAATCGAAATGGTGTCTTCCCGGCAATATTTACAAAGCCGTTGAAATCTTCTTCTAGATGGTATGTGCGATCATCTAAGTCAATCGTACCTGGAACCTCATCCGGATTATCTAATCGTCCATCAATAGCTTCATATAAAGCATATTGGATTAACTCTCGCTCTTCAATATGAAGATAGCGTATCTGCTGTCCATCCTGTAGGGACAAGAAAGCAGCATTTCGACTCCGATTACGAACCACACCTGCGATTTGGTATGTCACCAAAGAGACTTCGCACATATCACCTGGATTTAGATCAAGCATACTTTTCTCTACCGCAGGGGGTTCTGCCTTCGCAAATAACCGGCCAATTCTACCGAATACACCACTCATTCTTCAAGCTCCTTATCCCAGTCTTATTTCTCGTATTGCTTCAGGAGTGCTGCAAGTTCGTCTTCTACAGCTTGATCCTTATCCATTTTAGCAAATTCCTCATCTAAAGATTTGCCTTTACTGGAGATCTCGTTACTCGCTTCCGCTTGAGCTTCCATCTGAAGCATCTTCTCTTCCATACGCTTCAGGCCTGCCGAAGCATTATCGGAATTCATGCCTGACAACGATTTGTTAATTTCATTTTGAGCTTTAGCTGCTTGATAACGTGCAACCAAGGTTTCGCGCTTGTTTTTCATTTCGGTAAGTTGCTTACGCATTTCTTCTAATTTACCCCGAAGGTTATCAGCAGAAGCTTTGTTCGTCTCATAGCTTGTTTTGTACTCTGAAAGTTTGATCTCAGCCGCTTTCTTCTCTTCTAGTGCACGGCGAGCTAGTTCAATATTTTGCGCTTGGGCAGCGGTATGTGCTTGTTCATTACGACGATTAGCTAGTGCCTCTTGTTCCTCGTACAATTGCTTGAACTTCTTCTCAATGGCAATTTGAGCGGCAACTGATTTCTCTGCATCCTGAAGATCTTCCTGCATATCACGAATGTATTGATCGGTTAGTTTGATAGGGTCTTCGGATTTGTCAATAAGCGCATTGATGTTCGACATCGTAACATCACGTAATCTTTTGAATATAGACATGTGTAATTCCTCCCGAATGATATGAAATAATTTCTTATGATTAGCTTTACGCAGTGAACACGAAGAACGTTTCAAAAAATGTATAATCTGGTCTAATCTAGAGCCAGCCATCAAGATTCTCAACTTATCATAACTTGGAGATCACATGAAAAGCAAAACTATTTAAGGATAAAACTGCTGAAGTTGGGAAATACCAAGGATACGACACCCATATTAGGAGAAATTCGAATGCCAAAGTATTTATTTTATAGGTTAATGTATATAGTGCTTATATTACTATCTCTATGTACATATCCAGCTTATCTTCAAGCTGCTGCGCTCTCTCCCGTACGAGATGGTGTACATTCAACCGATATTGAACTACCTAAATCATCCTCTACCTCAAGCCATGATTCAAGTAAAAGTCTAGATTCAATCTCTTCCGACAATACTTCTCTTGATCCAGTCATGACTCTCAGTCAATTAAGACAGAAGTATGCGGAGACCTTCAAATTCAAAGGGCCGGAGATCAAAGAGATCGCGTTTACTTTCGATGACGTACCTGATCCCCGATTTACGCCTCAGGTATTAGACATATTAAAAAAGTATAAGGTGAAAGCTACCTTTTTTGTGGTTGGGGATCGAGCCCTGAAGCACCCTTCCTTAGTTCGACGAATGAAAGAAGAAGGTCATGTGATCGGTAACCATTCATTTAATCACCCCTTTTTCAAGAACAAAAATTTGGTTTATTTCAAGAAACAAATTCGTCGGACGGATCGTATTATCGCGAATCTCGTAGGATATAGGCCCAAACTCATTCGTCCTCCATATGGTGAAATCACAGAGGATCAGCTGAAATGGGCTAAACAACATGGTTACAAAGTAGTGAATTGGAACGTGGACTCTCTCGACTGGAAAGGTTTAACCAAAGATGAAGTGAAAACAAATATATTAACTGAAGTTGGCCCTGGCTCGATCATTTTGCAACATGCTGGAGGAGGTACTGGGTCAAATTTGTCCGGAACTATAGAGGCCTTGCCAGAGTTAATTCAAATTCTTAAAAAAGAAGGATACACATTCGTGACTTTGCCACAAATGCTACATATCTCTAAAGAAAACAAAAAAAGCTCATAGCCGATGCGAAATCGGTATGAGCTAGGTAGCTTGATTATTGGAATTAGTTCAGGACATATAATTTAACATCTTGGAACCCAAAGCTACTCACGCTTTGTTTGCTTCCTGGGATGAAGATATCAATGCGATGACCTTTAATTGCACTTCCTTGGTCCGTTGCTGTAGCTACAAATGCTTTCTTAGGAAGTCCAGCGTGAGTGTGGCCTGTTACTAACACTTTAGTTCCCATAGGGATGACCTTCGGATCCACAGCAATGGTACCTAGCGCTAGCTTGTTACCGTAGTAATCCACAGCTCCCCAACCATTTTCACTCGGGTCAGCGGAGTATGCACTAGCTTTTACATCTATAGTTTTTTGATAATTAAATGTCTTACCCCAAGCTTCTACCATTTTGTCTCCAGCAAAAACGTTCAGCGTAGGAATCATTTTCACTTCTTCATTGGCACTAGCAGACACGGTGTTATTCGTTTTTCCATCTGGAATGCGAATCGAAAGTCCTTGATAGATGTTCGTAGCACTTACTTTGGGGTTAGCCTTCATTAATTTGTCTACACTTGTACTATACTTTTTGGATAACAAGTAGAAGGTATCTCCCTCTACTGCCTTATGTACTGAATCAGCGTGAACCGGAGTCCACTGCATCATGGCCGCAATTCCTAGCATAGCGGCTAACGTTTTTACTGTCATGGAAGTTGTTCTAGATGTCATTGTGTAAAGTCCTCCTTTTTTATGCCTGCGGAGTTAGTTGTCGGATTCGGATTGAGGATACAACCCGGTGCTTCTATCAGCACTTCACCCCTAGGGAAATAGATTCATTCTATGAATCCCATAAATCGTCCCCCGCACTCTATCTTACTGAGTTTTGGCCTACACGAATATATCACAATTCTGTAACCAATAGATCATGCAATTATTCCCATCGGCTAAAAACCTGCATGAATAGTGACAAAAAAGTAATGATTACTATTAAAATAACAAAAGACCTCTACCTTTTCAGGAGAGGTCTTTCTAGAATAAATAGAATTTAATTAAAGAACTTTACTTAGGAAATCCTGCGTACGTACATGTTTAGGTGAACTAAATACTTGATCCGGCGTGCCTTCTTCAACGATTTGTCCTTGATCCATGAATAGGATCCGGTCGCCAACTTCACGGGCAAATCCCATCTCATGGGTTACGATGACCATCGTCATTCCTTTTTCCGCAAGCTTCTTCATCACATCCAGTACTTCCCCTACCATTTCCGGATCTAGTGCCGATGTCGGTTCATCAAACAACATCACATGTGGTTCCATTGCTAGAGCACGCGCTATCGCAATCCGCTGCTTTTGTCCCCCGGATAGTTGAGAAGGGTAGGCAAGTTTTTTGTCTTCTAACCCTACGGTGCGAAGTAAGTCGATTGCAATAGTCGTAGCTCTACTTTTCTCCATCTTCTTCACTTGAATCGGAGCTATCGTTATATTATCGATTACATTTTTGTGAGGGAATAAGTTGAACTGCTGAAACACCATACCCATTTTCTCACGAGCTTGATTAATATTATAATTTTTTGCGGTAATCAGATGATCATCGAATCGAATTTCACCTGAAGTTGGTTGTTCCAACAAGTTAAGACAACGCAAAAATGTACTTTTCCCCGAGCCACTTGGCCCGATTACTACAACGACTTCTCCTTGGCGGATTTCTTGATCAATCCCTTTGAGAATTTCCAGTTGCCCGAACGATTTACGTAAGTTTTTAATGGATATCACTTGTTCTCAGCTTCCTTTCGAGCAGACCTAAAAGTTTGGATAAACCAAAGGTCAAGATGAAGTAAATAATACCTGCGATAATTAACGGATTAAGCGCTGCAAAAGTTAGACCGCGAACAACTTGGGTCTGGAACATAAGATCTGCAACTCCAATAAAAGAAACAATCGAAGATTCTTTGATAATTGTAATGAATTCATTCCCAATTGCAGGAAGTACACTTTTGATAGCTTGTGGTAATATAATCGTTTTGAACGATTGCGTATGAGTCATCCCTAATGAACGAGCTGCTTCCATTTGTCCACGATCTACGCCCTGAATACCTGCCCTGAAAATCTCTGCAAGGTAGGCAGAACTGTTAATGGACAGCGTAATTATACCGGACTCCAATGCGGTGAAATTTATGCCTAGAGATATCGCCAAACCATAATGAATGATGAACAATTGCAAGAGCATGGGCGTTCCACGAAGCACTTCAATATAAGCCATACCGACCCATCTTAAAACAGCAATTCTATTCATTCGCAATAACGCAATAAACAATCCTATAACAAAACCAAAGATGACACCTAGAACAGAAAGCAAAAGTGTATATTTAATTCCCGCTGCATAATACGTTTTATACTTCCAAAAGAAAGAAAAAGTATCTAATTTCTTTTGCTGTCCATTCACTAAGGAACTGGCCTCGTCTACATATTCTTGTACTTTGTTTTCTTTGGTTAATCGAGCTACGGTCTTGTTGATTTGATCTAGAAGCTCGGGATTTCCTTTCTTAACTCCCACTGCATAACCATTAATATCCGTTACTGGAACAGCTTTAGCAATGGCCGTATTATCAGTTAAGCTAGCTTTTGCTACAGGCTCTTCCATAATTGCGGCATCAATTCGTTTGGTTTGCAGCTGTATTAAGATATCCGAGATTTTATCTAGTGATGTTAAATTTGCTCCCTCAATCGTTTGACCAATTTCTTCTTGAAGAGAGGATTTTTGAACCCCTATCTTAGCTCCTTTAAGAGTATCCATAGTTTTATATTTATTTTTATCTTCTGCACGAACCATGATAGATTGCTTACCATCATAATATATATCAGAGAAATCAATGCTTTTCTTTCGTTCGGGCGTAGGATTCATACCTGAGATAATAAAATCTACTCTTCCACTATCTAATGCAGGAAGTAATGAATCAAAGCTGATATCTTTAATGACCAAATTTGCGTTCATGTCTGCTGCTATTTGTTTAGCAATCTGGACATCAAATCCAACAATCTCATCCTTACCTTGAATTATCTTATGGAATTCATAAGGTGGAAAATCAGCACTTGTACCTAATATAATAGTTTTCTTAGAAGCAGTATCCCCTTCTGCAAAAGCTACCTTTCCTAATCCTGCCACAGCTATAATAGCTATCATTAGAAAAACACTTATTTTTTGTAATTTTTTCCTAATCAATGAACTCTCCCCTTACGCGTTAAAATCATTATATAATTCATGTCATGAATATTATGGACTGAGTCATTATAAAACAAGCTGTATTATTATGCAACGAAATTGTATCAGTGATATTATACTAGAACATAAAACATTATTATCTTCATTTGTTATTAAAAAAATTCATAAAAAAGAGCAGACACCAGGTCTGCACTTTAGAAGTTAGATATATTAATATGTCTGAATTTGTCTATAGATATCCAAGTATTGTTCCGCCGATACATTCCAACTGTATTCCCCGCCAAAAGCGTTTCTTGCAACTTTTTTCCAATGTGGAGGTTGCAGATAGAAATGAATCGCTCTACGAATCGTATACAGCATATCATGCGCATTGTAATCATGGAAGGTAAACCCATTTCCTTCACCCGTAAATTCATTATAGGACTGAACGGTATCATTAAGTCCCCCTGTCTCTCTAACTACTGGAATAGTTCCATAACGAAGGGCTAGCAATTGACTAATTCCACAAGGCTCAAACTGTGATGGCATCAAAAATAAATCACTGCCTGCATAAATTCGTCGGGATAACCCATCATTGAACTTAATTTGCACGGAAAGCTTACCCGGATGACGGTATGCTGCCTCGCGGAACCAATGCTCATAAGAGCTCTCCCCTGTTCCTAAAATGACTACCTGTACATCATCATAGTAGAGAAGTTCATCCAATACTCGCATAACAAGATCTAATCCTTTAGATTCAACCAGTCGGGTTACCATCGAGATTAACGGTGTTTTTTCACTTACTTTTAGACCCAGCTCACGTTGAAGTTCTAATTTATTTTCTCGTTTCTTTGTTAGGCTTGTTCGGTATTTAGCTGGAATGTCTATATCCGTTGCCGGATTATATAATTTGGTATCGATACCATTTACAATGCCAGAAAGTTTGTTCCCTAGTGATCTTAGCAATCCATCAAGGCCATAGCCATAATGATCGGTCTTAATTTCCTCTGAATACGTAGGGCTAACCGTTGTCACATGGTCTGCAAATATCAATCCCGCTTTCAAATAATTTACATTACCGTAATATTCCAGACGTTCCGGCGTAAAATAGTAGTCTGGGAGGTCCAAAATGCTGTGCAGCACTTCATAAGGGAATATGCCCTGATACAACAAGTTGTGGACGGTAAAGACTGTACGAATGGATTGATAAAATGGATTATGAAGGTAGTGATGTTTCATAAGAACTGGAATTAATGAAGTATGCCAGTCATGACAATGAATGACATCGGGTTGAAAATTAATGTAAGGTAACATCTCTAGGACGGCCCGATTAAGGAATGCGAACCGCTCGGCATCATCCCCGTATCCGTAAATACCATCCCGGCCAAAGTAATATTCATTATCAACGAAGTAGACAGGAATGCCTTCATACGTTAATACTTCAATCCCGCAATATTGTGACCTCCAACCTAAGGGCACCTGAATAATATCCACGGGCTTCAATTGATTTTTGAATGATTCTGGAATCATTTTATATTTAGGGATCACAATTCTAACGTCATGTCCTGCTTTAAGTAAGGCCTTAGGCAAGGCCCCGATAACATCTGCAAGCCCTCCTGTTTTAATAAAAGGGATTGCTTCTGCAGCCGCAAACAGTATTTTCATGGCTTCTTCCTCCTTGGTGTAACTCTCTCTTTAGTCTCATCTAATACCTTAATTTCAGTAGTGCTGGCTGAATCCATTGAACGTTGATTCACCCGTCCTTGTTTTTTCCAAATGGAAATGCTTAATGAAGGAATGTCAATGACAAAGCTATGATCTTGTTCGTGCCAAGGAACTTTCTCCGTCTTCACTGGGTGATCATATTGCTGACCACTACCTCCAAACTCAGCAGACTCACTGTTAAACACTTGAACATAATTTCCTGACTTGTGAACACCCAGACGATAATTCTCTCTATAGACTGCTTGGAAATTAATGATGACTAATACGGTATCCGATGGTTTTTTCCCTTTTCGTAAGAACGCAATAATACTTTGTCCTGCATCATGTGGCGTGACCCATTCGTAACCATCCCATGTATGATCTTGTTCCCAAAGGGATTTTTCTTGTCTGTAAAAATGGTTCAGCGCAGCGGTATATGCCTTCATTTTACGGTGAGTCTCATATTGGAGCAGGAACCAATCGAGCTCCCCTTGGTCTCTCCATTCGATGAATTGACCAAATTCTCCTCCCATGAAGAGAAGTTTTTTACCGGGACTTGTCATTTGATAACCTAATAAAACTCGTAAACCCGCGAATTTCTCTTCGTAATTCCCAGGCATTTTATCAATAAGAGACTTCTTTCCATGTACTACTTCATCATGCGATAGAGGCAAGGTGTAATTTTCTCCGTATGCATACACGATGGGAAAGGTTAACAGGTTATGGTGATAAGGTCTTTCATGAAAATCGTAGTCGATATAATCCATGGTATCGTTCATCCAACCCATATTCCATTTATAATTGAACCCAAGTCCACCTTCATGTACAGGTGAAGTGACCATCGGCCAAGCGCTAGATTCTTCTGCCATCATAAGCGTATTCGGAAATTTAGCAAAAACCGTCTCATTCAGTAAGCGTAAGAACTCGATGGCTTCCACATTCTCAATTCCTCCATGAGCATTACGCGGAAAGTCGCCATCTTCTCTCTCAAAGTCTAAACGAATCATACTAGTTACTGCATCCACTCGAAGTCCATCGAAATGGAACATTTCAAGCCAAAACAGAGCGTTAGATATCAGAAAGGAACGAACTTCATGCTTACCAAAGTCAAAGGTAAGCGTACCCCATCCTGGCTTATCTGCTTTCATCGGATCTGCATACTCAAATTGTGGCGTCCCGTCAAAAAGCCTTAGTCCATGAGCATCTCTAGTAAAGTGTCCTGGCACCCAGTCCAAGATTACTCCGATACCGGCCTGATGACATTTATCCACAAAGTACATTAGATCCTTAGGGCTTCCATAACGGCTTGTAGCTGCAAAATAACCTGTAATTTGATAACCCCATGATAAATCATAAGGATGCTCAGTAAGGGGCATAATCTCCAAATGAGTGTATCCCATTTCAACTATGTAAGGTATCAAAAGGTCTGCCATTTCCCTATAAGTATTGAACGATCCATCTGGCTTTTGTTGCCAAGTTCCGAAATGGATTTCATAAATATTCAGAGCCTTCTGATAAGGAACCTTATTTTTGCGTTGCCAAGATCGATCATTCCAGACGTATCCATCAATATCAGTGACTACAGATGCTGTAGCTGGTCTAACCTCTGCTTGATAGGCATAAGGATCAGCTTTCAAAAACGATTGGCCATCTGGTCCCGTAATCATGTACTTGTAAAAAGTTCCTTCCTCTATATTAGGAAAAAAACGACTCCAAATACCGGATTCGGGTATCTTATGTAGTGTAGCATTCTCGCCAGTCCACTGATTCCAATCTCCAGCTAAAGCTACCTTTTGAGCGTTTGGAGCCCAAACGGTGAATCTTACACCGGATTTACCCTCTTCATGAACTAGATGAGCTCCAAGTGTACGATAGCTCTGATACAAAGTACCTTCATGGAACAAATATACGTCTAAGGATGAAATGGTTTCTTTATTATTTGTATTCATGCGTGACATCTCTCCACCGCCTTTTAATAAGCATAAACCACTTAAGTAATTACCCAGTATGCACTTAAATGAATATGACAATTTTTGAAAATAAAATGGTGCTGAAAAATAAAAATGTAATTTTTCATGTAATCAACAATAAACAAGTTTCAATCATACCAATTTGAGTTTATAAATAACTACACACATTCCTATGGGAGGGAAACGACATGTTTAAGAAAGATTGTATCGCTATGTTGCTCGCCGGAGGTGAAGGCCGTAGATTAGCTCCACTTACATCCAAGCAAGCCAAACCCGCTGTTCCTTTCGGTGGCCGTTATAGAATTATTGATTTTCCTCTCAGCAACTGCGTTAACTCAAATATCGACACTATTGGAGTTCTAACACAGTATGAAGCTGAATCATTACACAATCATATTGGAGAAGGTGAAGCATGGGGCCTGAACACTTCGGACCAGAGCGGAATCACTCTTCTTCCTTCATATAATACAGGATCAGATGAATATGCCGGTACTGCAGATGCAATTTATAAAAATATAGATTACATCGATCAACAAGGTGCTGAAAATGTATTAATTCTTTCAGGTGATCATATTTATCATATGGATTACAGCGAAATGCTTGCTTCTCATACCAAAAATCAAGCCAATGCTACCATCTCTGTTATGCCTGTAGCTTGGAGTGAAGCACACCGCTTTGGGGTTATGTCGATTGACGAACAATTCCGTATTACAGAATTTGCTGAGAAACCTGAACAACCACAAAGCAATCTTGCATCCATGGGCATTTATTTGTTCAAATGGGATTACTTAAGACAACATTTGATTGAAGATGCGCAGAACCCTGCTTCAAGTCACGATTTTGGAAAAGATGTAATACCTAATATGCTCAAAGATGTTAACCCACTCTTTGCTTTTGAATTTAAAGGCTACTGGAGAGATGTGGGTACGGTAGATAGTCTCTGGGAAGCGCACATGGATATCTTAGAAGATAGAGCAGAATTCCAACTACACAAGGAAGCATGGCCAATGTTCACCAACGAAACCATTTCTACAGCTCCTTCTACTCGATTCCGTGGTCTTCAATCCAAAGGATCTATGATTCACGATCAGTCGAATTTTGAAGGATATGCAGAACGTTCTGTTATCTTCGGTGGTACAGAAGTAGGCCGTCTCTCCAAAATTAGAGAAAGTATCATTATGCCTAATGTTACAATTGGCCGTAATGTTATTATAGATCGCGCCATTATTGGTGAAGGTGCTATTATTAAAGATGGAGCTATCATTAGAGGTACAGCTGAAGAAGTGTTGGTTATTGGACCGCATGAGACTGTGGTAGCTAAACCAGCTATCCGCCCTCAATCTGCTCGTCTAATTAAAGAAGTATTCGAACCTACAGCTCGTGTAGCTGGTGGGGTATCATCTTAATATAATTCAAAGAGCGGATCTAAGATCCGCTCTTTTTTATGCTTGCTTGCATTATCTTAAGATGCAGCTTACATATTATTGATATTTTTTCGCCCACTCGTGCTGTAAAATTGCCATCTCTACTAAGTTCCAATATTCTCCGTGAAAAGGTACTGCCTCCCTAAGTATCCCTTCTTGCTTGAATCCTACGGATGTATAGGTACGTATTGCCGATGTATTAAAGTCAAACACTCCGAGGCTAATTCGGTGTAACTCAAGAACCTCGAATCCAATTCGAGTAATCTCTTCTAGCATCTGCTTACCAATTCCACGCCCACGATATTCTGTTTCCCCTAAGATGACTCTTCTTATACGTGCCGTTTCTTGTTTCGGGTCGATTTGACCTAAGCTAATATAACCGATAGGCTTACCCGTCAAGCGGTGCACCACCGTATAGACAAATTCACCTAACTCTCCCGGAATATTCACACGACTAAGATAAGTATTGAAGGTCTCCTGTGAAATAGGATAATCCCAACCGCCTCCTGCCCACTGTACTTGAAAGCGTTCTGAGCTGGACCACTGTTGTAAATACTGTAAGTCTTCTTTAGTCGAATAGACGAAATCTATCGCTTCCTGTAATTCATTCTGACTGTAGTTCTTCCATTGATAAAGATTATATTGCTTTTGATTTTTGATACCTGTACCCATGAATCTAAATCCTAATTTCTGATAAAATCGATTCAGCTTCATATTGTTACCTTGACAATCTAATCGAAAACCAAGTCCCCATTCTCGGTCAGCATAACTTATCGCAAAATGAACGATAGCTTCCCCCAAACCTAATTTGCGATAAGATTCTCGTACAGTAAGCCGGTGCAAATAGAAATAATCATCACTATTCTTATTGCCCCAATATTCTAAGTCCCCTTTTTGCAAAGTGAACATGGCCGCAGGTTCCTGATTAGCAAATATAATAAATACTTCACGATAGGCAAAATAACTTTGGACCCCTTCAAGTGTAAACTGTTGAGGCTTCCATTGATCAATCCCCTGAGCTTCCATCCAGAGTGCGGCTTCCATTAAGATCTGCAGCACCATTTCGGAAGCTTCCATCTGGACATGCCGTATCCTAAATTCTTGATCCTGATTAGCCACTATTCCCCACTCTCGGCTCACGATTAACTCTCCTCTACAGGTGCATCCTCTATTTGCTTCGTAATCAGCTCTTCCATCTCAGCCTCATCGAGTAAAGGAATAGACACCATAACCGTAGTTCCTTCACCTAATTCACTGCTCATTTCCATCTCGCCATTGTGCAGTTCTACAAGTTGTTGCGTAATCGCAAGCCCGAGACCTGTCCCCCCACCTTGGTGATTAACTTGGAAAAAGCGATCTTTGACTCGGCGCAAATGTTCGGTACTTATCCCAATCCCATTATCACTCACTTCCACAACACCCATATGTTCTTTCACAGAAATCGTCAGCAAGATCCATGAACTTTCCGGAGAGAATTTAATCGCATTATCTACAAGATTGAGAAAGACTTGTTTGAGACGATTTCCATCTCCAGCGACAAGAACTTGACCTTCTGAAAGATCTTCTAGCTTCAATTGAATTTGTTTTTGTTCGGCTTTGGCCCATACATTTAGCATTGTTTCTTGCAGAATTTCTTTGAGGTTCACCTTAGTGATGACCATTTTCATCTCATTTTGTTGTAATTTAGAGAAATCTAACATCTCTTCAACGAGTCCAATCAGACGATCTGTTTCTTTGGCGATAATCTGCATGCCTATTTTTGTCTCCTCTGGGTCAAAACCACCAAGAGTTAGCGTCTCACTCCAGCCTTTAATTCCAGTAAGCGGGGTTCTAAGCTCATGAGATATCGATGAAATAAAATCGTCCTTAATCTGATTGCTTCGAACGATTTCCTGTGCCATATAATTCAACGTGTCCGCTAGTTCTCCTAATTCGTATCGATAGTCGCCTTTCACCTTAACATCGTAGCGTCCCCTTGCCATTTGTGCTGAGACCGCACGTATATTGTTAATCGGCTTTACAATCGAATTTGCAAGACCAATACTGAATAGTAGCACTACGGCTAATATAATTACACCTACCAATGCCGCAAGCATCGTAATATTCATAAGCTTAGCATTTACGCGTTCCATAGAAGTAACATAACGAACCACGTACTGGGTCTCTCCTTTGAATTGCAAAGGGGAAGAGACGGCCATTACAAGTTCTCCAGTACCCGGTTCTCTTCCAATCCACTTTCCCACATGATTGGTTAAAGCTTGAGTCACATCGCTAGTCTGAATAGGTTTGTCCAATTTGAATCCGGTACTATTAATGAGGACTTCCCCATTCCGATTCAAAATTTCACCTTCTGTATTATCAATAGCAAAGGTTCGAATCATATCTGCAAAATAAGTAGGATCTTCTTCAGGGATGGAGGATACGAACTTTTTGAAATAATCCGTTGTTCTGCTCGCGTTGTTCACGATGTGATTATAAATACTATCATAATAGTAAGTTCTTATCGCAAACATAAAGATGACTTCCACCATAAGAAGCGTTACAAAAACCACAATAAAATAATGAAGAACGATCTGTCGACCGATCCCTTTTTTAATCATTGACCTTCGCCCTTCCACTTGTACCCATGTCCCCATACCGTTTGTAGGAAAGCTGGATCAGAGGGATTGTTCTCAATCTTTTGACGAAGCCTACGAATATTCACATCCACTATTTTGGGATCGCCCATGTATTCCTTGCCCCAGACATGATCTAACAACAGATCTCGACTAAGCGGCGTGTTCTCCTTCTCCAAAAAGAACTGAATTAATGAAAATTCTGTAGGTGTAAGCTCAATGGCCAACCCGTCTTTTTTGAATTGCTTACTAATTAGATCCAATGTGAAAGGACCTGATGTAAAAGATACTTTTGCGCTTGTCTCCCGGTATACATTAACTCGCCTTAAAAGCGAATGGATTCTTGCAATCAGCTCTGTCGGACTGAATGGTTTGCTTACATGGTCGTCTGCTCCTACGGAAAGCGCATAGACTTTGTCCTGCTCTTGCACTTTAGCTGTTAAAAAGATAATCCCAATGCGTTCATTCGTTTCTCTTATTCTTCGGCACACTTCAAATCCGTCAATTCCTGGCACCATCACATCCAAAAGAGCAATATCTATGTCTGGAACTGAAGTTAACTTGGCTAGAGCCTCATGTCCATCTGCTGCCTCTAGGACCTCAAAACCATTCCTCTTCAAATTAATAACAATAAAACTACGTATGGATTCTTCATCCTCCAAAATTAGTACCTTACTCATATTCATCCATCCTCTCTGACCCGCCCATACAGGTATTCGGTTAGCAGTTTAGCGTTTAAGAACTTTCATATCATAAGAAGTGTGGTAGCCAATTACTTTGTCATTATCTCGAATTAGAAGCTGCCAATCATCTTTTATATGGTCCCATTCCGCAAGTGCAAAAACTTTAATCTCCGCCACTTCCTGCTTCGTGCTAATTCTAGTAAATTTAATATCCTTGCTTAAGTCTGACTTGGGATCAATGGTGATATCTTGCTTCAATTCTGGAGGGAAATTAAAGACGAATCTGCCTTCATTATCCAGATACTGTTGCATCACCATCTTCAAAGATTTAACTCCATCCCACTGATAAAAATCCAAGAAATGAGGCGCATCCGCAAGTGTAGTAGAATCCCAACCTTTTGGCAAAGAAATCTGTCCCACCTCTAGAATATTATCGTTGTTCACATCTCCGCTAAGTAGAGGATAATCCTTATACATACTATCCTGCTTGAGGACATTGACGAGTTTATTTTGTTCCATTGTGATTAAAATGGAGTATGCAGAATGCGTTAGTATAGAGGCATCCAGAATAATTCCCTTTTGCTTACTGGTTACATTACCCGCCACAAAGTTCAAGTATTTATTAATATTCGATTCTAGCTGTAATTTGTCCATTTCCTTAAAAGTACCATCATACTGGTAAGTGGTCACCGTATTGTATTGATCCTTCTTAAAAGAGACAATTGTAAGATCTTTCAGCCCGTCTCCATTCAAATCATCTACTGAAAAATACGTATAGGGAATTTCAAATATTTTCTCAACAGAAGCACTCACATATCTATATATCGTAAGGCCCTTATCTATATCCTGATCTTCCCTTGAATAACCTGCAACAATCTCTAGCTTCCCATCGTGATTCAGGTCAGCGAACTCCAGAGATTCCAGCACATCCCCTTCCCCATCAAAAACAGTCTTGACGGTCCAGGTATCTTTGGCCTCCTCGAGGATCATGCCATGAATCTTAACGGTCTCATTCGGAGTCTCATAAAATACAACAGCTTCCTTCGTACCGTCTTGATTCAAATCCACCGTTCGTATGGTACTGACATCTTTGGAGCCTCGCGGACGAATGAGGACGCCTCCTGGAATATTTTGATCAATGACACTCTTTAGAGTCTGATTATCCGAGGTAAGCTCGGGAGATTTCATCAATAATTTAGGGTCCATTATCAAGTCGCAACCACTTAATAGCATCAATAACATGCAACCTGTTGCAATTTGGATCCATCTATTTTTCCAAATTCTAAGCACCCTCATAACTCCTTCTATAGAAACTGCTTCTCTTCTGCAGTAAGACGTCTACCTGAGACGTCCCATTGCAATCTACCTTCATAGATTCCCCAGAGTCGTGTACAATATTTCTCTGCGTATTCCAAAGGCAACACAGCAATTACTGTCTTCTTTTGTTCTTTACATAGATCACGCAGAGTCGACAATACTTTCTCCGCAGAAAATTTATCAAGACCTATAACCGGCTCATCTACCGCAATAAAATTGGCTCCATGCACTAAGGCACGGCAAATAGCAACTCTTTGCTTTTCCCCTCCGCTTAAATGTGCGGCCTTTACATGCGCTTTATCTAGTAATCCGAACTTCTCAAGTTCGTCCATAGCTCCCATATAGTCATCTGAGCGAACCATTCCAATCATACGACGGAATTGGTCCGTCTGACCAGCTTGTCCGATTAGCACATTTTTAAGCGCTGATTTCTGCGGGTAGAGTTCAGGATTTTGTTCCAAATAAGCAAATTGGGAACGGAATTTACGTTTCCCCTTCCCCCCACCATCTATAATAACGTCTCCGCCTAATGTAAAGTTGCCGTTCGTCCAACTATCTCTTAGAGCTAAGCAACGAAGCAACGTACTCTTGCCACTTCCACTAGGTCCAACTACACCAATCATATCCCCTTCATGAATATGTACATTCCATCCATCCAGTACTTTTTTCGGGTCAGATCCAATCGTTTTTTGCATTTGATTTACGGTTAACATTGCTGAACTCCCCTTTACTCATCTACTTTCATTCTACCGCATCTGGTAAGGGTTTGAAAGGAAGTTCCCCCTTATGGTTTAATAATCAGGTGGTCAATTCATTATAGTGGACAATTGCATAATTTTAACCTCATAATGAACACAGAACGCATTTATTCGGGAGGGTATTTTTCTGATGGCTTATAAAGTGAAAGTAGATGTATCACCTGTCTACGAGCTGCTTGGAAGCTTCCTCATTTACGTAGCACGTAGATGGATTTTAGATATCGATATGGGAAATGAGTGGATTGAGGATATAGATCAACGTCTAGATGAAGTCTCACTAGCCTTATTCTCAGAGGCATCAACCTGGCCATTTGACGACTATGATGTTCTGTATGCTTGGGCCGTCATTCGCGGACACCATAATGACGCGATTTCATTTCTTAATTATCTGGATACCGCGGATTCAGGGGAATTATACAATCAAATTCATACCTATCTGCCTCAACTAACAACGGATAAAATGGAGACAATAAGACATCACTACGTTCCACTACTTCGCAAATGGAACGAAGTGTATTTTCAACATGTCAATTCAAGTTATCTCCCCCTGCTTACAGAGGATGCCTCTGAAAAATTACTACTTCTTGAGAAGATGGAGCCTTTCGCTCTTATTGATTATGCTACGGGCGGACTAGTTGTATCGGACAAGCTACCTGTTGAACAAGTAATTTTACTACCGACTATTCATCTAAGACCTATTAATACCTACTGCTTTTATCATGGTATGCTGTTGATTCAATATCCGGTAGATCTTCCTTTAGAAGATGAAAATGAAGCTCCACACTTCCTACTTCGGCTTACTAGGGCCTTAGCTGCTCCTGAACGGTTGAAGTTACTTCGTTATTTAGCGGGCGAACCCAAATCTGCTGCAGAAATTTTACAACATTTCGATGAGCCTGAGGATCGGATGATGCATCATTTACGCCGTCTGCGCGTAGCAGGTCTGCTTTGTGTTCATTTAGAACAAAACCGGATGGAGAAATACTGCTTAAGAATGGATGGAATTGCCGAATTGCAGATTTTTCTTGAGACATATATTCAAATATAAGTTAGATAATCTGGTATACTAAGCAGATGGATTCGTCATACGAGAGGAGCAACCTGCTTGAATTCTACCAGAATAGTACAGCAAATTATCTTTGATATGGATGATACGCTAATTCATTGCAACAAATACTTTGAAATGATTCTTGAACAATTCGCCGATGTCATGCTCGATTGGTTCAAAGACTATAAGCTGACCAAAGAGGAAATACGTGACAAGCAGACTGAAATTGATGTCGCTGGCGTATTACAGTCTGGGTTCGCAAGCCATCATTTTCCTCAATCCCTAATTGAGACCTATAAGTACTTCTGTATTTTAACTGGCAGAAGCTTTCTTGCTACTGAAGAATCGCAGCTAATGGAACTGGGCTTAAGTGTATATGAACAAAAGATTGAGCCCTATCCAGGCATGTTGGAAACGCTAGATTTACTCACCAGCCAAGGACACGAACTGTTCCTATATACAGGTGGAGAGAATGTCATTCAACAACGTAAAATTGAACAGATGAAACTTGCTGCCTATTTTAAAGAACATATCTATATACGTCAGCATAAAAATGTTGTAGCGCTTGAAGGGATACTAGCCTCTCATACATTTGATCGCAGCCGTACATGGATGATTGGGAATAGCCTACGGACAGACATTATACCGGCTCTCACAGCAGGCATTAATACCATTTATATTAAGCATCCCAATGAATGGACCTTTAATATTGTCGATCTTAAGACCGATCCTCATTCAACGATGTATACGGTGTCTTCCTTAGAAGTCGTACCTCAGATTATTGCGGAACATTTGCATAATGAACACAACAAACGGACCCTCACCTAAGAAGGTCCGTTTGTATGTTCTGGCTGTGAAATGAAGTGTACCTCCGTGTACACCAGCTTCTCTTTAGCTTGAAGTCTCTTCAGATAGTCTTTCTAACCTAAGTTTACCCAATTCATCTGCAAATTTTATACGAGCTTTGAAGGGGGGCTCGCCCTCCAGTTTAAAAGTCAGAAGCTGCGTCTGCCCCTTTTCTAACAATGAAGATAACATGGCATGAGAAATAGGTTTCCCCTGAAATTCCTTCCATATTACGAAGCTGCACCCTTTAGTGTAGTGAGTGCATCCATAGCCTTTTTTTCCCTCAATAATGTGCCCTCCGCACCCTTCAGACGGGCAGTTCGCTAATACCGCTCTAACCCCTGACTGTGAAGTATTAGAACTACTTGATCTAGTAGAAGCATTTCTTGAATCTGAAGAAGGAATGCGAGTAGTCTGTGATTTCTTTTCTACAGCAGTTGCTACCTTCTTGCCTTTCGTTGCACTAGCCTCAAAACGTGTAGAAGATGCCTTGGGCTGAGAACGAACTTTATCGATAATAGAAATTGTGAACTTTTTTACATTTTCCATAAATTTATCGCCTGCAGCCTCGCCCTTAGAAATTTGATGCAGACGCCGTTCCCATTGACCTGTCATTTCAGGAGACGTAAGTAACTCAACTCCCGCATGCCGTATCAGTTCTATCGCGGTCCGACCTTTTGTTGTGACTGTAATTTTTTTGCCATCCATCGTAATATACCCAACCTTCTTCAAACGCTCAATGGTAGCTGCTCGGGTTGCTGGTGTGCCAAGACCTGCGTCTTTCATCACTTCACGAAGTTCCTCGTTCTCCAGCTGCTTCCCTGCACTTTCCATTGCCTTTAAAAGCGTTCCTTCTGTGTAAGCTTTAGGAGGTTGTGTTGCTTTCTCCTTCATCTCAGCGGAAGTACATATCACTTGCATGTCGGCATTCACTTTAAAGGGCTCACTCACCACATCTTCGTCTTCTTCGTCGTCCTTTTTCTTTGATCGGCTATTGGACTTACGTCCCTCTTCTGACCCCTGACAGACCTTCCAACCTAGAGATAAGAGTTCCTTTACATTCGTCTTGAAGGACTCTCCTTCCACCTTTGTAAGGACCGTGTGCTGCTTATACTCGGCAGGGGGGTAAAACTGAGACAGAAATCTGCGAATAACCAGATCATACACCTTCTGTTCCTCCACGGACAATGTACTTGGACGCTTAAGTGTGGGCAGTATAGCATGATGATCTTCCACTCTGCTGGGATTGCATATAGATTTATTATTCTTATGTACCAGAGCAGCATTAGCACCTAGTGAAAGTTCCTGATATGAAGTCGACTTGAGCATATGAAGAGCCTTGTGCATACCCTCGATATTCTGCTCCGTTACATAGTTAGAGCTAGTTCTGGGGTAGGTAATGACTTTATGTTTCTCATATAAGGCTTGCGCAATATCCAGTGTTTTCTTAGCTGAAAACCCATGCTTAGCATTGGCTTCACGTTGAAGCAAGGTCAAATCGTATAACTTGAAAGGATACTCCTTCGTATCTTTCACATCATACTGCGTTATTTTCCCAGATTTCCCTCTAACTTTGTTCGCAATCGCTTCCGCTTTGGCCCCGTCTGTTAGACGATCTCCTTGCCAAGTGCCTCCATACGTTCTTTCCTCTTGAGAGAACTTAGCCTTAATCTCAAAATATGTGAGCGAATCAAAACGCTCAATCTCTATTTGCCGATCATAGATTAGCGCCAGCACTGGCGTTTGAACTCTGCCAACAGACAAGAGCTCCTTATGCTTGGTTGTAAAAGCCCGTGAAGCATTCATTCCTACTAACCAGTCCGCTTCACTTCGAGCTCGGGCCGCTAGAGTCAGGTTGTTGAATTCAGATCCATCTTTTAATTCTACGAAACCCTTGGCAATACTCTCTGCCGTCAAATCAGAAATCCAAAGTCTGCGAACAGGTTGACTCAGCTTAAGTTGTTGCTGAATTAATGCAAAGATGTACTGACCTTCCCGCCCCGCATCGCAGGCATTGACTACTTTATCGCAACGTTTAGACAATTCACCGATGATTTGAAGTTGATCTTTAGTCTTGGGATTCGGCACAATCTTGAATTGCTCTGGCAAAATAGGCAAATCCGTAAAATTCCAACGTTTGTACTTAGCATCATAGCTATCTGGCTCTGCCAGTCCTAATAGATGTCCGATAGCCCAAGTGATAATGTATTGTTCGCCTTCGAGATAAGAGCGATTATTCTTGGCTCTGGGTTCAATGACAGCCGCAATGGTCCGTCCCATATCCGGTTTTTCGGCAATTACGAGCGTTTTCATAGCGACACTCCCTTCATACAAGCTTTATCGACACAAAAAGAGCTGCGCATGGCGCAGCCCTCTGCATTCTATAATTATATCATAATCCATGATAGATCGGCACTTAGACAAGCACAGTTGCGCCTGTTAAATACTTATCAACTTCACGTGCCGCCTCGCGGCCTTCGTTAATCGCCCAGACGACAAGACTCTGTCCACGGCGCATATCCCCTGCAGCAAATACCTTATCAGCATTGGTCGTATACTTACCATACTGTGCCTTTACGTTCGAACGACGATCTGTTTCTAGTCCCAGCTCTTGCATAATCGTGTTCTCTGGGCCATCAAAACCAATCGCGATTAAAGCCAACTGAGCTGGGAAGGCCCGCTCTGTTCCTGGAATCGGTTGATATATTTTGCGACCTGTCTCATCCAAAATCCGCTGGATTTGAATCGTGTGTAGTTCAGTAAGGTTACCCTCAGCATCCCCTACGAATTTAGTTGTCATAATGGAAAACTCACGCGGATCTTGACCCTGTATAGCCTTAGCTTCTTGCTGAGCATAATCCAGCGTGTACACATTCGGGAATTGCGGCCAAGGGTTTTGAATAGGATCACGCTCTAGCGGAGCTTTGGCATGTGTACCGAACTGTGTAATACTAGTACATCCATGACGTAATGAAGTGGCTACACAATCCGACCCTGTATCCCCGCCGCCGATAACGATAACGTCTTTGCCTGCTGCGGAGATATAGTCGCCATCTTGAAGATTCGAATTCAGATAACTCTTAATCGTTCCATTCAAGAATGGCATTGCATACTGAACACCCTTTAGCTCACTACCTTCAATGTTGAATTCTCGAGGTCTTGTCGCCCCTCCGCAAAGCACAACTGCATCATAATCATCCACAAGTTGCTGAGCGGGAATGTCTTTACCAATTTCAGTGTTGGTAATGAATTGAATGCCCTCTTGAATTAATAGCTCCACTCGGCGCTGAACTACAGACTTATCAAGCTTCATTGTAGGAATACCGTACATTAGAAGTCCACCAACACGATCCGAACGTTCATATACAGTCACCTGATGCCCGGCCTTATTGAGCTGCGCAGCAGCTGCAAGACCTGCTGGGCCTGAACCTACGATAGCTACACGCTTTCCTGTACGCTTCTCGGGAACCTCTGGAACGATCCAACCTTCTTCAAAACCTCTTTCCACAATAGCTTCTTCAATCGTTTTTATAGTAACCGGTTGACCAATGAGTCCCACTGTACATGATCCTTCACAAGGAGCTGGACAAACGCGACCTGTAAATTCCGGGAAATTATTAGTCTTATGCAGACGATCGAGTGCGTCCTTCCACTGTCCGCGATAGACCAAGTTGTTCCATTCTGGAATCAAGTTATGCACTGGACAACCTGAAGTTCCTCCAGTCATATCCACGCCAGTATGGCAGTATGGGGTTCCACAATCCATACAACGGGCACCTTGAGTCCGAAGTTCTTCTTCCGAAATGTGCTTATGGAATTCTTCCCAATCCTTAATCCGCTCTGATGGACTCCGGTCTCCAGGCAGTTGCCGCTTAAATTCCATAAAACCCGTTGGTGTAGACATCTCTCTTTCCCCCATCTCTTATCTTAAAATGTCGAAATTGCCCTGATGTTAAAATATATTAACATCCGGAGAATTTCATATTAATGGACTTTCACTCTATTAGTTTGCATTATTGCGCAACTGCTTTAAAGCGTTCATAGATTACAAAGCGATAGTCGTAAGGATTCCGTTCATCTTTAGGCCCTTTAGAGGATGAAACCTCTCGGAAATGATCCCAATCTATAGTTGGAAAATATACATCTCCTTCAAAATTATCATCGATATGCGTGACGATGAGCTTATTTGCAAGAGGATACATTTGTGCAAAAACACCTGCGCCGCCAATGACCATCACCTCATCTAAGTGCGCTATTTGGTCCAGAGAATGAACAATTTCTGCACCTGGTGCCTCAAAATCAAGGTCCTTAGTTAAAACGATATTCCGGCGTTTGGGGAGCGGCTTCCTGCCAATAGAGTCCCATGTTTTTCTGCCCATAACAATGGTTTTCCCTAACGTCTGTTCTTTAAAAAATGCTAGATCTGCTGGCAATCGCCAAGGTAGTTTGTTATCTTTGCCGATTACACCGTCCCGAGACATCGCCCATATAAAAGAAATATTCATGCTTATGTCTCCTCTCTTCGTACCCTAAATAGCCACAGTTGCTTTAATTCCAGGATGATAGTCGTAATTCTCAAACTCAAAGTCTTCAAAAGTATAATCATTAATGGATTCCGGTTTGCGCAATATTTTCAGTTTTGGCAGTGGGTAAGGCTCTCTAGTTAACTGAAGATTTACTTGTTCCATATGATTCGAATAGATATGAACATCTCCACCAGACCAAATGAATTCACCAGGCTCTAGATCGCATTGCTGGGCCACCATATGAGTTAATAGAGCATAAGATGCAATATTAAAAGGAAGCCCTAAAAACGTATCTACCGAGCGCATGGTTAGCATACAGCTAAGCTTTCCTCCAGCTACATAGAATTGAAACACGAAATGGCACGGCGGTAATTTCATATTGTCAATCTCCGCGACATTCCATGCACTAACTAAGTGTCTTCTAGAATCAGGATTATGCTTAATAGACTCTATAACATTAGCAATTTGATCGATCTTGCTTCCATCTGTCGTCTCCCAAGCACGCCACTGAGAACCATACACAGGTCCTAAATCTCCGTTATCGTCAGCCCATTCGTCCCAGATTCGAACCCCATTTTCTTTGAGATAACTAATATTAGTATCCCCTTTTAAAAACCAGAGCAACTCATGGACAACAGACTTCAGATGAATACGCTTTGTTGTGACTAATGGAAAGCCTTCGCTTAAATCAAAACGTAATTGTCTACCAAAAACGGAACGAGTTCCCGTTCCCGTACGATCTTCTTTATCTGTTCCATGCTCCTTCACGTCTTGAAGCAAGTCTAAGTAATTTTGCACGATAACACCTCATTATGTGATCCGATTCGACGTTCCTTACTATGTAATATATCACGCTAGTGCCTAGTTTGTTAATGGAAAAGGATAATTTCCTCTTTCGCTAGGTTTTGTAAGTTTGTTTGCATTACAAAAGAGCAAGAACGACATGCGTTCTTGCTCCTCTTTAACATCTATTCATCTAGACTGAAATTTAACGAGAAATCACATGAATCGGATGACCTTCTACAAGTTCAGCCGCTTCCATTACGATTTCACCGAGTGTTGGATGCGCGTGAATCGTAAGGGATACATCCTCAAGCGTAGCGCCCATTTCCACGGCCAGACCTAATTCTGCAATTAAGTTGGAAGCTTCAATACCTACGATTTGAGCTCCAAGAACCACATTGTTCTCATCGTTAGCTACAATTTTAAGGAACCCTTCTGGGGCATTCAAAGAAGTCGCGCGGCCATTCCCCGCAAACGGGAATTTACCAGTTTTGACTTTATAGCCTTTTTCTTTGGCTTCAGTCTCGGTATAACCTACGCTGGAGCATTCGGGATCCGTGAAGACAACGGCAGGCATACCTTTGTAGTCAACTACAGAAGGAAGTCCAGAAATCACTTCCGCTGCAACCTTACCTTCGTAGGAAGCTTTGTGAGCCAAAGCAAGACCTGGAACGATGTCGCCAATTGCAAAGATATTCGGATTCGAAGTACGACCTTGATGGTCAACTTTTACCAAGCCACGCTCTGTAAGTTCAACACCTGCAAGATCAAGACCAAGATCTCCATCTGTGTTAGGACGACGGCCAACTGTAACTAGCAAATAATCCGCAGTTACTTCTTTGTTCTCGCCATTCACAGAATATTTAACCGTAACGTTCTTATCCGTTTGCTCAGCACTTTCAGCTTTTGCATTCGTTACGATTTCAATGCCAGTCTTCTCCATATTTTTCGCAACTAGACGAGTCATGTCTTTATCGAATCCTGGAAGAACGGTATCCAGACCTTCAATAATCGTAACTTTAGTTCCGAATTTGGAGAACATTTGACCTAACTCTGCACCGATATATCCTCCGCCAATAACAACGAGACTTTGTGGAATCTCTTGAAGATTAAGCGCTTCGGTAGAAGACAAAATACGTCCGCCAAATGGGAAGGGCTTCAATTCAATCGGACGGGAACCCGTAGCTAGAATACAATGTTTGAAGCGGTAACGAGGGGACTCGTGATCGTTAAATGCACGGGCCTCATTCTCATTAATGAACATCACTTCACCACTAAATACTTCTACTTTATTACCTTTCAACAAGCCGCCAACGCCTTGCGTCATTTTTTTAACAACGCCTTGCTTGAATTCTTGTGTCTTGGTAAAGTCCACTTTTACGTTCTCAGCTGTAATCCCGAAAGCTTCGCCATGTTGCGCAGCTTCGAATTGGTGTGCAGCTGAGATCAATGCTTTGGAAGGAATACATCCACGGTTCAAACATACGCCACCCAGTTCACTTTTATCTACAATGATAACTTTTTGTCCAAGCTGAGCCGCACGAATGGCTGCTACATATCCACCAGGACCGGCACCTACTACTAATGTATCAATATCTAAAGAAGCGTCTCCTACTACCATTTGTTACACCTCCATAACCAGCAGCTCAGGGTTACCAAGCAGTGATTTAATGTAGTTCATAAAGTTCTGTGCAGTTGCACCATCGATCAGACGGTGGTCAAAGCTTAGGGAAAGTGCCATAACTGGAGCTACAACAATCTCACCATTCTTCACTACAGGTTTCTCCGAAATACGGCCTGTTCCCAAAATTGCTACCTCAGGGTAGTTAATAATCGGAGTAAAGAACATACCGCCAGCGGAACCAATGTTAGAGATCGAGATGGTACTACCTCTCATTTCGTTCGCACTCAGCTTGCCATCACGGCCACGAGTCGCCAGGTCACGAATGGAGTCTGCAATCATCCAGATACTCTTACGATCCGCGTCTTTGATGACAGGTACAATCAAGCCATTGTCTGTATCCGTAGCAATACCGATATCATAATGTTTCTTATATACGATTTCATTGTTCACTTCGTCAATCGAAGCATTCAACGCTGGGAATTCACGAGAAGCTGCTACAAGAGCCTTCACAATGAAAGGCAAGTAAGTAACTTTTGTGCCTTTTTTCTCAGCAATGGGTTTGATTCGAGTACGGAATGCCACAAGGTCTGTAACATCTACTTCATCCATAATCGTTACATGAGGTGCTGTGTATGCAGATTTAACCATCGCATTGGAAATCGCTTTACGAATACCTTTAAATGGAACACGCTCTTCTTCAACACGCACAGTACCTTCTGATGCTGCTGGAGCTGACTTCACTTCGGTAGATTCAGAGGAAGATGATTGTTGCTGCGCTTCTGGAGCTGCTGAAGATCCGCCGCCTGATTTGAAGGATTCAACATCTTCGCGCGTAATTTTGCCTGCTTTGCCCGAACCCGTAACTTGGGATAGTTCCACGCCTTGTTCACGAGCGAACTTGCGTACGCTTGGCGTAGCCAATACTTCTTTGTTAGGCGCAGCCGGAGTAGTTGAACCAGAGGAAGAATCTCCTTTTGCAGCATCTTCTCCACCTTGTTTTGCAGCTACAGGACTATCAGAAGCCGGGGAAGATTTCGTATCTACTCCACCTTTAGCGGCATCTGCTTCTTGAGATCCTTGACTACCATGTTGCTCAGGGGCTGCCTCTTGTTCAGGAACTTCGCCTTCTGCATCAATTACAGCAACGACATCGCCTACACGGAAAATAGCGCCGTCTTTACCGAATACTTCTTGAATTGTACCATTTACTGGACAAGGCACTTCAATAACAGCCTTATCATTTTGGACTTCCATGATGATGTCATCATCGGTTACCTTATCACCGACTTTGATATGCATTTTAATAATTTCGCCTTCGTGCAATCCTTCACCGAGTTCCGGGAAACGATATTCAAACTTTGCCACCTAGAAGACCTCCCTTTCGTTCTAATCAATAATTAAAATTCAAGTACTTTGTTCACTGCTGCAATAACACGTGCTGGAGAAGGCAACCACTGATCTTCAATTTGAGCAAACGGATAAACGGTATCCGGACCTGCTACGCGAAGAACTGGAGCTTCCAAATGTAGAATAGCTTGTTCGTTGATTTGAGCAATGATCTCTGCAGCCATACCCGCAGATTTCTGTGCTTCTTGTACAACAATCGCACGATTCGTCTTCTTCACAGAAGCAATAATAGTGTCAATGTCCAAAGGTACAAGTGTACGTAAGTCAATGACTTCGGCTTTAATGCCTTTAGTTTTTTCGAGTTCTTCAGCAGCTTTTACTGCCGTGTGTACCATTAAGCCATAAGCAATAATAGTAACATCAGAACCTTCTTTTACAATATTAGCTTTACCCAATTCTACTGTGTAATCACCATCAGGTACTTCTGCACGGAATGCATGGTACAAGTTAAGGTGCTCCATGAAGAATACAGGGTCATTATCACGGATAGCAGAGATCAAAAGACCTTTAGCATCATAAGGATTAGAAGGAATAACGAGCTTAATCCCTGGAGTCTGAGCAATCAGACCTTCAAGTGAATCAGTGTGAAGTTCAGCAGCTTTTACACCACCACCAAATGGTGTGCGGAATACAACAGGTGCGTTATAACGCCCACCAGAGCGGTAACGAAGACGCGCTGCTTGAACGAGAATTTGATCCAAAGCTTCAAAAATAAATCCAACGAACTGAATCTCAGCGACCGGACGGAATCCTTGAATACCTAGGCCAAAAGCAAGACCACCAATAGCGGATTCAGCTAAAGGTGTATCAAATACACGCTCATCGCCAAAATCTTTTTGTAGTCCTTCTGTTGCACGGAATACGCCACCAACATTACCGACGTCTTCCCCAAAAATTAGAACGTTGGCATCGCGGCCAAGTTCAACGCGCATCGCATCGCGAATTGCTTCTTTCATGTTTAATTGTGCCATTGCTACATATCCTCCTAAAAGTCAGGTTTAATGACTAAATCCTTACATATTAAATTGAACGAATGTTGCCTAGAAGGCATTAAACAACTCCCCTATCCGCTCAGGCATACAGGGTTCAGGGGAGTCCGTGCTATATTATTGGAAGTCAGCCTTCTGCTCTTCCAGATGTTTCGGAGTTGTCTCGAACATGCTATCAATCAGACCAGCAACCGTCATTTTTTCAGTTTGCTCCGCTTTCTTGATTTGCTCATTCACTTTAGCTTTTGCTTCTTCTTTTACGCGAGCTGTGTCTTCGTCAGTCCAGAGCCCTTTTTTCTCCAAATATTTAGCAAAGCGAGCAATTGGATCTTTAAGATTCCATTCGCCTTCTTCTTCTTTGGTCCGGTACTTGGAAGCATCATCTGACAAAGAGTGTGGACGGAAACGATACGTTACGGCTTCAATCAGAGTTGCGCCTTCACCATTACGGCCGCGTTCTGCTGCCTCTTGAACGGCTTTGATAACGGCAAGAACATCCATCCCATCAATTTTTATTCCTTTAATACCAGCTGCAACTGCTTTGTGGGCAATAGATAGAGCTGCTGTTTGTTTGGAGAATGGTGTTGTAATGGCATAACCATTATTTTGAACGAAGAAAATAACCGGTAATTTGTACACACCAGCGTAGTTCAGACCTTCATAGAAGTCACCTTCTGAAGAACCACCATCACCTGTATATGTAATGGCAACTTGTTTTTGTTTTCTAAGCTTGTAACCCATAGCAATTCCCATAGCATGCAGAATTTGAGCGCCAATAATAATTTGCGGCATCAACACATTTACACCTTGTGGAATTTCCCCACCGTGTTGATGACCACGAGAATACAAGAAAGCTTGGTACAGCGGAAGGCCGTGCCATACGATTTGTGGCATATCGCGGTAACCCGGGCATACGAAATCTTCTTTTTCAAGAGCATACTCACTACCTACCATCGTAGCTTCTTGTCCAGAGACTGGAGCATAGAAACCTAGACGACCTTGGCGGCCCAAATTAACTGCACGATCATCCCATGTGCGTGTAAATACCATACGGTACATAATTTCTTTCAGTTGATCATCAGACAAGTCAGGAACTTTATCTTTGTTAACAATCTCACCATCGGGAGAGAGCACGGATAAAGTCTGGACTTCCTCCGTATATACTTCATAAGGTACCTTGCTCATTATTTTCACCTCGACAAAAAATTTGAAGTTCATCTACTTCTGTTATAGAATTATTATACATCTGTTTCACCAGTGAAGTCAAAGGATATACTTTAAAATATGTCAGTTGGTGGTTTTTGTATGTATAACAGATGACAAATATTTATATAACAGATTATCAAGACAGCGGATACAATTAGATCTTACAACTCTTGGTTATCTTAACGTAATAGATAGTCAAAAGCAAAATTACAAACGATGGAGTGTGACAACCCATGACGGATTCCCGTTACTTAAAACGGACCATTAATAAAGAAGAAATCGATAGTACTTTTCTTGGAGAAAAACGTAATCTACGAGTGTATCTTCCCCCAGGTTACAACGAAGTGCTCAGTTATCCTGTAATCTATTGCCAAGATGGAGAAGAATTTTTCAATTATGGCCGCATTGCGACGCTTGCGAATCAGCTCATTTTAGATGAGGATTTTGAACCTTTTATTATTGTAGGTATCGAAGTTGATGTGAAAGTACGTTCTTCCGAATACACCCCTTCTGGATCACGCAATGAGGATTACGTTTCCTGTGTTATAGAAGAAATCATTCCCTTTGTAGAACGCAATTATCCTGTTCGCAGACATGCTCAAGATAGAATTTTGGCCGGGGATTCACTCGGAGGTTCTATATCATTACAGCTGGCTTTGAAAAGGCCAGATCTGTTCTCCAAAATCATAAGCCTGTCTGGAGCCTTCTACTCAGGAATTCAGCACATGGTCGCTGCCGAGGATGATCTTTCCTCTCTCTCGCTGTATATGATTGTCGGACTGCAGGAACGAGATTACGAAACCGATAGCGGCGTGTATGATTTCGTCGATCTTAATCGTAAAACACGGGATCTTCTTCTGAAACGTGGCGCTCAGATTAAATATGATGAGAAAGATGGTAAACATCTGTGGGGCTTCTGGCAAAAGGAACTCGGCGCAGCACTTACCTATTTTCTGACATAATAATTAAAGCGCCGATTCCAGAGAAACCTGAACCGGCGCTTTTTTTTATATTTTCAACCATTGTTCTATATATTTAGTCTAGTTGTTTCTATAGTTAGAATTCAGGAGAGTTCAGTTTAAAGGTGCTGCTCAAAATCCGCCTGCACAGAAGACGTAGACTTGAGTGAACGACGTGGCAGTTTCCATTTATAGAAGACAGACAACATTCGGAATACAACCACAAGCACAAATAGAATGATTAACTCGATACTTCCTTTGGCCCAACCTAATCCAATCACTGCGCCAGCCATCATCGCCCATACGGCATAAATCTCATCCCTCAAGACTAAGGGCTTACGTCCTGCTAACAAGTCTCGAATGATTCCCCCACCGATTCCAGTCAGCACGGCTGCAACAACGACCGCGCTCAAGGGGTGCTTCATGTTCTCCGCATAGAGCGCTCCTTGGATGGCAAAAGCGGATAAGCCAATCGCATCAAACAGGGCCTCAGTTCTTTTCCAATGCTGAATCCACTTGAGTGGAAGTACAAAAGCAACCAGAACGGCTAAGTTCGCTAAAATAATTAAATCCCCTTGTGTCCACAAGGTTGTTGCAGGAACACCGATCAGCACATTGCGAATAATTCCTCCGCCAAACGCCGTAACTACACCTAGCACCAGCACTCCAAGTATGTCGTACTCTTCTTCCATAGCCACAAAAGCTCCTGACATAGCAAAAGCTATTGTGCCTATGATACTGAACCAATCAAAAATATGCATGATCTCGGTCTGCCCCTATCTGTCATGTTGATCGCTTCAGTATATTGTAAACTGTGCTTTTAAAATTAGGCAAGCTTCAACTTATACACTATACTACTATAGTCTTAACTACTTAAAGAAAGGAAGATGATGATGACCTTTCAACGGGCCGTGATTTTCGCCGGGGGCCAGACTGAGCTATCCAGCCTTCAACTAATTCATAAGCAGGACTATATTATAGGAGCAGACCGTGGAGCTTTGTTCCTCATTCTCCATGGAGTTCAGCCTCATCTATCTGTGGGTGATTTCGATTCTATTAATGAAGCAGAATTTGAAATGGTAAAACAACATAGTGGACAAGTCATCTCTTGTGACGCTTATGATAAGAATTTGACAGACATGGAACTTGCGCTGGAACTTGCCATCAACAAAGGAGTTCAAGATGTCCTCATGTTCGGTGCCACGGGCTCTCGTCTAGACCATACCTTAGCGAATATTCAAATGCTTAATCACGCTATGCCGAATCACGTTAATATTTCTATTATAGATGCTAATAACTATATTACTCTTACCGATTGTTCCTATAGAGTTGAAGATAAAGGATATACATATGTATCTTTACTACCCATGACTTCAAACGTTACAGGTATTAATATAGAAGGATTCCTTTATCCTTTAGTTAATGCAACTTTAACTCAAGGACAGTCTCTGGGCATAAGCAATAAGCTCGTAGGACCCTTTGGGCAAATCTATATCAAAAGCGGCAAATTGCTTATTATACAGAGCCGTGATTAACTCACTAGATTACAATTTTGTAATATGTTATGTAAGCGCAAATAAACAAAGAAAAACCTTGATATAACAAGGTTTTTCTTTGTTTATTTATATGTAAGTCTATCTTTAATCTTAAATTATTGTAACTTTAATGATATTTTAATAATCACCTTTAATCCCTTGCTGGGCCTAGATATAATAGAGTTATACAAAATGTGGAATTAAAATAAGCTGTTATACTACAGTCATAACCCAAGAGAAAAGAAATTTGGAGGTAACAACATGACAAACAAAAAACACTTTTTCCAAAAAGTATTGACAGTAGGGCTGTGTGCTAGCATCGGGTTCACAGGACTTTTAGCAACAGGCGCAGCAGAAACTGCTTCTGCAGCAACATCTTCCACTACCGTGAATGCCTATGCCACCTCGACTTCAAAAGGTCAACAGGTGATTAACTATGGTAAACAATATCTAGGCGTCCGTTATGTATTCGGAGCTTCGACTACTACGACTAAAAATTTTGACTGCTCTTCTTTTACCAAACATGTATTTAAGAAATACGGAATTACGTTGCCGCGTACAGCAGCTCAGCAATCTAAAATAGGAAAAGCTGTATCTCGCGCAAACCTAAAAGTCGGCGATTTGGTATTCTTCTCTAGCGGTAGTCGTGCCAACGGTAAAAATGTGACCCATGTAGGGATCTATGCGGGAAATGGCAAAATCCTACACACTTATGGCTCACCTGGCGTAACGATTTCTAGTCTGAACAATGGCGGAAATTGGGACAGAACTTATCTGAAAGCTCGCCGCGTACTTTAATTTAATTCGTTTTTTTCACTGCTCTTTAAGTCTATTGTTATAATACAGTTTAGTATCCTACCGGTGTCCAAGAGGCATCGGTTTTTTTATTTATATTTCATTATATTAACCTTTAATGACATTATTGAATCATATACCCTGATCCACGAACCGTATGAATCACTTTACGTGATCGTCCACGATCAATTTTACTTCGGAGGTGCCTGATGTATACATCTACTACATTCGTATCTATTCTAAAGTCATAACCCCACACTTCATGAAGAATATCTTCTCTACTACATACATGATGCACATTGCGCATAAGGAATACCATAAGATCAAACTCTTTGGGAGTAAGCTTAATCCACTCTTCACCACGAAAAACTTTTTTCTTCTTTACTTGCACGAGGACATCTTCGAAACATAGGTCTTGTAATTGCTCTTCTCTAGAATCTAAGGCAAGCAAGCGTTGCACATTATGAATACGAGCGATGACTTCGTCAGGATCCTTTGTTCTGTCAATATAATCATGTGCACCTTCTGAGAAGGTAAGCAATAACTCTTTTAAAGAATAAGAAGGTGTTAGTACCAACAACGGTTTTAACTTGCCCTGCAAAACAGAACGTAGCTCTTTTAGGTCCTGAGGTGAACCGCTTAAAATTACATCAGGCTGGTGAAGAGCATACTGTTCCTCAGCTTCAGCCAAAGTCTGGGGATAAATCATGTTATATCCCACTTCCCTTAATCGATCATGCAGTCCATCATCACTCAGCTTGTACACGAGAATAAGTTCTTGAGCCAACCTTTTTTACGCCCCTTTCTCTAAGCGTTCCACTTCCTTCCCTCTAGTGTCTCACATAAAAAAAAATCCATACCGCCATCTGGGATATAGATTAAATACAAATTTATATTCACAATTCGAACTCATTTAGATTTCGTTACTATGTCTTTCAGTTCTTGCGCTGCTGTTCTTGGTTCCATGTGACCTGTAATTGAAGATATAACGGCCACTCCATCCGCACCAGCTTGTATCACTTCATCCACATTGGATGCATGTATGCCCCCTATAGCTACAATCGGGAATGATCCTACATGATTACGTATACGTCCCAGACTCTGAACTCCAATCGGTCTAATCGCATCCGTCTTCGTACGTGTGGAATACATAGGTCCTACTCCTATATAATCTGCACCTATTCGTATAGCTTCTACAGCCTCTTCCTCATTATGCGTAGATACTCCAAGCCACAAGTGAGGATGATTTCGCCTAATTTGCACGGGATCTCCGTCGCTCTGACCCAGGTGAATACCATCTGCACCAAGACGATGAGCGAATTGGATATCATCATTCACAATAAAGGGCACCCCATGGGCAAAACATAAAGACCGAAGGCGTTGGGCTAATGCATGGCGCTCCTCACCCACTAAAGCTCCACGACCTTTCTCTCGAAATTGAAAGAGAGTTATCCCCCCATATATCGCCTCTGATAAAAGATGACAGGGATCTTTTCCTTCTACATTTTGGCTCCCCATAATGAAGTAAAGCGCTAAATCTGAGGTCGTAATGTTTCTCAGCGCATGTCACCCCTATCTGCATATGCCCAATGGTTCACGGGGCCATATAGATGTCTCGAGTCTACCTCAATCGGATAAGCGATCGCATTCATGATGAATTTTTTTCCTAAAGAGACGGCTTTCTCTATAGAATTCCCCTTTGCCAACCCAGAGGTAATAGCAGCCGAAAGCGTACATCCTGTGCCATGAGTATGACGTGTATGAATACGCGGTGAAGATAACGCAAGATACGTATCCCTAGTGATTAAATAGTCTGTTGATTCTACCGAATCTTCACGGTGTCCCCCTTTTAATAACACATGAGGCACGCCCATCGAACAAATTCGTTGTCCCGCTTCATATAGCGAAGGAACATCTACAATCTCTATACCACTGATCAGTTCTGCTTCAGGAATATTAGGCGTAATCAGACAAGCTAAAGGCAACAGTATATCCAACATGGTGTCCATGGCACTAGGCTGTAAAAGAACTGCACCACTTTTTGATATCATAACCGGATCAATAACAATCTGTGGCCATGCATAACATTTTATAGCGGAAGCAACCAACTGAATGATCTCAGCACTATATAGCATGCCTGTTTTTGTCGAGGCAGGTGTGAAGTCCTCCCCTATGGCTTGAAGCTGAGCTTCTACAGTCTGCAGAGGTAAGGGGAAGACCTCTTTTACTTCTTGCGTGTTCTGAGCGGTAACGGCTGTGATCACACTCATTCCATAGATATCTAACTCCTGAAATGTCTTAAGATCAGCTTGAATGCCTGCTCCTCCCCCACAGTCAGAACCTGCTATGGATAATGCACTCGGATAGAACAAGTTCATCCCCCTTATTACGAGCCCACATATTTGTTATAAAAGGTTTTGGCTTCTGCCACATCCTTAGTTCCATGCACTAAAGCCCGCCCATCTTGGAAAAGTACCAGTCTTAAACTTTGAAGATGAAATGAAAGAAGAAAAGGATTGATCTCCACCCGAGCTCCTGATATTTGTTGAAGAATCGCTTGTCGCTCGAGTAAATTCATGGTTCTTGGGGAAGCAGGACGAATCTGTACCGTATCTCTGCCGCATAATACTTCCGTCTTTTGTAAATTACTAGCCGATAGAAAAGGATAATTCCTTCTAGGTCCGCAAGATAGACAGTCTTCGCGCTGAACCGATCCCACCTTAATAGAAGCTTGTTCATTACGCCATACATCAAAAGAAAGTAAGGTGCCTCTTAATGCGGATTCATTTTGCGTAAGAAGTTTGATCGTCTCGGTTGTCTGATGCGCGGCTACCATATGCACTGCTGGAGGAATAATACCTGAGGTATCACATGTATCTCCACCTAGTGGGGTGGCTCCTAGTAGACAGTTCAGGCAAGGGGTATACCCGGGCCTAATCGTGTATGTAATGCCATAACTGCCCACACATCCTCCATATATCCAAGGTATACGATGTTTTTGGGAGATGTCATTTATGAGTAACCTTGTATCAAAATTATCTGTCGCATCTATAATGACATGTATATCATGCACCAAAGATTCGATCTCATCTAGAGTTACATCCATCACATGTGCATCTATAACTACCGCCGAATTCAACTCTTGCAAACGACGCTGAGCAGCCACAGCCTTTGGCATACGAGTTAGCGCATCTTGTTCACTGAAGAGTTGTTGTCTTTGAAGATTGCTCCACTCTACATAATCTCGATCCACGATCCGAACATAACCGACTCCAGCCCGAACCAGCGATTCAGCATTAGCAGTCCCAAGTGCACCTGCTCCTATAATAAGAATTCTACTATTCGATAATAGTTTTTGCCCAACACCTCCTATCGGAGCAAAAAGCTCTTGTCTCGAATATCTTGTAGCTTGTTCTGGGTGAACATGTGTAGATGTGGACGTTGAGGGTCCATTTCCTGTCATGTTGTTATCATTCCTTCCTGAGGACTGCTTGCGGTGGCATATCGCTTAATAGGAATTCTTCCAGCTTCATATCCTAATCGTCCTGCAATCACAGCTAGTCTCATGGCCTCGGCCATTTTCACTGGGTCTGCTGCCCTAGAAACCGCAGAATTCAGTAATACACCATCTGCTCCAAGTTCCATTGCCTGCGCTGCATCTTTAGGAGAACCAATACCCGCATCCACAATAACGGGGATGTTCGCTTGCTCAATGATGAGTTCTAATTGATACGGATTCACGATCCCTCTGCCCGAACCAATTGGGGATGCACCAGGCATTAAGGCATGCACACCTAGTTGTTGAAGGCGTTTAGCTAAAATTAAATCATCTGAAATGTAAGGAAGAACGATGAATCCTTCTGCTAATAAAGTTTCACATGCTTTCCATGTCTCAATTGGATCCGGTAATAACGTCTTGGCGTCACCAATCACTTCAACCTTGATCATATCACACAGTCCTGAAGCTTTAGCCAAGCGAGCAATTCGTACAGCTTCATCTGCCGTAGCAGCCCCTGCCGTATTCGGAAGTAAAGTGAAGGCGCTCAAGTCCAGACGTTCAAGAAAATGGGCTTCATGGGGTTGTTCTAAGTTCAAGCGGCGTACAGCAAAGGTCAAAATTTCACTCTGTGCTGCTTCCACAGCCAGACTTTGAACTTCTAAATCTGAAAATTTACCTGTACCTAACAGCAGACGAGATTGAAATGAATGTGTGCCTATCGTAAGCATCGTTAACCGCCTCCTACAAAATGTACGATCTCAAGTATATCTCCCTCATGAACAGGGGTATGCACATGCATTTCACGTGTTAAAATGGTCTGATTACGTTCAACCACTACAGTCTTTACACTTAAATCTAATCGCAAAATGACGTCAGCCACAGTTTGTGGCGAAGGCTCGAGAGACATCATCTGCCCATTAATTGTTAGTCTCATCATAGGGCTCCTTCATAGTGATATTGAAATCGATCCGGTCTAAATGGCTTCAAATTCAGGTCCGGGTTATGAATACCTTCTAATATATTCGCAAGAATTGTTGCGGTTATAGAAGAAAGAAGGACCCCGTTTCGGTAATGTCCAGCGGCGACGTAAAGTCCTTCAATCCCTGCCCATTCTCCGATATAAGGAAGACCGTCTGGAGATTTAGGACGATGCCCGCACCATGCTCTCTCGAACGTAGATTGACCTACCGCAGGCAGCCAATACTCTGCCGATTCAATCAGATGCCTAATGCCCATAGCCCGAACGCCGGGGCTTCGATCCCCTGGCATACTTGTCGCCCCTAACCAGAGACGGTTCGTTGATTTTGGAACCATATATACAGATTCTGAGTAGAGCGTATGATGCAAAAGAGGACGCTCTGTTCGCACCTCAACTATTTCTCCTTTTACAGGGATGAGAGGTAGGTTCAAACCTTGTTGCTCCAAAAGCTCGCATAACTGCCAACCTGAAGCTAGAACGACTTGCCCAGCCTCAAACGTTCCTCGGGATGTATGTACCCCTTTCACGTGTCCACCCTCCAAATAAAGGGACATCACTTTTGTATTTAGACATAACTCTGCTCCCTGTTTTTGGGCACTGTAACCCAGAGCCTGCGTTAATTTCTGCGGGATAATTTGTGTCTCTTCCCTTCTGAATATAGCACCGTGCAGGCCAGAGTTTAGAAAGGGCTCCATCTCCGCAAGTTTGGTAGACGTCCACCAGGTATCATTGCCTTTTAGCGGAAAATGCTGAAGGAGATCATAGGCTTCTTCTTGATCTCTAATTGGTGTAATGAAGCCTTGCCCATTGAACTCGATATCCACATTACTAAGTTCTCTCAATTCACGAGCCAGTTGAGCGAAAGAATTCCGACTTAGTGTGGCTAAATTCATCAGTTCAGGATGTCCAAAATGCTCGGAATCCGCGGCCAACATTCCAGCAGCAGCTCCTGAAGCACCACTCGCAAGCCGTGAAGACTGTTCGATAATCAAGACCTGTTTTCCCCTTTTGGATAGCAAATATCCTAGAAAACATCCAATGACTCCTCCACCTACGATAATGACGTCGCTGGAAGCAATATTCATCTGAATTCACCCCCACTTGATTTGCATTCTTTGTTAGACATGCTTTAAGTAACCGAATTACTTGAAAAAGCTTCTTGTAAAGCATGCAGGAACGCTTTAACTGCCCTCTGGGGATCTGAGGCAGACATTACGCCCGACATTATAGCAATTCCATTAGCACCAGCTTCTACAACCATATGAACGCGATCCGGTGTCATTCCCCCTAGAGCAATAATAGGGATATCCGTAGACCGACATACGGACTGAAGTTCTAGAATCCCTCGAGAGTGTAAATTATGCTTAGATTCCGTAGGGAAAATGTGTCCAAACATGGCATAATCAGCCCCTTGGATCTTTGCATCTTGAGCCGCTCGCACTTCATGAATGGATCGCCCAATGCGCATATTCGCACTCCACGCTTTAATTTGCTGAGGACGCAAACTTCTCTCACCCAATTGAATTCCCCCTACTTGATAAGCACGAGCAATGTCCACACGATCATTAATATAAATTTTGGCAGAAGGAACGCCGCTCTGGATTAATCCCTCTATCACTAGACCCATATCTAGTGCAGACCATTTTTTCTCCCGAATATGTAGTGCATGAGCAAACGGATGAATCTCTGAAAAAATATTTAAGACGGTCTCCATGGATTGAGTGCCATTGGAAATGATATGAAGTTCAGGCAATAGACTTGGCAAAGAGCTCCTCCTAACATATCGTTCTTACGCTTTAGAAAAGCGCATAAAAAAAGCCGTCCCTAGGGAACGGCTTCACGTTATTATCAAAGCATTAGCTTTAATCACTGGTCGGCGAGGTGAGGCTAGATCAAATCTATCCATCGATCCTATGTGTCCGGCAGTGTCAGAACGAGAACCACTTCCCTACGCTGGTATAATCCAGATCAGGTGCAAAGGGTCCGGAAGATACTCTTCCATCTCAGCCAAACTCGGCCCCCCCAGTGAATCAACAACTATTTACTTAAAATGAGTTAACAAATATTTAATTCAAGTGAATCAACAACTAATTTCTTAATTGGAGTGTATCATATTTTGGTAATTGTGAGAACCCTCCATGACAATACTTATCCCTAGATTATGCGTTCTTCGTGGACCAGGATTCTACATCCCATGTCTTGGTCACCCAATCCTCATAAAAGTCGGGTTCATGAGATACCAACAATACAGTTCCTTTGAACTCTTTTAAGGCGCGCTTTAATTCTTCCTTAGCTACGATATCCAAGTGATTCGTCGGCTCATCGAAAAGAATCCAGTTTGTCTCACGCATCATCAACTTACAAAGGCGGACCTTCGCCTGTTCTCCACCACTTAATGCCTTAAGCGGACGTGTAATATGTTCGTTCTTGAGGCCACAACGAGCTAGATGGGCACGAACTTCATGCTGATTGAGGCTGGAGAATTCATTCCACACATCATCAATAGGTGTAATATTCTCTGCACGTACTTCCTGTTCAAAGTATGCCGGGAACAAAAAATCACCAAGATATGTTTTGCCACTTATAGGCTGAACTTTACCTAAAATTGTTTTGAGCAACGTGGATTTACCTACCCCGTTACAACCAACGATAGCAATCTTGTCACCACGCTCAATCGTCATAGTCATTTTCGGCAGTAAAGCATGGGTATATCCAATTTCGAAATCAATACCCTCAAATACCGTTTTCCCGCTTGCTCTAGCTTCTTTGAAGCCAAATGTAGGTTTGGCCGCCTCTTCTGGACGATCGATTCTCTCCATACGATCCAATTGTTTTTCCCGGCTCTTCGCTCGTCCTGAAGTAGAGTACCTTGCTTTATTGCGCTGAATGAAATCTTCTTGTTTCTTAATAAATTCCTGCTGCTTCTCATAAGCATCAATATGTTGGTTCTTATTCATGTCTGCCATATCCAGGAATTTCTCATAGTTAGCTGTATATCGAGTGAGCTTAGCAAACTCCAAATGATAGACAATATTTACAACCTGACTCATGAATTCCGTATCATGAGAGATCAATATAAATGCGTAAGGGTAGTTCTGTAAATAGTTAACCAACCACTGAATATGTTCTACATCCAAATAGTTGGTAGGCTCATCCAGTAAGAGGACATTCGGTTTCTCTAAAAGAAGCTTAGCCAACAGAACCTTAGTACGCTGACCTCCGCTTAATGCGGATACATCTCGATCAAGTCCGATAGCGGCTAGACCTAGGCCATTGGCCATTTCTTCAACTTTGACATCAATAAGATAAAAGTCCCCAATTTCCAATTGTTCTTGGATATCTCCCATCTGTGTCAAAAGTTCTTCTAATTCTTCGGGTGAAGCCTCGCCCATCTTATTAGTAATCTCCATCATTTCTTCTTCAAGTTTCAGGAGAGGAAGAAATGCAGTCTTAAGAATATCGCGGACAGTTTGTCCAGGCGTAAGCTTAGTATGTTGATCTAGATAACCATAACGGACTTTTGGAGTCCACTCCGCTCTACCGCTATCTTTTAAAAGCGTACCTGTAAGAATATTCATCAGTGTAGATTTACCCACACCATTTGCACCGACCAGGCCAACTCGTTCCCCGGCTAATAGACGAAATGATACATTTTTAAATAAAGTACGTTCTCCAAAATTATGTGAAAGATTCTCTACAGTTAATAAACTCATATGAAAGAACAAGCTCCTATTCGTAGTGTAATAAATTCTTATGTCGATCGTAGACATTCAAGAATTAATTTTAGCATATGAAAGGGCTTTTCAGAAACAATTCCAGATGTTTTTTTATCGAAATGTATTTTGAAAGTTGAGTCCTTACACTATTGACATATCTGAGCCTCGAAATATCCTTTGGATGCGGCTTCCTTTGTGCTAGAGAATACTTCTTGGGGAATATAAGGGTAGTTGCAACCCGCGCGGTAAAAGTACTTCAGTCCTTTCACAGTGCTTGTCCCTCCATAGATAGCTGCCCTTTGCTTCAATCTCCCACCTGCTAGGGCATAATTATTGTAATGTTGGTCCCCGACTTCGAGACCTTGAAGAAAAGCAACCATTCCAATATCATCAATTGTATTGTTCCAATCTTCCTGAGGAATCATCGGTAAAGTGAATTGATATCCTTTCCCTTTACTATTATGCTCTGCAATAGCTTCTGAGAGATCCGATTCCATACTTAACACAATCTGTCTTCTTCGTTCTGCCTCAAAACCATCTTCATTAGCTAAAAGGGGTACATTCACCTCATGGGCAAGCTCTTCCCTTTGTCCTGAATGCCATTTCTGGTCTTGGACTGTAAACACAGTAACTTTCTCATCCAGTGTGAACTCGATCACATTGCCAAGTACATCGGTCCAAGCATAGGGTTTCAATGGACTCCATTGATGAGAAACAAGAGGTTGTCCTTGGCTATCCTTGTATTCACTCATTCGGTACATGTAGTACCCTGCATAATCTATCACCATCACCGCAGGTATATAATTCATTAAAGATTCTTGAGATTTAGGGTCATTTTCAATTCCAAGATTGAGATAGAGCGTTCTTAGAAAAGCATTCAGTCCCTTATCAGCATCAGATCTAAAGAACTTACTAGAGGAATAGCTGGTCTCATAATCCTGCAATTCGTTCTCATTTAGCTGACTTGCTCCATCCTGTACGGCAGTTCTCAAGGCTGTACTATATTTGAGACTTAGACTTTGCGCATTCCAGCGATCTTGACTATGAAGTTGTCCTATCCATAATAAGGGACTGACAATGAGGATGAATACAATAGCCAGATCAGTAATCTTCATTTTGAACCATGCCTCCATATAGGAGAACCCGAGAATTATCTTCAATAATGCCGTATATATATCCTGTAAGAATATTCATCGAACTTTTACCTAGAACTTGGATGCTAACCTTAAAATAATCACCGGACTGCAATTTGTACGTGCGCAGATCTCCCTCCCTATTATCGAGACCTTCAGGATAAAGCGTAGAAAGGATATCTTTTATCTCACGATTATCGTATTGTATCGTGTAACTCCCCTTAAATGTTAAAGGATCAGCGGAATCTGCATATTCAGGTTGATATTTTTTATGTTGGTGTTCCATTGTGACCGTATATACTCGACCTCCCCGTTCAATTTCTTGCATAAATGATTCATACATGGAAGGGGAAATGAATCCCTTGTTCCTTACGGCATCTACAAATTCCGTTACAGATGAATAGGCCGTCAGTTGCTCCGTATTCTCTTCTCTTTGAGCAAACTGGACTGCTGGAACAAAATACAAAAGTAATACAGCAAGTAAGGCTGCTATTATTTTGGATAGTACACTGGACATGCTTATATCTCCTTACAGCTATCTCAGACTAAGATTGATCGTCTGTATTTGACCTTGTTGATTTCTTATGTATGTCGCATTATATTCTTTAACTAAATTAATTCCATGTATCCACCCTTGGTCTGGATCTTCATTTAGATGACTGTACCTCTGCCCATTCAGGACAAAGTCATATTTGCTTAAGCCACGATTTTTCCAGAGTGTCATCACTTGGGCTCCAGTGAAATGATCTATTCCTATTGGATTAACCTCAACTTGAAGAATACTTCTCCTTTGAGGGGTAGTGGCCGCTTCGACCAACTCCTCAGTTAGAGAATGCCTGCGTTCACTATGTATAGTGAACACCAAAGCGTTGATCCATAGACCAGCCGCTGCGGCCATCCACAACATTTTCTTTGTATTTTCTAACATCTAGATTATTTTACTGTGCTCTGTTTGAAAATGAGTCCACGTACTACATTCGAACTGTCTTTAATTACCTGCGCTTTAAATTTGCCACTAGGGTTAACGTAATCATTATCTGATTCGTCCCATGATTCTCCGACAGATGTTGTACTTGCACCCGTAACCGATCCATACGTGTCACTCGTGGGGTCAGACACATTTAAAGCATAGCCGTACCATTGACCGGATTTATTTTTACCCGTCAATATTTTCACACCAAATTGATCCTTGTCCTTAAACTTTCGTAGTGCATTGGTTACTTGGGATCCACTAACTGTCGTATCGTCATAGACGGTAAACGAGGCCTGTGCAAGCTCCGTTTGGATATCCGAGAAATTATTTTGAGCTGTCTTCGTTGCTTCTTGGGCAGAGATAAATAAAATGACCACAATCGTAATCAATGCAATTGTCAAGAAAATTCCTGCGGCTACCTTCAAAGCAGTTGAAGCATTATTCATAATAAGTATCCTCCATATTATAGTTTTTGAATTTGATCATAATACTGCGTCATCTGAGTGAAGCTCATCCAAATCAAAGGGACCACCAAGTATAAAAACACGAGAGCATACATTGGCGTAAATCCAATCATTCTGCCCCAATTCGATTTGATATCCAGCATTTTCTCATAACTAATCCTCCGTTCTTCAAAACGAAAGGACATCTCTCCATCCATATTATCGAAAGCTTTAGCGATAGGAATTCTCTCCACAGCAAGGATTAACTTCTCAATGAGGCGTTTGAATTCAGGTAAAGTTACTTCATCCTTGAGCTGGTGTAACGCTACTTCTGCGCCATGCTCGAAATGCAATAAGCATTTTTCAAGAGGGGTTCTAAATATCAGTGCATATACACTCATCCAATGCAGAATCTCTTCTACCGATATGCGATCCATTTCTTTTAAAATAACGATGATGGATTGGAGTTGATAAACTTCATGTTTCATGTCCATCTGTCTAATTCTCCGTTGAAACCTCAGGTAGATAACAGGCAGTTCATATCCGAACCAGACCAAGATTAGAGCAACTACAACTTCCCACCATTTCAGATATTCACTGTTCATTCTTTGTAATTTGGTATAGATTCGGTTGACCGTCTCAGTGAATTGACCTTTGTGTAACTTGGTTTGAGAATGCATAGCTACTAAGTGAGAGATTTCATCATAACTTGTGTTCCCTTTAACTTTCACATCATGAATAACTATTGTATCCAGCAGTACAGCTCGATCAGCTAGCATTTTGTCTTCCTTAGATAGAGAGCCAAAAACCACCGTACTTCGAGGTAATTCTATCTGAATTCGATTTATTTCTAAGACATGAAGAATAAGAAAGCAACTTATCACCGTTATGCCGCATATTCCCGCTAAAACCATTCTTCTTACGTAAAACCACTCAACTCTTAATATGTGATTCGTATCTTTCAAAAGCTGCGAGATCTTTAGGTAGGGTCGAGTATTGATCTCTGGAATAAAAAATTTCGTCATTCTCCGAAACCATAAGTGGTTATATATAAGTTGCTCCCAAGGCTTCTTCAGCCGCTGCGTCTGTATAGATGCATCTTCCGTATTTTTTAATTTCTGAAGTAGCGTATAGGCTGCCATAATGAGAACATAAATAAATAACTTTGTAAGCATTCCAGCTCTGCCAAGATAGTATTCCTCCATTAGAGGAAAGCTTTTTCGAGCCCACATCTCTACTGGTTTCGTAAAAAACACAGGAAATAAAGCAATAAAATGCAATCCTTTTAATACATAATCCAATTTGGCACGTCTAATTATTTCCAATTGTATTTCTTGATTTAGCGTATTTAGCCCTTTTAAATACATCGAGCCTTCACTTCCGACTTTATCTCCATACTCCATAATCAACAAAGAAATGCCTGCAAATGATTTCAAAAATCGACTTGGCGCCGTCTCATAGTAACGATTTAGTTCCTCATGCGGATCAGATGATTTCAATGCATCTGCAATGATGTAGCCATGTGAAGAGATAGCCTCTGCTGATAATTCCGCTGCTTCCTCTATCGCTTCCTCAACCATGCTATGCCGATGATAAGCATGTCTGACCTCATTCATGAATTGGATCATTTGATTGAGCAACTGAGTTTCCAGTCTCTGAATAAAAGTATCCAGAAATAAGCTGTTGAGAACTACAGCTGTTAATAGAAGTATCATAAGATAGACAGGATCAGGATTGAGCAAAAAAAGGATACAGCCCCCTAGACTCAATGCGAATATAATAAAGATGACTGCCTTCATTGTATGAACACGTAGTGAGGATTCTTGATGAATTTGAATATCTGCTATCCGCTTACGTACTTGTATGACATAGGATCTTAGAAAGGGAATCCTCATAGTGTAAAGGTATAATTTCAGTAACCATTGATGTTCGTTATCTTTCCATTTTTTTTTGCGATAAGATATATTAAATGACAAGGAAACAAAGTTACTTTGTGTAGACTTCTGCAGCCGTAGTATGTAGAAACAGAGTATGAGAAAGATCAACATCGAACCACCTACTATGAAGAAGAACAACGTTTTAAGCTCCAATTTGCTCACCCCAGCGACTCTTTACAAATTGCTGAAATGCGACTTGATCCTCATCTGTCATTTGCGAAGACATATCTCGAATACTCTTTGGAGATAAATGTGAAGAGATCTTATACCCTCCGTCAAGATGTTCAATGATATTTCTTCCTCCTTGGACCGTTGCTGAGTGATTACATTCTGTAATGCGTTCAATATACCTTCGTCCGTTCATGTCTGCCCTCAAATGTACATTGAAATGAATTACATGTAGCACCTGATTTTCTGCGATTCGCTCATCACGGAACATTCCTGTTTTGAGTAGCGAATTGCGAAGGGAGTAGATTAGATCTTCGAATGTCTTAGCATGATGTGTGAATAAGGTGAAAAGACTGGCCACCTGAGCCATTTGAATCATCCATGTTGCTACTTCATCCGTTGACACTTCGCCCAAAATATTTACTGCGCCATCCGTCTTTTTCTGCAGATCAAGTCCAGCTTGTCCTGATATATGCTCCGTTTCTTTAAAACTTAATATATTTCTTTTGTTGTATAAATTTCTTAAATGAAGCTCAAAAGACATCTCCTGTACTCGTAACGTGTAGGATGCATAGATGTGCCGAATCATAGCCATCATAAGTGTCGTTTTCCCTGACCCTTGTGCACCAGTGATTGCAGTAATTCGGCTACCTTTCATAAGATATTTCAACAAATCTACAACAACATCCGCATTATCCCCTTGTACTAAATGGTCTAACATCGTCTTTTGCACATCAAATTTTCGAACGAAAAATGCCCATGACTCAGCAAAAGGAGGTCTTACTACCACTACTCTTGATCCATCCTTCATTTCATTGACTTTATAGCCATTGGATTGCGATAGCTGACCAGGCAAATTGTATTTGTAAATGTTCTGACACACTCGCTTTAATTCACTAGAAGAACCAAACGACAGAAAGGATAAATGAATGGACTTCCCCTGAAAAAAAATCCATATACTTTCATAATTACGGCCCCCCTCCTCACCTTGAAAAGATTGAGATGCATTAAAAAAATCACTTTCCGCATCGGAAGTACCACTTACCCCACCACTCACACCATCAATACGCTGATCACGAAGTTCATCAATAACCGAAAACCCTTTGTATTGTTGGTATACACGCTGCACAATAATATCTAACTTCTCATGCACTATCAAAGGTCTATACTCTTGATAAAATATAGAGTGAATATCCTCTGTTGTAATCTCGTAACTCCACTCTTCATTAGAACCATGACGAGGCCGGTCCAGTTCATAGAGCTTAATCAGCGTCTCCATAGCGCCCGGGCCATGACTAGACTGGAATAGATACAGCATAATATCAAACTTTTCCTGCACAGATAACTTATCTATTTGTTCAAAAGGAATGATCTGATCCATATGTTGCTCGACTAGTCCATAACCAGACAATAAAAGATCACGGATTTGATTCTTTACTAACGTTTTATCCCTGATATCTCCTGATACACACCCTTTGAGCGCTCGTCGAAGTTCACGTCGCTGACTGACCTTTCTTCGATAGGTCTCCTCGCCAAGTCCCATATCATCTGGATTCGTTCTTATGAGTTCATGTAACCGCTGCATAACATAGTCGATCAGCGCCTCCAACGTATAAGGATCGTAGTCCTGATCATCATGCAGTACGCTAGTCTTATAACTGTAGTATTTAACAAGAAAATAGATTCCAGTTATGAAGAAAATAAAAACAATAATTGAAGTGTTCAGCGTAGTATTCATTTAGGCGCCCCTCTCCTTAATGAATTCGCCTTCTCTGTCTATCATCTTAAGTATAAAACTGCATATTGTTCGAAGAGCTCTGAGAAAAGCTTGCTCTCCATTTCTACGAGCAGATGCATGAATAAGCCGCTCCATGTAAGACTTAACTTGATATGTATTACAGGCATCTGTAAAGGATCTAGTATAGGGCAAACCTTCGATTCGCAAGGTAGTGGTATAACGTCTTTTTATGTTTGTAATTGTAAGATATTGTTTCTCATCATAATTAGGAATCAAAAGTAATATCGATGGATGATATAGGGTTGGCTTAGATTGTACCATTTCAAAAAAGTGATCTAATGCAGAAATACGCTGTGGCACCACAGCAATAACCATGTCATCTTTTTGAGCCCCATCCTTCTCCAAAATAGAATCCCCCCCTCCCATTAGGGATTGGTTTTCATTTAAGAAGAGGACATCATAAAGATCCGCCGCAATCCTCAGTATTTGCTCATATCCCCTAATCCATGATGTACTCGTATGAAAATTATTTTTTTGTATTTGTTTGAAATTCTGCCAATTAGCAATATCCATTCTTCCTTGTATTATAGATTCTGTATATTCGATAAAGTTATCACGGCTTAGCAGTCTACTAAGAGAAAGTCTCATTAATGCATCCATACCTTGTTGCAATTGATCAGGTAAGAGTGTTTCAGAGGTAGCCATGCCGATATCCTGACTTAAGAACAACCTTAATCTGTAATCCGATGCCATGACTATAGACAGTGCTATTGCTATTTCTGTGGCTTGACCTCGATTATCTTCCCAAAAACGGACAATACTCAAGATTACTCATCTCCTTCCTGCAATTCGAATTGCTTTTTTTGCTGATCCTTCATTCCAATCTGTAAGTTGGCCTACGAGATTCCTAAGAGCCCTTTTGTAAGAGCGACTTATACGATGTAAGCCTACATTACCTTCATAATCTTCCTCCCGCCGAATCGCAATATTCCCTTCCTCCCAAAGGAATGAAACTGCTTCTTCGTCCCAAGATATGGGAAGCGATGTAGCAAACGCCTTCACATACTCGTCATTCATTCTATTATCTACGCAGTGCATATAGATTCGCTTAGCCACCATTCCTCCTAACTCTGGATATCTATCTAGTAACAAGCTAAAGAATTGCTTACCATGTTCTAATGGATACCGTTCATGGCTTGTCACCCATACTCTTTGATCTGCCTTCTGCCACGTTTGTACTGAAAGAAAATCAGTGCATTCAACATCATACAAAATATAGTCATATAAAAAAGGGTCCGCTTGACTGTTCATCCTATAATAGCTATATAGTTCCTGTTCACTCTGAAAGTTCGTCGCTACGTCGAAACCGCTATATTCGGTAATTGGAATCTTTGATGAGCTCCCCGAATGAATAGAATACTTATATCTTGCATCTCCGGTGCCATCTACTAATAGAACGCGCACACCAGATGAACATAGAATTTTACTAAGATATATCAATAATTCCCGCTTGTCCGTAATACCAGCAAATATCCACGTCTTCATATACTCATTCCTTTTCTACTTTAAGGTGAGGATTTAATTTCTACTGTGCCTTCAGGTGCAGCTAACGCTTTCGGTATTAAGACTGGCTGCTCAGGAACCTTGACTTGTTTATCTTCGAAATTAGAAATCGTTTGCGGTGAGAGATTACCTAAATCTTTTTCAAGTAACACTCTTGAAGATGAAGTTAATTCTTGTTCCGCTCTGGAGATCATATTGTGATCTTTAGCAATTAACTGAAGTACTTGTTGATTGGCTGGATACGTGGGAATAGCTGAATCTTGAAGCTCAGGTTCGACATAAGTTAATGCATAAATGGAAGCTTTATGGAAATAAGCATCAACCACTGCACTAGAGAGTGTCAAAATCTCATGTTCGGTTAATGTTAAGCTCATCGAAGTTGAGCTTAACTGACCTACTTTTTTCTTAGATAGCAGTATGTAATCCTGGCCCGTCGGAAATTGTATCCGAATATCGATCACGTCTTTAGCACGGAGAGAAGCTGGTAATCTCACAAAACTTATCTCCTTATTGCGAAGATCATCTGTCGTTGGCTTTTCTTTATAAATCAGTGACTCTGTAATGAGGGTGAAAGGTTCTAAGGAAACTTTTGCCGTATGCCCAAGGATATTCTCTTTAAGCTGAACCCAATTGGATGGAAGTTCTCCTGCTGTAAACTCGGCCTGCTTCAAATCAACTTCCTTAAACGTATCTCCTGCTTTAATAAGTTTGTTGGGTACCCATCCAATAACAGTTGAGCGATCCTTCTCTTTTTCAAAAGCAAGAAATCTAGCTTCATACTGACTCTTAGTAGCTTGTTGAGCATCTTGCACTTGGATATGTTCTAAGACCATATAGACTATGAAAAAGACGGTTACAGAACTTGCTCCAACTATACCCGCAAAGATCAAATGCTTAGTTCGCTGCCTCATTTTTAACATTTTCATAGTATTCCTCCCCATCTTTTGAATTGTCTGATCATACTGCCCCATCTTTTAGGAGATTCTCCGGAAATGATAGGCCTACAGATGGCCTCTATTTCTTTCATAACGTCTTGCGCAGGTTCAAAAGGATCGATTTCAAAAGGTATGGGAACTACTCTCGAAGTCTTCATAGTGCGCCGCAAATAACTAATTGCATGTAAAGGCATTCCCGGTATCGCATAAAGCCATTTATTTCTTGGGTAAGTACTTGAAGACTTATGAAAATCATACAGCTCATGTACTCTCCACTTGGCACCAGATCCTACAACGATAGCCAGATCCGCGCGCATTAGTTCCTCAAAAATATCCTTTGTGCGCCTATTACCAAGATCCAGAATCACAACGCCTCCTTCAGTGGCTACAACATTTAAAATTTGGCCTCGTGATGCAGCACGATGATACACGATCTGATTCATTCGAAATACATGACTCAATTCACCTCCATCGTTTCTATAATCTGAATGCGCTCGCTGCTGAAGTGCAGCAAATGCAGTAGATTTCCCTCCACATTCCATAATCATTATGTTGTTGAAATGTTGTTTTAAGGTATGAGCTAGGAGGATGCACGTGTGTGTTACCCCTACACCTGGACTTGTCCCCATCACGCCAATCACTTTGGTTCTCCCCCCCGGTTGAATGGCCCGGTACTCTGATTGAGAAGAAGTTAGAGTGCGATTATGGGTTTCTATTGCTATCTTCACCTCCGCAGCGCTTGAATATCGTTCTTCGGGTCGCTGATGGAGTAAGGTCTTCACCACACGATAAAGGGACGCGGGAACTTGCGAAGCAAGTAACTTGTCAGAGATATTCGTCCATTCTGTCTGCTCGCCTCCTGTTACTAAGTACAGCAATAATGCGCCTAAAGAATATAGATCAGAGCGTGTATCTGTCTGTCTTCCCCCATATTGTTCAGGAGAAGCAAAGCCAATAGTTCCAAGCTTCACCGTGTCTTCGGTCTGATCATGTTTGTAATGTCTCGCAATTCCAAAATCTATAAATCTTACTTCGCCACCTGCATCAATCATGAGATTAGAAGGTTTCAGATCTCGGTATACAATAGGTGGGTCATGTTGATGAAGATACATAAGACCCTCACAAATTTGTCCAGCTATATTACAAATCTGTACTAATGACATGCGGCCTTGTTGATGCTCTAAAAATACATCAAGCGTGACACCTTGGATGTAGTCCATAATTAAGTAGGTGTACCCAGCGGAATCTGGTGGAAAAAAATCGATAACATGCGGTAATCTGGCATGATGCAATTGAATTAACAATCTAGCTTCTTCTTCAAGATTCCCGAAATAATCAGGTGCTGTAAGTGTCTCCTTTATGGCCCATCGCTTTCCAGGTAATTTCAGATCCTCAGCCAAATAGACATAGCTGGTTCCGCCACTTCCCAGCTTCTTCTCAATCTTATATCTACCTCCAATTACATCCCCGGTACTTAGCCTGCTAGAAAACTGCAACCGCATAGCCCTCCTTTCTAGGCATACAAAAAAGAGAAAGTCCCCCAAGTTCTAAATCGTCCTTTAAGGACCTATTCAGAAACTCGGGATACTTTCCCTAAGTAATCTTGTAATATATTGGAATCAGTATAAAACAACAAGGCATGTTCTGTAAAGAATTTTTTTGTCTTCTTTTTACATGCTTAATATTTTATCATATATAGCGTAATCTCATCACGATTATGGAATAGCTGCTTTGACCTTTGAATCTGCATATGGGCTTGATCAAATGTATCCATCACATCTCGAATTAGAGCAAGTGGCTTCTTACTTAGCAGTTTGACCGTGACAATTGCCGTTCCTCCAGGAACAAGGCTGTAAAGTAATTCCGTAACCAATTTTGCTGTTAACTTTGGACTCCAACTCATATCACATACCAGCAAGTCAAATTCATGATCACGAAATTTCACACTATCCGCATTTTTTTGTACATACGTAAGCTGCGGAGAATCTAGTAAGGAAGGATGCATCTTAGCAGGATCTACCGCCGTCACTTGTAAACCACGCTCTAATAAAAATGAAGTCCATCCGCCTGGCGCTGCCCCAATATCTAAAGCGTTGCGAAAACTTCTAAAGTCGATATCAAACACTCGTTCTGCTTCCAACAATTTGAATTTAGCCCGAGAGATTTGTCCTTCTTCCTTTTGGAACCTAACAGCACCGCCATTCCAATCGGAGATATTATGATCCGCCTTAGAAATACCTGCGAAAATGGAATCATTCGTAATGAATACAGATACGACCCACTCCGCTTCTTTTACTGCAAATTGCTGCACGATATCTTGAAGCACGAACTGAATGGCTTCTTTGAATTCCGAAGATGTACCTGGCCAAGCTTCTTGACTAGCTTTACGTGCTTGCACAGAGATGATTTTGCCTTGTAGCTCATCTATTCTCTTTAGACAGGAACCTAACTGATCCATCGCCTGACCTAGATCTTTATCTGTAATTCCTACTTGCACTTGAACAGGGAAAATATGCCGCAAAAACATAGGTAGTTCCTGTGTAAGACGTTCAGTAACTTCCTCAGATGAGAAGTCAAGTGTAGCCAAAAAAACCTCACCTGGAACCAGCACAGTGCTTTTCAGTGCACCAAATTTCCTTCTTAATTCTTCTTGTGCGTATGGTGCAAATCCATGATTTGCGGTACAGATGAACCTCGATGTCGTTCCCATTGTTGTCTTATCGTTCTCAAGATGACTATTCAAACCCCATAACCCCCATTTTTAATACAGCCTTGCTCTAATTAACGTGTGTTCTCAAGTTTACTTTTCGCATGAAGTAAAGCTATCTCATCTAAACGATCAAACGGAACAGGATCAATATAGAGTTCCACTTCATCGGGTTTGACTTGAAATAAAATTTCATACATTTTTGTTTTTCCCTGCAAACTCGAACTATGCAAAAATATCTCCTTCGCAAACAAACCTTCTTGCGCCATAATGGAGGCCACTTCTCCGCCTGTCATCTGGTCAGGTCCCATATCGAAGTCTAATGACAAAATATCCACGGATGTTGCTCTCAAAATGTCCAGACATTCTTCTCCACTACGAGTCAACGTAAATCCATCGGGACAGCGTCTAAGGTCATCCATATATAAATGAATCACATTTGCTCTTCCTTTCCCCAAATCCCTTAATCAGCGCTGGCGTGATACCATTGGCTAATCTTCTCCATATCCTGTATGTAGGTTCCGTCATCGCCGGTCTCTGTCTCTAATATGAATGCTTTATTTTGCAATTCTTTCGCTTGTAGAAGCTTAAGAAAACCTTCTTCCTTAATAAAGCCAGCTCCTACACGAGCATGCCTATCTTTGCGATCACCCATCGGATACTTCGAGTCATTTAAATGCACTGCAATTAAATGATCCCAATATCCTATATTACGACCTTTTGCCAAAAAAGTCTCATCTTCTGCCCCTCTCCACACTCCTGCTGCAAAAGCATGGCATGTATCTAGACAAAATCCAACATGTTCTGGCTGTTCACAGAGATTACGAATCTGCACCATTTCTTCCAGTGTCATTCCCATCTCACCATGATCACCCGCTTGATTTTCTAACAATAATTTTGTGGAACCTTGCCAACCTTTAAGCACTTCATTTATACATTGTATTATATTTTTATATCCCTGCAAGAGATCTTTTCCCTTGTAATTTCCAAAATGAACAACAATTCCCAGAGATCCGCAAGCCTCAGCTATATCCAAATCATTTTTTAATGATTGAATCGTCTGATAAAAAGCGTCCGGTTGTTCTCTTAGGTCAACAGCAAGGTTAGATGGATAGGGCGTATGCGCAATAGAGACCAGAAGATTCTCCTGACAATAATCTTTACATCTACGAGCCTCATTCGCATCAAATGCTTTGACTCCCAGACTCCGCGGATTTTTCGGGAAATACTGATAGGCCGTGGCTCCCATGCTGTGTGCCGTTCTAGCTGCTTGAGTATAGCCTCCTCGAATGGAAAGATGCCCCCCGAGCTTCAGCTTATTTTTCATCTTGACATTTAGGACAAAAAAACACTTTTCTCCCGCCAATCTCAGCTCGTTCTATCGTACCCTCACAGCGAAGGCACGGCTCTCCCCCGCGATCATATACCTGACACAAATCATTGAATCCACCTGTTAGTTTATCGTCTTGAGTCAGCGGAAGTTCAATGTAACCACCGTGGTCAATTGCATGATGAATAATTTTAAGTGAGGCATGATAGAGATCACTTAAATCTTTTTCCGTTAGATCTTGCAATTTGGAAGAAGGTTGAATCTTGGCCTCAAACACGATTTCATCCGCATAACAGTTGCCAATTCCAGCGATGACATGCTGATTAATCAAAGCGCTCTTTAGAGCCCCGCGGCGCTTCGCGAAACGCTGAATGAACTTTTGTTCGTTCATTTTACGGTCAAATAAATCTGGACCTAAATCTGCGAGTACCTCGTCGATCTCTTTAGCTGTATGAAGATGTAGATACCCTAGACGCAATCCGATAAAATAAAGAGTCTTACTACCAAATGAAATTTCAATCTGAGTGGTGCGATCAGGATGATCTTCTTTGCTTCCTAAATACATAAGTCCGCCTAACATCAAATGTAGCAGAAGTCTACGACCATTATCTAAATGGAATAACAAATGTTTACCGCGACGTTCTATATAGATGATTTTATGTCCTACTAAAGTTTGAATAAAAACCTCAGAAGCTACATTAATGGACTTCTCCCGATGCACAGCGACATCTGTAATGGGTGTATCCAAAATTTCATGGGATAACAGTCTACGATAATTGTCCATTTCCGGCAATTCTGGCATTATTCATCTTCCCTTTCATAGTTCCATATCTGAGTTGCGTATACCTTGCAGTAACGCTTCTAAATCCTTATATATATAATCTGGCTGTACCCCAGCTGCGCTGCTGTGAACAACCAAATTCGCATGCGTTGTAATACCGGTTAGTGTAAGTATGGTTCCACACCCGGCTCTTGCTCCTGCAAGAATATCCGTATGTATATTGTCACCAATGACAGCAACATTCTCAGATGGCAGAGATAATTTCTCTAGCGCAAAATTCATCAGAATTTCTGAGGGCTTACCAATAACGATCGGCTTTATGCCTGCAGCAGCTTGAATCGATGCGGCAATGGTCCCCGCGCCTGGAGTCAGACCATCTTCAGAGGGAAGTAGCAAATCAGGGTTCGTAAGTATATATCCCGCACCTTCCATAATCCAGCGAACGGCATGGGTAAGTTTGTCATAATTAAAATGCCGATCAATCCCTTGGACGACATATTCAGGACGCTCCTCAGTAATCTTTAGCCCAGCCTGCTCTAGGGCATGCGTCAATCCTTCTTCTCCAATTACCGCTACTCTACAGTTAGGACGTTGACTAGCAATATAAAATGCAGCAGCTTGCGAGGAAGTGCATACATGCTCAGGCTCTGCTGGAATTCCCATCTCCTGCAAGTGATCTGCAACGCCCTGCGGAGTCCGAGAAGAATTGTTAGTTACGAACAAATACGGAATATTCTTGGATTGTAGATAGTGGATCAGTTCATCAGCACCCGGTATCCGGTGTGAACCATGGTATAACGTCCCGTCTAGATCAATCAGAAATGCTTTCCATTTTGCTCTCACACTTGTTCTCTCCCTTATTACCGCATTGTGCTCATCTTATTGTAAAAGAAACCATGGACGCGGGCAAATAAGCTAACTGTCGAAATTTTCTTGACAACCTCAAAAAAATTGATATGCCCTGTCATTTCCTGCGCTTTCCCGGAAAATAATTCATTTCCCATTGCCCGAAATCTCATGTTGTTCCATTGTCCATTGCTCATAAATTCTAGAATTTAAAGGTCACATTCCCGATCAATAGGGACCATCTCGTGTTCTTTAGCCAATATTGTATTTGGAAATATCGCACGTGCCTCTAGAATTAATGGCTCTAATTGCACCTCGTCTTTATATCTTGAACTAAAGTGCGTCAGTACGAGCTTATGAGCATGTGCTTCTGCCGCAATCTCCGCTGCTTGCACGGCTGTACTGTGATGATAATCATAAGCTGTTGAGGCAAGTTCATGCATAAACGTAGCCTCGTGCACAAGGATATCTGCTTCTTTCCCTAACTCAATTGCAGCTCGGCATGGACGGGTATCACCTAGAATTGTGATAACCCTTCCTTTCTTAGGAGCGCCTAATACTTCATGAGGATGAATCATGCCTGTAGGTGTCTCAATACTCTCCCCATTTTTCAACTTACCATAAGCAGGGCCAGGTCTAACCCCTCTACGCGTAAGTTCTTCATCGTCTAACTTGCCGGGTTTGTCTAGCTCAGTGATCCGATACCCATAACTATCAATTCTGTGTTCTAAAAGTGCAGATTCTACTCGAAATTTATCATCCTCAAACAAGAGACCACCCTGGTGTTCTTTAATGATGAGCTCATAGTTAATGCGAGATTCACTAAGACCTAGAGAAACCTCTATATATTGCTTCAGTCCCTTAGGCCCGTAAAGGGTTAATGGAGATTCTCCACCTTGTGAAGCACGGCTTGATAACAATCCAGGTAGACCAAAAAGGTGATCTCCGTGTAAATGAGTAATAAATATCTTTTCCAGCTTACTTAGCTTGAGTGGTGAACGAAGAATTTGATGCTGCGTTGCCTCTCCACAATCAAACAACCATGTTGCTCGGCGTTCCTCCAGCATCCGTAGTGCTACAGAAGTTACATTCCGCTGAAGGGAAGGTATTCCGGCATTGGTTCCCAAAAAATAGAGTTCCATCTCTTCCCCTTCTTCCCTGATGTTATTTTTGAATTTTCCATTTTAATACATGTTCAGCAAAATCCCTCCGAAACAGCGGAGGGATTTGTAGTCAACATCTATATAAAGACGTAGATATACGGATTAAAGTTAGATATGACCTTATGCTTTCTCCACATTAAAATACTGAGCTTCAGGATGACTGAATACAAGCGCAGATACAGAAGCCTCAGGTTCCATCATGAACCCTTCGGTGAGTTCAACACCAATATCTCCTGGCTGCAATAAATCGAATAGAGGCTCTTGAAGTTCAAGATCAGGACAAGCAGGATAACCAAAAGATACTCGAATACCTTGATAACGAGCACCATGACGTTTTTTCATTGTCATATCGGCTGGATCTGGAAAACCCCAGCTATCTCTAATCATATGATGCACGCGTTCAGCTAGCCCTTCGGCCACTTCAAGAGCTGTCGATTGTACAGCATGAGATCGTAGATAATCCCCTTTGTTCTTCCAATCCTCAGAGATTTGTCTTACTCCATGGCCTGCGGTAACAATCATGAATGCAACATAATCCATCATACCACTTTCTACCGATTTTAAATAATCAGAGAGACAGAGATACGGTTCAACACGCTGACGAGGGAAACTAAAGGTTTTGAGCACTTTACTGTGATCTTGAGGGTCATAGATCAGAATGTTATCGCCATCCGACTGCGCCGGGAAAAATTGATAGATCGCATGTGCATGGATAATTCCATCGGTTACGGCTTCATATAGAACTTGATCCACGGTTTCTTTTAACTGAGTAGCCTTAGGATCATTTTGTGCCAGAAGCTGATCAACGGAACCGCGTAATCCTAGATGATGCCCAAGAAGCATTTGCATATTCACATAAGGAATGATATGGCTAACGGGATAATTTCTTAATACATGGCGGTTCGTATCCGGAGGAATAAACACGGGTGCATCCTTAGAAATGTTAGAACGTACCGCCCTGCTAAGTTCAGGTAACACCGTCTTCACCACTTCTTGCTCTCCTGCCTCTTTCTCAGCTTCGAACTCTAGCCGCATCTTTTCCCTGGAACTTGCATCCATCAATTTATTCGCCAAATCTAGCCCATCCATCGCATCTTTGGCATATACCACTAGGCCATTATATTCTGGACGTATACGTGTTTTGGTGAATTTGCGAGTGAGAGCCGCTCCGCCTACCATAATAGGCACATCAATACCTGCATTGCGTAAATCTTGCGCTGTTGAGACCATCTGTTGCGCAGATTTTACTAAAAGTCCACTGAGACCTATCGCATCAGCCTTCTGCTCACGGAATGCTTCTATAATTCGCTCCGGTGGTACTTTTATTCCCAGGTTCACGATATGATAACCGTTGTTAGAAAGAATGATCTCAACTAAATTCTTACCGATATCATGCACATCACCTTTAACCGTAGCTAACATAATTCTACCTTTGACGGATGTTTCATCTTTCTCCATAAAAGACTCTAAATAGGCAACCGATGCTTTCATCACTTCGGCACTTTGAAGGACCTCAGCAACGATTAATTCGTTGTTATTGAATAACTTACCGACTTCTTCCATGCCTGCCATAAGAGGACCATTTATAATTTCTAGTGCCGTATAGCGATTCAGCGCTTCGCCTAAGTCAGGTATCAGACCTTCCTTCGTCCCTTCGACGACATAGGATGCTAGACGCTCTTCTAGTGAAAGGTTACTAATTTTCTCTTTTTTCTCTATTTTTTTATGACGAAAAGCCGCTACGAACTTTGCTAAGGTCTCATCGTTAGTATTGTAAAGTAGTTCCTCAGCTAAAGTTCGTTCCTCTAAAGAAATAGAAGCATATCGCTCCACTTTTTCTGTGTTTACAATGGCATAATCCAATCCTGCTTTGGTACACTCATATAGGAACACAGAGTTCAATACCTCACGACCTGCTTCGGGTAGACCAAATGAAATATTACTAATCCCAAGTACCGTATGACAAGCAGGCAACGCTTCTTTAATCAATCGTATGCCTTCAATCGTTTCCTTTGCAGATCCAATGTACTGCTCGTCGCCTGTACCTACAGGAAAGACCAATGGATCAAAAATAATATCTTCTGCTTGAAGACCATACTTATTCACTAGAAGATCATGAGAGCGAATGGCAACTTCTAGCTTGTCCTCTTTTGTGATCGCTTGACCCCGTTCATCAATGGTGCCTACGACAATAGCTGCTCCATATTTATGAATAATAGGCGTAACTTGCTCGAATTTATCTTCCCCGTCCTCAAGGTTAATGGAGTTAATAATCGACTTCCCTTGGCAATATTTTAAAGCTAAGTCTATGACTACTGGGTCCGTAGTATCGATCATCAGAGGAACCTTCACTTTTTTGACGACTAGCTCTAGGAATAACTGAATATCTTCAATTTCATCTCGGTCTGGATCTTGAACGCAGACGTCAATTACTTGAGCTCCACTTTTAACCTGCGCGCGGGCGATTTCAGAAGCTTCTTCGTACTTACCTTCTACAATTAGGCGTTTGAATTTTCGAGAACCGAGAACGTTGGTCCGCTCTCCAATCATATAAGGACGATTGTCCTGTTCAATATATATGGGTTCAATCCCTGATAATGCAGGCGGATGAGTCACGCCCTCTATCTTACGAGGGGCATATTGACTCATTTTCTCCGACATAGCACGGATATGTTCAGGTGTAGTTCCACAACATCCTCCTGCGATATTGAGCCAACCCTTCTCAGCAAAAGCTCCAAGTTTTGTAGCTAAGGATTCAGGAGACTCGTGATAATGACCATTCTCATCAGGAAGACCCGCATTCGGATAACAACTTATGGCCGTACTCGCCATGTCTGACAATGTACGAATATGATCTCGCATAAATTCAGGGCCCGTCGCACAGTTCAGGCCCATCGATATAGGACTTAAATGCTCAAGCGAAATACAGAAGGCCTCTATATTTTGCCCCGCTAGTGTCGTGCCCATTGGCTCAATCGTCCCAGAGATCATGAGCGGCAGTGTAATGCCCGTGGAAGCAAAAGCTTGACGAATGGCTATGCTTCCCGCTTTCACATTCAGCGTATCTTGTGATGTCTCTAGCAGTATGGCATCTACACCTGCTTCAATTAAAGCAACAACCTGCTCTTTATAACTCTCAATCAGCCCATCGAATGTCACACCACCCGTTACAGAGAGGGTCTTGGTAGTAGGACCCACAGCTCCAACAGCATAACGAGGGTGCTCCGGAGTTGAATATTTATTCACTGCATCAACAGCCAATTTAGCGGCAACTAAGTTGAGTTCTCTAGCTTTATCTTGTATATCATATTCAGCAAGCACCACAGAGGCGGCTCCGAATGTATTCGTCTCTATTAAATCTGCTCCAGCTTCCAAATATTGTTCATGAATTCGAGAGATAACATCTGGTCTCGTAAGGACTAGCATTTCATTACAGCCGTCTAATTCCTCGCCTCCAAAGTCCATTGGCGTAAGTTCTTCCTGCTGGATCATAGTGCCCATCGCACCATCGAGAATCAGTATTTTTTCTAACATTCGACTTTGTATACTAGGCTTACTCAATGTCTAATCCCCCCTCTAAAACACTATTTAATAGTCTAGCAGAATCGTTCGGGTAAGAAAAGGATTAGGGAACAAATACCCTCATTGGCAGTGACCCTATTACCCTCCTCTTTTGTCAAAAAAGAAGTCGACATGCGTTGTTTAATCCTATATAATTCTAAATAATCCTATTTGAAAGCGGGGTAAACCCATGGCGGAAATAAGAATTAGAAACACGAACGAATTAATTACAGGTGAAGAAAATGTTCGCGATTTCCTGAATCAATTCGAAGTCATTTATGAGCATTGGGATACATCCAAATTGCCTGCTCACTTGCAAGAAAATTTTGCTCTTACGGATGAACATAAAGCAGAGATTCTAGCAATCTTTGATACTGAAATCAAGGAACTTGTAGAGCGCCGTGGTTACAGAACTTGGGATGTAATTACCCTCTCCGAAGCCACCCCTAATATTGAAGAACTACTGGCAAAATTTGAGCAAATTCATACGCATACCGAAGATGAGATCCGTGTAATAGCTGCAGGAGCTGGTACATTTGTAATTAAAGGTGGAGATGATATCGGTTATTTCGATGTCAACCTCTTGCCAGGAGATTTGATCTCCGTTCCTGAGAATACGGTACATTTCTTTACCTTAACAGACGAACGCAAGGTCGTTGCCATTCGATTGTTTGTCGAAGAAAATGGCTGGATTGCTCATCCTTATGAAGATGCTTCATTCCAAAAAGCTTAGCTGACCATACAAAAAGCTGCCTCGTCCTTACTAAAGGAGCGAAGCAGCTTTTTTTGTTTTCTTTGCTATTCCATATGACATAAAAATATGAATTATTGTCTGGACTATTTTACTTGAAAATCAGCTGAAGGCATAGCGTGCATGCTATTGGCCGTGACATGAGAGATAACATGATAGGTACCCGGTTCATTAAATGTTTTCTCTAAAACATAGATCCCTGCACCAGCAGATTTAACCGGTGTCTTACTATGTTGATCAGAGCCGTCTTTCCAAATCTCGAAAGCTACTTCTTTGGCTTGATCCACTGCCTTACCATCTTGCATTACATTAGCTTCGAACCTGATTTTGTTATTCACCGTAGGAACATCAGGTGTTACCGTTAAGTTCACATTTAGCGGAGACATCATATCGTGATTCATGTCATTGCTTGAAGAATTACAACCGCTAAGCAGTAAAGCACTAATAGTCAGTAGCCCAGCGACACGTTGCATGCTGATCACACCTTCAAACCTCCAGCCTGCTGTAGAATGCTGTGAAGTTCGGATAAGTGCTTAATTTCAAACTCAGGAACGATTTCATTTGTACGTGACTTCCCGTCGCGATTAATCCATACCGAATGGATACCCACACTATTGGAACCCTTAATATCCGTAGTAAGCTTATCTCCAACCATGAGGACATTTTGGGGTTGAACCTCAAGTAGACGTAAGGCATGCTCAAATATAGTTCGATCCGGTTTGCCCTTGCCAAAACTTCCAGAAATGATAACCTCATCGAAATAAGGTACGAGATCAGGCACACCATCCAATTTTTCTTGTTGCAGTGCGGGACATCCATTAGTCAGTAAAAGTAATTTCACATGACCTTTAAGCTCATTAAGAATCTGGAATGTCTCTTCATACACATAAGGACGGCTTCTACGTTCTGCACCAAATTGTTCTGCAAGTTGAGCCGCGAGTTGATTATCATTAACGCCAAGTGCTTGTAGACCACGTGTCCAAGCATCTAGACGATAGGTTGGTGCTAATTTCTCAAGTGCTCTAAATTCTGCTTGAGTACCCGCACTAAAATGCGCCCATAGCGCTTCAAACGGATTGATTCCGATAAGTTTGGTAAAAGCAAACGTCTCATAAGATTCATACAATTTGCGTGCTTCTGCTCGAACAGAGGCTTCTAGTTCAAGGGCATGAATCCCTGTTTTCTCTGCTGCTGTTAGACACGTAAAATGAAAGGCTTCTTCAATGCTCCGCTCATCCCATAAAAGAGTATCATCCAAATCAAAACACACCGCTTGAATTGTCATGTCGCTTCCCCTTTGTCCTTAGGTTCTAGTGATTCTCCACCATCAAGTTATTAACTTTACCAAATTCAACCAATCTTTCTCCCATTGCTGCTGTATTGAAGCGATTGCGGCTACGATAGAATACCCACTTCTGAGATTTCCCTTTTGGGAGAATAGTCACTTGATCTGCGGTCAAAATAATCTTCTGAATGTTGTCAGCCGTCATAATGCGATCCCGGTTGAATTTAGAAGTGTATAGTGCATTACGTGTAACTCGCAAGTATGGTTTTCTCATGAACGTTACTACCGCTAACAGAACATAGAGCCCAATCGTAAGGTAATACAAAAAGTTAAGTTGCTGACCAGCTCCAACTGTACCTAACATTGCATAACCTGCAGCAAAAAGAATCAGAACTATAGGCAATATAAAGTTTCTACCTTGGAACGTCTCCCCTTCGCCACCAATGCCAACTTTGGAAGGAGCAATTCCCATTTTTTTCTGCTTCATTAAAAGCTTCTGCTTATTCCGTTCAACCTGCTTCTCAAAAGATCTTGACATGAACTTGGTCATTCCCTTCAGCAATTGCTGTTAATTTATTTGTTGAAATCTTTAAGGACTTACTTCGAAAGTGAGTAGTGGATAAGTTTGGCCAAATTATTCATCCACAATTTCAATCGTGTCTAGTTGCTGTCTGAAGTTGTTACGTATATTTTGCAGATAGACCTCACGTAATTTTCCTCTTTCCAAAGTTTCCTCTTCTGTGAGTCCAACTTCCTTTTGCTTACGAGCTAGTTCATTAATACGTGCAATCAGGGTGTCGATATCCATAGATGTTCCTCCTCTAATTAAGGCATTAACTCTTACTTTGACATGAGAAAAAGAGCTTGTCAAGGAGACGCTTCCCTTGCAAAGCTCTTGGATATTCACTCCTTATTTAAAGGGTAGTTAAGATCTAATCTATAGGTAGACTAATGACCTCACCAGCCTTAAGGTTACTAATAGACATCGAGTTCTCCTTCATAATTCTATGAATGTAACTTCGAATATCTGCTCCGTCTGGTTTGTTGGCTGAAGCAATGCTCCAAAGCGTGTCCCCGGACTGAATAATATAATTCATATTAGGAGTGTGACCGGATTCTGAAGAAGCAAAAGCTGTAATCATTCCTGTGCATGTAATGACAATCATAAAAATTATAACGGTTAATCTTCGTATCCCTTTTGCTTCTAATAGATTTGTATATTTCTTAAGATTCATATTGCTTAATTGGTTATTGCTTAATTGGTTATTACTTAACTTATTCGGATTAGGTACCGTAGCATGAATACTTTGATATGAGCTATACTTTAACATTCTATATCACTCCAAACGTTTGTTCTGTTTATTGTTTTCAATATAACACGAACATTTGTTTGTTTCAATGCTTTTTTAGAACAATTGTTCCTATATGGTAAATTTTTTTTAGAACCTACGTTTGTACGAACGGTAGTTCTATGTTATACTTTTTCCAAACGTTACTAAATGGGGTTGATACTAGATGTCGAAGGTTTCCAGCAGGCAGCAAGCGATATTGGAATTTATAAGAAATGAAGTTAGATTGAAAGGTTACCCGCCTTCTGTTAGAGAGATTGGAGAAGCCGTCGGGCTTGCTTCCAGCTCCACCGTACATGGACATTTGGACAGGCTGGAAAAGAAAGGCTTTATACGCCGTGACCCTACTAAACCTCGTGCTATTGAACTTCTAGGACAAGAAGACACCGAGAGTTTTAATCTATTTGCTCACACGGTCTCACGTGTCCCGGTTGTGGGTAAGGTTACCGCGGGTATACCTATTACAGCAACGGAGAATATCGAAGATTATTTCCCACTCCCTAATCATTTTGTAGGCGATCGAGATATCTTTATGTTATCTGTCAGCGGTAATAGTATGGTTGAAGCTGGGATACATAACGGAGATTTCGTAATTGTTCGCCAGCAACAGACTGCGGAGAATGGTGATATTGTTGTAGCTATGACTGAAGATGATGAAGCAACCGTAAAAACCTTCTACAAAGAAAGAGATCATATTCGCCTTCAACCCGAGAATGCAACTATGGAGCCTTTACGCTTGACTCATGTGACCATCTTGGGTAGAGTCATCGGACTTTTCCGCGATATTCATTAATTTGCTCTTATACGCTTATACATGAACAAGCCACCGGATTTTCCGGTGGCTTGTTTTTTACGCGATATTCTATTTAAATGAACCCCGCTTCTCTGATCTACTTAATCTGTTCTATTCCTAACACATGATCTAGAGGGATAAAACCAATTTCCCGACTGTCTCTGCTATAGTTACGATTATCACCAAGTACAAATACATGATCCGCCGGAACCTTCCATTCGCCTCCCCCTTGAGTGTTCATCGTTTCATTGATATAACTTTCGTTAAGCTGAACTCCATTCCTATACACATGTTGATTTTTAATTTCAATCGTATCACCCGGTTTGCCTATCACGCGTTTCACAAAATAAATCTCTTCTTTATCCTCGCCATCTATCCACTGAATAATAGGATGTTCCTTAAGACTATCCATAAAGGACCGTTTGCGATCCACACGACTGTCCAAAATGACAATATCTCCATAAGCCGGCATATGTGAGAACGTATGAGCTAGCTTGGAGGCATAAATTCGCTGTTTGTCTTTAAGCGTTGGATCCATCGACTTTCCATCGACCTTATAAGGTTGAAATAAAAATATGCCTACGAACAAACTAATAACAAAGGCAATACCAATTGCATATACGTAACCTAGCATTTCTTTAGCTATCCTCATTCAATACATCCTCCCTAGCTTCGATTATATTAATCATACCTCTTTCCTAATACTGGAATCAAATGTTTGTGAGAGGATACGAGCGCACTAGTTAATCATCGGAAACTTCATGTTCAATTTGCTTTTGATAGACTAAATGTTTGGCAAAATGGTTGCGTTTTATCTCACTTTGGATATCCTTAGACATCGCTCGATATCGATTAATGCTGATGGTTACCCGCTCCGATGCTTCTTCAAGAGCCATTTCCTTGACCCGATGATGTTTGAGTAGATTGCCAATCTTAGTGAACCACATTACTCATTCCTCCTGTCATTGTTCTCTGCCTTTTTGATGCTCTTGAACACATCTAGTACGGGTCCCCACAATTCTTCTCTTTCTTTGTCCAATATGGCTTGTAATCTATCCCGGTCTTCTTCTGCCTTGTTCAGCTGACTACGCGGGACCAAATCCCCTTTAATAATCATACGAACAAGCGAAATTAACACAACAGACAAAACAAAGGTAAGTACTACAGCCAAGCCATATTTTTCAGCTAAAGGAAGCAATCGTTCAAGGGTAGATAATTCGGATGGGTCCATATACATCCCCCTATCTTGCAAAGATATGATTATCTTATTCTTGCAAGACTTCAAGAGAGTAGACATCTATTCCTATCTTTCAAAAATAGACGATATCCGTTAGAATAGGAACGTACGTTCATAAAAGGAGAGAATCGGAAATAATGGGAACTGTAACTGAGGCAGACATTGTGGATTGGATTGCAAAAGATGCTTGGATGCTTGATATACTGTACACTGCAAGCACATTAAAATTACCCGATTGGTGGATCTGTGCAGGTCTAGTTCGCTCCAAACTATGGGATTATTTAGATCATAAGACAGTCAGAACACCTGTCCCAGATATCGACGTCATCTATTATGATACAACGAATATACAGGAGGAGACGGAAAAGGAATACGAAAGTCATTTGAAGGAACTGAGACCTGACCTTCCATGGTCATTCAAAAATCAAGCACGAATGCACATAGTAAATCGTTTTCCGGCATACACTTCATCATTAGACGCCATCTCCAAATTCCCAGAGACAGCCACTTGCTTAGGCATTAAGCTAGATCAAAGAAAAAAGGTGATTTTAGCTGCACCTCATGGCATTAGTGATTTAATAGACTTTGCTATTAAACCCACACCCTTTTTTGAGGCATCATTCGAACGCATGTCGATATACGATACAAGAGTCAAGAATAAGCAATGGAATCTTTTATGGCCTAAATTAAAAATCTACTCATCCTAATTAGTTCAATTGCCAACAATAAGGGCTATCGCAACCACAATACCAGCATAAATATCGCAGCTAATACTCCTGAGACAATCAGTAAATTCGTAACTTGTCTAATGAATCCTGGAGGTCCCTCGTTATGTAATTTTTGTTCATTCACGTCAAAGTTAGCCTTTGCGCCATGAGGATCCGCTGAGTGAGAGAAAGGTCTATTGTCATCCATAATGTAATCCCCTTTTTACTTGTGATAAATATCAATATATAACTCGCTTCCATTTGTTTCGATTTTTCCTTATATATCCCAATATACGACATATGTAAACATAAAGAAAGACCTTGCACAATTGTGCAAGGTCTTCTAGTAAAATCTTAATACAATGTAAGATACTGATCGCGTTCCCATTGGTGAACTTGAGTACGGAACAAGGATATTTATATTATATCGCATCTTATAATGAAGAAATCGGTATGAATTCAGCATAATTAGAAATTAGCTTTTCATATTACAACATAGAATTTCACATGTTCGGGGGCATTTGGGGGTTAAGTTGGGGGGCAAAAGTAGCCCCCTCTTTTTTGTTATCATACAGCACTAACTGCTAAATAATTCTCATTAGTTACAAATAAATAATCCGTCCAATATCCCTTATAAGATACCCTCTGTAAGAACAAACGTTTGTATTCAAGATTGACTTTGTATCTCCTCTGGGTATAATCAAACATATGTTCCTATTTGTGAGGTGTATAAAATGAACAATAGACAACTTAGTAGCGAAGACATCACGTATGTAAAATTACACCTCCTGTTACCTCTTATTCTGTCCGCATTTGCTCGGGATAAAAAAATTGCAGAATCAGTATTTAAAACACCAGCTCCCTACCTTGCTCTCATGGAGAGCGCCATGCGTAAGGTAGATGCCGACCTGTTTGAAATTAGAAGAAAATTTAGAGAACTTGGACTAAAGGTATATGAAGAAAGTCGAACTGAAAAAGGCATTGAAGCGAAGTATTTATGCAGGGGTTACCATCATCAGATTAGTTTGCAGTGGAGTTTTGCCGCTGCGGAATCAACAATCCTAATGGAAAAATATCTTGGGATGGATATTTTCAAATACATAGATCCTTCCGTCCCGGAAAGATCAGTAAGAGATTATAATTTAGCAATTAAGCAGGAAAAAAATCCCAAATAGAGAAGTATATATTTAAGGGAGGCCTGTCATGATAATTAAAGAAATCAATTTAGCAATTGACCGAGCACAAACCATCGCATTGAAATTAGAGGATGGATCATCGGTCAATGGTTTACCAACATGGGCGCAGGAATCAAATAGGGTCAAACTCAGAACTGATAGAGGCGTTATCTGGATACCAATAGCGGATATCAAACATGTAACACGAATTATTTCCTTTAAATGAAAAAGACCACTTTGGCTATTCGGCCTTTGTGGTCTTTTTCAAATAGATTATTTTAGAGTATACTCACTTACTTCAAAGCTAAGTATATTTTTGAAAATCACATAATCGATACGCTTGTTGAAAGGTCCTTTGTTATTATCATGCATATCAATACCGAATTTTGCTGGACCTGTACCATCTTCCTTATTATCATACCATTTTATAAAAGCATTGACTTCAATCATAGGAAGATCATATTCTTTTTGAATACCATTAGTCATGGTTATGGTCAGCAATGCATTACCAGTAATTGTAGGGACTGATGATACCAAATGTATCTCATTTGAATCTCTAACTAATCCAGTATCACCTGTAGCAGAAATAATGTAATAATAATCCGTATTATTTTGAATATTTGTATCTATATAAGATGTACTATTGGTTTTGGAAAGAGCCTCGTATGGTCCCCCTGCTTTTAAGGAACGCTTTACAGTATAATTTGTTATATTTTCTAAACTACTCCAATTCAGATTATTTGAGATACCGTTATTAGTTCCAGTTAATATAAATTCTTTTGGAACCTCCAGCTTTAAGATTTCATTTCTATTAGATAGACTATAAGATGTGCCAGTTAGTTCATAACCACCCGTTAAGTAAATGTTACCGTTAAGAGATGTAGAAGAAGCTGAATTACGAGGGATTAGGGTATTCGCTCCATAAGCCCAAGTGTCATTTGAAGGATCATATACTTCAACTTTATCTGTAGTATTTGGACTACTATTATTAATGTTCCCACCAATTATGTATATCTTATTATTAATAGAACTGATACCGAAATTTGCCTTTCCGATTGGCATATCTTTTTTTGAAGCCCATGTATTCGTAAGAGGATCGTAGACCTGTACAGTAGTATTGGAGCCGCCTGATAAACCACCAATAACATAAATTTTTCCATCCACAACTGCTAAACCAGCAGATTGACGTGGACTTGGTATGCTAGCCTTAGTAATCCAAGTATTTAATTTCGGGTCATATTCTTCAACTGTATTACTTAAACCACTACTAGAGACTCCACCAATGACATAAATTTTTTGATTGACGGTAGCAGCCAATACATCACTTCTTGCACTAGACATTTGAGTTTTGTTCGTCCACTTATTTATAGTGGGATCATATACTTCCACTTGATCTGTGTATGTTGCGGAATTCATAGAGGTACTACCACCAAAAACATATAGTTTACCATCATAGGAAATGACTTCTGGTCTATATCTTCCTATATTCATATTTGCTACTTTTTCCCATGTGTCCATGTTAGGGTCATACTTCTCAACTGTATTGAGAACTATTGAGTTCGTCGTGGTACCGCCTACAACATATATTTTTCCATCAAGTGAAACAGTATCATGAGACATTCTAGGAGTTAGTAAGGATGCTTTTCCCACCCATGTGTCAGCAGCGAAAACTGAAGATACCCCGATTGACATAAATAGCCCTAGAATTATTACCAAAATTGAACATTTCTTAATCATTTAAATCCTCCTAAAGATAAGATATTTTTCTAGGATAAACTTTTTTTAATTTCAAGTCTAAACAATAAATGTAGTATTATGTAAATTATGAATGATTACATATGTTTTTCTTAATATTACTTTGGTTTTGAGATCAAAAAAGGCCCTGCCAGCGAATACTAACAGATGTTTAATAACAAGCATAAGCCCTGAGTGCAATTAAGCTCTCAGGGCTTTTTATAGTTCAGTTTAAAGACCAAAATAATTAGTATAGATGACAATAGTACTAGCGGCCATCATCACTCCTAATATCAACCACAATTTTGGCATAAGTAATATAATGCGCTCAGGTTCCTTTTCCTGCTTATACATTAGTTTATTGTACCATTTCAAATTCGGAATAAATAACCCTTTAAGATAGTCACTTTTTTTATAATATGCATATCCACATAAAAAACAGTACAAGGTCAATATTATTAATGCATATAAACGCTCATTGATGAGAGCTTCCAAAATTAGATACCACAATATAACTTCTGTGATAATTATTCTAAAATATCGCAATTTTTTCATAATTCACCTCTTTTACCAGAGGTAATTTTAACAAATTCTCAGCTAATATCCACAGCAATTAATTGGAAAATGGATAAGCCCCATAAAAAATAGAGTCCTGAGTTAAATTAAGTTCTCATTGTCATTTGTCAGTAGCTTCGAAACAAAAATTGTTTCGAATAAACAGTAAAATAATATAGAAATGATTTGCATTTATATTCGGTTGCAAAATTCACGTTTTTTTAGTAAGATGGTTGCAATGATGATTTGTCAATAGGAGATGATGAGAAATGAAACCTTTTATTATACATAGTGATGCAAAAGAGATTATACAGAATCAACTTCCCCCAAAAGTTAGGTCGAATGTTTGCTCTATTGTAGAACGGGCATACACTCTCACTTCAGAGGCTATTAAACATACAACTATCCTAAATTGGGAACTCGGACACTTACATGAAGGATATCTTAGAAATCTTGCAATTGGATATCTTTTTCAGCAGCAAATTGAATTAAAACAACTTCCATTAACCTATACTTACGAATATAATCGTAATCGTAGTCACAAATATCTTATTTTATCCTACAATAACGTCAAGATGACCTTTAGCCAAGTCAATTCCAGATATGATATTGCTCGTCCTGCTTACTTTAGAAACAAGCTAGAGATGGCAAATCAAGGGACTATGATCTTTCCGGATATTGATGATGTTCCCTCCCAAGACCAAGAGGAATGTTACCTACTCTTAACTTTTAGCAGAGGCGGCCACCTTCCAAAGTTCGTTAATATCGGACTTCCTCATCTATGGAGAGAACGAATAGATCTATTACAAGAGCCGAGAATCTTTGATATTAATCAAGAAATTCTTGAAGAAGAAGTAATCGAGCAAGAGAATCTAATTGAGTTCAGAAATTTCACAAAAGAGGTGGAGGGTCTTGGAAACAGCTAATCGTTTTTCCAAGTTTATCCCTGATCGTCTTATTCAAGCCAGAGAAGCAAGAGGGGTAACTTTAACTGAACTTGCTGACATCGTTGAAATATCACATCAGGCTATATCTAAATATGAAAACAAAAAATCCGTACCTAGCTTTGACACACTAGAAAAGCTTTCGGAAGCTTTAAACGTACCTGTAACTTTCTTCTATAAAGAGCCTCCAAGTAAAAGTGAAAGTGTAGTTTACTTTAGAAGCATGGCTATGGCAACTCAAAAATCAAAAAATGTGCATCAACACAAAATTAATTGGATTAGGGAAATCCACACTTATTTAGAACAATATTTAGATTTCCCACATATTACTGTACCTAGGGTTATCACAAGGGAATCATATATCCCCACTGATTTTCAGGAAATTGATAATATTGCTTCCGAAGTTAGAAAAAGTTGGAGTTTGGGAAACGGTCCTATAAGCGACATTATTTTATTGTTAGAAAAGGCCGGTGTAATTGTTGCATACTCCCCATCCTCTTCATACAAAATTGATGCTTGTTCAAAATGGGAGCCTGGAGAAAGACCGTATATTCTATTGAGCAACGATAAGACAGCTCCTAGATCAAGATTTGATATTGCACATGAGTTAGGACATTTAGTTCTACACTCACGTATTAAACAAAGTGAATTTAATAAAAAAGTGAATTATAAGCTTATTGAAAAGGAAGCTAATCGTTTTGCTGGAGCTTTTCTCTTACCAGCATCTAGTTTTGGCACCGAAATTGTCTCAACTTCACTAGATCACTTTGTTTCATTAAAAAAACGCTGGAAAGTATCTATTCAGGCTATGGCTTATAGAGCACATTCATTAGGAATACTAAGTGAATATCAACATATCAATATGCGACAGAAACTTGCTAAAAATAATCAGCTAACCCGAGAACCATTGGACGACGATTTACCATTTGAACAACCATCTGTATTAAAGCAGGCCATCACAGCATTGGTCGATCACAAAGCTAAAACAAAACAAGATATTGTTAGCGAATTGTGCTTTAATCGCGATGAAATCGAAGTCCTTTCAAACTTGGATGTTAACTATTTGGAAACTAGAGAACATTCAAATGTCATTCAACTTAATTTCAAAAAATAGTTGAAGCCCTGTCATAATTGTCAGGGCTTCATTGTTTTATTTTGTGGATCTATCTCTCCGTTTAAACGCCAACTCAAATAGGCCCGTGGCACTCAGTCCAGCCAATCCACCAGACCATAACCGCAAGATTAGGTTTAAATCTGTAAAAGGGAATGCCGCAGCACCTACTCCTAAGCCAATAATCAAACCAATTACAGGCAACGCATTTTTTGGCACATTGACAGTCTGCTTAACTAGCTGGACCCCAGCCAACACAAAAACAGCCAACATGGATGCGAAGGCCAATACTGCTGTTAAGTTATCATTTTGCATTATCTAGTCCCCTAACTTAATTATTTTGTTTGGCTTGACCTGAAGCCACGCGAAGTGAATCTGCCAATCTACCTATTTCTAATCGTTCTTGATGGGTTTTAGCATTTCCGTATGCAGGCTTTAGAAACTTGCTGATGATATTATTTGCATCCTCTTTGTTCACGGTCTGTTCATCCTTTCTAAGGATATTCAGGATCTGCTCCACATAATTCTGTAAGGGCGTTTTACCTGCTCGGAGCTGTGCCGTACTGAGGCCGAAAGTCATTTCTAGATGAGGATAGTCTTTGAAGCTTTTCCAATCTCCACCCCATTGAAATCCTAATGCTTTCGCCTCCTTGACCACCTCATCCCAATCTTTTATTCCATCATTGTCACCATCCCGTATTAACATCCACGAGACTGTCTTGCCATCTGGCAACAGTAGAGCAAAATCAATCGCCATACCAAAGTTATGATTACTATAGCCACCCTTGGCATTGGTTACGATTGAACCCGGAGTTGTTCGGCCCTGTGCATATAAGGCATTCTGTTCTTGAATAGAGCGCAGTCCTTGTGTAATTACAATTGGCACTCCACGTTCATAACAACGCTCAATTAGCTTATAAGCTGCCTGTCCCACGATGGGATGCAAGCCCATAAGCTTAGGGGCTGATTTAGTTCTTACTTGATCTAGTGTAAGCATAATGTTCCTCCTATCTTCCTGATAATCCAATGTACGCTAAAATAGCAGCAGACAACACGGCCGCTAATGATGAGATCAATGGACCGTAGAAAGAACGACTAATCCACTTGCGATTCTCATCTTGCGAATTTAGCTTGTCCAATGCCGATTGCGCTTTACGTAAGGCATCATCTGCGGTATCTTGTGCTTTATTCACGACTGGCTCCATAGCCTCCAATTTCTGGTTTGCCTGCTGTGCGCAAGTCAAAGCTTCTTTTGATACATCCTTCACCTCAGCCACCGTCTGGACCAGCGCCGCAAGTGGTTTCAGCGTCTCTTCTATTCTTGCTAATGAAATTTGTAACGTAACCAGTGCATTTACATCTTGCATGTCATTCACCCCTTCTGACCCCATAGTTGATTCCCCCTTTCAAAAACATTCCCGATGAAAAAGCCCTCGGAGATCCGAGGGCATAAAAAATACGCCATCTACGGCGTGTTATTCTTTTTGATACTGGACTCTGCTTCAAAGAAGATTATTATATCCAAGTTTATTTTCAGGATCAAACGTCCTAATTTCATCAATAGGATTAGTATCTTGATCTAAAGCTTTCTGAAGCGGCTCAGCAAATAACTCTTTAAATTCATCGATCTTTATCGTGATGATATAGTCATCACTTGGTGGATAGAAAATAATAGCGGTAAACTTTTTATCAACATTGAAATATTGCTTGATCACTTTATCCATGGTTTTAGACTCCGTTCAATCTGAAATTTATTATTTGTGAATACATCTTCCCGTTTGTTACTGCGTAAGAATTCCCGTTTAATGCTAAAGAAAAGTAAGTTGTATCTCCTTTAGACAAACTAAATATGCTTCCCGAATCATTTCTAATCCCAGCTAAAAACAACACAGCAAAATTGTCATTAACGTAGTAACCAAAAGCTTTATTTAGACTCCCTAAGGGTATGGTGGCTGTTGCAGATGCCGGAAGAGCTATACTTGTTTCATTTGTAGTTCCAGCATTGAATCCAATAGCCGATGTCCACGGCTGCAATGATCCCGTAACGCCAAAAATAGTAGTTCCACTTTTGATATTCCCAGCCGCTAAATTCGGATCACCTTTAATTGTAATTGATCCATCATAAATGCCTGATGACTTCACGATATCTGCATTCCCCGGTGTGACAGTCTGTGCTACAGTAGATTGTGTTACGAGTGTACCCGTTATATCTCCACTATCAACCGCCGCTGTCATGCCTGCGCGAACATCCCCGGCCAATGCTGTGCCCGATCCGCCCGCGCTATCTGCCAAAAAATCCGTTCCAACTTTCCTGAATGTATACGGTTTACCTATTAAGAGCTTACCAGCTGCATATGCAATGCCCTTTTGATCCCTTAATACAATTGCTCCAAGACCGTTAATATTTAATGTAGGTACAGATCCATTTGTAACATGTGGAACAATCGTAATGCCGAATCCATCAGGCAAACTACTTGGTGCTGGGTTTAAGGTTACTGTATAAGCATTGGCTGTACCTGTAGTAGCAATAAAGGCAGGTTGGCGAATATAATCTGCTGTAATCGCTGACTTTGCTGAATTAACCTTGTCTTGTGCCCCGGTCGGCGTCTCAGCAGCGTTAGCTTTAGTAAGAGCGGATTGAATGTCTGTAGTGTGTCCGTCTACTACACCTTTTAAGGTTACTAGATCCGGTATTGGGTCTGCTCCATTGAGGTTATGTGAGCTACCATGCGCTCCTGGAGTGGATTGTCCTGTAGCTGTAATCAAAACTTCTTTTGTACTGGGGTTCGTTGTTACTGTAATCCCTGTTCCGCCTTTAAATTTTAAGATATCGCTTTTAACCGTTGCCAAAATATCATTTAGGGTGGAGAAGGAGTTTTGGTTAACTTCAGCACCCGTTGCAATACCAGCAAGCTTGGTCTTGTCTGTTGCTGTGGTATGAATAGAAACATTATCAACGTGAGTCTTGGTATCCTCCAATGTCAACGCTGGAGCTGTTCTCCAACTACTTTTACCTGTTATGGCTTTTACACGGTTAGCTAGCCAGCCAAAAAGCTTTGTCGGACTACCTGTATCGACTGTAGGTACTTCCGTATCTACTAAAGTCCGGTTGCCTATCACCGTATCTGTGGCTGATCCATCTGTCCCGGCAGCAGTAGCAATCCCCGCAAGCTTGGTTTTCTCAGCCGCTGTAGTGTGGATATTTGTAGTTGCAATATGTGTGTCTGCGGTCTGTTTGTTTGCATCTATCTCCGTTTGGACCTTATCAAAGGCATCAGGAATTTGTGTGTATGTCTCACTGATCTTCTTTGATCCGTCCAGATTCAGGAATCGATTGCTCACGTGCCTCAGCTCCTTTCAATATAGATTCGATGTCTTGCTTAAGAATGTGTAACATACTCATCTGATCTTCTAAGTTTGGCAAGGTGTCCAATACTGCTTTAATAGCGTATTGAGTCTCTCTTACGGGATCGGATAGGTCTATAGATAGTTCAAGTATTTTTCTTACTCTCATTTAATACCTCCAATGGAATACAAAAAAAAGCCCCTCCTGAGGAGAGACCTTATAGATATGATTTGTTATTTTAATGCTTGTAACTCTGCATTTACTTTATTCAATGCTTCGGTTTTCTCGGTGATTTGCTTGTTAAGGCTATCTATGCCATTTTGATAAACCGTTTGTTCCATTCCTGGGGCAGCTTTCGCTAATTTTCCCTCTTGGATTTTCTTCTGCTCTTGAAGTTCTGCTATTTGCTTTTCCAATGTAGCTTTGTCAGTCAGAAGGAGTGTCTTTTTTACATTTACCTTGTCATCATTTACAACAACATCATTTGTCTTCATGTCAGTTGTTATATTAATCACCTTGCCTTCCAACTGCAAGTTTGCCCCTAAAGCGTCTGATAATGCCCGGATAGGGGCATTGGTTACACCGTTTATTACTGCTCCATTACTTGCAAGTTCCTTACCGTTAACCACGACTTTCAACTCACCAGATACCTTTTGACCTATCAAACTCTTAACTTGGGCAGCAAAAGCGTCCCCTGACGTTGCGACAATAGCACCGATTAAGACCCCGCTTAAGAGATAAACCCATTTTTTCATAGTATGTTTCCTCCGTTGGTATAATTACACTTATGATACCCTACGGAGTTGAGGTCGTAAAGGTACCGCCCCAGTTTTGATTTTCTACTCTTCCATGGTTATGAGTTGGTAGAGTGACTGAGTGGGTATGGTTAGCAATCAAAGCTCTAATAGAATTTAATTCTGCTCGGAGATCGCTAATACTTGTGATACTTAAACCGGTTATTGAAGAACCGTTTGAAAAATTGACCGGTCCTTGAAGTGTTATCGCTCCTCCATTCGCAGCAAGTAGCAACCCCTGGTTTCCAACGACATGCAGCTCGCTATAAGATGCATATATTAGACCTTGAGACTGCCCAGAAGAATTATAATAAGTGTGACCCGATATATTCGCTACTTGGTTCGTACCCAGTGTAACCCTCCTGGAATTCCCAGAATCATAGAATACGAATCCGTCACGGTCCAATTCTATCCGATCCCCGGACGATGCAGTTCTTATCCGACTTCCCAAGATATCCGCACCAGTAATGTTCGTTCCTGTTATTTCCCCGCCTATGATTTTCCCCGCTTGTACAGTACCTGTGAATGTGCCATCAACCCCTACCAGCTTTCCAGTAAAGGTTCCACCCGCAGCAGTTAAGTTACCTGTAAAAGTTCCATTGGCAGCCTGAAGAGTTCCAGAGAATATTCCGTCGGTTGCTTCCAGTGTCCCGTTAAACCTGTATTTGCCCGTTATTGGATCAAAATAAAGTTTATCCTGACCATTAGCTTGGAAGGATAGCTTATCTGAGTTTAAGATGACCTTACTCTTATGGTCCTCTCGCTCAATGAGCAAACCTTCAGAACGCGTAATACTTACACCGTAGTAATCCTTGCCTTCCTTAACCGCGGTCTTGTTTAGGTTGTTTACTGCTGAGGTAAGCGTTCCTTGAACCGGGAACTCGGATTGCTGCTCAGACTCGGACGGTGCTTCTATAGTCATTCGGAGTCCGCCGCCAAATCTGTACACTTGATGTAGGATAACAGTCTGGTAATCCACAATCCCATTCCAGGGGATATCAGTACCGTCCCACGTAGACACAGTTTCTTCCCAGCTGGTTCCTTCATATCGCTCAAATCCAATGATATCCCCCTGATCTAGTTGAGGATAACCCATAGAGTCAATAGTAGTTGGTAGATAACTGAAGCCATTAAGAGCTGCTAACAGGCCGTTAGTAATAGACTGGGTAGCAAACGGGTTCTCAACATATAAGGTATGATTTTCATCACCTGTACCTGCCTCATAAGTTAGCCCTTCTACTTTATCGTAGGTAACAACAATTCGACTGTAAGTCTTAATCGGGTTCGTCTGCTTAATTTGAATATAGTCACTGGCGTCCATCTTAAAAACGGGAGTATCGATAGCCGTGAACCTCTTAAACTTCACTTTTCCATCTTTACCAATGAATAGACTGGCGCTGTTTGCAGAAGCAATATAGGAAAGGACCTGCCGCATCGTGAAGTAAGTAGGTCCAGCCTGTATTTTGTAGCTTGAATTGATTTGCGCACTACTGTCAGCAACCCACCCCATACGCCTAAGTATCTCATTAAACACGGCCTGTTGCGTAGCTGGGTAAGTTAGAGACGATATAAAAACCTCATCAGCAAACACCAGCTTGTCGTAACAGGTGAATACCCATACATCATTCGCTCTCTCCCGACTATCCACATAAAACTCACCAAGTGGCAGCCAGTCCGTGCCAGTCCCTGTCCAAGAGGTATACATCTGCTCCCAAGGGTATTTAGCATCCAGCCAATTCAGACCACTAAGAGATAGCGATAGATACGGCACGATACGAGCATTAGCGGGGATAATTTCGTTGGTTCGCAATTTAATATTAAGTTTTGACGGTATTGCCGTACCGATCTCAAATCCACTAGAGAGTGATAGACTGTTCTCGATGCTAAAATCTACAACTTTGGATGCATCATAATCCACCCCGTTGACTGTGGCCTTGACGATAAATTCTCGGTCATATCGCCTTAAGTAATCCGTATAAAGTGGTGATATTGGATACATAGTTTCACTGCTCCGTTAAGGTCACTTTAAGACCTGACCAAAGAATTTCCGATCCATTTGCCACAGTGAAGGGTGATGGGCGATTGCCCACATAAAAGCGTTTGGTCACATAGTCCCCAGCCATCGGGTCTGGATAGGTGACGTTAAAAAATGTATCCGACATGGATTTAAGTAAGGCGGATATATCTGACCAACGTAATATACCCCACGTCATTTCAAGTTGACGTTTCACAGCAATCCTATCCCGATGTAACGTACCATCGGCAGTCCGAGTAGTAGAATCCCCGTCATCAATGTCTAGGACAGTAGGGGCGAACTGAGTAGGGTATACGGCGATCTCTACACCATTAATTTTGATCATGCTGATCCCTCCTTATAGATTAAGCAGCGTCCGTCCAGCCTGCCTCTGAGTTTTATTAATTGCGTTGATAGCAACACGTCCGAATTCCGTCTCTCCAATTTTCAGTACCGCACCTTTATCATTGCTGCGAATTGCTTCTAATATTGAGGTAAGCACTTCGAGCATAGGCCCATTGTTCGCCCCAATCATGTCTTGAAGCTTGGAAAGCGGCGATACAACCTCGGGATCTACAGAAGCCCCTTTGTTATCCCCGACCATTGCAAGCGTAGGACCATAAGCCAAGCCCCCTTTTGCCAGTTTCGGCACCTTGGGTATGCTGATACCAAAGCCTGTATAGCCCGTCATATCCTCCATCCAATCTGGCATATCGATTTTGATGCTGTTTAAGCCATCAATCAGAGCATTAATCCCATCAATAATAAGATTTAACGGAGCTTTAACGATGGGCCAGAGTGCTTCAAATACACCCTTAAAAATATCTCGCACTCCCTGCCAAGCCCTTTTCCAGTCGCCTGTAAATGCGCCCATGATGAAATCAATAAGTCCACCCAATGTTTTCAAAAGACCTGAAATAAGGCTACCCACAATGCCAAGAACTTCTTTAACAATACTTAGAACCGTCTTAAATCCAGTAACAAAAGCAGGTGCCAATAGATCAATAATGTTGTTAATAAGAGGTCCAATGAACTTGTTGTAGTTAGTTCTCCGACTTGCTGAATAATACCCTTGATCGTTCCTTGCCAAAGATCCTTTAATGTTGTCAAAAATGGCTCAATAATCGGCTTTAAAACTTCGTCCCATAATTTCTGGAATGTACCCCTGATACCATTCATCATTTCGGAAATTTTGGATAGAATGTCCGCTCCGTATCGTGTCCATAGATCTTTTACGATCTGTAGCGTATCCTGTACAATCTGCTTAATCAGATCAAATACTGGTTTAAAGGTTGTTTTAAAAATGTCATTAATTAGATCCACGGCCCACTTAAATGTCTTAGCCGCTTCTTTAAAGGCTAATACTAAGACATCCGTGAATATAGGTGCCAGTGTCTTTACAACCGCATTTACTATGGGGATTATGAAATCATTTAGTGCATATTCTACAAAAGGTTTGATTGTGTTATCTAATAAGCTCTGAATTGATTTACCAATCTGCGGAATGACATCCATGAAGGTATCTCTGAGCTGTTGCAATGCTGGGAATAGAGTTGTAGTCCAGACATCGTTTATGGCATTAACTGCATTCGTGAACGTGGTTGCGAAGGTCTGGATAGCCCATACCAGGGTATCCGTAAAAATAGGAACCAGTGTCTCTGCAAGAGTTGTGCCGATTGGTATAGCGAAACCATTCATAATAAAATCTGAAAATGGATTTAGTGTATTGGTAAGTAGACTGTCCAGTGCTGATGCGATCTGAGGCATTGCTGATACAAAAGCATTTTTCACTTGTTCAAGACTAGGGAGCCACACTGTATTCCAGAGTTTTATCGATTCATTCGTACTGTTCTTGAACGTCTTATCGAATTCTGCAAAGGTCCATACGATCTCCTTTGCAATCACAGGGGCAAAAGCTTTAGTAAAGCCTACTACTATAGATGGGATAAAGTCCCCAACTACGTACTTAGCCATTGGGACAAGCACTTTATTCATAAGCGTCTTAAAGGTCTGACCTATACTCTCTACGGAACGTTTAATTGGAGGCATCATATCTACAAAAGGTTGCAGTGCAGGTCGCATTCCTGCCCAGCCTGTTTTAATGAAATTCCAAATAGAATTGAATGATGCCTTTAAGCTATTCATGAGATCTGCAACCTGTTGCTTAATTGGGTCAACATCAATGGATGGTGTACTTAAATCCAGATCTCCCATTGATCCAAGGCCAGCCCCGATTCCGCCTAGACCTGCTGCTCCTTTTGCTGCATCTTTAGCTGCATCTGCGGTAGATTGCGTAAGGGTGTTTAATTGATCGAAACTTGCCAAGCTCCCCTTAACATCTTTGGCAGCTTTCTTAGTTTTTTTCCCAGCTTTATCTGTTGCTTTACCCGCGGCATCCATAGATCCAGCTGTGTTGTCAGCCGCACTACCCATGTCACCTAATGCATTAGTTACGGGAGCCGAGGACGAGCTTGCCGCATTACCAAAAATCAATTCCGTGAATGCCTTAAAATAGGCAGCAGCAATTTGGAGCTTACCAATGATCCAATTTAGTCCCTTTAAGATAGGAGTAAGGATATTGATAAAGCCAGCGCCCATTGTGCCCTTGAAGATGTTCCACTGCTCACCCATGAGGCGGACCTGATTGGCCCAGCTACCTGACGTGCGTGCAAAGTCGCCTTGTGCATCTCCAGTGACGGATAAGAGATAGTTGTAACGTAGCAACGTTTGACTGGCTTGGTCCATCTTTTCCCACGATGTTTTTATGCCTTGGCTAAGTGCATAGGCTTCCATGTTAGCCACAGACATGTTGACACCGAGCTGTTTGAGTGGTTCGGTCTCGCCCGAGATTCCGGACCTAATCTTCTCAAAAGCCTCATCGGTACTTAGATTGTAAAAAGAAGCCATGTCTGCCGACAATTCCGTCAGCTTTTTCGACATGGTTTCCATTTGCACCCCTGCAAGGCCGGAGCTTTTCATCATAGCCCCTAGTGTGGATGAATACCGTTTGGCTGAAAGCTCAGATAGACCAAAGCTATTAAGGGTTGTCTTAGACCAATTGTTAATGTCTTGAGCCATACTACCAAAGGTGACATCGACCACGTTCTGAACCTCTTGGAGATCAGAGGCTAGGTTGATAGCTTCTCTGCCAAACTCCACAAGTCCGTGTATAGCAAAAGCCCCAGCGATAATACCGCCAAGGCTTTTAAATGCTCCACCTACCAAGTTAGTAGCAGTTCCAGCTATACCGTTTAGTTGTTGTTGGAAGGGTCCATAATTCATTCCTATATCTAAATCTACGCGCCCTACACTGCTCATTGTGGCTCACCCCCAAACATTCGAGCCAACGCGGCTTCCAGAGACTTCATTTCCATGTCCATCTTTCCTGGATCGGACAATTTTTGTTCCGCACGGCGCAGGCGCCAATCGTTATAAATACGGCGTTGATCCTTATTGAAGCCCTTAACCACTTTTGGGTCCGTCTCTGATCGGATTGTCACGATACTGCCCAGCGGTGTGTCCGGCATGAGTCCAGCTACCAACGTGCAAAACTCTCCCCAAGGCATATCTCCTTGGGTACGAATACGTATGCCATATTGAGTAGCCATACTCGCCTCAATTAAGGGCCAGTCTTCACGGAGGTCATACCAGCCGCCCTCTGCTTGGCTGTTACTGACGAAATCGCGCGTCGGCTTCCTCGTAAGATAATTCTTGCATAGCCGCAAGAAGAGCAGTCATTAGAACTTTAAGATTAGCTACACTCATCTTCGCTACACCAATTTCTTCATAAGCCTTATTCCCTAAGGCTCCTTCGATTGCGAAAAGAAGAGACTTAGCACTAGCGTCCTGTGCTAATTCTTCAAATCTCAATACTGCCTCCACCGAATTATCTACAGGATATACTTTTTTCCCAATCTGAATTGATGCTTGTTCCGTAGAAAACTTATCTGTAATATTGATTACTTTTGACATATGTTAATCCCCCTTATGGTTTTGTTGGTGCTGGTGTAAATGTTGGTTTACCATCAGACAATAGCTCGAATTCCAGACCGTCAATATTGGTGCTGTCTCCACCTGCTGGAGTAGTTAAATTAATGACGCAATCCATGGCAAGTTTGGCACCGCTTGGCATGGTCCATTCGAATTTGGTTTCGACTTCTTGTCCCGTACCAATCATCAATCCGGCGATATAATCATTACCTGGATCACCGTAATTTCGTTTGCCACTCAGAGAGAATGTCAGCCCCTTACCTGTTACAGCACGGCGTGTCCATCCTCCTTGGTCCATCGGCGTCCACTCTTCTGTGTTTCCATCAATGGAGGGTGTGAATGTCTCCAAATCCTTAATTGGTAGCATTTCTAAGGCTGTAGAAGCTCTGCCCTTTGTACCAATTTTAAAAACGTTATTGTGAACAGGATATACGCCTGTTGTCCCCAAATTAATCCCCTACCTCTCATAATAGATCGTTGTCTCAATTACATATTCATAAATCCCTGCTTCATCCGTACCTACACTTACAGGCTCGGCAGTCCGTAACTTAAAGTCGATTACTCGTTTACCTCCAATAACTGCGGAACGACCAAATAACGCAGCGTAGACCTCTTGGGCCTTGCGCTCCGCTGTATCTGCATTTTTGCTCCAATGGATCAAGATAGATACCGCCTTAACCGCATAGCTCGTGCTATCTAGCCCTCCAATGGCAATGATCGGCGCTCCTGGAGAGATGTTGTATAACCCAATGCTTTGCGGCTTACTGCCATCAATCTTACCAATGTACCAACTCGGACAATCCACCTGCGTCTTAAGCCAATCTCGTATTTCTCCTAAAGTCACTTGATATAACCCCCTGAGAACTTCTTAAGTAGTTTCTGGAAGGCTTTTTGAATGAAATTACTCTTCTCCCAATCTTCCAGCCATTTACCTTTAGCGTTCGCGTTTTTGTCTTGTCTAAAGTTATATTCTGGATGCCAATATTGACGACGGGCATAGGGGGTGTCATATACCAACTTGACTTTGCCTCGCTTAGCCTTGGAATCATCCACATGGCCGCTACGCTCCAGTTCTCCAGTCTGCTTCGGTACAACTTGGGCCGTTGCAACTTCCGAAAGAATGCTGTTCTCAGCTCCAGCTACAACTTGGACCAATGCTTCTATGGTTGCTGCATCTAACTTCTTTAACGCTGCTCTGTTCATGGTGGTTTTGACCTTCACGCTACATCAACTCCAGTTCTGTAGAGAAAACAGAGCCATCTGGATTACGTGGTTTAGCTGCTCGGAAAATTGATCTTTGTATCTCCCCTAGTAGTATATAGCCCTCTATTAGCTTTTCTGGGTTAATATCTCCTTTAATAATAGCCTTACCTGAGAGAGTCACCAATCGGCGTTCCTTATCTAAAGTCTGTTTGGATTTCTCATCAAAAGAACAAAGCCCATCGAATATCAACTCCTCGATAGGCTCACCATCTTCACTTAATTCTGTTTGATAAACTTTAATCGGTGTGACTAGTATCCAATTTGGAAATGGCAGCTTCCCACGCATCAACATAGCCTCCTACTGGTCAATCCCGAGGCTGCTAGGAGGCTTGTCACTGACTCTGTGGTCTGGATACCTCCAGCGCCCTGAACTGATTGAAAGGACAGTGATATACTACCTGCACTGTAGCCTGATAGTGGGAAGTTTAAGTAATCGCCGTATTGATACATGAAGTCTGCCTGCTGGCAAACAGCCTTTACTATACGTAGCTTTTGGAACGGAGTCAGGCCAGTGATCCCACCCGTAATAATCCGGTTATAGGTCAATATGTCAACTTGATCACTGGCATGCTCCAAGGCTTTCTCAAGCTCAGTTACCGGAATCAGTCCAGCACCGTACTGGTCATACTCTGCTGCGGTTACATAGGCCATAAGGTCACCTACTTCTCAGCTTTAGTAACTGGCTTTTTATCAGGGATACTCTCTTCTACCTCATATCCATGATCTTCAAACCACTCAAGCACATTCTTGTTGTCCGTCTCACCAACGCCATCGACAAATGATACACCAGCAGAAATCCCGGTGTATTGTTTATTGCGTGCATATACTTTTTTCATATGATCCTCCTTATGAGACTTTAATTTTCCGCATAACACCAGCGGATTTAGTAGCCTTTAGTGCTACAGCGGCTACCATTTCCACCTCACCTGTTTTAACGGCTCCTGATGTCGTGTAATCAGGCAACCATGTTTTAACTGGTGGCTGTCCGGCCATAGAAACGCCATGGAATGCATCTAGTCCTAAACGCACCGCATACAGCGATGTAAGTCCAGCATTTGCCCCAGTGCCCGTCGATACAATCGGATTATTACTCCCTGCTTTTGCCCCAAGGTCAATTAAAGGAATGCCATTGTATGCTTCAACCTGTCCACCAAAATCATTACGTGTTGTCGTATAAGCACCTGAACGACGAGCTGCCGCGCGAATCTTAGCAATTAGCTTTAGATTGCCCATGATTACTGAAGGTGTACCATCCAAACCCATTAGGAATTCATCAAGCATATCCAAAAATACCTTATAGTTTGTATCCAAAGCAGACGAGGATGATAGATCAATAATAGATCCCGGATCAAACTCAGTGCTAGATCCTGCCAACGCCTTCTCCAAGCCATCGAATGCCTTGGCATCTACTGCGCTGTCCCCGTTAATTACTGTGTCATTAAAGAGTGCCTGAGCCGCTTTGATCTTTTGTTGCATTTGGAGAGTTACTTCACTAGCGATACCACCCATTCCTGCGATGATTCGGTCAATCTGGAATGTACCACCAAATACTTTTAAATCAACGTTGTAGCGCTGTTTCGTTACCTCTTGCGGAGTATACTCTGTGTTAATTTCCCGAAACTGTGCTGTAGGTTGTGTAATCAGACGAGTATATCCGTAAGTGAGAGTAGCTCCTCCACCTGTTGGAGAGACAGCATCGTCAAAAGTGAGATTATCTAGAAGGAAATTATTCTTCTGGAACTCATCGATTACCCCCATTTGTAATGCATCCTGTACATTCTTTTTTGCTTCTGCTAATGTTACCGCCATTTTTCATCATCCTTTCTTATTTTGTTTGATAGTGTGCCGTTACAGCATCTTGCAATGAGATTGGTTTATTCGGATCCACAGGGGTTGGTTTCCCATCATTGCCTACTTTAAATCCCGGTGCCTTTGTATCATCTGTCTTGAATAAGAATGCCTTGGATTCCTGCAATCCTTTAAGCTGATCATCCAGACCTACAATCTTATCACCGTCAATTACAAGCTTTTCGCGGTCAAACAGACCAGCCACTAGCCCCTCGTCATGGACCTTACCATTGAGCGCTGACTTAATAGCGTTGGTAAGTGTTAGGCCCTTTAAATCGGCTGCGTACTGATCAGCGGCGGTCTTGTTCTCACTTTGAAGCGTCTCAATCTGCTTTTTCAGGTCTTCACTAGCTCCTGCCGACTTCTTAAGCTCATCTAATTGCCCATCACGTTCGCCTAAGTCCTTCTCAAGCTTTTTCTTAGTGTCATTTACTTCATCAAAACGCGCTTTAGGGATAAAACCCTTAAGTTCATCTTGCGATGCTGCGGCTGCCTTGTTAGCCTGTTCCTCGGTAAGTCCCAACTCTATAAACTGCTCTTTATTCACGGTTTTTCCTCCATTCATCTACGCTTTTTACCCGGTTGCGTCCGGTGATGTCTTGTTCTTTAACGTCCGCAATACCAAAAGGACGGCAAAATAAAAACACCCTCACGTGAGCGTGTTATTTGGGTGGTATCATGATTTTTTCGCGGGCACGATCTCGCCGGAGTTGTGGATTATCCTTCAGATGCTCTCTGATTCTACCCTGCCACTCCTTGACCTTAGCTGCGGCAGCCGCTTGGTTGTCTTCGTCTACACTTCCGGCCTCCCGGCGCTTATATTTCCTGATCTGCCGTTCCATATAACGCTGTTTCTGTTCTGCGTCATAATTTTCTAGGGCTAGATCTTCGTCAACTGGCTTCGGGATGGTGCTAACCCCAGGAATAAAGGTTGTCATGTTGTGTCTGCAATGTGGATGAAATAGACCAGCAGCCATGGCCGTACTAAGTAATGGGTAATCCCCATCGGAAGCCTTGCCACCGCTGTATACATCGTCGATGAATACCTTGCCCTGATAAGGTAGGCACAGACTTGAACAGTTATTATGAGCAGATATGAGGACAGTATGGATACCCAACTGCTGCCGTTTGGCTCCCTCTCCTGTGAAAACTGCTCGTTGGGAGGATGCCCGCAGCGCCAGTTCAGCATAAGAAGCTACGTTTACGCGGCGACCATTGGAATAGGTGATATAGTCAAAGCCCTTATCCAAGAATTCCTTGGTCGCCATATCTATAGCTTGGTTGAGCGATAAAGCCCCGGAGTTAAGATAGATCTGTGATTTAAATATAGTCTGCCTAAACACGTCATCAGCCTGCCGCAGCATAGCGGATTTGGCCGCTTTCATCTCTCCTCTTGATGCTTCGACCAAGGAATTAATACGCTTGTCGTTAAGCTTGAAAAAGCTTTCGTCTGTATCATCTACCTTAAGGGCATCTTTTGTCGCTCCCGGTCTGATACGATTCCACAAGCTGTTAGCTGCTGCCTTAACTCTGTCGACACCGCTTTTAAATGAATCCCTTATAGATCCCTTCGCGGCTTCCTCAATTTCTGGCTCCTGCTTTCTAACAATTTTCCGGGCTTCCTTCTTATACTGCTTCAAGTCCTCCAGCTTACGTTGTTGCCATTGTTCCCATTCGAAGCCTTCCTTCTTCTCTTCATTCTCGTGTCGCGTTAAGTTCCTCTTCATGGACGCAATCAGATCCGTCTCCATTTGTGAGAAGATTTTACGAATGTCATATTTCTTCATTCATCTTCATCTTCTTCAATGTTATCAGGAGGCTTGTCACGATTAATTCCCGGTTCCTCCACCTCAGTTAGTCCCTGTTCCTCTTTGAGTCTACCTATCTCTTTTGCCTTATCCTCATCTGTCCAGGTATCGCCGTATAACTCTTCTACAACTCGCTCGATAGACATGATACCTAATGCTTTTGCCTTACCTACCGTCTCTACTACAGCGTCAAATGATGGGCTAGCGTACTCCCCAAAACTAATGCTGGGTTCGTAATCCTTGGCTACCTGACCTTTAATGGTATCCTGCACCTTAAGCGCCGTTGCCACGAGTTCCGGAACCACCTCATTCAGACGGTCAATGATCTTGCCTCGGGTGTAAAGCGTAGCCTTCTCTTTTTCCCTTTGAGCTTCTGCATTGTCCAGCTTCTTCAAGTCGATCCCCAAAGTAGATGGGCTGACAATCCCCTGCAAGCACATATCTAACGCACTAGCATAAGAGGCTACAAATGCCTCATACAAGATTGCAGGTTGCACCATGTCGATCTGTCCCTTGGCATCCTCGGCCATTACGCTACCGATGCGGATAAACTGGTTATCGAAGGGATTCGGCCTTTGAAGCTGCCCTGTTTCGGGGTGCTTGGGAATCAGATCCTCAGGAATGTACTTCTGGACCCGACCTGCCCGGATGGCATCCACCCACTGGCTGATTACCTCATCCAAAGCATCAAATGAGTCTGACTTGCTGTCAAATATACTCTTGCCACGTCCGGGCCACTTTTGAGACTTAAAGAACATCAGCGGCACAGCCATAAGGAAATCCCCACTATAGGTAACATCAGCCAATGAAGCCGTTTCAGGTAGTGTAGATAGCGCAACCTCTTTGCCGTAAGCATCTAGCAATTGATAACGGATATAACCATGTCCAAATGTCTCGACCAGCCTGTAATCCTTGTTGTTGGCTACATAATCCGTATAAAATATGACCTCTTGGAGTCGGTTACGAGTCCGCTTGTATTCCACCTGATCGCCACTGTAAAACTCTATGATGGGATACTTTGTGACCTCGGTGTCCACAGTTATTTTAAAGGCCCCATCACCAGCAATCAGCGCCTCAGTTATTCCGCCACCTAGTAGCTCATTAAAGTCGTTATCTTTGCTGATTTCATCCCATAGTGCCTTTGCTGGCTCATTATCCAGATCCACATCATTTAAATCTACTATTACAATGTCCGCGAGCCTATCAGCTACCATAGCAGGTAACCCCGAGTGAATCTTTCGGACACCTAATCCATCGGATGGGACAGCAGCCCAGAAACGTGATTTACTTACCGCATCTGATTTCGTTTGTTTATAAAACTGGTCCAGCTCGGACGGATCACCACGATACCACAGTCTATTACGTAATACGTTGGTCCTAAATGAAAACGGCTCTGTGATTGTGATAATCTGACTCTCTGGCGCTGGGTTAATTCTCAGCATCTTCATTACCATGTTCTTTAACCACCCCAATTCCTTAACCTCCTAACAAGTACATCGTCTCTGCTACGCCTGTTGTAGCGTCTGGTGCATCATCATGGGTATTCTTGCCTTCCCTCTGATAGCTCATCATTGCCTTGTAATACTCAGGCCACTTGTCACGCCAGTTGACCGGATAATAAATGTGATTCATAACCCATGTTGCATTAGATGTAATCCGGGCCACCTTATTCTTACTCTGGTGGAACCAGCTCACATCCGTCCGGTTACTCTTCAGGTCTTGTTCCAATATTCGCTTCACATTCCTAGCAAATGCCCGACCACCGCTGTTGGACTCAATACGTTCTTTGTTTACCTGAAACGCAAAAAGAGCCTTTGCGACGGCTGGCTCTGTGTCCTCCATAGGAGCTTTTGTATAAATGATATCTAAGACATATGCTTCTTTTCCATACACTCCCCAAATGATATTGCAGAGGTAATCACTGCCTTCATCCGCTGTATCACAGTATGCATATATGCCTGTAAATAGAGGGTTGTCATTGGCATCTATAGGTAGTCGTTCGTAAGTCTTGAAGCCGCTATACAGTTTACCCTTGATGTCTATCGGGATCTGCTGATAGTTGGCTGATGCAATATCCTCACCCATAGCGCGGACCTTCATGTCATACGATTCGCGGCTAAGGATTTCCTCACACAACATCGTTCCGTCATCCTGGAGGGCCTTCATGGTCAGCAGTCGGACCTTCTTCTTCTCTTCTGCGAAGTGTTCCAAAGCCCGGCCCGCTAGATCACCAGAAGCCCATCTTGTCATGATGATGATAATCTTGCCGCCCTCTTCAAGACGGGAAAGCATCGTATTCGTAAACCAGTCCCAATGTTTTTCAAGTGTTGACTCGTTGCTGGCTTCCTCTGCATTCTTGATCAAGTCGTCGATCATTAGTATCGAAGCACCAAATCCTGTCGCTGTACCCGTTGGAGACGTAGCCAGATAGTTATTATATCCACCCTCTAAGCTCCACAGGTTCATGGCCCCGTCACCCTGCTTAATCTTGACCTGAGGGAAGATGTCGCTATATACGATAACGCTAGGGTCAGCTTTGATAGTGCTTATCCCATTACGTACGGCCTTGGAGAATGTGGTTGATAATGTCTCGTTATATGAGCCTGTCATGACCTTTTCTTGCTGGTTCTGCCCAAATACCCACTGTGCAAACATGGAAGCTGTCCTTGATTTACCATGCCGCGGTGGCTCGTTAACAATGAGAATGTCGTCATCAGACTCATAAAACGCCTGCATCTCGTTACAAAGCTCTACTAGATAGTCTCGATCGTCTTTATAAAATTCTGGAGCCATGGCTTGGCAGAAGTAAAAGAACTCTCGTCTTGCAAGCTCTATCCGCGCTCCTCGCTTGATCAATTCCATATCAACCATCACGTATCAACTTCTTCAACTCTTCAGGAGTTAGATCCTTATAGGGATTATACAGATCCACATTACCGCTATGTTGTACCTTATCTACAAACATACCAAGGTGTCGGGCTATACTATCAAGTGCGCCTTTTTTATCATGCAACTTAATTGATATACCTTCTTTGGTTTGTTTAATCTCGGCTACTGCATCCATCTTAGAACGATCTATATAATCCGTTTCGTATATCTCCACGGTTTTGTATAACTGAGTTCCTGATTCTGTCTTAAACTCTTTCTCTTCAACTTTCAGATAATCGGTAATGTTGCTAAATCCTAACTTGGCATATTCTTTTAAGACCATGTCGGCAGTGATCTCAGTTCGCTGGGATCGTTCATTCATAGCCAGTTGTACGGCTTGCTGGATGTCTGGTTTCGTTAGGTTTTCTTGTCCTATCTTTCTAGCTGTCTTCATGCTGTATCCTGCCCTGATCGCTGCCTGAGTGGCATTGAGGTCAATCAGGTATTCTTGTACGAATGTTTTCTGTTTGGCTGTCAATGCCATTCTCTTCACCCTTTCTATGCAAATAAAAAAGCCGCCCATTGGCGACATATAAGTAGAGATTTAGATGAACATAAATTATCTACAATAGATTAATAAAAGCAAACCTCTATTAAAGAGGTCTGGTTAATTATGTAGTAGCCGCTTTACTTAGGCAGCGGTGGCCTCCACGATCCACTCTTTACCCGTTGTGGTCACGGTTATTGGAGGACTGGCATATGAGACCAGCAAAAGTGGCGTAAAAATTTATTAATAGAGATTAAAAAAGCACCTACTAGGGTGCTTTTACTTAGATCTCTTTTTTTTCAATCATAGTAACCTGTTCTATTAGCCTAGAACTATGTTCTGCTCCTTCTATTGCTGCCTGCTTAATCTGCTCAATCAAGAATTTAAACATTTCTTCATTGTACAGATGTTTATTCTTAGTAAGATATGTTAGATTTTCTTCAAACTCCGTAGTTAGTCCATAAACAGAACTACGCATCTCATCTAACTTGTTCCTCCAAAGTTCTCTTTCTTCTTCATTCATCTTTTCATTTGTACTCATATAAAAATCACCTCCTTATAACATCATAATTCAACATTAGGAAGGATTTTCCTTCATAAGATACCGCCCCACTAAAGAGGCAGCTATACATAGGTTATGAATAACAAATTAGAAAAGGCCACTCGAAGGAGTAGCCTTAATCCATACCGCATAATATTTAAATCAGCTTATAATTATTTTTTTTCCCTTTTACGTTTAATAACTATATCCGTTATTATAATCAAAATCGTTATTAAAAGGGATTGTATTAAAGGTCTTACAAAATTGGATTCTTCGTAAATGAAGGAAGCCAATATAAAATTAAGAATAAAAGTAATTAAGTATTTCAAGTTTGATCATCTCTTCTCAGAACCAAGGATCGACAATTGTCGATTTTCTAATATCATTTTCAACATTACCACCAGTATAATTAGAATTTTTAGTAACTCTTATTTCTTTTTTTATCTCGTAATCGCCTATGAAAGTACCATTTTCAGTAAAGAATCCTTTTCCAATTTCTCGATAGTAATACTTAATAAGAAAATATAAATCTTCTTTATCTGTATTGATAAAATAATATGCCGCAAAACCGCCAGCAGCAGCTACAGATATTTTAACCGGATCTGGAATCCCCATATTTTTTGCCCATTCAATAACCGCTGCGGCCAAAGCCGTTTTCGTTGCAGCTTGAAACTTTCTCGAATTATAAATGTCATTCAATTTCTCGTGCACCCATGGACCTGGATAAGAAGTAGCTCTTGTAGAGTACTGATCCTGTTGGGAAATTAAACCATTGGCTTTAGCAACTGCTTGAGGAGATGTTTCAACTAACTTTATATTACCATTTACAATCTGAAATTCGACATTATTTTCCTTTAAAATACTAACAACTCTTTCATTTAGCACAGGTGAAGCCTTTTCATTTCCTTCTGCAGCAACAGCGGCAATAGGAACGCTAACCAACATACAAATAGACAGTAATAAAGTAATCAATCTTTTCATTAGAAAACCTCCTAGTTTTTTATTACAAAATATACTATAACAGGAATTATTGTAAATATAAACTATTATATGTAATTATTTAGAAGTTTATTTAAAGTTAGATCCATTTAAGCCTATTTATCTTTCGCCCATCTTACTAACTTACTCTTAGTCTTATTCTTCTTTAAAGGATTGGCTATGATTACCTTTTGTAAGGAAGTCATTTAGAATCATCCGCAACATAAGAAAAGGCCAGCATAAGCCAGCCTGTTAGACGTGATATGATATCCTTGTGACAGACATCCTAAATCGATTTTCCACAATACAATCATAACAGGTACTTTGTCCATAAGTCGGACATAAAGCGGACAAAAAGCGGACACGAATCTATTCTTTTAACACAATCAAACCTAATGTGCTAGCCAATCGATAAATAGCTATGGATTTGATCCGTCTGTAATGGCGTTCGCTGTACCCTATCTGATTAGCTGTGTCATAATCCCATGCATCATCTTCGTCCATATATCTAGCGCGAATTAATTTCTGTTGTTTCCACCCTAACCGACCAATGGCTTTCTCAGCCCGTTCAACGTGCTTTCTGCGGCGTTCTACCTCGTCTAGCATACGAGTTACTAGATTGCCTGTTTGATCACTTGTAACACCTGTATAGCTTCTCGGCATATCTGAGTAGGATGCTGTGATGCTAGGTTCTTCAGGAATGTACTCCGTTACTTTATATTCTCTTGCTTGGAGCAAATACTTTTCGACAGCCACTCTTGTCTCTTCCTCATTGACTTTATAAATTCCCAATGATAATTGCTCTACTTCCAAGTGAATCCTCCTTTCTTTATACAAAACTGAATAAGTCTGTTTGCCCTTCGTAATCGTGGAGGTCCACAATATCACCGGATTCCAGCATACTTGCAGGTGCCTTATGTTTATATCTATCCCATACAGGTGATCCTGCTACCCTTTCCGGATGTTTTTCTTCAGCCTTTTGAGTCCATACGAAGTATATCTTAGCTACTACTTGCATGCTGGCTCTCCTCTCTGCTCCTTAATGTTGTCTTAGGACGATTGGCGTATCTCGGTAACGTGGCCGCCTCTTCAGGAGTTACTCCGGTCTTTATACGATGATAAAACAGTGATCGGCTTATACCGTTTTGCTCTGCTTGCTTTAGTAGTTTAATAGAATACTTACGCCGCTTTTTTAGCAAATCATTTGACTCGTATAGCGGAATTGTTGCTGCCTCTTCACGGGTCCATCCCTTGTGTACACGGGTCATGAATGTGCTATATCCGATACCATTTTGGGTTGCAGCTTTAGACCAGTGTATCCAAATGCTTTTACGTCTACATATTGGTGTATTCATCGCACGATCCTTGTCCCAGCCCAATATATAGACACGACTGTAGAATGTAGACCGCTTTATGCCTTTAGATGCTGCTAAATCGTAGTCTTCCTCAGTTGCTCTCATGTCTCTGTATCCTCCCTCTCAGGTAGGTTGAGTTCTGCGTAATGGGTTACACCGCCGACATATCCTCTCCCGTTGCTTTCCCACCAGCCTAGTCCGAACTTATGGCCCTCGATTATAATTGCGGTAAGGATTTGATTCTCATCATCAATAACAAGGAATTTACTTTTCATTGTTGGTGGATTCTCTGGATTGTACTTTATCCAAGGTATTGCGTTCGTCCGGTTGTAAAGTTCGTCATATTCCTGCTCCAGTTCAGTAAGCTGTGTTCTAAATTCCTGTTCTGATTCTTGTAACTTTCCAACAAGGATTTTTAGGTCAAAGTGGGTAAATTCCTCCCCACCCAGATATCTTTTGATCGAATTATATAGAGCTTCCCTGTCCCTTGGATGCATGTTTATTCCTCCTTATCCATTACTGCTAATAGAGCTGCTTTACATATGGCTTCAGGGGCGGTATGTGCCTCCACCATCGAAGGTTCATTAGTCTCAGAATCGGCATAAATCTCAACCGCATGATGATAATTCCCTTCAAATATTTCTATTCTGGATAAGTTAACGATGGGAAACCTCTCCACTACTTCCCATGCTGCGGATATGTCTGAGCTATAATGCTTTGGGTATGTGGCATAAGCACCTTTCCTTACATACCCAACTTGAAATCTGCTTTGTTCGTATCCCATTACCTTAAGAGCAACCAATCTGTTCAACTCTCTGCCCGGCTCCAATGCCAATAACTGTTCAGGTGTCATGTGTATCCTCCCTCTCAGGTAAGGGGTAACAGGTCAGTCATCCGTTATCCTTCGCTATCTGAATATTCCCCTAATAGATTCATTTCAAAGTTCATAAAGCTACGATCCGCTGCCTTTAAAATTGTTTTGTCCTCGTAATCCACTGAGAAGTGAGTACCGAACAAAGTGATTTGCTTGGCATACGCGAATATCTGTATCTCATCCACCAAAACTATGTCTCCATCTGAGTCTCTTTGGTAAAAGAACCTTTGTTCAGGCTCAAGTTCGATTTTTATTTCTTCAAAAGAAGGCTTAATATCTCTACTCATTCCACTACCTCCCCAAGTCCCATAATTACATAGCCGTCTTTAACGTAAATAGGATTATCTAGCATGTAAGTTACCGTCTTGACGATCCCACTTCCTGTGTATTCCACGTCCCATTCTTTCAATACCAAAACATCACCGACTGCATATGATCTGTCATTCTTGCGTACTTCAAACGTTTTCGTCCCGTCATAAACTGCTTGAAAATATTGTATGGATAGATAAAGCCCTTATACGGCCCACAATGCGTTGGGGTTATTCTGTCGATAGAGGGCCGTTTAGCCTATCGCAAAATTTCTTCGAACTGTGACATTACTTTTTTAAGCTGGACGTATATTTGGGGTCATATTCAACTTCGACAGCAAATTCAGTGTCACATACCGAACATGCCAAATCGTATTCGTTTGATTGATGCATATCATCATTCGAGTTTTCTGAGAAGCAAACGGGGCATATGATTTTATCTTCTCTGTAATGATCCCATTCATCTAGATTTAACTCTTTTGCACGAGCTAGAGCTGCTAACTTGAGTTCTTCTTTTCTGTCAGCAGTGCAGGGCTGGCACTCAAATCCGTCTGGATGTCCCCAAGGAGTCTCCGTTAAATCCTTACGATGAGTGTTACATGTTACGCATCTGTTATGGTCTTCGCAGACGATGTAAGAGTATGATTGTCCATTCCCTAGGCACTTGTTACACCCACAAACCCAATACCATCCATCATCAAATCTTTCGGCGTAAAGTCCTCTCATTGGAGGTTCAAGGCTGACCTCCGGCAATCCATTCCTATGAAAAGGATCATTCCAAGTGTTTGTATGACCTGAACGAGTCCTGCGCTCCCACTCTTTAGGTATTTCAGGAATGAATATCTTTGTATCTTTCAAGTTCATGATTTATTTCCTTTCTATTTGGCGTAATGTGTCTGCTGCTCAGCCGGATAGGGTTATCCCTTGTTATAGAGTGGTTAAAGGGGATGTCTCCCCTCTGTTGCTTCTACCAAGTCCGATGCACTTCTGCAATATGTTCAAACCCGTCATAGTCCTGAATTATCCACACTACATCATGAGGAACTTCAACGATTTGTACGTTTGAGTGATTAACACTTGCTTTTTCACACAGTTCTTCAATTACGGCAATGATATCCGGGTCAGTACGTAGAGTATTTATATCCCTTTTAGTTGTAAAGTTATAAGGACTGTCTCCCTGCCGACAAAATTCCCCGGGTATGCTTGTAATATCAACTAAATCTGCGTCAGGATCAGCGATTTCCATTTCGTGATTGTATACGGTCACTCTCCATCCACGCTGTATCAGTTTCAACATAGCCTCATGGGATAAGCCGAATCCTCCAAAGCATTTGTTAACTGCAACCTTCATTGTTATCTCTCCCTTATAGGTAGTGACCGTCCTGATTCGGCCTATTAATATCCATTTGTCTGCCGTTGTTGATTAATCTCCCATTTAGTTTTATAGGCAACTTCAATCTGCTCCCAATTAAAGCCAAGCATTTCTCCAAGACCAAAAAATCTATCCACCAACTGCTCATAGTTCCAATCATCTGGATCCAAAGAAAATTCACTAATCCTCTCGAATAGCGCTAAAAAATTTTCATTTGTTGTATCACGTACCACAGCTACAAATCCGAATTCCTGTATGTCGATTTCTATTTCTAGTCCAATCGACAATATAAAGTGCAGGCAGTCAATGTATTCTTCTAGGAGTGGGTGCTTCTTGTACCCGTAGACTGTTTCCCAGATGAGATTAGATCCATCTTCATTGGGCTTCCAGTTATATTCAGGTTCCGTTGGCAGTTGGCGGTTACTCCAGAACTTGAACCCTCGCCACTCATTCGCACACTCGCCTAGCTCCACTTGGAGTGCTAGAATTTTTTGCGGTAATAGGTCTTGTCCTTCTAATTCTTTTTCTTTGACGATCCGTTTATCTAGTTCCCTTTGCATTTCAAAAAGCGGTGATAAGTTCATGTTTATACCTCCATAATTTGTATTTAGTCAAACATCAGTTCTATTTTAGGGCGCAACGGGGCCGAGACCGATCCCTTTACCCTCTATGCTCTTTTCTTTTGCTTCACTGGAGGCTCTAAAATGGCCTGTACAACTTCTTGCTGGTATTTTGTGCTAGCAGTACCCATTCGGATAGAACGGGCTATGTGAGCCAATACAAAAGCATCACGGACGTTATCTGATTTGCTTTCGAAACCCCACTGTTTATAAATGTGTACTGCCAACTCATCCTTCTTGGTGTTTCCCTTACCGCTGGCATACTTTTTCAGTGCTGTTGGAGCTGCTTCGAGATACTTAATTCCTCTAGCAAAGAGTTCCATGCGAATTCCCCAGCCAATTCCTCCAAGTAAAAATCCTGATTGGGAAGCGAATCCAAAGCCCTCTATAACCACTAAGTCGTTTGCTTCGATATTCTCCAATGTACTTTCTACAATGGTTAGCATCCTTTCCGGATCAGTCCCCTTAGCCGTTACCTCAAAGCTATCTAGCAATCGCCCGTCCCTGTCCAAGATCACCATGCCTGTTTTAGTGCTAGGGTCTATACCTACGAACCTCATACTGCTACCCCCTCTGAAACAACCCCTCTTGCGCCGCCTGAACGTTTACCTATGCTATCTGCTCTGCAACGGTCTATAGCAAGCACCAACACCTCATCTGGATCACGCTCGAATTTGGCTGCCATTTGCTCAATGCTTATACCTGCTTTCCACATCGATACAAATTCTTTAACTTCGCTATCACTCCATGTGAAATCCATTTCCTCACAAGCGATGAGCAGTTTGTTACGACTCCGAAAGTCCTCAGTCCTTCTGTATGCTTCTCTAGGCATTTTGTCCGTCCTCCATCTGCTTATATTTGAACTCAGCCGCTGCCCGAATTCGATCCGGCCAATCCTTGCTGGTGTCGTCCATTACCTCTTGAGCGTCAGCCGCAAAGGCAGCTCGTCCAATCTCTAGCCATTTATCAAAGTCTTTCTCGTATAATTCAAAGTCTTCTATCTGCTCCATTGCCTGCCTCCTACTCTATGATTCTTGCTCGCTCTCTCCGGTAGCTAGTGGCCTTGTTGAGAACGAATTTGCAAGATCCGATAATCCGGTCAATACATCTGCCATCAACATCCAGCGGCCTATTATCCTTGTCTCGTGCAAACCATTCTTCCAACCGATCCGGGCTAAGGTTCGAAGTGAATAAGGTCTTTTTGCCCTGCCTGCCATTGATAATGGGAAATGCTACTGTCTTAAATTCATAGTCTGTAAGGTGTCCTGTTCCAATGTCATCAAGGACTAATAGGTCTACATCTATGGCGGCCTTTACAATTGCACCAATGTTGATTTTCTCGTCTTTTATGGCTTTACGTGCCAAGTCCGAAATCTTGGGCCAATCCAAGAACAAGGTAGGATAGCCGTCTGCATCAAGTGATCTCTGTACAGCTCGAGACAAATGACTTTTGCCATTGCCGGGAGTTCCAAAAAATACATAGCCCATCTGTTCATTTTCAAAGTTCCGGTAGAAGTCTTTGGCAATGTCATAGCATTTCTCTGAACCCGGTCTAGTTTGAAAGTTCTTGAACCCTGCATTTAGAAGTGAATCTGGTATAAGGTTTAAACGAGAAAAGACCTTTTGTACTTCTAGCGTTTTCTTCCTACGTTCCTCAATGATCTTTTGCTGTCTGTCATGTTCAATCTCGCAATCACAATGAATTTTAAATTTACGGGTTCGTCCAAGAATCGTGTACTCGTTATAACTGAGAAACTTTCTGCAATGGATGCAACAACCCCAATGCGTCCAAGGTGGATTATCACTGTATAATAAATTCGTTATACTTTCCGGTAGAGCCGCTATCATGTCCTCCGGTTTCAATAGATTCACCGCCATTCATATAATCCTTGTATCTCTCTTCGTTCAAAAAAGTTTTAGGATGCTTTATATACTGGGTATCCGTTCTTTGGCGTTCACAATGATTCTTGTAATTCGTTGCACATCGAATTAACACTTTGGAATCCTCACCCGATTTAATTACACTTTCAAATTTCTTAGCAGATTCTTTCTTTCCGATCTTTCGAGGATAGGCATTCCAGAAAGATTCAAAGTCAGGAGAGTACATATCTTTTATTTCTTTTAATTCTTTAGTTCTTAAGTTCTTTACATTCTTGTTTGTGTTCACTTGTTGTTCAGTTGTTGTTCGCTTGTTGTTCACTGGATGTTCATTTTGTTGTTCATCTGTCTGATAATCAGACCATGAAAGTATTGATATTAAGCGTTTTTTGTTGCTAGTTTGTTGTTCAATCTGTTGTTCGATTTCGAACGATTTTAAGATGCGTTGCACCTTGCTCTCGTGAATGTTAAATTTCTCAGCAATCGTTATTCTGCCTGTTAATAATTGCCCCGGTTGGAGCAAAATTCGTTCGCCTGAGAACACCGCTGGATACTCTTTGTGTGTTGCATTTAGTAGTAGATACATCCAAACCGCAGCATAATCACTGTCTTTGCATACAACCGGGTTATCTAATATTTTGCGGTGAAGCTTAATCCATCCGTCCATTTCACCACCCGCTTATTCCTTTGTGTAAGCTTGCCATCCACGCCCGGGGCCAATGGTGTAGTAGTTCAATAACTCTCTACGCTTTTCCATCTTCCACTCATTGCCGACCTTCGTCTCATCGACCCATTGATGACACGTACCAGTTTCTGTTTTAGGTCCGCACAGAAGGACAATATTCCAAGGCTGGCCTCCTTCGCCATACTGACTAGCGTTTATTAAGTGAGCGCGTTCAAAGCGCACACTAGGACGACTACAGCCACAACGTTCACAGACAAGATAACCTTCTGGATTATTTTCCGCAGCGCGCCTTTTTACTTCATTGCTACACTTGTCTGTAATGGCTGTATGGCGGCCCCTCTTTGGCTTGTGACGAATTTTTTTAACCTGTTCCTCTTTGCTGTATGCAGGCATCTAAGCGCCCCCTAGAATGGCATATCATCATTAGATATGTCTATTGGCTTACCATCATCTTGGAATGGATCTTTGTTGGTTGTAGATTGTCCGCTGCTGGCTTGTCCACTATTGGATTTTTCTAGAAAGCGGACGTTATCAGCAATGCAGTCGTTGGTATACACCTTTTTGCCCTCGTTGTTTTCAAAGTTGCCTGTTTGCCATCTGCCTTCTATGCCGACCAAACGACCTTTTTTAAGGTAACTGGCGCAAGCCTCAGCGGTCTGCTTGAAAGTAACGACTTGTATGAAATCCGCTCCATCGTCTCCACGACGATCACAAGCCACTGTAAATTTAGTTACTGCTGTTCCTGATCCGCTATATCTCAACTCAGGATCACGTGTAAGGCGACCTATTAAAATCACTCGGTTTAACAAATGTATTTCCTCCCTATCTCCCCGGAACCAATTCCGAATAATGTACAATTTTATTAAGTTTCTTGGTCTCACGGCAGTAACGGCAATTCTCGCAACGTAGCGGTTGGATACGACCTGCCTTTACTTCGATGAGACGAGGCATATTATTTGCAATATTGTCTAGTTCTCGCTTGATATCGTAGGCATTAATACTGATTACAGCCTTGTCTGGCGGATCTTCCTTAGAAACAGCTACTATTATGGGTTCTATCCATCCATCACGAGACCGTGTCAGTCTTTCAATCTCAGCGTATAAAGCCATCTGAGCTGTGTATTTACTAGATTCAACAAATGAAACATAGCCGCTCTCAGGGTCCCATATTTCCTTTTGGATCACTGCCACAGTCTTTATATCAGAGAAACGATTACGATCTGGGGCATAGTTGTCCATTTTGACCTTCCAAGCTGCCCCAGCAAATTCTCCAGTTAAAATGACTTCTTTCTCACCTTGCAGGACAAACATACATAGTGGATCGTTTTCTATGGTCTTAATTAATAGATTAGCTTGTAAGAACCCTGCCTTAAGCTGCCCTTTGGTGGGTCCTTTAGAAGAGATCATTTCAGGATTACTATTTTTGAATTCTTGGAATACTTCAGGACTTTCAAAGTAAGCATGTACATATGAACCAATCAAAAGGGCATCTGAGGACGGCTCTGTCCAGCCCTCTAACTTCGCTATTGCCCGAGCCTCACAGCTTATGAAGTCCTTATACTGGCTGTTAGACCAGTAATGAATATTCGCTTCAGTCGAGTGATAGTTATGACTATTCAGTTGAAATGTCATGAACTACATCCTCCTTCTTTTCAACCTCCTGTAGCTTTAGAAATTCTTCTTCAGCATTACTAGGAACATGAACTTTTGTGATATTAAAATAATCTTCACGCTTTGCCATGTTGTCAGAAAGGGATCGCCACACACCTGCTATTTTCAGAAAATCATTCTCCGTAAAAGCATCCTGTCCACACCCAACGTATTCCTCAATCATTTCCTTCGATACGCCGTACTTCTCTTGAAATTTAAGTAATGCCTTTCTTAACCGATCTGTCAGCGGCTCTGTATATCCGTCTTTTAAGGTTTGACGGCACCGGTCTAAAGCCGCATCAACAATGTCTCCAGGGATAACCCCAAGGATACAAGCCCGTACACGTCTAGCACCCATATTAGCAGTGAGTTCATAAATGTCCCTTGGATCATCTAATTTGTTTATACGTCCTTTTGCCTTTCTTTCATGCGTTACATTAAAGATCATGGATCGTCTTGTATTCGTTTCGATATCCCACGCATAGGCTTCCATTTTAGAAACACCGTTGACTTGATCCAGCTCCACAACTCCGTACTCCATATTGCCCCAGTTCTGAGCTAGAACTTCAGCGAGCCTTATAGATGGACCTGTGACCTTACTTCCGCCTTTAGGAAACTCATAGGCTGCCTCTTCAGCAAGTTTTTTTCGTTGGCAAGCTTGCATAATGCGATTAAATGACGCCTGTTGATCCCGAGGAAATTGCTTGGCAGAGAACAAGGCAGCCTTCACCTGTTCGCTTTGACGAGTTGCTACCATTTCAGCAGCCACAGAGCGAGCTTGTGGTGCGTCAGGAAGATAATTTGAATAGTCAATTGGCTGTTCTTCAAAAGTCATCTATTTACAACCTCCTAGAAAATGTGTTATTTTGACCGTAATGAATTTTGATAAGCGTTACTCAACGTCCTCGGGTGCAACCGTGGGCGTTTTTTCTTTTCGTAATTTAAGATACTGGTGATATTGAACCTGACTTGAAAAGGAAAATTGAGGCGGCTTTCCTTTTGGAAAAGTAATCTCTCCTCCCACCGCAGCTAATGCTCTTTGATCTCCATAATCCTCACTAAACTTTATCCTCACGCCGATTCGCATATGGTTCTAACCTCCTTACCAAGACCATATCCCTGCAATCTACTGCATCTAGCATGCAACTTAGGCAATGAGGTTGCTTGTCCTCATATACTTCATAGTTTGCTAGATTCATTTCACATCCGCACATCATGATGTCGCCTTCTGGCGTAATAGGTTCTCCATCGCGTGAATCTCGTCGTCCATAAAAATCCTAGCTGACTCGTTCAACAACTGACTAAACCGCAATTTGCGTAAGTTCTTAAGCCTGAGATAAACGTCAAGTCGCTCAAGAGATCGTTCGTATGTCATGTTTATTCTCCTTTCTAAGTTTCTAAAGAACTTTACCTTCTTTAGTTATGACAAGATTTTCAATCAGAATAGTTGATCCATTCATTTCTTTCATTTGATAAGTTTTGATACCGTTTTCCGCAGCATATTCTTCTACCAAGCCTTGTTGTCCTTCAAACTTTCTAATACTGCTGGTGACTGTAAGGAATCCTATAAGGAAATCAGAAATATCATGGTTGCAATAGTCCCAGATGAAATCAAAAGCATCACCAATCTTCTGATCAAACCCATGCGTTTCGCAGACGTTTAAGGTGAAAAAATAATCTTTAATGCCATAACGGTTCCCATCAAAATCTTTTGTGACTGGAAAAAGTGTCATGAGTTGCTTGGGAGTCAATGCTCCTATCCATCCCAAGATCATATCCATTACAATGAATCGACCGTGAGCTTCTTCAAGTGTTGTTGTTCTTTTTTTATCAGCCAAAGCTTTGATTCCCCAAAAAATCAGCTTCTTATGTTTTTCGAAATCAATATCATTCGGCTCCATAAAACCTTGTTTCAACACTTCTACCTGAAATTCCCGAGTGTATAATGCTTGCTTTATTAACAAACATATCGCCCCTTCTATGCCAAACTGCCGATAGCCAATTCCTTGACTATGGTTGTATAGATTTCTTTAAGGCGTGGTTCCGACTCAATTACATCCATACGATTTGTTTCATTAATTTTGGTCTTAGTCGCTCCTGAGTCAGCTAATCGTTCGCGGAGGTTAGCAAGACGACGATTCAAATCACATTTCCCTCGTAGTTCTAGCAAGTTATAGCTTTCCGTTCTAATGTCCTTGAAACTTGTGCCGGATTTTCGCGCAGCGCCGTTTAGCATTCCGTTAATTTTCTGACGCCAGTTATCATCACGCTGTAGGAACGTTTCTTTGATGGTTGTAAGTTGATGTTCTGTCTGTTGTTGCCGTTGCTCAATCTGGACCTGTCTCCGCTCCATTTGGATCATTAGTTGGAGTTGTGGGCTGAGTCCAGTGAGATCAACCGCGTGGGACTTCTCCATTTCCTCAAACTTGGTTACATAGGCAGCCGTGAAAAGTACACCCTTTTCTCCTGTCATTTTATTAGCTACCATGTCGCAGCCTTTACGAGTGACTAAATAGTGCGGACGAGCTTCGTTTTTTGCATCAAGGTAAGTTGTACCGATAAAGAAATCTGACGAACGGAAATCTCCGTTGGTTAAATGCTTGATGTATCCTCCAATCCGTTCAAGCAAATCTGAGTGTCTGATACTTATCATTTCAGCAACTTCCCGGCTATCTACAAGCAACTGACCATTTTGGCTAATGACCTGTAATTGCTTCATTTCATTTCTCCTTTCAATTAGCGTTTTGTTCACGAAGCCAATTCTCTAAAAATTCTCTAGTTTCTCTAGCTGGAAAATACCATTTTGCTCCTATCTTCCTTTTCGGGAATCTTGGATCATAGAAAAACTGTTCCTGAATGAAATTCCAGCTCATGCAAGTTCTATGTTTTAACTCCGCCGTATCCCAAAACACATAATTAGAATCTAATTCATGGAGCATTTGATTCAGTTTTTCCTTGCATATTTCTAACACCTTGGATTCATCTAAACTAATTGAAATAAGACTACTCATAAACGATCTCCTTTCGATCTTTAAGCTGTGTTCTGATTCTCTGATTGGAACAAATACTCTAGCGAACAATCAGAAAAATAACAGTGTTTTATCTTGGATGCTTCGTCATAATAGAATCTCGATTTCCCATTCATCTTATCGCTGACAGTAGCGTACCTAACTCCAAGAAATTCAGCTATTTCCCCTATCGTCACATTGCTCTTAGCCATTTCTGCACGAAGGTTTTTGTACAACTTTGACACCTCCTTCCCATTGTTGAACGCAATTGCGTTTGGCTTGTCTCCAACTATAAACGGTATTGCGTTCACTGTCAACGCAATTTTAAATGTTTTTGTACGCAACTACGTATAAATTCTTATTTACATGATAATATTTATATTGTATGATTGATTTGTATACGGAATAGCGTACATTATTAGTATAAAGGAAGGCGGACTTAAAAGTGGAAAAAGCAGTTATTATTGATAAATTGATTGAAGAAATGGGTATGAGTAGACGTGCTTTCGCAGAAAGAATCGGTTTGCCAGCTACTACACTTCAATCCATGTTATCTAGGGGTGTGGGGAAGGCTTCAATAGACAACGTAATAAAAGTATGTAAGGGGCTTAGTATTACTACAGAAGAACTTGAACTGATGGCTAAGAGTGGAACCACAGATATCGAGGAGATCAGAAATTTAAATCCACTTAATAAAATGACTGAAGAAGAAATCCTTACTCTTGCGGCTCACCAAATCGGTCATGATGGACCTTTATCAGAGAAGGAAATGGAGCAGGTTAAACTTGCTATGAAAATAGCTCTTTCTAAAAACAAATAAACTACTTACAGCATACGCATCCTGGAGGACTCCTATATGCTCTCATACGATAATTTAGCGAAGGATTTAAATGATGTTTTACTGGATGATCGAGCTGATTTACCATTCAGGTTTAAGGGAATGTATATCGAGACTGATCATAAAAAGATCATTCTAATCAGCAAATACATAGATAGCTCACTTGAAAAGAAATGTGTACTAGCGGAAGAAATTGGACACTATCATAAAACAGTAGGTAACATTGTAGACCAGACTCAGATTATCAATACCAGACAGGAAACTGTAGCGCGAAGATGGGCTTTCGATAAGCTAGTTCCTTTAGACGGCATAATAAATGCATTTCATGATGGCATTGGTAACAGATTTGAATTGGCCGATTATTTAGAAATATCAGAAGATTTCCTTGAGTCTGCATTGGAATATTATAAAAGTAAATTTGGGGTTTTTATAAATGTTAATGAAAACTATACTATAAGATTCGATCCATTAAGAGTGATTAGATTCTTTAATTAAACTTGCCAATTCATCGCCGCAAGGCGATTTAACATAAATATAAATCGAACATATGTTCTATCAGGAGGGATATAATGGCTAGTTATAAGAAACACTCATCAGGATGGGAATATAGACTCAAGTACAAGGATCCATTGACTAAAAAAAATCGTGAGAAGTCAGAGCGAGGTTTTCGAACAAAACCTGAGGCAGCTTTAGCTGTTGCAGAGTTTTTACGTAATCTTAAAGCAGGAGTTGGATTGTCTGAGAATGAAAGCTTAGCAAATTATCTCAACGTTTGGCTTAACGAATACAAACGCGGAACTGTTCGCAAAAATACGCTTCTATCACATGAGAACAATATCAAAAATCACATATTACCTTATTTTCAAAATCTTTTGCTAAATGAATTAAATCCAGAACTTTATCAAATTTTTTTAAACCACCTATCTAGGTCCATGAGTAAAAGGACTGTTGAAATCATTCATACCACTATGACAAATGCAATGAAGAAAGCATTGATACTTCGAAAAATTCAGTATAACCCATGCATTGGGGCCGAGATAAAAGGAGAACAAAAACAACAGGAAATCAAGTTTATTGATTCCAGTAATATCCCTTTATTTTTACAGAACTCCCGAAAATACGGTTATATTTACTGGATATTTTTCAAAGTGCTTATAGAAACAGGCATGAGAAAAGGAGAAGCTGCTGCTCTTAAATGGAACGACATAGATTTAAAGAATAAAACTATAAAAATTGATGAGACTCTTGACTTTGCAGCTAAAGATAATTCCGAGTTATTCGGAGACCCAAAAACATTTCGGTCTGCTCGAACAATTCGAATCAGTGAATCTCTCATTAATAATTTGAAATATCATGCTAATTGGCAAAATCAAAACAAGCTAAATCTGACTGATATATATCGCCATGATCTGAATCTAGTTCTTTGTCGTGAAGATGGTAATTTTATGCCGAAGTCTTCCTTATTCAATGCATTCGAACGTATATGCAAGCGATCCAATTTATCTAAACTACCGATCCACTCTCTCAGACATACATGTGCAGTACTTTTACTTGAAGCTGGGGTTGACATGAAGTACGTTCAAGAACAACTAGGACATGGTAGTATTCAAATTACTTCGGACGTGTATTCTCACATTTCTAAAAAAATTGAAGAGCGGAATATTGAACGGTTTGAAGAGTATACCAAAAATATTTTGAATCCATCTTTAGAAATTGGGGGGCATATCGGGGGCAGTTAGTAGGGCTAACCTTCGTTTTAACAATAACCAATAAAAAATAAAACCCCTGACGCTTACAGCGCCAAGGGATTTCTCGATTAATACAATGTAAGATACTGATCGCGTTCCCATTGGTGAACTTGAGTACGGAAGATATCCCATTCAATTTCTTTTAGTTCGTAGAAGTGAGATACAGCATGATCTCCTAGAGCTTCTGTAATAACTTCGCTGCGAATCAGCTCGCCTAGGGCTTCCTTAAGATCAGCTGGAAGGCTTGGAATGCCTTCTTCTACACGCTCTTCTTCAGACATGATATAAATGTTACGGTCGATCGGATTAACGAGTGGCAATTGGTTTTGAATTCCATCCAGTCCTGCTTTAAGCATTACAGCAAGCGCCAAGTAAGGATTAGCAGCAGGGTCTGGGTTACGAACCTCTACACGCGTACCCAAGCCACGAGATGCAGGAATACGAATCATTGGACTCCGGTTACTTGAAGACCACGCTACATAGCAAGGCGCTTCATAACCTGGAACGAGACGTTTGTAAGAGTTCACAGTTGGGTTCGTAATAGCAGCGAAAGCTCTCGCATGTTTAAGAATACCCGCCATATAATAACGTGCCGTTTCACTTAAACCTAATTCATCACTATCTTCAAAGAATGAGTTCACATCGCCTTTGAACAAAGATTGATGACAGTGCATTCCTGAACCATTTACGCCAAACAATGGTTTGGGCATGAACGTAGCGTGCAATCCATGTTGACGAGCAATCGTTTTGACTACTAATTTAAAGGTCTGAATCTGATCCGCAGCTTTCACTGCATCAGCATATTTAAAATCAATTTCGTGCTGTCCTGGTGCAACTTCGTGGTGGGAAGCTTCAATTTCAAAGCCCATTTCTTCTAACGTAAGTACGATTTCGCGACGACAATTTTCCCCAAGATCTGTTGGAGCCAAGTCGAAGTATCCACCTTGGTCATTCAGCTCTAGCGTAGGATTACCTTTCTCATCCGTCTTGAACAAGAAGAATTCAGGTTCTGGACCTACATTCATAGATGTATAACCAAGATCTTTAGCTGCTTGTAGATTACGTTTGAGGATACCACGTGGATCTCCAGAGAATGGCGAACCATCCGGCATGTAGACATCACAGATGAGGCGAGCTACTCTATTTTGAGCAACCCAAGGGAAAATCACCCATGTCTCCAGATCAGGATACAAATACATATCAGATTCTTCGATGCGGACATAACCTTCAATCGATGAACCATCAAACATCATTTTGTTGTCGAGAGCCTTCTCTAACTGACTTACTGGAATTTCCACGTTCTTAATCGTTCCTAGCAAATCGGTAAATTGTAGGCGGATAAAACGTACGTTTTCTTCCTTGGCGATACGTAGAACGTCTTCTTTCGTGTAACTCACAGTACCCTCTCCCTTTGGATTACATTTTGGTTAAATCTATAATTACTTAAAAAAACGGGATAGTTCCCCTTGAATAAGAGAAACTTGACCAGGTCGTTTACCCGTGACTAACTGCTGTTTTAACATACGATAGAGCTGAGAGTCCGTCAATACCTTGCGTTTTTCTTCTGTGTCATGGGTAATCACCGTAGCTTCGGTAGATTCCTTGGTCATCGGATTCATGACTTGCTTAATTCCTGCAATATTAACGCCTTTGTCAATCAGGGCTTTAATCTCAAGCAATCGCTCGACATCGTTAAAGGAGAACAGTCTCTGATTCCCCGAAGTACGAGCAGGAACAATCAGATTATGTTGTTCATAATAGCGAATTTGTCTAGCTGACAAATCAGTAAGTTTCATTACAATACCAATGGGAAACAAGGCCATATTTCTACGAATTTCATCAGCCATCGCAATCAACCTTCCACTCCATAATCTTAATATCATTTTATGTGATATAGTCTCACATTGTCAATCACATGTTAGGAATCCTTACAATAAATTTCGATCTTTCATGGTTTGAAGGGCTGTAAGTAACCCGAACTTAACATGTGAATAGGTTAGTCCGCCTTGCATATAAGCAATATAGGGTTCACGAATGGGAGCATCTGCTGAAAGCTCAAGGCTTCCGCCTTGAATAAATGTTCCCGCTGCCATAATCACAGGATGCTCATACCCCGGCATATCCCATGCTTCAGGAACAACATGTCCATCCACTGCGGCGGCCCGCTGTATGCCTTGAACGAATGCAATGAGATGTTCGGCACTACTAAAAGAGATTGCCTGAATGAGGTCTGTACGAGCTTCATGCCAAGCTGGCTTGCTTTCAAAACCAGATTTCTCAAATACAGCCGCTGCTAAAATGCTTCCTTTTATCGCTTGTCCCACTAAGGTTGGAGCAAGAAACAGTCCCTGATAGATTCCACGAGTAGTTCCTAACATGGCACCTACTTCTCCACCTATTCCTGGAGCTGTGAGCCGATAAGCAGCTAACTCCACATAGGCCGCTTTACCACAAATGTAACCTCCGGTCTCAGCAATGCCTCCACCCGGATTTTTAATAAGTGATCCTGCTATGAGATCTGCCCCTACCTGTGTAGGTTCATGCTCTTCCGTGAATTCACCATAACAGTTATCTACGAATACAATCACATCGGGCTTGATTTGCTTCACTCGCTTAATCATTTCTTTAATGTCTTGGACAGTAAATGAACTTCTCCAGTCGTATCCACGAGAGCGCTGGATCCCGATTACTTTAGTTGTAGGCTGTATAAGAGCCTCTACCTTCTTCCAATCTATGGAGCCATCTTCTTGCAAGGCAGCTTCTTGATAGCGGATTCCAAAGTCCTGCAAAGAACCCGTCCCATCTCCTGGATAGCCAATTACCTTATGTAATGTATCGTAAGGACGTCCGGTAATATATAAAAGTTCATCTCCTGGTCGTAATACACCGAATAAGGCCGTGGCAATCGTATGCGTACCCGAAGCAAAATGGGGTCTTACTAAAGCAGCTTCAGCGCCAAATACATCCGCATAGACCAAGTCCAGCACTTCACGTCCTCGATCATTATAGGCATATCCGGTAGAACCTGCAAAATGAAAATCACTGACTTGATGCTTCTGAAAAGCTTCAATTACTTTCCACTGGTTGTGATCCACAATCGAATCCACAATTTTAAACCGAGGCTGTACTTGCTCCTCGGCTTCAGATAACCAACTTTTAATTTGTTCTGTAAATCCTGCCATGCTGTCTCTCTCCTTTTATGCCGTAACCAAACCTCACATACCATTTACATATTAATTAAGATTGTGAGGGTTCCTCGTGAATTATAAATTCCTTCAATTGATAGCCATATTTATCATAATCTATTTGATTCAAACGAACTTCAAAGATCAAATCATCTTCTTCAACTTCCTGACGAACTACATCCCCCACACGGTACATGGTAGAACTAAGATCTCCACGTGCCGCAGGAATACGGAAAAGAGCCGTGTCTCCGGTTAGATTTTCTTGAATCGTATTTCGAATTGTCACTAAATCCTCTTCATTGTATGCACTGATCTTGAGGTGCTGCGCATCAGTCTGAAGATGTTCTCTTTGCTCTGCACTACAAAGGTCAATCTTGTTAAATAATACGATTTGAGGTGTATTGCTGGCTCCTAGTTCATTCAATATATTATCGACAACGGTCATTTGCTCATCTCGACGTTCTGAAGAAGCATCTACGACTTGAAGGATAAGATCCGCTTCATTTACTTCTTCCAAAGTAGCTCGAAATGAGGCCACTAGGTTATGAGGAAGATTCTGAATAAAGCCAACCGTATCCGTAAGCACTACTTCTTTGCCTGAAGGAAGCACTAGATTACGAGAAGTCGGATCCAGCGTTGCAAACAATTGGTTCTCAATATACACATCTGCTTCTGTCAACTGTTTGAGCAGAGTAGATTTACCGGCATTTGTATAACCGACTAAGGCTATTTGAACTACACCTGTTTCTTTTCTTCGCTCCCGGTGTAGTTTGCGATGACGGGTAACCTCATCCAGTTGCTGCTTCAGGTCACTAATTCTGTCACGGATGTGACGGCGATCGGTCTCTAGCTTGCTTTCTCCGGGTCCTCTTGTACCAATTCCCCCACCTAGCCTGGACAAATTTTTGCCATGCCCAGATAATCTAGGCAGTAAGTAGCTATGCTGAGCGAGTTCAACCTGAATGATACCCTCTCTGGTCTTGGCCCGTTGCGCAAAAATATCCAAAATTAATTGAGTTCTGTCAATGATCTTAACATCCAGTGATTCTTCCAAGTTACGGACCTGAGCCCCTGATAATTCCTGATCAAAAATGGCCGTGTTAGCATCCAAAGCTAAAATAGAAGCTCGAAGTTCTTCAACTTTCCCTTTGCCGATGAACCACCTTGTATCTGGAGTCTCTTTGTTCTGAACGAGAACATCTGCAATTTCCACTCCTGCGGTCTCCGCAAGTTGAACGAGTTCTTCTAAGGAATATTCGGGATCAATCCCGCTGCGCTTGACTTCATTGGTAACCAGACTGACCAGCACTGCCCGATCGGGCAGCGTGGTCTTGGTCTCAAATGTTGAATTTCTCATTCTTATGTGCTCCTTTGTTGTGACCCATCTTTTTTTGATTTTTTTAAAGCTTCTTGTCTACTTTATCAAACTTCAGATCTTCGGTTCGAAGGGTCATCAGTTCTACTTTACCCGGGGAACTATGTCCATAATGCTGCAAAAGGCGTACTGCTTGATGGCGTATGGCTCGTTCAATGAGATTCCGTACATAACCGCGCGTTACTGAACGCATGATAGCTCTCTATCTTCTCAGCTACCAAATGTTGCTTTAACTTGAGTATCGCCTGCGGCATCAAGATATAATCTCGCTCTTTGACTATACTTTCAGAGATTTGAATCAATTGATCCATCGAATAATCTGGAAAGTCTATTTGTATGGGAAACCTAGATGGCAATCCAGGATTCGTGTGTAAGAAAAAATTCATTTCATCCGAATAACCTGCTAGAATTAATACAAATTGATTCTTATGATCTTCCATAGCTTTGACAAGCGATTATATTTTCATGTTTATTATACATTGAGTATTCGCCTTCAAGTCCTGAATCTGAAATTATTCTATAAACTGTTTCAATTTTCTTCCCTTCATGTAGAATAACTCTTTCTATAAAGACACTCAAGATTTCTCTTTTCTCATGTATAGATAAATCCTCTTCAATTTTTCTTTCATATTTCTTGAGCATTGAAATAGATAAGTCAATCTGATCATCAAGAAATTGAGGTGCTTTCAATTTTTCATTTATTACTGAAATTTCATTATCCAAATCTTCAAGTTCAATTGTCAATGGATTTAACTTGTTGTTTAAGTCTTGCTTAGTTTTGATCACTCCAGAGGCATAAAGATCAATATATCGGTCTTTAGCTGCTTCCTTATTTTTATATTCGGAAGTTAAACTAATTTTAGCTTGTTCTAGTTCCGACAGATGAGTCTGATCAGATGATTGTGCTATCAGTTGCTTTATTAGCTGTTCTGGATTTCTAATTGTATTTTTTAATTTTTCCCATATTATTCCATTAACAAAATCTACTCTCCAGTTATAACCCCTACAAATTTCATTGTGAGTTCCAGTTGAAACGCTATATGACTTTTTTGATTTTCTTGTACATGTGTAGTATTTTAATAAACCTTTCTTGGTTTTAGTTGTTACACCAGAACTCACAGATGCACCGCTATTATGTTTCAGTATAATATTTTCATTATTAGTTTTAGGATGCAATAAGTCAGATGAATTAAACAAATTAGATTCTAATGGAAGTACATTTTTATTCGATAAAATTCTAGCGGGCGCTACTTATGATGAAATTAAAGAATTGATTGACTCAGGTGCAAAAGTATACATCTATGATAGTGGCAACCAAACCCCTTTTACTCTAGCGGTTAAAGCTATGCCAGAAAATATTCAGATATTGAAGCTTTTATTAAATTCAGGGGCATATAAACACACAAAGCTTCGAAGGGTACACTGAGATCATGTATGCTATCATCGGAAATAAAGATAATTTGTTCAATTTCCTTTTGGATAATGGAGCTAATCTAAATATTAAGAATAATAATGACGATGATTCTGTCCTTCTTGCTGCAAGACACAAGAGATATGATCTAATTGACAATATGATTGCTAAGGGAGCCTCTACAATTGCAATAAACAACGATGGTGACAGCATGAAAGATTTAACAAATCCTAAATGTCAAAAGTGAAAAACAAGATAAATATTTAAGCGAGAATCCAGGTGAACCAACAATAGGTATGTCTATCGACCAATTAGCTAAATCTTCATGGGGAAAACCTAAGAAAGTCAACAAGACAATAATTGCAAATTCAGAATTTCAACAATGCGTTTATTCATCTATAACACTCTTCCACATACTGGACAATAATTTATTTTTATTCCATAGAGCGAGTACGGTACATTTCCACCAATAGAACTATCTTCCAACCAATTACAACTATTGATAAACACACTATAATCACTCAAACGAATTTTCATGAACGGATCTCTATCTTTTAGAGGCATACCTGAGTAGTATTTACAGTTTTCTTCTGTTCTATGGTTTTCAATAAATTACAAATAAGCTATCTGCTGCCTGAATTCTACCTTCCGCTCTAAACGAATCTTCAGGTAGAATGTGATGATAAGTTAAGATATCATCTACCCCTCTGACTCGTTTAATATAATCAGTTTCCCAAACGATTAATCTATCAATCATACAACCTTCCACTTTTCTTAATCAAATATGCATTTTTCAAAGTATTCTATATAAAATAGAATACATCCAATTAAGAATTAAAGACATAAATCTTCAATTTATGATTCATATTTGTCATATTTAGTTAATTATAACTATTAATTATAAAAAGATACATTAAAAGGAGGATTATTTATGAAGAAAAAAATAAGCAAAGCAATTCTAGCAAGCGCATTATTATCTCTTTCAGTAGGCTCAGTTTCTTACGCACACTATTATTCTGGTGGATTTGACCTATATTCTATGAGTTATAGATTAATTGATTCTGCCGGTAGTACGGCTTTTAGCAAAGCTGCATCTAATTGGACAAGTGCTGTAGGTACAACAATAACAAAAAATTCAACATCTTTAAACGCTGGTCATTATGGAGAAATGAATTATGGTTGGTTTGGATTGTATGATCCAACTGGTTCCCCAACTAAATACTTCCACATCTATGTTAATACCACTGCTATTCACAGTTATCAAGGATGCAATAGTAATCCCGGCGCATGCGCAATAAGTACGACTACACATGAATTCGGTCATGCGCAATACTTAAATGACATTGAAACCGGATTTGGAGACAATGCTATAATGAGTTACCAAAGAGATAGAACAAAAACAACCGCTCCACAACAACATGACATTAACGATATACGTTCTTATAGAACTGGTGCAACTTCAAAAGACAATGCAAACTCATACAACCCAGAACCACATGCTGATTGGCCTGAATTTAAGTTTGATGAGCTTGTATCTAAACAATCAGATTTAGTTGTGCAAGTTAAAGTTTTATCTAATCAAGAAAAACCAGCAGTAGAAGGTCTTCCTCCGGCGCGCCTTTCAAAGCTCCAAGTTATTAATACAATTCAGGGTAGCGCGCCTAATGAGATCACCTTAGATCAGGCTTTAGATTTTGTTAAAATAGGAAAAACATATATTTTGGTTTTAAAAAAAATTGGGGACTATTATTACGAAAGTGATAAAAATTCTGTTATATTAGAAGAAAATGGATCATATAATAGTAATATTCCAGATTTCAAGAAAAGATTTACCGAGTTTAATACGTTTAAATCATCTTTTACAATTAAAAAATCAAGTTTATAATACTTTAATGGTGAAGTATGAATCTATGCTTCTTCATCTTTAATTCTAAAGGGAGATGAAGTAATGAGGATAACAAAAAGAACAAAAACATCATTGTTGTTAGTTTTTATTGTTATATTACTTAGTTCTTGCCAACCTTCAAGTAAAAAAACTATCGAGGATAGTAAAGCTACTGGTGACTGGCCTGTTTATAGCTTTGAGGAGCTTGTCTCGAATTCAGACTTAATTGTCTATGGAGAAATAACCAATACTGAGAATGTTGATGGCAGCCCCTCATCACAAGTTTCTAAAATGAGCGTTTTAAAAGTATTAAAAGGATCTGAAAAAAATAAATTAATACCCATCAAATTATCAGATCCTAAGTACTATGTTAAGCCCAAAGCTAAGTACATCATGTTCTTATCTAAGGAAGACTCCTATTACACTCAAAAAACATATAATTCTCTCTTAATAGAAAATGATGGAATTATTTCATCTGCTCTTCAAGGTTTACAAGGGGATTTTAAAACCGATGAAGTACAGAAGAAAATTTTAGATGCCCTCACTAAGTTATAATTTATATTTTCTATAATAAAAAGAGGCTGGGGACAACTCTGCTTCTTTTTATTATAAAACACGCATTTCATTTAAAACTCACTTCAATCCCCGAAGATAAATCTCGTCATATGTCCAATCGTATTTTTCCTTAAGTCTGACAACTCTATCAAATAGTTTTGACTTACCCTATTCTTCCTAGTTCTTCGGCTGATATTAAATAGCCGATCTACCTCTTTTGAATAAATTTCATATAATTTTTTAACTTTCTCATCAGACATTAGCATTCTCCTCTCATTGTGAAACTTGCCTTCCATCAATTATCTCGCCATCAAAGCAGCAACTATAACTGCAAAACATGTAGTAAAGAAATATGACCTGAACATTAATTTCATTCTATTAAATTTAAAAATAAGTTTTGCTGGATAGTAATACAAAATTAAAATAAGCAAGAGACCAGCAGCTATGCTCCAATATTCTTTCATTAATCATTTATCCCAAACCACACTTCTAACTCAAAATCATAATGTGGCTTCAAAGTAAACAATGTCTTGCCTGACTGTCTGACATATCTTACGCAGTTACCAGTACCGTCCTTCGTGCCATTCCATGCAGCAACCAGAATGCGACTCTGATCTACCATGACTCATTACGCTTCTGCATCATAGCAGCATGATGATCCCCAATGTTAACTCCATCCACTCGATATTCAGACAATTCATCTTCATCTGCAACTTTGAGCATTCTTCTATACCATTGCTGTGTTTCTCTGTCGCTCCATTTAATCTCCTGATTCTTAAATGGTACAGCAACTATGTTCTGAATACTTAAATATGTTTTTTAATCCATTAACAGTCCAGAAAGCTATTTGATCAAAGCCTATTGCCCCACCTGAAATGAATCTCTCAGTATTTTCATTCTCTATTCAGTCAATCAATATAGGTTCAAGTTTATTCTTTATGTATCTAGCTTGATCACCGGCTAGACTGTAGCAATTACCTAACTTAATGAGTCTATGACCCTTAAAACGAGCTGTCTTATGCTCAAGCTCTTCTTTAATTTGTGACTGTTTTCTACTCGCTTCGATTCGTTGTTTCATCTCAGCTTTGCCTTTAGGGGTATTGAGTTTTGCGAAATCGATCAATTATACTTGCATCTCCCTTCTTGAAAATTTACTGAATTCTAATTACATTGTTATGGAGCAATCTCTGCTTGTCTGGCAATTCAACATCATGATGAAAATGTCCAAAGAAACATTTGTCATACTCTAACTTAAATTTCATATAATGAAGTATCTGTGCGTCTGATCTTTCTCCTTTGGATGTCATAGTGCTGCTCGATCCAATTTAAGGCATCTAGAGAGCATGTATGAGTTAGAACGTAATCCACTACCCAGTGATTGTTATCAAGACTCCTACGGGACATGCTCATGGTAATGCCTTTTCCTTTTACAGCTTTCTGGTACGCAAAGGATGTATAGACGCTGCATTGGTCGCTATGTAGCAACATTTTCTCCTGTTCCGGAAGTTGGTTTAACGTATCCAACACCAAAGAGGTATCTTGTTTATCTGCTATACTGTAAGCCACAATCTCCCCGTTGTACAAGTCTAGAATGCTGGAGAAGTACAACATCTTACCGCCAAATGGCAAATAGGTAATGTCCGTAACGAGTTTTTGCATAGGGGCTTCTGCATAAATTTGTCGCTTGAGTAGATTTTCTGAGGGGTGTACAGGTTGCCCTTGGACCTTTCGTTTTTTCAACTTCACGCGGCACTGAAGCCCCTCACGCTGCATAATCCGCTGGACTCGTTTGTGATTTATACGTTGCTCTACCTGAAGGAGCGCCGTAATTTTCCGGTACCCATACCGGAATTTATGACGGATACAAAGTTCCCGGATTCTCTCCTCCGCTTTGTCTGTATGCTTTGTCCCCACAGCTGCTTTCCAGCGGTAGTAAGTCGCTCTTGCGATTCCGAGCCATCTACAAGCCTCAGATACCTTCACTTCGTCTCGAATGGATTCGATCCAAGCAATGGCGACCTCTGGTTGTACCTCCTTTCCAACTCCTCGTACTTTTTTAACAAGTCTAATTGTTGCTTCAAGAATCGGTTTTCTGCCTTTACTTTTTCGAGCTCCTTTGAGTGCTCCGGACCTTTTCCATAGCTGTACTGCTTACCTACTGGCTGCTCTAGACGATGGCATTCGCCTTTTCTATACCATCTCATCCATGTCTTTAACTGTGTCTTGTTCCGTATCCCGAGCTGCCCCATAACCTCTTTCACAGGTACCCCTGCCAATCTTATTTCTATAGCTTTCATCTTTATTTCCACGGGATAACTTACTCTGGTTGCCAATGCAAAAACACCTCCAAGATTATCTCCCTATCTTACGACAAGGTTCCATTTTCTTGAAGGTGTTTTGATTTGTCTCACGTTATGGGGTCAGTCCCCCCCTTCTAAGGATTTCCCTATGAGGGGTTCTTTTCACGAAATAATATTTGATGCCTTAAGATCATTACTAGCAATTGATATAAGATCATTTGGTAAAAGAAGCATCAAGTCCTGTTTTAATAATTTAGTGTGTCTGCCCATTAATCTAACAGCTTGATGACGAATTGATTTTTCAATCAAATTTCTAATGAGTCTGGCATTGCTAAATATGGGTTCATTGATTTTCTCATCTAGTATCATTTCTTTTAGTTTTCTAATGGTTAGTTCAGTTAAGGCGTAGTCTCGTTCTTTAACCATACTTTCAGCGATTTGAATTAATTGATCAAGTGAATAATCAGGAAAATCAATTTGTATCGGAAACCTTGATGGCAATCCAGGATTAGTATTTAAGAAAAAATTCATTTCGTTAGAATACCCAGCAAGTATGATTACAAGATCATCACTTTTATCTTCCATTAGTTTAACTAAACAATCAATAGCTTCTTTGCCAAAGTCTTTTTCCCCACCACGCGCCAGACTATAAGCCTCATCTACAAAAAGAATGCCACCCATAGCCTTTTTCACTAGTTCTCTAGTCTTCTGAGCCGTATGACCAATATACTCTCCTACCAGATCCGCACGCTCTGCCTCTATAAAATGACCTTTACTCAATACTCCCATCCGTTGGAACATTTTTGCGACGATTCTTGCTACGGTTGTCTTCCCTGTTCCGGGATTACCTTTGAATAACATGTGATATGAATGTGAATCTATTCTTAATTCAGCCTCTTTGCGTAATTTTTCGACTTGTATTAAAGCATATATTTCATAAATTACATCTTTTACCTTGTCCAGACCAATCATTGAGTTAAGCTCTTCAAATAAGTCCATAATTGATTCAGTTTGATCAAATTGAATTGATGATTCTTTCGTTTCTTCAGAAGCAAATGTATCATTTGCTTTTTTAAACGTAATGTTCATTCGAGATTCATTAATGGTTATCTGTCTAAGACCTACTCCCAATTTAAGCACCTCGCATTAACATGATTAAGGTTAAACTGTTCTTATTAAGAATATGAGAAGAAATAAGTGGGCTCATATCAATTTTTGACCAGTTTAATAGATTCAGTTTTTCTACCCAATCCTTCACTTAAGACTGCTCTGGAGTACGGAGGACTAAAACCATAATTTTGGTATATCCCACTATAGGAAAGTTTTAATTCATATCTAAGTTTATAAATTGTGCAGAAATCCTTCTGTCTTTTTAAGTAAGCTCTTTCTTTCACAGTATATTTAGGTATGTTGTATTTTTCAAATAAATTTTTAATGTTCCACCAATCAATATTTAATTTGCGGCCTATTTCTTCAAAAGATAGTAATTCTTCTCGATATAATTTAATCATATCTTCGAGATCATCTTCGTAATAGTCGGGCTTTGATCTAAAATCTTCGCCACCCCACTTAGGTTTTCCGGTTTGCATCGAATCAGAAACATAAATAATTACACACTCGCTTTGACAAGCGTATCAATAGCCTCTTTGCCAAAGTCTTTTTCCCCACCACGCGCCAGACTATAAGCCTCATCTACAAAAAGAATGCCACCCATAGCCTTTTTCACTAGTTCTCTAGTCTTCTAAGCCGTATGACCAATATTCTCTCCTACCAGATCCGCACGCTCTGCCTCTATAAAATGACCTTTACTCAATACTCCCATCCGTTGGAACATTTTTGCGACGATTCTTGCTACGGTTGTCTTCCCTGTTCCGGGATTACCTTTATAGATCATATGATACACTTGGGACCCCGCTTGCAGACCTGCTTCAGAACGCATCTGAGTCACTTGAAGCAAAGCAAAAATCTCATAGACCAGATCTTTAATATTGTCCAGCCCAATTAACTGGTCCAGTTCCTTTTGTATCTCTGCAAATACACCTTGCTGATGAACAATCGCCTTGGATGTGACCGCCGTATCAGCCTCAGGGATCGCTTGGGAAATCACCGGAGGTTCTGCACTACGAAGAATGACATTGATTTGTCTCGAAGGTCTATCTTCAGAACGGCCGCTTGTGGCCATAACACGCCCTTGCATGCGGCATCACCTCTTTTTAGAGTAAAAGAACTACTACTGTTAAGAGTGTATTCTATCTTAGGGCAGGTTATTAGAAGTTTTCCGTCAGTTTCCATTTGGTATAAGCAAGGATTTCCCGGCATCTATAATAGAATTGATTAATGACCTTGGATTCAATAAGCGATACTTGAGGATGTGTGTAATTCAAGTATGTAGCGATCTCTAAAGCTCTACGACCGTGAAACGTGTGTGTGATGATGATAGCTGTCTTGAATTGATGTGATTTCATAATCTGTTGACTATATTGTAAATTTTCTACTGTACTTGTAGAGCGATCTTCTAAGAGAACCCGCGCCGCCGGAACTCCTTTACTCTTCAGAAAATTAGCCATCCCCTGCGCTTCACTTACTGTATTCCCTGTATCATACCCTCCCGACACAATGAAATAGGTGAACGATCCCCGGTTATATTCATACAGCGCTTGATTCAGTCGTTCTGCTAGCCCGGGACTGGGTTGGTCTCCCCACAGCGCAGCTCCCAACACAATACCTACATCTGCTTTTTGTGGTATTTCAGAGGACGAAGGGATACTTTGCAGTCGATAGGCGACGAACCCGCACCACACTAGACCTAATATGATTAGTACGCCAATCCCAGATAATAAGCGAAATACGTTGCGATCACGAATCCGAAGGTTCATCGGTTACCTCCAAAAACCCATTTTTCCGATGTTCTAAAGACATCATGAAAAAGGGAAAGGTATGAGCATCTATGGCATGCAATACATCACGGGTAGTGGCCGAAGCCATCTCATAATCTCGAGCGGTAATTAAGCGCTGGTGGAGTGCATCATCTAGTTCATCTTGATCTAGCAGGAATACTTCACCATTCCTGAGTACCACAATATCAAGATAAAGATCATCAAACCAAGGCACGCCCTGATCGGTAATCCCTTGATTTTTACACACATCGATATACCACTCTATGATTTCCTTCTTATCATCAAACATAGCTGTCACAATATAGTGGGAGTTTTTGGGGTAGTATTGTAACCAGGAATATCCCTTATCTGCAATACGGAAGGTGTGTCCACCATAAGTTTTCCAAAGGGGTTCCCTTAATGCGTAAATGCTGTAAAGCGTAATATATCCCGTAAAAGCCTCACTCTCCACATACTTGGAAGTGAAATTCCTGCGGGTGACCCGGCGCCAATTGGCTCGGTCTCCAAATTTTCTTTTCATGAAAAATTACCCTCTCACTTTCATGTTATGTTCAGCTTACCATATTTTTTTAAGACACTCAAAATGAATGATTCACGGAGCAAACGTTGGCAAAGCTTTGAGCGTAAGGGATGAATCTATTTCAAATGGCAAAAAGACTGCTTTCACCGTCAGTTTTCCTGACAGCGATGCAGTCTTTTGCTGGGCGTTTAGGGTGAGGGAGTCGTTGTGGCCCCAATACCTTGCGTAGACTTCCCGGTAGTAGTTCCACCATTATCGGTGGTTCCACCAGGAGCTAGTGCACTCGGATCTTTAGGGGTAGTAGGTTCAGTTCCAGTTCCTTGACTATTTCCGGATCCATTGCTACCACTATTCCCCTGACCACCATTGGTGTTTCCACTGTTCCCATTTCCATTGGTGTTTCCTTGATTGTTATTACCGTTGTTGTTATTTCCTTGATTATTATTTCCGTTGTTATTTCCATTGTTGTTTCCTTGATTGTTGTTTCCATTGTCGGTATTTCCGTTATCTGTGTTCCCATTACCGTTGTTGCCGTTGTTATCGTTGTTTCCATTATTATCTTCATTTCCATTACCAGGTTCCGTTGTTCCTGTTCCGTTATCTCCGCCTTCAGGAGGTGTAGGATCTGGTTGTGGCTCTGGCTCCGTAACTGGAGGTTGCTTCACTAAAGTAGACACAGCAGCGGTTCCTGACCGCTCACTCTCAACCCCAGAATTCGTATCGAAGAACGTCACGGCGTACACATAATTAGCATTAGGAAGAACTGTAACATCTTCAGCAGAGGTCGATCCTGTAATTAATAACTGAGTAAAGTCAGCTTCTGAAGCTTCTTTACGATAGACGCGGTATTGAATTCCAGGTGTGTCTACCCCTGTCCAAGATAGTGCAACTGTCCCTGTGTTTTCATTAAATGTTCCTGAAAGACCAGTTACGGTCTTCGACGGTTCTTGAGGTTTCACTTGGGGTTCATCTTGAACTCCCTTAGGCACCGGGAACGGCTTCACAGGTACATTCTTCAATGCTTCATTCATAATTGTTGCGAATAAAGCTGCAGATTGACCACTACTTCCTTTAAGAAGATGATCTTTATCGACTTTGTCATATCCCATCCACACAGAAGCAGTCCACTCTGGTGTGTACCCTACAAACCAAGCATCTCGATTTCGGCTACTGTTCAGCCCTTTAATCCCGTGTTGAGTTGTACCCGTCTTTCCTGCTACGGGACGTGAATTGTCCAGCTTGGCCCGCTTACCTGTGCCACTGTTTACGACTTGTTCCATCATTTGTGTCATGTCATAAGCTGTTTTATCTTTCAATACTTTTTCTGATTTGGATGCATTATAGGTATATACCTCTTGGCCATCTGGACCTACAATACTCTTTATTGAATAGGCCTCATTATAGGACCCTCCGTTAGCGAATACACTGTAAGCTTCAGCCATCTCCAGTACATTTGTACCTTTTGTTAGTCCACCCAACGCTATGGCTAAATTCTGATCGCTAGGGTCCATAGTGATACCCATACGCTTCGCGTATTCAACACCTGTCTTTACGCCGACTTGATTCAACAGCCACACCGCAGGAATATTCGCGGATTCTTCAAGTGCAGATTGCATACTAATCGTCTTCGAATATCCGTGTAAGTTCTTCGGACAATAACTGCCGAAACATTGGGATTCATTGCTAAGCATAGAATTTTTGCTGAATTTGCCCGTATCCAGTGCTGGTGCATAATCTGCAATGGGCTTAAATGCTGAACCTGGTTGTCTGCGCGCTTCTACACGGCTGTACCCCTTACGCTCATAGTCACGTCCTCCGAGCAATGCAATCAAACTTCCGTTCTCATGATTCATAATGACCACAGATGCCTGAACTTGTTGGTCGTCCTTACTCTTCTCAAAATTATCATCATCTGCGAAAGCTTTTTCTACAGCGGTCTGAGCCTGTTTGTCCATGGTCGTATAGATCTTATATCCACCACGGTTTATCTGATCCTCGGACAGTCCCGTCTTATCCTCAGCCTCTTTCAATACATAATCTTTAAAAGCTAGGTACGCCTGACTCTTAGTAGGTGGAGTAAAGTCATAATCGACTTTCTTAGCCTCATCCCGCTGAGCTTCTGTAATATAACCCTGTTCAGACATCAGATCGAGTACTACGCCTCGGCGTTTCTTCGATAACTCTGGATTCGTTACAGGATTATAAGCGGATGGCCCCTTGGGTAAAGCAGCCAATGTGGCAATTTGCCAAACTTCTAGCTTTTTCAAATTACTTATGCCAAAATAACGAATCGATGCAGCTTTAATGCCATAGGAGCCTTGACCAAAGTAAATACGATTCAAGTACATCGTCAAAATCTGATCTTTCGTGTTGTTATTTTCGAGTGCCATGGCAATGGACACTTCGGTGGCTTTTCGGAAAAAAGTCTTATCTCTTGATAAGAAAATGTTCTTAGCCAATTGTTGGGTAATGGTGCTTCCGCCTTCGACCTTGGAGCGAGCAACGACATCCTTCACCGCTGCACGGCCGATCGACCACAGGTCAACCCCAGCGTGTTCATAAAATCGCTTGTCTTCCGTTGCTACAAAAGCTTCCTTCACAAGCTTAGGAATATCTTCGCTCTTTGCAGGTTCACTTTTCGTAATCGAAATTTCGCCCATCAAATTTGCCGAACGATCATATACCTTGGACGTCTCATAGATGGTCAGTTTATCTTGATTCTCGCTTAGAATCTTTTCACCATTAATGGAGATAAAAATGTACCCGCCGATGGCGCAAATTACGGCAAAGGCCATGGTGAAAAATAAGGTCCAGAGTACCTTTTTCGTCGTAACTTTTTTCTTTTTCTTCACAGGCGTGGGTTTATTCGTCTTCTTGTCCCCAGAAGGGGTCTGTGACCTTGAAAGCCTTGGTGATTTATTGTCTGTCGACATGGTTCTGTCCGACTCCCTTCAGATCTGTCTCTTCTCTATCTACGAATATCAAAAGAAAGAACAACCCTACGAATCAGGTTGTTCCCTCCTTCATCCTTATTACATTAAACGTTCATCTTTAATAAAAGTTTCAACATGAGGCTCTAGCCTTCCGTTGGGGGTTCCTGCATAAGCGACACGTTACGTTGCGGTTGAAATGTAGAAATCGCATGCTTGTACACCATTTGCTGACGTCCGTCACTATCAATAACGATGGTAAAGTTATCAAAGGCTTTGATTGTTCCACGAATCTGGAATCCGTTAGTTAAAAATACCGTTACAGGTATGTTTTCTTTGCGGAGTTGATTCAGAAATGTATCTTGGATGTTAATGGACTTGTTCATTTTTGCGGTACCCCCAATGAGTATCAATTAGTGTTCTAAACATTATAGTTCAAGATCAGGTATGAACTCTCCTTCTATTATAGCACGGATCTTCAGCAAATTCTCCGCGAAATCTTCATCACGGGTAACATCAATCCACTTAATATCATGCATATGTCGGAACCAAGACAACTGACGCTTGGCGAAATGCCGAGTATCTCGCTTGAGCTTAACTACAGCTTCTTCCATCGGAATCCCGTCTAGCAGGTGTTCTGCAATTTCCTTGTATCCTAATCCTTGCATAGATACCATCCCACGACTACAACCCGCGGATATCAATGATTCCACTTCTTCAACCAAACCTTGATTCATCATCTGATCGATTCGCGCTTCAATTCGGTTATATAGCAATTGACGGTCCATTGTCAAACCTATGATACATAGATCATATGGAGATTCCTTTTTCTGGGCAGCAAGCTGAGCCGACAAAGTAGTCCCTGTTAGGTGATAAATCTCTAATGCCCGAATAATACGCCGTTGATCATTGGGATGCAGACGTAATGCCGAAATAGGATCTATATTTTTTAATTTATCATGAAGAGCCTCATTACCAAATTGCTCAGCATAATCAAACTCTGCTTCCCGAAACGCTTCATCTGCCCCCGCCTCAGTGAACTGAAATTCGTAACAGACGGATTCTACATATAAGCCCGTGCCCCCTACGATAAAGGGAAGATGTCCCCTAGATGTAATTTGCGGAATCAATTCTCGGCAATACTCTTGAAACATCGCCACCGAAAAAGCTTCCTCAGGATTCAATATGTCGATGAGATGATGCGGAACCCCTTCCATGTCTTGTTCGTCAATCTTAGCAGTACCGATATCCATGCCTCTATATACCTGCATCGAATCTCCGGAAATAATCTCACAGGAGTATAATTTCGCCAAGGTTGTACTTAGCTTAGTTTTCCCTACGGCAGTAGGTCCAACCAAGACTAAAAGTTGTGGTTTCTCTTTAGTTGTCAAAGCGCGATCACTCCATAAGCAATTTTAGTATGGGATCTTTCATATACAGAGAATCCTAACCTGCTGAACTCTCCACTATCTCTTTTCTCCTTTAGTATAACCGTCTTGCGGGCAACTCTACAGGCTTCAGAGATCGAAAGTTCCATTAAGCTCTCTCCATTGGCAAATATGCGCATAGGAGATATGGAAGAAGATTCCATTACGGGATCGCGGAACATAGGGTCAAAATAAACAATATCCACACTTTTATCCGGAAGGGCTCGGAGTACATCCAAATGATTGGCATGCTGCACTTCAATCCGCCGGAGTGCTTCATCAAACTCTTTTACCCCAGAAGTGTAGGTCTTCAAACCCTCTTTCAATAATCCGTAGAGCGGCAAGGAACTTTCCACAGCAGTCACTCGACCTTCTTTCCCTGCGGCCAAAGAAAATACAATCGAATCGGACCCAAGGCCCGCTGTGCAATCTATAATCTGATCTCCCGCACTCACCTTAGCGATGTGTAACATTACATCTGACTCTCCTTTGAGGAGGCGTTTGGCTCGAACGAAAGACATACTCGGATGAAAGGCCATAGACGCATGGTCTGAAGTAATCAAGCGAATTCCTTGTTCCAAAATGACGAAGATAGCATCCGTCTGTTGTTGTGCAGCAAGTCTTGTAAGCGAAGTCCGGTTCCTGCGTACATAAGGAATGCCTAGTTCTACAGCCAGATGCTCAGCACGCCTCACTGCATCAGGAGCTTCGTGATCACCGGTTGTAATTATCAAATGTGTAACCCTCCGATCACATGACTCGTTTGAACATTTTTTCTAAATCGTAAGTTGAAAAGGAGACCACAATTGGTCGTCCATGGGGACAAGTGTAGGGCTGCTTAGAAGCGGAAAGCCGCTGAAGTAAAGTGGTAGCTTCTTCACTTGTTAGCTTTTGATTCGCTTTAATTGAAGCTTTGCAAGAACAAAGTATAGAAGAACGCTCTCTTAATTTGGCTAAATCTATCGCTCGTTCACTGAGCACCCAATCCGCCATCTCCTCCACAATAGAAGCTTCATCCCCTTCAGGGAACCAATAAGGATGAGATACAACGCGGAATGTGCCCCCGCCAAAATGTTCAAGAATGACTCCAGCGGTCTCGAACCAGTTAAGGCGAGTCTTCAGCTTCTCTGCATCTGCCGATGTGAATTCAAGTGTAATAGGAAAAAGCAACTCCTGCGATGCATCCGCTGGATTACCAAACTTCTCATAGTAATACTCATAATTAATTCGTTCATGAGCTGCATGTTGATCAATCAAAAACAAACTTTCTTGATTCTGTGCAATAAGATAAGTCCCGTGGTGCTGTCCTACATAATAAAGCTCAGGAAATGCAGGTAACTGCGCCTGCTGTCCTGCCGCTCCATATAGTGTCTCTGCCGGTATCACTGGATTGGGAATAGATCTTAGGTTAGAGTACATCGCTGAACCTTGGGCAGCCAAGGATGGTGGGCGTGCTGGGTTAGCATTTCGAAGAATGGATTCGTACCCCTTATCTTGCTGATTGTCTTGTTCTGCAGTTGGTTCTGTTCTTCGCTCACCTTGATTCGATGCAGCAGTGTGCGAGGTTCGTAGCAACGTAGTTGTATTTGGGATTTGTTCTGCTGGCATTCCAGCAGGATCAACGGATGGAATGTGCTGAGAGCCCAAAGAATTGTTAGATTTATTATTTTCATTAGTTTCAGTATTTTCATTTGTTACCATTGATTCATTGGTTTGAGTAAGCTTCAAATGAGAGAGATTTGAATCGTGTTTTGTTTTATCCTTCGCCTCAGGTCTGTACTTTGCACCATTATCTTCTCTAATGTGGTCTTGGGTAACTATCGGCACACTCAGAATAGACGAGCCTACATTCTCTTGCGGAGTACCTCCATTATTAAAATGAAACTGTTCTTGAATTAACGACGTGCTGTTTCCGCGCGTAGCGGATTGTTTCACTACATGAGGAATAAGTACTTGCTCTGCAAGCGCCCCACGAATACTCTCCTCTAAGAAGCTGTACAGCTCCTGTTCTTTGCTAAAGCGTACTTCGAGTTTGGCTGGATGGACATTCACATCGACTAGCGAAGGGTGCATGGACAACTGGAGAACAGCCAAAGGATACCGATTAATTGGTAACAATGTATGATACGCCCTTAACATTGCAGCTTGCAATCCAGCACTCCGAATATATCTTCCGTTCACAATCGTAGAAATGGCACTTCGATTCGATCTTGTTACATCAGGGCGAGCAATATATCCTTCGATCCGGTAGTCCAGATTCTCGGCTTCTATACGAATCATAGACTTGGCCGATTGAGTGCCATAGATGGAAGCAATGACTTGCAGCAAGTCGCCATTCCCTGGACTTTGTAGAAGAGAATTTCCATTGTGCTTTAAAGTAAATGCAATATTCGGATGCGCCAAAGCCTGCCGATACATCACATCTGAAATGTGACCTAGTTCCGTCTGAATAGTCTTCATATATTTCAGCCTTGCCGGCGTATTATAGAATAGCTCTCTGACCTGAATGTCTGTACCTAGTGGTGCAGTCGTCTCTTCGTTCTGCTTTAGTGATCCACCTTCGATCACAACCGTTCTACCCAGATTATGTTCTCCATGAGCGGAAATGAGTTCAACTTTAGCTACGGATGCGATGCTCGGAAGAGCCTCTCCGCGGAAGCCTAATGTACGAATTTGAAACAGGTCTCGGCTGCTGGAAAGCTTGCTTGTAGCATGTCGGTAAAAAGCAGTCTCGCAGTCATCCGGTTCCATCCCCATACCATTGTCTGTAACCCGTATTAACTGCAACCCACCCTCTTCTGTGGTCACTTCAATTTTTTTAGCGCCAGCATCTACCGCATTTTCTACTAATTCTTTGACGACGGATGCTGGTCGCTCCACCACTTCTCCTGCAGCGATCTGATTGGCAATATGATCGTCTAATATTTGAATTTGGCCCACGTACATCCCTCGCCCTCTTGAATTTATAGGTTAGATATCTTTCGCTTTCATTTTGAGTTCGTTAATAAGCTGCATTGCTTGTATCGGCGTCATATTCATGAGATCGGCTTGATGAATCATACTCATAATTTGTTTGGTTGCCTTGAGTAAAGTGTTCTGTTTCTCTTGTTGACAAGGCTCTTCTCCAAAGATTGAAAGCTGCACAACTTCCGCCCCTGACTCCGATCGATCCAGCTTTACGTCGCTAGAGATAGATTCCAGTTGCGAAACCGAAAAATCAGGTTCAGAAGAATCAGTATTTTGATAATCTGAGGACGGATGACCCTGCACTACCGCAAACTTTTGCTTTCCTGCAGCTTCTCTGTTCTTGATGCCTAAGTCAAAACCATAGTCAGATTCTATGTCCGTTTGCACCGAGTTGCTAAGGGTTATAGGCCCTTCTAGAGCACGCCCAGCCGCTGCAAGCGATACCCCTTGCTCTACTTCTTGTAGTAGATCATAGGCACGGTTAATAATACCGCTAGGTAGTCCAGCTAATCTCGCACAATAAATTCCATAACTTGTACTGGCAGCCCCTGGAATGAGCTTACGCAAAAAATGGACCTTATCCCCGCTCTCTTGCACAGCCATCGAATAGTTGCGTAGAGAAGACAAGCTGCTGTCCAAATGAGCTAGTTCATGGAAATGAGTGGATACCAGCGCTTTACAACCAATCTCATCGTGTACATATTCGATTACAGCTTGCGCAATCGACATGCCTTCTGTTGTCGAGGTTCCTCGTCCAAGTTCATCGATAATAATAAGACTCCGAACAGAAGCTTTCTCTGTCATTAGCTGAATATCGGCCATCTCTACCATGAAGGTACTTTGACCACCAATTAAATCATCCGCTGCACCAATCCGTGTAAAAATTCGGTCAATCAGAGGAATCTCTGCATGGGCCGCAGGTACAAAGCAACCGATTTGTGCCAAGATGACGATTAATGCTACCTGACGCATATACGTACTTTTGCCAGCCATGTTCGGTCCAGTAATAAGTAAGATACTAGCGTCTTCTTTGCTCAGATTCGTACCGTTCGCAATGAAACCTGTTCCTTCCATTACTGTCTCCACTACCGGATGACGTCCCTGTTCAACTACGAGATCATATCCATCCGTTAGCTTAGGCCTTACGAAGTTACCATCAGCACTTACAGCCGCTAAGGCGCGATAGACATCGATCTCAGCAATATATTCTGCGAGCTTTTGTAGTCGTGTAATTTGGTGATTCAATTGGTCTCTAAGTTCAGCGAATAAGGTATACTCTAGATCAACCATTTTCTCAGCGGCCTCTAGAATGAGTGCTTCCTTTTCTTTGAGCTCTGGTGTTACATATCTCTCGGCATTTGCCAGCGTCTGCTTCCGTTCGTATCGACCTTCAGGAAGCGAAGCCAGATTAGACTTCGTAATCTCTATATAATAGCCAAATATTTTGTTGTAACCGATCTTCAAAGATTTGATTCCGGTAGCGATACGCTCTTGGCTCTCCAGCTCTGCGATCCAGCGCTTCCCGTTCACACCCGCTTCGCGCAATGTGTCCAGATATTCATGATAACCCGCTTTGATGATTCCCCCATCTCGCACTGAAATTGGAGGCTCGTCTTCTATGGATGCATCAATTAAAGAGGCCAGATCTTGGCAATCATCCAATGCCTGTCCAATATGCTGAAGCGTAGTCGAACCTGAATCCAGACATAAATTTTTGAGGGAAGGAATTTGAAGTAGCGACTTCTTCAGAGCGATAAGATCCCGTCCATTTGCGCTTCCAAAGGCAATTCTGCCTACCAGCCTCTCCAAATCATAGATATCTTTGAGCAATACTTTGAGATCTTCACGTAATATGTAGGCTCCATGAAGTTGACCTACCGCTTCCAGCCGATCCTCAATTCGGGCCCGCTGGAGCAGCGGCTTATCGATCCATCTGCGCAGCATCCGTGATCCCATCGAGGTCTCTGTACGGTCAAGCAATGACAAGAGCGAACCTTTCTTAGAGCGTTCTCTCACAGTCTCTACTAGTTCAAGATTTCTACGGGTGAACGGGTCCAAAATCATATAATGATTGGGCTCATACACAGATATGCGCGTTAGTTGGCCCAGAGATCGCTTCTGTGTCTCTGACAAGTACCCCATCATTAAAGCCACAACATGACGCCGCTGCTCTTCAAGCCGGATCCATACGGCCTCGCCGAACTGCTTCCTAGCAAGCTCGTCTTTAGCTTTTTCCCACACAGTATAGACCGCTTGTACCCCTAAGTTAGCCGATTCCAGTTTCACAAATTCTAGCAAATCCGCATCGCCTAACACTTCAGCAGGACTGTACAGTGCAATCTCATCTCGCAGCCACTCACGGCTAGACGGTGATGATGTCACGTACAATTCCCCGGTAGAAAGATCACAGGTAGTAACCGCCATGATCCCCTCTTGCTCCGTCACACACAGAATGTAATTGTTAGCTTTCTCGCCAACGATCTTGCCATCCATGACTGTTCCCGGAGTAATGACTCTTACAATCTCACGGCGCACGATCCCCTTGGCTTCAGATGGATCTTCAACTTGTTCACAGATTGCGACTTTGAAGCCTTTTTCGATAAGCCTTTGTATATAATTATCCGCAGAATGATAGGGAACCCCGCACATTGGAATTTTATCCGCTGCACCCCCATCCCTTGCTGTAAGCGTAATCTCAAGTTCCTTCGAAGCTCGCTTCGCATCTTCAAAGAACATTTCATAAAAATCGCCTAGACGAAAAAATAGGAACGCGTCCTTCGCGCCCTCTTTAACTTTCAAATATTGTTCAATCATCGGCGTGTATTTAGCCATGACGTAACCTCCAACCCTTTTTCTACAGAATTCTATTATAGCAGAAAGAGGTGGATGCTTACGAGAGGGGGCCTAGATTCCAAAGAGCACGAATGTCTTTGCTTTCATCCCATGTTTTCCCCAGACGTACGGTCTCTAAAAAGGGTTCTAAGTATTTCTGATGTTCTATATAATCCGGCAAAGCACGAATCTCCCGATCCAAAGGAGCAAAAGCCTCGTTCAGCCTACGTTTGTTCCCTACATAGAATGCCTCATGGATGAGTCCTTGCTCCAAGGGACGTTGCTTAAGAATCCAATAATTGTTAGCAATACAAGTGGCCAAAGAAAGTGCGCCTTTGGTTACCCGCGGGGAGATGAGAAAACTCGGTAGTGTTCTATATTCAAATCCTCCATGACTTTGTCTGCGAAAATCGCCTAGAAAACCGTAACGAGGTCTTCTGAACCTACCTCGCTCATCTTCTATTAATGCCATTGGCAGAGCTAAGTAGTTATCTAGTGCTCGAAGTAAGTCTGAGGTTAAGGGTATGCCACTAAAATGAATATGTCCTCCTAAAGAGAACCCTTTGACCGGCATGGAACCGGCGAGCCATGTCCACTCTGCAGTCTGGGGAATCTGCCTTGCAGCAGCGCGAAGGGCATCCATTAGATGGATCACCAATTCTCTTGGACTGCTTGCAGGAAGGGGCCTTACCTCTGCTATAGGATAAATCGTGCGTTCGGAAGTACGAACCGCGTCACAACCTACAACACCTCCATGTTCCAAATATTTTGAAGCACTAATAATTTTTCCTTTTCCACGATCAACCACCAAAAACTCAGGGTCCATGCCAAGTAACATGGTCGATGGATGTTCACCTTGGAGCCATGCCAGCTCATTTTTTGCAAACCTTGCGAAGGATTCCAATGAATTTGTAGCTTCTGCTTTTGGGAGCGCAGAAATTGACGTAACCGTGAAGCCTGATCCCCCTAGCGAAGTAAGCACAACTTCCCCAAAATCGAGTCCTACTGTATAAAGAGCTCGAATCGCTATCCGCTCCAATCTTTTTTCCAAGGATGAGGAGATTAAGGGTTTTTCGTGATGATGAGTCTGCATGACTAAATGGCTCCCACTTAACTGCTCAATATCTACAGTTTTCAAATGAAATACTCGCACTAAGAAGCTCCGCACAAAACTAGACTTGGCTGGATGCCGCTCCATAAGATTGGCCCTAAGTCCTGCCCGCCGAAGCCTGCTTTCCACTTTCGCCAAGTGATCCAGCTTCATAGTGGCTTCGTGCGGATTGAGGATGATAACGCCAACTGCAGACCGCCTTCTAGTTGTCACGAACCCATCTGCTTGAACGGCTGTCATTGACCTGCGGAAGGGTTCACTACCTCTGTCTGGTTGAACATAAAGTTGATACTTCATTCGCTTGTCTCCCTCCTTCATCCTTGCAGTGCATCTGTGCTGCGGACAACCTTATCCAATTAAAACAAAAAAAAGAGGGCTTCCGCCCTCGTCGCTGCTCAGGCAGCCGCATAGTATACAGTATGAATTAGAGCTCATCATCCAGAAGATCAGGATCTAAATCCTCATAATCCCCGTTATCTCCGAAGTCAAAATCTTTGTCTTCGAAGTCGTTCCCACCCGGTACGACCAGCACGTTGATCTTGGTCTCAGCCACCAATTCAACAGCGAATTCGCGTTCAACTCGAATCAGAACACTGCCGTCTCCTGCAACACTGGCTTCGACTGTGCTAGGTTCCTGCGTCGCATCCGCAGAGACTTCCACCGTCGAAGACCGGTGCCGGGAATCTAAATAGGTAAGCGGCACATTTTCTACATAAGATACTTTTTCTTTCGCCACAGAAGTCTGTGAGTTTTTGTCGTACGAGTACCAGATGTTGATATCGTAAGTCCCAATAACTTCAATTCCGTCACCAGCAGCAACCGCCTCGTATTGGTGGTTAATGATCCAAGCCCCCAATATACTTGTCGGATTATTAGGCGGAGTCACGGTATGTGTTACGGTAGAGAACTTACGACCTTTGCCGCAGATCGCTTTCGTAATAATCTCTCTACTTTGATATTTCGATGACATTGTTTGAACCTCCTCCATACAATCATTCACTATCAAGTGTATGCAAGACATAGGCGAATGTTGATTACTTGGAGGCGTATATTTTTATATTTTTGCAAAAGTCCTTACGGACACTAGCTTTACTCACTCGGGACAACCCGCTCCACAATCGGATGACCGAACGCATTTTTGCTTTTTCGGGACGTTTGCAGATATAGACTCAGCTCTCGAAGCAGTTGTAAAATGGCAGATCGCACTTCGAATTCTTCGCGGCTGTGGGGCAGTTCCATCCGGGCATATTCCTTTTCTAGCTCCCCTAACATCTGCTCTGTGTTCCCCGTATAAATCTCTATCGTGACATCATGGGAGAGCTGATCGAACAAGACGGCCGCACTCTCTCCTTGAGGCATTTTCTGATAGACCTGAGAGATAAGCTGAAGCATACTTTCAATCCGGTGCAATTGCTCTTTCCTCATATAAAAATAGATCGTCCACGCTTCATTTGGGGAAATCAGCTGGTTATCTAAGGCTCGCTTCGCTGTGGATAATCCCGATTCAATCATTTCATTTGCTTGCGTAATTTCCTTCCCATCCCAGGCAAACGCCGGATTTCGTAATTGACAGGCAATACGGCTGAATATATCCGCAAATAGTCCATCTACGTTCCTTCTAATCTCGGTGAGCTTGTCCTCTTCTTTAGGCATATAGATCAGGTTCACCAGCATGGCACTACCTAGACCAATCAACAGCAGCATAACTTGCGTGAACATAATATTGAAGCTTAGCTCCGTGCCACCATAGACGCGGAATACAACGACAGAACTCGTAACGATACCTTCTTTGAAATTGGCTTTGGAGATGAGAGGGAAACCTACCAAAATATAGACGGCTAGCACCCAGATATGAAATCCAAATACATAAAATAGCACAAAGGACAATGACAACCCAAGTATAGAGGCAAAAAATCGAGAACTCACCGTAGTGATACTTCGCTTTCTCGTCACATCTACCCCTAAAATAGCGAGTAGCCCCGCAGACAACGGAGCCGAAATACCCAGCATATGGGCGATGAAGATAGATAGCACAGTTGCTACGGCAGTTTTAATTACTCTGAAGCCCATAATACACCTTCCATCTGTTAAAAATTCTGCTGTATCCTTATTTATCCTAAAGCATTTCCTGAAAAGCAACAAATCTCTCATCTCATGGCATACTAAAAAGGGAGCCCTAGCGCTCCCGAATTAATTTGCGTTCGATGTATACCACGAATTGATACATTCCTGTGGCAGCTAATGCGATTAAGACAAGACTTGCCAGCACTAACGTAAAGTTGAACACTTGGAAACCATAGATGATCAGATACCCAAGTCCAACTTTAGCTACTAAAAATTCACCCACGATAACCCCTACCCAAGCCATACCCACATTGACCTTGAGCGTAGATACAATAGCAGGAAATGAAGCGGGAAAAATGACGCTCCGAAAAACATCTCTCCGGCTCCCTCCAAAAGTACGAACGACCTTCACTAAGTTCGGGTCCACTTCGTGAAAAGCGCTATTGACAACTAGCGTTGTGATAATGACTGTAATCGATAACGTTGTCATGACGATCGCTGTGAATCCTCCGCCAAACAGCACGATGAATATAGGACCCAGTGCAACCTTGGGCATGCTGTTAAAGACAACCATATAAGGGTCCAAGACCTTAGAAAGGAATGGCGACCACCAAATAAGTATGGCTAGTAAGGTACCCACCAGCGTCCCGAGCAGGAAACCTACGGCCGTCTCGGTTAACGTCATCCATAAATGAGGCCATAGCTCTCCGCTGAGCATATCCTTCCCAATTTGCATGAATATTTTGGTGGGGTAGCTAAAGATCAGTACATCGATCCATTTGAAACGACCCGCAATTTCCCATATGAGCAGAAAGGTTAGCAAAATAGACATCTGCGTAGTGAGTACAATTCGTCTCTTCTTCTTCAATTGACGCCTGTGTTGCTGATGGATCATCTTCAGCCATGCTTGCTTCTCTTCTGGCCGCAGATGTCCTGAGTATTCAGCGGATGCTCCGGCTTTATTCATGTGAGCGTTCATTCCTTTCGCTCCGTGGCTTCAAGCTCTTTCCATATATGATGAAATAACTCATTGAAGCCTTCCTGTTCTCTTGCATAAAAGGGCTGAGATTCCCGGATATGCTCTGGCACTTCGAACGTTTTAGCGATGCGTCCCGGACTAGAGGCGAGGACAATCACTCGGTCGCTCACAGCAATCGCTTCGCCCAAATCATGCGTAACCAGCACGGCCGTTTTACGCTGAGCTTTCAGCGTCTCCGCAACCAAATCTTCAAGTTGAAGCTTCGTCTGATAGTCTAGTGCAGAAAAAGGCTCATCTAATAGCAGAAGCTGTGGCTCAGTTGCAAGGGTTCGAACAAGGGCCACGCGTTGACGCATTCCGCCTGAGAGTTGCGATGGATACAAGTCCATCGTCGCCCCAAGCCCCATACCTTCTAACAGATGAATCACGGTTTGCTTGCGCTCCTCTGTCAACGACTTCTGAAGTTCCAGACCAATTAGAGCATTGCTAAGTATCGTCCGCCAAGGGAACAAATAATCTTGCTGGAGCATATAACCTACCTCGGCATCAGGTCCGCTCACAGGACGTCCATGCAGCAAGACCTGACCTTTGGATGGAATCAACAACCCTGCCATCATGGAGAGGAGGGTCGTCTTCCCGCAACCACTGGGTCCAACAAGACTAATGAACTCCCCCGGATAGACGGAGAGATTCATCGATGCAATCGCAAGTGTGGCTTCGCGATCAGAGACGTAGACATGTTCAACTCCTTTTAATTCCATAACTGCATTCATTGGCACGCCTCCTCTCGGAGCTTAATGGGATTGCAACGCCTTGGTCGCGTAAGTGTTATCTACTAGCTGGGTTACGGGAATTCGCTGCTTAAGCTCTCCGGCTGAACTCATCACATTCAGTAAGTTATTCCATGAATCTTCGGAAAGAACTGGACTATCCGCATACGTACCTTGCTCTTTATAGCGCTTAATAGAACTGACGAGTATAGCTTGATCTGTATCTTTGAAAAAAGGTGCCACGGTCTTCGCAATCTCTTCTGGCGTATGGTCTTTCACCCATACCTGTGCTTTGCGAATCGCATTGGTGAACTTCTGCACCTGTTCACTATGTTCAGTCAAATAACTCTTTTTTGTCATATAGACCGTGTAAGGTAATTTACCACTTTCTGTTCCAAAGGAAGCGATCACATGGCCTTGACCTGTCTTTTCCAAAATGGAGGCTTGAGGTTCGAAGAGCTGCACATAATCCCCAGTTCCCGAGATGAAGGCAGCGGGAATATTAGCAAAATCAACATTCTGAATCAGCTCCAAGTCTTTATGAGGATCGATGCCGAACTTTTTAAGCGTGAATTCCCCGGCCATCTGGGGCATCCCGCCCTTTCTTTGGCCTAGGAACTCCGAACCTTTCAGCGAATCCCATTTGAAGTTTTGTACTTCCTTCCGTGCAACCAAGAATGTCCCGTCCGTCTGCGTAAGATCTGCGAAGCTAATCACAGGATCATCGGAACCTTGCTGAGATACATAGATGGATGTCTCTGCTCCTACCAGCGCAATATCGATGGCACCCGACAATAAGGCAGTCATCGTCTTGTCTCCCCCAGCTGTTGTGCGAAGCTCTACATCTAGTCCTTCATTTTTAAAATATCCATTAGCTAGCGCCACATACTGCGGTGCATAGAACACAGAACGAGTCACTTCGCCCAACTCGATTTTGGTTGATCCGCCGCTTCTCGTACATCCACTTAGCAAGACACTTAATATTATGATGGCAATGAGCCAAGCCGATGTGTATTTTCGCATATCTTTTCCTCCCCTGAGCTGGTTCCACTCCTGTTACGCTCCGTCTGCTGTAAGCTGTAAATATCCAGCCCATAGTCCACTGTATGCTCACCTCTATCAAAAGGTTAAAAGCAGATAATTTGCAACCATTTTCATGCTCAAGTTTAAGCTTGTTTCGAAACCTTACTAGGACCAAATCAATATTAGGAAGAGGTTGAAGGTGCCCAGAGTGTTCTTAATACAAAAAGGCCAAGTGGCAATATCCACCTGACCTTTGAACTACAATATTATGTTGTGATAGTCTATAAAATTAACTGGTAAAAAAGCCATCTAGCCTGCTGTGAGCACACCATTCTCCAAGTTTAATACTCGATCACATAAAGGAAGTACGCGTTCGTCATGAGTAACCATCACAGCGGCTTTCCCCTCTTTCTTGACTAGTGTGGCTAACATCTCCACGACATCATGGCCTCTGGAACCATCCAGACTTGCAGTAGGTTCATCCGCAAACATTACGGCTGGATCATTCATCCAAGCCCTCGCGATAGCCACCCGTTGACGCTCTCCCCCAGATAATTTATCTGGATAGTATTTGCTGCGCTCGGATAGACCCAGTCTTTGTAAAAGTTCCTGTGTGCGAATGGCCGCATCTTTATTGTCCATCCCAGCAAGTTTGCCTACTAACATCAATTGTTCTTGTACCCGCAGGTAAGGTATAAGATTTGCGCTCTGAAAAATAAAACCAATCTGCTGAAGGCGCAGCTTGGTCAGCTCCTGCTCACCTAGTCCACTAAGATCGATCCCATCTACATACACTTTGCCTTGTGTAGGGGTAAGAAGCGCTCCCGCTATAGATAAAAAGGTGCTTTTACCCGACCCAGATGGCCCAATAATCGCTACTAGTTCTCCAGGTTCTACCTGCAAAGATACTTTATTCAGAACGGTAAGACTAGACTCTCCGTCACCATATTTGTGTGTGATCTGATCGAGTACGAGTTTGGCTGAAGTCATGCGGCAACCCTCCCAATGGCATCTAAAGCGTCTGTTTTAGCTACTTTTAAGACCGAAATAATTGAACCGAGTAAGGCCATAGCCACGAACAAAGCTCCGGTGTAGAACATCGTCGTCCCACTTAGTTGAAATGGCATAGATGCAGGAAGCAGCATACCCACTCCTTTGACGGCTAATATTCCTAAAAGCAAGCTGGATAGTGTCAAGAACATTACTTGTCCAATCACACTACCTGCCAAATATTTAGTTGGCGTACCAATCGCTTTAAGCATACCAAACTGGCTGGTCTTCTGAATCGTAATGATGTAGAAGAATACGGCAAGAACGAATCCTGAAATGACGAATAAGAAACTGATCATCATGAGCAAGGAACCTTGCTCTTCTTTATATCCTGGGATCGCAGAAATCGCGGCTTTTTTCGTAATGACATCCACACTCTGCACCTTTGACTTCACTTGATCCACAAGAGCTTTATCACCTTGGATTGCTACTACATTCACATGATTAAGTGTACCTGCATTTTTACTTGTGATGAATTGCTGTCTCCATTCTTTCCACCCATCAGGACTCATGAATATTACAGGTGTATGGCTATATGATTCATTGTTAACAAATCCGCCCACCGTCCATGTAGTTCCCGTCATTGTATCCCTAAGCTGACTACCCAGCTTCACACCAGAGTCTTCCAGCTTCTGATCTACAAGAACGGAGCCCGACTTAAGATCAGCAAAAGCTTGGCCACTGATCTTCTCTGGTGCCAAGAAGCTTCCTTTATCCACGCTAAACATCGTAACATCTAGCTTTTGGTCACTACCCTCTGCTGTAACATTGGTCATTTGAAGGTTCAGTGATGCGGCCTTATCTTGGCCTACAATTTGCTGTGCTTCTTGGAGAGCATTCTCACTTAAATCTGAACGACTAAAGCGGGAATCCGATCCTTTTTGGAGCATAAAATAATCAGCCTGCATATTCTCAACCGATGATGCATTGGCATAAGCTAATCCCCGCGCAAGCCCCGTTACGAACAATACTAAGAATGACACTAATAGGAGCATCGTCATAATTAGAGCATATCGCGTCTTTGCAAATCTCATTTCTCGAAGTGCCAGATACATATTGTTTCCCTCCTCTGTATATTCACAGTATAGGGAGCCAACATGAACAATGGATGAACAACAAATTACATCTGCCTAATTCGGTTTGAGCATCGGCAGTTTTATGATAAAGGTCGTGCCATACCCCACTCTGCTCTTCACTTCTATGGTCCCTTCGTGCAGCTGTATAATTTTTTTTACAATAGATAGACCCAGTCCCGCACTGCCCGATGCTCTTTCACGGGATGCATCTCCTTTGTAGAAGCGGTCGAACAAGCGCTTTTGCTGTTCTTCATCTATTCCTTCCCCTGTATCCGCAACTTCAATAATACTCATTCGCTCAGCTTCTGACCCATTTATACGAATTGAGCGACCTTCCGGGATGTACTTCACGGCATTGGATAATAAGTTGGTCCAGACCTGAGAAAGAAGAACTTCATCTCCACAAACGCACATATCTTCTGGAATTTCTATGGTGATCGATAGGCTTTTTTCACTAAGCTGCCACTCTAGGGCCTGAACAATTTGTCTAAGCTGAGGTCTAAGCTTAAAAGATTTCATCACGAGCTGATGAGCCGCTTGATCTAGGGAAGAGAGCTGTAGAAGCTGCTTACTAAGTAGTGATAAATGTCGAGCTTCTTCCGTAATAATAGAAGCATAGTGGCTATATTCATCTGGGGTAATTTCGGGCCGGTTCAACGCTTGAGCAAACCCTTGAATGGATGTAAGCGGCGATTGTATTTCATGAGAGACGTTCGATACGAACTCCTGCCTCGATTGTTCGACACGTTCTAAATCCTTACTCATGATGGTGAAATTAGCAGCCAGCTGACCAATTTCATCTCTTCTACGGCCAGGCAGTGCCAGATTATATTGGCCTTGTGCAATTCGCTTCGTTGCCTCCGTCAATTTGGTTATCGGCTTCACAAGATACCGTGTACTCAGGAGGAAGAACAAAATACTGAACAGCACCGCAAATCCAAGAATCAGTGCGAAGAAGATCCTCAGTTCACCGAATTGAAGCAAAACATCAGGACGAATGAAAAGGGCATAGGCTTTGCCTTCTAACATTAGAGGAACACCAATCGTGTTGCTTAGTCGGTTATCAAAAAATCCAGTCACAAACAGCTTGTTAGGAAACTGGCCTACGCCGTGATAAATGGTCCCTTTAAGCACTTGCTGGATAGCTTCTGCGGTCAAGTCTCTTTCTCTGAAAGCTCCTCCATAATATTGCTCATGTCGCAAGCCATCTGTCATGAATATCTCATACCCCGAATCTGCAACACTCTTTAAGTACGGTTCCGCCACATTTTGATGCTGCTCCGCAAATGTCTGAATACTCCCCGCAACTTTCACCAGTTTCTCGTCATTGAAAGGCTTGAGCTTGACATGATAATAAATGTTCGAGAGTAGAAAACCAAGAAGACTACTTACAATCACCGTTGCGACTGTGATCCAAAAAACCCGGCTATACAAAGATTTCATACGTGCATAACCTCCAGCTTGTACCCTACTCCGCGGATCGTCTGAATCGCAAAATCTGCTTGATACGCCGAGAAACGCTGCCTTAGTCTCTTAATATGCACATCTACTGTGCGTTCATCTCCTTCATAGTCCTCTCCCCAGATTAGACGAATCAATTCTTCTCTTGTAAAAAGACGACTTGGATATTCCGCCAACTGCGTTAATAACTCAAACTCCTTCAAGGGAAGAAGAATCACCGATGAACCCTCTGTAATCTCATAATTGTTGCGGTCGATCGTCAATCTTCCCAAATGAATAATTGCACTTGCGGCGACCTGATACCTGCGAAATAGAGCCTTGATTCGGTATACGAGTTCTTCGGGCTCAAATGGCTTCGTTACATAATCATCCGTCCCTCGCTTGTAGCCTTGTTCTTTGTCCGGTAGCTGATCTTTGGCAGTCAATAATATGATAGGGAGATCGTAATTTTCCCTTATGTATTCGCACAGTTCCAGACCGTTCATTCCCGGCATCATTATATCGATAACTGCTAAATCTACAGGATTCACTTTAAGTATTTCGGTCGCTTCCAGTCCATCTTTTGCTTCGATGACCTTATAGTTCTCACGTGTCAACACATGCCTTAGCAGTGTACGAATGTGTAGATCATCGTCTGCGATTAGAATCCGCCTCACTTCCTACCCCTTCTTTCTCATGCTTATTAAGATTAGTATATCCTACTAAGAAAAGGAGCAGGACCTTGGCTTATGCCAAATTCCTGCTCCTGCCTTCCTTCTGCATCTTTATACTTACAGATCGTAGATGGCTTTGTATTTCTGTTCCAGATATTCGGCAAGATAATCAGGATTGAGATCTTCACCTGTCACTTCTTTAATAATTTCTTGTGGTTTGCGGCTTTTACCATACTTATAGATTTTATCAGTAAGCCATTCCTTAATCGGAGCGAAATTACCCGCCGCGATGAGTTCATCCAGATTCGGGAATTGTTTATTCAGCGTATGGGCAATCTGAGCCGCATACATATTACCAAGTGAATAGGAAGGGAAGTAGCCGAAGCTTCCGCCCGACCAGTGAACATCTTGTAACACGCCCACCCCATCGTTAGGAGGAGCAATTCCTAGATAACTTTCATATTTCTCATTCCATACTTTAGGTAGATCGTCCACACTTAGGTTGTCGTTGAAAAGTTGTTTTTCAATCTCATAGCGAATAATAACATGAAGGTTATACGTCAGTTCGTCCGCTTCAATCCGAATCAGAGAATTCTCCACACGGTTCACTGCGCGGTGGAAGTCTTCTAGCTTCACATCACCCAGCTGTTCTGGGAAATGACGCTGTAGATCACCATAATAACGATCCCAGAATGGACGACTACGTCCAATGACATTTTCCCAAAAGCGAGACTGCGATTCATGGATGCCCATCGAAGTTCCTTGTTGCAGTGGCGTTCCGGCCAGTTTCGGATCTACATTTTGTTCATACAGAGCATGCCCGCCTTCATGAAGGGAGCTAAAAATAGCACTCGTTACGTCGTCCTGAAGATATTTGGTCGTGATGCGGGCATCTCCAAGATTAAGTGTGGTCTGAAAAGGATGCTCACTTTCATCAATCCGCCCTGCATCAAAGTCATATCCGATTTGTTCCAACAAGAAAATGCTGAATTTCTTCTGCTGCTCCTTATCGAACAATTGATCTAGGAACTTCGTCTGCGGTTGATGTTCTGAAGCACGAATCGATTCTGCTAGTGGAACTAGTCGGTCCCGAAGCTGTGCAAATACTTGATCGAGCTTTACTGTTGTAAGATCCGGTTCATACATATGTAACAACGTATCATACCGAGTAGCGCGGGGACCCCAATAATCAATGAATTCTTGCAATTTAGCTACGATCTTCGTCAGGTAAGGAGCGAAGCCTGCAAAGTCAGCACGGTGCTTAAAGTCTTCCCACAACGTCTCGGACTGTGTCGTCAACACAACGAACTCTTCGTATTTCTCGGCAGGAATTTTGATGCTCCGATCATATTCTTCTTGCACGTCCTGCACGATGCGACGATTCACATCATCCAGTTGAGCTAGAACATCAGGCTGATTAAGAATTGATAAATATTGGCCCATTTCTTCGGATGTTGCAAGTTTAAAAGCCTCAGTAGATAGCAGTCCGATCGTCTCCGAACGGGATTCCGCAGCTTTCTTAGGCGCCCCCGTGCGAAGGTCCCAAGCCATCAATCCTACCGCTTCATAATAGTTTCTAATCTTTTTATTTAATGCTGTAAATGAATCTAAAGTCTGTTCAACTGCTTGTGCCATTCATTTCACCTCATTCTACAATTTGGGTGCTCCTCTTGATGATACTTATTACAATACGTATAATCAACTTTTGAGGCTAGTTTTTATTTATTCTTCTAAAGAAAGGGGTCCTATTTCATGAACGTCGTATTAGATGATCATGCCGTTCGCATATTTACAGCTAAGATTGGAGATTCACCCGGCCAAATTCGGCTGCTCTACGATACCGAAGGCTGCGGATGTGATGGCATTACTTCATTCCAGATTGTCAGTCAGCCGCAACCACATGATCAGCCTATTCAGAATGATATCTTTTCTTTTTGGGTAGATGGACAGCGGGCCATTTATTATGAAGAGAACCTTAGAATTAAAGGTGATCCTCTAGACAGTTCTTTCCGCCTTGAAGGGGATTCCCAGGTCTATAGTAGAAATGTTAAGATTGTTGACGCACGTTAAATTAAATGCATGTTAATTTCGAGGAGGATATCGGACGATGGATAAAATTATGGAGATTCTAGATTACAACAAGGGTTTTGTTGAGCAAAGAGATTATGAGTCTTATATCACCGACAAATTTCCAGATAAAAAGCTTGCTATTGTGACCTGTATGGATACTCGCTTGGTAGAGCTTCTTCCTAAAGCGATGAACCTTAAAAATGGGGATGCCAAAATCATCAAAAATGCGGGCGCCATCATTTCCCAACCATTCGGAAGTGTTATGCGTAGTGTCCTTGTAGCCATTTATGAATTAGGTGCGGAAGAAGTAATTGTTGTCGGTCATCTTGGTTGCGGTATGTCCACCATTAATTCAGACCGAATGATTGAATCGATGCATAAACGTGGAATTTCCCCCGAAGTATTCTCTACATTAGAGAATTCCGGCATTAAGCTCAAACGCTGGTTGCGTGGATTCAACACCGAGAGAGAAGGTGTAATCCAGACCGTTGAAATCATTAAAAACCATCCTCTACTTCCACCTAATCTGCCCGTACACGGTATGATTATCGATTCAACTACAGGCGCATTAGACCTAGTTGTGGACGGGCGTGAGTAGGAGATATCTGGCAAAACTATGATGATATGTAATGGCACAAGGCTCTTGGAGCTTTGTGCTTTTTTGTTGTTTTTGTAGAATTGAGTTGGGTTGGGTTGGGTTGGGTTGGGTTGGGTTGGGTTGGGTTGGGTTGGGTTGGGTTGCTTATCGATAATTTCTGGGGAACAGCTAGATTACAGTGGATTATTTTAGTTGATTTAAGATTCATATGAGCATATGAAGGATGAGACGAGTGTTCTATTGTCAGACTCTAACAAAATTCAGAACTCGTGATTAGAATTGTTATATATTTTACTATAATTCCGATAGCTACCAATTAACATAGAAAAGATGACTTCTGAGGAATTCAGAAATCATCTTTTTGCAAGTTAAGTATGAGTGTCTCTTTTAAACTACCCTTAAAACCCGGACAATCCAATTAACGAATTAAGGTCGTGTTCATATTATAGGATACATAGAGAGGATGCACAGTGAACGTTATATTTTTAAAGACACGTTTTATATTTTAATTCATAACTCACTTGAATAGTAGCATGTTAACTAACATGCCAAGCCAGTTCATCTTTTAAAGCTTCCAGCGTCGTTAAAGGTGCGTGGCAGGCAAAATTCTCACAAATATATACCGTAGCCTGGTCTTGAATTGCTGGTTTGTCTTCCAAATGAGGCAAGATCATGCGTAGATCCGCCCCTTGCTTCCCCTGATAGTTCACAATCAGCGCAGCTCCGGGTAAATAAGCAATTTGCACTGCACTTATCATTTCATGCAGCATCGGATCTTCAGCTCGGCCACTAATTACAATTTCTTTGCTTCCTTGGACTTGGTGAAGTACCCCCTGCAAGTACATCGAGTAACCTGTAGGATATTTACTTACTGTTCCTCCAAAAGCCTCTAATAACTTACCACCTACGATCTGAAGATCAGCATCCTGTGTAATTGCTGCCAAGCGATTCAATTGTACAGCCAATACGGAGTTCCCCGAAGGCAAGGCACCATCATAAATTTCTTTGCTCTGGGTTAGCAGTTGTTCTCCATCACGACCACTGAAGTAAAAAGCTCCATCTTGCTCATCATAAAACAAGCGGAATAGATTATCTTTTAATTCCAACACCCGCTTCAAATGAAGGGCTTGACCTGTAGCCTCAAACAATTCTAAACAGCCCCAAAGTAAGTAGGCATAATCATCTACATAAGCCTCATAAGCCGCCTCACCTTCCCGAAATCTCGCAAGTAGACGTCCATCCTCCCGACGGAGATGCTGCCAAAGGAACTCCGCGGCTCGTGCTGCGGCATTAGCATATACAGGTTTTTGTAGAGTTTTACCAGCTCTAGCTAGAGCCGCAAGCATTAATCCATTCCAAGCCGTGAGTATTTTATCATCCTTAGAAGGGTGAACTCGCTGTTCACGATACGCCCACAATTTAGTGCGGCATTCTTCGAGAAGCGTCTCAAGTCCTAGTAAAGACAACCCCCGCTCAGCAGCCACCTCTTCAAGCGATGGATGAATGAGATTGGGAATGTTCTTACTCTCGAAGTTGCCCTCTGGCGTAATATCATAGATGTGACAGTACGTGTGCATATCTTCCAGATCCAATACCTGCTCTATTTCTTCTCGGGTGAACACATAGAATTTGCCTTCTTCCCCTTCCGAATCCGCATCTTCCGCTGAATAAAACGCCCCTTCCGGTGAAATCATATCGCGCAGTACATAAGTGAAAATAGTCTCCGCAATCTCAGCGAACTTCTGCTCTCCCGTCGCTTGATACCCGTCTAGGTAAGCAATCGCTAGCAATGCATTATCATAGAGCATTTTCTCAAAATGGGGCACAAGCCACTGCTCATCCGTCGAATATCGCGCAAACCCAAATCCGACGTGATCGTAAATACCCCCGCGGTACATCGAATCGAGCGTATGTACAGCCATTCGAGTAGCCTCCGCGTGATTATAGGCTCGTCCATAGGCTAACAAAAGAGATAAATTATGCGGACTCGGGAACTTCGGTGCAGATCCAAAGCCACCATATACCGAATCGTAGCGCTTGATGAACTGCTCATAGGCTTCGTGCAGTAACCCCTCATGTACTTCGCCAGTGTGTGACGTTAGCGTATGTTGCTTCACTTCTTCCATCAGTTCGGTGCTTAGATCGACGATTCCCTGCTGATCCTTTTGCCAGCGGTCTCGAATTTGCTCCAGCATATCCATGAGCCCCATCCGCCCTAAGATGCTCCGCCTTGGAAAATACGTCCCCGCATAAAACGGCTGCTGGTCTGGCGTGAGCAACACATTTAAGGGCCATCCCCCCTGCCCTGTTAACGTCTGGCAGACGGCCATATACAGATTATCGATATCTGGACGCTCTTCCCGGTCCACTTTAATGGACACAAAGTTGTCGTTGAGTAGCTTCGCTACCTCTTCATTTTCAAATGATTCCCGCTCCATGACGTGGCACCAATGGCAGGTACGTGTGAATCTACAACTAGCTATACCCAATAGATAAGAGGATCGGCTTGTTGTCGCGCTTCGCGACTTCAAAAGCTTCTTCGGACCAAGGGAACCAGTTAAAATACTGCGACTATTCCTTGGCTAATTTATTGGTTCTTTTTGAGTTGTTGTGGAGCATCAACACTTTTCAATGGGATTTGGGTAAAGTATTGCTTAGGGTTAGTTTACCCAATTGGTGGTGGTAGAATTCTTTCAGAAGATAAAAAGTAGTTTCATTCAGATATTGGGATAGAATTCAACTAACTCACTTTCAAACTCGGAAATTGATTGATAACGTCGATTCCGTCTATCCATTGCCCTCAAAATCACTTTTTCACAAGTGACATGAACATATTTTATTTTTTTAGGAAGTTTACTGGTCAACAAATAAAACAAAAGTGCTCCGAGTGAATATATATCAGAGAGATTTGTAGAGTCCGCTAAACTATTTAGCTGTTCAGGATCAGTAAAATCCTCATGACCATAACCATGTTTTGATTTACCTGTATGTAAAGTATGGGACTCTGGATCTTTAGCTAACCCAAAATCAGCAATTTTCACTTCTAATTTTTCTCCCATCTCATAAATTAAAATATTTTTAGGAGCTAAATCACGGTGATATTTCTTTTTCCCATGAAGATACTTCACTCCCGATACAATACTTTTAAATATTTTAATGCGCTGCTCCTCAGAAGCGTTAGGATTATTCTTCAACCATTTGTCTAGTGAATAATTCGCTAATGGCATAGTAAACCAAAAAGGAGAACCTAACAAATGGATTTTCTCAACTGTGACTATGTTCTCATGATGTAGTTTTTCTGAAAGAAGTTTCACTTCTCTTTTAAAACGTAATATATATTCCGTTCCATCATTTTTGTAAGCTCGCTTAAAATGACTGCTTGGGAATAACACTTTACAAGCAACAATTTTATTTGTATACGGGTCAAATACTTTATAAACTACAGCAAAAGATCCCCTACCAAGTTCCTCTAAAACTATAAATTCAAATTGCTGCCTCACATATTCTATTTTCAATATATTCTTTCTTAATTTTATAATCTCTTTATCTAAATCGTTAGAAATAAACAATTGTGCCTCACAATAATTTTCCTTTATAAGTTTTTCCTTCAATACAGTAAAGGTCAATAAAAAACTCTCGAAAATAGAATTTTGAACTCCAATAAGTTTTAGAATAGTTTTAACGTTATCATCCATATTATTAATAGAAAGCAATATTTCGTTATGGTTAATATTACAAACCTCGAGGTTAGATATCCAAGTTATTATTGCTTGAAAGTCTTCGAGAGGTGAAATCATTATTAAAGGCGAGTCTAAGTTTCCATTGAGGTCAGGGAGAAGTATCGAATCCAGTTCTTTCAAAGTCAAACCAGTTAAAAATAATACATCGTCCTTATAGAGACTTAATACCTTAGGTTTATTCCAAATTTGATTTGATAAATAGCGTAAAGGTATTTTTTGTTCAGACTCCTCCAAACTAATGTAGTAAGCACATATTAAGATAATAGACTTATATTTTTTAAAGGAATTTCGATCGGCAATTGATACATCATTTTGATCTTTGATCTCGACATCTTTTATCCATTTCAATATATTTTCTTTTAATGGATTTTTAGTTTTATATATCAACCTATCTATCATGTTTGTTAATTTAAGTAACTCCACATTGAAGTCTGGCACCTCATTAGATAAATCCTCCAGTGCTCTAGGGTCAAGTTTTATAATTTTAGGAAGCCATTCAATACTTTTTCGAGGCTTTTGATTTTTAAAGATTACTTGTATGACCCCATCAATCAAAAGAATTTCTAGAGCATCATTTAAATCCTGCCATGAATAAGTTTGAAGAACTTGATTAACAAATGGATCATATTGCTTTGTACCTTTTGAGAGCAACTTAATTATATAATTCAATAACTCTTTTTTACCATGAGGTTTATTTAAAGTATTATCTATACCATGGTAATTTTGTCCGTTCGCCAACATTTCTACCGGAAAACGATAGTCTTTATATGCTTTACTTACTTCCAATCCAGCATGATTTTCGTCAATTTTGAAGATACGATTTAAAATCATGATATATCCACCTCTTTGCTACCTTCTAATTGATTGCTTATTAAAAACTTCTCCTAGCATGTTTTTTTAATATAAGGGGGTTTGCAAATTGTTTGTCCGGCTCACGAGCGCTACAAGTAAAAGCATGATCTATCCAATCAATAGTTTTTAATGACTCTCCTTGTTGATGTGTAATAAAATACTGGATATCGGTAATTTGTAAAAGTTGTCCGATTTCATTGCCACGGTCATCATCCACTCGGGCTTTTGGTTCATCCAAGAACATGATTGGCGCTGTTCGCCCGTTACTATTGTCACTTATGGCTGCTAACAAAATCATTAAGCTGGTACTGGCTTTTTGACCTGAACTGAGATCTGGGCCGTCGATTGCAACTGGCTCCTTCCCATCGTAACCAATAAACAAATGAATCTCCCAGGTTTCAGGTTCAGGTGTGATTTCGACCAATCTTCCTTTAGTTGAAGCTTTTAGCAAATCTGCTAAGTTTTCAAACTCAGAAATATACTCTTTCATAATCTCTTTTATATGACCACGGAATTGAAACAGTAAATCATTGCAAGTACGTTCTAACTCATTTCTATCTTCTTTCAGTCCTTGTAAATTCCGTATTAGTAACTCCACCTGTCCTTCCTGAGCTTCAACTAAACGGACAACTTCATCATTTATTGAAGAATCATAAAGTTCTACCTTTTCCTGACGTAGCGCATTTAACCTCTGCTGAATCTCCTTTGATGTAAGAAAATTTCCTAGTTTATCTCTAAAAGCACTTCCCTGTACCTCATAAAAAATAAATGCAACATCGTCGTCGCTTAGCCCAAGTGCCTTCACTTGTGACAATGCTTGTTGTACAAGTGAAGCAAGAGAATTCAATCTAGTTTGTAAAACATCATGTTTCATAGAAAGTTCATTCATCTTTTGTAATGCCTGAGTCTTTTGTTCATTAAATACCGATTGTTCTATCCCTGCATTACGCTCTTTTTTTCGGATTTCCTCTTTTTTCTCTTTGGCCTGGTCTTTTTGCTTTATTGCTTCCTCAATCAAATCTGATAGCATTTTTGATTCATCTAGAATCAAATGATAAGAACTCTCCATCTCAGGTAACTTTGCCAACAGCTCTTGATTTATAATAGCTGTGTTTACTTCATCTAATTCACTTTGACACTTATGAATATCTCCCTCTAGTTTTTTGAAAATCTCTTCTTGAATTGATAATAGTTCTTTGGTTCTTTTTTTCTCTTCTTCGATGGCTAATTTCCCACAACAAAGGCTGTGATACTTAAGATGAATCGCTCCATCACCATCTTGAAGGAGACCTTCGATTGTAACACTCTCTATGCCCTTAGCTTGCAGTGCATGGCCTTCTTCTACCGTTTCAACTAGATACACTTGGCTCAAGTTTTTCAAAAAGCCCTCGATCTTTTCTTGGTGGCTGATGTTGATGGCTGAGCGAATACTCGGATAAGGGACAACTTTTCTCACCAAAAAATCTTTCCCTTTGTTTGGTAAAGAAACACGAGCACCGTATCTAGCCCTTTGTTGTAGTTTTTTTGTAGGAAGATAATTCTCTGGTTCCACAATGATACGAAAACGATTATTTCCAATATAAGCCTCAATTGCTTCTTGCCATTTACTCATCTCCGGATTCACATTGATAGCATCAGCGAGCATTATGAATGGGATTTTATTCTTTTCAAGAATTTCTCGGAATTTTCTAGCATCTTCTCTGTAAGGTAGGAAATCTTTTTCTAGATCAGAGAGCTTTTGCTTCAGTTCAAAAAGTTTAATCCTTACTTGAGAAAAATCTATCTTCTTCTGATCCAAGCTCTCTACAAGAACATCATTTAGTTGTACTAAATAATCAATACTTTGGGGTTCAATGAGTTTCAACTCATTAATTTGTTCGACAAGAGTCTTAATATTAGTGTCTTTCACTCTTTTTTCGCTAGTGTGATGGGTAATATCATGATTAGCTTGCTCCTCAAACTTATCCCATCGATTATACTCCGTGTTCAGTTGTTCGATTTCTTTTTCCTTAAACTTTACTTGTACACTTAACTCATTTACTTTGTCAGTTTCAAGTTTAACATTGTCAATAACCTGAATTATTTCCTCATTTGTTGCCTTCAATGTATTCTGAGATTCAAAATATTCGAGCTTAATGAGTTTAAGTTCGATTTCCTTCACTTCTTTTTCTTTAGTCTGATAGAGGCGGAACTTTTGCGCTTTTTGCTTGGTTTCTTCAAATCGAGATTGTGCCTGTTCCATTTCTTCCTCTGCTCGTTCAATGGATATCTCTTGTACGCTTAATCTTTCTTTACTCTCATCGTAGCGTTTTTTATAATCCTTTGTACCTTTAAGATCAAAGATTAAATGGAAAATCTCACGAGGAGATGAGTTTACAACTTCCCTGATGGTATCAGGGCTCATTGCCATCAGATTCCGAAACTCTTTAGTCACTCCTAGACACTGCTCTAAAGTTTGAAGATATTTACTTACATTTAGTGCTGCTTCGCTGTAAGCTTTAGTATTCGTTTGAAGATCTACAAGATCGTTAAATTCACCATCAAAGATATAATAATCTCTCTGCCATGAATTTTGATCATTTTTATAAATTCTACAACATGCTGTAACTTCATCCTTGAATTTTCTAGCCGATTCAAAAGGGCGTAAACCATTAACAGGTAAGTTATAAAATGCTACTCTCACTACGGCCCAATTACTATTCTTTACATAGAATGAAAATGTTCGTTTGCTTTCAAAATGACTTGCGCCTAACATTAATCGAAGACCATCCCAAATTGTAGTTTTCCCATGGCCTGATGGCCCAATAAAAGCATTAACTTTTCCATGAACCTTATACGGTTCTTTTGTCATGGGAAGGTATCCCCAATATACAGTAGAGAAGTCTTTAATCAATATAACTCCTCCTCATTATTAGTGATCTCTTCTTCCTCGATTTTCTTAATAAAATTCAAACTGTCAGTAAATCCTTGAATCACATAATCGCATATATCCATCAACATATCGTTATGTAGCATGTACATACTAGGACCAACAGTTATTTTTGATTTACCTTTTTCTAAAAGGATATAATGATGCCTTTTTAGAGGTTTAAGCAAGGTTTCAATTGTTTTTCGTGGGCTTTGTTTTCCTTGTTGAAATTTAGCCCCATAGTTGTATACAATTTCATCAATCGTCAAACTCAGTTCACTTTCGGGATCAATATGATGCAGTTCTTTAGGAAGGACTAATTTGGTATAAATTACAGTAAGAAGCGCCATGTGCCTTCTGTCTAACCCTTTGATTTTCTTATGAAAATAATCAAACGAGGCTGAATCATATTCTTTTTTTAATCTTATGATATACCAATCTGTCCCTGGTGGATTAAGAAGTTCATATCCCATTAGAGATAGATACATTTGAACATCTCTAAAGAGCCGAATATCTTTTTCAATTGTCCCAATTTCTTTTTTTGAAACCCAACCATAGTGAAACATTGAGCAAATTCTTTGTGCCTCAGGATTAATAATGAACTCCTTATTCCGATCCATTTTCATCTCTCCAAACATAACACTCTGTTGTAATTTCTACAGGGCCTTCTGGTAACTCTTTATAAGAATCGTTTACTTTCAGTTTGAATACTTCTTTTTTCACAATCTCAGGATCATGGATACTTAATTCACGCGTCAGTTTAAGAAGTTGACCGGTCTTATACATAGCTTGCCCAAAGCTATGTATATCTTGAAAGAGTATTTCATCCATAGGTGCTACTTCTTTTAATTTCATTTTCACTACAAGCTCCTGATAAAAAAGTTCTAGAGGATTTTGAATTCGATCTAAAAATACTTCTTCTTCAATAATATCCACGGGTTTAGGGGGTGGCGTTGCTATAATCCCCTCTTTTTCATTTTGAAAAAACGATCTGGTCCTACTATCTATGATTTCTTCTCTTAATTGGTATACATGTTTTGGTGCCGAAAAGTTTTTTTCTGAAAAACTCGCTAAAATTTCTTGTGGCGCATCAAGAAGAGCCGCTTCTATCATTTCAGGAGAAATGAATTCGCCCAACCCTTTTTGACTTTCTCTTTGAAATTGAATGGCTATGGAAAGAATTTGCGTAGTCAAATTTAAAAGATTGCTTGTCAAATCAAAAAATTCATCATATTTCTCTCTTCCAAAAAATTTTCGATTGCTATTAAGTTTTTTTTGTGTGTCACTAATAACTTTTATTATCCCATGAGTATGTTTCCCGATTTCGAGAACTTCACGCCGCGAATTCTTTTGAATTACTCTATGAAGATAGTCTTTCCAGACTGCCAATTCTCGGAAGCCCATATTCTTAATTGATTCTGTTTGCTCTTCATTCATATTAAATTCATCAGCAAACTCTGCTAGCATAACAGTGGTTTTTATTTGCTCTTCCATTGAAAGATTTTCCTTAGCAAAGGACAGAAACATAGAAGATAAGAAAGACCTTACTTTACCTGGGATCTCATAATCAAATCCATCAAATACGATCCAACCTTTTTCTAAAAGTTCTTTGATCACTTTATCCCGATTCTTCTTGCTAATATAGCTTAAATAGTTTTGAGCATCTTCAATTGAAAATCGGCCAGCCTCGCTGGCTAATGTTTTTGCTCCTGCTAAAATTAGTGTTATCATTTGAGAATTTCTCAATTTAAATATATCGAATAATCTAAGATGCTTTTCGATGTTTTTGACCATTAGAATATCCTTATGAGATAAATCATAATCATTTTTCAATTCCTCAAAACTGTGACTATCAGAATTAAACATATTTTCAGATTCTTTGAGAAATTCTTCCAAATCGACCCTCTTTTCATAGAGTGTTTTTTTATGAAAAATTATATTTTTCCACTAACTTTGGGTTTGTTATAATTAAAAGTAATAATTAATAGGACGACTACCTCTTTTTCACGCTAAAATGATGGTGTAACAATTCTCTAGGCACTTTTAAAGCTCAAATCCTACTAAGATGAATTATTTAGGTATATTGTACCATATAAAAAGAGACATCTGGAATATTTTCCAGAGGCCTCCAATATTTATTCTCTATTCAAATCACTTATAACAAACCGTCAACTCCACCCTATTCCCTTCCCAATCATACACAATCCGCTACACCAGCTTCTTCAACGCCCGATTCTTCTCTTCACTTGTCACCGCAGCGCTCCACAACTCCCTAAACTCACCTATCCGCTCATATATCTGCTCCACAGTCGGGTAATTCCCTTCATCTACTACAACCTTCCGCAAATTCTTCAACTCTTCCTCCAACTTCTGTATCTGCCTTGATCGAACAGCCTTTCGCTCTAAAAACACTTGCTTCGTTATCATGTCCTCTTCATACGATTCATGCAGCTTGTCCAGCGCCCGCTTCTGTTTTTTCAACTCCTGCTCTTTGACCTCGATAATGACCTGTGTATCATTGTACCTACTTCCATGCAATTCAATCTCACGTAAAATGTTTGGATCTACATGAATAATCCGGTCATACAAAGCATTGAAGAAGTCAGCATCCATTACCTTGCCCCGCTGTTCACATTTGCTTCCATCTTTGTATTGATGATAGCACAATGCACTCCAGTGCTGCCCCTGCTTCTTGTTCTCTCCCACTCGGAATCTCATCCTTGAACCGCATTTTTCACAGTAAAGTAAGCCTGATAATGGAAAAATGTTACGTCTTGAATTTGGATTCAGCATGCGATTCTTAAGCAGCCGCTCCATAATTGCTTCATGTTCTTCCGGTGTTTTCAGCTTTTCATGTGTTCCCATGACTTTAATCCGCTCTTCTTCGGGAACCAATTCCACCTGTCCACGCTTGGAACGGGTTTTGCCATATGTGATGAAGCCCAAATGGATTTCGCTTGCCAGCAACCGTTGAACCGTAATATTTGACCAGCCTTGTTCTTTCCATCCGGCTTAATGTTGTATGGCGTGGGTATCTTGTTATCCGTCAACCAAATGGCGATATGACCAAGGTTTATTCCATTCAAATACTTCTCAACAATCGCTCGATAAATTGGACGCTTTGTTTCATCCACCAATACCGACCTTTTGTTCTTATCATAATAGTATGGAAACGGTGGCTTTCCATTTGTCCACATGCCTTTCTTCGCTCCTGCCTCTTTCCCCTGCTTCATTCTTCGCTTAATCGTTTTGTACTCTATTCGGGCAAAAATAGACATGAAATCAAATGATACATCGTCATTGTCTATTTCTAGATCGTATATCTTGTTTGGTGTGATAATGACCGTTTCTGAGTTTAAGAATGTATCTTTAATGAGCGCCCAATCCTTATTTTCTCCACGCCCTAAACGGTCAATATCCATGACCACTACCCCATCATAGAGCTTGTCTTCAACATGTCGAAGTAACTTCTGCATTTCCTTACGGGACTCTATCTTTTCACCAGAGGCCACTTCTTCATATAGCCTGTAGGTCCAATTTCGATTCTCGACCAAGGCGAGAAGGGTATCCCTATGCTTCGAGAGAACGTCTTCAAATTCACCATCATCCCGTGATTTTCTTAAATAAACGGCTACGTGTTTAATTGTTTTGCTTTCCATAATAGCTTCTACTCCAAACGTGTTAAATTTTTGCCGCCATCCAAGTAGAATGTTGAGCATTTTTGATGACACATCATCGAATATGACAACTGTAAAATTTTGGAGGCGTAATTCATGAATAAATGTGAATATGTAATCAAAGAAGTTAATCAGCCATCTGGCAAAGCGTTGCGGCAATTTCATGAGCATGTGATCGAGATATTGAGCCAAACTGTCCAAGTAGAGGCCGAGATAGACATACCTCTCCCCAAAGTGCATCATTCTACGCAAGACAGTCAGAAAAATTAACAAAATAAAAACAAGCCGGAGCACATGACCCATCCATGCTCCGGCTTGTTCTATTTGAGGTTATTTTGAATGAATTCTCGCTCCGACTTTTTCAGATACCTTAGTGAGTTCTCAAAGGAATACAAATAGATGGAGCGAAGCATCCTCAGCTTTTCTACTGAGCCATCCGCAATCACTTGTTTCATGGCAGGAATCATTTGGCTGTTCGTTATTCCAAATTTTCCTGGATTTACAATATCTTCAATGGCAAGTGGCGGCTCTTCTTTGCCATCATTTAGTTCTTGCTGCAACTCTTGTGTATTTTCTTCATTTAATATTACTTCCTGCTGTGACGTATCTTTTTGCTGATGTTTGCCATCATCTAGGTCAGCCACGCTCTCTTATTCTTCATGAATAATTGGTTTTTCCTTTAAGTTCTCATTAGCTACCTCAGTTGGAGTTGGTTCTTCCTGAACCGAGACCTCCTCACCCTGTTGAGCTTGTTCTTGTCCTGTATCTTCATGAACTTGAATATCTTCTGCCTCCATACTTGTCTGATCATTTTCACTTTGAAGCTGTTCTGACATCGTTTGTTCACCTTCCTGTTTAACCTGAGTATTTCCACGGCTATTTCTGCCTGAAACCCTATTCTTATTTGCCATCGCTCTAACTCCTATAAATTGGTATTTTTCATGAGTCGATCTTATCAACATGCTTGACCCACGTACACCATTTCTTCCGCTTAATATAGTAACTATTTTGCTATGTATCTTCATTTAAAAGGTAAAACAAAGCCCATAGTGAATTTCTACACTACAGGCTCATAAAGCTTGATTTAAATGAAGTTATAATGAATACTTTACGACAGGTTTCCCCAATCCCTAATGATTGTCCAAAGGTTCTTCCTTGTCCAGGTTGCAATTTGCTCCGGAATAAATGACTCTGCGGTTACCTCAAATTGGATGACTTGTTCTGGACTCAAACTCAGTAAATTTGGTTTTGGCTCGCTATCCAAGTCCCACATATGATATTTGTAAAATTTGATCTTTGCTCGTTCATTAGGTGACAAATCCAGCGGCGCACATCGTCTACTCCGTTCCTCTCCACTTCTGGTTGTAAACGTAACTCGTAGTAACCTTTTTCGCTGAATGGCATCTGCAAACATTAGCAGTATTTGTTTATCCATAATTAACACTTCCTGAACACGTTATTTCCACTTCTGCGGCTCAGTTTAAGCATATATCTTGTTGAGCAGAACATAACCTGATGGAATAGCTTAACATGAAAGTGTAAGATTCATTGAACAAAGAATTAACACTTTGACCACTTCAAGGCTATTCTTAGAAAAAAGCTATTCATCAAAATCAGTTTCCGCCCATACCTGCTCCCGACCAATCATCTGATCTCCTTTAAATAATGTTGTCCTTCCTTTTGTAAGCGTTCTCCACATTGTTTGCAGGAAAACCGTTCTTTACCAACCTACATGTTTAAACCAGATACTTTCATTGCTCGTACAAGTTTATTCCCACAAGAACAAGTTGCAACCCATACATACTTTACTTGTCCCGGATAAATGTTCGTTCCTTTGGCATTGATTTGCTTCATTAGTAAAACGCCTCCTTCATATGCTACTGAAAATGAAAAAGACGTTAACCAGATGTATTACATCCGTTAACGTCTTCATAGGTTAAGATTGAAATAAACATTATCTAGCTCTTGTCGAGTGATTCCTATGTATGCCAGAGTGACACTCGGTGCTGAATGGTTGAGCAGCTTTTGAATACGAGTAATATCTACACCACTTTGGTAAGCATGAAAGGCAAACGACTATCTCAAGGTATGTGTTCCAACGGCTTCTTTGATGCCAACACGGCTTGCCCCTTCACTCAGCATCCGGTAAGTATGTACTCGGCTAATTGGATTCCCACCTTTGCGCCTGGCAAACAGCGCTCCTGACTTATGACCTGTTGCTTTTACATATTCCTGAATTGCTTTTTTACAGGTATCTGACAAGGGAAAATCTTTTCTTTTACCTGTCTTCTGCTCTCGAAGGCTGATCCGATCTTGATTGTTCACCTCTTCCACCTGAAGCTTGAGCAAATCAGATATTCGCAATCCTGAGTTAATGCCAAGCACAAACAACAGATAGTCTCGGATATTCTGCCCTCGCAGATACTTCTTCAAAGCATCAATCTGTTTCTTACTACGGATAGGTTCTACAAATTCCATACCAAACACCTCTTAAACTTAATGTAACTAACTATATAATAATTAAATATTGTGTTACTTTGTATAAATCGCTTTCTTTCAATAAATAAACTATTATGAGGAACTAAATCTCGATGACTAATTTTAACACCAAAATATACTCTACTATTTGCTCACAAAGAGCCGCTGCTCCTTCGTAATTGTTCATTGGGCAATTATATTGTTGCATATAGTTATTTCCAAAACATAGATCTTCATTTATACAAATCTTAATTCTTTAAATACTAGAAATAGTCCTCATAGAAAATCTTAAGATTCTTTCTAATGAGAACATGTGGAGAGAATTAATATAAATAAATTGACCCTAATATAAAAATTTTATATAATAATTGTAAATATTTGTTATTTAAGGAGGGCTTTACTTGTCTGATTGGCTCAATTCTTATGATCATTTAGAAATTGACACCTTAGTAAATATGATAAATATGGCTTATGCTTTTGAAAATTGGGAAAAAGTAATTTCTTTATCTGAGCAATTACTTAAATCTATTACTATAAATGTAACAGATGATTTTAAAACTAAAAATTATATTTTAATGGAGAAACCAATAATATATTACTTTGGATACAGTCATTTAATGAAAGGATTAGGTTTACAAAAACAAAACGCCTTAACTAGAGCTAGAGAGTGCGTGTCACAATACTCTGATCTTAGTTGGGTAAGCAACGGACAAAATAATCAATATTACATTGAACAATTTAAAATGGCGGCAAAAGCAAATTTAATTACTCTAGATCTGTTAACAGGTAACAAAGAAAGACTTCCGGAGTATTTAGATTTTTTGTTTAACAATCCAATTGAAATTTTGCCCGGTTTAATTACAATTTTAGAGGCTGCTCTTTCGAATAACTATAGTATCGAAAGTGAAATCGATCAGTTGGTTCCTTTAATGACAGGAATAAATATCGAACAATCTTTTGAAATTAGTCAATATTTGTCTATTCATTATTTGATATCGATATATTTTTGTAGAAATAAAAATTACTCTAAAGCAATAAAATATGCATTACATACTATTTCCATCTCTGATAGACTTAATAATGATATGTATTTCAAAAAATCCATATTGTTATATGAGCAAATGAAGATCTATGCAACATCTGCTCAAATCGAGGAATTTTCAACAGAACTTAAACTAATGTTTAGAGGAGAGATGGATAATGAAGAACGCTTTGATCTATGTGGTATTGTTAGGAGCTCTTAATACTATTTTACTTACAGATATCGTTTCTGTTCAACCTCCAATTATCACAACTTTAAATCATGGTGTGGGTATTAAATAGAAAGAGGCTGATTATCTTTCGATAATCAGCCTCTTTCTATTTAATATGAATTATTACAAAAGATATAAATTACTTACCCAGTGGAACCTCAATAACTTCATTATAATTCTTCAAGTAATCTATATCCTTTATTTGAAGACTTTCAGGCATAGTTGCTCCCTTGAAAAATAACAATGTTTGCGGAAGTTGATTTTTACCTTCTTCTTGTCCCGTGTTCTTTTGCTTAAATTCGGTTAAAGGTATTATGTCTGTCTGCGTTACAAGAGATATCCCATTAAACACAACTTTTTCGTCATCTGCTATGACAACCTCGACTCCTTCTGGGGTCGTGGATACTTGTTTTACTACTAGCTTCTGTCCATGCACATTGAAAATTTTCTTTGCGCTCTGCAAAGAGATATTCTGATTCACTACTTGATTTCCAACAAATGTTTTGAGTTCTAATGTCAATGTCTTTAATGGAGTGGGGAGTGCTGGAAAGGATATATTAAATTCATTTACATCATTGGATAGATGAGTGTTTGAACTTCCAGATTTAATGACTTTTCCATTTGCTTTTAACTCTATTCCTGCTAAAGTAGATATCTTATCAAAATTCTCAACCTTAAAATTACCCTTGACTACAGTAAGTGTGGGGGTAGCTGATATTGAATCAAAGGTAAATGTCCCTTTATCCAACACAAAGGTCTTATTCAAGTATTGTTCCATTACTGATCGCAAAGCTTGGTTAGGATTGTAAGGAAAAGATATATCCCACTCTTTCCGGCCACCATTCATAAGATCTTGATAGAAATGCAATGATAATTCTTTAGAGAAAGGGCTAACGCTATCAAATTGGGTTATTCCCTTTATTTCTTTTTGTCCATTATAGTAATCACTGGATTCGCCAGAAATAAATTTTGAATCTGTTAAAAATCCACTGATTCTTGTAGGTAAATAGAAGCTATTATGAATGGGGATCTTAACTCCCTTAGGATTGTGAATTGTATAATATAATGTCAATTGGTTCGCATCCGATATTACCCCATTAATAACAAGATCAATTCCATCCTCAAGTGGATACGTTTGTTCAATAGTTTGACCTAGACCTTGCTCATTTAATTGCTGAAGTGCATCACTTCCATAGTTCGTGAATCCAAGAATTTGTCTCCCATAATAAGCAAAAGCATTGTAATTATTCCCTGTAATAACGACAACTAACATGAGTACAGCTGCAATCTTCCATAGAGTTGGGATGCAAGGCACTCGTCTTGAATGTGCTCCTTGCAGAGCATGTCTTAATCTTGATTCCAATTCTTCAGGTGCCTTCATAGTGTCTATAATCTTCTTCTGTTCAGCTAATTTCTCCTCCACTTCATTCATGTTCATCCCCCCTAGCAAACAGTCTCAATTTCTTTAAGCCTTCGGACACTCTCGATTTCACCGTACCAATGGACACTTGTGTGATTGCTGCAATCGTCTGATAGTTGAGGTCATGAAGATACTTTAGTTGTATCGCCTCTTTTTGATGATCACTGATATGTAGCAGCAGTGCTTGAATATCCATATGTTGATCTCGATTAGAGTACGGATCACTTGTGCGTGTTAGAGACTCAGCAATCTCAATAGTTTCAATTGCTTGGAAGTCCTCTACAAGAACGATTCTTTTTTGTTTATGGAGTAAGCTTTTGCAGCTATTTACCAAGATCGTTTTACTCCAACTATAAAAAGCTTCCTCTGAGTGAAGTTGATGAATTTTTTCATATACTTTGACGATCATATCGTCCATCACATCCATGGCATCATGTGTATTTCCCATGTAAGTCATTGCCAACCTAAAATACACATCTTGTTCTAACATTATTAATTGAAGTAATGCTTCTTTATTCCCCCTTTTCGCTTTTTTTACTAGTCGTACTACATTCATAGTGTCACCTCTCTCTCTTATAAGAGTCTTTAGCCTCTTAAAAGGTTCATTTATGTTCCCATAAATAGGTATCCATTTTTGTTATCAATACTAACAAAGGTCAACCTTTACCATGTCAAGGTAATATTTTAATGAAAAATTTGAATCTAAAGTATAATTTGAATTGTTCAATTAAATATAAATTAAAAAACGCACGCCGATAGAATATCGACATACGCCTTTTGATATCTTTTGAGTTTTGATGAATAATCACATTCCCACTATTCATTCAGCAATTTCTTCCAGTTTATTTCTAAAAAATTCCCGTTTTTATCTAGAGGAACAACTTCTGAGATGAAGTGGTTTTTCAGTGAATTTTTGAAGCTATTTTCTGCTTCAAGGAAAATTTGCTTAGCCAATTCTCCATATTGAGCAACTAGTGTTTCAGAATGGAACATGGTGTATATCACATCATAATTTACTTGTTCTAAAAAGCTATCTTGACTTTCGATAACTACAAAAAGGTCATAAAAGCTAATTTCTTTCACGCTTTTATTTAAAGAATATCCCCCATTTTTTGAAGCTTCGGATGTAATAATCTCAGCATCTTTTAATTTTTTTGCAATTTTTTGTAGATAAGTATGCGATACTTTCATCCGATTGCTGAGTTCTATAGATTTCAAGTTCACCCCTTCTGGTAGTTCAGCTAACATAACCACAATAGCTATAGATTGTATGTATGCATTGCTCAATTTCAATGAAATCACCCCTTTTATTGACTTTATATATCTATGGATATAATATATATGTGGATATACAATATCCATGGATACTATATAACTTCAATTACTATACCACATTCAAGAGGTGAATTTGATGCATGCATTGACTCCTTAGTAGAGAGAAGTCTCTCACCTGCCCTTCATAGCAGCAGCATATAATCATCTTATTCTGGAGAAAGTAAATAATCCATGAGCTATTCCATTTAAACGCTGCGAATTTGCAAGTACATTTTATAATTATAGGAGGAAATTTCGATGTCGATTAACAATAACGAAGTACGACATGAAGTTTTTGATGCTCAAAGAAAATTGGTTGCTCATATGACATCTAAATCATGGAAAGAAGTCCCTCACGTATCTTATGTGTATGAACCTGACATTACTAATTTCTACTCCGAATACAAAAAACTCAATAAAGAAGTGAAGATCACCTTCAATACAATTATGTTGAAGACCATAGCGGAGGGCTTGGTGGCTGCACCTGAACTGAACGCACATTTGGAGTACAATGATACAACTAGAGAAGGACGGCTTATATATCACGATCATATCCACGCTTCAGTTCCTTGGCAAATGTCCAATGGATCTATGGTTCCTCTCATTATCCGCAATACGAATGAGTTGTCATTAGTCGACATCGCTCAATACACATTACGTCTGGATGAGAAAGTTAAAAATACGGATATGCTCAAACTGATTCGTTTTGTTACCGGTCAAGCATCACAAGCAGATCAACTCCAAACTTTAGAACATGCTGTTACGCTTACAAAGGAAGATATTGTTGGAGGAACCGTGACCATATCTAATATTGGCTCATTGTATAGAGAGCAAAAGGGACATTTAGTATTGCTTGATATTATACCTCCGGAGATTTTTGTCGTTGGTATAGGAGCAGTTCAGGATAAACCCGGCGTCTATGTTGATGGACAGGGTGAGCAGAAAATCGGCATAAGAAAAGTGTTATCTCTATGTCTCGCCTTTGACCATCGCGCTGTAGATTTCAGTTCACTTGTACCTTTTCTCAAAAAACTTGATGATATCTTTGCAAATCCACATATTATACATGAATGGTAGTAATACGCGTAATAATTAGCAGATTAATGATAAGCAACTAATTCCCCCATAAAATTATTATTTTTGCAACAACTAAAGGATAAGGTATTAATTCGGATTTTAATAACAATAAACAAATTTACGAGATTACCCAAAAAACCTGCTTATCATATCAAGCAGGTTTTTTGCAAATTCAACAAACTTTCCCCAAAAGTGATATTAGCTTCTTCCAGCAACTTTAGGTAGATGGGTGAAATGACTATACAGACGAAGATGAGAAGACCACTGCATTGATGGTTTGGATATATAGGTATAGGTATAGGTATAGGTATAGGTATAGGTATAGGTAAGATTAGGGTAAAATTTATCTAGCCACAAGTGCTATCATTAGCTCTCATCCATAAGCTACCTCTTCAACGGCCCCGAGCTCACAATACCATACCGATAGAGCAGCTTTCGGCCAAGCCACCCCACCAAACGGTCGGTAGAAAACCCCATGAGACCAAGGCTGATAAGACCTACAAAAATCCAATCTGTTCTGAAAAAGAGTCGGGAGTTCCAGATTAGAAAACCAACGCCTTCGTTAGCCGCAATCATTTCCGCGCCGATGATGGCCATATAGGAGGTGCCCATGGCAAGACGAATGCCTGTGAAGATGAAAGGGGTCGTTGCCGGGATGATAACATGCAGTAGAATCTGCCACTCGGAAGCTCCCATACTACGAGCCGAACGAATTTTATCCTCTTCTACAGAGAGTACTCCGGTGAACGTGTTCATCACCACAATGAATAGCGTAGCGTACATAATGAGAGCGATTTTAGACTGTTCCCCAATGCCAAACCACACTAGGAACAGGGTGATGAAGGCAATCGGCGGAATAAAACGAATAAAATTCAAAAATGGTTCCGCGAACACTCTGATGGCTGGCAAGGTCCCAATCGCTAGACCGATTGGAATAGCAAGCAGACTTCCTAACGTCCATCCTACAAATACACGATAAAAACTAATCCCAATATATTGAACCAGTGATCCATCACTTAACAGCTCCTGCGCCCCTTTCCACGTATCTATGGGTCCGGGAACGATTTCGGGTCCATAAGCGAGCGCAGCTAGTTGCCAGATCGCAAGCCCCGCGACCCATAATAGGACAAGGATTGCCCACTTTTTCCTTAACATATTCATAGGTGTCCCCCTAGCGATTCATCAAAATGGGATTGAATTTGCTGATCTAATCTAAGGAAATCGGAACTTGTAACATCTCTTGGATATGAGAACGGAACTTCATAGATATCTGTAATTTGGGAAGCTGGTCCTGCCGACATTACCGCAATCCGCTGACCTAATAGAAGCGCTTCCTGAATGTCATGGGTTACAAAAATTACTGTTTTATGGGTCTGTCTCCAAATGGTACTCAGTTCCTTTTGCATCGATCGACGGGTCATGGCATCTAGTGCTCCAAACGGCTCATCCATAAGTAGGATGGCTGGATCATTGGATAATACGCGCGCTAGTTGTACCCTTTGTTTCATCCCACCTGATAATTCTCTAGGGAATTTATCTTCGTGTCCCGCTAAATTCACCATAGCAAGGTAATGATCAGATATCTCTTGTCGTTTCTTCCTTGGGGTTCGCTTCATTTTCAATCCAAACTCCACATTCTCTCGTACCGTAAGCCATGGGAACAAAGAAGAATCAGCCTGCTGGAACACGACCGCCCGATCTTTACCGGGTCGATCTACTTCACGTCCGCCTATAGTAAGCTGACCTCCCGACTTTGCGACGAAGCCGGCGATCATATTAAGCAAAGTTGATTTTCCGCATCCACTGGGCCCCAGCAGGACTAGAAATTCTCCATCCCTGATGACTAAATCGACATCTTTAATAATGTAATGTATGTTACCAGCTTTAGGTTCTTCATAGCTTTTGTTGAGCTGATGAATGTTGATTGTATTCAGCGGGGATACCAGGGACACTGTACTCATCTCCTCTACTTCTGATAGGTAACGCGGTCAGGCAGCGCGCTTGTAACAGCATCTAGACTAATTTTAGTCTTGAGATCAAAATCTTTCTTAATAATGCCGTGCTCGACCATGTATTTCTTTTGCTTGGATAAGCTGTCTACAGACTGCTGTGTAAATCCTACTTCCCACACGTTTTTAGGCAAATCTTTTAACGTAGCTTCTTTAGGCTGTTTGACTTCCTTATACAGAAGGTCAGCTACCTCTTGAGGATGAGCTTGAATATATGCAGAAGATTCATCTATGGCTTGGATAAAACCAGAGACCGCATTGGGATGTTCTTTAATTAAGCTGTTCGGCGCTATCAGTGCTCCTCCAATTCTAACCGGGGTTTTTGACATATCCGTTAACTCGTGTACTCCGCGAATCCCTTGGAATCGGCTAGTTAAAGCAGACCCGAACACCCATACCGCATCGACTTCTCCTTTTTTCAGTGCGACATAAGACTCATCGAAAGCCCCTTGGCCCACAAGTGTCGTATTCTTGATATCCACATGATGTTCCGCTAAAAAAACATCCCACAGATAGGGTATAAACGTTCCTCTTAGCGAGCTAAGCTTTTTGCCTTGCAGATCTTCCGGCTTCTGGATCTCATCTCTGACATAGAGCTTCCACTCTGAAGCATTGAGATCCGTATTCGAACCTGTAGCCGCAATGATGGAGTAATCTCCTTTACTCGCCGCATTCAGTACTGGAAAATCTGCACCATATGCGATATCCGTCTGCTTAATAAAGAGGGAATTGATTCCCTCAGCAGGGGTGCCAAACGTGACAATCTGAGCATCGATGCCATGCTTGGCGAACAATCCTTGATGGATGGCTACTCGAAAGACCGGGTTAGAGGAAATATCGGCTATTTTAATCGGAATCGCTCCTGCTTTGGCATCCGCCACTTTTCCAGTAGAATTCCCGCATGCAGCGAGCATAGAAGATAGGACAAATAATACGGTAAGAAGAATAAATAAGGACTTACGTTCAGCTTTTAACATGGTCTTAACCCCTTTATCATTGAAATTATTGAGGATGGAAAAGAAGTCTATTTCGCCTCGCTTGGCCTCTCATCACTGCGAGCAACACACAGCGCTCCTTCTTCGAACGTCACTGTTCCTTCAATCGTCACAATGGAGTCCGAGCCTTTAGCCGCTGCACCCGGTACACGAAATTCTGCTACATTCAGGGCTGCGATCTCTTCTTCAACCGGCTTCTCTAATTGCGGAATCCACTCATACGGCACGCGGTAAGCACGGTAGACCATGTTGGACTTACGTTTGTTTTTGTACGGAGAAATATATTCCCACACCAGTTCATGCGCCTTCGTCACTTCAAATACACGTCCGTCCGCTCCTTCTGTTATCAAGGTGTTGCCATTGGGCAATCGCTGAGCAGAACTAATATAAGGACTATAGAATCGATAGGAGTCAAGTGGAGCTTGGAATCCAGCTTCGGTTGGCGTATACTGCCACGCAATCTCTAGCGTAACGGGATTGATTTCTAAAATTCGGGAGTGATCGCGTAAAGCGTTCTTTTGTCCATAAGGAGAAGACGGGTTAGGCTGACCATATCCACCCCATCCCCCATTATCGAACACCAACAGATTTCCTTCTCCAGGCAAGCCTTTGGGAATAATGTGAGCATGATGTTGACCGATAATCCAGCCTAAGTGCTTCACCTCAGGAAGAGAGTAATCCGGCCCGAGCTTCCAGACGATCTTGCCCGTTTTCTTATCCGTAATCGCGATGATATTCGACTCTCGCGCATCCCAGATAATGTTGTCCGGATGGAACCGCTCATCTCCAGCATCATGGAACTTGTTAGGCCCTACAGCCGAAATGGAGTTAATATGCATCCAATCTCCGCCCGTGTCGTTGCCAAAGTGTCGGCCATTCGGGTCACGGAACAAGACATTTTTGGCACTCTCATCAAAGCCTAGTTCATCAAAATGATCACTAACTGCCCATTCCCAGACGATATTCCCCGCATAATCCACTTCAATTATTGTGTCATCCAACAGCACCTTATCGGAAATCTCCGGTTTGTGAACGTTCTTGTGTGCTAGAATCAACGTGTTTCCGCCGTCTGTTCTAGGTTCTTGATCCGGGGCATAATAGCCTACGGGATTCCCCTCGCGCTGAAAATCATGATGAGCTCTAGCCATCCACTGCGCTTCGTGTCCCGGATCTTCGATATACTCATATTTATCAAATTTCCAGACGATGTTACCCTCCCAGTCCACCTGCACCAGATTGGCTTCATCTTGGAATCCATATTTCGGATCTCGCTCCGCCGTGCTCCCAAACACAAATCCTCCGGGTAAAATTTTGTTCGGAAATCCACGCAATCCCTTCCACAAATGAACTTCCTTGCCGCTCATATCAATTAATAATGCTCCAAGCTCTGCTGCTTGAAAAATGGTATACCCGCTCCATGCTTTCTCTGGTAGATACACCGTAGTTCCCGTTGGATAAATTGTAGGATGTCCCATGACATTCACTCCTCAATAAGTTTTGTGTACTAATTAATAACTTAGGAAATTTCGATGTTCGTGTAGCTCAGATTGCGACGTAGGCTTAGCCTCTTCTTGTTTCTTCGCATTGTCTTCGGCTAAGGATAATAAAGTTGATGAAAAATGTTCTAATTGCTGGATTAGACGCTGGTATAGATGCTTCTGCTCCTCAAGCTCCTCTGCGGAGAAGCCCTCGAACAGAAGCGTGATACAGCGGATTCCAATGTTACGATTACGCTCCATCATGGCTTTGCCTTCTTGCGTAATATCTAAAAGAACACTTCTACGATCTTCCGGCAAACGTCTGCGGACGGCGAAACCTTTAGCTTCTAACTTATCGCACAGCGCTGTGATGGCTCCGGAAGTAAAATCTAATTGCTCAGCTAACATACTTAACTTCTGCTCGCCATCGCGAAGAATTTTACTTAAGATCAATAGACCTGGAAGTGCAATTCCTTCCACCGTCACCTTATCTCGTTCCTTCACGAATTTCCGAACGGTTGCGCGAAACAATGAATCGATCTCTTCAAGTAATAACCACTCGTTCGATGTAGTCATAAGCTCCTTTCCTAGTCCAAAAGAAGACAAAAAAGACCTCAGAATCGTTCTACTTGTGAACGCATCTGGGCCTTTGGCTGTCCAATCGGCATATGTAATTAGTTTAGTGTTCATTTAATGAGTGTTAAATAATTTAATAAACTTATATTAATCTTATAATTCATATCAGTCAAGTGGGTATTAATAAAAATTTGAAATTTTATTATATATGCTTATATTTCCTATCATCAAAATATCAAACTCAAAACAAATAAAGTATCATATTAAAAAGCCCCCCTAATATAAGGGAGCTTCTTTAGTGAACAATTTAATTAATCCATAATATCTTCAATGGTTGAACCTAAAGTTCCTGCTTACTCTCCATTTACCACATAATCGCTTCCACTCCATTGAAGAATATATTTCCCCTCAGGTATGCCCTTTTCATAACCTTCATTATAATCTCTCCAATCCAATGTACTATTCCCTTGGATCTTCTTAGAGAAATAGATTTGACCGGAATCTCTATGAGTTAAGCTCACACTCACGGGGTGACTACTATAATTTTTCATTAAAATTTTAAACTGTTGGATGCCTTTATTAACATTAAATTCCTTATGAACAACAGAACCTCCCTTAACGATTTCACCGATGTTGGGATTGTAACTTTTAAGGTTAGACTTTGCTTGAGATGTTGTGATAATAGTTGGCTTAATTTTAGTTGTTGCTACAATATCAGGTGCTGCATTTTTATTATTGTTTGGTAAATTACATGCAACGATTGTTGTCAATGAGGCGACCCATAAGACTATCATAAAAACACTGTTTTTCTTCATCAAGAACCTCCATTTTGAATATCTATGGTTTAGTAACATGAATCCTTCCGATGAATCCAATTCCTAGATCGTACTCCTTGCCTTGCATCTGCGGATCTATAGACCATGCTTTAGCTAGTTGAATTACACTTTCTTCATTAGGTAAGAGTGGATCATCGACATCTAATTCTGTATACAACAATCCATGATGAATCTCTTCGGGTGTCAGCTTTCCTTCGTTAAGTAATGTTTCTCCAGCCTCTCCTACAAAACAATATGCTCTCTTAATCTGACCCTCCACAGCTTTTATCCATGCATGATATTCCACTACTCGATGTGTACCAAAATAAAATGCTTGACCATATTTTTCACTTAAGCGCTTCGTTGTTTCTATGGGATTATGTTTACTATCAACACTTATATCAGGCATTCGTGAATTTACGATCATTATCCAACCTTTTATGGCAGGAGAGAGAAAATAATACCCTTGATTTGCCGCTTTAATTCCTGTCTCCCAGTTCGAAAGCTGTACCTCCTCAAGTTTGAGAAATTCTATAACATCTATAACATCGGTCGTACTAATTGCATACCATTGATTATTGTATCCAAAACCAATAGGGAAATCAGGAACATCGCTCACTGTTAAAACCTCGTTGTTCTTCAGTAGACTAGGGTGTATTTCAATGGACGCTGTATTCAAGGAGTCACTATGTCGTTTGCTAGTCCATAGAATTAGTATGAAAACTAACAAAAGTAGTACTATTAATAAACATGTGAGTAAGGGGGAAGTTCAACATATTTATACCGCCATTTCTCTTATCATTGCGAAATTGTTCATAATTAGGTCTTATGATATAGAATAATGATTGTTGGCTCTACCATAGTCCTCATATCTTTGATTTTATAACTTATACCCCGCATAAATGCATGCAACTATGCACAAATGCTAGCGCTAAAACAGTTAACTGGAATAAATAGCTTTGACTCTATCGTTCACTCCCTATTAGCATTTATTCATACTTGATAATTCAATTTACAATTTACATATGCGTATTAATTGACGCTTATTTTTTTCTTATTTGTTATCCATTCCTTGAATGTATTATTCTCCTCTTCACTCATTCTGTTTTTTCTAAGTATAGCTACCTCTTTTATATATTTTTTGTTGAAATCTATGTAATAAGTATTTTTTGACGATTGTACTCTAGTAATCAAATTCCAGTCATACACTTGATCTTCACTTTGATTATTATAATTAAAAATTATATGATCTTCAGTAAATGTGATGTTACAACTATTACTTTTTAAAACTTGATATTGAATAATTCCTGAAAGCATGATTACAAAGCCTATTAATATTAAAAAAGACACTAAATACAATGTGAAAACCAACATATCATTACTAAAATTATATATCTGGTCAACTCCAAGATATATGAGAAGAATTGCTAATATATATTTAAATATACTTTTTCGCATAACATTTCTTAACTTAGCTTCTAAGATAAATTGAAGTGTAAACTTAAAGCTTTTCGTAATTTGATTTTTCATTTTTAACCCTCTCTATGCTGTTATTTGTCCACTACATATGAATTGGTCGGACACATCTTACGCATATCTCTTTAACTTTTCTTCGTATATTTCATAATTCTCTTCATCAAAGCAGACGAATTGAACATGCAGCATCGATTTATTTCTTCTTATAAAATCTATTACGGATTGGATTGCTATATTAGCTGCTTCAACCTTAGGGTAGCTGTAAATTCCAGTACTAATATTCGGAATGGAAATACTTCTTATATGATTATTTTGTGCTAGTTTCATACAATTCATATAACAATCTTTTAGTTTCTCAGCTTCATTGTTCTTGCCACCTTTCCACACGGGCCCAACTGTATGAATCACATATTTTGCTTTCAAGTTTCCTCCTGTTGTAATTACAGCCTCACCCACAGGACAATTTCCTTGTTTATTTCTAATTTTAATACATTCATCCAGTATTGCCTTTCCTCCAACACGATGAATAGCTCCATCCACTCCCCCACCACCAAGCAAACTTGTATTTGCAGCATTGACTATACAATCTAATTGAGACTTCGTAATATTTCCTTTAATAACTTCAATAATCGTTTGGTTTATCTTTTTGTCCATGACTACACCTCTTTAATTTTAATTCTCACATTTAGATTACAGGTCATATTGCCTATTAACCGCTTCGATTCCATTTTAATAACTTATAACTTAGAAAGAGTCGATTATCTGCCTGACTCATTTCCTGGAAAGTACTTCTGGCAGACCAAGGGTATATTTTCAAATCTTAACTTCACTCGTTACAGACAGTTTGGGAAAAGCCTTATATTTAGAAATATTAAATAATAATCATTATTCTCTAATGTCTTGCCATCCATATCATTTATGAGCATTGGAAAAAATAATTCTGGTTTCCCATTATTTTAGAATGTGCGACTCTTCGTTTCTAATTATTCGTGTCTAGAGACATTTCGCATAACGCTTATTCATTTTTAACTTTCATGTGACTTAAAACGTTACTTTCGGATCGCTAGACTATTCAGTTGAACTTGCAGCTGGATTCCACTCATAAAATTGACGATCATATGAAAATATCGGAGTAAGTCTTCCCTCATGATTTTACTGAGAACATAATATGACTAAGGGTCTTACACGGTCATCCTTCACACAGAGTTTGGAGATCTGTAGCTAAAATCAGTTCTTCATTACGATTTCTTATTCACTAATTACATTTACGAGCTTAAGAGATGAATAACACTTTATGTAGTAGATCATATTTTGTAAGTATAACTTTCAATTTCCCCTTAAAAATTTTCAAAAGCTTATTTTAGACAATGTAATTGATCTAATTTAACCCCGATCATATCCATAACGTATCAAAAATTATCTTCGCCAATTCAGTCTCTGTTGTTAAATCAGTAATGTTTTTAGTGTTAATTGTCCTGATTAAAGTTTCTTCTATTTTCAAAAGAGTATTTCTCTCTTAATGTATTATTCATTTATATATTCCCCATCTTTTCCTATATAAAGCTGCATATTGATATCTTACTGGCCCATTGTGCATGATACTAAAATCTATTTTATAATCCTCTTTAGCGATGTCTATCATTTTGTTTTTCCATATTTCCATATTCCCTGTTCTACTTGCTACTAAAGGAGCGAAGTGTAGTAGTTTCTTCTTTTGTTCTTTTGTTTTCACATACTTATCATTTTCAATTATTTTCTCATCTTTAATCATATTAACGAAATCATCTGGATTTCTATCATGTTTAAATTTATCACAAGGACGACAAGCTGAAACGATATTGCCTGGCACCTGCAATTTTGGGATAAAATGCTCAAATACTATTTGATCGATTGGAACTAAACTCAGATTTGCCATGCAATAATAATAAGAAAACAATCCTTGATTTAGACTGTCTCGAAATCTGATATCTGTTAAATTGGCAGCTATCCAATAGTTATATTTAGAGTTCCCAATATCTTTTCTTTTTGAGTTACTCTCTGCCTTTTTCAGTTGATATCTAAATTCCTCAGGACTAGCTATGCAGATTGCAACAATAAAATCACAAATATAATCCGGATATATAGATTTCAATTCCATAATTTTTTCAATCATATCAAACCTCTTCTACTGATTTCTTTTATTTATTATTAAGATATACGTATTGAAATTGGTCTCTGAAATTTTCTCTGTTCCTCTAGAGAATGACAGGCTTTTCTATTCTGAAGGAACATTGTGATCTAAAAAAACTCAATATTATGTATCTATTCAGCATGTCATCTCTACATGATGATAGCTCCAACTGGTATTATAACCCATAATTATAAATCTGGCCCTTCTATCTTTCATATGATTACGTATTTCTTCATTGATTCCTACTAAAATTGATTCCTCGTTGAAAGGGTTATTTGTTTTAATAAATATTTTACTACTCAGCTATAAAGCATTAAAGGTCCTTTACATAGCTAGTTTAACAGGAATTCTCTCCCTTATTATTCCTTAGTTTTGGTGCAATCTTCTAATTTTGAGGCAATAAATAGTGTGAAAATACTTGCCCATTTACCTTCAACATAGGATAATTATAAAAATATAAATTAAATGTAGGTGAAATTTAGAACATGCAATTGTTCATATAAAGGAGGAAACGACATGTCTACGGAACAACAAAAGCATACAAATCTTGACGAGGCTACACAATATGTTCACGAAGTCTATGAGACTGTTACAACAAGAAATCCTGGAGAGCACGAATTCCACCAAGCGGTCAAAGAAATTTTAGATTCCTTGGTTCCTGTACTCGCTAAGCATCCAAAGTATCGTAACAACAGCATTCTTGAAAGAATCGTAGAGCCCGAAAGATTGATTAGTTTTCGCGTTCCATGGACGGATGACCATGGCAAAGTACAGGTGAATCGCGGCTTCCGTGTGCAATTTAACAGTGCGATCGGTCCTTATAAAGGCGGTCTTCGTTTCCATCCCTCTGTTAATGCCAGCATTATTAAATTTTTAGGCTTCGAACAAATCTTCAAAAACTCATTAACAGGGCAGCCCATCGGCGGAGGTAAAGGCGGTTCCGATTTCGATCCGAAAGGTAAATCGGATCATGAAGTTATGAAATTCACCCAAAGCTTCATGACTGAACTTTCCAAATACATCGGGCCTGACACCGATGTTCCTGCGGGAGATATTGGCGTAGGTGCACGGGAAATTGGCTATATGTTCGGACAATACAAACGTCTGCGTGGCGGTAATGAACCAGGCATCCTTACAGGCAAAGGCCTAAATTACGGGGGTAGCTTGGCTCGTACGGAGGCAACCGGCTATGGTCTCGTGTACTTTACACAAGAAATGCTTGCTTCGAGAGACGAAACATTTGAAGGAAAAACCGTAGTAGTCTCTGGGTCTGGAAATGTATCCATCTATGCCATTCAGAAGGCACAAGAGTTAGGCGCAAAAGTAGTAGCCGCAAGTGACTCTAACGGCTATATCTATGACCGCAACGGCATTCATCTTGAAACTTTGCAAAGATTAAAAGAAGTAGAACGCAAAAGAATCAAAGAATATGTTAACGAGCATCCCGGCGCTGAGTATTATGAGGATTGTAGTGGTATTTGGACCATTCCTTGTGATATTGCCCTGCCTTGTGCAACGCAGAATGAAATTGATGAAGAAGCGGCCAAACTCTTGGTTGCGAATGGAGTGAAATACGTCGCTGAAGGAGCTAACATGCCTTCTACACTCGAAGCCATTGAGGTCTACCTTGGAAATGATGTCTATTTTGGGCCTGCAAAAGCAGCAAATGCTGGTGGCGTAGCCGTATCCGCGTTAGAAATGGCTCAAAATAGTGCTAGACTAGCTTGGTCTTTTGAGAAAGTCGATGCTAAGTTACATGTAATTATGAAGAATATTTACAACAACAGTGTAAAGGCTGCTGAAGAATACGGCCACCCTGGTAACCTCTTAGTTGGTTCTAACATCGCTGGCTTCATTAAGGTTGCTGACACAATGATTGCTCATGGTGTGGTGTAAGCTTTTCTTCACAACTCAAAATCTAAATATTTAAGCTAAATATATGAGGGTTACTGTTCAAATCAGAATATTCTGATCTTGAGCGGCAGCCCTTTTTATATATGCACGTTCTTTTGTTCTTTATTGGATAATAATAATAGTTCATTTAACTTAGTAGCTTAAGACTAAAATATTTTTTAGAATATTTTCTCATTTTACTCAGATACTACAATTAAAAAGGAGGCTTGATCATGTCAAAGGAAAGTGTAGTAAAAGAGTTGAATGAATTTCTAAAGGGTCAGTATATGGGAATTCATTCGTACGAACACTTTATAGAAAAATTAGAAGATCCGAGGATTAAGAAAGAGTTTCAAAATATTCAACAGGATCATAAACGTCATGCACAACTTATTGCTGAGCGAATTCAGAACTTAGGTGGTGTTCCTGTTGATGATGAGGGATGGATTGGTTCTGTTCAAGGGTTTTTCAGCAGCTTAACTGCTCCCCATACAACGAAGGAAATTATTCAAGTGGTTGCCGAAGGTGAGGATAAATACGGCATACATCGGTCTGCGGAAATGGTTAAAGGAGATCTTGACCCGGAGAGTCTTCAGTTGATTCAACATATTTTGGATCACGACAAGAAACATATCGATCTTCTCAAAAGTCTGGAATCTAGTGTATAACAACCCTTTACTACACTCAATATTAGCATTTGTTTCATAAGGAATATACAAACTGTGGTAAGACTATGGAATTCTTGGCTAGAAAACTACCTAAATGAAGCGATGTCAACATTTTAATGTAAACAAAAAGGTTCATGGATAAAAGTCCTCCTAACGGAAGGGCTTTTTCCTATTTCTCTATTTACAATTCTAAATAATTAATACCTTAACTCCATTACTCACCGAAATTGTCTACAAAAAACGCTTTCTACATTAGAATTAATTTCAGACTTAACTTTGCGACTTTCTATATTTACCAGCCTTTCGTCATGCGTGCCCACATTCCATCGCGATTACTTGTTATGTAAATTACTTTATATTATGATTGCATGTCTTTGAGTTCATACTCCCTTATAAACACCTCCATCATAGACCCTTCTATCTCTGTCCAAACCAAACAAAGAGACATTTCAATTCCACTGCTATCGTCTTTGGATTTTATAATCAGAATATGGATGAACAGCTCTTTGATATACCCTTCAGATTACTCTGCCTCTGATACAAATCATGAAGAAGTTCAAATTCATTTCTATGGACATACATTACTTTCATTACTGTAATAATAAATGCGTATGAAATTAAAGTTTTACATTTATTAGCACTTTATCATTATGATGAATTTCTTATCATCTTTAACTAACAAATGGCTTTCATAATCAAAAGTGAACTTACCTTAAGGAGGGAATTAATAATATGAATCACCGTTTTCTAAAGTTTGCAGCCGTGGCTATTGTACTTGGGGGAATCCTCCCAACCCTGCCTGCAAGAGCAGCTACCGTACCTAGTGATGCTGTAGTGCAGTTGAAATTTGAAGGCAACACGACGGATACTTCGAGCAGCAGCACCCCTGTGACGGTAACAGGCAGCCCCACTTATGTAGCGGGAAAATCAGGACAGGCCATTCAATTTAGTCAAGCAGGGCAATACTTGGATCTCGGGAAAACGGCTGCCACTACATTTGGGGGCACAACGGATTACTCCGTCTCTTTCTGGTTACAAGCCGATAGCCCCGTTAGTGGAGATGCGGTGGTTATTGGGAACAAGAACTGGGCTAGTGGAGCTAATCCAGGCTGGGTTATCGCGCTGCAAGCCAATGGATCTATCAAGTGGAATTATACACCCGCTGGCCAATCCCGCTCGGATGCTTATATCCCAGGAGCTGCCGATGGAGGATGGCACTTGGTTACAGTAACTCAAGATCGGGATGGTAATGCGAATCTTTATAAAGACGGGACACTTGCTGCAAGTGCGTCCATTGCAACCAAAACGGGCACGATTGATACCTCGTTCAGCACTCGTATTGCTCAAGATAGCACAGGAACTTACAGTTCACCACTGAAAGCCAAGTTAGATGAATTACAAATTTACAAGCGTGTCCTTACTTCTGATGAAGTTCTGGCTCAATACAATGCGATTCCTCAGCCTCCGAGTGGTTCTAAGCGCAAAGTACTTGTAATTGGCATCGATGGAACACGTCCCGATGCTATACAAGCCGCGGATGCACCAAATATTGATGCTCTCGCTGCCGGGGGAGCATATAGCTGGAATGCACAAGCGAATACGAATTACACATGGAGTGCGACAGGTTGGTCCACTATGCATACTGGCGTATGGTATACCAAGCATGGTGTAAAAGACAACACTTGGGCAGGGAGTCAGTTCGGAACGTATCCTTCGTTAATGAAGCGTGCGGAACAATACAAACCTACACTCAACACCGCGTCTATTGTGAATTGGGCACCGATTAATACGAATCTAGTAGATGGCATTGACCAGGAGATTAATGCAGCTTCCGATGCAGATGTGACTTCATCTACAGTTAACCTTATCAAAAATGGTAATCCCGATTTCACTTTTATAGATTTCGATGGTGTAGATGAAGCAGGTCATTCGTATGGATTTAGCCCGATCATTTCCCAATATAAGAATGCTATTCATACTGTAGATGGTCAGATCGGTACGATTCTAAGTGCGATCAAGAGCCGCAGTACTTACAACCAAGAAGAATGGCTCATTTTATTATCCACAGACCATGGAGGCAAACTTACAGGTCACGGTGGAAACAGTGCCGAAGAACGGACCATCTTCTATATTGCGAACGGTCCTGGAACTACGAAAGGCCAATTGACGGGAACCGTCAATCAAGCTGACGTTATGGTAACTGCACTGAACTACCTAGGCGTTCCGATTAGTTCCGCTTGGAACCTCGATGGAAAATCTGTAGGATTGTCTCAGTAATCTGAATTACTGAACAGTATAGTGAAATGAATCAAAGCATGATTGCCCTAGCCATAGGAGTAATCATGCTTTGAATTATTTTCATATATTTTATTTCATATAGAACTTACATTTACAGCCTGTATTACAGCTTAATTGTATCTTCGCTAATCGGCCTTGATGGAAGCTGGGTTCTATCGAACCTTGTCTTCCCTATTCTGCTTTCTACAAAAACAGCCAAAGGAATCATCATGAGCCACATCGTAGGATAAAAGTAGCGCTCCATCGTTATAAAAGGGAGATAGACGGCTATAAAATAAGTAAGCACTCCAAAGAATGCAAGAAAGGCAAGCTTGCGCTGACGTACCATCGTCCAAAGACCTGCGATCGAAGCAATCAAATATACCCCATGCTGAAGTACCACGAGCCATATAGGAATGCCAAGTACCGGGGCCCAGTAGAACGGAATAATGATTAAGCGTAACAATTTGCCAAAAACAATCCATAACCCGAAAATAATCGGATGATTTAAGAATTGATATTTGAAAATCATCATAGCTAGCTCTTTCTGCTGAGCCTCGCTACCATGGCGATATGATTCATATATCTGTGCATGATCGCGTATAAAGTCGCTCGGTTCATGTTCATTAATCAGCATCCCCAATAAGAAAGGATTTGCTGAGGAATTGGTGAGCGGAATGAATTCGTGAAAGACCTGTGCATTTCGAATCCACCATGGACTTAAGCAGATGACAACTGTTACTCCAAGAATGAGTGCATGACGACACATTATTTTGAAAGGAACCCTTCGGATGAGCCACATCAGTCCGATAGTTAAAGGAAGCAGTGCTGCAGTAGGTCTGAAATAAATGGCCGCGGCCAGAGCCAGCCCTACATATACGTAGTCACGCTTCCACTGACGAGCCTCAGCCACAACTAGAGAATAGGTGAATAAGAGCATTGTAAATGTGAAGCACGTCTCGGTTAGCACTAAATTACCTACATAATATATAGGCATATACGCTGCAATTAGGATAAGACTGATTCTTGCAATGCGCTGATTATACAGTTGCCTCGCAATAAAATAGACCATAGCTACGGAGCAAGATGTGAGCAGAGCCTGAAAAACACGATAAGCTTGAACTCCCGTATCTCCAGTTCCGAACAATTTCATAATTCCGGCTAACAACACGGGCAATCCTGGCATAATAAAGGCTGTAAGTGTCGAAGTGGGATTATAGTATATCAATCTACCTGTCTCCAGCAATTGTTGTCCACTACGTATATATCTGACATCGTCGTTATCTAATTTATCTAAGGTTCCTAACAACAAGCTATTCTGATGTATCCATGCGATCAGCACCCCGACAATAAATACCCCTAAGCATACCCTAATGACCCATTTATCTCTTCTTATATTCATGTACCTCTCTCTTTCAAGCAGATTAACTAGCAAACTCCTCTCCCATCTTAAACATTATGAAATTAAAAAGACACCCATAATTTACGATTTCAAATCTTTCCCTGCTGCATTTACTTCCGATGTGCAGAGAATTTCAATTGTATGATTCTATATACCTAGATTAATTTCATATGTTACAATGAAGTACATTGTCAAAATATAGGAGGGATTTTCGTGAAATGTAAGCGTTGTGGTCGAGCTGTGTCGAAAGAGAGTAATATATGTCCCTTTTGTGAGGGTACTGAATTTTATAATACTGATAGCCAAGCAGATAAAGGTTCTTCTGACTCCACTTCACTCCCAAAGTTACAGTGGGCGGGTTGCCTAGGCTTCATCGGTGTAATTATCATCTTTATCATTGTAGCCGTCTCCTGCCGAAGTTCCTTAGATCGTACCAAAAAACCAACACCTAAACCTCAAAAACCTTCCTCCACATCTTTTATTACTTCCCCAGAAACGTTTTATCCAGGTGTATAGCTTCTAAGAACATACCTTCTAAGAACACAACTTCCAAAAACATGTCAAAAAAAGAATAGGACCCCTTCATCCCATTCTTATTTGTTCTAGATTCATACCTATACTATTTTATACGAAGGCTAACTTACTGCTACTATCGAACAATCAATCGACGCTTTTGATGATCGGGATCTTGTTCCACATGCGTGTCTCTATGAAAAATAAGGGTAAAGCGTTCATCCTTTGTATACGCGGGCCACTTCAGCTCATGGCTTTCGGGTGTTCCCTTATGGGCAAAAGCAACCCATGCTTGCTGCATCTGCATGGCGATTTGCTTCATGTCATCTGAGATATTCGTCCCTGGAACTTTGAACACCTCCAGATTATCGAATACAAACGCTATCTCTGCCGCATGAACAGCTTGATGGAAGAACGGGTGATGCGGCTCTGTCCAGTCGAATCGATACATCCATACGGGGGCGACCAAAGACTGTTTCTCCGCGAATAGAACCGCATTACGCCAGAACACAAAATCCGTCACGATCTGGGCTTGTCCTGCAGCGGTACTTGGATATGCAGACAAGATCTGCTTTCCATGTTGAAGACCTGTAATCATCTCGAAACTTTGAATAAGTGGTGTAAGATCTACAGGTTCAGCTCCCCCAGGGAAGAAGAGCGCACCTTCATCCTTGTTCGTGCCTATAAGTAAGGGAATTCCCTCTGCGGAGCCATCTTCAATAGCTTGTAATGGATCTTTAGGGAGTATCTCCCCATCCACAACGGGCTGGAACAAGAGAACGGTGTGATTGCCAAACCTGCTCCGAATGATCTCTCCCACTTTAAGAATATGTTCTGTAGGTACATTCTCAAGTTCGTGCAAGGTAGCGGGCGATATACCCAATTCTTGTAAAAATGCACCCGCAATCAATGTAGCCTGCTTAGTCGGCAGTACTTGTGCAGCCCCGCTTTGCATAATCGCTTGTTGGAATAGCCCTTTTGCCCTAGGCATAGCAAGTAACGCTGCGATACTCATACTGCCTGCCGATTCTCCGAACACGGTGATGCGCTCTGAATCGCCACCAAAGGCTTCAATATTATCCTTAACCCACTCTAATGCAGCGATTTGATCGAGCAATCCCACATTGGGTGAATACTGTGAACTCAATTCATTCATAAAGAGGAAACCGAATGGCCCTAGTCGATAATTTAAAGTAACGACAATTACATGGCCTTGTGCTGCAAGATGTGTACCTTCATAAAAGGAACTACTACCCGACCCTGTTACAAAAGCCCCTCCATGAATCCAGACCATAACTGGAAGCTTATCCTGAATGTTATCCGGTCTCCAGATATTCAGATAAAGGCAATCTTCGGATTGTGGAATCGTTCTTTGTTCAAAACGCTGATTAAGACCATCTAGGGGTTGAGGACATTCCGCGCTAAATTCAAAGGCCTCAAGTACGCCATCCCATGCATCTGGGGATACGGGTGCTTGAAATCTAAGCTTGCCAACAGGAGGCTTAGCATACGGAACCCCTCTCCAAATATGCACTCCATCTTCGGATTGACCTTCAACTTTTCCATAGAGCGTACTTACAATTAAGTTATCCATGAACTATCATCCTCTCAGACTTGGGTCTCCTCTCCATATTAAACCTTTCGTCCTACAAATACACACAATTGTCACGCATTTGGTTAAGCAGATCGTTCATGCTATGATAACTAAGATAAGCTATTTTCAAGGAGGTTAGTCATCTTTGGCTGCAACGACAGAACCACAAGATCAAGAGCTCGGTAGGGCGATCGTCTCTATTCTATTTACCATCATTGCTTTTATTTTAAGTTTGTTCACCTTGTTAATTTTCTCTAGAAATCACAATTCACCCAACACCATTGGTATTTGGGTTCCCATCCTCATTACGTTCCTCATGTCCGGAGCTGGTGTTTTCTTCGCTCGACAAGCGTTGCAGCTTGATGCCGGTCGCAAAATGGGCATATTCAGCATGCTGGTCAACAGCATCCTAATCGCATTTCTGATCGTATTGAGTATTTTGCTACTGTTAAAATAACAAGCGAAAAGAACAAGCGCATTGAATAGGGAAAAGAAACCTAAAAAAACCACACCACAGATCAGCTGCGAGTTCTTCGCTTGATGGTTAGGTGTGGTTTTTGCTCTGCCCATATTCCGATATGAGTTTGTGCTGTTCCGATTGAGTTATATGTTCCAGCCTGTTAACGATTGTTCAAGTTAATAGACTTACACCCTCTAATAACAAATCCCATGTCTGCTCATCGCCATCACGATAAGGAATAGTCAAAGAACAAATTCCATCCTGAGGAATATCCAAATCTATCGTAGTTCCCTGTCCATGTACACCATTGACGAGTAAAATATTGAACGCAGCAGGAGTTAGCAATCGAAGCACACGCTGAAGTTCCACAACTTCTTCATCCGAACCGCACCATCTAACGAACAATGCCTTCTTACTTGCCGCCATCCGCTGAAGCACGCGCTCCACTCTAGTATCCAATTTAGCCTTGAAATCAGGGTAGTGTTCCATCCAAAAATGATCAGGTATTACGGGAAAATCGTGAACAGAAAGAATATCATACATGGCATCTTTAATAAAATAAGATTTAGCCTCTTGCACAATTTCGTCTTTTACATAATAAGCCGAGCCTTCTGTGATAGACATGTTCTCTATTAACATATAATCTTTGAATCGGTTTTCCAGCAAATGATTCACTTGCGTTAAGGATAGAGAGACCACCCAATCTAATGGTGCTGAAAATGTTCGTAGTCCTTTTCTTTGCAAATGTCCTGCAGGCTCACAGGAACAACCCAAGCTTACAATGAGATCATATTCTCCCTGAATGTCATGCAGCTTCACCATAGCACTCCCCCTTCTGATGCTATATACCATGTTAGAAGGTCTTGTTTTGCTTGGACATTTGCTTGATACATGCACTATTCATTCAATATTGGGATGGGTTAGACCATCTGATAAAAGATGCACTCTATTACGGAGCGTTCCTTAGTGAATCCGACTGCTCCTAAAAGAGCTTTAACGGGTGTATTACTAATACTATTTTACCTTTTTGCAAGCCACGCCCGATCATGACGCCAAGTTAACTCTACAGGCATCTCGAAAAAGGCTGACAGATGATCATCTTGAAGTACCTCGCGCGTTGGACCTGCTGCAAATACTTCTCCTCGTCTTAACAGTAACGTATGAGAGAATATGGGGAGAATCTCTTCCGTGTGATGCGTGACATATATCATATGAGGAGCATCTGGCTGCTGAGAGAGCCATTCTATACTGGATAATAGCGCCTCTCTAGATATAAAATCCAATCCATTGGTGGCTTCATCTAGAATTAGTAGTTTGGGAGAAGCCATCAAAGCTCTTGCAATTAAAAGCTTCTGCTTCTCCCCTTGGGAGCAGGTCTGATAGGTTCTATTGTATAGATGGGCACATTGAAGCTGTTCCATCAAAGAACGTGCCTTTTCATAATCTTCATCGGTAGGTTGTTCATACAGACCAATTGATGCAAATTTCCCGCTCACGACCAAATTCTCCGCTTTCTCATTCACATACAGCTTCTCTTGTAGAGATGAGCTTACCCAACCTATCGATCTCCGCAGCTCCCTAACATCCACTTCGCCGAACGTTTGACCAAGCACAGAAATCCGCCCCGTTGTAGGCCACTGGTATCCATTTAACATATTAAGTAATGTTGTTTTGCCTGATCCATTAAGTCCTAGAATAGCCCAGTGTTGATGTTCTTCTACGGACCAATCTACATCTTGGAGTAATGTCTTCCCATCACGAACCCATGAAATATCTCTCATTTCAATAATAGTCTTCAATTTTTCTCACTCCTACTTCTTATTGTTTTTGTTCAGTTACTGACTCAAATCGATCTCTTGCACATCAAAAATATGTAATCTCAACCTACTCCTATCCAGAAGCAGTTGTCAATTCAGCAGATTTATAATTGTTTTCTCCCTATACGCGGGTCATTCCTATAGTAGAATGGTAGGGACAGAAATAGGTATCTATATCTTTTAAAAATCTAGTCTGGAGGTTCACTCACCATGCTGAGTCCAAAGCTGCTTGAAGACATAGAGGCTTTACAAAAAATCGTTGAAGATCACGACCAGGTCACACTTAAGCTTAACTGGGATATGTTACGTCATCGCAATGAAGAGGAAAACTTAGATTTTGTGTATCATAAAGATGGAATGCTTGTCGGCTTTGTCGGCTTATACGGATTTGGAACTGCTTACGAGCTCTGCGGTATGGTACATCCTGATTATCGCAGGCAGGGCATCATGACTACAATTTTAATGGAGGCGCTACCAACAACAACCTTGCAAAATTATTCACAGTTGTTATTCAATGCCCCTGCGGAATCGGCCTCGGCCAAATTATTTTTTGAACAACTTCCTCTGACATATCATTTCTCGGAGTATCAAATGAAATGTAATCCTGCTGATGCTAATGTTAAATCTCTGGAACAGCATGAATCTCAAGACAAGCACGAAACTCAGGACAAGCACGAAACTCATGAAAAGCAATGTGAATCTGCACTGACGCAAGAAATTGACATTCCTTTAGCAGAGACAGCATACACACTGAAGTTACAACCTGCTCAGCCAAAGGACCGTAGTATTCTGGCCGAACTAGATGTGCTGTGTTTTGATCTTTCGGAGGAAGATGCACGGATATATAACGATGATGTCCTTGATGATCCCGACTCGGTAAGTTATCTCATCCTAGCTAATGAAATCGTAGCAGGAAAAATTCGCATTACTCAACTTGCAAAGGAAAGCTGGATATATGGATTCGCCATCTACCCTAATTTTCAAAAACGCGGCATAGGCCGATCCATCCTCCAGCATGTTACACACTATGAGTTCACTCGAGGCCAAAGTGTCCACCTTGAGGTTGCGCTAAGTAATCCCGGTGCAATAAAGTTATATCAATCCATTGGTTATCATACTACGAATGTGCAGGACTATTATCGATATCATCTCTAATCCTTTTTCTTAGACATGTGGCATCCTTCCTGCCAAATGAGGTACAATAAAGGCTAATTGAATTTTTTAGCTGAAGGATGGATTAACCTATGTATATTGCTAACGATTGGAAAGATTATGAGGTTATAGATACAGGCGGCGGCGAGAAGCTGGAGCGGTGGGGAGATGTGGTACTCCGTCGTCCTGACCCACAGATTATTTGGCCTCGTTCCAAAGAAGATCACGCTTGGAAAGATGTGCATGGTCATTATCATCGCAGTTCATCAGGCGGTGGCGAATGGGAAATGAAAAAAGCTCTTCCGGAGCGCTGGACTGTCTCTTATGACAAGCTGAAGTTCCATATTCGTCCAACCAGCTTCAAACATACGGGCCTTTTCCCTGAACAAGCAGCGAACTGGCGTTGGATGATGGACAAGATCTCGAACGCAGGACGTCCAATTCAGGTCCTGAACTTATTCGCCTATACAGGTGGAGCTACCGTCGCAGCGGCGTCTGCAGGCGCTTCTGTAGTGCACGTAGATGCAGCCAAAGGCATGGTGCAATGGGCCAAGGAGAATCTGGAGCTATCTGGTCTTCAAGATCGCCCGGTCCGCTTCATCACGGATGATGTGTTCAAATTCGTCCAACGCGAACAGCGCCGCGGTAATAAATATGACGCGATTATAATGGACCCTCCTTCCTATGGACGTGGTCCAGGCGGAGAGATGTGGAAGCTGGAATCAAGTCTCTATCCGTTCTTAGAATCCTGTATGTCGATTCTCTCGGACCAACCCCTATTCATGTTAATCAATTCGTACACTACGGGGCTTTCCCCAACAGTCCTTACGAATATGCTGACCATGACCATGAAACCACGTTATGGCGGTACGATTTCTTCTGGTGAGCTCGGCTTACCCATTACCCGTTCGGGACTCAATTTGCCTTGCGGGATGTTGGGTCGCTGGGAGGAATAAATGGTGACCATTCCTATTCTATTCGAGGATAATCACTTGCTTGGCATCAGCAAACCTGTAAATGTGCCTACTCAGGAGGATGCCTCAGGGGATCCGGATCTAGTGAATCTGCTCAAAGCGGATCTCAAGGAACGATATCAAAAACCAGGCAACGTATATCTGGGACTTGTTCATCGCCTAGATCGCCCTGTAGGGGGGGCTATGATCTTCGCTAAGACCTCCAAAGCCGCTTCGCGATTATCGGAATTGGTCCGCTCTCGGCAGTTCTCGAAGTCTTATCTTGCGGTCGTTCATGGTAAGCCGGCCTCTTCTGCTTCTTGGAAAGATTGGCTTCTCAAAGATGAGAAGACGAATACCGTAAAAGTGGTTCGAGCGGGAACTTCTGGAGCAAAAGAAGCCCTTTTGAATTTCCGAACGTTAGCCACATCGGACGGACTAAGTCTAGTTCAAGTCGAGCTATTAACCGGTAGATCTCATCAGATTCGGGTACAGTTCAGCCACGCGGGGTATCCGCTGTATGGAGATCAGAAATACGGAGCTAAAGTCAATCAACCTGGACAGCAGATTGCGCTCTGGTCCATTTTCGTAGGCTTTCCTCATCCAGTCACCAAAGAGCCTGTACACATCATATCTCGGCCTCCAATGGAATATCCTTGGACCCATTGGGATACTGGAATATATGCATCGGCTGTAGATTCCCTGAAATAGTCAACAATGAAATACTCAAGAAGATGATCACAAAGAAAGAGCTTAGCCTTAGGGGCTAAGCTCTTTCTCTATTCAATACGGGCTCGCCCGTTGTGGTGATCTTCCCTAACAGAAAAATGAGCAATTGCTGATTATGCGAAGAAATTTGATCCAGCACCGTTCCTAAAAAGTCATTACGAATTTGCAGACCACGTTGGGTCTCTGTTTGACCTTTCTCAGTAATGGATACCCATACAATTCTTCGATCATCTAGGTCACGTTCACGAACAATGAGCCCTGCACGCTCCATTCGATCTAATAACATCGTCACGGCGGCAGGCGTCGTCGCCAAAAAGGGAATGAAATCCGAAGGCTTCATTTTCTCACGTTGATCAAGCAGCTCCAACACCGACAATTGTGCTTCCGTAAGGGAAGGCGCCAAGTAAGTTTCCATATGCGACTGATAATTTTTTGTGAGTTTTGACCACAGCTTCGCGAAATCTTGTGTATACATATCAATTCCCCCGTTCATTGATGTTCCACGCTGACTGTCTTCCACTGTGTGTTTAATTCATCTCATAAACTTTTTCGCCATGAAAATGGATATTCCTTCCTCCTAAAGTTTAAAAAAAGACTTTTCCACAAATAAAGATTGTGAAAAAGTCTATAAAGTCATGAATTCAAACGTAAATTTACAATTTCATCTTTCTTTTCTAAGGTTCCGATGCCTTTACCAATCGACTTGCGATCGGCAATAGGTGTCTGCTCCGAACTAAAGGTCAAGGTCTGACCACTGAGCAAGATCGCGGTAATGGACAGCGGTTCTTTACAGAAAAATGCGCCAGCAATACGGCTACCGTTCGGCTTCACACGTTTGCCTTCTTTGAATTCGAAGGATGGTATTCCCTTACCACTACGGCTTTGAGTTGGATAATCAAGGAGTAAAGATCGCTTAGCGTAGCCAAGATCTGTAATGAGCATAATCTCGCCTTCTTCCCCTTCAACCCATAGAGCAGCAACAACTTCGTCTTCATCCTTCAGCTGAATACCGCGCACTCCGCCCGAGACTCTACCTTGTGCATTAATCTCTTGTTCTTTGAAACGAATCGCCATACCAAGCTTGGTGACTAAGAAAATATCTTGATCCCCACTACTTAGCTTCACCGAGATAATTTGATCGTCTGCGCCTACTTTTGCAGCTGCTATAGCCCCCGAACGTTTGGATTGATACTCTTTAAGCTCGGTTCGTTTCACTTGACCCTTTTTGGTCACAAAAACAAGACTTAAGCCTTCGTCAAAATTCTTCACCGGGATGACACTGGCAATACGATCTTCTTTAGATAATGGAATGACATTTACGATAGCAGTACCATTGTCTTTCCATTTAAACTCGGGCACCTGATGAACAGGCAATAAGAAATATTGACCTTTTTGCGTAAAAATAAGTAGATTCTCACGTGTGTTCACTTCGAGTACTTGCCGAATATAATCGCCTTCTTTAGCGCCGGAGGCATCTTTGATCCCGCCAGAACGTGTAAAGGAGAGCTGACTCGTACGCTTGATATATCCCTCGTTCGACAAGGTGACAAGCACATCTTCTTGCGTGACTAGTACTTCTAAGTTCACTTTAAGCTCTTCTACTTCACCTTGAATATCCGAACGACGATCGATTCCGAATTTGTCTCGAATCTCGAGAAGTTCTTTCTTAATAACATTCGTCAGTTTCTTATCACTGTCCAGAATTGCACGAAGTCCTGCAATCTTCTTCTGCAGATCGCCTAAATCTTTCTCGAGAGACGTAATCTCCAGATTGGTTAGACGGTACAACTGTAAAGTAAGAATCGCATCTGCTTGACGCTCCGTAAAACCGAACATCCACTGCAAATTATTTTGGGCATCCCCACGGTTTTTGGACGCTTTAATAGCGGCAATTACCTCATCAAGGATGTTCAATGCTTTTACAAGACCTTCCAACACATGCGCACGGTCTTCTGCCTTCTCCAGCTCATACTGCGTACGGAAAGTAACAACTTCCCGCTGATGGGCAATGTAAGCTTCCAGCATGGACTTGATACTAAGTTGCTTTGGCGTCTTGTTAACGATGGCAACCATATTGGAATTGTATGTTATTTGAAGATCGGTTTTCTTATAAAGATAAGCCAAGATACCCTGGGCATCAGCTTCCTTCTTAATCTCCACAACTATACGCAGACCTTGACGACCACTTTCATCTCGAACCTCAGCAATCCCTTCAATCTTCTTCTCCAGCCGTATATTCTCCATAGCTGTGACCAGCCGGGATTTGACAATCTGGTAAGGAATTTCTGTGATAACAATCTGCTGTTTGCCTCCTCGAACATTCTCGATGTCGGTTTTCGCACGCAGATAGATTCTACCTTTACCTGTTTCGTAGGCATCTCGGATGCCATTCTCGCCCATAATGGTACCACCTGTAGGAAAGTCTGGACCTTTGATATAAGACATAATCGTAGTCAAATCAATCTCTGGGCGCTCCATAAGTGCAATACATGCATCAATGACTTCACGCAAGTTATGTGGAGGAATTTCCGTTGCAAACCCTGAAGATATGCCGCTGACTCCATTGACGAGAAGATTCGGATACCTAGCAGGAAGCACAACAGGTTCCTTAGTTGTATTATCAAAATTATCTTTGAACAGCACAGTCCGCTTCTCTATATCACGAAGCAGTTCAAGTGCAATGGGAGATAAGCGAGCTTCCGTATAGCGCATCGCTGCGGCCGGATCATCATCTTGAGATCCCCAGTTCCCATGACCATCCACGAGCACATGGCCCATCTTCCAAGGCTGTGCCATACGTACCATACCTTCATAGATGGAAGCATCCCCGTGGGGATGATAATTACCCATGACATCACCGACGGTCTTCGCAGACTTTCGGTAAGGCTTATCAGGTAAGTTACCTGAATCATACATAGCATATAAAATTCGGCGTTGTACCGGCTTTAATCCATCCCGCACATCCGGAATGGCACGGTCCTGAATGATATATTTGGAATACCGCCCAAAGCGGTCTCCGACAACCTCTTCCAGATAGGCCGGTAAAAAGTTTTCCAATGAGCCCATTCACATTCACCTTCTATTCCTCAAACTCTGTGAAATCTACGTTTTCTACGATCCAGCGCTTACGAGGGTCAACTTTATCTCCCATGAGGGTAGATACACGTCGTTCTGCCTTAGCAGTATCTTCAATCTGCACTTGGAGCAGGTTCCGTGTCTCCGGGTCCATAGTCGTCTCCCATAGTTGATCTGGATTCATCTCGCCTAGTCCTTTATACCGTTGAAGTTCAAAATTTTTCCCGAACTCCTTCAAGTAATTTTGAAGTTGTTCATCCGTCCAAGCATAGCGTGCAGTCTCAAGCTTACCTGAACGGCGGGTAATTTTGTACAGGGGAGGCTGAGCAATAAAGACCCGACCTGCATCGATTAACGGCTTCATATATCGATAGAAGAACGTTAACAACAAGACCTGAATATGAGCCCCGTCTGTATCCGCATCCGTCATAATAATAATTTTGGAATAATTGCTATCTTCTACGGCAAATTCGCTACCCACTCCAGCACCAATCGCTGAAATGATATATCGATACTCATCGTTTTTTAGGATATCCGCAAGCTTAGCTTTCTCTGGATTCATCGGTTTCCCTTTGAGTGGTAAAATCGCTTGAATCTTAGAATCTCGTCCCTGCTTAGCCGAACCTCCTGCAGAGTCTCCTTCGACGATGAACAGTTCTGTTCGCGTGACGTCCTTGGATTGGGCAGGCGTAAGCTTGCCTCCAAGGTTCGAGCTCTCACTTCTCTTCTTGCCGGTACGCATCTCATCCCGCGCCTTGCGAGCCGCTTCTCTCGCTCTAGAAGCTAAGACAGCCTTCTTAATCAGTACCTGAGCGACCTGAGGATTCTCTTCCAAATACACTTGCATCCGATCCGATACGATGGCATCTACAGTACTTCTTGCGGAGGCACTTCCCAGCTGATCCTTGGTCTGACCCACGAATTCAACTTCGGACATCTTGACACTAATGACAACCATCATACCTTCACGCAAGTCGTTTCCATCCAGATTCTTATCCTTCTCTTTGAGCATGCCATTCTTACGAGCATAATCATTCATCACCCGAGTATATGCGGTCTTGAAGCCTGTCTCGTGCGTACCGCCACCCCGCGTAGGAATGGAATTGACAAAAGACGCTAAAGTCTCCGTATATCCCGCATTATATTGAAGTCCTACTTCCACTTCGACATCTTCTTTTTCCCCGTGGAAATGAATCACATCATGCAGAACATCTTTGCCTTCGTTCAAGAACTGAACAAATTGCTTCGCACCGCCCTCATACATGAATTCATCGGATCGGTCAGATTTCTCATCCTTGAGAATCACTTTAAGACCTGAGTTCAAGAAGGCAATCTCCTGTAATCTCTCAGCGAGCGTATCATAATTGAACCCGATTCCATTAGTAAAGACCCGAATATCGGGTTTGAACGTAACTTTTGTACCTGTGCGGTTCGTGTTCCCTAGTATTTCAAGTCCTGTAGTCGGTTCGCCTACATGTTCTTTGCCTTTTTTGTCCACCCAGTATTCAAATCGTTGACGATGAATTTTGCCCTCGCGGAAGATTTCCACTTCGAGCCATTCCGACAAAGCGTTCGTAACGGAAGCACCTACGCCATGAAGTCCACCGGACTTTTTATAGCCAGAGCCGCCGAATTTACCGCCAGCGTGCAAAATAGTGAAGACCACTTGCGGCGTAGGTATCCCTGTCTTGTGCATTCCCGTTGGAATTCCACGACCATTGTCGAATACCGTCACCGATCCATCTTTGTGCATCGTAATTTCTATTTTGTTACAGAATTTAGCTAAATGCTCATCTACAGCGTTATCCACAATTTCCCAGACCAGATGGTGAAGCCCGGACGAACTTGTACTTCCTATATACATTCCCGGTCTCTTACGTACTGCGACAAGCCCTTCGAGCACTTGAATGTCGTCTGCACCGTAACCCTCTGAACCCTTAGGTCCGTCATGGGATTCATTAGCAAACGAATCGATCTGATCGACCATTCATGCTCCCCCTTTATGCAAACTTTATGTATACAAACCGAACTCCTGAGAGTTCAGTCTATATGAACAATTCACCAAAATGCAAACAGATGTTTTGTTATCCTTGTCCATTTTAATTCAATATATCCTGTTTCGTAAAGACAGTGAATGAAATGAACAGCGCTACAGCAGCCCAAATAGCTAGAATAATCAAAGAGAAACCTAGCGTCATTCCCTCAATGGGAGCAGGGCTACCGGACAAATAATTCGTTAAATCGAGATTGACCATGAACAGATACTTTGCACTTGTCCAAGCGGAAGCCATATTCGTCAAAATCGTCCCTGCTATGAGAGAAGCCATCATAATTACTATACTTGCTGCGGTACTGCGTACGAGCACACTGACCATGAAGGCTAGAATGGCCACGGTTATGCTTACGAACCAGATCAAACCTAGCTGCATCAATAGATAGAGCCACTGTGGAACAGCATGAACCGCGGAGAGATCAACATCCGAACCATTCAACTGGAACCCGCTGAATACAGGTATACTGAATCCTTTGTACCCGAATACAAGCCCTGATATTAGATAACTAATCACGAACGCAGATAACACAATTAACGATACGAACATCAACAAGGCAATTAATTTGCTAAAAAGAACTTTCCATCGCCTTACCGGCCGAGTAAGTAGCATCTTAATCGTGCCCGTCGATCTTTCTGAGGACACAATATCTGAAGCTACAGCCATAATGAGCAAAGGAATGAACAGCGTAGCTGCGTTATCCATGAACTCACGAGTGAAGCTAACTCCGCCCGGTTCTTGTGGATTTACATCATGTTCCAAATAATATTTCATCTGCTGAATATAAATAATACGATATTTCTTCCACTCTTCTGGCACTCTTGCACTTTGCAGAGAGTTCTGATTATCCGTGATCGCTTGACGAATAGCAAGGCGCCAATCGGAATTAAATTTCTCTCGATTCGTCTCCGCAATTTTCATTTGGGCATAGACGAAGATGGGAACTAGGATGAGCAGCACCAATAATACGACATAAAAACGCTTCTTTTTCATCATTTTCAGCGTCTCGTTCTTGATTAAAGGTAGTAGACTATTCAATGGACTCCCCCTCCGTCATATCGAGGAATAATTGCTCCAGTGTAGGATTGATCGTGTGAACATCTTTAATCTGAATACCTTGACTCACAAGCTTCGTGATAAGTAATGGAATTCGTTCGCTATCCATTTGAGTTACTACGGAATCTTCTCTAAGTCCTGCTATAAGGGTATCGTCGAGCACTTCATGAGCATGTTCTACAAGCTGAATGCCCTCTTCATGTAACAATTTAATTCCCTGAGTCTTAGGGAACAATTGCCAAATGACATACGGTACTTTGCCTGAGATTAACTCTTCTACTCCGCCCACGGCCAGCACTTTCCCTTGACTAATGATCCCTACTCTATCGCACAGAAGCTGAATTTCACTCAGCAGGTGACTGGATACAAATACGGCCATGCCTTCATCCGCTAACGTACGTATAAAAGCTCGCAGTTCCTTAATTCCTTTTGGATCCAGTCCATTGGTGGGCTCGTCCAAAATTAAAAGGCGAGGTCTCCCTAGCAGAGCTTGTGCGATACCCAGCCGCTGCCGCATACCAAGTGAGAAATTTTTGACTTTATCGTGAATCCGTTGATCCAGTCTAACAATCTCCACCACTTCTTGAATCCGCTTATCATCAACCCCAGGCTGCATACGGGCAAAATGTTGTAGATTCTCCCATCCCGTCATGTATGTGTATACTTCAGGGTTCTCCACAATAGAGCCAACAAAAGCGAGGGCACGCTCTGGATCACGATTTACATTGAATCCACAAATACTGACCTTACCTTCGGTAGGTTTGATTAGATCTACCAACATACGAATGGTCGTCGTCTTGCCTGCCCCATTTGGACCCAAGAAACCAAAAATTTCTCCTGCGCGCACGTCAAAATTCACATCATTTACAATCCATTTTTTGCCGATTTTCTTCTTAAGATGTTCAACGGATAATATGAGTTCTCTATTCTCTCTAGCAACCGCCTGCATCGACATAGGGATGACACTCCTCTTTGCGCTTCTTTTATTTGAGCCCTTGGGCAATGCGCTGTGCTATTTGTTCATACCCCGCACCATTGGGATGAAAATGATCATCTGAAAGATATTTACTGCTGTTCTCTACAAATAAATCAAAAGTGGGTACCACTTTACTCTGGCTATATTGATTCATAATTGCAGTAGCTTTGGTATTCCATGAAGTAACGGCATCGTTCCCCGGAATACGCATGTCAACAACATCGGTAAATGGATTGTACAGACCTACGTAGACTAACTGAGCATTTGGATTAATCTCATGGAGCTTAACTACAATTTGCCTTAGCTTCATCGAGGCTTTCTTTACGGACGCTTCTAACTCTGCCGCCGTAGGAAGACCTTTGGAACTTTGGATATTTTGTGCTCCTTGAAACAGATCGTTCCCTCCGATAGATAACAAAATAACATTAGCTCCCTTAAGGGCGTACTGAATGCCTTGTTCATTTAATGAAGGCAATAGTCCCGAGGTAGTCATGCCATTCACGCCCAGGTTGTTAACTAGCTTAACTGGAGCCTTTTGTTCTTTTTGCAAGACGTTCACGGTCCTGCGTACAAATCCTTCTCCCGTATCGTCTCCTGTACCCTTAGCTAGAGAATCACCCAGCGCTACAATTTGAATTTCCTTGTCATTCGTCTGTGGAGTAACACTCGATATTCCCCCCGCTGGACCACTGGACCATTTTGAACTTGCCGAAGGATAGAGCACATCTTTTATTGCATAAATAAAGCCTGCTACAAACACAAGCGTTGCGACTACTGATACCCAGCTTACCAACCGCCAAGTCCATGATGAAGCTCGCATGAGAGATCCTCCGTTCGTAAAATAAGTTTGGAATCAAATCCAGCTTTATGTAATAAGATAAGTCTTAACCTATCTTTTTGCAAATAGAACACGGGGATTTCATTTATTGTGTAACAATTATAGTAAAAAGGGTTAACGCAAGACGGCGACCCAACCCCAATATGGAGATGAATCGCCGTTTCATTTGTACTCTTTGTAAGTATACATATTATTTCCCGATGAACTCTTGAACCCACTCTGAATTGTAGTAGCCCACACCGATTAATGTATAATGACTATTCAAAATATTTTGACGATGTCCTGGACTATTCATCCACGCTTTCACTACTTCTTCTGGTGAACGCTGCCCTTTGGCAATGTTCTCTCCCGCATACCGATAGGTAATGTTGTATGCATCCATCATCTCAAACGGTGATCCATACGTAGGTGACGTGTGGTCGAAGTAATTCTTGGTGTATAGATCAATAGCTTTGTCCTTGGCCAACTTCGTCAACCGATCATGCACATTTAAGGGCTTAAGACCTGCGTTTGCACGTTCCTTGTTGACTAGTACCACGACCTTGGCAGCGTAATCTGCCTGTATTTTGGCATACTGGGCAGCTAGTGATGTAGACTGCGCAGCCTTAGCCTGCACTTTGACAGCAGCATCTACGGTGTTCGTCCCTCCAACTAAGAGTACAGAGGCTGTTAAAAGGGCGGTCAATGTTGCGATCCCAGTGTGTCTCCATCTACGGTACTTCTTGTTGTCTAACATCGGCTTCCCCTCCACATATCCATGTCTTTAGTGACAGGTAATCAAGTCATATATTATCATGTTTTGTCGGGGAATTCCGTCTTTTTCCAAAAATTGTTTGTTCATAGATTGTAGATTCGGCTATATTTCTGCTCCAAATAATCGACTAAATAGTCCGCATTTAAGGGCTCTCCCGTCACTTTTAGAATCAATTCCTCTGGGGTGTAAAGCTTCCCGTACTGGTGAATTTGTGCATGTAACCAAGTCTGAACGGTATCAAAGTCCCCTTGCTCTATAGCTTCATAGAGATTAGGAACCTGCTGTTCAATCGTATGCAAAATTTGTGCAGCATAGAGATTCCCTAGAGAATACGAGGGGAAATAACCAAATCCACCGAAAGACCAATGCACATCCTGCAGTACGCCCTCACGATCGTTAGCTGGACGAATGCCTAGGTAATCCTCTACCTTCTGATTCCAGATTGCCGGGAGATCTTTTACTTCAATGTCGCCGCCGATTAAGGCCTTCTCAATCTCGTAGCGAAGCATGATATGGAGGTTATACGTAAGTTCATCTGCTTCCACGCGAATCAAGGAAGGCTGTACTCTATTGATTGCCCGATAGAAATCTACAAGTTGTACCGTACCTAATTGTTCAGGGAAAGCCGATTGCAGTCCTTTGTAAAAGTACTTCCAGAAGGCTTCACTTCTACCTACCATATTCTCTAGGAACCTAGACTGAGACTCGTGAATGCCAAAAGATGCACCCGTAGATAGTACCGTTCCTTCTAGGGAAGCATCGATATTTTGCTCATAAATGCCATGTCCAGCCTCATGAATCGTACCGAATAGCGCGGAGCGTACATTGGTCTCTACATATCTAGTTGTAATGCGGACATCACCGGTGTTGATGGTCTGCGCAAAAGGATGTACGGTCTCATCTAGTCTACCTGCATCTAGATCAAAACCGATAATAGGAAGCATCTCCCGATTGAATGTCTTTTGGACATCGATGGGATACTTCTGTTCGAACAAATCCTCCCTAGGTTTAGAGGTAGACTGCTGGGTGCGACGTAATAAGTCCACACTGCTCTCTCTAAGTCTAGCGAACAAAGGATCTAGTACTTTAACGGTTAAGCCCGGTTCGAATTCATCTAATAAAGCATCATAAGGATGGTCTTGATATCCATAGATTTCAGCAGCTTTCCTCTTGAACTCTACTATTTTGACTAGTGCAGGTTCAAATATAGAGAAATCCGCCTGATTCCGAGCTTCTTCCCAGATATCATTCGCTTCTGCGGTAAGTACAACATATTCACGATACATATCTTCAGGGATGAGATGGGAGCGATCATATTCCATTTTACGCTCCCGAACTTGAGCGCGCGTAATGTCATCAAGACGTGCAGAATTTTCTGGACTTGACAACTGATTAACTAGCTCTCCCATTTCCTTAGACACGGTAAGCTTGAACGCCTCTGTGCTGAGTGTGCCAATTGCCTTGGCAAAAAGGCCCCTCCCTTTTTTAGGTGCCATCACCTTCTGATCCCACTCCACAAGTCCAAGAATACTGCCCAAATGAATAATTTTCTCGTCTAATGCTTTAAAGGCTTGCACCTGCTGCTCTAAAGTTTGTGATTCCGCCGATATACTCATAGCACTAACCTCCAACGACTTATTTTGTCTATAATTAAATCATATTTAAATTAGGGAAGAAAGACATTTATAGTTAAATTTATGCAATTTACTTATACGTATAACGTTCATAGTCCTCAAGTATTTTCTAGTTATGAATCGTATTTGAACATATAGCGACCTTTTAAAAAGAGCCTTCAAGTCCGCTCAAAGCGAACTTGAAGGCTGTTCCGTATTAAGATTAGGGCTGAACTGTCCACAACGCAGGTACGTTGCTAGGTTCCCAGCCTGGCAACGAAGTATGCGGTTGCGTGCATTTGTATACCTTGCCTGCATAAGTTACCAAATCATCTTTCACATAAGCTTTGTTCGCTACCCATGCTGGAGCCGCTGGAGCTGCTGAATCCGTCGTTACGGATAGGACGCTGCTTGCAGCAGATGCATTCCCCGCAGCATCCTTAGCTACTACGGTGAAAGTATACGCTGTATTCGCCGTTAGTCCACTGATGACTGAAGTCAGTGAAGTGCCGCTGACCGAAGCAGCAAGTGTAGTTCCTTTGTATACGTCATAACCAGTAACACCCACATTATCTGTTGAAGCTGTCCAAGTGAGTGTAATGCTGGTTTGATTTTTACTAGAAACCGTTAAGCCTGTCGGTACAGAAGGTGCTGTCTTGTCGCTGGATGGTGCATCCGTAGTAACCGTCGCGGCACTACTTGCACCAGAGGTATTACCAGCACCATCCTTGGCTTTTACAGTGAACGTATATGCCGTACTTGGAGTGAGCCCGCTCACTGAAGCAGTCAGCACATTTCCTGCAACAGAAGTAGCAAGTGTAGTACCTTTGTACACATCATAACCAGTCACCGCCACATTATCGGTTGAAGCTGTCCAAGTAAGTGTCGCTGTAGTGGACGTTTTGGCTGACACTGTAAGGGATCCAGGTGCCGTCGGAGCTACCGTATCTGCTGCAGCTAGCGTCACACTTGCCGCATTACTTGCTGCGGATACATTGCCTGCCGCATCCTTCGCTTTCACAGTGAAGCTGTATGCACTACCTCCTGCAAGACCCGTTACACTGTATGACGTGGTTGCTGAACTACCGATCAAGTTACTACCTTGATAGATGTCATATCCAGTTACACCTAGATTGTCACTAGCTGCCGTCCATGTTAAAGCGACGGAAGTACCGCTAGAAGCTGTAGCAGTTAGTCCTGCTGGTGCTGTTGGTGCTTGTGTATCCGTTGGAGGTGCGTCTTGCGCAGACCAGAGTGTAGGTGCTTTGGATGGTTCCCAACCTGCAATGGCAGTGTGTGCATACGTACATTTGTACAGAACCCCGTTGTACGTAACATATGAACCAATTGCATAGGTAGCACCCAGCTGCCAGACCGGATAATTAGGATCGTTCTGCGTTGTCACACTAAGGGATGTACTAGCAGCAGAAGCATTGTTAGATAAATCCTTAGCTTTGATATAGAAGCTATACGTTGTTCCCGCTGTCAATCCAGTAATGCTCTCTTTGGTGTTTGCCGTAGATTTGACAAGGGTTCCATTCTGATAAATGTCATAACCGCCAATATCATCATTATCCGTAGATGCTGTCCAGCTCAGCGTGACTGATGTTTTGGTCTTGGCTACAACAGTCAGATTTGCCGGAACACTTGGCGCCGTGTTATCCACGATTGGCGGAGATGTAACTACGGTGATGGCATTACTAGCTGCAGAAGAGTTACCTGCCGCATCCTTGGCCTTAACGGTGAAGGTATAGGAGGTACTGCCCGTAAACCCTTTCACCAAGGCACTTGTGGTTGCTCCATCTACCGATTTGATCAAGGTATTGCCTTGATAGATATCATAGGACATGACGCCAACATTATCTGTGGAAGGGCTCCAGCTCAGCGTCACTTTTTTATCCGTATGACTTGATGAAGTAAGGCTAGTTGGTGCAGTAGGGGCTGCCGTATCCACTGGAGCCGTACCCGTGTTGAGGTCACTGTATACTTTATCGAGTAACTTCGGTCCACTGCAGCTAAATTTAGGACTCACTCGGCAGTCCGAGCTGAACTCCCAGAACATCGCTCCACCTAAATACTTGTTCTTAATGTAAGCCGTCTTGTACCCTAGAGACTCTGTATCATCATAGGAAATGAAGATTTTCGTTGTAGGATTATACAGATAAGGTACTTTCGCTTTGTCATTCCAGAATCGTGTATATCCATTCTTATTCACGTAGTTCGCTGCGATATCTCCGTAGTCGAACACACCCGTGTTCCCCGAAGTGGTGTCATCCCAAGTTCCTACTGGAGACCATTTGTACGTTTGACTTGTGTCTGGTGTACATGTCTGGAATTGCCCATCATTGTTAGGGCCACCCGGGCAGTTCTTCCAGCTGCGCCCCATAAATTCAAGTCCCAATACGATTTTGTTCAAGGGAACGCCCGCATTCTGATAAGCATTAATGGCCCCATCTACAGTGAAATTCATACTCAGATAAGGATCATTTGGATCTGCATAGAGACCGGTATTATGGCTAGTCGTTCCTTCCCATGATCCACCATGGAAGTCATACGTCATAATATTAATCCAGTCTACTAACTGAGCAATCTTCGTAAGCTCTGTATTGTCCACGAACTTTTGGCTTGCACCCGAAGCGATGGTCAGTAAGTAATGCTTGCCATCTTGCTCTCCGGCAGCATCCAATTGATTGCGAATCTCTTGTAACAATAACGTATAGTTCTGTTTGTCAGCAGGGCTGTAACTGTTGCCTGGGATCGCTTCAACATTTGGATATTCCCAGTCCAGATCTACGCCGTCAAACCCATAAGCTCTTAAAGCATCCACTGCAGATTTGGCAAATGTCTTCCGAGTGGCATCGGTCGCTGCTGTATCCGAAAAACGATTAGACCACGTCCATCCGCCTACGGAAAGAATCGTCTTAAGCTGCGGGTTTTTAGCTTTCAGATTACGAAGTGCACCAAAGTTTCCGCAAGCTGCGTCTGCCCAGCATCCCGTAGTCGGGCCACCTGCCGTTGGACGAAGTGCATCCGCATCTGGATCTCCCAGGACGATGCTACCATTAGGCACCGTTCCTGATTGCAAAGGAATTCCCGTAGTTGTACATGGCCAAGTCTGCTTGTTAGGATTGGCCGGATCTGTAGAAGGATTTCCGTGTTTGCCGTTCCAGCAAATATCAGCAAAAGCATAATTGATGTGAGTTACTTTGGATACGTCGATATCGGATACGTTATAACTGCGACCATAGATTCCCCATGATGGGAAATAACCAACTATTTTATAATTGCTAGTAGCAGCTGCCGCACTTGCCGTAGGCGTGAATTTACTCTGAAAAAAAGGAGCCAACGCAACTAACAAGCTCATCCATACGAGTAAAGCCGTCTTACCGATCCGATGTTGACGCATAAATAACCTCGCTTTCGCAAATTAAATTTAGAAGTTAGCTGTTCCTAAATTACTTCTTCGTCCAGAGCGCTGGAACATTAGACGGTTCCCAGCCTGTCAACGAAGTATGAGCTGTACGGCATACATATACGGCTCCGTTGTAAGTCACTTCTGCACCTACTGCATAAGCCGTGTTGGGAGCCCAAGCAGGTGTAGTCGTCGGTGTTGCTGCATTCGTTGTTACACTTAATGCGGTACTTGCCGCAGATACATTCCCTGCTGCATCTTTCGCTTTCACCGTGAAAGAGTACGCTGTAGAAGCGGTAAGACCTGTTGCCGTGTAAGTTAATGTTGTACCGGATACGGAACCTGCGAGCGTTGTGCCTTTATAAATATCATATCCTGTTACGCCTACATTGTCCGTGGATGCTGTCCATTTCAATACAACAGAGGTATCCGTCTTGGATGAAGCCGTCACAGCTGTTGGAGTGGTCGGAGCCTGTGTATCTGTACTCGCAGCCGCTAATGTCTTGAATGTAACCGCACTACTTGCTGCAGAGACATTACCCGCTGCATCCTTAGCTTTTATGGTATACGTGTATGAAGTATTAGCTGTAAGTCCTGTTAAGTTAAATGTTGTCCCCGTCGTCGTAGCCACGCTCGTCGTTCCTTGGAAAATCTGATATCCAGTTACGCCCACGTTATCTGTGGATGCCGTCCAAGTCAGGGTGGCACCCTTATCCGTAATCGCGGAAACCACTGGATTCGTTGGTGCTGTAGGTGCTTGTGTATCTGTCGTAGCTGGAGCGGAAGTCGTCACAGCTAAGCTTGAACTTGCCGCAGAAATATTACCCGCAGCATCCGCAGCTTTAACAGTAAAAGTATAAGCAGTCTGAGCTGTCAACCCTGTAGCCGTATAGGTTGTTCCCGTGACTCTTGTAAGCAACGTAGATCCCTGATACACGTCATATCCTGTTACACCCACATTGTCTGTAGATGCATCCCATTTCAAGGTGACAGACGTGCTTGTTTTTGCTGTGGAAGTAAGATTCGCAGGCACAGAAGGTGCTGTCGTATCTGTCACTGGAGGCGTCGTAGAATTCACATTCAGATCTGTCCCTAATTGCGTTAGCAATTTAGTTCCCGTACATGTAAATTTCGGACTTGTTCTGCAGTCCTCACTCAGTTCCCAGATCATCGCGCCGCCAAGCCCTTTGCTCTTGATGTAACTAGTCTTCGCCGCTAAGGACTGTGGATCTTCATAACTGATGAATATTTTGCTTGTTGGATTATACAGATAAGGCACTTGGGCCGTTGCATTCCAATAGCGAACAAATCCATTCTTGTTCACATAATTGGCAGCAAGATCACCATAATCGAACATTCCTGAAGCGCCTGTCTCAAATGTATCCCAAGTTCCCGTTGGCGTAGTGCTACCATTGAAGTCTGGTGTACATACTTGATATTGACCGTCTCCATTGGGTCCAGCCGCACACCCCTTCCATCCTCTACCATAAAATGGAACACCCAGCACGATCTTAGATGGGGCTACACCGGCATTAATATAAGCATTTACCGCATAATCTGCACTGAATTTGTTCACATCTGGATCATTAGGATCGGAATAAAGGCCAGCGTTATGATTCGTAGACGTCTCCCAATCTCCATGGAAGTCATACGTCATAATGTTAATCCAGTCTAAAATATTGGAAATCTTCGATAATTCTGTCGTCTGCGTATAAGATTCATTCGCGCGGCTAGCGATAGTTAGCAAATAAGATTTGCCATCTTGTGCTCCGGCCGCAGCAAGTTTATTGCGTGTTTCTTGAAGAAGAAGGGTGAAATTTTGTTTGTCTGCTGCACGGCGACTGTTGTCTGGAAGACCATCACTTACTGGATATTCCCAGTCAATATCAATGCCATCAAATCCATAAGTACGAATGACATTCACAGCCGAATTCGCAAAATTTGTCCGTGCCGTTGAATCGGCAGCTACATCAGAGAAATGATTGGACCACGTCCATCCCCCTACAGACAGCAGTGTCTTTAGATTAGGATTGGCTTGCTTCAGGACTTTCAACTTGTAGAAGTTACCGCACTTGCCCTTCTCGCAATCTTCCCACTCGAGTGGAACGCCATCACTATTGTTGACGTCAGACCAAGGGTCGCCTAACACAATAGCTCCATTAGGTACGGTACCAGTCTGTGTCGGTACGCCTTTGTCAGTACAGTTCCAGGTCGTCTTATTCGGATTGCCTGGATCATTCGAAGGGTTACCATGCTTACCATTCCAACATAAATCAGCAAAAGCGTAATTCAAATGCGTCAACTTGGAAGCATCAATGTTCTCTACTTGGTAGTTCGGATCATAGACACCCCAATCCGTGAAGTAACCTACCACCTTGTAGGATGAATTTGCAGCGGCTTTTACAGCTCCTGCTGCTGGTGTCGCAGTTGTTCCTGCTGCGGTTGCTGCTGGAGCTGCATTTGCTACCGTCCAAGAGGAAAGTAACAAAAGTAAAGTCAAGCATGCAGCAAAAGATTTCTTACGAAATTGCGATTTCAAGTACATTATTCATCCTTCTTTCGGCTTTAGATGCTTGAAACGTGCGTCCTTGATAGTTTGAACGCGGGTTCCAAGAGATACTACTCACGGGTGTAACGCCTCACCTCCTTTCATGCATGCGGCAACCATGCGGATTTGTCCATGGACAAACTTACATATAATGCGTTTTCATTTTCAAAAAAACGAGATGTCCATAGGGACGTGTAAGGGATAAAATCGCACCAAAAATTACTAATTATTTTTTGATGATACTTATTCTAGTCTCAATGTTTGAGTTCTTCAAGCGTCTGTGAAGGATAAATTTCCACTATTTAAACGAACATCTAGTAGTAGATTCCCCCTCTATTTATTCTCCTTTCTAAGAACAATAAAAAGAGCATCTCCGTGCCAGTAAACTGGCCTTCAGAGATACTCTTTATCTGTTCTTGCTTATTTCTTTGAAGCATATTTACGCATATCAAATGCTACAGCTGCCACGATGATTAATCCCTTAATGATCAATTGCCAATAAGGACTTACACCGATAAAGGTCAGACCATAGTTGATGACCGTAAAGATGACAACCCCAGTTAAGACACCGGGAACCGTCCCGATTCCGCCGGTGGTAGATACACCACCGACTACACATGCCGCAATCGCATCAAGCTCATACATATTACCGTAGTTATTGGTTGCCCCGCCTGTTCTTGCAGCTTCTAACACGCCAGCTAGACCGTATAAAGCTCCAGCAATGGAATATATCATGATCAAATTTTTAGAGACATTAATTCCAGAGACTTTCGCAGCTTGTTCATTGCCACCTATAGCATACATGTTTTTACCTAGGCGAGTTTTGTTGAACATCACCCATACGACCATAGCTACAAATATAGCGATAATTACAATATAAGGTATGGAATACGGGCCTGAACCTATACTACCGGAACCCCATTTCGTGAAATCTGGTCTCAGTCCACCGATCGGCTGGGATTGATTCGGCTCAGAATCGAAATACAGGGAGTTCACTCCGTAAATAATGACCATCGTACCTAAAGTTGCGATAAATGGAGGTACTTTTAACTTTGCCACAATCCATCCATTCATCATACCGAAGATGAGTCCTACCAAGATAGCAAGCAATACCGGAACAATTACGGGAAGCTCACCCATATTCGGGAAGAAGCGCCGTGGATAATCTTGTAACTGCAACATAGAAGCCGAGATGACGGCGGTTAGCCCTACCATCCTACCAGCAGAGAGATCCGTTCCTCCTGTGATAAGGATAAAAGCCACACCTAACGCGATAATCGTACGCGTAGAGGACTGAATTAAAATATCTCGTAATGCATTTATACTAACAAATGATGGATCATAGATCGCGATTCCTAATACCAATACGACAAGAACGATGTAAATGGCATTCTGTGAGATAACCTCTTGCATTCTCTTTGTATTCATTTTTATAGCTCCTCCTTCTCCTACCTAGTGCTGAGCGGCTAGCCGCATAATTTCTTCTTCAGAAGTCTGTTTTCCATCTACAATTCCCGTTAATTTCCCTTCGGACATGACTAATATGCGGTCTGACATCCCTAACAGTTCTGGCATTTCAGAGGAGATCATGACAATACTTTTCCCTTGCTTGGCAAGGTCCGCAATAATGGAATAAATCTCAAACTTCGCACCTACGTCAATGCCGCGTGTTGGTTCATCTAGGAGCAGTATCTCCGGTTTGGTGAGTAACCATCTTGCAAGCAATACCTTCTGTTGATTACCGCCGGACAAGTTCATAATTTGCGTACGCATATGGGGTGTTTTCGTCCTAAGTTTGGCTATCATTTCATTCGTTTCGGTACGCTTCTTCTTCTCATCTAGCAATCCATATGGCGTCATATAATTCCCTAGATTGGCAATAGCTCCATTCTCATGCACAGATAACACGGGGAATATCCCTGTCGTACGTCTTTCTTCTGTTAGCAAAGCAAGACCATGTTTCTTCGCATCTTGAGGGGAGTGAATCTTGACCACTTTGCCATACATAGAGATCGTGCCTTCTTTAAGATCACGCAAGCCGAACAAGGCCTCAATAAGTTCCGTCCGCTGTGCCCCCACAAGGCCTCCGATACCGAGAATTTCTCCTTTTCGCAGCTCAAACGATACATTTCGGAAAGACTTATCTACAGAAGAAGTAAGATTGTCGGCCTTGAGAATAACTTCTCCAGGGATGTTGTCACGATCTGGGAAACGGCTCGAAAGGTCCCGACCAACCATCTTCGATATAATTAAATCCGTCGTCATTTCGCAAGAAGGCCACGTGCCAATCTTTTTACCATCCCGCATAATAGTGACATCGTCAGAGATCTGCAAGATTTCTTCCATCTTATGAGATATATAAATAATCGACACACCCCGCTTTTGGAGATCCCGAATGATCCGGAATAAATGCTCCACTTCCACACTGGTTAAGGAAGATGTAGGTTCGTCCATTACTATAATTCGAGAGTTAAATGAGACCGCCTTTGCAATCTCGATAGACTGAATTTTGGATACAGATAATTTGCCTACTAAGGTGTCTGGATTCAAATCAATGTCTAGGTCCTTGAAAAGATCCTCGGTATCTTTGAACATTTTTTTGTGATCTACAAATTGAAAAGGCCCGATTCCTCGAACAGGAAAGCGTCCAAGCCAAATATTTTCCATTACATTTCGAAAAGGAACCGGATGCAGCTCTTGGTGAATCATCGATATTCCCGCAGCCAGTGCATCACTGGAATTATTGATTTTTGCAGGTTCACCGTTCAAAAAGATGTCTCCACCATCCGGCTGATATATACCGAATAGGCATTTCATGAGCGTAGACTTTCCCGCACCATTCTCCCCCATCAGAGCATGAACTGTTCCGGGTCTTACTTCAAGAGTTACGCCATCCAGTGCCTTTACACCGGGGAACTCTTTAGAGATGGACTTCATTTCCAGCATATATTTATGGTCAGCCATTTCTCGTTCACTCCCTCACTGCAGCATTCTCTATAGGTCTAATCCACTTTTAATTAATCAGGGGCTTGCCGCATAGATGCGTAAGCCCCTCGCATTTCTGTCGTTACGGAGAAGCGATATATTTTACTTAACCTCACTCATGTTTTCTTTGGTGATTTTCTTATATGGAATCCAAATGAATTGTTTATCGGTCACTTCATAGCCGACGCTGTCTTTGGTAATTTCTTTCCCTTGCGCAAGTAGGGAAGCCAAAGTTACTGCCGCTTTACCTTGATTGTTCGCATCATTTAATACGGTTCCGAGTAGCGTACCATCACCAAGCGCTTGAAGAGCTGGAGCCGTAGCATCTACACCCACTACAGGAACATATTTATCGCCTTTAAAGTATCCAGCAGCTTTCAATGCCTCAACAGCACCGAGTGCCATGTCATCATTGTTCGCGAATACAGCTTCGATTTTGTCACCGTGCGCAGCAAGAAAAGCTGCCATTTTTTCTTGACCTTTTACACGGTCCCACATCGCTGTGTCTTCAGCCAATTTTTCCACTTTGATTCCAGCATCTTCAACAGCTTTAATGGAGAATTTGGTGCGGCTCTCAGCATCTTGGTGTCCCGGCTCACCTTTAAGCATTACGTATTGGAGTACGCCGTCTTTGTTCTTATCCGCTTCAGGATGAGCCTTCCAGTAATCTACAACCAATCCACCTTCAAGCGTACCGGATTCTTCAGCTTTGGCTCCTACATAGTACACTTTATCCCATTTCTTCATATCTTCAGGAAGCGGTTCACGGTTCAAGAATACGACGGGAGCGTCCTTTGCCTTTGCTTTATCAATGATGACACCTGCTGCTGTGCGGTCAACGGGATTCACGATCAGAGATTTTGTATTTTTAGTCAGGAATAAGTCAATTTTATCGTTTTGCGTAGGTTGGGAATTCTGAGAGTCAACGATGTCAACTTTTGCGATGCCTTTCGCATATTTCTCAATGGAGTTACGAACACCCGTCATGAATGTGTCATCGAATTTGTAGATCGCTACGCCTACACTGGGTTCAGTTGAAGAAGCATTATCTTTAGTTCCGCCGCAACCGGCAAGGGCAGCACCCAGTACTGTTGTTGCAAGGATGACCATACTTAGTTTTTTCATATTTTTCTTTGACCTCCTGATATATGTCTTGTGATATTCAACTGTAAATGATGAATACGTTTACAATTATGTCGCATGGAATGAATTTTGCGAATGTAAAATTCTCATGTGTTTCTATAAAAATTCTCATCACATTTATATAATATGAAGACCTCTATTCATAAAACCTTTTTGTCCATAAAAAAAGAACAACGTACCCATCTCCTTGGAAGAAGTGAACGTGTTCAGTATATACATCGTCAATTTCTAAGCCAGCTGTCTGGACATCTTTCTTATTTCACAAAGGGGAATAACAATTTCTGATTCTCGGGCCATAACATATTATCTAGATCAATTAACTTTGTTCCCGTATCTAAGCGTTCAGCAATATCTTTACCCTCTGCCGCTTCTACAGCCGATTTTACGGCTAAATATCCATTACTATACGGATTTTGTACGACCATCGCTTGGACGATTTTCTCTTGCAATTTCTCTAGCATTTCTGGAGGATTATCGAATGTGATTAATTGGATGTGGCCCCCTTGACCAGTAGCATCGATAGCTTTGCCGACACCGATAGAAGCCTCCGCATTTAAAGCCACAATACCTTCTAAATGTGGATATTCTAGAATCATTTGTTGCGTGAGTCGCTTCGCCTTCAGTTCATCTGAGCCACAATATACGTTACCGACTAAGTGTATACCTGAGAATCGTGCCACATAATCCATGAACCCTTCTGCTCTCTGATCTGCATTGCGTGCCCCTTGGACAAAGTTAATAATGCCAATCTCGCTATCTGGCCCTGTGAGCTGAATAAGGCGCTGTGCGGCTTTTTGTCCAGCTTCATAGTTGTTAGCCCCGATGTAGGTCTTAACCTTTGTCGAAGCGACTTCAGCATCCATAGAGATGACTGGAATTCCAGCATAGGAAGCCTGATCTGTTACTTGAGCCAAAGCCATATAGTCACTTGCGGATAAAATAATAGCTTCCGTATGATCCGCAATAGATTGCTTCATCATTTGGATTTGCGCAGCATAATCATTTTCATTTGTAGGCGCTTTAAAGTTCAATTGCACATTATATTCCTTGGCGGCTACTTCTGCCCCCATCTTTACCGTCTTCCAATAATCGCCATGATCCATCTTCACGATCATATCTACATGCGTGACCGCACTACTTTTCTGCCCAAGGTCTGCATGTAAAGAACATGAGGCTGCGGATAGGAACAATAGAGCTAGCACTACAAATCTTCCGACAAGTTTACTTCGGTTCATAGGTCTCCCCCTTGGTCCACAGCCCGAATTATAGGAAGTCGTATCGTGACCGTCGTCCCTTCTTCAAGCTCACTTTCGAACGTTAGACCATAAGCATTCCCATAGTAAAGTCCGATTCGTTCTTGCACATTTCTAACGCCCACGCCCGATCCTCTACCACTTAAATGTCCTTCGTTTGATAGAACTTTGGCTACTCTCTCTTCGGTCATTCCGAGTCCATTGTCTGTCACTCTGAGGAACAATTCATCTTGTTCAATCCATGCATAGATCCCTATGAACCCTTCGTCCACCATCATTTCAATGCCATGATGAATGGCATTCTCTACAAGCGGTTGTAAAATAAGCTTTAAGGTCATGCAGCTTAAGGCCTCAACTTGCGCGTCAATCTCATATCGAAATTTATTTTTGAAGCGAATCTTCTGAATAATAAGGTAGTTCCTCACATGTTCTAACTCATCTTCGAGCGTAATGACATGCTTTCCCTTGCTTAGACTGATTCGGAAAAATTTAGATAATGACGTGATCGTCGTCACGACTTCTTCCTTACGGCCCATCTCGGCTAGACGAGTAACTGAATTCAGCGTGTTATAGAGAAAGTGGGGATTAATCTGAGCATGAAGAACTTCTAACTCTCCTTTGCGTTTGCCTTCTTGTTCCTTGACGATCTGATCCATTAATTCTCTTATACGGCGAATCATCAAGTTAAATCGTTTGGATAATTGCTCAACTTCGTAGGCCCCGCTCACATCGATAATGGCACCGAAATCACCATCCTCCACTTTTTTGACTGACCGCTCTAGTACACGTAGTGGCTTGGAAATTTTATACGACACGAATACGGATACAATAAGTACAATAATTAGCACAATCAAAAGGAACCAAATCATGAAGCTACCTAGGTCCTTCCGAGTTGTCATCGTCTCATCTGCATAAGTAACCCCCACTACGCGCCATCCCGTTGGCTCAACCGTTTTAATCGTAATAATGCGTTCCTCACCTGTGGATTCATCGACATAAGTACCATAGGCATAATTCAACACGGATTCAAGATTCTCATATTTCAACCCGGCATAAATAAGCTGTTGCTGGGGGTGATATACAATGTTCCCTAAGCCATCAATAATGTACACATATCCCTTTTTTCCCAAGCTTACGCGCTTGCTCAATTCATCGATGGTCTTAAAATTAATATCCACCATAAGAATTCCCGCCTGTTCCCGGCCCTGCTCATAATACTCTATCTTTTTGCTCATAGAGACTACCCAGCGATAGGGCTGTTTGAAGAGGTTCTCAATATGTGGAGCAGAGAATTGCAGTACCCCTGGGTGCTGCTTCGCGTTCTCAAACCATCCTTGCTTCGTCAGCATCGAGTTCGGCCGCATACTTATTTGGGGTGTATTGTGCACAAGTTGCCCATCTTCCGTAAATAGAGCGATGGAGACCAGATCTTTGCGTGTATTAAGAATCGTGCTTAACTGTTCGTGTAACTGCACCCCCGAAATGTCATGAGAATTTGCAATATTGTCTTGAACAACTTCGAATATATCCTTCATTCCCGATACATAAAATTCGAGGTTGGTGTTCACTTGATCAATAATCTGACCTATATTCAGATAAGCGTTATCTTCAGCAGATTTAGAGAATTTGTTATATAACATAATGCTTACCAGCACAACCATCCCTATCGTTAGGGTCAGAAAAGAAAACGTAATAATTACCTGAATTTTCTTATAATGAATTTTCTCAAACGGTTCGACAAGACGATTTCTCAGACTCATGACTCCCGAATCCCACTCCGGTAATCTTTGGGAGATATACCATACTTCTTTCGAAAACAAAAACTGAAATAGTTGGGATCTGAAAAGCCAATATGTTCAGCAATCTCAAAAGCCTTCATGTCGGTTCCCTGCAACAATTCTTGCGCAGCTTCCATTCTAAGCGTCATCAAATATTGAACAAAGGTCATCTTCTTTTCTTTTTTAAAAATATTGCTGAAATAACCTGTGCTAATATGCAGTACGCTACACACTCTAGATATGGAAAGTTCACTGTCACGGTAGTGATGACGTATATACTCCTGCGCTTCATCGACAAGTTTGCTATAGCTTGATTGGCGGTCCATAGCAATGGAGCTGCGCAGTCTCAGACCTATATCACGGAACCATTCTTTCGCTTCACTGGAGTGGGTAAACTTTGATATTTCAGTCACACCCGTATCTCCATCTCCAAACAATCGGTCCAAATCCACATGAATTTCTTTAGCTGACTTAATGACGCAGGTTAGAATCTCTAGCAAATATATACGAAATTCTTGAGATGAAGTACCGGATGCATTGATCTTATCAAAGAGCTGATCCATCATCAGATTGATTTCTTCTTCTGTCCCCAGCTTCAGACATCTTCCCAATTCCTGATCTTGAAATGCTGACAGTTCCAGCGGTTGATGGGTACGGTTATCCATATCTTCAATCCAAAAAACTTTATTGCCTCCTAAGATAAGGCGATAGTCTAATGCTTGCACTGATTCCTTATAAGAAGAAGGAAGATCTTGAATGGAACGTTTTACTCGGCCTGCTCCCGCCGTTACCGTGAGCTTCAAATATCTGTCCACACTGTGTAAAATTTCTTCAAGCATCGTCAGATTAATCTCGGCTAAGGATATTTCCTCTTGTACTTTATGAACATGAATCACAATGACTTCATCATGATGGATGAATGTATAACCCGCTTCATATTTGTCCGTAATTTCTTGAGCAATATTGAGCACAGCATATAGCTGTAGATCCTGATCGCTGCTATGTAGCAAAGAAGAGACAGAATCCACACGTTTGCCAGATTCCGATTCTTGATGTTGACTTCCTGAATCTATCCGAAGGCAGGATACAACATAGATCGCCCCTTCCAAATAGATGTTATAATGACTACATTTCTCCTCGATATCCTGTGCATTCAAGCGACGCGTAATCAGTGAAGATAAAAAGATGCTTTGTAGAACAGGTAAATTCTGACGATAATGCTCCGTAAGCGTATAGACATTTTCTCTAAAAGAGACTTCCTGATCAATTTGAGCTCGAACCTTAAGTAAAATATCTATAAGTTCTCTAGAAGAAAAAGGTTTCAAAATATACTCATCAATTTGTAACTTGACAGCTCTTTGGGCATACTCGAATTCTTCGAATCCGGTAAGAATAATAATTTTGGTGGCTGGGTAATGTTCCCGAATCCAAGCAGATAATTCTAAGCCATTCATAAAAGGCATTTGAATATCGGTGACTACGACATCAGGCTGGAAGCGTTCAATCATCTCCATGGCTTCACATCCATTCTCGGCCGTCTCTATAACTTCAAATCCCCAAGAGTTCCAATCGATCTCGTGAAGCAATCCTTCACGTACGTCCGACTCATCATCCACAAGAATTAATTTATACATGGGAGCCCCCCTTCAAGTCCTACTCACAAATTAATGCATTTCTCATTGTAACCGTTTACTCCTTAACTCTCAATGTCACATTCTGCAAAAAAAAAAATCATCCCATTAGGGATGATTAGTAAAGTTAGACTATTATATCAAGGATTTAGAAAGACGGTATCCAGAACATTGGAATCCCAAATGCTCGTAGAATGGTTTGGCCTCCAGCCTGTGATCATCCCCTGTTGAAAGGAATAATTCTTCACTGCCTTTACGCTTGCCCCAAGCTTCAACCTCAGCCATAAGCAATTTGCCAATACCCTTACCCCTGTGATCTTCATCAACAATTAAAGAGGTAATACGTGTAACAGGACGTTCCATATCATTGGTTTGAAACTGTCTGAGACTTATAGTACCTACGACTTTACCGTCAAGCTCAGCCACAAAACTGCGATAATGCGGATGATTCTCAAGCGAGGTTAACCGTTCTTTCATTACGCTGACGGTTGTCGGATAACGAAGTTGACGCATTAACACCGTAATCGCTTTCGCATCATTACCTGAACATTTGCGGATTAAGAGCGCCGGAGCATATACCTGATTACTCATACAGTCCATTCCACCTTTAATAGACTTGCCGCTTTTTTAGCACGGATTCGAGCTGTCTCCACATCATCAGATGCACTTAGAGCAACAGCCATCCTGCGCCCCGGCTTACTGAGCGGCTTACCGAAAATTCTTACCTGTGTACGAGGAATTGCAAGAGCTTCGTCCAACCCACCTATTACAAATTCTTCACCTTCCTGGTTAGATTTCAGCGTAGCTGAAGCGCCAGGTGTTAAAAGATGAACGGATTGAATAGGAAGACCGAGAATAGCTCGAATATGAAGAGCAAATTCCGAAAGATCTTGAGTGATCATTGTAACCATTCCTGTATCATGGGGTCTAGGAGATACTTCACTAAATAAAACCCCTTGTTTCGTTAGAAATAATTCCACGCCGAAAAGACCATACCCACCTAATGCATCCGTAATCTGCTTAGCCACATCTTGAGCTTCTAGAAGAAGGTCCGCACTCATAAAGTGAGGTTGCCAAGACTCTACATAGTCTCCATCCTTCTGAATATGTCCAATAGGTGGACAAAATGTAGTGCCTGTAACAGACCGAACGGTAAGTAACGTAATCTCACTCTCAAAATCTACAAAAGATTCTACAATAACCGTAGCTGTCTTTGCACGAGCACCTTCTAATGCAACCTTCCAACTTGCCTCTGCATCCTCGGGTGTCCGGCATACCGACTGGCCTTTGCCCGATGAACTCATGAGTGGCTTCACCACACACGGAGTTCCGAGCTCCTTCAAAGCATCTTTAAGTTGATCTAGTGATGCTGCAAAACGGTAAGCGGCTGTTGGCAAGTGAAGTTCTTCCGCAGCCAGACGACGAATACCTTCGCGATCCATAGTAAGTCTTGCAGCACGTGCTGTAGGGACAACATGATAGCCTTCTTGCTCGAGTTCAAGCAATGCGTTAGTAGCAATAGCTTCAATTTCCGGGACAATGACATCAGGACGTTCTTGCCGTATAAGCGCCTTCAATGCGTCTGCATCGAGCATATCTAGCACAAACGAATGATGAGCAACCTGCATGGCAGGTGCATCCGCATAACGATCAACCGCAATAGTTCGGACGCCAAGACGCTGAGCTTCTAAAATCACTTCTTTACCTAATTCACCACTGCCAAGTAATAGCATGGTTCTGGCACGACTAGAAAGAGGAGCACCCCACATTGGTCCGATTTTCCCCCTACAAGATAAGTTGTTTCTTCTTATCCATTTTCGGGGTTTCTTGTCCAGAATGCAAGTATGCTCCACATAAAATTTCTTCTAAATCGACAACAAGTTACAAATTTTCGAATCCTTCACAACCATATTACCCAATGATTTCCTATTGAAACAGAGGACTAACATTTTCTTTCTAGAATTTGTATGCAAAATATAACTCGAACATCACTGCTATCCTTATTTCGTTCCTTAATCATGCAGAGCAAGATTTTGGACTTCGGCTTCATGGGTCTTCATTGTATTGACAAGATCTCTCATGGCATCAAGTTCAGAAGCTGAAGTGACTTCTAATTGTTCATTAGCCCACTCACTCCACTGTTGCTCAAAGCTTTTAATTACAACACGCAGACGATGAGCAGTACCTTCTCTATAATAGTTCACAAATCGCTCTGCAATGGCTTCGACGGCTTCTCTGATTAGATTTTCCATAGGGCCTTCAAGTGCTTCACGGAGCTGTTCCTTACCTGGACCTTCAAAAAAGAACTTCGGATTTTTGAAATAACCCCAGTACTCTTTCCAAGGTAAAGCATGACTAAGTAACCCTTCGCCAATTTCTGGCGTATCCCATCCAAGGGGTTGCGGAGCATACAGCTGTGGACCAAAATTATATCCCCGCTGTTTCTCTATCCAGAGCTGAAGTTCACGCTCTAGTAACGAGGAAGATTTCTTTTCTAACCGAAACGAAGTCGCTTGTAATTCTCGTTCCAGCTCGCCAGACATTTGAGCCGTCCAATCATGTACAGATACCGCAAATCTCCGCTTCAAATCTCCGCCGGAATCTTGTAATAGGGAAGGGTGGAAAAATTCACGGAACAATTCATTCCCCGTTAAGCGCAGCCGCTGCCGAACATGAAATAATAGCTCTTCTGTCTCTTGTGACATTTCTAAGCCCAAATCCTTGTCTCGCAATTGTGCAAAGGCCTGCTGAATCCTGATTTTTTCCTCAGGAATTCGCTGCTGTAAAGCGGCTCTCTCTTGCCCACTCTGGGATAGTGAACTGATCCGCTGCTCAATACGAAGTCCTATTTGATGTACTTCTTCGGCTGCCGATCCTATAGCAAGTGCGCTCAAGTCTGAACCTATAAATGTACTAAACGTCTTCTCAAATGAAGCAAATCCAGCCTCAGAAGCTTCACCCGAAAGCTTCGCTTCTAAAGCATGTAAGCTAGAGACTCCGAAAATTTGAGGTTGATGGATACCTGCGGTTCTCAGACTGGAGCCTACATGGTCAATAACCTGATGAAGTTCTTCTTCGGATGCTGCCAAATCTGCGGCATTGACAAGGAAGAACATTTTATCGAGCGCAAAGTTCCCTTTCACCCGGCCGAGCTGAGCTAGAAACTGCCGATCTGCGCGTGAGAATGCATGATTATAGTAGGTTACATACAATAAGGCATCTGAATTTTTCATATACTGAAAAGTGACGCCGGTATGCCGAGCATGAATTGAATCTGCGCCTGGCGTGTCTACGAGTACAATCCCTTGTTCTGTCCAAGGACAGCTATAATACAAATCGATTCCGGCTACAAAGCATGCTAAGTTCTCTTGAGCAACATAACTTGAAAATTCATCTAATCCAGTAACGATAGACGAGCCTAATCTTGGAGACTCACTTGTCCAGCCCATCGCAGCAGCTTTCAAAAAGCTATAATGTGATCTGCCTGAAGAGGGAATATCCTGTACTTTTACTTTGCTGATTGTATCAAGCCAAGTGTGGACTTTAAACTCACCAAGCTGGAGTACACTGAACGAATAAGCGAGGTCCTCTTCCATCGCAGCTGCTGTCTTCAAACTAACCACGGCTGTACCATGGTTATATTCCCCTTCGGGCGCCATGATACGGTTGATTGCTGCCGTAGTCGGATGCGGCGACACGGGCAGTACGCGCTGCCCTAGTAGGGCATTCGCGAAAGAAGATTTGCCAGCGCTGAAGGCACCGAACAGCGCGATGGTGAACTTACCGCGGCGCAGCGTATCCGCGCGCGCGGTTAAGCCCTGCCGTCCCGCCTCAAATGGCGGGTACGGCGCAAGCTCTGCGGCCGCTGCTTCCAGCACGGCGGCCGCTTGATCCAGCCGCCGCCGAATTGGCGCGGCGGCCTCCGCCGCAGGCGCGTGCACGGCTTCGCGTGCCACGGGCGCCTGCGGCGCCAAGCTTGCCGCGGCCGGTGCAGGCGCCGCGGCAAGGGCCCTCACCTCCGGCAATACGCCGGGGGTGAGGGTGGCGGGCGCGCCTAGCAGCGCCCGCATGGTCTCTGCGCGCGACGCGATATCGCGCGCAAGGCCGCGCAGCCGCGCCACGAGTTCGGCGCGTGCCTGCAAGGCACTGCGCCGCTTCGCGAGTTCGCGGCGCACGCTCTCTTGCTGGGGAGCTAATTCCCCCAGCAACGCTGCTGCGAGCGCGACGGCCGCTCGCCTGTATACAAGAACAATGCCAGCTTTCACATCGCTGGCATAATGAAGTGTAGTCTCGCCGGATACCGTAGCTCCAGCTTTCACGGGAGCGCTAATCCAGCTAAGCTCTGGTTGAGGGAGCGCCTCGCCAATTTTCGTCTCCCAAGCCGAACTCCATACATCCTGAGATTGACCAAGCTTTCTTAATAAATCCCGGACATGCCAATCGACCTGTGCTTCTACTTGTTCGATCAACTTGGCGTACAATTCTTGCTCTCTGCGCTTCTTCTCGGCTTCAGTCTTCCCTCCCGCAAATAAAAATCCCATTTTGAAGTTTGGGCTACGACTCTCCAGATACTGGGCCGCTGCCTCGCGCAAAGGAGGAGTCATTAACTGCGCACTGCCAAGTAACTTGTCCAGCTCTTTTGCAAAATCCGTTTGCAGTCTGTCCGGCAAGCTATCATTTTCCGTAGCTTCACGTTCCAATGCAGCAATATCTTCTTCCCATTGCACAGCGGCATCTTCTCCGCCGATCTGAACTAATAGGTCTTCCTTCTCTTCTTGAAGACCTTGTTCGAATTGCTGTACATGAACGATTCCAGCATGTTCCGCCGAACAGTTCAAGCTATACTCTAACAAAACTGAGGATCTCTCTAGCAGTTGACCTAGCACTCGTTTCAGTTCAGGCAATTCATTTCGTGGATGATCCGCCTGCTTCAGACTTAAATAAATAATTCCCGCTGGTTTGACCTGCCAAACTTCAAAAGCTTGCTCAACAGAGTGTTGATAGTCTGTGAAAGATATTTCTTGTTCCCGATGCTTATCAATTTGATTCACCACCAGATAGAGCGGCTTCCCCCAATCGGATAGACTTTTAGCAAAGGTTAGATTCGTCTCAGACTGTACATGATTATAATCCATCACATAAAAAACAACGTCCGCTAGATGCAGCGCAGATTCCGTTGCCAAAGCATGCCCAGCATCGTTAGAATCGACGCCAGGTGTGTCTAGGAAGACACCTCCATTATGGAGCAGGGGAATGTCATCCCACACTTCGATGCGGCTGAAATCTTGACCGTTTTTACAATAATCTTCTAACTCATCTGGGGAAATCTCTACCGCTGTTGGCTCTTGATGTTCTCCCGTGGATGTAAGGACAACTCGTCGTTCCCCATTTCGCAAAAATACAGCATTTGCACTTGTAGGCAGCGGACTTGAAGGCAGAACCTGAGCTGCACACAGTTCGTTGATTAGACTAGACTTTCCCGCGGAAAAATGTCCACAGAATCCAATAGTAAGTTCCTGTATTTCTTCTTTGGCCCTAAGTTCTCCTACTTGCTCAGCTGCGACTTGATCGCCCTCTTTATGTAGATACTGCTCTAATGCATGCAGCTTATCATGTAATGTATTAGCAAACGCTTCCATCGTTCCAAAGTCCCTCCTTCACTGCATACCTATGGATTTCGTATAAAACATCTATATTCTATCATTCCTTGAATACTTTTTACGACAAAAAAATAAAACCGGAGGACCTCCGGTTTTATTGTACTTATATTTAAATTAACCTGTAATTACTACTTCTTGATCTTCGGTAGGAATCAAAATTTCAAATACTTTGCCATGTTGCAAAATAGTGATATTTCTTTTTTTATCTCTCATTACCACAACTTCAGGTTTTTTTGCCATCCGTTCAAGATAATGTTCAGGAACTTCGCCAGAATCACTCACGGTAATACCTTGTAGTTCACGCTCATCATTCTCACCCAGATTAATCTCAATTACTTCTTCAAATACGTCGGAAAATACTTCAAAATTGTCTGTGTACACGGAAATACATTTCATGCAATCTCATCCTCTACTATCAATATCTAGTTTACTTTACTTCTCTATGTTCTCTAAGCTGGGCAGTTTTCATACGCTTGCGTCCTTCCCTACATACATCAAGCAGGGGACAGACTTGGCATTGAGGGGACTGCGCCTTGCAGTGGTACCGACCAAAAAAAATCATGCGATGATGGGTAAGTGTCCATTCGTCTTTAGGCACTTTCTTCATCAATTTCCTCTCAACTTCTAGAACCGAATCCTTCCATCCTGCAAGTCCTAATCTTTTGCTGACACGCTCTACATGAGTATCCACGGCTATAGCAGGCACACCAAAAGCATTAGAGACTACGACATTCGCAGTTTTGCGCCCCACACCTGGTAAGAGAACTAACTGGTCATGCTCGGAAGGAATTTGACCCTGATACTTCTCTAGCAATAAAAGACAAAGATTATGAATATGTTTGGCTTTATTACGAAACAAACCAATGCGCCGAATATCTTGTTCTAATTCCTCTAACGGAACTGCGACATAATCCTGTGGTGTCTTATATTTCTTGAATAAGTCTATGGTCACTTTATTCACGGTAGCATCGGTACACTGTGCGGAGAGAAGGACCGCAATTGTAAGTTCAAAGGCATTGCTATGATGAAGCTCGCAATGAGCATCAGGGAACATTGCTCCCATCGCATCCAACATATGACGTACTGTCGCCGAATTCATGTTTGTCCCTCCCGGCACAAAAAAGTCTTGATACGGGACTGAAGCCCGCATCAAGACGGTCATCTCAGAAAATAATTATTGTTTTTCGATCTCAACTAATTTACCTCTGTTGAAATACAATACAATATTATCATTTTCTTTGAGGGATTGCACGGTTAAAGTAGTGTCACCTTGGTGAATATATGCGTCAAGTGACAAACTGAACCGATATTGGGTATCATTGAAGTCCCTTTTTACGAACATTTCTTTCGTGCTGCTATCATAATAATTGAAGGGACGTAGTAAAGTGGACAGCACGGTGAACACAAGTTGACCATTCTGATCTTTACGAACTTCAACATGATCCGATGCAGTTAGAGTAGATGCATTCGTGCTTGTAGCCCCAGCTTTAACTACTTTTATTCCAGCCGTTACCGGGAAGGACGTGGTGTTCCCTGTAAAATCTTTGATAGTTACTGAGGAGCCATCAACCGATTGTACTTTGCCTAGCGTAAGCTTCACTGCTTGAACACTTATAGCCGTCCGGCCTTGAAATACCACATTTAGAAATTGTCCCGCCGTAATGTCTGTGAGGCGAAGCACCCCGCCACTAGCTCCTAATAAAGTCGCTTTGTCCACGTAGATTTCATCCGTAATCCCTGAAGATTCCGCACGAATTCGGCTGTTGTTTGAATCCACAGATATAACCTCAAATTGTATAGGTGTCGTCACGGCTAACGTCTGAAGTGCATCTTGATTGGCAGTCAGGATGGCCGTTACCGCATCCCCCACTTTGATATCATTTAGGGACGGACTTGCCTTGCCATACAATTCTATAGATGGTTGAGTACCCGTATAATTCACAACTACTGTTTTTCCACCTGACATTTGCAAAGTAATTGTTTTTGCAGTTGCATTTGCGGATACAAATGTACCCTCATATTTATACACCACTTGTAAGGAGAGAATTCGATTCCCGATGTGATTCAAACTAATTTTGCGCCCCTTAGTTAACAGACTCTCCATCCCCGTTAAGGTAGGTGCAGATGAATTATAATCAAGCTTTGTTTTTTCATCTAGTGCATATACTTGAAGTTTTTTATTGGCATCTACAAGCGTAAGAGCCTTAAGTGCACTGTCATAAGAAACTACGGTTAGATCAGACAATTGTTCGGATTGTCTACCTATTACTTGAATTCGATTGACCTTTTCTCCAGCATCCAATGTAATCTGCACTTGGTCTCCACCGCTTACATCTGCAATGAGATCATTAAGTCCCGCATCTACAATTCCATCGACAGCAATGGAAGCCTTATCTGCTAATAGTTTACTCTCAAGTGTACCATCCGTTTTTTTGTAGGTTACTAATTTGTTCCCCGCTCCAATATCAATCAGTTGAGCCTTGAATGTGCGTTCCACACTTTGGGTTACCTCTATGCTGGTAATTACGCTATTCTTAATTGAATATTTAATCGCAGCACCCGCCTTAAGTTCACTAAGACTGATGATTTGGTTCTGGTATCTAACCAATACATTCGGATCTACTTTGAACTGTTCAACTAATCCGGCAGTATCTTTGACGATGAGAGTATTATTATCCAAAGATTGAATTGTTCCTGTTCCTTCTTTAGTCACTAAGCCCGACTTCACTTTAATAGAGATCGTTCTTTTCGCAGGAGAGTACGTTTCTCTCTGGATTTCAACCGTACTATCCGCTGTTAAAGCCTGTGACCCAATCGATTTACCATTCTGATCCAAGAATGTAGTGCCCTCATCATAACCGTAAGATACATAACCTGTATTTGTGCTTAACCAGATCGTGTTATTCCCTGTCGTTTTAGCAAATGTGCCTTGAATACTTTCGAGTTGCGGTGTGGAATCCGTCACTTCGATATATGCGGCAGACCCTGTCTTATCAATGGCCACAACTTTTGTATATAATTTGATATCGTTTATGTTCTTCTTGGTATCAGCATCCGAAGAATACACTACACTTCGATTATCAACTACAAAACTTCGTGACTTGCCATCGATATACAATGTAATTTGATTGTTGCTAAGTGCTGTAACGATTCCTTCATACACATTAGCATAACCCGGATTCACATAGGCTTGGCCTCTACCGAAGAAGGCTGCAATTTGAGCACGAGTTACTAAACCTAAAGGATCAAAACGATTGCCTTCTACCCCTTTAGCCAGACCTAAGTCTACTGCAACATTGACTGCACCTTTAGCACCCACAGAGATTTTATTATTATCTGCGAACGTTGTCTGTTTAGTTGCAGCAGCTTTTGCATCTGCATCTTTGCCCAAAGCCCGCACAAGAATTTTAGCGATCCATTCCCGTGATGCTTTTTTCTCTCCCCAATTATCTTTGGCAGAGGTAGCAGCGAGTTCTTCTGTAGAATCAAGTAGCTTCAGCTCTAGAGCCAACGCGACATAAGGTTTAAAATAGACGCCTGTCTTAAGCTTGTCCGGAACACTAGGTGTCGCTGGAAGCTTGCTTCCCGCATTCATAAATCGAATAGCGAGCGCTACAGCCTCTTGTTGTGTAATGTTATCGTTTGGTCTGAACTTTCCCTTATCTCCTAGAATGATTCCTTGAGCAGCTAATTTATAAATATGCTTCTCTGCCCAATAGCCATTTGTAACGTCAGTGAATATGCCTGTAGATACAGTAGTATTAGGCACCGCAGTAGTCACAGGTGTAGTTGATGTAGCAGCAAAGGCAGCTGTTCCCCCACTCAAACTTATAGCTGTCACTAACATAGCAGACATCGCTTTTTGGGTTTGACGCATATAACTTCTTTTATAAGACATTGATTTCTCCCCTTTTGCATAAATATTCCATACCTGATATTCGACAGTTGATGGGAGATCTCCTCTTAGAATGACGAATTTCTGGTTATCGGATGTTCCAGTTCGACATGTCCCATTAGACTGTCCACCTGATTCCCCGTTGCTAGAAGTTCAATGCTTTTGACCTCTTCGAATTGGAACATCGTCTTCGTTAATGCCTGCAATGCAAACGATTCACCACCAGCTCCAAGTCTAGCTTCATCTGGCATATGCATGTCTAAGGTAAGCTTTCCATCCTTAAGCTCCGAGGAGAGCAGATGAATTTTGCCCCACAAGGCGAACAACTTCTCATTTCCACTGACTTGGAGGGCTGCATATGCAGCCTTGTATTTGTCCTTGTCAGAGGTATATCTGATGCTCTTCTGTTCTTTTTTTAATTCCATCATTTGATCATCTGTAAAGTAGGCATCAATGGATAACGTCTTCGCTTCAGGTTCTTTTGAATCTTCAGAAGGTTTTTTTGAAGGGTTCTCACTAGGAGCAGAACCAGTTGTACCAGTGTCCGTACTGCCTGTAGTAGGAGGCGTCTGATTCTCCTGTTGGGTTCCAGAACCTTGAGGCTGAGCAGTTGGTTTTTGACCACAGCCTGCATTAATCATAACGACAACCACTAAAAGTGCTACAATCCACATACGTTTTGACATCATCTTCACTCCTTCATAAGCGATGATTATTTTACGCCAAGATACTCTTTAATTCCCATAACAATACCTTCAGCTACACGATTTTGAAAATCATTCGTATATAAAAGAGCCGCATCGTTCTTATTACTTAAGTAGCCACATTCAAGCAGTACTGCAGGCATAGTTGTCTCCCTAGTTACGTGAAGACTGGAATAACGAACTTTACGATCGGTAAGACCGGAGGACTTCACTAAATACTTATGCATAATTTTAGCAAGAGGAATGCTAGAATCTCTTGAATAATAAGTCTCTACTCCGCTGGCTACAGCAGAACCGCTATTCGCATGCACGGAAATGAAGATATCCGCCTTCAGATTCTCCGCAATCTTGACCCGATCTTTAAGCGAAGGGTATGTATCTGAACTACGAGTAAGTACGAGATCAATACCTGAATTATTTTTAAGCAACTGTTCTACTTTGAGCACAACAGCCAGATTAAAGTCTTTTTCTTTTCTGCTCGTCACACTAATGGCGCCAGGATCTGACCCACCGTGACCCGCATCTAGCACAACTAACTTCTTCCCACTTGACCCCGGGGGCTTCGTTGGAGTTGACGTATCTTCCTTGTTCAAATCGATGATGAGCAATCCATCTCCAGCGTTAGTTACTCCATAATTTTTGGCATAGTTCAAATCTAGAACGATCCGAACGGTAGATGGAGCATCATTATATAAGGAATATCTGACTTTCGATAAATCAGGATATCCTGTCACTGAAATTTGTCCACTCTGATGACTATCCAGCATACCCGAAGGGAATGTAGAACCAAAATTCGTATTAGGGATATCCACCACAATGCGATTAGGGCCCGTCATTTTGAACACATTCGGAGTTACTTTACCATGTACTGAGATCAATAAGCGATTGTCACTAAAACTAATTCCGGTGATGGATGACAGACCATTACCATCATTTCCACCCGGCTTATTGCCGTCTGGTGTTACAAGGTATACCGATTGGGTTTTCTGTACCCAGCTCACCTGAATTCCCATCTGTTCACTGATAAAACGAAGAGGAACCATGGACGTATCCCCTTTAAGATAGGGAGCAGCAAGGATAGACACCTGTTTGCCATTGACCTTAGCTATTTTACTATTCACGTTTAATTGAATCGTAGTGTTCGAATCTTTTATATGGATCGTACCCGTCTTCTCCCAGCTGACTTGAAATCCTAGTTCCTCCATGACGACACGAATGGGAATCATTATACTCCCTTTTACTTCTTGAACCTGACCATTTTTAGAAAGATTCAATTCTTTCCCATCCAAATAAATATGAGTGCCGCCTGCTGCTGCGTGTCCCATTCCCGGGAAAGCCCATAAAAAGAGGAACAAACCTACCAACCATCCAACTTTTTTCATTCTTCACCCTTCCATTCTCTTTTTTTTATCCATGATGAAAATAACAAAATATTATTTTTTTCGACACCATTAGACCTTTATTAGACGTGGCTTATCCATAAAAGTTGCGAATAGTTACCAATTTTATTGGCAGATCTTCCAAATCTCATCCATTTTAATGAACCTAAGTTGCTCCTATAGCTCTATCTAAGATTTCTCTTTTATATGAATATATAAAAAAATACCCCGTTCTCCAAAGAGTTGGAAAACGAGGTATGCTTTGAGCGAATAACTATAATCATGAATAAAAATATGATTAGGAGGAGCACACTCTATCTTTTTAAAGGATGGTCCAGATCTGCATGTCCCATTAAAGAATCTACTTGTGCGCCATCGACTAACAATTCAATAGATTTGATCTCATCAAACTGGAAATAAGTCTTACGCAGTGAATCCAGCGCATAGGATTCTCCACCCGCACCTAACCGGGCCTCATCTGGGATATGAATATCCAGTGTTAATTCTCCACTCTTAAATTTCAAGGATTTTAACTTAATTTTCTCCCACAGAGAAAATAGTTTTGCATCTCCGCTAGTTTGAAGAGCTTTAAAAGCAGCTTCGTATTTCTCATGACTATCTTCGTAAGAAATTTCACGCTTTGCTTCTTTAAGTTCCATCATTTGATCGTCCGTATAATATACCTGAATAGACAATGTCTTTTTTTGGACTTCATTGGTCGTTGGTGTATCTTTATCACTAGAAGTCGTCGATGGCGTCTTCACAGGTGTTGTAGAAGGCACTTCCGGTGTAATGGGGACTTCAGGTTCCTTCTGTGGTGTTACAGGAGCCTCACCTTGGGCTTGAGTGACTTCATTATTCGGAGCGGGTGCAGCTTCTTTTGGCTTTTGTCCGCATCCTGAGACGGTGAGTGTTGTTAGTAATATCAACGTGGCCAACCCCATTTTTTTGTTCATACGATCCCCCCTAAATTCTATAAGTTCTATTAACTCTACTTATCTTATACCCAAATATTCCTTAATACCTGCAACAATGCCTTCAGCAACACGTTGTTGGAATGCATCATCGTACATAAGCCCTTCGTCTCTCTTGTTACTTAGATAGCCTACTTCAAGAAGTACAGCAGGCATTTTGGTCTCTCTAGTTACATGAAGACTCTTGGAGTTCACTCTGCGGTCAGGAAGTCCTGTAGCCTTTGTTAAGTACTTATGCATAATGTTGGCTAATGGAGCACTATCGCTGCGCGTATAGTAAGTCTCAGAACCTGTAGCAGCTGGAGAACCGCTATTCCCGTGAACCGATATGAATACATCCGCATGTAGATCATTAGCAATTTTAGCGCGATCTTGTAAGCTCGGGAAGGAATCATCACTGCGAGTTAATACAAAATCGATATCGGATTGTTTCTTCAAGAGATCCGCTACTTTTAGAATTACGGCTAAATTGAAGTTTTTCTCATATCGCCCTGTTATACTGATGGCCCCTGAATCTTTACCCCCATGTCCAGCATCCAGAACAACTAACTTTTTGCCATTTCCGCCCGGTGGAACCACAGGAGTTGTGGAAGAATCTTTGTTAAGATCGACAACGATTAACCCATCCCCTGCATTTGTAAGTTCAAAATTTTTACTGTAATTCAAATCCAGCACAATCCTTACGGTGGAAGGACTTGAATTGAACAAAGAAAAGCGTACCTGCGATAGATCAGGATACCCTATAACAGGTAATATACCTTGACCTGCTATATCCAAAGCTTGAGAAGCTAGGAAGAGGTCAGAGAATTTGGTATTTGGAATATCCACGACAATGCGATTAGGATTGGTGAGTATAGAGGTCTTTGGTGTGGTCTTGCCATCTACAGCAATCACCAGTCGATTATCACTAAAGCTTATTCCCCCGATTGAAGCAAGTTTGGAGCTTACTGAGGTTCCCGTCCCTGTTGATGTGCCGGATCCGTTGCCCCCTGCTACCGGAGGAATAACTACATTCCCCTCTGTATCTCCTCCGCTTGTATTCCCGCTATTGGTAGTTGTTCCTTTACCCCCACTTTCGCCAGTTTGCGTGACAGAAGTGAGAAAGGCCGTCTTAGAAGACTCGTCCCATACTACCTTCACTCCAGTTTGTTCCGACACAAAACGTAAGGGGACATATGTAGTATTTCCTTTTAATAATGGTGCTGTACGTAAAGTAACCTTCTGGCCGTTCACGGTGGCTGACTTCTTATTAACTGTTAGCTTTAGTGTATTTCCTGCTTGCTCAATCGTTACCGAACTTGTCTTGCTATCCCAATTCACGTCATAACCTAACTGCTCCACAATCACTCGCAAAGGAACCATGATGGTATCTTGAACCGTCTGCACTTGGGTATCTTGCGTTAACTTCACTTCTTGACCATCTAAGTTAATATGCGTACCTGACCCTGCCGCCTCCATATGCCCTGGAATTGCCCACAAAAACAATACAAGCAGCAATCCGAATACTAGCTTTTTCATTGAACACCCCTGCCATTCCGGTACACGGAATTTAATAGATTTTACTTCTGCTTCGACTTATGGACATCTGACCTAACCTTATAATGCTAGACGTCAAAATCTATCAAAAGTTGCGAATTACTACCATCTTAGCAGGAAAAATTACCAATTCATAGATTGAAAAGAGAGATTTATGTACCTATCTCTTCATTTCATCATAAAAAAAATACCTTTAAGCCAAATGGCCTAAAGGTACTTCATTCTTATATTGTAAGCAAATGCTATGCTAGCGCGCTAGCTGCTCTCTTCTGTTCAAATGCTGTTATTTCATCTTCATGTTGAAGTGTGAGTCCAATGTCATCTAGTCCCTGCAACAAGAATTGACGGCGATGCTCATCCAGATCAAACTGAATATTAAGTCCATATTCATCCGTAATTGTCTTGTTCTCAAGATCCACATGAAGTGTGTATAGATCATGATTTGCCGTACGTTGGAACAAGTCTTCTACCTGTTCCTCGGAGAGCACAATCGGCAAAATCCCATTCTTGAAACAGTTATTGTAAAAGATGTCGGCAAAAGAAGGTGCGATTACACAACGGAAGCCATAATCCATAATGGCCCAAGGTGCATGTTCTCTAGAAGATCCGCAGCCAAAGTTCACTCGGGAAATCAAAACAGAAGCCCCTTCGTAACGAGGTTTATTTAATTCAAACTCCGGATTTACAACACCCTGTTCATCGAAGCGCCATTCAAAGAACAAAAATTGACCAAAGCCCGTACGTTCGATTCTCTTGAGGAATTGCTTAGGAATAATGGCATCTGTATCGACGTTTACACGGTCCACTGGACCTACGATTCCTGTTAATTTAGTAAATGCTTGCATCGGTATATCTCCCCTCTAATGGTTGTAATTAACTAACCGCTTCGGTCTTGAAATTCCAGTCACGTACATCAACAAAATGACCTTTAACCGCCGCCGCTGCTGCCATCGCTGGCGATACCAAGTGAGTACGTCCACCACGTCCTTGGCGACCTTCAAAATTACGGTTAGAGGTAGAAGCGCAGCGTTGACCCGGTTGAAGTACATCAGGGTTCATGGCTAGGCACATACTACATCCAGCTTCGCGCCATTCAAAACCTGCTTCTGTAAATATTTTATCCAGACCTTCTTCTTCAGCTTGAATCTTCACGCGACCAGAACCCGGTACCACAATTGCCGTGACTTTGTCAGATACGGTGTGCCCTTTAGCCACTTGCGCTGCTGCACGCAGATCTTCAATCCGCCCATTTGTACAAGAACCAATGAATACATAATCGATTTCAATTTCATTAATCGGTGTTCCTGGGACAAGTCCCATATATTCGATCGCCTTTTCAGCCGCTTTACGCTCATTGTCCGATTCAAAATCCGCTGGATTAGGAACCTGAGCATTAATGTTCGTTCCCATCCCTGGACTTGTGCCCCAAGTAACTTGAGGAATCAGAGTATCTACATCAAACTCTAGCACCCAGTCAAACTGTGCGCCATCATCTGTTGTAAGTTCTTTCCAGGTCTCAACCGTCTGATCAAAAGCTTCACCCTGCGGTACATACTGTCTTCCACGCAAATAGTTAAACGTTGTATCGTCTGGTGCAATGAGTCCCGCTCTTGCTCCGCCTTCAATGGACATATTGCAGACCGTCATACGCTCTTCCATGGACAGCTCACGAATCGCTTCTCCGGTATATTCAATAACATAACCGGTAGCAAAGTCCGTACCGTATTTAGCAATAACACCCAAAATTAAATCCTTTGCCGTAACTCCTGGATTACGTGAACCGATAAAGCGAATTTCGAGCGTCTTAGCTTTGGCTTGCTGTAAACATTGGGTTGCCATGACATGCTCCACTTCACTGGTTCCAATACCAAATGCTAGAGCACCAAAAGCACCGTGTGTGGAAGTATGGCTATCGCCGCAAACAATAGTTTTGCCGGGATGCGTCAGTCCAAGCTCAGGTCCCATTACGTGTACAACGCCTTGATCAATCGTATTCAGATCGAACAAGGTTACCCCAAAATCATGACAGTTCTGAGAAAGGGTATCGATTTGTTGTTTGGAAATCGGATCGGTAATGTTAAAACGGTCTTTCGTCGGAACATTATGATCCATAGTAGCAAAAGTTAGCTCAGGTCTGCGTACCTTGCGCCCACTGAGACGAAGTCCTTCAAAAGCCTGCGGAGACGTAACTTCGTGAACCAAATGCAGATCAATATAAAGAATGCTCGGCTTTCCTTCTTCTTGATGAATCACATGGTTATCCCAAATTTTCTCATACATCGTTCTTTGTTTACTCATATCCTTCACCCCATCTGGCAGATTATAACTTGCTGACGAAGGAGCTTCCGGATCCCTATATCCCGTCCTTCGTGCGTTGAATTCACTATACCACCCCCGCTCTGATTGATCCAAGATATAAAATCTATAATAGTAATAGGTTAGACCTATAAACAATACGATGTACTATAAGAAAAAAAGGGCAAAAAAAGTACAGATAGCAAGATCTGTACTTCGCTCCAAAACTATTACGTTCATATTAGATGGAAAATCACATGGCAAATTCACGAAAAAAATGCTGTTGCTGATTTATCTCCATTTTCACGACTATTAAAGCATCTTCGGTCTGAGATTCTAGACATATGTTACGCTGCATAATGAAATCCAAGACGGCCTGACATGAAAGATCAAATTCTTCTAGACATTCACACTCGTTCTCCTCAAGTACAAGTCTAACGGCTTGGGTGAGTTCTTGATACTCTTTAGATATACTTAACTGCATTCGCTTTGAATCAGGAGGAAGGGCTGACCATTGAAACGCACCTCCATCTACAATGGACATCGATTCTTGAATGTACTGCAAGCTGGAATGCTCATCGACTAGTGTCTGCAAACTTCCCACAATAAGTTCATAACGCTCCCGGAATTGTTGTTCATTAATCATGGGGCACCTCTTTTTTAACATTGTAAAATACATTAAGGGCCTCCGCTTACATCATAAATGAAGTGGAGGCCCTTAATCTGAGCATTAAATAAGTTAAGTTCATTATACCTTATATAGGTTCAAATGTCATCTGAATACAGGCCTACATGTCAACCTTAAATTGTTACTCTCATGCTCAACATAAGGTTTTTATTGATGAAATATATTATACTCATTTATAGGTAATTATGATAAATAAAGCTTTCTTTATAAGGAGGATTCACAAATTGGAATTTCGACAATTGCATTATACACTTCAAATTGCAGAAGAACGTAATTTCTCAAGAGCCGCAGATAAGCTACATATTGCACAGCCCTCATTAAGTCAGCAACTGTCCAAGCTAGAAAAAGAACTTGGGGTACTTTTATTCCAGCGAAATACCAGCAGTGTGGAACTTACGCACGCGGGGGAAAGTTTCATTGTCCATGCACGTAAAATTGTTGACGCTGTTGAACAGCTGCGGCAAGAAATGGATGATATCTCTCAGCTTCGCAAGGGGCGAGTTGTCGTTGGAAGTATGCCGATTACAGGTTCTCACCTGCTCCCCTATGTACTTCCCGCCTTCAAAGAGGCCTATCCTGACATTCAAATCTCTTTATTAGAAGACACTTCGCTCAATTTGGAGAAATTAACAGCAGGTGGGGGAACAGATTTAAGCCTTCTCTCACTACCTTTGGAAGAATCATCATTAACCTTTGAACCCATTGGAGAAGAGCAAATCGATCTAGCTGTGCCTCCGAACCATCCACTTGCGGAATTTTCTAATCTAGGTAAGGATGTTCACGTCAGCCAACTGAAAGACGAAGCCTTTATTGTGCTTAAAAAAGGTCAAGGTCTGCGCAGGCTGATCGTGGATTTGTGCCGAGAGTCAGGGTTTGAGCCTAATATCGTCTTTGAAAGCAATAACATTGAGACGATTCAGTCCTTAGTTGCGGCAGGAATGGGCATTACGTTCGTTCCCCGTTTTATCGCTAGATCTCAGCGGAGTGAAATGGTACCGATCTACTTAACTCTGGCTGACCCCGCCCCTAGTAGGACGCTAGTGATTGCCTACCGTAAGGGCAGATACCTATCTAAAGCAGCGGAAGCCTTTATTGAAACGTTCAAAACTACGCTAGAACAAAAAATGACTCTCGAACCTTAGAAAGGTGGAGAGTCATTTATTTGATTAGATATCTTTACGATCTAGCTGATATAAATAAGGTCTACGGTCCTCAAATACCGGAATCTTCGTACGCACTTCATCCACCAAGTTGAGGTCGATCTGTCCGCTGACTAATTCCTCGGATTCTCCACCTTCGGCTATAATTTCACCCCAAGGATCTATAATGAGTGAATGTCCAAAAAACGTATCTTTCCCACTACTGCCCACCCGATTGCAAGCGACGACATACATTTGATTCTCAATCGCCCGTGCGGTTAACAATGTACGCCAGTGATGCAGCCTTGGATGAGGCCATTCTGCTGGAACGAATAACACTTTTGCGCCTTGTAATGCGAGCGTGCGGGATAACTCAGGGAACCGTATATCGTAACAAATGGATGCTCCCCCCATAGCCCCCTCGATTGGAAATGTGACTATTTCATCGCCTGAAGTGAGATGCTTCTCCTCCTCCATTAAGCGAAAAAGATGGATTTTGGAATACTCGGCTGTTAACTCACCGTCACGATTAAACGTATACATGGTGTTGCGGACAAGTCCATCCGTTTTTTGAGCTACGGAACCTCCTATAATGTGAACTCTATGTTCTGCAGCAAACTGAGCTAGCCAAGTCTTCGAGAGCGCTCCTTCGGCATCTGCTAGATCTTGAATTTGATCCAGCGCATACCCTGTATTCCACATTTCAGGTAACACAATTACATCAGGCTTAATATCCATGTCCATCGCCTGTTCCATCTGCGTCTTCACTCGCACTCGATTGGCATCGGGTTCCCCGAGCATGATATCAGATTGAATCATTGTAATATTTAAAGTAGGTTTAGCGGTCATTATAAGGACCTCCTTATTCATGCGTAAATTGTTCGTTATATCATATCGTCTAGGAGGATAGAAATGCAATAATACCAGTCCAATTCATTCTATACACCTTGGTTAAATCATGTTAAGTTAAAACTATTCTATTTTTGTATGGATCGGAGTGTGTAAATCTATGAGTCAACCCGAGAAAGGGTACCCCTCTATTACCGTAGAACCCGCTGATATTATGGGGCGTCTGCCTAAGCAGTTTTTTGCTACACTGGTTCAAAATGTAGGTAAGCAGGTGGCTGCAGGCCACGACGTGATCAATTTAGGACAGGGAAATCCAGATCGTCCCACACCAATACATATTGTAGAGGCGGCTCAGAAGGCAGTCGCTAACCCACAATACCACAAATACTCTCCCTTTTCAGGACATGCCTTCTTAAAAGAAGCTGTGGCCCAGCGCTATCTCGAAGATTATGGCGTTACTTTAGATCCAGAGAAAGAAGTCGCAATCCTATTCGGTGGAAAAACGGGTCTTGTGCAGATTAGCCAAATTCTTCTGAATCCTGGGGATCTTTGCTTAGTTCCTAATCCAGGTTATCCGGATTATTGGTCAGGCGTAGCACTTGCAGGCGGGGAGATGTCCTTCCTCCCGCTCCGAGAAGAACATCATTATCTACCGGATTACACGGCTATAAGTGCCGCAGACAAAGCTCGTGCCAAATTAATGTTCCTGAATTATCCGAACAATCCAACTTCGGCTACAGCACCGCTCTCCTTCTATGAAGACACGGTCAAATTTGCAGCAGAAAATAACATTGTGGTTGCTAGTGACTTCGCCTATGGCGCCATAGGATTTGATGGACACCGTCCTGTGAGTTTCCTAGAAGCTTCTGGAGCTAAGGAAGTAGGTATCGAATATTATACGATGTCCAAAACTTATAATATGGCTGGTTGGCGTGTAGCTTTTGCCTTAGGTAATGAAAAGATTATTTCTCTTATCAATCAACTTCAAGATCATATCTATGTTAGCTTATTTGGAGCGGTACAAGAAGCGGCGCAGATTGCTTTGACCAGCAGTCAGCAGAATGTCGCGGATCTAGTAGCCCTATATGAGTCCAGAAGAAATGCACTATATGGTGCTTTATCTGAGATTGGTTGGGATGCATCCAAACCTAAAGGCTCGTTCTTTGCTTGGTTGCCCGTTCCTCAAGGCTATGATTCCAGCTCATTTGCCGAATTATTACTGGATAAAGCAAAAGTAGCGGTTGCACCTGGGGTTGGGTTTGGCAGCCACGGTGAAGGATTCGTAAGGCTGGGCCTGCTAAGTGATGAAGAACGACTCCGTGAAGCTGTCTATCGAATTGGGAAGTTATCCCTTTTCTAGTGAAACTCCATGCTTTGCAAACCCGGTAAGCCCATGGTATTCTATCAATAATATTGAAACGTGTTGACGGGACCAGTACGAAGATTACTTGCGCTGATCAGAGAGTAAATTCCGCAGGCTGAGAGAATTTACGTAGCGCCTCCTCGGAACCCTATCCCTGAACGGTCGGCTGTCAAGCCGAACAGACGCCCCTGTTACGGGCTGAAAGTCGGATGGAATTCCTGCGGGAATTCTCATCAATAAAGGTGGTACCGCGGAAGCAAAACTTTCGTCCTTTGCATGCAAAGGCGGAAGTTTTTTTGTATTCTAAAAACTAGCTAATCTCATTGAGGGATGAAGTATATGAAGTTTTATAAAGTAATTGAAATTTTTTAAAGTAAAAGACAGTGTCTTTCAAAAGCAAATAATCCATTAGGAAGGGAGGACATTCCCAATATGCAAAGAGTCGTCGTAAAAATTGGCAGCAGCTCCTTAACTTCACCTGAAGGAGGGTTGAATTCTCTTTCCGTTCGTTTTTTTGCAAAAGAAATCGCAAGTCTCCGCCTAGCTGGTTATCAGGTTTTGTTGGTTACGTCTGGAGCAGTAGCTGCAGGATTTCGTGAAATGGGCTATGTTGAGCGCCCCAAACAACTGCATGAGAAACAAGCCGCCGCCGCCGTGGGTCAGGCTCTGTTGATGCAGTCATATAGAGAAGCTTTTCAAATTCATAACATTCCTGCGGCTCAAATTCTATTGACCCGAACAGATTTTCTCCATCGCAAACGAATGGGCAATGCCAGTATGGCTGTGGAAGAATTATTGAAGCAGGGCGTGCTTCCCATCGTGAACGAGAACGATACGGTCTCTGTAGATGAATTGAAGTTTGGCGATAACGATACGCTTTCAGCACTTGTAGCTAACCTGCTCAAGGCCGATCATTTAATCATTCTAACGGATATGGATGGTCTGTATACTAGCGATCCACGCATCGATCCTTCCGCTACGCGAATCGAATGCGTTCCTGAAATCACAGCAGATATTTATAGTCTTGCTGGGGGCTCAGGTTCAAGTGTGGGCACAGGGGGAATGCGCTCCAAAATGGATGCAGCTAAAATTGCAACGCGGGGCGGTGTCCCCGTATTCATTGGGCAGAGCACAGAACCCGGACAATTGCTTGAAGCTGTGCAAGGACGAGGTCGTGGAACTTATTTCGAGACCAAAACAACGTCTTTGCCTATGAAAAAACAATGGCTCGCCTTCCTCTCCACCCCACTCGGTACATTGATGGTCGATGAAGGAGCGGAAAAAGCTCTGATTCATGGAGGTCGCAGTCTGCTTCCCGTGGGTGTACGATCTGTAGAAGGACATTTTCAAAGTGGGGACGTCGTAGAAGTAATCAGTCCTTCTCGCGAAATTCTGGGTAGAGGTATCGTGAATTATAGTGAGCAACAATTGACAGAAGTGATGGGACTTCCAAGTCAGGATAGGATGAAGAAGACCGAAGGAAGTCATCGTCTTGAAGTCATCCACCGGGATGAATGGATTTCGTTAAAATAAAAGGATGATCTAGGGAGGCCCTACCATGAGTGAAGTTAGGTCAAAAGCATTGAAGGCATCAGCGGCTGCAGAAATTTTGGGTCAATGTACGACAGAACAAAAAAATCAGGCTTTATGCATTGTTGCTGATGCGCTAGTTACACATGCGGATCAGATTATTCAAGCTAATCTTGAAGACTTGGAACAAGGCCGAACCTTGGGAACGCCTGAATCTCTGCTAGACCGCCTTGCCCTGAACCATGAACGGATTCAAGGTATTGCCGAAGGACTTCGGCAAATTGCGGAACTTCCTGACCCTGTTGGTGAGACGTTAGAGACTATCGATCGCCCTAACGGACTGCACATTGTTAAGAAAAGAGTGCCGATTGGTGTGATAGGCATTATTTATGAAGCCCGTCCAAATGTAACGGTAGATGCTGCCGGGCTGTGCCTCAAAACAGGGAATGCCGTTGTACTTCGCGGGGGTTCGGCTGCTCTGTCTTCTAACCGCAAGATCACCCAGATCATTCATTTAGCCCTATCAGGAACTTCCATTCCTCAAGATTCGGTTCAGCTCATTGAAGATTCCAACCGTTCAAGCGTGGATGAGATGATGAAGTTAAATGGGATTCTAGACGTACTCATCCCTCGCGGCGGAAGCTCATTGATTCAGAATGTGGTGCAAAATGCTACCGTACCTGTAATTGAGACGGGAGCAGGAATTTGCCATACCTATCTCGATGCTAGTGCTAATCCACATATGGCCCAAGACATTGCGCTTAATGCTAAAGTGCAGCGTCCTTCTGTCTGCAACTCCATGGAGACACTACTCGTGCATGAGTCATTTGCTGCTGCCCATTTACCTATCATTGCTAAAGCGCTTCAGGCAGAAAAGGTAGAACTGCGTGGGTGTGATATCACGAGAACCCTTGTAAAGGAAGCCCACTTGGCAACAAGTGAAGATTATGCGACAGAGTATAATGATTACATTTTGAATATAAAAGTTGTAACTCATTTGGACGAAGCCCTACAACACATTTCGCAGTTCGGTACCAAGCATTCCGAGTGTATTGTCACCGAAAATGAAGAGAATGCTTTACGGTTTCTAAATGAGGTGGACGCAGCTGCGGTCTATCATAATGCTTCCACTCGCTTTACAGATGGATTTGAGTTCGGCTATGGAGCAGAGATAGGCATCAGCACTCAGAAATTACATGCTAGAGGTCCAATGGGCCTGCCTGCACTGACTTCCACTAAATATACAATTCAAGGAACAGGTCAAATCCGTCCCTAATTTTAAAGGAGGAACATGTATGAACAACCAAGAACATCAAACCCCACACATCTGCTTCTACGGAGCTGGCTCGATGGCTGAAGCCATTGTTAGAGGACTCATTAATCGTGCTGTAGCTGAGCCTCAGCAGATCGCTATGTTTAACCGAAGCAATGCAGAGCGACTTGACTACCTCGCTCAGACGTATAACGTGCAAGTAGGTCACTCAGCCGAACAAAAGCAATCGATGTTGCAGCGTTCCCCGATCCTTGTGCTAGCCATGAAACCTAAAGATGCGGCGGAAGCTCTTAAAGCACTTGGGCCTATACTTCATGAAGACCAATTGGTTGTCTCCGTTATTGCAGGATTATCCATTCCTACTATGCAAGCTCTGCTCGGACGCAAACAGCCGATTGCTCGTACGATGCCGAATACCTCAAGCTCGATTGGACTCGGCGCAACGGGAATTGCTTTTTCTAAGGAAGTTCATACCGATTTGCAGCAAAAAGCCCTCTCTATCTTTGAAGCAGTTGGACTCGTGACGATCATTGCAGAAGAGAAAATGGATATTCTCACGGGAATTTCAGGAAGTGGTCCCGCTTATATTTATTATATGATGGAAGCCATGATTACCGCTGGTGTAGAAGGGGGACTCATGGCAGAGCAAGCGCGTGAACTTACGGTACAGACCGTTCTTGGCGCTGCACAAATGATGCTACAGACAGAGGAAGATCCGGCCAACCTTCGTAAGGCTATCACATCACCAAATGGTTCTACCCAAGCCGCGATTGAAGTGTTCGCAGCAGCAGGTTTTACCGAGACCGTAAAAGCTGCCGTAAGGCGCTGTGAGGAACGTTCTAAGGAAATGGGCGCGGCTATTCAGGAGTCCTTATCATGAGTTACTGTACAGCAACTTATAGAATTCATGATGCCAAGGCAGATTTTCAGCGCAAAGCGGAGTCCATTGCAGTCGGCATGACGGTAGGCAGCTGGACAGAACTGCCCCAGCTCCAGCAAGAAAGCATGCGGAAGCATCTGGGGCATGTCGTTAGCGTCAAGGAAGCCGAATCAGCGGCGGGTAAGCGGTATGCTGATGTTACCATCGCTTACCCCGATCTTAATTTTAGTCGAGATCTTCCTGCTCTCCTTATTACGGCATTCGGCAAAATCTCTATGGATGGACAGATTAAATTACTGGATCTGGATTTCTCCGAAAATTTCCTGAGCCATATGCCAGGACCGAAATTTGGAATTGAAGGCATACGTTCGCTTCTCCATGCTCCCAAGCGACCCTTACTGATGAGTATATTCAAATCTGTAGTTGGTTACGATCTGGAAGGACTGAAGCAGCAGTTCCTTGCTCAAGCCTTAGGGGGTGTGGATCTGATTAAGGATGATGAAATCCTGTTCGATAACCCTCTCACTCCGATCGAGCGACGTGCGGAAATATGCAGACAAGCAGCCGAGGAAGCAGAACAAACCACGGGCAAAAAATTGCTCTACGCCGTGAATCTTACGGGAAGAACGTCCGAGCTTCGCAAAGAGGCACTTAAAGCTATCGATGCTGGTGCCAGCGCTCTGCTCTTCAGCCCGCTAGCTTACGGGCTGGACGTGCTTCAGGAACTGAGCAGCGACTCGGATATTCACGTCCCGATTGCTGCCCATCCGTCTCTTGCGGGCGCGCTCTATCCCGCGCCGAATTATGGCATTGCCGCATCGCTATTGCTCGGCAAGCTGATGCGCTCCGCGGGAGCGGATCTAGTTCTCTTCCCTTCTCCATACGGATCTGTCGTGATGCCAAGGGAAGAGAATCTCGCGATCCGCGATGAACTGGTCCGCAAGGATAGCCCGCTGCGGACCAGCTTCCCTGTACCGTCAGCCGGCATTCATCCGGGGCTTACGCCCCGTATTCTCGCCGACTTCGGTCAGGACGTCGTCGTGAATGCCGGGGGTGGCATTCACGGTCATCCCGGCGGCGCCGCAGCCGGAGGACGGGCCTTCCAGCAAGCGATTGAAGCCTCGCTTGCAGGGCAATCGCTTGAAGAAGCAGCAGAGCATCATGCAGAGCTCAAAGCCGCACTACAACTATGGGGAGGACAACGATGAGCAGCATCAAACAGCCCGTCATTTTCTGTGATTTTGACGGGACGATTACCCTCAGTGATAACATTGTCGCTATTATGAAGCATTTTAAGCCTGCGGGCTATGAGGCCATTATGAAGCAGATTCTTGCCCATGACATTTCAATTCATGAAGGTGTTGGAGCGATGTTCGCCCTCCTTCCTTCATCGATGAAAAAAGAGATTACAGACTTTGTATTAGGACAGGCCGGCATCCGAGACGGTTTTGAAGAGTTCTTAAATTATGTCCAGAGCCAGCACATTCCGTTTTATGTGACGAGCGGTGGAATCGATTTTTTCGTGAAACCTTTACTTGCTCCTTTTCCTATTGCGGACGATCATATCTATTGTAATGGCTCGAATTTCTCTGGTTCACATATCGAGATTACCTGGCCGCATCCATGTGATGAACATTGTTCCAATGACTGCGGTATGTGTAAGACGACAGTTATGCGCCAATTTCCTATAGAGCAGTATGAGCGTATTCTGATTGGCGATAGCTTGACCGACTTTGAAGGTGCCAAATTAGCAGATCGCGTATACTCCCGCTCTGCTCTAACCGTGAAATGTAAGGAACTTGGCATTGCCCATACCCCATTTGAGACATTCCATGAGATTCAAGAGCATATCGAGAAAAGATTAGGAGCTGAATAGGAATGAGCTTTGCAAATATACCTTTAGAAGAGAAGCAACATGCCTTACAAGAACTGCGTATTATTAAAGAACAATTTGCAGCACGTGGCTGGTTCCCGGGAACCAGCGGCAATCTTTCTGTTCGAGTCGGGGCATACCAGCCCGAACAATTTCATTTTGCTGTAACGGCCAGTGGGAAAGATAAATCTATCCATACGCCAGAGGACTTTCTCTTCGTAGATCAAGCGGGGCAACCTGCGGAAGCTACTAAGCTAAAGCCAAGTGCAGAGACGTTGATTCATGCCGAGATCTATCGCCTTACGGGGTGCGGAGCTATATTCCATGTGCATACAATCTATAACAATATTATTAGCGAAGGTTATGGAGATACCGGTTATATTCCCGCTCAAGGCATTGAACTTATCAAAGGACTGGGCATCTGGGAAGAGAATGCCAAGATTCAGATACCTATTCTCCCGAACTTCGCTGCGATCCCACGTATTGCTGAACTCATTCCGGCCGCGTTACAACAAGATATTCCTGGCATAGTTCTGCGTAACCACGGCATTTATGCTTGGGGAGCCAACGCTTTTGAAGCCAAACGTCATCTGGAATCCTTCGAATTTATTTTTGAACATATTTACCGTAGTCTGACCTTGAGGGGATAGGATGTTGGAGAGGTACAATATGAATAATACGACGTTTTTGTAGGTTCGTTCGAAGCGATATACATACAGAAGCGCGTTACGTGCTATTGCTATGCCTATATGCTATGCAAGTCATGTCTTATGCTTATCATACAAAAAGTAGAGAGGGCTCGTAAGCCCTCTCTATTTTATAACAGGGAGTTGAATGGTTAATGAGTCTCTCATGGACTACAGCGATTGCAGGACTTTTCATCCTATTGATTTCTTTAGGGCTAATTGTTTTCTTTTTTGTCTACCTCATTCGAAATAGAAGACAGGGGTAAGCTATTCTTCGGTGCTCAATATCTCACTTTTACATTCATGCCTTTAGGAGCCACAAGGGTAGCGGTAAGCTGGCTGGCTCCTTCGTTAAATAAAGCTTTAGGAGGATTAATTAGCTGCACATACAGCGTATCTCCCACCTGATTGAACGAGATTGCTTCTTTGTCGTATTTCTCCGTTAATGCTCCTTCTGGCTCTGACGTACTTTCGTAGGTCCCCCACATCTTCATATCTTTCACAGGTGCATAATCTACTTTCACTTGTTCAGGGTAGACGCCTTCTACAATGATCTTCGTTACTCCACTTGCAAGCGGTATAGCAGTTACAGGGATACGATGCGTCAGCTTATCAGACACAATCGACTCTCGTACTTCCTTAATCAGCCCCAGTGAAGTAAGTCCTGCAAACATCAGACACCCAACAGACAACATGCCTACGAAAAAAATACTTAGTACATCATAGTACATCTTTTTTTGTCTAAAAAGTAGCGTATAGAATACAATTTCGAGTCCAAGCATAATAAAGATAACGGGCCACCAATTCATTGCAGCATCAAACGCACTTAACCCTTTCCACTGCGCTATCAAAATTACAATACCCAGCCAGAGCAAAGATAACCCCATAGATAAGGTACCCACACGCCACAGTTTAGCGGGTTTCTCTTCGAAGGACTGTGACTTTTTGAATGGTTCTGACTTTTGTAGTACAACCTCATCTTGAAGATTCGTCATCATGGTTCCTCCTATCATCAGGAATTAAATTAGGCCCTGCTGGCTTAGAAGTGCCGCGGCGATCACCTGCTAGCAATCTCAAGCCTCCAGCAATTAATACGACAGCCACTACAAAAGGTCTGAAATATTTATCAATCCGTCCTGACAAGTATAAGTTGGGGAATTCTTTATCTATAACAGGAACGACTAGATTCATCGCTACATAATAGATGCCTAACACTATAAGAATCATGCCTAACCAGCGCTGATGATTTCCAAGTCCCTCGACCAAAGGCTTATCAACAAGGGGCTCTCTACCATAACGACTTGTCATTTGCATTCCGTCAAAAAAACTATAGAACCAAATTACGGGAAGAAGGAACAAAAATAAAGATAAGCGCAGCACATCTATAATATAGAAACTCCCAAAGAACAAGACCATCAGCTGCAGACCACGCTTTTGTACACCTAAATACATCTGACCTGCGCCTGGAATAGCAGAAAGCATCGTCGCTAATACCTTACTACGTTTCCCCTCTTCTTTACCTGCTTCCCAATCATCAAATAGCGTTCGGTCCACAATGATCTCCCCCGCCTGACGGCGATGGACTAACTGAACGGCATCGAACATGCTATATAACCAGATAATTGGGAGTATTCCTAAAAACAATAGAAAGGCATCACTATTCGTAATTCCAGATACAAAGAACAGCATCGTAATCATACCGAAGAAAGCAATAAGGAAAGACAATCCCCTTTGCATTAAGCCCATATGAAGATGGCCAAGACCAGGAACAAAGGACAACAGAATGGTATAGAATCGCTCCCCCTCTTTCCGATTCACCTGTTGCATGGAAGGCGCTGAAATATATCCCTCTGTAAAAGATGATTCAGATTGGCTTGAGTTATGGGTAGGATTAAGATTAGCTGTGTGGGGTGCATAGGATGATAACGCAGGTGCTCCACTGAGTAAGAGAATGATAAGATCACACATGCTAATTATCCATACGATTACTGCAAAGATTGAAGCAACACCAAAAAAACTATCATCATTATTTATCATACCTAGAAATGCTCCACCAAATAACGCACCAAAAAATAAAAACATATAAACAAAACTTCTAGTCTTCCTCCCCCAGTAAAAATGTCCTAATCCCGAAATCACATTCAACAAGAAAGCCAACATTCGGCTCCGCTGTATTGGCATATTTCCCATTCCTTTCTGCTGTTAATTGTGTCTGTTCAACCGATCAAGCCAATGTGTAGTTTTGGTCATGAGCTGAGCACTATACGATGCTCCTTTGAGTTCCAAAGCACCTTCGCTGTCTTTGAATAAATGATCGAATGTTCCTGTACTCATCAGTACTAAAGTAATTGAAGCCGCAATGGCGTAATGTGTGATCGGGTGAATCAGCCAAGAACGGCCTTTAACCCGATGATACTCAAGCTCATAATCTTCCTGCTTGATACCTTGATGCTCATCGGAATATTCTTCCTGCTTAATACATTTTTGCCGAGGAAGCTCCGCCATGACATTATGTGTAAATTGCGCAGGATCGTTAAGCTCTGGGAATATAGACGATTCATGTTCAAGGATATCCATATATTCAAGCATGAACTCATCATTTTGTTCCATTTGCTGTTCTACTTCTATACGGCCTCTATCATCCAGCTTATCGTTCATATAAAGTAGAATGAGTTCTCTGTATGAGCTATCACGATCTTTCATGGCTTTCTTCCTCCTTCCAATGTTCACGAATGAAGCCTCTTGCTCGGTAAAGCCTAGACTCAATCGTTCGAACCGAGACGCCCTCCTCTGAGGCGATCTGATCATACGTCTTTTCTTTTAGATAAAATTCCGTCACAATGTGACGATGCGCAGGGGGTAAAGAACTTATTCTAGTATGCAGTGTGAGCTTACTCTCTCTTTTGATCAGCATATCTAAAGGTTCATCTTCATCCGCTATCTTGGCCTGAAGCCAATCTTCTGAATTCCATTCATCTTCCCGTCGTCGTTCCTTACGCCGTTTGGCATCTATAGCTTTGTGGAAGCATATTCTTGAGATCCATGTCTTGAATCCTTCAAAGCGATACTGGGGGAGAGATTCATAGATTTGAAGGAACGTCTCTTGCGCCGTATCCTCGGCTTCTTTGGCATCTCTTAATACGGAATAAGCCATTTTATAAATATAATTGCTGTATGTATCTACCAGATCCCTGAAGGCCTCCGGATGACCTTGCAAAATATATCGTATACGCTGCTCCTCTTCGATTTCTCTCCCCCCCTTCCTATATAACTGACGCTTAAGCTTACGTCAAACCCTGCATAGATTCACAAAAGAATTTTAATATAGCCAAATAACTCTACATTAGTCTTGAGCAAGCCTCGTTATTTCACAATAATCTACATAGTTAACACTGCCTATCTCATATATATCTCAGTATTTCATATGGATCTCCATAATCTATACATTCTCAGCCCTATCCCTTCTTGAGTAAAGTCCTCTATTTAAATGAAGTATTTAATTCTATGAAGTAGCTCATTCTTACCGGCAGTTCATTAAATAGATTTGTAACCATAAAAAAGCAGCGATCCTAGTCCTTAGGATTCGCTGCTTGCTGTAAATAAATTATGATTTCCCTTGATTACGAAATTTTTGCGTAAATGCTTTAGCATCCTCAGCAGTTTTGACTCGATTACGGCTCCATTCGAGAAGAATTCGATCTATATAGCGAAAATGAATTTTACCCGCAAATACCGCTTCTTTCAAAGCCAAACGAATAAGTTCATCAGCATACTGATCTTGATCTAACCAACCCGAAATCGTCTCACATTCCATTGGAGACAAGGGTCTAGCGAATTCTTTTTCAAATGTAACAAACAGATTTCTCTCCTGCTCTTCCAAAGAACCCTCAACATGATCAAGCTGAACTTGTTCAAATACCTTCTGATCTTGAGGAGACATGCTTCCAGACATTTCTTCGGCTAAGAACACACTAAGCTTCTCATACATCCCCGTCAGATTATAGTGTTCATAGCGTATACCTAACGCATCCGTTACCTCGTCAATGGCAATCCAACCTTCACGCATCAGCCGCTGAATATGTAGGCTAATTACGGTGTCGGAAGCACCCATACGAAGTTCTAATTGCTCCATCGATGGGAAGGCATTTAGTTCTTGTTGACGAAAGGATAATAATTGTATAAGTAGCATGGCTTCCGTGTCATTTAGGCCCAGCGCTCGATAGGATTGAAGCAACGCTTGAGGAACATTTACGATCCCCTGAGCCATTCCCCATGTTATCCCCTGCAACAAGCCTTGTTCATGATTCATAGTTATACCTCCCTTTTCCTTACGGATAGAGGCGATACAGTGTACGAGGGAACGGAATGGTCTCGCGAACGTGATCCAAGCCGCAAATCCATGCTACAGTTCTTTCTAGTCCTAAGCCAAATCCGGAGTGAGGCACCGTTCCGTATTTTCTTAGATCTAGATACCATTGGTAGGCATCTGTGGAAAGATCGTGTTCTTTGAAACGCTGTTCCATTAGTTCTGGATCATCGATTCGCTGGGAACCCCCAATAATCTCACCGTATCCCTCGGGTGCGATCATATCTGCACATAGAACAACATCCGCATTGTTAGGATCTGGCTTCATGTAGAAAGCCTTAATCCCTGCAGGGTAATGCGTGATGAACACGGGTTTGTCATACCGTTCTGCAATCGCCGTCTCATGAGGAGCGCCGAAATCTTCGCCCCAAGGAATATCAAATTCCTGTGTATGCAAGTATTCAATTGCCTCATCATAAGTAATGCGAGGGAAGGGTGCGGTAATGTTTTCAAGCTTCGTGATATCACGGCCCACAGCTTCAAGCTCCATACGACAGTTTTTCACCACAGATTGTACAACATGAGCGATGAATTGTTCTTGAACTTTCAAGCTTTCTTCGTGATCAGTGAACGCCATTTCAGGCTCTATCATCCAGAATTCAATTAGATGACGACGGGTTTTGGATTTTTCCGCGCGGAATGTAGGTCCGAAGGAATACACTTTACCCAGTGCCATAGCTGCCGCTTCCATATATAGTTGTCCACTTTGAGTAAGATAAGCATCTTCTTCAAAATATTTGGTATGAAACAAGTTGGTCGTGCCTTCCGCTGACGTTGGTGTCAAGATCGGAGGATCGACTAGCGTAAATCCGTTCGTATCAAAATATTCCTGAATCGCACGAATGATTTGAGCACGAATGACCATTACAGCACGCTGTTTGGAAGAACGCAGCCATAAATGACGGTGATCCATGAGGAAATCTACCCCATGCTCCTTAGGTGTAATCGGATAGTTCTCAGTGATGTGTATAATATCAAGATCCGTTACAGTCATTTCATAACCTGAAGCACTGCGAGGTTCTTCGCGAATGATCCCTTGCACATAAAGGGAACTTTCTTGAGTTAAGCTCTTCGCTTTGTCCCATACTTCCTCAGATACTTCACTTTTTACAATCACGCCTTGAATATAGCCAGTACCGTCCCGAAGCTGTAAAAATTGAATTTTACCGCTTGAACGCTTGTTATTCACCCATGAACCAATGGATACCGTCTCTCCAACGTGTTCACTTACTTGACGAATCACGGTTTTGGTCGCCATGATATCTCTCCTCTTTCAACCTAATCTAATAGATGTAATTATTTGTTGTTCGCTTGCTCGGCTTCTAATACAATTCGGTTCGTATCTCTTGCAATTACGAGTTCTTCATTGGTAGGAATAATGAGAACCTCTACCTTTGAATTCGGCGAAGAAATACGGCGTGCATCCCCCGAGCGAATCTTATTCAGTTCAGGATCAATTTGAACCCCTAGATAAGATAGATTATCACATACACGTTGACGAACGATAGCAGAATTTTCCCCTACGCCTGCGGTAAATACAATCACGTCTACCCCATTCATCGCTGCGGCATATGAACCAATATATTTACGAAGACGATATTCGTACATCTCGAAGGCTAATGTTGAGTTCGGGTCTCCTGCCTCCAGTCCATCTGTAATATCACGCATATCACTGCTGATTCCAGAGATGGCGAGCAGTCCACTGTGCTTGTTAAGCATCGAGTTGACTTCACTAATAGATAAATCTTCTTTGTTCATTACAAACGTCACCACAGTAGGATCCAAATCACCACTACGCGTACCCATCATTAGACCTTCTAGAGGGGTTAAGCCCATGGAGGTATCTACAGATACGCCACCTTTAATGGCGGTCAAGCTAGCGCCGTTCCCGATGTGACACGTAATAATTTTCAAATCTTCAATTGGACGGTCTAAGAAAGCGGCAGCCGCTTTGCTAACATATTGATGCGATGTACCATGAGCCCCATAACGGCGAACATGATGTTTTTTGTAGAGTACTCGAGGAATTGGATACAAGTACACTTTCTCTTCCATCGTCTGATGAAATGCTGTGTCAAATGTAACTACCTGCGGAACACCTGGCATGTTCTTTTCTGCTGCGTTAATCCCCATAATGGCTGGAGGATTATGTAGAGGGGCTAAGTCGAATAGGCGGCGAATTTCACTTTTCACTTCGCTTGTAACAAGCGCTGATCCCTTGAAAGTCTCCCCACCATGAACTACACGGTGACCTACAGCTTGAATTTCGCTAACGGAATCAAGCACACCATGTTCTTTGTCTGTGAGCTTCTCAAGCACCTTACGGATAGCTGTCGTATGCTCCAGAATTTCACTCACTTCCGTAATTTCTTCTTTGCCGGTAGGCTTATGCGTAAGAATGGAGGAATCCATGCCGATCCGTTCTACTAGACCTTTTGCGAGTACAGACTCATCTAACATGTTATACAATTGATACTTTAAAGAAGAACTCCCTGCGTTAATTACGAGTACTTTCATATCCGGTCACCATCCTTATCGTATTTGAAGAATCCTTCGCCTGATTTCACACCGAGATTACCTGCACGAACCATTTTCTTCAGTACGATGGAAGGACGATATTTCAATTCTCCAAATTCGCGGAACATGCGCTCCAGGGCAGCAAGTACGGAATCCAGTCCAAATCGGTCAGCCATTTCAAGAGGTCCATACTGGAATTGATATCCTACACGCATAGCGTCATCGATATCTTCAGCGGAAGCTACACCTTCTCCTAATACATGAAGAGCTTCATTAATTAAAATACAAATAATCCGGGATGTTACAAATCCAGGAGATTCATATACCATAATCCCGCGTTTCTCCACGACTTCTTCAACGAAACGTTTGGTCTCTGTAAAGGTATCATCAGATGTTTTAAGTCCACGAATGATTTCAACCAGATCGATTCTAGACACTGGGTATATAAAGTGCATGCCAATGACACGTTCAGGATATTTAGTCAATCCAGCGATTTCCGTCAAGCTTAGTGTGGAAGTGTTGCTAGCTAAAATAATGTGACTTGGACACACTTGATCCAACTGAGCAAAAATTTCTTTTTTAGCCTGTACATCTTCTGAAATTGTCTCGATTACCATATCGCAAGTACTTAACTCTGCAAAGTGAGTAACTTTTTGAATTTTAGATAAAATCAGTTTTTTCTCAGCTTTGGTAATGGCCCATTTTTCTAATTGCTTATCTAAGCTTGACTCAATTAAGCCATAAGCCTGCTCTAATTTTTCAGGTGTTTCTTCCAAAAGAAGAACATCCAAGCCTTTAGCTGCTAACATTTCACAGATCCCTTGGCCCATGGTGCCGCCGCCAACTACCCCTATTTTTTTGAAATACATGGTTTTCTCCATCCTTTGTGTATGATCTCTATAGTGTGTATTATACCCTCGATGTCGAATAATACATCTTTGTGTACCCGACTTATAATAATATCCTAGCACGAACAAAAAGTAAAAAAAAATTACCAACCTAGAGAACTAGGCGGGTAATTGTGCACTTTCCATAAACTGATGACGGAATTGCTCTCCGCTAAGCCGTTCTTCTCGGAGTAGGATATCGAGAGAATTGTCGAATATTGCTGAATTTTGAACAAGCGCAGCTTTCGTTCTTGCAGCAAGATCATCTAGAATATAAGTATTCTCTTGCATCAGCACTTCGGTTGTAACCATATCCATATTCACAATGCCGAGACGAGTTAAACCTGAGGTCATCATCGTGTGCACTAACTTCAAAGCTTGGTCAAAATCGTTTCGAGAACCTGTACTACGTCCTCCATAATAGATTTCTTCCGCTGCGGCACCAGCAAGAGCTACCATGATTTGTCCTTCTAAGTAACCCTTCGTGTACAAATATTGCTCTTGCTGAGGATTGTGTCTTACATACCCTAGTGCCTGTCCACGAGGACTAAGTGCTACTTGGTTCACACTTCCTGGGGATACAATTTCAGCAAGCACGGCATGGCCTAACTCATGCACGGCTACTCTCCGTTTCTCTTCATCATTCGATTCGCGGTCCGTCTTCTCTCCAAGCATCACTTTATCGATAGCCATAGACAAATGGCGTTGCTCTATGAGATTCATGTTCTCTCTCATCGCATAGATAGCCCCTTCATTCATGACACTCTCCAGCTGAGCACCTGAGAATCCATAAGATTCATCAGCAATTTTATCGAGTACAACTTCCGCATGTAGAGGCTTGTTCTTCGCATGGAGTTCAAGAATATGTTTGCGCCCTTTTTTATCAGGAAGATCTACTTCAATATGACGGTCAAAACGGCCGGGTCTAAGCAGCGCACTATCCAGCATTTCTTTACGGTTGGTAGCAGCAATGACTAAAATACGCGGAGCATCCGAAGAATAGATTCCATCCATTTCGGTCAACAGTTGATTCAGAGTCTGGTCGTACTCGCGTTGCTGACCTCCTTCACGTTTGCCACCGATTACATCAATTTCATCGATAAAAATGATCGCATTTTCTTTCTTTTCTTTTATAGCTCTCGTTCTTGCATCCTTGAAAAGGTCACGAATTCGGCCAGCACCCACACCTACATACATTTCCACAAATTCTGAACCGGACGCTGCAATGAACACAGATTTAGTATAATGTGCGGCTGCCTTAGCCATAAGTGTCTTCCCTGTTCCTGGAGGGCCTGTGAGCAGAATCCCTTTAAGCGGACGTATACCAAACTTTTGAATTTCTTCATGACGGACCATAAAATCTAGCGCTTCTCGAAGTTCCTGCTTTGCGCTATCTTGTCCACCGATTTGTTCAAATGTTAATTTCGAAGGGCCCTCTTTCTTACGTTTCTTCTCCTGAGATGCGGTCACCGCAATGCCTCCGCGCATGTTCATGACCAAATAAAGCGATCCTACCATAGTTAATCCTATAACGAGCGGAAGAACATTCATTCCGATAAATGCCATGAATACCAACAATACGATAATGAAACCTAATACGGCCTCTTTCACCCATTTAGACATTGTTCCATACCCCCAGTTCACCCGGCACGCGAGGTAAAATAATGAACTTGCTTGCTTTGCCATCCGTCAGTGAGATGTAAATATTCTTGTCATCCATCGTTGCATCGGCAGACATATTGCTTTGACCTTTAACTAGTTGATTCAGCATATCTGGAATCTCTGTGTACTTCTTGCCGTCCATGGCTTCAGCCACAGAGAATAGGGCCTTGGACCACCATAAATCTAGCGCTTTATTGGAATGATCTTCTACCGTCATTTTGAGCTTCCGATTACCTATTAAGTCTTTACCGTCCATTGTCACATATTTGGCCAAACCACGAATATCTGTTTTTGGGGCAAGATCAAGTTTCATATCTAGTTCTTTTTGGTTAATATCAAATTGGACGTTTTTGACGCCCTCATATTTGGTAACGAGATGTTCAAGCGGTTGTTGCACCGCAAACTGTTTGTATGTGAACCAACCTCCGAATAGCAATACACTGGATACTGCTACAGCAGTAACCAAGGGAACGATGCGTAGTTTCAAAGTAGACATCCTCCTATAAATTAAGTTAATGAATAGCGCAAGGAATACATACGAGTAGATCGTTGATTCAAAAAAGATAGCGGTGAATCCGCTTATTTGTGTTTACTTTTGTATACCAAAAAGTATATCACAGAATATATATGATTTCGAAATTTATGAATGCATAGATATGAAAAATTAAGCAATTTCCTGGATTGTTCAGAAATTAGACGTATTTCGCCCATACAAAAAACCTTCCGGAAATCCGGAAGGTTTTTTTGTACTATCCTATAGACTATATCTATTCTAACTATTCGGTAGAGTGAATACATCTTCAAGCGCTTTCCCATCAGCAAAATTATAGAATCGATACATATAATGATCCCCATCTTTATAGAACACTTGCCATACATATTGATTGTTATATATTCCTGGAATGACGCGTTCTAATGTTATATTGGGCATTTGTTGCTGTATTATAGCTCTTATCTTCGCTTCACTCGTTCCTGCCGAAGAAGGCGCATGATATAGAACCTTTCCATCTTTGACCCACACGAACATTTCTTTTTGTGAAGCATCTTTTCCAATGACTACATAAATGACTTCATCCCATACAGACTTGACTGTCTTCGTAATCTCCGTAAGTCCCACAGCCTTAGCAGCGGCAGCTGAAGCGACCTGTTCCTCTGCATTGCGATCCTTCATGACATAGATATAATAACGGCTTATACCGATTAATATGAGACTTAGCACAATGAGTGATAACAGAATCCACTTGGTTCTAGTCTTCAAGCCTTCAACTTCCTTTCACTTAGAATACATAAATTTAACGAGCAAGCAGTCCTTCAAAACAAGCCTGTGCCTCATGGCGAACACGTTCTTCATCAATCGTTAGACAGTTGCCTTGTTTTACAACTTGCTCTCCATTCACCCAGACATGAAGGACATCTTTGGGGCCCGCAGAATACACCATGTGAGAAACATAGTCAGTACGGGGTAAGAAGTGAGCTTGTTCCGTATCTATTGCTATAAAGTCGGCCTTCATTCCCGCACTTAAGCGACCTACACGCTCTAGATAGATTGATTCAGCTCCATAGATGGTACCCATTTTCAGTGCCACTTCAGCCGGAATGGCAGTCGGATCTCCCGAAAATCCTTTGTGAATGAGGGCAGCTAGACGAATCTCTTCGAACATGTCCAAATTGTTGTTGCTTGCCGCACCATCTGTCCCTAAAGATACCTTCACACCGGACTTCAGTAAGTCAGTTACTCTAGCAATGCCACTAGCAAGCTTCAAATTGCTCCCAGGATTGTGAGATACGGCTACCTTGTTAGCCGCAAGCCGTTCAATTTCTTCATCATTGAGATGGACAGCATGGGCCACGATGGAGGGACGTGTAAAAAAACCTAACTTCTCCAGGTGCGCTACAGGACGTAGTCCGTACTCCTCAACATTTTGTGCAACCTCGGAAGCCGTTTCGGACATATGCGTATGTAGAGGAAGATCTAAGTCATGCGCAGCTTGTACAAATTTTTCAATAAATGCTGGGGGGCATGTATAAGGGGCATGGGGTGACATCATCGTCGTAATACGGCCATTTGCTTTTCCATTCCAGTCCTTAGCAAAACGTATTGCTTCATCCAATTTTTGCTGCTGCACATCCTCAGGGCATAACCCAATGGCACCGCGCATCAACACACCACGTATTCCAGATTCATCGACTACCTTCGCTACTTGATCCATATGATCATACATATCTAAAAACGTAGTGGTACCGCCTTTAAGCATTTCGACTACGGAGAGTGCTGTGCCCCAATAGACATCACGAGAGGTAAACTTGGCTTCCATCGGCCACATTTTCTCTTGCAACCAGACCTGAAGACTGAGATCATCACCATAACCACGAAGTAACGACATGGCTGCATGTCCGTGAGTATTCACGAGTCCGGGAGCAAATAGTTGACCTTTGCCATCATAAGTAAAGGTCTCTTCTTCACCTTCAGGGCGAGTCTCCCCTATATATAAAATAGTATCATCTTCTATAAGCATGTACCCCTGAATAACGGAGCGTCCTTCCTCAAGTACAACAAATGTACCGTTTTCAATTAACCATCTATGCGTCATGTTTGTCGTTCTCCTTTTCGTTATCAAGATAATAAGCAAGACTAAGGAGATCCGTTGTGAAATCCGCAGCGTGCAGTCGCACTTCAGAAGGCACTTTAAGAATGGTGGGAGCAAAATTTAAGATGGCTTCGATGCCAGCACTCGTAAGTTGATCCGCCACTCTTTGCGCTTCCACATCCGGAACCGTAATAATTCCAATCCGTACTTTTAGCCGCTGCACCGTCTCCACCATATCTTCAATAGGCTGAATCGTTAGGGAGTTAATCTTCTGACCCACTTTAGAGGGTGAGGCGTCGAACACAGCCACAATTTTCATATTGTCTTTGAGGTAAGTATTGTAGTTCGACAAAGCTTGACCTAGATTACCTGCCCCCACTAAAGCTACATTAATCTGTTGATCCAAATTTAAAATTTGACGAATTTTCTCAATGAGATAAGAGACATCATATCCAATCCCTTTACGGCCAAAGTCACCAAAATAGGCCAAATCTTTGCGAATTTGAGCTGGATTAAGATCCAGCTTCTGACCTAATTCTTGAGAGGAGACCGTAGCCACCTCCCTCATGCTCAGCTCACTGAGAAAGCGCAGATATACAGGTAATCTACGCACAACAGCATCTGAAATTTTCTCTGATTTCATTTATTTTCCCCCTATGCGTTGTTAAACCTGACTTGCGCTCAGCCACTCGGAGATCCGAGGTACCATTTGTTCGGTCGGCATATGCTCCATTTTAGGTCCGGGCAATGAATATAAAAAGTACTTTCCGTAATATGAATCTAGTATTCTGGTGTCATAGACAATGACAATACCACGGTCTTGAGAGGATCGAACGAGGCGTCCAAATCCTTGTTTGAATCGGATAACCGCTTGAGGCACACTAAGCTTCATGAACGGATTTTTTTTCTGCTGCTGAAGCTTTTCGCTTTTCGCTTCGATGAGTGGGTGATTCGGTGGCTGGAAAGGTAAGCGAACAATAGCTAGGCTCGTGAGTGCATCGCCGGGGATGTCGACCCCTTCCCAAAAACTGTTCGTTCCAAGGAGTACCGAAGCTTGCTGACTTTGGAAACGACGCGTTAGCTTGGTGCGATTCCCGCTGTCCACCCCTTGACCAATGACCGTAATCCCATTTGCAGATAACATATCTTTGAGTGGTTCATACACTTGTTTGAGCATACGATACGATGTGAACAAGACAAGCATTCTACCGTGTGTGGCAATCGCTGCATTACCTAAAGATTGGACTAGCGTATTTACGAAATGATCGTCACCCACGCTGCCCTTAACACTAGGAAAGTCTCTAGGAATAACTAACAAGGCCTGTTCTCTATAATTAAAAGGAGAGGGAAGTAACGAAGTCAAGACGCGGTCTTGTTCAAAAGCTTCTTTAAGCCCTAACTGTTCAATCATATATTGAAAAGATTTGTCTACGGCGAGTGTGGCCGAGGTCATGACTACACTTTTTTTCTTATCAAAAAAATACGCTTTGAGTTGTTCACTTACCTCAACAGGAACAGCGAAAATTTGCAAAGAACGACTGCGATAATGTCCGTTCCCCTCGATCCAATAGACCGTGTCTTCATTCTCAAGCTTCATGAACATCCGAATGTGATCTCGCTCTGAGGCTAAATCCTTGAACAGACCACTTAAATCCGTCATCAAACTCTCCGAACCAAAGCCGCCGTCATCATCCTTAAGTTCATTCAGCATACGCTCACCCTTACGAATGATGGTGCCCAAAGTCATGAATATTACGTTCTCCTGATCCGTGAGATCTTCCCAATTCTTTGGCTTCTTCGTGGGGTGGAGTCTGAGGACGAACTGACCCGGATCTCCTGGCGCAGCATCACTGCGTTCTGGCATCAAGGCAAAGAGGAGATCACTTAGGCGATCCCAATGCTCTTTCACCTCAATGAGATCAGGAATGATGCTATCTATTACACTTACCCACTCCTGTGCCTTCTCAGATGGACTACTCTGCAGCTGCATTCTCAAGTTAGAGAGCTGTCCTGTCCGGCTATCTTTGTATAGACGTGTCAGGGTATGAACAACAGTAAAATATTTCATATTCATACCTAAATGTTTGCCCGCCACTTCTTCAAGATGATGAGCTTCATCGATCACAAGTCTTTCGTAAGATGGCAGTAATTGATGACCCGCTTTGACATCAGTGAACAGTTTGGAGTGATTGGTAATTACGACATCCGCTATGCCCGCTTCGTGCTTAGCTTTGTGGTAGTAGCATTTGCGGAACCAAGGGCAAGACCGTCCTAGACAAGAATCGGATTCACTAGCCACTGTCTCCCAGAACTCTAACCCCTTATTACCTTGATTCAGTTCTTCGTCATCGCCCGTCTCCGTCTGCGTTAACCATACGATCATTTGCGCAGCAGTTAACACATCTTCTCTAGGAGAGCTGAAATCACGTTTGTTAATTTTATGTTCAAATTTGCGAAGACACAAATAATGCTGTCTACCTTTGAATATCGCCGCGCGAAAAGGAAAAGGCACGACCTCAGTTAGCAAAGGTATATCGCGCTCTCTAAGTTGTTCCTGTAGGTTAATCGTGTGCGTGCTGATCATCACTTTTTCCTCTGACTTCACGGAATGATAAATGGATGGCAGCAAATACCCTAGAGATTTCCCTGTACCTGTACCTGCTTCGATCAACAGATGTTTATCTTCATCAAATGCCTTCATCACTTCGGTTTGCATCATATTTTGAGCTTCACGTTCTTCATAATGTGAAAGTTTTGCACTCAAATTCAAACGGACTTGATCCATGAATTGTTCAAAATTCAGATCCTTAAGCGGATTCTCATCTTCAATGCTACGGGCTGGCATAATGTCCATCCAGTCTTCCGTCTTCAGAGCAAATTGACGATAATAAGTGAACCCCTCAATGGACTGATCCGCCTTCTTCTCTGCTTCTTCTAGAGCCGCATCAAAAAACCAGCCCAAATCGCTATCCTCGCCTGCGAACAGATCTGATAATCGTTGAAGGCCCAGTAAAGGTAACGCATCAATTTCTTCCAGACATTTCAAAAATATTAACGCTGTTGCAAGCGCATCGCTATCTGCTTGGTGTGGACGATCATGCTGCAATCCAAACTCACCAGATACCAAACTAAGTTGATATGAAGGCAAGGAAGGAAACATAATTTTGAGAAAATCCATTGTGTCCAAAATACGACCTGTAAAAGGTAAATAACCTGAACGATCCAATGCAGATTGCAAAAAGTTAAAATCAAAAGCTACATTATGACCGACCAACACTACATCATCTAATAAAGGCACCAACTCAACCATCATTTCGTCAAGTACAGGAGCCGATGCCACATCTTCTTCTGTAATTCCTGTAAGTTGTGTGATAAATGGAGGAATGGATAATCCCGGTTTGACGTAGGAAGAATACACTTTATTAATAGTTAGATCATGATCTATAATAGCAAGTCCCACTTGAATAATCTCATCAGAGGACTGGTTACCCGTTGTTTCAAAATCGAGAACGGCATATTTCATGTTTAGTCAAATCCCTTTCGTTCCAGTCTCTATACCAGCATACCAGAGATTCATCCGTTTGGAAATTAATCAAGTACAAACAGATATTCGCATTCATAAATGATAAAATAAAAAAACGATGCGCATAATCCCATGAGGTTAGCGCACCGCTTTATTAGGTATTCGGGTCACATGAGTGATGCCAGCTGACTTCCATATTGGAGACAGCCTCTTTTCTGAAGACACACATTAAGATTAGCCAAAGGTTCAGGAAAAGAAGGATCCATATGATGAGCAAGAGTGAAGTATTCCTGAGCTCTGTCCATTTGACTCATCTTAGCTTCTACACATCCCAATGCATTGTAGATGATGGAGCGAAGCCTTTTATTACTGGTAAGGGGAAGAACCCATTGGAAGTGTCTCCCAGCTTCAGGAAAATCTTCTGTATTCAAATGACACATAGCCAAATAAATATGGGCAAGAAGACTGTCCTTGAACTGCTCCGTCGACAGTTTAAAATGTCTTGCTGCCTGCGGATACATATTCAATTTGTAGTACCCTTGACCTTTAATAAAGTCAGGTGAGCTCATCTCTGGAAGTTCAGCAGGGGCTCCTGACTCCGGAAGACCCCACCCCTTTCGAATCTCGCTCATTTTCTCTTCAAATGATAGCCATTCCTCAATAATTCCATCACTCATCGTCTTTAGCGTCTGCCATTTCTGGCTGAGTTCCTGTTTGTCAACTCCCTCAGCTATCGGATATCTTCGAGCAATGTCATCCAGCATTTCATTCATTTCCGCAAATACGTGTTGAAACATCATCTGCATCCCACCCTAAACGAAAATGAAATCGAGAAGTGTAGCGACCCTTATATTCATTTTTTGTTCAAAGAGGCTTTTTCATTCCTCAAGGGATTAATTACATAGCAGACGCCTAGATGTATGACTTGTCAAAAGTTTTCTACTTTAACGGATTGTAGCATGGAGTTCTTGCTGAACCGTCTCCACTGCATGATTGCATTCATCCACGAATACAACCGTTGGCTTGAATCCATTCAATTCTTCCTTCGAGACTTGAGCATATGAGATGATAATCACATTATCCCCCGGCTGAACCAATCGTGCGGCAGCCCCATTAAGGCAGATAACACCACTACCTCTAGGTCCTGTGATTACATAGGTTTCCAAACGCGCCCCGTTATTATTATTAACAATTTGAACCTTCTCGTTCTCCAATAAGTCCGCTTGTTCCATCAACTGTTCATCAATGGTAATACTTCCTACGTAATTCAAATTGGCTTCGGTTACCGTAGCCCGGTGTATCTTGGATTTCATCATTGTTCTATACATGGACAGGCACTCCTTTGGAAGATATAACAACATTATCAATAAGGCGCGTCGTTCCAAATTTAACTGCAACAGCCACAATTACATCATGCTCAACATGTCTCAAATCCACATCACGGCCTATTTCATTTAGAGTAGGGAACTCGAGTACTTGAACATAATCAATATTGGCTAAGGGTTTGGATCTAATCAACCCTGTTACCCGTTCCACAAGTTCTGTCGCTGTCACCTTCTGATCTCCTTGAAGATCATGTTGAACTTGTTGTAAAGAATCGGACAAAATTAAAGCCTGTTTCCGATCTTCAGAGCTAAGATACACGTTTCTGGAACTCAACGCAAGTCCGTCTTCTTCTCTTACAATAGGACAGGCTTCAATGGTTACATCAAAATTTAGATCCTCAACCATTTGCTGAATGACCGCAATTTGCTGCGCATCTTTCATACCGAAGTATGCATAATCTGGCGCAACTAAGTGGAACAACTTGGAGACGACAGTGGTTACTCCATCAAAATGTCCCGGTCTTGATGCACCGCACAAGCTTGAAGTTAACTCTGAGACTACAATTCGAGTCTTCGCAGGTTTGGGATACATCTCGACTACACTAGGAATAAATACAATATCTACACCTTCACGTTCTGCTAGTGCCAAATCACTTTGTTCATTTCGGGGATATCGCTCAAAATCTTCGTTAGGTCCGAATTGAATTGGATTTACAAAAATGCTTAGTACGACTAGATCATTTTTTGCACGTGCTTCTCGAAGCAGACTGGCATGCCCTTCGTGTAAAAAGCCCATTGTAGGAACCAGACCTACGGATATCTCCCGCCCTTGGCGCATTGCTGCGTTACGTTCTTGTCTCACGCTCTCCCGAAGTACTTGGACTTCACCAATTACCTTCATGCCCGTGATTCCGCCTTTCTGCGTCCATAAAGCTCAGGAATTACATTTTCATCCGCAGTGAATACATGTTGCTGTGCTGGAAATTGGCCTGATTTCACTTCACTCACGTACTCTTCAAGTCCTTGACGAATTTGCGCTCCAATATCTGCAAAAGTTTTTACAAACTTCTTATCTCTATAGTTAGGGTCATATTTCAGAATATCATGATATACCAGAACTTGACCGTCACAGAATCTGCCTGCTCCAATGCCAATCGTTGGAATGGTCAGTTGTTTGCTGATTTCTGCCGCCACCTCTTCGGTTACTAGCTCAAGCACAATAGCGAAAGCTCCAGCCCGCTCCAGTGCTTTGGCATCCTCCAATAGTCTGCGTGCATCTTCTGCTGTTTTCCCTTGAATACGGTATCCGCCAATTTGATTCAAGGATTGAGGTGTAAGCCCAATATGGCCGATGACAGGAACTCCAGCTTTGACAATACTTTCTACAGCCAAGCAGATTTCCATACCGCCTTCCATTTTAATGGCATGTGCTAGGCCTTCTTGCATCAGGCGTCTTACATTCCTCATAGTCTCATCAATACTTCCGTGGTAAGTCATGAAAGGCAGATCTGCAACAACAAAGGTATGTGTGGCACCTCTACGCACAGAAAGTGTATGGTAGACCATATCATCTATGGTAACTGGTATCGTGGTTTCTTGACCTTGTACTACATTTCCTAATGAATCTCCGACTAAAATCATATCTACGGAAGCAGCTTCCGCCAAACTTGCAGATGGGTAATCATAGGCAGTGACCATGGTTAGCTTCTCGCCATCTTGTTTCATTTTTTTCATTTTCACAATGTTCAGTGCTTGTTTAGCCAAGGTTAACATCTCCTTTTGGGTTTCCCGCTTACACAACAAAAAGAACCTTTTAGCAGCACTAAAATTCAGTACGAATACTAAAAAGTCCGAAAGTCCATTAGAAGAGTTACAACGTTCGTCCCTTCTGTCTCGGTCCTTTCGGCTCAGAGCAGAATCCAACGTCAAAAGTCGACGAATCATTCAGTTAGGTCCATTGCGCATCCAAAGCAGGTACAAGTGCAGTTCGGTCAAGCCGATACCGCCTCATGTGCTCAGTATACCATGGGACGTCAATTATTTCACGTATTCAACTGAACTTCTCCAGAAAATACAGTTACCTTCTTACCTTCTTCGTTCTGTACAATAAGTCCACCTGATGAATCTAGACCTACGGCGTAGCCTTGTACAATTTGACTGCCTGAATGGAGTGTTACCTCACGATTCAATGTCACAGATAGCGCTTCCCACAAATGCGCAATAGGCGAGAATCCTTCCTCTTGATATAAATCATATAAGGTTTCTAATTCCTGTAGTATTGCACTTATAAGTGCGGCTCTGTCTACTTCTGCACCTTGCTCAAGCTTAAGCGATGTGACTTTCGTTCTTAATTCTTCGGGATAATCTTCAAGATCCATATTTACATCGATCCCGATACCCGCAATACAATATCGAATTCGCTCATCCTCGGCTACTGATTCTAATAATATGCCACTAATTTTCCGCCCATTCACAAGAAGATCGTTCGGCCACTTAATGCCCGCATCAATCTGGGTTAGTGTACGTATAGCTCGGCATACTGCTACAGCTGTAAGGAGCGTAAGCTGAGGGGCACAAGCCAAAGATTGGTCTGGCCTTAGCAAAAGACTCATCCACACGCCTTTACCGGGAGGAGAAAACCAGCTCCGACCTTGTCTTCCTCTTCCAAGTGTCTGCTCTTCCGCAATAACTAGCATTCCCTCAGCCGCTCCTATTTCAGCATTGCGCCTTACTTCTTCTTGCGTGGATGTCGTCGTCTCCAGCAACTTGAGATTGCGGCCGAATCGCTTTGTCTGCATGCCTAACATAATAGATACTGTATCAAGACGGGCTGGGCGATGCAGTAATCGGTACCCTTTTCGCGATACAGCCTCAAATTCGTACCCCGCCTCTCTTAATTTGTTAATTTGCTTCCACACCGCAGTACGACTGATGGAAAGTCTACGGCTAATTTCTTCACCTGACATATATTCTCCCGGATGAAGCAACAACATATTCAGTAAAGAGTTATTTTCCATATCCATTCTCCACCTTTGTCAATTCTTCAAGTAGTGCTGCACGTTCATTCTTGAGATCACCTGCGGCTACAAGTCCAACTAATCGTTGCATCGTTTCACTTACCCAAGGTCCTGCCGGCCTACCTACTTGGACAATTACATCTGATCCACTTATGTTTAGTTCCTTTGCCGAATGGAGGGGAACTTCAGTACACCACTGTTGCATGATCGGCAAATAGAACGTCAAGTTCTGGGATGTCTCAACTGGAGTTGATATCTGATCTTCTGAATTGCCGGTAAGCTTCTCTGTAGAGAGTAAACGCTCTCTTACAAGCCAGTGACTAGCTGTTACTTGTCCATATTTAAGCTGTAAAGTAATCCAAGCTCTACGTAATCCTTCATAATCAGATTGGCGCGTATGGAGTCTATCCTGTTCGAGCTTTCTGTGGCAATCCCTGATCTCTAGATCAAAATATATAATTTTTGTTATAGCTTCAATCATTTTGGACGGGAATGTCCAAGACTTCAGCCAAAGCTCTAAATCCTTAACTTCAGATTGAAACCACTGAACAATGTAAGACCAACGCAATGCTGCAGGTGAGGAGGGCAATTTTTCTAAAAGCTCCGCTTCAGATTTAGATATGGCTGAACTCTTCATAGCAATTTTAGTATATTTCATCAGACCACTTCGCTCTAACAATTCTAGTCCTCGCAGCGGGTGTGGTCCTGCAATTATCTTTTCTAGTTCTGCTCGAATCCGTTCTACAGCTATATATTGAATCGATGCTCGATTATGGATGAGCCCTTGCCACGTTCGGACAGACGGAACAAAATTAAAAATAGAGGCAAAGCGAATGGCTCTTAGCATACGAAGCGCATCCTCTTCAAATCGCTCATCTGCCTTTCCAACACAGCGAACTAGTCCTTCTTTTATATCTTTACGACCACCAAAAGGATCAATCAATCTACCTGCACGATCCATAGCCATCGCATTCATTGTAAAATCTCGACGTTTTAGGTCTTGCTCCACGTCCTGAACAAATTCCACTTCACTTGGACGTCGATGATCTTCATACCCTGTTTCTTTACGAAAAGTTGTCACTTCAAAAGGGATCTGATCCATAATTACGGTAACTGTACCGTGCTGCATACCTGTCGGAACAGTACGTTCAAACATATTTAAGACCTGTTCCGGTCTTGCCGATGTGGTTATGTCCAGATCATTCACGGGTCTACCCATCCACTCATCCCGGACACTTCCACCGACATAATATGCTTCGTAGCCCTCATGCACCAGCTTTTCAAGCACTTTGTCCGCGGCTTCCGCCATAGCTCTTTCGACTTGCTTCCATTGTTTCAACCGATTCTACCTCCTACACAAAAATACTTCGGACATTCGTCCGAAGTACCTTAACTGCATACCGGCTTTGGCCGAGGTACATCAAGACCCAATACACGGTAATATATTTGTTCATACTCTTCTGTTATGCGTGCACTGCTAAATTCATTTTTTGCACGGATTAAGCATGCTTCGGATACCTTCTTCGCAAGGGACTCATCCGTAAGCAGGTGAACAGCGTAGTCCGCCATAGCCTGCGTATCTCCAATAGGGGCTAGGAACCCTGTCTCCCCATGAGTGACTAACTCAGGGATACCTCCGGCCAGTGATCCAATCGTAGGTACACCACAGGCCATAGCCTCCAATGCCACCAATCCAAAACTTTCTTTTTCCGAAGGAAGGAGAAGAACGTCCGCTGTCGAGATCACTTGAGCGATCTGATCTTGTTTGCCTAGGAACTGAACTTTGTCTTCTAGACCCAGCTCTTTAATTTTCCACTGAATTTTGGGCAGCTCAGGCCCCTCACCTACAAATAATAACCTAGATGGAACCTGCTCACTTACTTTAGCAAAAATATCAACGACATCCTGAACTCGTTTGACCGGTCGGAAATTCGAGATATGCATCAATATTTTTTCGTGCGGAAATGCAAAGTCACTGCGTAATGACTCCACACTCCGAGGATAATAAATACGCTGATCAATAAAATTATAAGTTAAATCGATATCTCTCGTAATATCCAGCACTTCACGAGTCTCCCTCATCAAGTCCTCAGACACCGAGGTTACCGCATCACTTTCATTAATAGCAAGCCTAATCAAATCTTTGAGGGATTCATCTTGTGCTAAGACCGTAATGTCTGTACCATGCAAAGTCGTTACCACTTTGAGATCTGTTCCAACCATTTGCTTGGCTAGGAATGCACATACTGCATGTGGAACGGCATAATGCACATGAAGAATATCGAGTTTCTCTCGCTTAGCTACTTGAGCCATTTTATTGGCTAGAGACAAATCGTAAGGTGGATAGCGGAACACATAATAATCGTTCACTTCCACTTCATGATAAAAAATATTTTTCTTAAAAGCCCCCAAACGAAAGGGAACGCTATGTGAAATAAAATGAACTTCATGTCCTTTTTCTGCAAGCAGCTTGCCGAGTTCAGTCGCAACAACCCCTGACCCGCCTAGTGTGGGATAACAGGTGATACCAATTTTTAAAAGTTGGCTCATTGCAGGGGCACCTTCTTTCTAAATTCAATTCATACCTTAATTTATGTTTATTGTGAGTCAAATAGATGAACTTTATAAGGTGACTTGACCGCAAATCCTTCGGCATAGGTAATACGTTTACGTTGTCCGATTAAGGAATCTCTTGCTTTCACACGTTCTACATAGCCTTGCGTTAACACCGTTTTTACTCCATCCGCTGCGAGCGTAAATTGAGACACGTAACACTGCATAGACTTTTCTTTGATTGGATATACGTCCGTTATATCTACGATAAGATCGGGCGTACGCCAGTCATTAATAAAATAGAAGTAGAGCTCGTCCACTGTAACCGCAGGTTTGTCTGGCATCCATTTGCGAAGCTTTGCATTGAATACAGCATCTTCTACAATTTTGCTACACTGTACATGGTCCGGATGACGATCGTCCCAATAGGGCGCAAAGACAATGGATGGTGCATGATCTCGGATTACAGAAGCTACCGCCTCTACTTGTTCCGTTGTAACATAGAGACCTCGATCCGGTAATTGTAAATTACGGCGAAGCGTAAGTCCCAGCACCTCGGAAGCTGCTTCTGCCTCAACTTTACGAATTTCAACTGTACCATTGGAAGACATCTCGGCTTCAGTAAGATCACATATACCTACCTTGAGTCCTGCGGCCGTATGCTTAGCAATCGTCCCACCCATTCCAATCTCTGCATCATCAGCATGTGCGCCAAAAATAAGAATGTCCAGCTTCTCCATCATACACCTAACCTCGGGCGATGCAGGTCTACAAGCTCCCGCCAGCCAAAATCACCACGGTCAAGGGCTCTAACTAATATCTCCGCTGTAGCTACATTGGTCGCTACTGGAATACCATGAACGTCGCATAAGCGAAGCAAAGCCGTAATATCGGGTTCATGTGGCTGTGCCATCAATGGATCTCTAAGGAAGATGACGAGGTCCATTTCATTTTGAGCTATTAAAGCCCCAATTTGTTGATCTCCACCAAGGGGACCAGATAAAAAACGATGGATTGAAAGTTTTGTATTCTCCATAATACGTTGCCCTGTAGTTCCGGTTGAATAAAGTGTATTGCCAACAAATACATGTTCATATGCAATCACAAAGTTCACGATTTCTTCTTTCTTCCGGTCATGGGCAATGAACGCAATATTTAGCATTGGAAAGCCCCCATTCTAGTCGATGAAATGTTCAAATCCGTATACCATTCCTTTATACTCCATAACCTTCTTAACCGCTAGATTCACGCCTGGCATATAACCTGCCCGTTCGTAGGAATCATGACGAATCTTTAAGGTCTGACCGAATCCCCCAAAAATGACTTCTTGTTGTGCAAATACACCAGGCAAACGTACACTGTGAATTCGGAATCCATTGTAGTAAGCTCCACGAGCCCCATCAATGGTCTCTTCTTCATGGGGATTGCCTTGACGTATTTCCTCCCGATTCTGGGCGATCAACTCTGCGGTCTTTATCGCTGTACCTGAAGGAGCATCTAATTTTTGATCGCCATGGTACTCAATAATCTCAACATTTGGCATATATTTAGAGGCTTGGGCCGCAAACTTCATCATTAATATGGCTCCAATTGAGAAGTTAGGGGCAATCAGCCCCCCAATTCCTTTATGCTGGCATTGCTTGTCCAGATCCTCGATCTGTTCGGATGTGAATCCAGTCGCTCCCACGACAGGAGCAACCCCGAGACGAATAGCTAACACTGTATTAGCGTACACCGATTGAGGTGTTGTAAAATCGACCAATACCTGAGCACCACTTGTACTCAGCGCTTTCTCTAAATCGGTCTGCACAAGAACGCCGCAAGGAGACAGGCCCACAAGCGTTCCTGCATCTTCGCCTTCATGTGATCTATTAATAGCTGCAACAAGTTCAAGATCCTTGTCTTCGAGCACCATCTTAACAACTTCCTTGCCCATTCTACCACCAGCACCCACTACAGCTACTTTTAAATTTGTTGACATATGACTACCCCTCACTAGTTCTAGAGTGATGATTGATTGATTTTGGAGATAAATCGTTGTTCCCATTTTTTTAATGATGTAGTAGATATGCTATCATTTTGAAGCGCTAATGCTTCTCTGACCGCAGCAAGAGCATCTGGATAACGTTCTAAAGCCTCATAAGCCGAAGCGAGCCACACAAAACTCTCTCCATACAGAGGATCAAAAGCTGTGGATTGCTCAAGAAGGGAGACCGCTAAAATGGCATTATCCGTCTCAATGGTTCCTCCAGGCCCAAATAACTGGACTGCTGAAAGTCGCATCTCTCTAGCTTGCAGACGTTCATATTGAAGCTTATACTCTTCTGTATCCGAATCCAGACGAACGGCCTCAGAAGCATGAAATACAGCTTTGTCCATCCGCCCACTTCGTGCGCAGGTTACTGAGCAGCGAAAGTGAATATCTGCGTCAAGTGGATTTGCCCCAATGGCTCGATCGAACCACTGAATCGCTTGTTCAAAATCATGATTCAAGATACTTTTGTACGCTTGGGCCAAAAATCTCTCGAGCTGCGTCATTGAACATTCTCCTTCTATTCATAAGCTGATTATCTATAACCAGCATATGATGAAGAGGCCTATTCGGTGTCCTTTTTGGTCCAGCGATTCGCATCGCGCGTATTAAATTTATGCATTACTTTATTATGAGCTTCTGTTAGATCAATTCCTAGAGAGTTAGCGAAGCACATGGTAATGAATAGGATATCTCCAAGCTCAAGTTCAATAGAATTATCCGCCTCGCTAGATTTTTTAGGCTTTTCTCCATAAGCATGATTCACTTCTCTAGCTAGTTCACCCACTTCTTCACTCATACGAGCCAGCATCGCTAAGGGGCTGAAGTACCCTTCTTTGAACTGAGATATGTAACGGTCCACTTCAAGCTGAAGTTCAGCAAGTGTTTTTTCCTGCATGTAAGTACCTCCCCTCGCATGCGAAGGTTTTACCCCTATGTTATCCTAAAGAGGAATTGAAAACAAATTGTTTTTTAATCCGGCGAACTAAAGGTATACTATGATCTGGAACGTTTGTCTTTCCTGAAATACGCACAAGTGAGGTATGCCATGCTAACCAACCGATTCAACCGTGTCGCCAAAACCATTTTGCCTATCGTGCTAGGCACAGCCATCTACGCTTTCGGATTGCTTTATTTTATTATTCCTAACCGACTGATGGAAGGCGGCGTAACTGGAGTAACGATTCTGCTGAACTATGCATTCTCGGTCTCTCCTTCGTTATCTACACTTATATTAAATATCCCCCTCTTTTTACTTGGCTGGAAAATTCTTGGGAGTAAACAGATTATCTACACTGGAATAGGCATTGGATCACTGACCTTTTTCCTTTGGCTTTTTGAAATCTGGATTGAAAAAGGCTGGATTTCACCATTCCGAACAGAACATGATTATATTCTCGCTTCATTATATGCTGGCGTCACCTTGGGCACGGGTCTTGGACTTGTATTCCGCTTTGGAGGAACTACTGGAGGATCTGATATTATCGCAAGAATATGTAACCGTAAATTTGGATGGAGTATGGGACAAATCATCCTTGCCTTGGATATCATCATTATCGGTGCGTCGTTGTTCTACATACCTAAAGAACAAATTCTATATACTTTTGTTGCAGTATTCATAGCCTCAAAAGTTATCGATTTCATTCAGGAGGGGGCTTATGCAGCCAAAGCATTCACCATCATCAGTGACCATGCCCCTGAGATTGCCGACCTAATCACCAAAGATATGGAACGAGGGGTCACGCTGATTCCGGCCATCGGAGCTTACTCCAAACAGGCGAAATACATGGCTTATTGTGTTGTAGCTAGGCAAGAGATCCGCACACTGACGATGATTGCCAAATCTATTGATCCAAGAGCTTTTATTATCATTAATGATGTTCACGATGTACATGGTGAAGGATTTAGAGAAGAATAGTACGATATCCATATTAATTGTATAGTTGCATTATATTAAGTATGGACTCAGACTTAGAGCCATTTAAAAACCCCGGCAGGAGAAATCTTACTCGGGGTTTTCTTCACATTTAATATAATTTTCTAATATAATTTCATAATTATTTATTTTATCTCTATATTCGCCAAGATTTTGTATTCTTCATTCCACGAGCACTTCTGACTTCATTATAAGTTGTATAGTTCCGAAAACCGGTATACATTAATGCAAGGATAATCCAACCCCCGATGAGAAGCCCCCAACGTAGCGGATGAGCATTTCCTGCCATAGGCAAAAGTACAGGCTCCGTTTTTTTCTTGCCAAATAAGCTTTGCACAAGTTCATCACCTTGGTCCAACACCCCTTTTAACGCCTCAGCATCCATCTTTTTCGTTGTACTTATTCCTTGAAGATAAGAGAGCCATGAATCAAATTGATGGATAAGAGAAGGATCCTTTTGGATAATCGCAGCTGCTCGTATGGTCTGATAATGTGTATTCAGCGATTGTACGGAAGACTTGACTTCTTGAGCGCTTCCCTCAGCTCGGGCTCGAATGATAAGGTCTACATCATTAGAAATAAGTCTATAATACTGATGCCAAAGGGCTTGGTCTTTATGCAAAAGACTATCAATAGCTAATCTCAACTTAGAGGAAGATGCTCTCCATTCTTCTACAGAATGATCTGATCTTGCTAACGCTTCTCTCGTATTCAGCACCGTCTCGGTTAGCGCATGAATCCCTTCTACACTTGACAATCCCTTATAAGGAATATCTACCAGCAACTGCACTACCTTACTCATCTCGATCTGCGCACGCTCTCCATCCCCATCTTGCATGTATCGATACAGTGCTTCAGAAGCACTATCTAATTCCTTGAGTTGGTTAGCAACCACTGTAGATACAGAGGCTTCGGAGCCGGCATATGCCTTTGAAGGTATACATAGTAGGATGAGCAACAATGCCGCAATCAGTTGCAGGGATACACCTCCCCAGCTTCTATAACTCTTTTCCATGGACATCCCTCCTGATCCATGTCTATGCTACTATTCAAGAATTAGAACCCAACAGCTCATGTCCGAACTTGTCTCACTACAATCCAACTGATAAGCACACTGAATAAAGTTAGCATGATTGTAAAATTCTGCACAGCTCCAACATCGTTCCAGAGTTGCGTAGGTAAATAAGGATATACCTCATATGTATAATCAATCGTATCATTTAATAATGTCCAAAGACCGGCCCCGATTAAAAGTCTTGAACCGAATTTAAATAGTCTTATATAGAGCAGCGCTTCAACGGCCATCGCTGAATGTGAGATAACAAGCATCCAATCTTGCCAGACGAGCTCTTGCCCTTGATATGCCCCCGCAAAGATCATAGTAACCGCCCATATGCCATATTTAATACTAGTTACAACGGCTAATGCCTCAATAATTTCACGAAATAAGCCCCAACTCTTGGCCCTCCGTTCGCTAATAAGCAAGAATCCAATAGCTAAGCAAAAAAACAAACTTGCCGTCGGACTATCCGGAACAAAAATGACTTGCCACAGCATCCCATCAGCAACCGTACTTTTCATCTGGTCCTCGTACCAGATGTATCCGTATATTGTACCTAGCACATTACTAATAAGTAATAGCCACAAAAAAGATCGACTTGCCAAAAATTCTTTACTCCACCAATACGATAAACTCATGTATGTAAACGCCTCCTTCATTATGCATTATAGCATTTTACAAGCCGCTCTATGGAATACAAAAAAAGAACTTGATTGCATGATGCAATCAAGTTCTTCTAAACTGTTATTTCTTTTCCGCTTTTTGTTTGGATAACCAGTCGGCCAATTGATCTACGTCTTTTGCTGTTAGACCTGCAGAGATTGCAGTATCATACATCGGAGGCATATTGCCATCTGGACCTTTTTTACCCTCTTTGATAATTGCGAGAATGGCAGCCTTGTCATGCTTATCACCCACACCCCGTAATGAAGGACCGCTTGCACCCTTCAAATCCGTAGCGTGACATGAGATACATGTGGCTTTCTTGAATGATTCCATCGCTGGATCATCTTTGTCCACGATCGCAACTTCTTTAGTTTTCACTGCATTAGATGGAGCAGGAAGACCTTTCTCTCTAGCTTCCTTCGCCTTTTCAATTCTACGTTCTTCCTCTGGCTTAATTCCGGTTGCTGCTAACTCATGCTTGTAATGTGTCCAAGCAAAGTTCGTCAGGTACACGGTAGCCACGAGAGACAACAACATAATGGATGAGGCAATCGGTCTGCGATAGAAACGGCGTTCTTTACCACGATCTAGGAATGGAGCTAAAAGTAGACCTCCGAAGGCTACTCCTGGTATTCCTAGTGTGCCTAGAACGATCCAAGGCCCCGAAGCATAAGGATATTTCAAATATTGATAAAGGAATAAGAAATACCAGTCCGGCATCGGAATAACCGAAGCTGTTGGACTCGCTGGGAAACCGAGTGGAGCAGGTTCAGATATAGTAAGCACTAGGAATCCTACAAGGACAACGACGCCTACCATCCATTCTTTTAATAGGAAGTTCGGAATAAATGCTTCTGACTTTCCTGGGTATGAGGTGTAGTCGGGAGGTGTAATGAATCCATTCCCTTTACGTACCCGTGAATCTCCGACAAAGACGACTTTTTCCTTCGACTTGTCTACGTGACCCATAAAAATGCCTCCCTTCTCTTAAAATATCTTATAGCGGTCCGGAAATTCCCTGTCTGCGGATCATAATGAAATGTCCCACCAGAAGGATGAGCAACACGGCCGGAAGGAAGAACACGTGAATCGCGAAGAAACGCGTAAGCGTCTGCGCCCCTACAATCGTCCCCCCCTGTAGCAATTCTTTTAGAATAGGCCCAAGGACAGGAACCGAGTTGGCAATTTCCAATGTAACTTTTGTTGCAAAGTAAGATTTGTTATCCCATGGAAGCAAATAACCCGTAAGACCAAGCCCAATCATTACGAAGAAAATCAGCATGCCTACAACCCAGTTCATTTCACGAGGTGCCTTATAGGAACCTGTAAAGAATACACGCAAGGTATGTAGAAACATCATAACAATGACCAGACTCGCTCCCCAGTGATGCATCCCCCGAACAATCTGTCCGAATGCAACCTTCGTCTGAAGAAATTCAACGCTGGCATAAGCATTAATAATATCAGGAACATAATACATGGTCAGGAACATCCCCGACAAAATCTGGATGACCGTGATAAAGAACGTCAATCCGCCGAAACAATAGACAAATGCGGAAAAATGGTGGGCCGGGTTAACGTGCTCAGGAACCTCGTGATCCGCTACATCTCTCCAGATCGGCGTAATATCAAGACGTTCGTCGACCCAGTTGTAGATACTCTTCAACATGCGACTATGCGCCTCCTTATTTAACTCTTGTGTTCGGAATGATATCGCCTAACAAAACCCAGTCTTTATCAACCTTAACCTTGTACTCGTCAAGTGGCTTAGGAGCAACAGCGAGGTTTTTGCCTTCTTTGGTATAATGCGCACCATGACAAGGGCAATGGTATTCATTCGGAAGACTTTTCTCATTATTCCAGCCGATTGTACATCCCAGATGTTTGCAGATTGGTGAAAGCGCATAAATTTCACCCTTCTCATCTTTGCGGATCCATGCCGTCAATGAAGCGGTGCTTGCATACCATCCATCTTGCTGTTGAAGTTCAAAAGTGAACTCCTGTGGTTCATTCGTAATTTTGCTAGTCTCTACTACTTTTACAAAGGAGCCTTCTGTCTTCTTGTGAAGAATCGGATCCACAGCAAAACGAAGCATCGGCAGTACAACTCCACCTGCCATGTAAGCGGTAGCTCCTCCCAGCGTGTAGGTCAGAAACTGTCTGCGTGACATTTCTTTTCTCCGATTGGGTGGTCTGTGCGATGATTCATGCTGGTCATTCGTATTACTCATACTGTCTTCAACCCCCTTTTCGAACCAATTCTCTCCATTTTCAATGATTAAAATCACACGAAATACTAGGACATTACTATAATATATTAGGCTTTCAGGAGCGTCAAGAATTTGTAACAAAGGATGGGGTATACTGGCATCATCTTGTCGCAAAATTGTCGATTTTTCGTCACAATTTAGTGGATGATGAACGCATCCAGAGTGCCTGTATCTCTCGCATTACGGATACAGAAGGCGCTTCATCCGCTTGGCCCATAAAGTGCGCTGGAGTAACTATTAAATCGCTTTCACAAATTAACTTGGAATCGATCTCGACGTCGGCTGATACGAGTATTACATACTTAAAACCTATGTACTTGACATTATGACAGAGCTTGTTCAGATAGCTGTGTATATCCTCAACTTCGTATTGAACCGCAGGATACGTCACAATTCTGCCTTTAAACGGAACCTCAATCCAATCCATAACATCACGCAAACGCTCTAAAGCATACACCACTTCAAAAGGCTGCTCCGTTCCTTGAAGTCCAGTCACAGGAATCAGGCAAGTATCTAAATAGGGTTTGAGTTCCTCCCATTCTTCAGGACTGATCTCGCTGAATTTCATCCTTCTCTCTCCCTTCAGTCCTTCTATTATACCTGATAATTCCATATATAGATCAAGCTATTTTTTAGAAATAAAAAAAAAGAGATGCTCTAGGCATCTCTTATCTCTCTAAAGCTCTAAGTTCATTGGTTAGTTGGCAAAATGCACTCTTATCACCTTGAGCTAGCGCAGTATCAATCTCGTAATGAATTTTCTCAGCACGATGTCTTCTGAGAGCTTCATCCCACACCATTTCCGCCGCAAGACTGAGCATCACTTCATAAGATACTTTCATTTGATCCATGGGATGAACCTCCTACCTTTTATCAAAAGTTCCTATACTCTTCTGCTTTTATCACATAACTCTTCGCCGTGAGCATCATTCTCTGCAAATCTGCCTCAGTCAGCTCCCGAACGACTTTAGCAGGTGAACCCATAGAGAGCGTATAGGGTGAAATTTTACAATTTTTAGTGACACGGGAACCTGCCCCTATCAAAGCATATTCCCCAACTTCAGCACCGTTTAGACAAATAGCTCCCATAATCCCAGATTGCATACTTATAGTTACATCCCCGATGATCTGGCCCCCTCTGCAACAAATACAGAATGGTCGACAATCGGATATTTACCTTTGTAAGAAACATACATAGATGATCACTCCTCATATAAAATGTATTAAATTTGGAGTGATCTTAAGCATTACCTATAACAAAAGTTATGGGCATGCGTTAGATTTTTTCATGAGATGACTGTAAAGACATTACAATGGAAGTTCCGTATACTGTCATTTCCATATACCTTTCATGCTGTTCATCTTCGCCAACTCTTACTAAACCTAGATGGAGCATCATTTTGACAATACGCTCTTCAAAAATCGATTCTGCTGTATCGTAATAGTAAGGTTTAATCAGCTTGACCATCGTTTGCTTCAATGAATTCAGATTGACCCATGTTCTTGAGCTTCGATCAATCCATACCATTAGCGATAGCAAATTAGGAATCGCTGCTTTGTAACTCTTTAACCAAAAATGTACTAGTTGTATCACGGGTATTCTTTTTTCATCCAAAGCGAATTGTAGACCAGACGCAGTTAGATTTAATTGAAACTGACTTTCATCTAACCATTTTTGAGAATAGGCGAAGTCATACAGCAGTGAAAATCGATCTGGATAAGCTGTAAAGGTGCGTCCATAACCAAATCTCCACCCGCCTTTGCTTACGAGGGGTTCTGATACATGAAGCAAGTCCATAAGCAGCTGTTGATTGCGTTTATACATGATACCCTCTTGATTCAAAGGAATATCCTGCTTAGAGATATCGCGAATAAGCAGAAACAAATCTTCTGAAATCAAACCTTGCTCTTCGCGATATACCGATGGTTCAATGCCTTGAACGACTTCGGATACAAGCTTCTGGCCCAGAACTTCACGAAATCGATCCTTCAGATCTTCTGGAAGTTCAAATAAGTATTTTGTACTTAATGAAGATCCATTAAACAACCATCCCCTTTGACGGAACCTGGCTATAACATCCCGGGGATTTTCTTTGGCTTTGGCTACCTCCGTAAAGCGGGAATGTTGAGCACAGGCAATTAATTCCTCAAGACTGAAATGCTGTTTCTGATCGAACAACAGTGTATTCAAAAATCTGAAATCTTCTACGCTAAGCTGGTGAACATGCTCCTTAATGAATTCCTTGCGCCCTACTTGATGGAGAATCGACTGAATTAACTCATTTTTGGAATTTTCGTTGCATCGGCATTGGTAGTGGTTCGCAATTTTACTCAGGTGGCCGATGTCGGCGTATGTGAGCATTTCTGCTAAGTTCATGGTTTCACCGCCTCGCCGTTTTACTACCATTATGGGAATTATTACAACTTTTATTCTTCGTATACAAAAAAAATAACCCGTATGCACGGATTATTTTTTGGCTTCTTCTAAATGTTTAAGACAGTTATAGACTTTTGGTTCCCATCTCTCGTCCCGCTTCTCCAGAATGGTTAATGATAAATTTCCAATGCGCTCTTTGAACCGATCTTCGTACAATGCTGTGTAAAGCTGAGCTAATAATCCCCCGTGCGAGATGACTAATATATTTTTATCAACATGAGTTTGACCTATTTCCTCTAAAAAAGCTAGCGCTCTTGACCTCACTGCATCATCTTTCTCTTGTCCAAGTTCTTGCTCATGCCAGTCTATTCCCCATAAGGATTCTCTCTCGGCTGAAGTCCTTCCTTCCACTTGTCCAAAAGCTCGTTCTGCTATTCTTGAGTCCGGATCAAGGAGAGGAATATGCAAAGCATCGGCAATGATTTGACCACTTTCCTGAGCTCTCGAAAGACCACTTGTGATAACAAAATCCCATGTATACGGCTCCTGCTGTAACCGTCTAGCTAGTAATTTCGCTTGGTTGCGCCCTTCTTCATTTAGAGGAATATCACTTTGTCCTTGGATCTTTCCTTGGGCGTTCCAATCGGTTAAACCATGCCGAATCAGACCAATTAACATGTTGCCGCCTCCTAATTCTATTCCTAATATGTAAAAAGCAAATGCCGACCGCTTGAATCGGTCTGCGCATTTGCTGCTTTGCATTTAACGTTTGATTCTTCGAAGTCCTGTCCATGAGAATAAAGCTAAACCCATACCTACAATGGAAAAAATCATCCAATACTGTGGATAGGCAGGATTCATCTTGACAACAAAAGGATCGACAATCCCCTTAGAAAGACTTGAAAGATTGTACGATACAGTTGAAGTATTTCCCGATTCTCCCCCAGCTATCGCTGTTGGAACAAGTCCACTCACTATTTGCTCTTTAGCTTGGGGTTTGGACTGAATAGGCCAAAGAAAAAATAATGAACTGCATAGAAATATGGCCAGGAATCCTGCTACCCATAACGCCAAGCGATGCTTTTGACGGTAAGCGAGCTTAGAAGATTGAGGGCTGACAGGCGCAAGCCATGGCGACTCCGCATAGATGCGGTCCATGACATTCCGATTAATACGTTCGGTATGTTCAGGTATAGAATCGATCTGAAGGTTATGTATATGCTGTTCAGTTTCCTTCCAGATTTCATACTCAAATGCGCAAGCTTCACAACCCAATAAATGCCACTCAAAACGCTTTCGACGAGGGTCATTCTCAGGCATATCCCAAATCAACCCTAGTAATTCCTGGGCCTCATCACAATTCATCTGCTTTTCATCCCTTCATAGTGCTCATAAACCGGTTCGTAGAGGTAGGGTTCAAGCTGACTCTTGACACTGCTTCTTGCTCGAAATAGCAGTGATTTAACTGCACTTACACTTTGACCAAGTATCGTAGATATTTCTTGATAATCAAGCTGGTCGTACTCTCGTAGAATCAGAGCGGACCTTTGCTTTTCTGGTAAGTTATTGATGGCATCTCTGACCATGCCAACCTTTTCACTTCGCAACACAGCCTGCTCAGGAACAATATCTGCAGGTGCTGCCGGGACGTATCCACCTTCATCGAGTGACACATTACCTGTCCTCTGCTTTCTTAATTCACTTAGAACTGTATTTCTAGCAATCGTATACAACCAAGTGGAAAAGGACGCATCGACCTCTCTAAAAGAATGAAGACTACGGAAAGCCTTGTAAAAAGTTTCGGAGCATAAATCCTCAGCTAATAATTCCAATTGTGCACTTTTGAGCATATGGTAAACGAAAGTTAGGATCTTACGTTGATATCTTCTCATTAAGTCTGAATAAAGTTCTGTATTACCTTCTTTTATTTCACGAATTAACTGGGAATCCGTCATTAGCATGCGATCCTCCTCGCCTATCCAATTGCCTCTTCCCCATCTGCATGACATGCTTAAAGCACTATAGGAAGGTAAAAGTTTCGGCAAAACCGAAAGTATATGAAAAAAGGATAAAATAATTAGTTATAAACAGGGTAAATTAGATGAATATGGAGTTTCCCGCAGAATACTCCCATATTATAGCATACTCCTCGGGATTAATAAAAATAGTTCTAAAGTCTAAAGTATATTCCAGGTTTTAGCTATTGTTGCATGTAGTCTAAAATGTAAGAGTAATACGCTGGGATTTAATGCCATTAAATTTAATCCATACTTACATATATGTAAAAAAAATGAATTTGAAACATCTTTCATTACAGGAACACTAAAGATGGCCTTCGGTGTAGCTCCTAATAAAACATTTATTCGATTTGGAACGAGTTCGTGGGCAACAGGCAGAATTGAGTAAGCATAAGTACTACAAATAGCGGTAACATCGCTGGCTTTATCTCCGTGAAATTAGCTAACACAAAAACAAGAACCCTAAATGTATGTTTAGGGCTTCCAAGAGTAGCATTCACACACAAAAAAAAGACCGCCATAATGGCGGCCTGTCGCTCATGATGAGCAACACAGTTATTGGATAGGAGTGGAGAGAAACCATACTGTACTTTTATTATATGTATCCGTTTACATTATGTCAATAGTATTTTTAGATACGCTTACATTTCTTTTTTCTGGATGAGAAGGATTGAATACCCTATCTCCTCATCCTCACCTAGATAATTCATTTTTAATCAGATGTACACAATATAACCCAAAGATTGCAAATGCAGCTTGGCACGTTCCATATCGCTTTCTTGCCGAAAGGAAAGTCTTAATACCCCTGGTACATCCTCACGACTTTCAATGATCTGCATGTTGCTTAGATTAATATGTCGGATTCCAAGCTCCGTTGCGATATGTCCAATGACTCCCGGGGTATCCGGAACATCAATATATATATCATACAAAGCATGGATTGCTCCTTTGCGCCGTTCCGGTAGTTCATTACGGAAATGATTAGCCGTACCAAAAGCTTGTTCTATGCCTTCCGCATCTCCTTCAGTAAGAAGACCTATGAAGCGGCTAGTCTGTTGATTCCAGTCTTTTAATAGGCTAAGGAGCACTTCTTTGTTACTTAATAAAATATCCCGCCATATCACAGGATCACTTGAAGCAATGCGAGTAATATCTCTAAATCCGCCAGCAGCCAATTGTAGATATAACGGGTTTGTATGATTGTAATCTCTTACTTGATTCACTAATGCCACCGCAATTATGTGAGGCAAGTGACTGATAGCCCCTACAATCTCGTCATGGATTTCTGGGTCTACTTTGACAATATGAGCTTTAGTCCATTGCAGAATCTCAGCTAAACGCCCATACACCGTTTCATCCACACTTGAAGAAGGAGTCAAGACGTAGTAGGCATTCTCAAATAAAAGCGAAGATGCTGCACCTACTCCTGAACGTTCCGATCCAGCCATCGGATGCCCTCCGATGAAATGAACCTCCCTCATGCCTAGCTTCTCAGCACAAGTTACGATTGATGCCTTTGTACTCCCCACATCCGTAATCACACAACCGGGTTTTAGAGGAAGGTTTGCAAGTTTCACTAGATAAGGTTCAATGAGACTTACCGGCACACATAGAAAAATAAAATCAGCATCTAAAGCTGCATCTTCCAAGGAGAGCGTAGCCGTATCTACGACACCACGCTCTAATACCTGTTCCATTATGTCCTGACGATGACAATGTCCAACTACCTGTATGTTAGGCTTACCTTTGAAACAAAGCGCTAGAGAGCCTCCTATTAAGCCGACTCCAAAGACTGCGATTTTTATAGTCATGGCTCCCCACTCAATCTATCTAATATAATTTTGAAGTTAATTATTCCGCTACAACTTGGGATTTTTGCTCTTCCATTACCTCTTCAAGCGCTTGGATAAATTTACGACTATGCTCTTCAGTCCCCACACTCACCCGTACATAGTTCGGATATTTACCAAATCCTCCGCGTACAATGATGCCACGTTTGAGCAGTGCTTGGAACACGTCTATTGAAGATTGTTTTGCATCGAAGAACACAAAATTGCCATGTGCCGGGAAATAATGCAGATCTAATCTCTTGAATTCTCCATACAAAAATTCTCTACCTTCATCGTTCTTCTGCTTACAGAAGGCTACAAATTCATGATCTTGAATTGCGACTTTAGCAGCAGCTTGTGCGAATCTAGAAGTGTTGAACGGCTCCCTTACCTGATTAATCAATTTGATAATGGGAGCGGGACCTACACCATAACCGATGCGCAAAGAAGCGAGGCCATGAATTTTGGAAAACGTTCTAAGAATTACAAGATTAGCATATTGCTGAATCAGACTTAAACCATCTGGGAAAGAAGAGTCCGTGACGTACTCAACGTAAGCTTCATCCAGAACAACTAATACATGAGACGGCACTTTATCTAAAAAGGCCTTTAGTTCATCCGAAGTAACAATTGTGCCTGTAGGATTGTTAGGATTACAAATCCACATCAATTTGGTCTTCTCATTAATAGCATCAAACATAGCATCTAGATCATGTACGCCATCTTTCAGAGGGACTTCATGGGTAATTGCGCCTTCGATATCTGCATTACTCTTATATACAGAGAACGTCATATCCGCCATGATATTCTCATCTCCCGGGACGAGAAAAGCACGTGCAATTAAAGCGATAATCTCATCTGAACCACAGCCAAAAATAATCTGATCACGATTTACACCCAAGTGCCCTGCTAGGACATGAGTAAGTTCCGCTGCACTACCGTCAGGATAGATATTTAGCTGGCTGAGTTCTTGATCGATAGCTGCACGAACATTAGAAGAACTACCATAAGGATTCTCATTAGAAGCAAGCTTAATGACTTCCTCAAGTCCTAATTCTCTCTTTACTTCTTCCAAAGGCTTCCCCGGTGTGTAAATCGGCAAGTTCACAATATTAGGTTTTGGTTGCATTTAAATCTTCCTTTCTTTTATGCAGATTAATCTTTTAATTGTGCCACAAACTCTCGAATTTGCAAGAGACCCTCTGCACGATTCACTTCATTTTGAAGATAAGGAATCGAATCCTCAATCTTGCGTACAATTGCACTGCCCACTACAACGCCATCACAAATCCCAGAGAAATGCTGTACTTGCTCCCTACTCGAGATGCCAAATCCTACAGCGACTGGTAATTCTGTCTGTGATTTCACATCTAGTATAAACTGCTCTACTCCCTGATGGAAAGAAGCTCTCTCCCCTGTCACCCCGAGGGAAGAGACACAATAAATAAATCCACGTGCATTTGCCAAGATTCTGGTTATTCGCTCGTTCGACGTTGGAGCCACTAGAGGGATAAGATAGATATTTGATGCATCCGCTAGCTTCAATACTTCACTTGATTCTTCAATAGGAAGATCAGGAATAATTACACCACTAATTCCGTTCTCTTTAAGCTGAGTAAAAAATGATTCGATTCCTGTTTGAAGTACAGGATTGTAATAAGTGAACAATACGAAAGGCATCTTCACACCGCGTTGTCTTGCTTTTGAAGCAATTTGAATGCAGCTCTGAATTGTAATTGAACCAGCTAAAGCTCGTTCAGAAGCTCTCTGAATGACAGGACCATCCGCTAGAGGATCGGAATATGGCACGCCCAGCTCTAAAATATCGGCGCCTGCTTGTTCCATAGCTATAATTAAATCAAGCGTCGTATCAAGATCTGGATCACCTACCGTTATGAAAGGAATTAAACCGGTAGCATTGTTCTCCCGCAGCTCCTTGAATTTGATATCAATCAAATTCATAATCCCTCACCTCCAAGGTAGGTCATAATCGATTCTACATCCTTGTCTCCGCGCCCAGAAAGGCAAATGACAATAATGTGATCCTTTGGTAGGCTAGGTGCTTCCTTAATAACTTGAGCAACTGCATGTGCGGATTCCAAGGCTGGGATAATTCCCTCTTGTTGACTTAACAGTTGCAGAGCATCCAATGCTTCTTGATCCGTAATGGGTGCATATCTAGCCCGTTCAATATCTTTTAAGTAGGAATGCTCGGGCCCAATCCCCGGATAATCCAAACCTGCCGAGATGGAATGAGCGGGTAGCACTTGCCCAAAAGCATCCTGCAATAGATAGCTAAGTGAACCCTGAAAGACTCCCTTTGTTCCCTTTGTCATCGTAGCCGCATGGAATTCGGTCTCTACTCCTCGGCCGGCCGCTTCAACACCAAGTAACTTCACCGCCGTATCTTCTACAAAAGGATAGAACATACCAATTGCATTGCTCCCCCCGCCAACCGCAGCAACAATTAGATCGGGTAGGCGCTGTTCGGCGGCTAGAATCTGACGGCGGGTCTCATCCCCAATAATCCGTTGAAAGTTCCGAACCATAAGTGGATAAGGATGAGGACCCGTAGCTGATCCTAAAATGTAAAATGTATCTTGCACATGACTAACCCAATATCTTAGCGTTTCGTTGCAAGCATCTTTTAGCGTTCTTGTACCTGAAGTTACAGGAATGACCTCCGCACCTAACAGACGCATACGGAACACATTTAACTGTTGGCGCTTCATGTCCTCTTCTCCCATGAACACTTTACATTCAAGCCCAAGTAGTGCAGCAACGGTCGCTGAGGCCACCCCATGCTGACCTGCCCCTGTCTCAGCAATCACTTTTTTCTTTCCCATCCGTTTGGCTAAAATACCTTGACCAATTGCATTGTTAATTTTGTGTGCACCTGTATGGTTAAGATCTTCACGCTTGAGATAAATTTTAGCTCCGCCTAAATACGCAGTAAGCCGCTCAGCAAAAAACAGGGGTGTCTCTCTCCCTGAATATTGTTGTAACAAATAGTCAATTTCTTGTTGAAATTCTGGGTCGTCAGCATAATATTTGTATGCTTGTTCCAGTTCTAATAACGCATTCATCAAGGTCTCCGGAACATAACGACCTCCAAAATCTCCAAAACGTCCATTCTCATCAGGTACTTGTGCCATCTAGTTCTTCACCCTTTCAACAAAAGCCATAATTTTGATTACATCCTTCAGCCCATCTGTCTCTACTCCGCTTGATACATCTACGCCGTCCGGATGATAAGCATATAGCAGATCTTGAACGTTATCAGGGTGAAGGCCACCAGCTATGATAAGCGGAATTCCCACTTGGTTGGTCCACTTCTGTACACTCTCAATTCGTGTCCAATCGAATGTCTCTCCTGATCCGCCGCCATACAATGGATCATAGGTATCCAGCAACATTCCGTCGATGGTTCCCCGGTACGATTCTAACTCATAGCCCACATTCAGTCCTTGACTATGAATAGAGCATGCTTTGTATACTTCTATATTAAATTCAGATCGAATCTGTTGACAGAACTCGGGACTTTCTTGACCATGCAACTGAATGATATCAAGTTTGGCTACAACTAAAACTTCTCTCAGCTCATTTAAAGAAGGATTGACGAATACGCCAACACTTCTCGGTCTAGATTGGGTTGTCCATTGATTTAGGACTTCAATGAGTAATGCAGCTGTTTGTGCCGTAATCTTTCGCTTGCTTGGAGCGAAGACGAGGCCAATGTGATCGACGGGTAAGTTTATCATAGATTTTAGCACTTCAACGGACTGAAGTCCACAGATTTTTACGGTAGTTTGGAGACTCATGCTAATACTCCGCCTGCGATAACGCTGCATCCATGAGCTCGGTAACAGCTAGACCGACATCGGTGTGGCGCATAAAAGTCTCCCCGATTAAAACGCCCTGAGCTCCGCATTTTTTTAGAAAAGATAATTCTTCACGTGTGGATATTCCGCTTTCGCTAATTAACGTTATCCCTTCCGGGATAAGTTTTGATAACTCTTCCGTAGTGCTAAGCGATGTCTCAAATGTACGCAAATTACGATTATTCACTCCAATTAACTTGGACTCTCCAATCGTTAGTACACGCTCCAATTCTTCATGATCATGAACTTCGACTAATACATCCATACTTAGACTATTAGCAAGCTTCTCATAAGTTCTCAACTGCTCATCATTTAAAATAGCAGCAATGAGTAAGATGGCATCTGCTCCAAGGATACGCGCTTCGTAGATCTGTAGTTCATCAATAATAAAATCTTTTCGAAGTAAGGGTACATGGACTGCTTGCCGTATATCTTGCAAGAATTTGGCATGTCCTTGGAAGTAGGTCTGGTCCGTCAACACGGAAATACAATCAGCCTGCGCACTGGCATAGGTCTCTGCAATCTTCACTGGTTCAAAATCTGCTCGAATTAATCCTTTAGAGGGCGATGCTTTTTTCACTTCTGCGATGAGACCGATGTCTCTTTTACGCCGACTTGTTAGTGCATCATGAAATCCCTTCGTAGCAGGGAGAGTCTTTAGGGACTTTTCTATATCCTTGAGGTTATAATGAGCTGAAAGAATCGCTACTTCCTCTTTTTTTGTAGCAACAATACGATCAAGATACATAGTTAATTTCCCCCGTTGTCTGTATAAGTTGTTCAAGTTTCATCTGCGCTTTGCCGGAATCAATAGCTTCTGCTGCCATGATGACTCCTTCCCGAATACTCTCGGCAAGCCCAGAAACGTAAATACATGCACCCGTATTCGCAAGTACTACATCACGATAAGGACCTTTTTGGCCCTGTAAAATATTCCTTATGATACCTGCGTTCTGAGCAGCATCTCCACCAATCACATCATCAATCGGATAAAGGGTTAATCCCAAGTCTGTCGGATGAAGATCATAAGTGACTACTTGACCATCTTTTAATTCGGATACTTTTGTAGTTGAAGAAATGCTGATCTCATCTAAACCTTCTTCGCTTGTCACCACAAGCGCCCGCTTAGAACCTAACTCTCTTAATACTTCTGCTATCACCGCAGTACGGCTACCGTCATAGAGTCCTAGCACTTGTCGATCTGCACCTGCCGGATTCGTTAAAGGACCTAACATATTGAAAACAGTGCGAATTCCAAGCTCTCTGCGAGGCGCAGCTGCATGCTTCATAGAGGGATGATATAGTTGGGCAAACAGAAAGCATATGCCAATTTCGTCAAGACATTTTTCTGCTTGTTCTGCTGTAAGATGGATATTTACACCTAATTGTTCGAGTACATCAGCGCTTCCTGCACGTCCTGATGCAGAACGATTCCCATGTTTAGCTACACGAACGGAAAGTGAAGAAGCTACAATAGCAGAGGTAGTGGAGATATTAAATTTATGGATGCCTGATCCCCCTGTTCCGCAAGTGTCCAGCAATTGCTTTGATTCAGTACGAAGTCTGTTCCCTTGACCTCGCATAGCCTCGGCAAAACCAGCTATTTCCTCCACGGTCTCCCCCTTCATCCGAAGGGCAGCCAAGAGTCCTCCAATTTGTGAAGGTGTAGCGGTCCCTCCCATAATAATCTCCATAATTCCGCGCGACTCTTCTCGGCTTAAGTGTTGACCTGAAATAACGCGCGATAATCCATATTGTAGTAAGTCATGCCCTCCGCTCATGTGCTTTTTCCTCCTGATCTTGTATTTTACGGTACATAATGAAATAGATAATCTTGATTAATAACGCCTTCGTTAGTCATGATGTGAGGAACAGGATACATCTGTTCTGCCGTTTGAATTGCCTGAAGTAGAACTTTAGCTTTAGTTAAACTTTCTGTAAAAGCTACCTCTGGCACCGTATCTTTGGTAACAAGAGCTCCCGTCTGAACATATGCCTTTCCATTTCTGAACACCAACGTCGAACTTGAAATGGAAGCCTCCATATGTCCGGAGAAACCCAAATAACCGACAGCCCCTGCGTACAGTCCCCTACTTTCGTTCTCTAATTCTGCAATGATTTTAATAGCTCGTATTCTAGGTTTTCCTGATACAGCCTCTGCTGGCAGACAAGATATGAGCTTTTCGAAGAATACTTCATCCTCGTGCCTCTCTTTTAAATTATCTGACAACTGAGACCTGTCGTCTGAGCCCTTTTCATGAAAAGTATGCGTCTGTACTTGATTGGGATGGAACTCAACATAAGACTCAGGTGACGAACCTATGATTACATCCCCCTCCACCTTCAAGTAATACATATATGAGGATGGTCTCAAGCTGCGGAGTACTCGATATACCTCAAAAGCCGAAACTTCCGTTTCTCTATAGAACCTTTGAGAAAGCACGACTTGGGAGATATCTCCCATGCGTATATGTTCTTGGGCATGCCTCACATTATTAATATAGTGCGCCCTAGTTATGTTAGATGAAATATCACCCAAATCTTCGTCATCAGGAACAGTTCTATACTCCAAACTCCGTTGTATTCTCTGTTCGCTTAACGCTCTTTCCATCGCATCTAACTTCTGCAGTACCTCATGATAGCTGGCTTCAATTTCTGCATGTAAAGCACTTGGAGTGACATGTAAGTTAGCTACGAGTAAAATCTGCTGCTGTACATGGTCGAATACAATTACCTGATCGTAGAACATGAATTGTATATCTTTCATTTGCAGATCATCCAAGGCATGAGGTGGTACTTCGTCATAATATTGAAGAAGATCATATCCTAAAAATCCGACCGCACCTCCAGTAAAAGGAGGAAAACCAGTAATGGCTGGACTACGATACTGACGAAGGGCTGCCTTAAGTTCTTCAATAGGTCCACCCTTCAATCTGGACTGTTTGCCTTCTTGATCTAAAGTGATTTCCCCATGCTTAGCAGTAAGTATTAGAAAAGGATGTATTCCAATAAAAGCATAGCGAGTTGCGTGACTCCCCTCATCTAAACTTTCTAACAGAAATGCATGATCTCGCTCTGCAAAATGTTGGAAGATTCGAATAGGTGTATCCATGTCTGCGAGTAGGGGCCTTACTATTGGAATAAGATTATAATCTCGTGCCATAGAGATTACTTCATGCAGGTTAGGGGTTGTCATCTTGCCTTCTCTCCTTTTTTATTCGAGTTAAGGAGCAGTCTAGTGCCAAAATTCTATACAAAAAAAGCCTCTACCGAAGTAGAGGCTGGTTAGACAGTACAGTTAAATAAACGGGCAACCATAACATGATCCCTAGAGTCCTAGATTCCGGGTTGGTCGTACAATCCATCATACCTCTTCTACAACCAGGTCTGCATGGATTGCTCATCTTATGGTCATGCGCTCAGCTCATCTCTGCTCATCTCAGCTCTACTCTGCTCTGCTATTACATCTTACTTTATACTAATATACCTGATTGTTAGGGACATTAGCAACATATCTGCGGAATTATTTCCATTTATTTGCTATCTGTTAATAAATCAGGCCGAAGTGCTTTTGCTGCATTCAAGTATACATGCTTCATCTCTTTTTGACTTTTGGTGGTGTTCACTTGTATAAGTAGCCGAATGCAGAGCGGTAGGCTCTCTTTGACCGGAATCTCTGTAGAACACATGAGAGGTACAAGATCCCATCCACTCATTTGACGTATTGCTCTTGCCGGGAAGGTAGCATCCAAATCTTGAGTCATCGTTATCCATACGCTACAGATGTCCTCAGGAATAATGTCATTTCTATCTACTATGTCTTTTAGCAAAATAACTGTTTCTTGCAGAATCTCATGCTCTTCGTTGCGGTGAACCGTAGTCGCCCCGCGGATGCCACGGTTATACATCGTTAGATTGCCTCCCTTTTTAACTGCCCAATAGCATTCCTAACTTCATCCAAGCTAATATCAGACACAATTTCAACTTGACCCACCGTTATCGGAAGCACAAACACAATTTTATTATTTTTGAACTTTTTATCATGAAGTAAAGCACCAATTAATTGTTCGGTATCCACATGAGGAGACAGGGAAACAGGTAGTCCAAATGCCTTAAGCAGACGCCTTGTATCCTCATATACTTGGATATCTCTTCCTCTAGCAACAGCGATAAGGGCAGAGCCGATCATCCCTATAGCAATCGCTTCCCCGTGTACATATTCCCCATATCCAGCTACGGCCTCAATGGCATGGCCGATCGTATGCCCCAAATTCAATATTGCACGCAGTCCATTTTCTCGTTCATCTTGAGATACTACCATTGCCTTGACAGCGCAGCCCTGTTCAAGACCATACGCTAATGCTTCCGGCTGAAGTTCGAGAAGTTCTGTAACATGGGCAAGACACCATGCAGCGAAGCTGGCATCCCAGATTAAACCATGCTTGATCATCTCAGAGTAACCAGCTCTTACCTCACGGTCAGGAAGGGTTTTTAATGTATCTACATCATACAGGACTAATTCTGGTTGATGAAAAGCACCAATCATATTTTTGGCTAAAGGGTGGTTCACGGCAACTTTTCCCCCAACGCTACTATCATGGGCCAAAATCGTCGTCGGAAGCTGAACAAAACGAATGCCTCGCATATAAGTTGCCGCTACAAAACCCGCTAGGTCTCCTACTACGCCTCCACCTAAAGCAAGAACTGCTGAGTTACGATCAAGCCCAGCTTCAATTGCCTTAGTCATCACTTCTTCAAAAACAGCCAAAGATTTGGACTGCTCACCGGACTTTACAATCGATACGGTAACGCTAAACCCAGCCTCTTCTAAACTCTTTAAAACAGGAGCAAGATGTAGTGAGGCTACTTGATCATCCGTAACTAAAAGAAGTGAACTTTGGTTCGAAATGGACTGTTGCAACAAATACTCTGCCGCAGTATTCAGCAGTCCACGCCCTATAATAATCGGATAAGATCGTTCTCCTAAATCTACAGTTAATGTTCTCATTAGTAGTTCTCCAACTGGGCCTTGTAACTCTCCACATTGCGTTCAATTTCTTGAATGGAATCCCCACCGAACTTTTCCAAGAAGGCTTTAGCCACTTCCCAAGCCACTACACTTTCTAAAACAACACTTGCTGCAGGTACCGCACAAGCATCAGAACGTTCTACTTGCGCAGTGAATGGCTCTTTTGTATCAATATCCACGCTTTGAAGGGGCTTATATAGTGTAGGAATCGGCTTCATTACGCCGCGCACTACTAAAGGCATTCCGTTCGTCATTCCGCCCTCAAAGCCACCTAGACGGTTGCTAGCACGATAGTAACCATGCTCTTCGCTATAGAGAATTTCATCATGGACCTGTGAACCTGGGATCGTACCTGCTTCAAATCCGATTCCAATCTCTACTCCTTTAAAAGCATTGATCGACATTACTGCTTGCGCTATTCTTCCATCTAATTTTCGATCATATTGCACATGGCTTCCTAGTCCAATGGGTACACCTTCCACAATACATTCCACAATGCCACCAATGGAGTCGCCATCTTGCTTAATTTGATCTATGTAGGCTTCCATCTTCTTTTCTGTTTCTGCATCAACTACACGAACAGAAGATTTCTCTGTCGCTTCCACTAACTCATCTAGACTTAGTTGATGTGCTGGAGCCTCAATTTCACCAATACGAATGACTTGACCGCCTATTTTAACTCCAAAGTGAGCTAGCAATTGTCGAGCTACCGCACCGCAAGCCACACGAATTGCAGTTTCTCTTGCACTTGAACGCTCCAGTACATTACGTAGGTCCTTCAGATTGTATTTCAGACCTCCGTTAAGATCTGCATGTCCAGGACGAGGACGATGAACACGGCGCTTATCTTCATCAGAGCCTTCGATCGGCTCAATATTCATAATATTTTGCCAATGCTTCCAATCATTGTTCTCTACGATAAGGGCAACAGGCGCTCCGGTCGTATATCCATGACGTACCCCACCTGCAATCTTGGCCGTATCTTTTTCAATTTGCATCCGGCGTCCCCGGCCATATCCTTTTTGACGACGTAACAATTGAAAATTTAAAGCTTCAAAATCAAGTTCCAAATTACTAGGCAATCCTTCTATAATCGCAGTGAGTTGCGGTCCATGCGTCTCTCCTGCCGTTAAATAACGTAAACTCATGATGCTTTCCCCCTTTAAACTTTTAAACTGTAATAGGCTAAAATCCGATAATTTCTTTGCTCATTATAGTATGGTCAAGCCTTTTTGACAAGAAAACTGAGCTACTTCCTCATTACATACAAAAGGCGCGACATTCTCACACTGGGAGAATGACACGCCGTGATGTATTTTCATGTATTGCTAATTCTTAGAGATCCATCATTAACAGTCGCCTCATAATGCACACTCAACCGATCTGTATCCGATGCATTCTTTAGCAATGTATGTACCTGCTTTCCCTCCACACCAAGAATTTGGGCGCATTCATGCAGTGTGAGGAACCCTCGCTGATAGGCCACCATCACTTTTCTTTTATCCATAAGTCTGCCTCCGATGATGAACTGAATTAGTAACAGTATCGGAGTTAGCCAGAAGGAATATACCTTTAAATCCCAGCCATTTTTTTACGATAAAAGAATGTTTCGGACGTCTCTAGACCATATTTGGCCGGCGAAAATATTTGTTCTGTACTCCCTACAAACAGCATTCCACCAGGGCGAAGGGCTTGAGCAAACTTCATATACAGGTCGTGTTTGGCTTCTTCCGTGAAGTAAATCATCACATTTCGGCACACAATGAGATCAAAGTCCTGATCGAATCGATCCAAAAGCAAATTCTGCTTTTTGAACTGGACAGATTTTTTCAGATTCTCATCGAACCGGAACATCACTCCTTCAGGACGAAAATAACGTGTAGCAACCTGAGCAGGAACATCCTTAAGAGAACGATCCAGATAAAGACCTTCCTTAGCTTTAGCAAGTGCGCCTTCATCTAGATCAGAGGCTACCAGAGTGGTCTGCGATAAAAGCCCTAAATCAGCCATAATCATGGCTAATGTGTAAGGTTCCTCTCCCGTAGAACAGGCCGCACTCCAAATTTTCAGGCGTGGCTTCGTTTCAAGCAATTCAGGAAGGACCGTATCACGCAAAATCTCCCATCGATTAGGATTCCGCCAAAATTCAGATACATTGATAGTCATCTTGTCCAAAAATTCATGAAAGAGCTTTTTATCCTGCATCATAGCTGTAAAGAAGTCATCAAATGAGGTATACCCATTCTTCATTCGGAGTGTAGTTAGGCGACGTTTCATTTGGGCTTCTTTATATTGAGCGAGATCAATTCCGGTATGCTGTTTGACTTGACGAATAAATCCCGAGTAATCGGGATCTTGCGTGAATTCTTGTGACTTGTCCGGCGGAGCTACAATAGGCCGACTTAGATCCACGAATCCGTGCTTTTCTTATAACTTAAGATTTCGTGCGGAGCGAAGAAATTAGCAATCTCTCTTTCTGCGCTCTCCACAGAATCCGAACCATGAATCAAGTTAGAAGGCGTATGCGCCGCATAGTCACCACGGATCGTTCCGGGCTGAGCCTCTGTCACATTCGTCTTACCTATAACAATTCGAGATAAAGTCACAATCTCGTCGCCTTCCCATACCATCGCAAAGACAGGGCCGGAGGTAATGAACCTCACTAAATTATCGTAGAAAGCCTTACCCTCATGTTCTGCATAATGCTTTTTCGCTTGTTCTTCGGTAACTTGTACAGGTTTGGCAGCTACAAGCTTCAGTCCTTTGTCTTCCAGACGAGTAATGATTCGACCTACTAAGCCGCGCTGAACACCATCTGGTTTAACCATTAAAAACGTACGTTCCATAGGTAACCCTCCTAAATGGTCGCCGCCTGTTCCATATATCTATACATCAGGCGATCTCACTCCATATTTTAGCAGATATAACTTTAGGTGATAAGGGTCTAGTAGGCCCTTCTGTTGACAAAATAAGCAATTTCCTGCAAATGTTTTTTGGCTTTGTTGTCTTTGAGATGATGAAGCGCAGCAAGTGCCTTTTCAATGTAGCGATCCGCAAGCTGTTCGGCCTTTTGAATACCGTCGCTTCCCAAGATCATTTGAATAGCTCTAGAGGTGTCTGCTGAACCATCTTTCGCATGAATATTAGCAAGTTCTTGCAACAGTTCTTCTCTAAGTGCGGGATCTTGCAGTGCATAAAGCACAGGTAAAGTAATATTGCCCTGACGCATATCACTTCCTGGCGGTTTGCCCAGTTGCTTTTCTGTTCCTTTTAGATCTAGTAGGTCATCTCGAATCTGGAAGGCCATTCCCACGTTGTATCCGTATCGATATAAAAGTCTACTGATCTCTAAAGGGGCTTCAGCTGCTACAGCTCCGAGCTGGCAGCTCACTGCAATTAATAAAGCGGTTTTACGACGAATTCTTAATAAATAATTGCGAATGGATTGATCCGTATTGAAAAAATCTCGAATTTGTTCCATCTCACCGATAGACATCTGTACGAGTGCCTTGGATAATATTCGGTGAATCATAGGATTTTCCAGTTTGGACACTAGCGTCAGTGCCTTAGCATAAATATAATCGCCTGTATACATGGCGATTTTGTTATCCCATTTTGATTTAACTGTAGCTTTGCCGCGACGAGTACTAGCATCATCAATCACGTCGTCATGCACTAATGAAGCAGAGTGAATAAGCTCTAGTGGAACGGCAACATGCAGCAATCGTTCCAAATCGTAATGACCAAATTTACCGCCCAGAAGTACAAATACAGGACGTAATCTTTTCCCACCTGCTTTAAGCAAATGAAGAGAAGTTTCGCTCAGTAACTTCTGGTCTACATCGATACTGCTATAAAGTCGCTGTTCGACGTAGTCAATATCCTTTTTTAATGTACCGAAAATATCTAATATTTTCATTCTTTCACCCGTGTCAGCTTATTGTCACTCCATATATTCAATTGAACTTCCTTGCGAAGGAGTCCCATTTCATATGCATATCTAAAATATAATGCAAGTCCTGCTTGTTCTTTCGCACTAAAATCATGTCTGAGATGATTGAAATAATGACGCCAATATGATTCCGTTCCTCCAATTACTTGAATAGAACGCTGAATAACAGGCTCCATGTTCTGCTTACTCCTGCGTCTGCTTTCTTCAAAGGCTTGAACAACTTCATCTACCATGCGCGGATGATTCTCTGCGAAGGTCTTGGTCACGGTCCAGAGTGCAAAAGTCATACCGTATCCAGTCCATCTTTTCCAGAATTCCCCCAAATCCGTAACGATATAACCATGATCTGTCCATGAAGCGCGAATTGCATGATCACCGATTAACAAAGCACCATCACTATTCTTCATCATTTGTTCTAGATCAGGAGCACTATCCCAATACGACGGAGTGCCCTTTAGAGCTTTCTCTAAAATGATCTTCAACAGATTAATTGAGGTAGCAGAAGTATTCGTTAAGGCAAAACGCCCATTCACAATTTGCTCCAGTGGTTCTCTGGTAAATAACAATATGGAATGAACTGAACCGTCCGAACTTACGGAAAGATTCGGAAGAATGAGCAACTCCTCTTCTCCTACCCCATAAGCGAAAGAAGAAATCGGAGCTATATCTAGTGATCCACTAAGCATCATTTGATTTAGCACGGCCGGAACTTTAATGATCTGTTCAACGGGTTCAGAAAGATTTGATGAATCAAAATAGTGAAATACGGGCCACACATTAGTATAGTCGATCTGTCCCATACGTACACAATGTGATGGGTTCATGGCTGTCCCCCCCATCTAGTAAAAAGACTATGATCTATGTGGATACTGTCCAGTACTTTACCCACAAGAAAGGCAACCAAATCATCAATGGTCTTCGGGCCAAAATAAAAGGCCGGCATAGCCGGGATCATTTTCACGCCTAAGCGAGATAACTTAAGCATATTTTCTAAATGAATAGCATGTAACGGTGTCTCTCTAGGCACAAGAACCAGCGCACGTCCTTCTTTCATCATCACATCTGCTGCTCGTGTCATTAAGTTCTCCGAAGCCCCTTGCGCAATAGAGGATAGCGTTCCCATGGAGCAAGGCATAATGATCATGCCATCAACTCGGAATGAACCACTGGCTATAGAAGCGCCAATATCGGCGACAGGATGATACTGATAGCTTCCCGGAAGATTGCTGAAATTCTCAGCAAGAACCGCTTCTCGGTCTGAGGTCTGCCAGTGTAGTTCTTCTTTGATGACGCGCCACCCTGCATTAGAAATGATAATGTGCACTGTGAAACCCAGACTTAATAATACTTCTATTAATTTTACGCCATAAATAGAGCCACTAGCTCCAGTTATACCTACGACATAAGTTTTGTTCACATCTGAAGAGGTCAAAGTTGTCGAGTTCGTTGTCATGATCGATTCACCAACAAATCAATGAACGTGAACCCGAATACTACAATACTAAGCACCCCATTCATCCAAAAGAAAGCCGTTTGTAAGCGACTAAGATCTTTGGGCGATACAATGTAGTGCTCATAGAAGAGAATTAAATAGGCAATCAGCATTCCAGCTGCGTACCACCATCCCAAGTCGATCATTAAGAATAACCCTACAAATCCAAGTGCAGTTACGATATGAAATACTTTGGCAATGATTAAAGAATTAGCTACACCGAAGCGTGAAGGAATTGAGTTAAGTCCTTCCTTACGATCAAAGTCAATATCTTGACAAGCATAAACAATATCAAAACCTGCTACCCAGAACGTAATAGTGAAATAAAAGACCATCGCTGCCGCACTTACTTCCCCAGTAACTGCAACCCAGCCACCTAATGGAGCGAGCGCAATAGTTAGGCCCAGCACAACGTGACAAAGCCATGTAAATCTTTTGGTGAAGGAATAGATGACTAACATAAAGACTGCAATCGGCAACAACTTCATGGACAAAGAATTCAAGTTTGAGGCTGCCCAAAACAGAAGAATGAATGAAACCGCGATAAAAATAATTACTTCACTAATCTTCAGAAGACCCGCAGGTATAGCTCGTCCTGCTGTACGCGGATTTTTCTTGTCGCTTACACGGTCAATCAGCCGATTAAGTCCCATTGCCGCACTTCGTGCTCCGAACATAGCCATTAGCACCCAGCCCATCTGAGGCCAGGACGGTAGATGCCCAAGTACCACCATTGAACCTAAAAGTGCGCCCATAAAAGCGAAAGGAAGTGCAAAAATGGTATGCTCGAATTTAATCATTTGAAGAAAAACAACCGTCTTTTTAAACATCTGAATTCACCTTAATCCCAATATGTAATGCGGCTATACCACCGGTGAGAGGGTAAGCCTTAACTTGTGTAAGACCCGTTTCGGAAAATATTTGAGACAGTTCATGACGTCCTGGAAATTGAGCTAAAGAATCTGGCAACCATTTGTACTGTTCATAACGTTTAGCGAAAAATTTACCAAGCCAAGGAAGAATTTGCTGGAAGTAAAAATAATAAATGCCTTTGAACGGTTGCCATGTAGGCTTGGATAATTCTAGACAAACAACCATGCCTCCAGGTTTGACTACGCGGTTCATTTCGCTTAACACTTTACGTAAATCAGGAACATTGCGTAGACCAAAACCTATCGTTGCATAATCAAATGTATTGCTGGCATAGGGAAGTTCCATCGCATTGCCTTGTACAAGATCAATCTGTTGCTCTAGGTGTAGCTGATTTACCTTGGCATGTCCGACCTTCAGCATATTGTCACTGAAATCAAGACCTGAAATTTTGCCACCACTAGCCTGAGCCATACTGATAGTCCAATCACAAGTGCCACAGCATAAATCTACTGCTGTATCTCCAGGAGCCATCGCCATTTTCTTCATGGTGAACTTCCGCCACGCCTTATGCCGTCGGAAGCTAAGAATATCATTCATCAGATCATATTTTGGGGCGATGCTCTGAAATACCGAATGTACAAATTGCTCTTTTTGTTTTGACGATTGTGATTCCAATGGGCTTACCTCACCTTTCTCTAGGACACCTTGCCTGATTGTTCCATGCCTACAAAGATAGGGTTAACAATTCGAATTAATTCTTCGCGAAGTCTAAGATCCGAACATTCCCCCACAATGCTTTGAATTCGCTGAATTGATAATTGGATTTTGCTATCCAAATGAGATTCCACACTGTATGTATCCAGCATAGTGCTCCAGGCCTCTACGGTAAATTCATCCCTATCAACGTGCGTGTCCACCTGCATACTCAGCAGTTGCGAGACATACAAAGAACCTGAGTTCATCGCCGTACGTTCTTCTTGTAAGGTTTCAATCACACTAAGTTCAGAAAGAAGTTCAAGATAGCTATGAATGAGGTCTGAGTTCAGGCGCGAGCTGAATGTATGAAATAGCTCTTGTTTGAGCTCCGCTTTGTCATGCAGATATTCCTCAGCTGTCAGATTATGAATACCGAGCTTTGTATACAAATTCACTTTCTTTCGGTTCACTTCCGACACAGCTTGACTTAGTGTGGAAATCAACTGAATCTCGCCCACTTTAGATAATAATTCATAAAATGAGCTGCTAAAATAATCTCCCGCTAAAACATTTAACTGCCTAGCCCTCATCAGAGATTCTTCTTTACGAATATCCTCCGGGTCAATTAAATCATGGGTATCTAGTCCAAGTTGAACCAGATAGACTGCCAATACAATCGATTCTATATCATCTGGCCGAAAGGCCGATGAGTTCGATAGATAGGCGTAAAGCAAATGAACACGGATATCCGCAAAAGGCGGAAGTTCCGTGTGAGCCGTAATCATGTCGTATCCGACGTATTTAGTTGCCAATTCAGATATGCGATAAGGTTTCATTCTGTGCCTCCGAGCCGCTCTATACTGACGATGTCATTTTCCGTGTCTTAATCTTATATATTATAGCATAAGTTCATGGGGTGCGCACGAAGTCTGAATGAATCCTTCGCTTAGTCCTTTCTATACTTTAAGGGACAAAGCGAGTTTTCCATAAATTCGTCTCTGTAAATCTGAACCAACCTTTAATTTCAGGGGTCAACTCTTGGTCTCCCAGTGCTTCAAGTTCCTCAAGGGCCAACTCTGGCCATTCATCTCGACGAATGTCAGCTGCGAGTAGCAAATGCTTTTCCCCTACCCATTCATCTTCGGCCATGACTCTAATCAATAACTGATTGATGTTGCTTGTACGCTCAAAGGCAAAACGAATCAAAGCTGCTATATTCAAATAAACACGTGACATGTGTGTATTATTTTTGGTTATTTTTAAATCTACAGACAACATGTGATCATTCAGATCTGCCTTTGATAGGGGGAGCGAAAGAGGGAGCATAATCATCGCATCCACCAGATTGTCCTCTGAAAGGAGTCCCGGCTTCTCGCCTTGAGCAAATACCATCTGAGCATCATTTTTGTGGTTTTTCTTCCCTAAATTCGTAAAGCCTGCCATCATAATCGCTATAATTATTGTTCCGCATATCATTAGCCATATCCATCGCCATTTCCCCATGCCTACACCTTCTTCTCTTGGGCTCGTGCCCCTGGCACGTACAATAAAGCGCTATACCTCATTGTATACAGTTTGCCCAAAAGGAAGAACGTTCAAAAGCACTGGAATCTTAAGGGTGACTCTTGCGATTAAAAAAAGGCAGGCTAAGCCTGCCTTTACTCTTCTGTATCTACTACTCCATGTTTCGTCATGACGATGGCTTTGCCCCGTACTTTTACAGCAGAAGTATGATCAGTGAATTGCGCGATCAGCACTTCACCTTTGTCCAATTTCTCCGTATGATGAAACCGGGTATCCTTGCCTCTTGTTAAGCCAATGACTTGAACACCTTGTTCTTTCGCCTTAATGACAAAGTACTCTGTATTTTTCTGTTCTTGCTCTTCCATGCTCTTACACCTCCACGAATCCTACGAATCTTCTAAAAAGAAAGAAAAGGCCGTGAACATCTGCTCACGGTCTTTGGGTTCGGAAAGTATGTAGAAATCTTATTTGATTCCGTCTTTGAGTGCTTTACCCGGTTTGAAAGCGGGAATTTTACTCGCAGGGATTTCGATTTCCTCTCCGGTTTGTGGGTTGCGTCCTTTGCGTGCGGAACGTTCACGAACTTCAAAGTTGCCAAATCCCACTAATTGTACTTTATCTCCGTTTTGAAGAGCCTCGGAAATAGCTTCAAATACCGCATCAACTGCTTTGGTAACATCCTTTTTGGATAGTTCCGTAGATTCGGACACGTGTGCGATCAAGTCTGATTTATTCATCCTGTTTCACCTCCCCGAAAAGGAATAACTTCTTCTCTGCTATACTGTGTTTCCGTTTTGACCGAAAATATACATATCTTCGGAAGAACAAACTTATAGTAATACACCTACAACATAATTTCAAGGGATAATCCGCTTCTGGCTTGCGATTAGTATGCTTTTTCGCATAAAAATAGCCGATCCACCGCTAAAATGGACCGGCAAAAGCTAATGTAGTTAAAGGATGATAGCGATTAATCCACCTGAACCTTCATTGATAATTCGCCCTAAAGTTTCTTGTAATTTATAGCGAGCATTATCTGGCATTAGCGCTATTTTACCCTGTATGCCTTCTCTTACGATAGAGTGAAGCGAGCGACCAAAGATGTCAGATTCCCATATTTTAATCGGATCACTCTCGAAATCTTGCACGAGATAGCGTACAAGTTCTTCACTTTGTTTCTCCGTACCAATGATAGGAGAGAACTCCGATTCCACGTCGACTCGAATCATGTGAATAGATGGAGCCGTGGCTTTTAGCCGCACACCAAATCTAGATCCTTGGCGTATCAGCTCAGGTTCATCGAGAGCCATTTCTGCTAAAGAAGGAGCAGCAATTCCGTAGCCCGTTGTCTTAACCATCTCAAGTGCCTCAGCAAAACGATCATATTCGCGCTTCGCATGGGTAAAGTCTTGCATTAATTGTAGCAGGTGATCTTTGCCTCTGATCTCAACTCCAACCACATCGGTTAGAATCTGATCATATAGCTCATCTGGGGCGAACAAATCAATCTCTGCAACTCCTTGCCCCATATTTAAGCCACTGAGTCCGGCACGATCAATAAATTCATACTCTAGGAAATTACTCACTACTCTATCGACATCACGCAAACGACGGATATCCTTCACTGTATCTCGGACAGAATTCTCATAATTGCTACGTAGCCAGTGGTTCTCATTAAGAACCATTACCCAACTAGGAAGATTAACATTAACTTCATGAACAGGGAACTCATACAGAACTTCTCTGAGAACACCCGTTACGTCTTCCTCAGTCATAGTTGCCGCACTAAGTGTCAATACAGGAATATCATATTTTATAGCCAACTCATTTCTAAGTTGAAGAGCCTCTTCGCTCCGAGGGCGTGTCGAATTAATAATTAAGACGAACGGTTTCCCCACTTCTTTGAGTTCCTCTATAACACGTTCTTCGGACTCTATATAGGAATAACGGGGAATATCTGCAATTGTCCCATCTGTGGTGACTACAACACCTAGTGTGGAGTGCTCTTGAATGACTTTACGAGTCCCAATCTCCGCCGCTTCCTGAAAAGGAATAGGTTCCTCGAACCAAGGAGTAGAAATCATACGAGGACCGTTCTCATCTTCGTATCCTTTGGCTCCTTCGACTGCATAGCCTACGCAATCGACCAGTCTTACATTGACTTCAAGCCCTTCATCCACCTTAATTTGAACCGCGTTATTTGGCACAAATTTGGGCTCCGTGGTCATGATTGTTTTGCCTGCTGCACTTTGTGGAAGTTCATCTACTGCACGAACGCGATCAGCTTCGTTAGTAATATTTGGGAGAACTACAGTCTCTACAAACCTTTTTATAAAGGTTGATTTACCCGTTCGCACTGCACCGACAACACCTAGATAGATGTCTCCGCCGGTCCGCTCTGCGATGTCTTTAAAAATATCCACTTTCTCCAATGCCAATGAAATCCCCTCCTCAAATTTCGCCGAAGGAAAAATGCTTTTGAGAGCATCCGCTTCGTTATTCACCACAATCTTAATTACTGTTGCAACGGCAGAGCGCAGTTGCCCTTGCCCGTGTCCGCCGCCGGAAGTCGCTTGGAGAAAAAAGAACGAAGCGGCGTTAACTCGTACATGCCTTAGGACTAGTACCATCATATGTACCAGTTGAGAAAATATGACTGAAATATTCCGATAGAATGCATAGAATAGCACGCTTCTAGCTAGCCATGAGAGTCTATCCCTCAGCATTTTCCGCCATAGAATATATGTATGTGGAGCAGTCGGGAGTATGCATTTAATATATAGTAAATCACAAAAAAAAGACCCCTAAAGGAGTCTTATCTATTATAGATTTGGCTGTGGAACAGGCTGATTATTGACCCAATAATAAGGCAAAGAACGGACGGGAACATAGTAGGATTGATCTAATAAAAGATCCCGAATATCTTTTCCAAGCTCAGGTTTTGTTCCGGATTTTTGAACAGCTTGCATAAGATCAAAGGCATAATCTGGATATATAATTCCTTTTTTGTCCATTATAAAATCCACAATCTGGTTGGAATAAAAGCTCGTCCATGCATAAGATTCTCCATTTAAAACTTTCAAATCCACGGTGTAAATTCCAGGAGATTGTTCCTTAAACTCTGGAAGTTTGCCAGCATGCGCGCTCTTATATTTCGTTACTAACCTCTGAACATCATTAGTCTTCTGCACTGTAATCAGGTCCATCACTTTGACCGTAGGCTTGATCTCTTCGTTCTGAATTAAGAAGTAGACCGAACCACCCATTTCATACGCAGAAGAGGGGATCTCGTCTATGAATCCTTTCTTCTGGAGTTGATCCACATTGACTTTGTATTTCTCGTATTTTGGCGTATCCTCAGAAGCTGTCACAATAGGTAAAATACCCGTTTCCTTCTGAAACTGATCTACAGCCCGTTGTACGCGGTCCACACTCTCGCGGTAAGAGGCCTGCTGTCCTCCATTTTTGCCCGGATACATGCATCCACTCATAGAAAGGATGAACAGGGCGCATACCGTCATCAGAACAGTTGTGCGTAGAACTCTAATTCCATACCATGTATTCAACCGAATTCACCCTTTATCTAAATTACTTCACCAAAGATCATCATTTTGCTGCATTTCAAGTTGGCGACGGACCGCAGCTTTCAAAGGATCTTCTGGCAGATCTACATGACCGTTCCCAACGATTTTGGCCTGACAAGCAAGCCGGGTCCCTTGATCAATCAATTCTCCTAATTTGTGAAGTTCTGCTCTTTCAGGTGAAGAAAAAGAGGACGAAGTTTCTCCTATACTCACCTTGCACATAAGGCATCCCGCATTACCACCACACCGTGTAGCTATGAATATCCGAGCTTGACGTGCCGCTTGAAGTACCGTTGTCCCAGGACGAACCTTTACGGTCTTGTTCTGAGGACCGAACGATATCTCATAGTCCATAATACGCACGTCCTTTCCTTGAAGTATGTATTGCAATTTTGTATAACCACTACTTAGCCTATTACATCCAAAATAGAAGCACGATGTGCCTTTGACCAGCGATTGGATTGAAGTATTTCCAACAAAAGAGCTCTATGCTTATTAGCATTGTTCTTCAAAACCTCGGCTATAGGCACGTACCGATCAGGTCGATCTCTAAGCAAATTAAAAACATATTCATGCGCAAGTGGCATAAGATAAAGATGGTGTCCATTCATTTGAAGAGTCGGAGCCTCCTGCTTGAGCAGACCTCGAATATTCACACAATAGTGACTTCCTCCACTTCGAACTTCGAATCCTCCAACCAACTCTGCGGTATAGTTCCCAATTTCATAATGGCTTAATATAGATTTATATATTCCAGATGTGTCCAAACGAGGAGTATCCAAAGCCATGTAATTAAGCTTGTTATGTACATTTCCGATATCCTGTTCATCCATATAAATATCAATATCCCTCGGGGGTTGATGAACTTGAACACCTTGCAACCATAGGCTACAACTGCCTCCAATGAGCCAGTCTTGCTCATCCTCTAAATGCCTAGCAAGCTTCGTCAAGGATTCAGATAATGCATTAGATTGTATCTGCCACTCTACTTCCATCCATGGTACCTCACTTTATGCCCTAATTCTGTTGATGTAATGTTAAGTTATGGATACGACACCGACTAAAAAACCTGTAACCATAATAAGAAATGCGATAAGTGACAGTATACCCCTAACCCAGCCTTTCGTCTTGGACCTGGCAAACGTAATTAAAAAAACGGACAAGCCCATAACGAGAATAGCCGCGATGGATAGCCACATTTTTGTCATTGCATCCATGAAAAAGTTCCCCCAATATATCATGATATGAATCATATTATAGCATCCCCCTATTAAAAGGGCTACGAAAAAGCACAGATCAAAAAGACTCTGCATCCTAAAATGCAGAGTCTTCGTTGGCATAATGCCTATTCAAGAATGATTTTATTTTTTGATCATTAACTTCATTAATGCTTCCATGTTGCTAGGGTTCATTCCACTTTTCTTTACAGCACCCACGATTTCATTCATCGTTGCATCTGAGACCGGAACCTTAGCCATAGCAGACACTTGTTTGATTAATTGGCGAAGCTGCGCTTCACTCTGAAGTGTCGAAGGTTTCACCGTGCTGGCAAGTTTCTTCACAGCGCCTTCCGTGATCGTTTTCCCTGTCTTTTTGTTAATCGCGTTCAGGGCGTCTTTAGAAATGCTCTTGTTCATGTTCTCCCCTCCTCCGGCAGTCGTCACACTCAGTGTATGAGTTCCTGCCGAAAAGGGTGTAGGCTATTAGGTATGCCACTGCTCATAGGTTTCTTGAGACATCATTTCCATCTCATTCTTCTTATCTCGGCCCATGAGAGCCTCTACAGCCGTCTTAGTGTCCATATCCTCGAACAGCACATGATAGATCTGTGTAGCAATCGGCATCTGAACACCATATTTCTTTGAAATAGCCCTAGCTGCCTTCGTAGTTCGAATTCCTTCTACTACCATGCCCATAGAATTCAGAACTTCTTGCAAGGGTTTGCCCTGTCCGAGCAAAGAGCCAGCACGCCAATTCCGACTATGTTGACTTGTTGCTGTAACCACTAAGTCACCAATTCCTGCAAGTCCTGAGAATGTCAAAGGGTTCGCACCCATCTCCACACCAATGCGCGTGATTTCGGCTAGCCCTCTAGTTAACAAGGCAGCTTTAGCGTTATCTCCAAAACCTAGCCCATCTGACATCCCTGCTCCTAAAGCGATGATGTTCTTAAGAGCACCCGCAAGTTCAACACCAACTAGATCACGATTTGTATACACTCTAAAGTAAGTATTCATAAATAAGTCTTGAGCACGTCTGGCCTGAGCTTCTTCAAGAGATGCAACAACAACGGTCGTTGGACATTTCTTCACAACTTCTTCTGCATGGCTTGGTCCAGAGAGTACAACAATATGACCTTCACTGCAGCCAAGCTCTTCGGAGATTACCGTTGAAATTCTCTTCATCGATTCCGTCTCAAAGCCTTTAGTAGCATGAACCACTAACATATCTTCATGCCAGTACGGTTTAAGTTGCTTCGAAACCTCTCTTATGGCAGAAGAAGGGGCCACAATAATGACGGCTTCTACTTCATGTAGAGCTTCTTTCATATCTGTAAATGCTGTAATTAGAGGAGAAAGAGTTATATCCGGCAAATAGCGTTGATTGCTATGCTTGGTATTTATCTCGTTCATTTGCTGTTCATTCCGGGTCCACATATGGACCTGAATTCCCTTATCGGCAAGCACACTGGCTAGGGCCGTCCCCCAACTTCCTGCTACAAGAACAGCTGCTTTTTTAAACAACACGTTTTCCTCCCTTGGACCCGAGTTTGTTCTCTTTTCCATGCACAATTTTTACTATGTTGGTTCGATGCCTCCAAAAAGCAAAAACCCCAATAATAATGCTGGTCCAGAAATAAGGTCCCGTATCTCCTGCGATCGCCAAAAATACGGGTGTAAATCCTACAAACAATAAGGAACCTAGTGAAACATAACGGGTTAATATAATAGCTATAATGGCAATCAAACCTGCCCATAATGCTGGACCAAAGGCGAGTGTAACCATCACACCAATCGTTGTGGCAATCCCCTTCCCACCACGAAAACGAAAATAAAGCGGCCAATTATGTCCAATAATAGCCGCGATACCGCAAAGAGAAGGGATCCATTCGGATCCGTTGCCCAGCCATCGGCCAAGCCACACAGCGGCAATTCCTTTAAGGACATCCAGTACAAGTACTAGAATGGCTGGTCCTTTTCCCAATATTCTAAGCGTATTGGTAGCACCAGCATTTCCGCTGCCGTGCTGACGAATATCAATTCCTTTCAAGAGGCGTGCCAGCAAAACACTAAAGCTGACAGAGCCCAATAAATAGCTGATAATGACTGCAATAACGGATGGAATCACAAACTTTCTCCCCTAACCTTCATCAGACTTGCGTCGTGTGAACAAACGAATCGGCGTTCCTTCAAAATCAAAGGCTGCTCTGATCTTATTCTCTAAATAACGTTCATATGAGAAATGCATCAAATCCGGATCATTAACAAAAACAACGATAGTCGGTGGTTTGACAGTAACTTGCGTAGCATAGTTGATCCGCATTCTGCGGCCCTTATCCGTAGGTGGTGGGTTAATGGCTACCGCATCGGAGATAACATCATTTAATAGATGGGTTTGCACGCGTCTATTGTGTTGTTCAGCGACATGCTTCACGACAGGAAGCAACTTTTGTAAGCGTTGCTTCGTCAGAGCAGACAAGAACACAACCGGAGCATACGTCATGAACAAGAAATGATCTCTGATCTTCTGCTCGAAGTTTTTCATGGTCTTATCATCTTTTTCAACAATATCCCACTTATTGACTACAAATGCTGAGGCTCTTCCAGCTTCATATGCATATCCTGCGATATGTTTGTCCTGTTCAATGATTCCTTCTTCGCCATTAATAACAATCAGAACCACATCTGCGCGTTCAATCGCTTTCATCGCTCGCATGACACTATATTTTTCCGTAGTCTCATAAACCTTGCCGCGTTTTCTCATCCCAGCTGTGTCAATCAACACATAACGCTGACCATCTTTTTCAAAAGGAGTATCAATCGCATCGCGTGTAGTTCCTGCCACATCACTTACAATCACTCGCTCTTCTCCAAGGATAGCATTCACCAGAGATGATTTACCCACATTTGGTCTTCCTATGAGAGCCACACGAATAACGTCTTCATCATATTCTTCTTCTTCAAGCTCAGGAAGCTTCTCTACAATCGCATCTAGTAGATCGCCTACGCCCATACCATGACTTCCTGATACACCGATGGGATCTCCAAATCCTAAGTTGTAAAATTCGTAAATATGATCGGCTCTCTCCATATTGTCTACTTTGTTCACAGCAATGACAATGGGTTTGCCTGATCGATATAACAAATTCGCTACTTCTTCATCGGATTGCGTGAGACCAGATTTCGCATCACACATAAAGACAATAACATCTGCCTCTTCCATCGCAAGTTCTGCTTGCATACGGATTGACTTAAGGATCATATCTTCCCCATCCAGTTCGATACCCCCGGTATCAATAATACTGAATGATTTGCCATTCCATTCCCCAATACCATAAATACGATCACGGGTAATGCCTGGCTTATCTTCCACAATGGCCAATCTTTCGCCGATTATACGGTTGAAGACGGTAGACTTGCCCACATTTGGGCGACCTACTATAGCCACAACGGGTCTTGCCATAATGAACTCCTCCTAAAAAGTTTACGTAGAACTGTTTACATTTAATACTGACAAACTATAGTTAAAGTTTTGCCATGCAAAACAATTTTGTAAACCTAGACTTTTTGTTTTCGTTAACCATCATAGCAAAAAATAACTTGCTTGGCTAACCCATCCATTCCCAATTTTACAGGGATATAAAAAAATCGACGAACTCGTCACCGAGTCCGCCGATTACTTTACATAGTAGTTTAAGACTATTTAAGTTTGCTCAACTTGTCGCCAAAAATGTCTCCAAGCGTTACGCTTAGACCTTGATTGCTTAGAGAAACGTTAGGATTGTTGTTGATATCCTCACGGTTCACTCGATCCGCACCGCCGCCTCTTCTTTCGCTTCTTTCAGGCTTAGCAGATTGCGCTGGAGCTTCTTCAGTTTCTTTGATGCTCAAGCTAACACGTTTCTCAGAAGAGTTCACGTCCAACACTTTAACTTGAACGGTTTCGCCTTCTTTGAGAACTTCTTGAGGTGTAGCGATATGTTTGTGGGAGATTTGGGAAATATGAACCAAACCTTCTACGCCCGGAGCGATTTCAACAAATGCACCGAAAGTAACCAAACGTTTTACTTCACCACTGATGATGTCTCCAGTGTTAAATTGTTGTGCAGCTGTTTCCCAAGGTCCCGGAGTTGCAGCCTTGATACTCAAGCTAATCTTGCCTTTTTCAGGATCTACTTTTAGAACCTTAACTTTAACTGCGTCTCCTTCAGAAAGAACATCCGCAGGTTTGTCAATATGGTTCCAAGCGATTTCGGATACGTGAACTAAACCATCCACGCCGCCTACATCAACGAAAGCGCCGAATTGAGTTAGACGTTGAACTTTACCGTCAATCAATTGACCTTCTTTAATTTCGCCGATCAACTTTTGCTTGTTGGATTCGAATTCTTCGTCCAACACTTCTTTTGCAGACAAGATTACTTTATTGTTCTCACGGTCAATTTCTTTCACTTTTACGCGAAGTGTACGACCTTTGTATTCGATGAAATCTTCAACGAAATGACGTTCAACCATAGAAGCCGGGATAAAGCCACGAACACCAACGTCCGCAACAATACCGCCTTTAACAACGTCAGCAACTGTAACTTCGAAAGTCTCTTTGTTGTCAAAACGTTGTTGAAGAACTTCCCATGCATTTTCGCTATCAATGGCACGTTTGGAAAGAACAAGTCTTTCTTTCTCGTCGTCAATGCTAACTACTTTAGCTTCAACTTCTTGTCCTACTTCTACGGCATCCGAAGCGTTATCCAAGTGAACCGATGATAATTCACGAATAGGAATTACACCGTCATATTTATATCCAATGCTTACATAAGCTTGGTTGTCCTCGACTTTAACAATCGATCCTTTGACGGTGTCCCCTTTTTTCAAGGACACGACTTGCTCCAATTCATCTTGATTTGTCACTTCAGCATCATGCTGATCTTTAATTTCTTCCGACATCTCAATACCCTCCTCAATTCAAAACCCCATTTATTTAAACCCGCAGGAAGCGGAGTTCAAAACATGCAATATTGTTGTAGCTTTCCATATGTTCCCGATCTTCATGCATGGTCTTGACCCGGTTAAGTGTGGGTCTTCTAGCCGCGGGCTTTAAGCTCCGCGATATGAACCATAATTTTCTCGGTGGCCAGATCAAGTGCTTCTCCAGAAGGAGCATCTTTGAATTCTGACAAATCCACAGGCGCGCCGTAGACTACCTTCGTTTTTTTAAACATTTTATAATTGCCTATAATTGCTACAGGGATAACAACCGCGTTACTACGCAAAGCAAAACTTGCAGCACCTTTTTTCCCCATCGCATTCGCATTCTCACTTTGATTACGGCTTCCTTCAGGGAATATCCCCATAATATTGCCACTTCGTAATAAGTTGAGCGCTGTTTTGATAGATTCCTTGCTTACACCTCCACGTTTGACGGGAAATGCTCCAAGATTCCGAATCAGAGGACCAAGCACAGGTACTTCAAACAATTCGGCCTTTGCCATAAAATGAACCTTTCGATCCAATAAAATCCCAATCGTTGGCGGGTCAAAATTGCTGATGTGGTTAGAGCAGAGAATTACAGCACCTTCTTCAGGAATATGCTCAAGTCCACTTGCACGAAGTCTGAACAGGAGCTTATAGATTAATCTAAGAAGGGCACGGCATACCGTATAAATCATTTGCTTTCCTCTCTCCATCCACTGCGTTGTGCTAGAGATACAATAGCTTCGGTAACTTCCAAAGTATTCATCTCGGTTGTGTCCATCCAGATGGCATCATCTGCCTGACGAAGCGGAGAAATCTCACGTTGTTCGTCCAAATGATCTCGTGCTGCAATGTCATGCTCCAGTTGCTCCAGCGTGATCGATACGGAATCTTTCAATTCCATATAACGACGCCTTGCTCGCTCCTGTACAGTTGCTGTCATGAAAATCTTCACTTCTGCATCCGGGAGTACTGTAGTGCCGATATCACGTCCATCCATAACGACGCCTTTGCGCAAAGCCATTTGCCGCTGCAGCGATACCAGCTGAGTGCGCAGCCCCTCGATTTGCGCATATCGGGACACTTTGGCATTCACTGCGAGTGAACGAATGAGAGTGGTTACATTCTCCTCGTTAACAAGCACTTTCTGGCCATCTACACCAGGTATTAATTGAATAACCAAGTTTTGAGCCGTTTGAAGCACTTCTTGCTCTTCGTCAGGTTCAATTCCATGCTGAATCATATACCAGGTCACTGCTCTATACATAGCACCTGTGTCCACATATATGTAGGACAAAGCACTTGCCACCATGCGGGCGATCGTACTTTTGCCGGCTCCGGCAGGCCCGTCGATGGCAATGTTGATTTTCCCGTTAGATTCTGACTTCAACGGGGCATTCCTCCTCAACAAAGCCTCATTAAAAAAGCAGGCATTGCCTGCGACGTGAAAATTATACCACACAACAAGAGGGGATGCAAAAGCCTTCAGTGCCTTGATGATTTTTCCAAAACACGATTTAACGGGGGTAGCACGTCACCTTCATAATGATCTGCAGAGGACAAATAAGGCTTAAGCACTGGGATTTTAAGCAATCCTTGAAACAGAAAGAGAAGTACAACAAACAGAAAAATAGGCTTTACAATAAAGTGATTCATCTGATCGCTAAATGAAAGAAAAAGAGCCTCAAAGGGCTCTATATCTTCATTTATTTCTTCATTTTTAGTCTTGCTCATAGGCAACACGCCCTTCAAGTTAATGCCTATACTTTTCCCGGCGAATCCCTAGTTTATGCCTATTTAACATAGTTATATGGAGTCTTTTAACGATTACGAAAATCGAACTGGCGCTCAAAACAATAGCGAATTAATTTTTGGCGCTCAATATCGGCGATGTTACGGAACTTTAGCATTACTAGATTACGGCCAGTCTCAAGCTTTTTCATTCTTACAATCTCCGTCTCGATAGGCACATGTTCAATGGTACCATTTTTGTAAGGAAGCAATACCCAGCAATGCAGAAGCTCTTCCTCATTCAGCTTATAAGTAGGATCCACATAAAATGAGATCCCCCCTCCACCTACATCCTCCGTAAGCGCAATAAATCTCACATTTTTTTCAGTACGTACAGCGACTTCAAGTTCAGCAATTACTCTCAAAAAATTACGACGTTGCACTTTTGTAATGGAATCCAGTTCAGGCCTACGAATTCGAACTAACTGAATATTGTCACTCTTATAGCCAAGTACATATGTATTAAAATAGTGCTTAACCCCTTCATCATTGACAAAATACATGGACAATTCATCGCCCATATATAGTTTCTTCATTTTCCCGCCTTCTACAGGGATTGGCACTTCCATTAGTATGGAATCATCTTCCATTTCAGCAATTCTCGATTTGTATTCTTGCTTATTTTCTTTCTCTATCTCTGATGCAATTTGAATGTATACGTGGTCATTAATCTTAGGAAACAACCTTCTCACCGCCACAGGAATTTTATATGTATATGTTGGTAATTATAGCATGCAAAGCTGAATGTGCGAGAACATTTTAAAGACAAAAGACACCTCCCTTACCCCATAGGAAGATGTCCTTCAAAGTTGTTTATTTCAGCGTGGTTTCTTTACGTCCATCTCTAATTTCTTCTACCGCTTCTTCCTGACCATTATCGGCATTCAAGAAAATTCGATACTGTGACCCGTTGATACGACCACCGAATTCATAAGTCATGACTTTCTCGCCTTGGTCATTCTCAATTAAAGCCGTGCGATGATAAGTCACCTTAAGATCGGAGTTCAAAAACTTTTGTGCTTGAGCTAATGTAAGCTTTGGCGTAGTAACTTTGTTATCGTTTTGATGCTCATAGACATAGTCACTTGTCTGAAGTCCAATGATTTGTCCATTGTCTAAGGCTACCCTTGCGGACAGTTTCTCTGGGTAGATGTAGACATCACCTTTTTTAGAGACGAACGTAAGATTGGCGATATTCCCTAATTTATCGTATACCACCGTCTCCATGTCGCCATAGCCTTTGCTTTTCAGGAACTGTTTTGCCTTCTCATGCGCTTCCTGATCTGAAAGGGTTGCTTTTCCAAGCTGACGATTGTCATTATATGAAAGGAGATGTCCCCCATTACGAGTAAAGTCCATAGACAATGACTCTCCTGAACGTTTACCTGGCATAGACGCTGTAAAAGAAGCCCATTCGGTCCCTTTCCCATTCTCAATGACTTTAATAGTTGCTGCATGGTTCGTCTCAGAGAACGAGGCCGCCTTTTGCTTCACTTGTTCAATGGTTGTAGAGGGGCCTTCGAGTTTTTTGACTGATCTTTTGTTGTAAATACTCAATACGGAAGGTCCCCAGTCTAATTCAGGATATTCTCCCACCCGCTTATCTACAGTCTTAAAACCATCTACGATGGTATTATCCTGAGCCTTTTGCTCACTGGCCAGTGCTGTTTCTACATCCATCCAACGCAAGTGCTTATCGATGACTTTATTTTGAACTTTTTGAATTTCCGAAGAAATTTCGTTGGAGTTTTTGTACAGCGCTTTAAGGTTGCTCATCTCTTTAGAGGTCAAGGGATTCTTTGTTAAATCACGATTGGCTGTCTGGTAAGAAAAGCGGGAAATCCGAGATAAAAAATCTTCTGTCTTATTGAAATGCAGCAGCGTTAGCGGGAGTTGATTAATCTCGTTTTGAGCCTCACTAGTGATACGCCACACATTCATTAGGCCTTTACGATGCATTGAATTCGAGGTTGAAGCCACAGCAAGCGTATTCCCAAGCTCACCATGCAGACGATCTACGTGATAAGACAAATCGTGGAAAGTGCGTTGATATTGATTTTCCGCTTTAATAAGGATAGAATTCTTCTCCTGATTCTCCTGGTACCCCCATATTAAAGCCCCTACTAGCAAAACAGTTGCAACTGGGAATAAGACCCCACTGATTCTTGCATACATATGTCACGTGCTCCTTTCTTCAATGAACTGTCCTTAGTGTGACAAGAAGAAAGAAGCTTTATGCATATCATCCAAGGTTAAGCATTACAGATCCTCTTCTTCCAAATCGAAGAGATCTTTGTTATCACATAGGCACTGCTTAAATCCCGTTTCAATCCGTCCATTGTGTTTTAATCCTCGTAAAATAAACCGTTCCCCACATGCCAAACAAGTAATTTTCACTTTTACTCGCAACAAAAAAGCACCCTCTCTTTAAGATTTGATGATGTATATCATCTTCTTTTTAAGAGTAGAGTGCCCAATATTTAGTAACCTTAATCTCCTCTACCCGCCTGAGTTAGACGGAACGGAGATCGGCTATTCGCACGGTACATTTTGCCAATCCCACCGAACCACAGAAAAGCCATTAATGGAACTGTATACCATAACCAGTATTGCGTAATGTTCTCCAAAATCCAATCGTACACGCCGTGCCAGAATATAGGCAGAATTAATGAACAAGCCATGAACCAACGGGTTGTCTTCGTACCAGGGAACTTAGAACGTCCGAGATAATAACCCATAATCACTCCAAACATCGCATGTCCCGAAACTGGAAGCAAGGCGCGAATTAATAATGTTCCCATCGTGGCCTGATGATATAATGCAAAAATCACGTTTTCAACTGAAGCAAAGCCAAGCGACACAGCAGTAGCATACACAATGCCATCATAGGGTTCGTCAAATTCCATGTGATTATAGATCATATGATACAGTACAAACCATTTCACTAATTCTTCTATTCCAGCAGATATAACAAAAGCATCAACGAACGAATTCTCACCTAACCAGATGGTTAGTCCTCGCTGCAGAATCATGATGGGCAAAACAATTAGAAAACCTAGCAAAAATATTTTGATGACCATATGAAGCGGTTCGGAATCATATTTATCTTTGAGATAGAAATAGGTTAACAAGGCAATGCCCGGAGCCACCGCTGCAGTTCCTATCGAAAAAAAAAGCAACGGCTTCTCCTCCTCTGCAAATGCGCCATTACATAGTTACAGGCGGAAGAATATATGCTTCCGCCTGTTGTACAATTTAGGATTGTCTTTTGAAATGTTCACAGATAACACGAACTGCATTCTCAGGCATAACGAGCTTACCGTATTCCTCAAGAACAGCAGGTGTAACTGAAGTAGACTCTCCATATTCTGCTAGCACGGCAATCAGTGCCGGATGCTTCACTTCATCAAGGTCTTCAGGTTCAAGGTGCAGAATCCATTTACCTTTATAATTAAATAATCTGCCGGCATCTGTTATTGAAGGCTGTAATACATGCGCCGCTTCAATCAGAATCTCGAAGTCACTAAATGCGTAGACAATCGCATCACTTAGTTCTAGCGTGACTTCCATTTCATAAATCTCTTCCGGCATCTCATCTTCATGCAGGGATCCAAATTGTTGATTCTCATATTTTCCTCGTGTTACTATGACGACCATACCCTGTGCGGGTAATGCGAATACTTCTACAGCAAGAGGTCCAGAGGCGTCAAAGCCAACTTCACTATAAGCCTGATCCATCATTTCAGTAAATAGGTCATGGACTTTAGGTATTTCCTGCCACATGTCCTCTTTCTGAATCCCTCTCTCGCTTAAATCGTCGAACGTGAGGAAAATCCGTATCTTATCCTGGCCCAATCTTTCTATCTTCATACAGGATCCTCCTCTCCAAGCCGAAGTTATCAAACAGAATAGTTCCTGTTCTTATTAGATGCTTGAAATGGTTCTATGTAATCATGTTATCATTTATTTTATTCAATTGCACGTAAATATATTGACAAAAAAGAATCATTTCCGCTTCACCCTTAGGGATCTGAGAAATGATTCTAATTTGTTGTCCATGTTTACAAACCAGGAATTACTGTGTTGGTGTCTTTCAGAATTTGCTCCACTTCTTTGTGAAGTTCAGGATTCCCTCTGATGATGTCTTTAATTGACTTCAGATTGGATTCCTTCGTATGTGCCGAGCTGTTCTGTGAGCTTGGACTGGGTGACACCTGGCTTGTCTGAGAACCACTAGAATAGGAATCTGTACCATTAAAAGATCCCTCTGTTTTTTGTTTAGCTAGACCCATCCAGTTTGCTGCAGATCCTATTCCACCGCCCGCGCCGCTAAGCATCGAAGATTTCTTCTTAGAAGCGTACATTACCGCGGCTGCTCCCAGTAATACTCCGCCAATAAATGAGGAAGAACTCAAGATAAACACCTCCTTGTATGTTAGAATCGTATGTAGTGTTAGCCAAATACCGCCAATTCATGCGGTATAAATATAGAAAGCGAGATGAAATCTTTTGTTGAACAAAAAGTTACTAGTCGTTGCAGTTTTGAGCCTACTCCTCAGCGCATGTGGTCAAAAAAGTGATTCTTCCTCACAAGCCCCTGCTCCAGAATCTGTGAGCAAACCAGCCACGCCACCTACTACTCCAGTAGATAACACAAAGCCATCGACACCATCAACTGCCGAACCTACAACTCCTGCTGACCCGGCCGAAATCCCTCTTAAATATCACATGAACAAAGTATATAATATTGTTCCTAATGAGGAAGGCACTGAAAAGAAAGTCGTACTTTTAACTTTTGACGATGGCCCCAAAGAAAAAGTAATGATTGACGGACTAATTGATGTTCTTGATAAACATAAGGCCAAAGCTATCTTTTTCGTAAATGGTTATCGCGTCAAACAAAATCCAGATCTGCTTAAACTGATTCATGAACGAAATCAAATCATTGGCAATCATAGCTGGGATCATATTTCTCTGAAAAAACAGCCTGAAGCTAAGGTGAAAAAACAAATTGAAGATGTACAGCAAGCGGTGAAAGAATTGACAGGCCAGACCCCTACATTCTTCCGTCCTCCTTTTGGTGAAGGTGGGGATGTAGGACGCAAAGTCGCTCAGGACAACCATTTATTATATATGACCTGGTCCAATGGTTCACTCGACTGGACTCTAAAAAGCAAAGGAACTAACAATCCAGAGACTGTCGTAAAAAATGTATTGGATCAGCTTCACCCAGGATCTAATATTCTGATGCATGAACTCCCTTGGACTGTGGCTGCACTTGACAATCTGCTTACGAGACTCGAGGAAAAAGGTTATTCTTTTGTAGATCCTAGAAGTATTGACACCAACTATAAAGAATCCAAGTAATATACAGCATTTACGTCAAAAAGAGCAGCCCTTAATGGGCTGCTCTTTTTGGTCATTTTCATAATTTTTTATAGATTTACTTTGGTGAGTTATTTTTTTGCTGCAGGGCATTTACGCCCCAGACGGAATGCTGCATGCCCCAGAAAAATAATAAGATTAATAAGGCAATAAATATAAATACTAATGAATTAAAAAACCAACGAGTCCATTTCAAACGTTGTGATGGAAATACTTCTCGCCGAGAAGGCATATCATCCGCTAGCAATGCTTCATCTGTAGTTACTGCTGATTCTTGATAAGCGGATTGTAACTCATGCAAAGCTCCAGCCGACTTTCTAGAGAGGGCTTGTTTCTCCTTACGAATTGTCTGTTCTTTATTTACAATTCTTTGACTCCGAGTTAGCTTAGGCAAATTGTCTATATCCTTAGGACTTGTATCCTGTAGCGCTCTTATCTTAGGTTGCTGGCGGCTGTACCGCTCCATTCTGCTCAAGCGTTCTTTCATTTGTCCCTCCGAAAACGAATAATCAGACCAGACACCAAGTCAATCACAAAATGGCATAAAATTGGCGCCCATAACACTCCCGTTACATTATAAATATATCCTAGAGCAAAACTACTAAGAAACACCCATCCTGTTGGGATCCAATGCTTCAAATATCGAATGTGGATGACTGCAAAAACAATACTTGTCCAGTAGATGCCAATTGAATGCTGTACTGCTCCGCGAAATAAAACTTCTTCACATATAGCAACTACTGCCGCAATCAAGATAATATGCCAAACGGGTCTATTTTTGAAAATCATATCATTAATGCCGCCGTCATCCATACTCTCTTCAGGTATAACTTTAGATAGCAACAAATCAATGATAAAGATCAGACCCGCTAATCCTCCTCCCCAATAAAGGAAAGATATATCTGTAGGCCATGCAATGATATGAAAAATGTTTTGTTTCTGGAAAAAGAGAATCACTAAACCAATCAAAAGGGTAACAACCTGTGTAATATAAAGATTTATTAATAATAACTTCTCTGTTAGTTGATCTGCTTCAATTCGTCTAATTTTAACTTGGCCCCATTTGAACTTTTTCATGGTATGTGATTTCCTTTGAGTTGAGATATGAAAATCATACCGAATCTTGTCACTTAATTCAAGGAACGCCCGAACTATACGATTCTATATTGACACTCTTTGGCGGCTTATGATACATTATGAAAAAATTAGTTATCTCTCAAAACACGTTGAAGGAAACAAAATCGTCTAGCAAGCTTACAGAGAGCCGGTGATTGCTGCAAATCGGTAGCTTGAACACGAATTTTAGCATTCCTGAGTCATTACACTGAATTATAGTAGGTGTGATCGGAGGAATTCCGTTATCAATTCTGTCGTTATGACAATGGAGGCTAAACCTGTGAAGGTTTGGTGAATTAGGGTGGTACCACGATGAACTTCTCGTCCCTTACTACGGTAGTAGTATGTGATTTGGGGTTTTTTTTGTTGTAATAAAAGCAAAATTTCCCCTTGTATAAGAAGAATCACATATGTATCCTTTTCCGCGCTGCCACTATAATGAATTAAAGGAGTATTTTAAGGCATAACGCCCACAGGCAGGCCTTTTAATTATACTGTACAAAGTTCACACATTTTGGAGGGGGATAAGAAACCATGTTTAAAGTACTAGTGTCAGACCCAATCAGTGACTTGGGGATTCAGAAGCTTGTGGATGCAGATGATGTTGTTGTGGAGAAGAAGATAGGACTTAGCGAAGAAGAACTCATTCAAATCATTCCTGAATACGATGGACTGCTAGTACGGAGCCAAACTACGGTAACTGACAAAATTCTAGCTGCGGGTGAACGCTTAAAAGTGGTAGGACGAGCTGGTGTTGGGGTCGATAATATTAATCTTGAAGCGGCAACGCAGCGCGGGATTATTGTAATCAATGCGCCTGATGGTAATACGATTACAACTTGTGAGCATGCTTTTGCTATGATGATGGCTCTTGCTCGCCATATCCCCCAAGCCTATGCCAAAACGGTAAGTGGTGTATGGGATCGTAAGTCTTTCCTTGGTGTTGAACTTCATCACAAGACGCTCGGCGTGCTTGGAATGGGACGGATTGGTAGCGAAGTGGCTAAGCGGGCAAAAGCTTTTGGCATGGAAGTCCTTGGCTTTGATCCTTTCCTTACCGAAGAACGTGCGGAAAAAATGGGCATCACGTTAGCCAGTGTAGACGATATTGTACGAAATGCGGATTTTATTACTGTTCATACCCCTCTTACTCCCGAAACACGCGGTATTATCAGCACGGATCAATTTGCCGTAATGAAAAAGGGTATGCGCATTATTAACTGTGCACGAGGCGGCGTGATTGATGAGAATGCTCTTGTGGAAGCAGTGAATCAAGGTATTGTTGCCGGTGCTGCCTTTGATGTATTCGAACATGAGCCACCTCAACCGGACCACCCTTTCCTGAATAATCCGAAAATAATTGTTACTCCTCATCTGGGTGCTTCTACCGTCGAAGCGCAAGAAAACGTAGCGATTGATGTATCGGAACAAGTCCTGCACATTTTAAGGGACGAGCCCTTTAAAAATGCAGTAAATATACCTCCAGTTGCGCCAAGCGTCATGAGCAAACTTCAACCTTACTTTGTACTTGGCGAGAAATTGGGTACAGTAGCTGCGCAAATTACGAACGCCGCAATACAAGAAATCGTCGTGAACTATGCAGGAGATCTTTCCGAAGTAGATACACAACCTTTGACTCGTCATATCCTTAAAGGGGTGTTATCACGTCACTTTGGTTCCGACGTGAACATCGTTAACTCGATGCATCTAGCCAAGGCACGTCAAGTAAATATAGTGGTCTCCAAATCGGCTACAACCAAAGGATTTACTAACCTGATTAGTGTGGCCCTAAAGCTTGAGAATGGAGAAGAATCGATCGTAGGAGGTACATTATTAGCAGGGTACGGGGAACGCATCGTCCAGATTAATAAATTCACCGTTGATTTGGAACCTACCGGTCACTTGATCTATATCTCTCACCATGATAAGCCGGGTATCATCGGTAAAGTGGGTACGCTGCTAGGGAATAATGATGTGAATATCGCGGCGATGCAAGTCGGACGCAAGACAGTAGGCGGCGAGGCGATCATGGTTCTAAGTGTAGATAAAGAAGTTCCTAAAAAGGTTCTCGAAGAGCTAGTTCAGCTTCCAGAAGTGAATACAGCTCAGGAAATTGCACTTTTAAGTAAATAATAATAATCAAAAAAAGAGTTGCATTCCTCAAGGGATGCAACTCTTTCTAATATCGAGCCAGATAGATGTTCCACGTTGAACAATATTAAACTACGGCATTCAACAAGAATACTCGCTCATAGTCATAAGACGCTAAGATTGATGTCTTTCGACAGGTAGCTGGACTTTGAAGGTCGTACCCTGTCCTACAGAGCTAATTGCTGTAATTGCACCGTGATGAGCTTCAACAATATTTTTGACAATGGCTAAGCCTAAACCGGTTCCCCCTGATTCCTCACGGACCCTTGCCTTATCTGCCTTGTAAAATCGTTCGAAGATAAAGGGGAGGTCATCTGGCGGAATACCCACACCCTCATCTCGAATCTCAACAATCAAGTCGTTCAACCGTCGACTGGCCACAATCTCAATGCGCTTCCCACTAGGTGTATGTCTAAATGCGTTATCTAGTAGGTTCGTGAACACTTGTTCCAGTCGATCTTCATTGGCTTCTTCCAGGATACATTCTTCTTCCGTACAGGAAAGTCTAAGATCAATCTCACGATCTTTGGCCCGTACGCTAAACTTCCGATATACCCTTTCCAGAAGCTCTTTTACGTCAAGTGGACGCATGAGAATGTCGGTATGACCTGCCTCCATACGTGCCAGATCCAGAAGATCTTTGACAAGTCGCCCCATACGAAGTGATTCATCATGAATAACTTGTACCAATTCTTCACTCTCTTCTGGTGATGAGGCCATACCGTCAAGCAACGCTTCGCTATAACCTTGCATCATGGACAATGGAGTACGGATCTCGTGAGAGACATTGGCTACAAAATCTCGGCGCATTTTCTCAAGCTGCACTTCTTCCGTTACGTTCCGAAGAACGGCCACCGCTCCTCTGATACTTCCGTCCGAAGCCAGGGGGGCCATATGAACAGACCAGACTGCCTGTTTCACATGAACATTTCCACTCTGATCCCCTTCTTGATTCAGAACACTACGAAACATTGGATGAAGCGGTTCTGGAACAAGCATACGTTCCGCCCGGTGCTGGCCGCCTGGTAATTCCGTAATTAGATTTTGCGTATTGAGCTTGGCATCTGTTAGACCTATCCAAGATTGAAGTACTAACTCACCCGGCGGGTTAGTAAGAATAACTTCCCCTTGTGTATCTAAGGTAATCACGGCATCATTCATGCTCCGCAAGACGCTGGCTAAGTGCTCCTTCTCATGCTTCAGACTACGAATGGTATTCTCCAGTTCCTCTGCCATATGATTAAAGGAATTTGCAAGCTCGCCAATTTCATCACTAGTCTTCAAAGAAAGGCGCGTGTCGTAGTTTCCTTTGCGCACGGCATCTGCTGCACGAATCAGCTGTTGCATAGGTAAAGTGATCTTATTAAACAACAACAGAGCAAAAAAGGTGGTCATAGAGAACCCAATGATCGAGACGAAGGTGAACAATTGCTTGATTGCACCCGAGTTGGCAAAATTAACATCAATATACGGAAGTAGAAACAAGCCGAGAATAACGAGGACACTTGCGACCAGACATATGATCGTGATCCACAGTTTGCCGACAAGCGTTCTCCAAAAGGTCCGCACTTATTTTGCCACCTCTAATTTGTAACCGACGCCCCACACAGTAGTAATCATCGCCGCTGATTCTGGTGAGACTTTGTTCAGCTTCTCGCGAAGACGTTTGACATGAGTATCTACTGTACGTAAATCTCCAAAGAACTCGTAGTTCCATACATCTTTTAACAATTCTTCCCTAGAGAACACTTTATCCGGGGAGACTGCAAGATAGTGGAGTAATTCATATTCTTTAGGGGTCAGACTGACTTCCTGCCCACTAGCTGTTACACGGTGTGCATCATGTTCAATAAGCAGATTTGGAAACACGATATTGTTGCTTGTGTTGGTCTCTTTAGACAAGTATGCCGTGGCTGAAGATCGACGCAAAATCGCTTTTACTCGGTATATGACCTCGCGTGGGCTAAATGGCTTCACAACGTAATCGTCAGCCCCTACTTCAAAACCTTGAACACGATTAATCTCTTCCCCTTTAGCCGTTAACATAAGCACAGGTGTAGATTTCACTTGTCTAAGGCGATTGCACACCTCAACTCCGTCTATACCGGGAAGCATGACATCCAGCAATATCAGGCCGTAATCTCCCGTAGTTGCTTTGCGAAGGGCGGTCTCACCGTCCTCAGCTTCATCAATCTCATAGCCTTCCTTTTCCAAATACATCTTGAGCAGGCGCCGGATACGTTCTTCATCATCTACAACTAGAATACGATCAACATGATCTGACATTTTCACTCTCAATCCCTTCGTCCATCTACGACTTCACTCCTTTAATAAGGAGATCCGTTACTCTATAAGTATCAGTTCGTTCCTGCATAAGAATGCAGACCCGCTATTACAAGATTTACACCTACGAGGGTGAACATAATCACAAGGAAGCCAATTACCGCAAGCCATGAGGCTTTACGCCCTTGGAAGCCGCGTGATAACCGTAAATGTAAGTATGCACTGTAATATAGCCAGCTTATTAATGCCCATACTTCTTTGGGATCCCAGCCCCAGAATCTGCCCCAAGCTTGCTGAGCCCAAATCATAGCAAACACTAATGCACCTAGCGTAAAGATCGGAAACCCAATCGCAATAGCTCGGTAACTAATTTCATCTAAATCATCTGGATCTAACCCTTTTAATAATGGAGACACGAGTTCTCCCAATGATCTACGTATAATCAATCTTAACAGAATATAAATAATTATGCCCGCGAGGATGGACCATACAATAGTATTTAACTTTCGGCCAGCCGTAATTCCATCAATCCATGAAGGAGCATGGAACAGGGGCTCAGTGATGCCTATAAAACTTTCCATGTGGTCTGTGGTACTGTCGTAAGGAGCAATAATTGGAGGCATGGTGTACGCTACATTTTCCACTTTACTTGTGGAGACCCCCGTTGTTGCACTTGTAGTCACATGTTCTCTAGTGAAGACGGTCTCATACCCCCCAAGACGGAAAGCAAAAACAGCTACGATAAAGCCAATAACAATAATAATAGAAAATAACGTGAATTCTACCCATCTACGCTGACGACGATCGGACTTATCTGTTCCTTTGAAGTTAACCGTCCGTAGTAAGTACATAAATGCTGCCGCAAAACCGACAGCAAAAAAAGATTCTCCTGTTGCCGCTAATGTAACGTGGATATACAACCAAATGGATTTGAGCGATGGAATCAGTGGCTGTACTTCTCTGGGAAACACGGCAGCGTAGGCCATTACTATAATAGCAATTGGAAGGGCGAACAAACCCAGTGTAGTTTTGCGATAGATGAGAAATACTACCGTGAAGGCAATCATAATCATCATCGACAGAAAGGACATAAATTCATACATGTTGCTGACTGGGATATGCGTTCCGCCTGCCCAGCGTGTACCGAAATAAAGTAAATGACCTGCTAGTCCAATGGATGATGTGGTAAAGGCTATTCTTCCCCACTTCCGCATATGTTGTTCGGGATTACGGTTGCTCCAATTTCTTCCCATTACGGCTACAGCAAAAAAGATGAATGAGGCACAATAAATGAAGAAGCTGTACATAAAAGCATGTTTACTGATTTCTAATAAATCGAATGAACTCATCCTTTGTTCCTCCCATTATCCAGAGACTTCTCATCAATCGTGATGCCCATCTGTTTCAGGAACGAAGAAATTTCCCTACGCATCCCAAACCAGTTTTTTGTGGTATGTCCGCCCAGTGTAACTCTCCCCTGATCGACACGCAGCCAAATACGTCGGTGAGTCCAATAGAATCCAAGAACAAGTCCTAGCATCACAATGCCTAGGCCAATCCACACGAAAGGCATTGCGCGGTCTGTACGAATATTCAAGAATGTAGTAGATTTAGCAAAATCAACATCGCCCATGGCCAGAACATCAAGCTCCAGCTTCTTTTCTAGTCCGCCTAGCTTCTCGTTGATTAGATCCTGTTGAAATTCTTCTTTATCTATCTGCTTGGGGAAATAAATATACTGAGATCCTTCCTTCGGAAGGTCAGGTCCCTTCACCACGAACAAAAATGCCGGTGCATTCGGATTGGGTGATTTGGAAGAAGGCTCCCCATCATCATTCAGCATGAAATCCATGTATTTGTTTTTTAGTTCTAATGTATAAGGACCTAATGTATAAGATCTTTGTGGATTCATCATGTCTAGTTTGAATTTGCCATAGTGTTCACCAGTGACTTTGTTCACGAGTACCGGTTGAACAGAACGCAGTTTCGGTGTCATATCGAAATCATATTGATAGGCTTTCAGTCCTTTGTAACTAAGCGGCTTGTTCACCTCAATATCATGACGGAGAACTTCTTTGAGTACTGGCTTTTTCGAAGGGTCATTACAAGTTGCAGTACATTCATACAACACCGCTTTGGTCTGGAACAATTTTGGAAGCATTTTCCCTGTGCCTTGAAACTCAGTAGGCAACTCTTTCTCACTGTAATATTCAACGGTAAACTGCTCATTTTTCAGATACATCGTCGTATTAGGAATGTGCTTAATTTCGCCTTCGGGGAAGCTAACGTATTCATCCATATGTAATCCCGGCATCCCTCGAAATAATACAGCTAGAAGGAAAATAATCAGACCGATATGAATAATATAAGGCCCCCAACGACTAAATCGTTGCTTCTCAGCTAGCAATGCATCCGGTTCGGTATGAACACGATACCCTTTCTTCTTGAGGAAAGGTCTAGCGCGGGTAATCCACTCTTGGGGTGAACCTTCAATATCCCCTTGGTACACAATCTTCTGGCGAGTCAAAAATTCCATATGCTTTTGAATTTTCTGCTTGGAGAGGGCCTTATACAAAGGTAGAATCCGGTCCAAGCTGCAAATGACCAGTGAAGAACCTATTAGCACCAATAAAAGAATGAACCACCAAGAATTATAGGTATCTGAAAATCCTAAAATATAATAAATATGTCCCAATGTACCGTAGGTAGTCTTATAATAGTCACCCGGATTTGAAAGATTAATAAAGGTACTCTCCTGAGGATAGATGGTTCCCAGCATCGCCCCGAGCAAGGTAAGGATAATAAGATATATGGCTACTTTTACAGAAGAAAAGAAGTTCCAAATCCGATCAATCCAGGTTGGATTTGCACGCTGAGATCGACGAGCTGCCCCGTCATAGCGCATTTCAAGCAGGTTACCCTGTCCGTCGGGCTCGAACAATGGTTTGCCGCAAGCCTCGCACAATACGGTACCTACACGATTTTGATGTCCACATTCACATTTAGTGTTGATAATCATAACGCTATGCCCCCTCTTCTCATTATGGCTGAACCAACTGCTCAATCTGATTACCTAAAGTCTCCAGATCCAGCTCACCTGTATGAATGGAGGTTATTTTGCCTTTAGCGCTTACAAAAAAAGTCGTGGGTAAAGGGGAGATTCCAAAATCACGAACCGCATCACTATCTGAATCCAGCACAATAGGGAAATTGACCCCTCGCTGATCCACGAAATTCTGCACCGTCATCTGATCCTCACCTGCGTTAATTCCAAGAATAACCACACCTTTGTCCTTCCACTTCTCCCACTGTGCTTGAAGTGCAGGCATTTCTTTCACACAGGGCTTGCACCATGTGCCCCAAAAATTAATAACCATAGCTTTTCCTTCATAGTCCTCCAGATGGTGGACACTGCCATCAATGCCTAGCAGTGCAAAAGAAGGCGGCTTATCGCCAACCTCCGGCTTGTCGTGTGAACCTAACACAGCCGAACCGATTGCGTAGCCGCCTAATATCACTATGAAGAACAGAATCACGATTTGCACCGGACGTCTGTATCTCTTCATAAAGTTGTGGCTCCTTCTCTATGACAATTGGATATAACAAATCATGGACATTTAGTGAATATCCTATGAATATTATAACGAAAAATGCCACAATTTCTGTAACTTAATTTGAAGATTATGTGTCCGACTTGATCTGTTTTCTAGGCTTATCTGCTTTCTTCGCATTACGCATGAGCTCTTCTACTTCTTGCTTGTCCAGATGTCGATACAATCCACGTTTCATATTGCCTAAATGCAGCTCTCCAAAAGAAATCCTCTTCAGACGGGTTACGGGATGGTTAATGGATTCAAACATCCGGCGTACCTGACGATTACGGCCTTCATGGATAGTGATACGGATGGTGGATTGTTTCTCCCCAGGCTCAATATCATAATAATCAAGTTCAGCTGGAGCCGTCATACCATCTTCCAACATAACCCCCTGCTTAAGCTTATCCAACAGCGTGCCATGGGGAACTCCTTTTACGGTAGCTAGATAAGTCTTAGGTACATGATGCTTAGGATGAGTTAATAGATAAGCAAAATCCCCATCATTTGTAAGCAAGAGCAATCCTTCTGTATCATAATCAAGACGGCCAACCGGGAATACCCGTTCGTTCACGCCTTTTAGGTAATCCGTAACAATCTTGCGGCCTTTATCGTCCGAAGCGCTTGTAATGACACCTTTAGGTTTGTTGAAAAGAATGTATAACTTCTTCTCTACTCCAACGGATTTTCCGTTGACTGTAATTTCATCTACAGCAGGATCTGCTTTGGTACCAAGCTCAGTTACGGTCTCTCCGTTCAATTGCACCTTGCCTGCAAGAATAAGTTCCTCGCACTTCCTGCGGGATGCAATACCAGCCTGAGCCAAAATTTTCTGTAATCTTTCCATTGTCTATAGGTCACCTCATCCTAATGATACCTATTAGGCCCCAAAATCACAATAGCCCTCCGAAGAGGGCTAGGAACTAAGGCCTTAAGAGAACAGCAATAGACATACCGCAATCGCTGCAATAAATCCAACCAAATCTGAGAACAAACCTACTTTCAAAGCATATCTTCCGTTTTTAATGCCTACCGCCCCAAAGTATACCGTCAATACATAAAAGGTAGTGTCGGTGCTTCCTTGAATCGTGGAGGCTATTCGTCCAATCATGGAGTCAGGTCCATATGTCTTGATCAAATCTGTCGTGAACGCTAAGGAACCTGTGCCTGTCAGCGGCCGGAGAAAACCAAGCGGCAATACCTCAGTGGGAACACCAAGCTTCATCATCAAGGGAGCAATCCAACCCGTAAAAAAATCCATAGCTCCCGAGGCTCGAAAGATACTAATCGCCACCATCATGCCTACGAGATGAGGAATAATGCTAACCGCTGTACTGAATCCATCTTTGGCTCCATCGACAAAAGTCTCGTATACGGGAACCTTACGCATGAACGCATACAGTGGGATAAATGCAATCATCATAGGAACGGCCCATGCTGAGAGCACATGAATCCAACTCATCATGGACAATCACCCTCCTGTCGTTCGTATAGGAGCAGGGGTCTTATGAAGGGGAGGCGGCGTGTGCTTCCACGCTCGTCTTCGGTACCATCGATCCGCACCAATGGCTGCTAATGTTGCAACCATCGTTGCAAGCAGAGTGCTGCCTACAATTTCTGCAGGATTGGCTGAACCAAAATTAAGACGAATCGCTATGAGTGTCGTGGGAATTAGCGTAATACTTGCTGTATTTAAAGCCAACAAAGTGCACATAGCAGGCGTTGCCGTTTCTTTATCTGGATTCAAAGTCTGCAATTCTTGCATGGCCCGAATGCCCATGGGTGTTGCCGCATTTCCTAATCCGAGCAAGTTGGCGCTCATGTTCGATAATATGTAGCCCATCGCCGGGTGGTTTTTCGGAACATCGGGAAATAGATAACCCACGACGGGACCCATCAGTTTGGATATTCCTTTGACAAGACCAGAGTCCTCAGCAAGCCTCATAATTCCTAACCAGAAGACCATAATGCTGATTAAGCCAAAACAGACAGTAACCCCTGTTTTCGCCCCTTCAAATGCCGCTTCTGTAACTACGTTGATATTACCTTTGGCCGCAGCAAAACCAAATCCAATTAAAATAAAAGCAAGCCATATTTTATTAACCATAGTTTCCCCTCCCCCAAGCCTATGGATGAAGACTATTCGGTTCTATTAAAGCCTTCTCGAATAAAGGGACCTCCCCTATAGGAGCGCCTTGCAATTGCAGCTCTAATTTACCTCGATAGTTAAATTGAGCAATACCTGGTGCAATAGTCACTTCCTTCTTAGAAATATATTGTTCTTCTCCCTCGCACAGTGGATATTTGAACGAAGTCCCTGTCACCCAAGTCGTGCCTGCTACGACTTGTCCTTGCTCAACAAGAGTCTTCAGCGGATAATATTTGAACCCAAAATCCAGAAGCTTCGCATGATCATTCCAGTCATCCCCATCATTGATGGTAACCACTGCGAGTTGTTGCTGATTACGTGTAGCCGAGCTTACCAAGCATCTTCGCGCAATTTTAGTGAATCCGGTCTTTACCCCGTCTGCACCTTCATACAACCGGAGCATTTTGTTCTTATTCGCCCATTTGTAATCCCATGGATCATTCGGATTAGGAGCAGTTCTCATCGGAGTACTCACGATTTTGCTAAATTTAGGATTCCTCAGCGCATAAGCCGTTAGCTTGGCCAAATCATTTGCCGAAGAATAGTGCGTCTTGGCATCCAGACCATGCGGGTTAGCAAAATGGGAATGCGTCAAACCAAGCGCCTCTGCCTTCAGATTCATCAAATAGACGAATCCTTCTTCCGATCCTCCAATATGTTCTGCAATAGCAGATGCTGCATCATTGCCTGAACGAAGCATCAGTCCGTACAGCATGTTCTCTAGCGTCATTTCCTCACCAAGTCTTAAATAAATGGACGATCCTTCTTTTGCGAAGGATTGCTTCGTTACTTTAACTTTCTCATCCATCTGCCCTTGTTCAATGGCAACTATAGCGGTCATAATCTTCGTCAGACTAGCAATAGGCAGAATTTCATCTCCACGGACACTGTACAATAATCTACCCGATGTTACATCGATTAAGGATGTTGCTCTAGCATGCGTCCCTGGGTTAGGGGGAAGCTTATTATCGGCCCCCCATGCTTGAGAAGGCAGGACCAACATTACGCTTGTTAAAATCCAAGCTAAACTATGCTTAAATGCTCTAGTTGTGTACATGCTTCCATTCCTCCGCGTTAGGTTTCAATCCTATTATAGATTTATATGCCGTTAGACAAGGGAGTATGTCCACCTTTGAATGCAAAATCCCTTCCGCAAGTGCCGGAAGGGATCATGACTTCTTGTCCACTAGGGGCAGCTTATAAATTATGCCCGTATTGACTTTGACTGGTGGAAGATTCTTTTACTGTCACATTGATTTGTTCAGGTGGTACAGAAGTCGAAGAAGAATTCGACGAGGTTGATGATTTACTGCTTCCCGAAGCAATCATCGTCTGAATTTTATCAATAATGTTAGGGACAGCATCAATCATTTTTTCTACAACATGAGTCTGATTATCCAAAGGTACGACATGTACGCCCTGCTTGCCTACAACGAGGAAAGCAATCGGATTAATGGAGACCCCACCCCCGCTACCACCACCAAATGGACGGGATTTACCTTCTGTTGTACTGGTAGGACTTTGAGCAAATTTCTCATCAATGTTAAAGTCACTACCTCCAGCCGCAAACCCAAAACCAACCCGGCTTATAGGAAGGATCACGCTACCATCCGGAGTTTCTACGGCCTCACCTACGATCGTATTTACATCAACCATCTCTTTAATGTTTTCTAGAGCTGTTTGCATTAGCCCTTGAATAGGATGCTCTGCCATTTCTTAATTCCTCCTTTCACTTTTAACACACGAACTATAAGCACTAGTCCAGCATACATAGCATATCCACACCGAATTTGTGCTATGCAAGTCATTTTTGTGGAAATTTGAGGTTTCAACCCAAACAGCGGAATAATATGAAGCTTAGGTGCCGTCTCCATTTGCAACAGATAGGATAACCCACCAATTAAACTGCATTTGAGGGCCCATAGACTTCCCGCAAGTATGGCCGTCTGGTCGGCAGCATCTAGACAAATTTCAGTAGTCCAATCCAAATGAGTTACTTTCACATGACGTAACGTTTGAAAAAGCCACATCTTGATATCTTTGGTTGCCTGTAAAATCCTTCTAAATTTATCTCGCCAGTCCTCTACCTGCGCTTTATCAATATTTTGTTTCTCCTCGGAATGATGCCTTTTTATGAAGTTATCTTGGGCTTTTTCCTCGACAACAACTCCCTCTTGCATATCTTTGAAGATGATTGAAGGAATTTCATATTGATATTTGATCATACCTGCTAAAGCTTTAGCTTCCACAATGATGGTATCATCTTTATTTTTCTTCACAATATTCAGGGTCAGCCTGATTTGGGTCATCATCACCGCAAAGAGGAGTACTGCTATAATGAGCACCCCTCCCCCTATCCAAATCCACAAGATTGCACACCCCCCATCCTGCCTTTAAATAGAAACTATAGATTAGTATGGCGCTAGGATAAGAAAACCATTCATAAAAAGGAAAAAAAAACCGCTCATTAATAAGCGGTTTTTTTTGGGGTATCCTTTTCAGTTCAACAGAATTCCAAGATTTCAAACCTTACTTTTGATCCGCAACCCAGCTTTGATCATCTAAAGATACTGCAATTTCTGTATCCACTTGGGGACTTTCCTTCACGTCATCAAACGTAATTTGTTGTTCCTCGAGCTTCTGAAAGAGCAGCTGCGTCTCTTCTTCAAGATTCTCTTGATTATCGAACTCTTCCATATCGGGAAGGTCCACAAGACTTCCGAGTCCAAAGTAATCTAAGAAAGCTTTGGTAGTTCCGTATAAAATAGGCCGTCCAATTGCTTCTGCTCTGCCTATCTCTTCAATCAGATCTTTATTGACCAAAGTATGTATTGCTCTTTCCGACTTTACTCCTCGAATCTCTTCGACATCTACTCTTGTAATTGGCTGACGATAAGCAACGATAGACAAGGTCTCCAAAGCAGCTTGAGAAAGCGAAGAGCGTGAAGGTGAGTAAGCTAACTTTTCAAAATAAGGAGCATGTTCCGGAATCGTAGCCATTTGGTAGCCGCCGGCAATCTGAATAATTTGCAATCCACGTCCTGCTTTTTTAAAAGCCTTTTTGAGATCTTTTAGTGCATCTATAATGACATCATTCGGCTGATCTAGTACTTCAGACAGCTGTCTAACAGTTAGTCCCTCATCTCCTGCCAGGAAGAGTAAACCCTCAATAATTGATTTCAGTTTCTGATAATCCATCTAACTTTCCTTCTCCTCTCCACTCCATCACAATATCTTCAAACAGCCTGTCCTGGTAACAGACAATTTGTCTCATCTTCATCAGCTCTAAAATGGCTAAAAAAGTTACAACGATCTCGTGTCGGTCCATTGAGATATGAATTAATGTTGAGAACATCACTCGGCCACCTCGGCCTGATTGTTCCAAAGTAGTCACCACATCACGAATCCGATCTTTAACTGAGATCTCATCCCGGTGTATACGCGTGACAATATTGCGTTTGGCAGCTTTGCGAATTGCCTTTTGGAACATAGCGATCAAATCCCCAGCATGAAGCCCTTTTACCGGATTCTCTACAATCTCAGGCATGAACGGACTTAAGTCCTCCGGCTCCTTTGAAAATATTAAACTTCGCTCCCACTCTTTGTCATGAAGATGTTCCGCTATGCCTTTATATTTGCGATATTCAATCAGCTTCCGAATGAGTTCCTCCCGAGGATCCTCTTCTTCTTCATAGTCATCATAGAATTCTTCTATCTCAATGACGGGCGGCTTGGGTAGGAGAAGCTTACTCTTCATCGATAAAAGAGTAGCCGCCATCACCAGAAATTCACTTGTAATCTCTAGTTCAAGTTCCTGCATACTGTGTAAATATAGTAAATATTGATCGGTAATGTCGCTGATTGAGATATGCTGAATATCTATTTCTGCTTGATCAATTAAATGAAGCAGTAAATCCAGCGGTCCTTCAAAAGTCTCCAGCTTATAAAGTACGGTCACTTGCTGCTCCTCCACCCAAAATAAAAAATGCAGCGCCCGCACATACGGGCCCTACATTAAATAAGCACTATTTTAACTGTTTAGTCAAGTTTGTCATCTTTGTTGTAGCAAGCCTATATTCATCCTTTATTGCCTGCCTTCCTTACAGCCCCTATCCAAGGCCTGCTTGATCTCCTTCGTAATCACAATTCCTAAAAAATGCGGACGTACCAACCCTTATGGCTATTCCAGTGGTTTCTAAGAGCATGAAATGCACACTAGCCAACTAGGGTAATCCCAGCCCAATGATTAACATTCTAAAGATAGTAAAGCTCAGTCCTCACTGGTATTTTCCAATTTTTGGTCAGCGCATCTCAACTCGTTAAACCATGAATATAAAGACTATATCCCTCTTTTTTAGACAACGCAATACAGAGATAAGGCACTCAATGTGTACCACCAGAGCTACCTAATTTGAGAATATCATCCTCTTCATTACTCTGACCGTATTACCTCAATAACAAGCTAAAATTAAATCTTCTGCTATTTAACGTAGATGTTCAATATCTAGACGAACCCACTGCGTATATAGCTCTAATGTTGTATGTACTATCGATGAAATTCAGTGAGATATAAAGGGTATACATTCCCAAAAGGGAACTTTTGTTCATAACCTAATAACAGGAACATTGTAATACTTATAGATTATGAATTTCTATACTAAGAGTTCATCTGGCGTTTCACCACTGTATAAGTACAGTACACTCGCCGGCTTTACTGTTAGTATCGCTAATGCAGACAACCAAGTAGCAGCTTTAAAAACAAAGGATCTCATCATTCATTTCACCTCCTTCCATGGAACTAGAGTCAGCGCTTGGAGAAGAAAAGATACGGCTAACGTAGGAGATCCAATAAGGAGATTTATCGCCACGATGAGAGTTGAAGCTAGCTTTAATTTCGGATAATGTCTAGATTTAATTCTGGATTGCTTCTCGATATCTGAAGGTGCAAATAGAAAGACAAGAATTATATTTAATATATTTAACACAACGACTACGCTATAACTAAAAGTTAACAATGAAAGGATCACAAATGCCGCAGTAGTTATCAGCACACACTTCATCCCTGATTTTAAGTGGATGCCCCCAGATACCATGCGCAAACCGGGAAAAGCAACTAAAATCATGAGCATTTCAGGTATTGTTCCAATCCACTTAGATATGAATATACATAGCCCAATAATCATGAATGTATTAATCAAGATGCCTAATGCATGTTTTAATACAGCAATTGAAGCTGGATGCTCAGGGACCAATCGTTTGATCCCCGTCGCAATGTGTAAAGCCATAGTTTCAATCAAACTCATCTTTCTCCTTTATTACCGCATAAAACAGCAAAAAAGATAAAGCTACTGTAAAGAAGATAATATTTAGCCATATTTCATTTAAAAATAATATGACTGTTATGGCGATGAGAAATATAAACATTAGTGCTAATAGAACAATATCCTCTGATTTTAACCGCACCTTCTCGAAATCAAAAGTAAAGCCAAATCTGAGCTTATAGATGAAATGTGATATTCCAATAACGACTACGCCGGTAGAAAATTGGCCTATGTAACCATTTATAGGAATTCGCATTGCCTCAGCAATAGAACCAAATATCGCTATCAATAGTGCCGTTTGAACAATACCAAATATGAGGAAACCTGCTATCGTAAGTGAGAAAGCACCAATCAAAGGTATTTTGACAACGGTTCTATAAAAAAATGTGAACAACAGAATACTAATAACGGGTACCATGTATGAAAGGTCATACTCGTTTCTTAGTACAAAACTCTGTAAATTCATTAGTAATATAATAAATAATGCTTGCCATGTGTATTCATTAGGTTTGTATCTAAAAAGGGACATGCTTAGGTAGTACCAAGCAAATGTTTCAATTGTCGAAAATACCATGAACCCTAAAGGCTCTAGCGACATTCATGACGCCTCCACACTAATTATTCTTTTTGTCTCGCCATTCGGATAACTTGTCCAAATATTGATTTATTGTTTCTTCAGCCCACAGCGGTCTTTTACCCACACAAGTATTTGGTTCTGGAAAGAACTTCGTTTTACGAGTATGGTGCAGGTTCTTTGGATCGATTTCAATTCTTTCTGCGACTTCTTTGCTCCCGAGTAAAGGAGGTAATTTCTTGCCGCTAGTGATCTCCCTCTCTTTCTCTAACTCATCTAATAGCTGGTTAATAACTCTGCAGGCTTCTCCACCTAACTCCCGTGCTTTGGCCCGATAGCTGCTTAATAACACAAAACATACCTCCTCTGTCATATTGCCTATTAAGTAATTTTGTGTAATTGAAATATAAGGGAAAGCCGTATATTTCACAAGAGGTTCCCGTAATTTTTTTTATTCGTTCTGCCCAAAATTCCAAACTAAAAAAAATTACACGATAAAAAACCTTCGTAGGATGAGAATCCTTCGAAGGGTACATTGTAATTCAATGCATGGCTCTACTTAATGGATAAAAACATAATGCCAAAGCTACATACGTACTAGCTAATTAAAGGATTCACCTTGATCTACAGAACCTAAAATATTCGCTGCCGTACGTAGCGGATTATTCATCGCAAATTTTGTAACAATATTATCAATATGACTATAGACTTCGCGAGGAGCTTTTATTGACTTTAGCTCTTTTATGGGTGTATCTACATCGGCTACATTCAGAAGAATAGATCCACAACCAAATATACGTTGCCAAAATGGTAGAGTAATACTCTTATCAAGTACTTTATAAAAGTCTAACTCATCTTCTACTACATTTAAAAAACCTCGTCTAGTCACTAGCCTTTTTTCATATACAAAGTATTTCGTAAATGAAATGGGTAGTCCCAAAATTGTACATGTTCTACCTGACCATATTAAAGCTCCTCGGGTTGTGCTTTCTCTGTTAGACACTAATTCTTACCCCCTATATGTATTGAATAGCATATGTAGTTACACGAAGAGAATTCAGTTATGTTTCAAATCATGTCACAAACATGTATTAGATAACTTTCACTGTGACTACGATTTTTTCCATTTTATTTAAAGAAATTTCACTCCAATGAATTTCAAAATTATATGCCTTATCTTTCTCAGGTATTTAAATCTTTCAAATGTAAAACCAATTGTATTTGGCTTGACTGAAGTTGCTGTTACTTTAAACGAATCTTTTAAAATAATATCTGGGCCTGTTGTATTAAAGTCTGGAGAAAGACAGAAAAACCACTTAAGGATCACTCCTTAAGTGGTTTTTGTCTACAATTACTATTCTTCCCAGACAGTAACTTCTTTCATCTTATCGCCTTGTTTAGCAGCGTCAATGAATTCCATACCTTGCGTTACTGCACCGAATACTGTGTGTACGCCATCCAAGTGAGGTTGAGGTCCGTAGCAGATGAAGAATTGGCTACCGCCTGTGTTTTTGCCTGCATGAGCCATGGAAAGAACACCTTTCGCATGCTTCGTTGTGTTTGTTGAAGTTTCGCAATCAATAGTGTATCCTGGGCCACCTGTTCCGTTACCTGTAGGACAGCCACCTTGAGCTACAAAACCAGGGATAACCCGGTGAAAGCTAAGTCCGTTATAGAAACCGCTGTTCGCTAATTTTTCAAAGTTAGCTACTGTGTTTGGTGCTTCTTCTGGCAAAAAGTCGATAAGTACTTCTCCACCATTTTCAAGAACAATTTTACCTTTTTTCATTTGGTTTCACTTCCCTTTGTTTGCTTGATTTATCCTGCTTCATATAAAGTTTACCTATTGATTTTACTTCATTAGCTATACTAGATGCAATGTTAGGAGGAAGAACGAAGTAAGAAGACTCTGCTAACATGCCTGATATGAATCAAAAAAGCAGATGCGTAAGGCATCTGCTCCTTCTGTTTAAGCGTTCAATGACGGTTGTTTTTGAATTCTAGCCGGGATCAGGTCGTTCGCAACAATATCATTCAATGATTCTCTGCGCACCACGATATCACTTTGACCTTCATTTACGAATACAACTGCGGGTCTACGAATTCGGTTGTAATTACTAGCCATGGCATAGTTATAGGCTCCTGTACAGGATACCGCGAGTAGATCTCCCGTGTTCACTTTTGGAAGCTCTACATCCCAAATCAGCATATCTCCACTCTCACAGCATTTACCCGCAATAGATACAGTCTCCTCAACTGAATCATTAGCACGGTTAGCTAATGTAGCTTCATACTTGGATTCATACAAAGCGGGGCGCGGATTGTCGGTCATTCCACCATCAACAGCTACATATTTACGGACACCAGGAATATCTTTGCTAGTACCCACGGTATAAAGCGTCGTTCCCGCATCCCCAACAATGCTACGGCCTGGCTCCACCCAAATTTCTGGAAGAGTAGTGTAAGCAGCAGCAAAATGTTCTTTCACAGCGTCCGTAATAGCTTTAACATACTCCGATACTTTCAGCGGCGTATCCCCATCCATGTAGCGAATACCGAACCCTCCGCCTAAATTGACCACTTGGAAGGTAACGTCCGTTTCTTGTTTTACTTTTACAGCAAAAGCAGCTACACGCTCTACCGCCATTTGGAAGCCTTCAACTTCGAAGATCTGAGATCCGATATGTGAATGCAAACCAAGCAAATTCAAATTGGACTGGGATGCAGCGAGACTTACGGCTTCATAAGCAGAACCATTTCCAATATCAAAACCGAACTTGGAATCGGTCTGACCTGTCGAAATATATTCGTGCGTATGGGCTTCAACCCCAGGGGTTACACGAAGCAGAACATTTACCTTTACTCCGTTGTCTTTAGCTATGGCATTTAGCAGATGAATCTCGATGAAGTTATCAACGACAAAACATCCAATTCCCGCAGTAATCGCCATTTGGATCTCTTCAGGTGTCTTATTATTGCCATGAAAATGGATACGCTGAACCGGGAAGCCTGCTTCTAGTGCCGTGTGTAGTTCTCCCTCAGATACGACATCTAGCGAAAGACCCTCTTCTTCAGCTAGTCGGCACATCGCAAGCGTACAGAAAGCTTTACTTGCATAGGCCACTTGGAAAGACAGTCCAGAAGCTTTGAACGCTTCCACATATTCACGACTACGCTGACGAACGAGCGCCTCGTCTACAATATAAAGAGGTGTACCATATTGTTCTTTCAGTTCTACTGTATCGCAACCTCCAATTTCGAGGTGACCTTGTGCATTAATTGTACTTGTACCATGTAAAAACATCTGGCAATCCTCCGATATATCTGATTTTGACATTAGTATAGCAAACATACCTGTCCAGAATAATGGATTTTTGCGCATTTGATTTGTGTTATTTATCAGACGGATTACTTCTCTTTTTTCACTTTCAGACGGGTGTTATCTCTAGTTTTGTTGAAAGACGGGCGCTGTTTGGCATAAAGGACGGGAACCCTGATCAAAACAGACAATAATGCTTTTGCATTAAATGGAATGAACGGCCACAAATACGAAGAGTTGTACGAACGACGAATAGTCAGCAGCAATATAAACAGCGTTACCCCTCCGACTAGTCCAGGGGCTCCGAAAATAGCTACAGCGACAAGAAGGAACAATCGAATTAACCGATTTGCAAGTCCCAATTCATAACTCGGCGTGGCGAACATCCCTATCGCTGCCACCGCCATATACAGTACCACCTCATTGACAAAAAGGCCTGTTTTTACAGCGATATCCCCCACGAGAATGGCAGCGATTAAACCCATGGCAGATGCCAAAGGAGTAGGGGTATGAACGGCAGCCATGCGCATCAAATCCACTCCAAATTCCACAAGAAGAAACTGCATAATCAAAGGGATTTTCGCTTGCGCTTGAGGACCAATGAACGAAAGTGCTGGAGGTTTAAGTTCAGGATGTACAACCATGAGTAGCCAAAGGGGGAGCAGGAACAAGGAGGCTAATATTCCACAGAATCTCACCCATCTTAAATAAGTTCCCATCGTAGCTGTCTGTCGATTCTCCTCCGCATGCTGACACAAATCAAAGAAGGTCGTCGGCAAAATCATCGCACTGGGTGAGGTATCCACCAAAAGGACGAGTCGACCTTCTAGCAGATGAGAAGCCACGACGTCAGGACGTTCCGAATAACGTACGAGCGGATAGGGATTCCATCCTTTTCCTACAACGGCTTCTTCGAGTTGTTTATCTGCCAAAGGGATACCATCGATGTCGATCGCTTTAATCTTGGTTCGTATGCTTTCTACCTGAATTTTATCTACAATATCATCGATATAAGCGATACTTACGTCCATACGTGTTCTTCGGCCCACTTGGAGTACTTCAAATTTTAGACCCGGATCCCGTAACCGTCGCCGAATGAGAGCCACATTGGAAAGTAACGTCTCAGTGAAGCCATCTCTGGCCCCCCGAACCACTCGCTCAAGCGATGGCTCTTCGGGTCCACGCACAGGAAAGGTCCGGGTATCCATCACAATCGCTGTGTTTTCTCCCTCAATGAAGAGGGCGCTATTGCCGGTAAGCACCTTATTTAATACACTGCTCAGCTTGTCTATCTTCTCGACCTGCATGTGTGGAATATAACAACTGAAGAAGGCATCTACTGCTCCGCTAGATAAAGACTCCGGTGTAAGGTAAGTTAAGCGTTTGATAATCTCTTGGATGATATTGTCCTTCGCGAAGCTATTAATAAAGAGCAGTCCTGTCTTTCGACCGCCAAAAGCCATTTCACGAAAATCCACGTCAAAACTTTCACCTAGTCCCATCACTTGAGTCAGCGTCTCTTTGGTTACTTCTAATTGGTCACTGACTTCATCTTTACCCTGCCAATACACGATGGACTCTTCTATATTTTCCGATTGTTCTGCTTCTTTTTTTGAAGTCCCTGTAGCAGAGGAGTTTGAAGATGAACTAGCTGATTCCCTTAAAGGGGCATCTTCTTTAGCTTGCTTCGTGTGCTCTTGGGATGATGCCCTATCTTCTCCAGTAGACTTAGATTCAGGAGAACTGGGCTCATCTCCTGTACTTGTACTTCCGGGAACCGGCCCAGGAAGATCATCTTGAATTTGCATATCTTCGTCATGCATGAGCACTTCACCCCTTCTGCCTTTAAGGCTGATAAATAAACCACTCGAATAAGGAACCTGCTACTTTACCAAATACCATAGCTAGCAGTAACCCAAGTACATACTTTTGCATATGAAGTCGTTTAGCCAATATCGGTAATACATTCAAAACTTCGGTTAAAGCTGCGGCGAACATTCCAATAAATATGCCATTTAGTAGACCTACAAAGCTTGTAATCAATCCCCAGTTCAAATAGAACCGAACATTCCAGAAATCCATTATGGTTCCTAGAAATGATCCACAGACCATAGCCCCTTCGTACCAGTGCACTTTATCGTAGGAGCGGGTTAGCTGAGCTAACCTTGGGATGATATCCAAAACAACGAAAAGAGCTATTACGCCGGCCCCTACGGCTACTCCACCCGCTAATCCAAGAAAAATAAGAATAGGACCATAAACTAGCGCCATCACTCGGATTGTTCCTTGATCGGCTCGTGTACCGACTTCCTAAATTCTTCGGAGATGACATATTGATTCATATTTTCTTGATACAGGTACATTTCCACCTCAAGCGGCGTCGGTTCTTCATTCCACTTCTTCTTAAAAATATGATTAAAGAAAATAACCATCCCAAGTCCAATACCAATGGAATACGCACCTTGGAACAAATAAGGATGTTCATCTCTCTTACCCGTGATCATCTCTACCAATCGTATCTGAACTTTGGGCATACTTACATCTTCATGAAAATTCATAATCGTAAGTACAGAACCAAAAAACAGGAGTAACCACACCAATACAAACAAAATTTTGGAAGGTTTCTTCTCGTCTTTGGCGATTTCCACCAAGGTTTGAGGTTCGCCAATGTATTCAACATTACAATCGGGAATTACTTCATGAATACGAGCAATGATATAGAGCAAATCCATGATCATCCGATTCCCATCCTGTACTTCAGGTCGATCCAGCACGATATTCTTTAATATTTGTTCATTCTCTGAAGGTGCTAAAATTTGTGCGATATCCCCAAGATGCACAGACATCCCTGCTGGCAACCTTACATTTTTGCGTAATCGCAAATAAATCGTGGGAGCCAATTACAATCACTCCTTTCTATGAATGAACCTAGTATGCATCGTGATCCCTTTTTTTACTCTTATTTCCTCTACAAATAAGCTCCACTGGGCACATACTTTCCCTAAATGAATGCAAAAAAACGCATCGCATAGTCGATCTGCGATACGCTGTATTCCAACTCTCATTCATTGTGCAATTTGATCTTTTATATTTTGGAGTATCTTCTTCTCAAGCCGGGACACCTGCACTTGTGATATTCCAAGCCTACTCGCTACCTCAGACTGTGTTTGATCTCGGTAATATCGAAGGTAGACAATAAGCCGCTCCCGTTCACTCAGTCCATCTAAAGCTTCATGCAGAGCTAACTTATCGAACCATCGATCCTGAGATTCATCTGCAATCTGATCCATGAGGGTAATGGGATCCCCGTCATTCTCGAAGACGGTCTCATGAATTGATGCTGGAGGTTTGTTCGCCTCCTGGGCAAAGACGACTTCTTCCGGAGTTACCTCTAACGAATCCGCTACTTCCTTAATTGTAGGCAGACGATTGAGGATTTTGGCTAATTCATCTTTCTTTTTCCGAACTTTGTTCGCCATTTCTTTAAGAGAACGGCTCACTTTCAGTGTGCCATCATCTCTAAGAAATCGCTGAATTTCTCCGATAATCATAGGTACCGCATATGTGGAGAATTTGACATCATAACTCAAATCGAACTTATCTACAGATTTAAGCAATCCGATGCATCCGATTTGGAACAGATCTTCTGGATCATAGCCCCGATTCATGAATCGCTGTACAACCGACCAGACCAGACGAATATTAGAGTTCACCAACGTGTCTCTAGCCACCGTGTCCCCTGACTGACTCAGGGCAATCAGACGTTTAACTTCAGCATCATCTAAGTAATTCTGAGAGGTCACTTTCACATCGGCACCCATATATCCAACCCCTAATTGTATAGAGCTTTCTTGGATTCAATCCTCTTCTTCATGCGGATCGACGTCCCGCCGTCGATATCACTGATCAACTCGAATTCATCCATGAAATTCTCCATAATGGTAAAACCCATGCCAGAACGCTCAAGTTCAGGCTTGGAGGTATACAGCGGCTGTTTGGCGAGTTCCATATCCTCAATCCCCCGTCCCTTGTCTTCAATCGTCAAAGAGACAACATCCTGTTCAATAGCTACTTCAATATAGACAATACCTTCAGCATCGCTATCATAGCCATGAATGATACAGTTCGTTACCGCCTCCGATACTACGGTCTTCAAATCTGTAATTTCATCCATGGTTGGATCGAGCTGTGTGACAAATGCAGCGACTGCTACACGGGCAAACGATTCATTTTCCGATTTGGCAGCAAATTGCAGCTTCATGAAATTGCGAGTTGCATCCGTCATAAGGCCACCTCCAGTTCAGAGAGAGCGAGGCCCTCATTATCAAAAACAGGCATAATCTTAAATAATCCTGACATGTCAAACAGTCGATAGACTGAAGCATTTACATCACAGACAGCCATACGGCCTCCCTTTTGCTTAATCAGCTTGTATCTGCCAAGAATAACCCCCAAACCTGAGCTATCCATGAATTCCAGAGCTTTCAGACTGAACACGATATGTCTACAGCGCCCTCTCAAAATCTCTTCATCGAGCTTAAGCCTAACGGATTCGGCTGTATGATGATCCAGTTCTCCGCTGAGTCTCACGATAAGCGCATCCCTATGCTTTTCCAGCTCCATTTTCAAATTCACGTCTGTTCACTCTCCTCTCTGACAATGAACACTCATTCTACAATGCGAAGGACGATTCCTGCACCCCGACAAAACTAGAAGAAAACTCCTATCAATCTACAAAAAACAGTTTGGATGTGGTCCGTTTGAAGAGCGTCCACCAGCTTGCTTTCTCAATAGGCGATGTAGCACGTAGATCATACTCTTTGATGACATGGTCACCTTGATATACGACTAATTTCCCGATTAGCTGATTCTCTTTCACCGGGGCGGAAATGGTTGCAGGAGCAATGAGCTTGTGAGTGATCTTCTCATTTGAGGAAGATTTCTTCACCAGCACGCTATAGGGATGTGAAGCTGCTAATTGCAGTTCTTGGGTATCTCCTTTTTGCACTTGAACCGTACCTATGACATCTCCCTTTTTGAAAAGAGACTTCACCGCAAATTGGGAAAATGCGAAATCGAACATGTTGCCCACTTCGCTGTTGCGGATTTTGGTATTGGGTTCACCCAAAACAACAGCGATTAGGCGTAGTCCCTCTCTTTTTGCTGTAGCTGAAAGGCAGAATTTAGCTTCTGATGTATAGCCCGTCTTCAAACCATCCGCTCCTGTATAGAACCGAACTAACTTGTTCGTATTCACAAGCCAGAAAGGCTTCGCTGAATCTTTGCGGAGATAATCCTGATACGCCCCTGTATATTTAGTAATCTGTTTATGTTTGAGCAGTTCCCGGCTCATCACAGCTATGTCATGGGCGGAAGAGTAGTGATCGGCCGTAGGCAGACCATTGCAGTTCGCAAAATGTGTATCTTTCATCCCTAGTTCAGCAGCTCGCGTATTCATCATCGCCACGAATTGAGGCTCAGAACCTCCAAGCTTCTCAGCCATAGCGACAGAGGCATCATTCCCTGATGCCATGGCAATGCCCTTCAGCATCTCATCCACCGTCATCTCTTCGCCGGGCTCCAAGAAGATTTGTGAACCACCCATTGAAGAAGCATATTCACTTGCCTTTACTTTGTCGGTCAACTTAATTGTGCCTTTGTCAATAGCTTCGACGGTAAGTAACATCGTCATAATTTTGGTAATGCTTGCCGGAGGCAGCTTATCATGACTTTTTTTCTCGAATAATACCGTGCCTGTATCTGCATCCATCAACACAGCGGAACTTGCACTCGGTGCTAGTTCGGTATTAGCATTAGGCTGCGCTGGTGCTTCCCCTTTCGCAAATCCTATGGGCAGCATCGCTGTAAAGGTCAAAAGAATAGCTAAAGCAAAAGAAATCCACTTTTTATTCATCCCTCTATCTCCTCTCAAAACTTAAACTCTGATAGCTTAGTATTGTCCCATGCTGTCCAGAATATTCCTGTGAATCTATAAAAAAAGCAGACATCCCTCGGAAATTCCCGATAGGACATCTGCTTCTTAATTTATGGAGTCTATGTTTCTTCTAACCTTACTAACGAGACTATAGCTTTGGAATTAGCGTTAATACTAAACCCAGGAATTTCTCACGCACCAATTCGGTCGTCTCCATCACTTCACTATGAGAGAGAGGTTGATCCAGAATGCCAGATGCCATGTTGCTAATACATGAAATTCCGATCACTTCTATCCCGGTATGACGAGCTACAATAACTTCGGATACCGTCGACATACCTACAGCATCCGCACCTATAGTACGCAGCATCACGATTTCAGCTGGCGTCTCATAGGCAGGACCCAATAACCCGGCGTAGACTCCCTCTTGCAAAGTAATGTTCAGCTCACCGGCTACATCACGAGCCAAACTGCGTAGACGACGGCTGTAAGCCTCGGACATATCTGGGAATCGTGGACCGAGGTTATTATCATTAGCCCCAATAAGCGGGCTAGTCCCTGTTAGATTCAAATGATCCGAGATCAACATAAGATCTCCTGGTCTAAAGGAGGTATTTATTCCACCAGCTGCATTCGTTACAAGCAGTTTGCTCACGCCAAGCTCTTTCATCACACGTACTGGGAATGCAGTAATCTCTGGACCATATCCCTCATACATATGAAATCTGCCCTTCATGAGAACAACTTGACGACCACCGACGGTGCCCAAGATCAATTCTCCTGCATGCCCTTCTACCGTGGACTTAGGAAAATGTGGAATGTCACTATAATCGATCGTAATCGGATTTTCAATATGATCAGCTAATACACCGAGTCCTGAGCCTAAAATTAATCCCACCTCAGGTATCGCTCCGGATTGTTGTTTGATGTAATCTGCGGCTTCTTGAATGATTCCTTGGTTTAATGTAGTCATCTTCGTAATCGCTCCATTTCATATCTTCTGTAATCGTCTGTGATTATGTAGCAGGCATGCTTAGGTCTCGGGCTTCGCCCTGGGATGATGATGCTGATAGACCGTTCGCAAGCTTTCTTTGGATTTACTCAAGTATGCCTGAGTCGAGATCGGTGCTGTATGACCGAGCATTTCTTGAACCGAACGGAGATCAGCGCCACTGTCCAGCAAATGTGAAGCGAAAGAATGGCGAAGCGTATGAGGTGTAATTTCAGTGGATATGTTCGCTTCTGCCGCCACCTTTTTCATCAACTTCCAAAAGGCTTGCCGGGACATGCTATCCCCAAATCGACTCACAAATAAAGCGGTAGATTCGGGATTAGCTAGCTCTGGGCGCCCTCTCTCCAAATAAGCTTCAAGCTTGTGACGTGTCGTCTCTCCAAAAGGAACTATCCGTTCTTTACCTGTATCTTCCGCAGGGCGAACAAACTTTAGAAATAAATCTACATCGGACACCCGCAGCGCAATGAGCTCGGATACTCTTAGACCTGTACCATATAACAATTCTAACATAGCCTGATCCCTTAGTCCCGCAGAAGTAGATGCATCTGGAGTAGACAGAAGCCTTTTGACCTCTTCCAGACTCAGAATCTGTGGTGGGTTCTTTACTACCTTGGGAAGCTCCACCGAAATCATCGGATCATAGGCGATCAGGCGCTGCATAGCTAAATAGCGAAAAAAAGAACGCAGAGACACGGAAGCCCGAGTAACAGAGGCCGAAGCTCGTCCAGCCTGAAATAACCCATTAAAATAGGCGGCTAACTGTACCCTAGTGATCTGATCCACACGAACACAGCCATTTTGCTCCATATTTTCAGAGAATTTCTCTAAGTCACTTTGGTATGATGTAAGGGTCGCTTCGCTTCTCCCTTTATGATTTCTTAGATAGTCTAAAAAAGAGGCGATCTGCTCTTTCAATGCATTCCCTCCTCACTTTTATGATTAGAATACATTATGAAATAGCGATAACTCATGGGTACCTTGTTGCTATCACTACTACTCCCCATACCAATAGAACATCTTGAGCCTCTCCACAATGGAATCTCCTTCCCCTTGTGTAAGCTCATCGTGATGAAAAGCTTTAACAGCTGAGCCTTCTGGAGTTCCGTATTTATCTGACGGAAAGGTCATCACATCGAGCCATCCCATCATTTTATAAAAAAGAAAAGAAAGCACCAAAAATATCAGAATCAACTTGATCATTCTAAGCCATACCCGTACAGAAATAATCATCTTGTCACCTCATTTCTACTACTAAATCTAGGAGCGCCTTCGCTGTCTCTCTAATTCAGTATATAGACAAGTAGACTTACTTATGTGTGGCAATGACTCAAAAAAAGCCCTCAACCTGTGTACGGCTGAAGAGGGCTTTCACTAACTTACAATTATTCGCTATCGCTAGTCTTGTCTTTATCTTTGTCCTTGCAACGATAACATATTCCTTGAAAATCTAACCGATGATCCAACACAGTAAAGTTATATTCGTTCTCTAGCCGCTCTTCCAAAGGTCCTAACCAGTCTTCGCGGATTTCATCCATAGCCCCGCATTGCACACATATCAAATGATGATGATGATGCTTCGTAGTATCCGTACGCAAATCATAACGGGCTACACCATCTCCAAAATTAATCTTCTCTACAACATGAAGTTCACTCAATAACTCTAATGTACGATAGACGGTAGCTAGTCCAATTTCGGGAGCTTTATCTTTAACGAGCATGAACACATCTTCGGCGCTCAAATGATCGTCTTCATTCTCGAGCAATACCCTAACTGTGGCTTCCCTTTGGGGCGTCAACTTATAACCATGGGATTGCAGTTGCTGTTTAATTTTATCGATCCGTTCTTCCATGTTTAACCTCCCCCTTGGAAAAAAAGCCGAACCATTGTTCTACAAATCACTTCTTTCATTATAGGGGGATTTAGTCAGCAAAGTCAAACATTTTACTATAGTGTAGAAGCGGTTGAAGCCTGTTCCAGTATGGGAGCTACCCAGCTGATCATAACCGGTGTTACCCATGTCTCAAATGTTGAAATACCCAATATAATGACAGCCATACTTATAACCATGAGGGAATAATTCATAAAAGGTTTGGCCATCGACCCATGCCGCCTTAGCATGACACGGCTCCGAATAATGTTGAGTGAGAAGGTAACCGCGGCGACACTACAGACGAGCAAGGCTGGGATGAGGACTAAATTATGCGGTGCGATGGAGACGAGTGCAAATAAGAGTCCAGACCATGTATACTCTCCGATCAGACAGCCAACGGAGAATCCTATGAGTACCCCTTTTAAAAAGTCGAGTACTAGTATTCCTGGTAACCCGATAACAGATAATCCGAGAATCCAGATCAGACCCAACCATTTTAAATTTAATAAGGCAATGCTCCAAAATCCTGCTGCATCTTGCATGCCACCCGGCTTATAATTCGTAACGAAATCCCCCAGATACCTAGAGATATCCTGTTGTTGTTCTAATGTGAGTGCATTTACCATGAGAGCCCCGAATACTACACCCATCAGAAAAAGCACAGTCACGAATATATAGAGGGGGATTTGTTCCTTGAGTGTATTTCTAAACGTTCGCAGCATAGTTGTTCTCCTTCCTTGTCCACAGTTACCCTTGTTAAGAGTCTATGAATTACTGGAAAAGACTATGCTAGTGTTCTAAGGATGGACGATTTTGCCATAGGTCCCTCCTCCACCTGCGGATACAATTAAAGACCCGCTGCGAGCTTCCGATATACGAACAGCCAATTCCTCCCCAACCACATCCGCAATCTCGGCAGTCGGAACGTGGTGAAGAATATTCATTTCTGTACCGAATCGCTCCAGCAATCGTTCTCTCTTGGAGGGACCTAACCCTGGAATGAATTCCAGTGGAATTTGGTAGTAATAGGGTGGACGATTGGCGGGTGGACGAGATACCTCACGGTCTGCGATAGATATAATTCGATCTAGCACGCCTCTTACTAGCTTTGGGCTTCCACAGTAAGGACAGCGCTGTCTCGTTACATCTTGTTCATCAATAATGCTCTGGCAGGTGGCGCAGTAGCTTCTATGGTACTTGCCGAGTCTTGGATTTAATCCATAATTGGCGATAACTCTACGCCCTTCTTGACGCGCCAGCACTTTTTCAAATTCACGATAGTTCAGTTCAGCCAGCTTCATTTCGTTATATTCTCGCCCAATTTTGCCAAGAGAATGGGCATCAGAATTAGTAAGGATCGTATAGGAATCCAGTTCACTTATATACCCAGCCATCTCCGTATCTGCACTGAGCCCTAGCTCCACAGCACTGATCTCTTCCAGATTAAGCACCTTAGCCATTTGGTCTGCAGCACTGCCGTATATACTTTTATGTGGAGTGAAAATATGTGCGGGAATCACCATTCCGCCCATGCCATATACTTGCTTCTGTAATTCCCGCACAGGTGCATATAATCTCTGCGAACTTAAGCCCACATTTTTCATTCTTGTCGATAGCCAAGAGGTAAACTGCTCCATTATAGAGAGACTTGGAAAATACACTAGGAGATGGGCAGGTGCCATGCCCGGTTCACGAATTTCAATCTCACTGCCTAATAAGATGGTGGTCCCTCGGTACTGAATGCCCCCATCAGCAAGTTCCTTCATCTCTCCCTTCATCAGACTTGAATGAATATCTTCCTGTACGCCAGGTGCATGGCAATCTATGATTCCGATAAGCTCAATACCTTTACGATGTGCAGCTTCCGCAGCAATCCGGCTAAAGGTAAGATCGCGACTCCCACTAATCTTGACGGGTTCATCGCGTCCTGTGCGCCCAATATGAATATGAAGATCCGCATAGCAACTGCGCAGTTCTGGCTCACGCATGCCCGAATTGACCTGTATTCATGGCGAGTTCCCACATATATACGGCCAGCAAAGTTTTGGCATCGGCAATCCATCCATCAGCCACGTATTTTTTAACTTCAGCTAGATCTGCTTCATGAACTTCCACGAACTCATCTTCATCTGGAGAAGATGCCCCCTCTATCAGATCTTCCGCCAAGTACAAGTGAATGATTTCATCTGCAAAACCCGGAGAAGTATAAAAAGAATGTAAGAGTCTAATTTTCGAGCAATCATAGCCCGTCTCTTCTTTTAATTCTCTTTGAGCAGCTTCCATTGGATCTTCGCCTACTTCTAATTTACCGGCAGGAATCTCTAATTCGCATCTTCCCATCGCTTGTCGATATTGATTCACCAGCAATAATTTCCCTTCCCTCACTGCAAGCACAGCTACGGCCCCCGGATGGCGAATAATCTCTCTTTTGCCTTGCGTACCGTTCGGTAATTCAACTGTATCTACTTGGAGTGATATTACTTTTCCTTTAAAAATCTGCTCACTTGAAATCGTTGTCTCATCTAATTGAGGATTTGGGGACTTTGTCATCTTTTTCTGCCTCCTAATAGTGAACTGCGCATAACTTGTCTCTTTAGAACATATGGTGTTAGTATATCAAACCTCACTCAAAAAGGAGTCCTTTCCCATGAAAAGCTATTTAACTCTGGATCAGTGCCGCATCTGCGGAAAAGCTTGGCAGGTTCGCATTCAACTTGCTCAGTGGCAAAAGGAAGCAGGACCAGCTGTCGCCATTAAGGATTTTTTAGCGTGGCGGGTACAAAAACCATAAATATTTTACATTTTATACAAAAGATGAATACATTTAGTGTCCATTTATGGTATGAAGAAGAGAGGAGGGTTGTCCTGTGGAAAATAAACGGTTCGTTCGCCCAATAAATAACCTCACTAAACCGCTTTTGGTCCTTTATCAGCAGAGCCTCAAATGCAAAGATCGCGGTGATTTGAAGGAAGCGATATCCTGTCTAGAATCGGGTCTCATGTCCACATTTAGTACAGACTCATCGCAAGTAAGCGATACGCCACTGCTAGCCAAATGCTGGCTTGAGTACGGCCGCCTTCTACGAGCAGACAACCAGCATGCTAAAGCAATCTTCGCTTTAGAACAATGCTTCCTAAGTCCAGATCATAAGCGCGAAGCTATGGTATTCTGGGCAGACCTTTTGCACGAAGAAGGGTATAGCGATTGTACCATTGCCGAAAGGCTAACTGACAAACTCAATTTCGCCTCGGATTCTAAGGAAATGTGTATTGAAATTCTTTGTCTTATTGGGGCTTACGAAACCGCATACGTTTATTATGATCAGGAAGATGTCGAATCCCTCACAGGGGGTCTCAAGCAACTGTATATGGAATGCTTGGTTCGATTAGCAAAATATGATGACGCTCTCACATTCGCCTCTAAGGTGATGGAGACAGGGCAATTACGCCAAGTGTTCTATGATCCTATTGCTATGGATGCCATGCTCTGCAGGTGGGAACAAGGCGACGAAGAATATCTTAATATTCCAAACCATCAGCTATTATCCGAAGCGCTAAAGCGAGCTGTAAAGTTAGGGTTCCATCGCCTAGCCACTCAAATCGCCACTAAGGATGACTATCTCAAATGCGAATTAACTTTGCACATGTACTCAGAGGGATACACGCAGGCTGCAAAATACAGAATGGACACATTACATTTAGACACTATGCAAGATTACAATAAGCCATTAGCTAAAGAGCTTTCCTTTATAAAAGGGGAGATGTACTACGATGAAGAAGACTATGAGATCGCTGCAGATCTTTTTGAAAGTCTTATCGACCTTGATCCACTTGAACCAAGCTATCGTTTTGCCGCAGCTTCTTCCTATTTACAGCAGTCCGCTAGACAGATGTCTAGCAAGCTTGAATCTTCTATTGAGAATAATATCGTAATGATAGAGCGTACTTATCACTATCTAGACATTATTACCCAATCTTTATATATCGTGCATCGCTCCAAATGGCACACAGATTGGGGACCTGCGCAGCGACGGAATCGACAAGCTATGCTTCAATTTTATATCTAGCGAATACCATATAAAAGACTGCCTTTCAGAGGATGACACTTTGGGTCAAGTTCTGAAAGACAGCCTTATTTTAGTACCTAGCTATGATCCTCTTAGTTACGCTTTTACGGTCCATTTAATAATCTCAAGAACAAACTCAGCACCCTTAACAATATCATCGGCATGAATTCGCTCTTGCGTCGTATGAATATTCTCATAACCTACAGCTAAATTAGCAGTGGGAATTCCTAATCCATTGAAAATATTCGCGTCACTCCCCCCACCCGAAATAAATGTCTCACCGGATAAGCTTAGGGACTTTGCAGCTCGCTGAGCCAACTGAACTACAGGAGAATCCTCACTATGCTGGAAGGAAGGGTATAGTATATAACTATTCACTTTACCGGTTGCGTGATAGTCTGTACAAGCCGATTCGACAGCTTCTTTCATTTCGGCAATTTGCTTCTCTACCTTCGCTTGAACGATGCTTCTTGCTTCGGCATATAGTTTCACATAATCCGTTACAATATTGGTCGCCCCCCCGCCCTCGAACTTGCCGATATTCGCCGTCGTCTCTGCATCAATCCGGCCCAGATTCATACGCGAGATCGCTTTACCCGCTACTTGGATCGCACTGATTCCCTCTTCTGGATTCACGCCTGCATGGGCAGATTTACCGAAGATCTCAATTTCAACCTTAGCCTGTGTAGGAGCTGCGATACAAATCGAACCCACTTCTCCATTAGAATCGAGAGCATATCCATATTTTGCATACAATAACTTAGGATCTAGCGATCTTGCTCCAAAGAGACCTGACTCCTCGCCTACGGTAATGACGAACTGAATATCCCCATGAGGAAGTTGATTCTCCTGCAGCGTCTGAATCACTTCAAGCAATGAAGCAAGTCCTGCCTTGTCATCCGCACCTAAAATGGTAGTCCCATCACTCGTAATCCATCCATCTTCACCGACGATGGGCTTAATGCCCACGCCCGGCGTAACGGTATCCATATGACATGTGAATAAAATGGGCTCTGCCTTTACCGTACCTTTTAAATTTGCAATAAGGTTCCCTGCGCCGTGCCCAGTAACTGCTGCTGATTCATCTTCGATCACTTCTAATCCAAGGCTTGTGAATTTCTGCTTTAGAATATCAGCTATCGCTCTCTCATGTTTTGTCTCACTGTCGATTTGGACAAGTTCCTTGAATAAATCGATCACACGCTCTTTCTGAATCACTGGACTTTCCTACCCTTCTGTTATGCGTTAGAATGAATGGACATGCTATTGTAGCCTTATTTTCTATAAAGGAGCTAATCTCATGCCCAAGAAATGGATGAAAATTTTCATTTATCTTATGCTGTTTGCCATGGTCGGTTCAACCCTACTCATGGTTGTAGAACCTTTGTTCAATCGTTAGAGGCATCTGTCCAAGAGACATCATAACCAAACACCTGACTGAAATAAGGAATGATGTCTCTGGCCGCCTGCTCCACTGATATTTGTATACCCGCTGCGTCCTCCAAGGAAGTGACCCCGAACTCTTGAATGCCACAAGGAATGATCCCCTCAAATCCTTCATGTTGAATCCCCGACTTGATATTAAAAGCAAATCCATGGCTGGTCACGAATCCTCGTCGACCACGGCATTTGTTGAATTTAACGCCGATTGCGCATATTTTCAAAGCCCCAACCCATACCCCGGTATACTCTGATTTGCGACTACCCTCTATGCCAAAGGAAGCCAGATAATCGATAATCACCTGTTCCAAATCTCTTAAATAGCCGTGCAGATCTAACCCCTTGGAACCATCTAATACTAAAATAGGATAGCCCACAAGCTGGCCTGGTCCATGATAGGTAATATCCCCGCCACGATCAATCTCAAACACTTGAATGCCTTGCGCTTGAAGCTGTTCGGGACTTAGCAATAAATGTTCTGGATGACGCTGGGATCCAATCGTATATGTAGGTGGATGCTGCAAAAGCAGCAGGGTCTCCTGCTGCTTCTGTTCATCCACGCGCTTCACGATCTCTTTCTGGAGTGCCCATGCTTCACCATAATCCATGATGGGCCGGTAACTAGCTTCCAGTGTTTTCGTCATGATGCCACGCCTCTTTCCTATAGGCTTAATAGACTTGAGTATCTAGTGTATACCCTTCAATGTTATCTTTCACGCGCTGCATGAAGCGGCCGCAAATGACACCATCGAGAATTCGGTGATCCAGCGACAAGCAAATGTTAGCCATGGAACGAACGCCAATCATATCATTAATGACAACCGGACGTTTTACAATGGATTCAAAGGTTAAAATAGCCGCCTGCGGATAGTTAATAATCGGTTGTGACAAAATGGAACCAAAGGATCCCGTGTTGTTCACGGTAAACGTTCCACCTTGCATATCATCTAGCTTCAACTTGCCTTCGCGAGTCTTGCGAGCGAGTTCTTCGACTTCTCTAGCCAACCCCGCAATGTTCTTCTGATCCGCCTTCTTGATAACAGGTGTCATCACAGAATCATCCGTTCCTACCGCTAATGATATGTTGATATCACGTTTTACGATAATTTTGTCCACGGCCCAGACGGAATTCATAATGGGATAGTCCTTAATTGCACTGACTACCGCTTTCATCAGAAAGGCTAAGTAAGTTAAATTCACGCCTTCTTTGGCCTTGAATTCATTTTTTAACTTATTTCGGAGCTGAACTAGATTCGTCACATCAACCTCAATCATCATCCATCCATGCGGAATCTCAGACACACTTTGACGCATTCTCGTAGCAATCGTATTTCGAATTGGCGTAATATCAATATATTGCTCAGCTTGGCCACCCTCAACCTCAATCGTAGGCAGCTTAGGGGTATCACTTAAATGCATTCCTGTGTGTCTAACCGGCTCATTAGCTCGTTTCTCAGGAGAGATCGCAGCAACTGGAATGCTACTCTGCTGAGTAGATACTACACTTTCCTGTTGAGAATTCGATGGAACTTGAGCTTGTACGGGTGTAGAAGCAGGGATGTTAGCTAAATTCCCACTTCCTGTGCCCACACCAGATTCGACATAGTTCAGTACATCTTTACGTGTAATTCTTCCACCTAACCCACTGCCTTTAATCTGAGACAAGTTCAGTCCATGCTCAGCGGCCAGTGTCTGCACAGCTGGTGAATAGCGATTTCGCTGAGATACATCTTGGCCCGTGAAGTCCAAGGACTGCTGAACTTGGGGTTGCCCTTGCTCTTCAGCTTGTACCGGCTCTTGTCCTTCAATCCCGATCTGACAAATGATGGTTCCTACATCAATCGTATCGCCTTCCGCAGCAAAAATCTCGCCCATAATTCCATCTACTGTAGAAGGAAGTTCAGCATTTACTTTATCCGTAATCACTTCACAGATTGGTTCGTACTGCTCCACCGGATCTCCAGGCTTCTTGAGCCATTTTCCAATTGTAGCAGAGACCAAAGACTCCGCTAATTGGGGCATGGCTACGTCCGTCCACAATTTGTTAGATGACATATACTCACTCCTAATCTGTTCACAACCTATATTTTAGAAAAGTGCAAGCTCAAGCATAGCTTCTTTCACTTTGTCTTTGCTGAGCATGAAAAATTTCTCCATCGGAGGGCTGATCGGCATAGCCGGAACATCCGGGCCGCACAGTCTCTTAATTGGAGCATCCAGTTCGAATAGACATTCTTCTGAGATAATTGCAGACACTTCTGCGCCGATTCCACCCGTTTTATTATCTTCATGAATAATAAGTACTTTGCCTGTAAGACGAGCAGACTCGATTATGGCTTCTCGGTCTAGGGGCTGTAGTGTACGCAAATCCAAGATATGAACCGTAATTCCCTGCTCCTGTAACAGTTCTTCCGCCGCCTGCATAGCAAAATGCAAAGGAAGACTATAGCCAATCACCGTAATATCCGTACCTTCACGGATGACATTCGCCTTACCAATCGGAATGATATAGTCATCCAAAGGCACGTCTTCTTTGATTAACTTATAGCATTTCTTATTTTCAAAAAAGAGTACGGGATCTGGATCGCGCACAGCCGCTTTGAGCAAGCCTTTGGCATCGTAAGCTGAATATGGTGCGATAATCTTAATCCCTGGTGTACCAAAGAAAATCGATTCCGGACACTGCGAGTGATAAAGTCCACCGAAAATACCGCCACCGATGGGCGCACGAACAACCAGAGGACAGCTCCAGTCATTGTTAGAGCGGTATCTTATTTTAGCTGCTTCGCTAATAATTTGATTCGTGGCCGGAAGCATGAAGTCTGAGTACTGCATTTCCGCAATCGGCTTCATTCCGTACATAGCTGCGCCGATAGCAACACCTGCAATCGCTGATTCGGCAAGAGGGGTGTCCATAACGCGATCTTCGCCAAATTGCTCTTGAAGTCCTTTGGTGGTCGTGAACACGCCGCCTTTAAGGCCAATATCTTCTCCAAGTACGAACACGTTCTCATCGCGCTCCATCTCTTCTTTCATGGCAAGACGAATGGCTTCAATATATTCCATAACTGGCATTAGAGCACACTCCCTTCATCCCCATGGTAGACATGCAATAAAGTATCTTCTGGCTTAGGGAACGGAGCTTTATCCGCAGACTCAATCGCCTCTTTGAGTTCTTTTGCAATCTCAGCAGACATAGCTTCGTCTTGCTCCTCGCTCCAAATCCCACATTCGATCAAGTATGCCTTTAACTTCGGCAGGCCGTCCTTTGTCCAGTTCTCATCGACTTCATCTTTGGTCCGATAAGCTAGATCATTGTCAGACGTGGAGTGCGGAGACAAGCGATACATCATCGCCTCAATCAAAGTAGGACCTTCACCACGAATGGCGCGTTCTCTTGCTTCTTTGACGACGCGGTATACTTCCAAAGCATCATTCCCATCTACCCGAATACCTGGGAACCCGTATCCAAGAGCACGATCGCTTACTTTACCTGCCAACTGCTTATGAATAGGTACGGAGATCGCATACTGGTTATTCTCACACATGATGATAACTGGCAACTTATGAACCCCAGCAAAATTACAACCCTCATGGAAATCGCCCTGGTTGCTGGAACCTTCTCCAAAAGTGACAAAAGATACGATATCTTTCTTCTGCATCTTAGCTGCAAGGGCCACGCCCACAGCATGAGGTACTTGTGTAGTTACAGGGCTTGAACCTGTCACAATGCGCAGGCGTTTACTTCCGAAGTGCCCCGGCATTTGACGTCCGCCACTGTTCGGATCTTCAGCCTTGGCAAAAGCAGACAACATAAGTTCACGAAGAGTCATGCCAGCTGCTAAAACAGCTCCGTAATCTCGGTAGTAAGGAAGGAAGTAGTCGCGACTTCGATCTAGTGCGAACATCGCCGCTACTTGAGCCGTCTCCTGACCTATACCAGACACGTGAAAGTTAATTTTGCCTGCACGTTGCAGGAGCATATTGCGTTCATCGAACTTTCTGGCCATCAAAGTATATCTGTACATATCGATCACTTCAGCATGAGTCAGTCCCAACTGCTCATGTTTTGTTTTGGTATTCACCGTTGATTTCGTATTCATAGGGGAGTTACCTCCTTAATTATAGAGCCAAAGACCTCAGTCAATGCCTCGTCTTATAACCTGGTACTAAGACTAGGGTTAACTCTATTATAATCCCTTTCATCCTAAAAAGAAAACACCTTACGTCTATTAGAGACCAATGGCTCGTCCATCCATGGCTAGAGCGGCTTCTCCGATAATCTCTGCCAAGGTTGGATGAGCATGCACCGTACTTCCAATTTCCCAAGGGGTAGCATCCAGCACCTGAGCAAGCGTAGCTTCTCCTATTAATTCCGTTACATGGGCTCCGATCATGTGTACACCAAGAATATCTTGCGTGTTTGCATCTGCTATCAGCTTCACAAACCCTTCCTTTTCCCCTTGCACTAAAGCTTTGCCGATGGCTTGGAAAGGGAACTTACCGATCTTGAGTGTATGGCCCTTGGCACGAGCCTGCTTCTCTGTCATACCGACGGAAGCTACCTCGGGTCTAGTGTATACACAACGAGGAGTATGCAATGGATTGTAACCGTGGGAAGGTTCCCCGGAAAGGTGATGGACTGCTATGATACCTTCATGACTTGCAGCATGCGCAAGTTGCAAGCCCCCAATACAATCACCAATTGCATAGATATGAGGTTCAGTCGTCTGCATATGATCATTGACGCGGATGAACCCCTGCTGTAGACCAATATCCGTATTTTCAAGACCTAATCCTTCAACATTCGCTTGACGCCCAATGGAGAGTAGCAACTTTTCTGCTTGTAGTTCAATCGGTTGACCTTTCTGTTCAGCTCGGATCGCTACCCCCTCTCCTTTTACGAGAGAGTCCGCAATAATTGTAGTATCGGTCAAAATTTTAATGCCTCGTGCTGCAAAAATTTTGCGAAGCTCCTTCGCCACATCTTCGTCTTCAGCAGGCAGGATCTGAGATGCTGCCTCAACAAGGGTAACTTCTACCCCAAAATCATGCAGCATGGAAGCCCACTCTACGCCAATTACCCCGCCACCTACGATCAAAATAGAACGCGGAAGTTCCTCAAGTGTCAGTGCTTCATCGCTGCTGAGGATATAGGTCATGTCTGGCTCTAACCCAGATAAAATTCTAGGCCGTGAACCCGTCGCTATAATTAGATGATTTGGAACAATCGTCTCCATCTCACCATCCGCTAATTCAACAGCCACTGCCCCACTTTTAGGAGAAAAAATGGAAGGTCCAATCACTCGCCCATTGCCTTGGATGACACGAATCTTATGTTTGCGCATCAATCCTTGCAGACCTGAATAGAGCTTGTCCACAATCCCTTCTTTGCGCTGCTGCACTTTGGGAAAGATAAGTTCAACCCCGGTGGTAGCTATTCCATAGCTTTCACTATCTTTCATTTGAGCATACAATTCTGCACTACGAAGCAGGCTCTTGCTAGGGATACATCCCTTATGTAGACAGGTACCGCCTAACTTGTCTTTCTCTATAATCACGACATCTTTGCCTAATTGAGCTGCCCGAATGGCAGCGGCATACCCACCTGTTCCTCCGCCTAACACGGCTACATCACATGTAATTGTCATTTCAAACCTCCACTAACCATGATCATAAAACTCTATGGAACATATTGTACCTTGTTTTGGCGTGAATACAAATAGAGCAGCAAATAGACAGATGTTCGGCCTCTAGGTTATGATAGAGAATATGAATCTTATGGAAAAGAAGGTACACACATGAGTATGAAAACCCTTACGGCCCGTTTTATAGCTGTCTTAATTCTCGTAATTCCTGGTATTATTGCCATGATTGGCTTTATATTTATGAAGGACGCGATATTCTTCTATATGTCTGACCATGGCAATGACAATCTTACTCATGTGACGTTTGATTGGATGCGTTTTGTGGGAGGATTAGTTATGTTCGCTATAGGTATGTCTTTTTTGGGAGGGTGGATTTATTTCCGCGACCATAAGCGCAACTATACCGGTCCCAGATCAAAGAACAAACCATCCACCAAGCAGTTGGATGTCTAGATTTGTTGCTAATGTTTGTTCGGCTTATTCATTTAATTAACAAAGAATAGTCTTTGTCCTGCTCTTTATACAGTTAATGTTAATATTACTTATATAAAATACCCCCAGAAGCTACAAGCCTCTGGGGGTATTCGCATAGATTATTCAGCTATTCGTACAATGCATTTTTGAGCTTACTTGACATTTTAGGTTCACGCGATGCCTGAAGAAGTAAGGCTTTTCTTAGTCGCTGATTTTCTCCTTTGAGCTGATCAATCTGAGCGTAGAGTTCTATAATCTGGTTTCTCAGTTCTGGCACCATAGGCTGAAAGTTAATCCAGTGCTCAGAAGGATCAGTCTGCTTGCTATCAACAGAATCTTGATTCATGATATGCGGCTCCTTAACTGCTTAGGTTTGATTACGCTTATATATAAGATCCAATAATTTTATAATTTCTCCAATTCCATAGAAAAAAGCCCCAATCATTGCTCCTAATACCCACCATTCTACCGCAATGATTTTGTCAAATCCTTCACTTACGCTATCTTTTCCTGTTATTATTCCTGCTATTAAACCTCCAACAATAAACAAGATACCGAAGATTTTGAGAGCGAACCCGATCCAGTTCCTGTTCGCAGCGTTTCTACGTGGAGAAATTATAGTTACGCCCTTAAAACCCTGCTGACGTAACTGTTCTGCTTCGGCCTCAGCCGCGACCATCGTGTCAAAACTCATTATTTTAGTAGTTTGTTGATCATTATGATCTTCATAATTCACTAAAAACGCCATACCTTCCATACTCCCTTCTACCTAACCCAACATCATATTACGGAAACTACATACTTAAACGCACATAAACTCAAAAAAGTTACATGCTCGCTAGGTATTACGTGATCCGTTTTCCTTTAAAGATCATACTCCAAAATCTCGAGAAAGCATAATTTCTTATGGTCTTAGGTTTATCTTATTCTCCAGATCCAAAGCTCATTCTAAATGGATAAAATCAAAAAAAGCCGCCCGCATAGAGCGAAGCGACTAGATGCTTATGACAAGAATATTACAGAGGTATCAGGAAGTAACCCAGGCCTGTTCACGATTCAAATCTAATCGATAACATTTTACAAGCACTTCACCATTTTGCATTTCTTTATCCGTGACCCGTTCAAACCCAAGGTACTCATATAGTCTTATCGCCGGTGCCATAAGATCAGACGTATGCAAATGAATGGACTCCGCTCCCGTTAGAAGGGCTCTTCTTGCCGTCTCCTGAATCAATTGCGTTGCAATGCCTTTACCCCTAGCCCTTGGGGATGTAGCCAGTAACCTTATGATTGGTGAGTGGATATTAAGATCCGGATTGCCATATGCCACATCGGAGGAATCGAATACCAGTAAACTTCCCACAATATCACCATTCAACTCGGCGATAATTCTAGCGGTAGGCCCTTCTTTATATACGGAATCTCTTATTGAATCGATATATTGCTTCCATCGCTCTGCTTCCATCCCATGCTCATACTGGCTGTAGGATTCTACCACCAATGCCTCTATACGTGGCTGGTCACGCTCCTCTGCATCACGAATGATGAGCACATCTATTGCTTCTGTCATTTTGAAATCTTCTCCTTCCAGTATGAGTTCCAGCATACACCTCAAACGGGTTGTTCTGCAAAAGCCTCCTGAATAAGCTCATAGGAGCGCCATTTAGCTGAGAAACTTCGAACGGGGGCAGTTATTATGAATTCGTCCACGTTATACTGCTGTTGCAAACTAAGAAGTTGCTTGCGTATGGTCTCCTTCGACCCCCGAATGAATAAGGCTTCTTTGGCCTCAATCGTATAGCTTTGACCTGATTGCTGACCGAATTCTTCAGCAGATTCAATTGTGGTTAGATTTACAGACTTACCATCCCCAAGAAATACTTTAACATTCAGAAACTTCTCGACCAAATGCTCAGCTTCGTCATCCGTTTCTGCTGCAACTAAGGACAAAGCTAATATTACTCTCGGCTCCTGTCCTTTAGTTCGATTAAATTGCTCTCGATACCGCTCTATAGCTTGTGCAGCAATGAGAGGATCACTGTTAATAAAATGGGCAAATACATAAGGTAGTCCCTGTTCTGCGGCTAACTCTGCACTCCCGCTACTTGTACCTAGCAAATAAAGTTCAGCAGATACAGCTGGAACAGGGGTAGCGTGCAGCTCTTCTGCACCTTGAAGAGGACTTTGTACATATTTCTGCAATTCAGTTAATTTTTCTTCCAGAGGAACTTGCTTAGCAACTCCCTTTTGTAATGCCTGTGTGGACTTCGGAAATCCCCCTGGCGCGCGTCCAATGCCAAGATCTACACGTCCTGGAGCAAGCGATGATAACAAGTTGAAGTTCTCTGCTACCTTATATGGGCTATAATGTTGAAGCATAATACCACCGGAGCCAATTCTTATTTTAGAAGTCTGCGCCAGTAAAAAGGATATCAGCACTTCTGGAGATGAACCAGCCAACTGCTTCGTATTATGATGTTCTGACACCCAGAATCTCTTATATCCCCACTGTTCCGCCTGACGTGCCAATTGAATCGTATGGATCAAAGCTTCCTCTGGTGTCTCTCCAGCATACACAGGACTTTGGTCCAAAATACTAAGCTGTATCTTTTCCATTAAGACTCACCTGCTTCCAAGTCTAATAATCGATATGATCTCTTAATACTAAAATATTTTATTTAGATCATGATCTCTTAAATTCAATATCTTTTAAACCGATAAAACTTACCTATTAAATAGGATTTATAATTTTACTTTATCATTTTCCTGATCTGCTTAGTTATAAATGCCCTCTATGTAGTTATAGAAAGGTTCTATTGCTGAATGCAACTGATACAAAGAAATCAGAAAAGCCAAATCATTATACATAAAAATAACTCATTTATGCTGCGCAAAAAGAGTCTTACTTGAACAGGCGAATGTGCCATATCATGCAGGACTCTTTTTTGATGCAACCGAAGTTCATTTTATTTAGTTGGTTTCCATATATATTTACCTAACTTGTTAATATAACCATATTTTGTGTACATAGGATTCAAACCATCCGGATCATCGCTAATTATTACACTTGCTATTCCGTTACGGAATGAATCTGCAAAATTATATTGCGGCTTAATAACTATAGTTCCTTTGGCGTCGATATAACCCTCTATATTGTTTCCTTCCGCATTTTCTAAGGTTACCGAGGCTAGTCCTTCAGAAAAAGGTGATACATTTTTATACTTCGCAGGAATGATGTATTTTCCTTTTTTATCAATAAAGCCCCACCTTTCTTCACCATTCACCTCTTCCATCACTGGAGCTAGACCTTCAGAAAAAGATGATACATCTTTATACTTCGTGGGAATGATATACTTCCCATTCTTATCGATAAAGCCCCATAATTCTTCACCATTCATCACGTTCATCACTGGAGCTAGACCTTCTTGAAAGGAATAAGCCTTATCATATTGAGATTGAATAACATAATGGCCAACGGTGTCAATATACCCCCATTTACCTTCCTCGTCTTCGACCGCGGCAATACCATGTTTGAATGGTTCAGCATTAGTAAATTGTGACTTAATAGCAAGAGCACCCTCTTTATTCAAATAACCATATTGATCTCCTACTTTTACCGGGGACAAACCTTCATCGAAAACCAGATTATTCACAGACAAAGAGTATTCATACTGAGGCTCAACAATAATTTTACCTGTATTATCCATGATTCCTACTTTTGCTTTCCCTTTTTTACCAAGTAACATTTCTTTATAATTGCTTATAATTACAGCTCTTCCATTAGTGAAACCTTCCGAAACGTAGGGCCCCATAGAAAAGGGCTCTTTTCCATATTTATCTATGTACTTTGTCTTCACTATGCCATCAGAATACATAAGCACCGCTGCCATGCCTTCGTTAAAATCGTCTACTTTCTCATATGTATAAGGGATGACTAGTTTTCCTTGTTCATCAATAAAGCCCACTTTTAATTGCTTATCCACTAGCTTACCGACCAATGCACGATTTTCCTTGAAGTCTCTGGCATAATCAAACTGAGGTTTAATTCTCACCTTGCCACTTGAATCTATGAAACCATATTTGCCATTTTGCTTGATGACGAACAAGGCACCTGTATTTAAAGGTACCGCTGAGGCTTTTATCCAAGTAAAGCAGCATATGAAAACGATAGTCAAAAATAATATGGATAATTTTTTTCTCATCCCAAAAAAACTCCTCTTATTTAATCAATTTTCTATCTTTCTTGTATCTAACTTCAACCACATCATACTTCACGTAATTCTCTTTCCCCCTCACCTAGCATCCTCCTAAAATTTGTATGCTATTTAGAGTAATTCGACTTCTCTAATCTGATTCCTTCTTGGCCTAGGAACAATGACCTAATTTCATTTTCATGTATAAACTAGAGCGCTTAACATAAGCTCCCATTAGGGGGAATTATCCAATCTGAAGGAGTGTGAAGCATGAAAAAAAGATTAGCTGCTTCTCTTGTACTACTGTTTGCTATTTTCTTATTAGGGGGGAATTTAAGTAGCTCTGCGGCACCCACTACCTATGTTCATGGTATTTTCTCACAGAAGCCTTTGTATGTATTGGATGGAACGACCGGCAACTGGTTAACCTCGACCAGTGGTAACGCCATAGCAAGTTGGACTGAAGTCCCTCTAGCCTCAGGCAATCAGGCGTTCTTCAACGCCATCGCGGAAGTAGGAAGCGATCGTTTTGAGTTCCGTCTAGTCAGTCTGGGATCGACTACCGTGGATCAAATTTATGGCAAGTATGATATTTATAAAAATAATGTGAAGGTCGCTTCCGCCATTCCTGGCACCGTGTATGGGCTTAACCAACCCGTCGGCAATTATTTCAAGTTTTATAATAGTACGAACACATGGCATGTATCCGGATATATCACAAGTCGTCTTGATTACTAATCATTTATAAATTAAATAAAGAAGTCTCGTCTCCCCCTCGAACTTCTTCTCAACATTGTTAAAACAGGATTAGGTCAAAGTAGGTTATACAGTTAATAGTTGATCTGGATAATCTAACATATGAAGATAAACGAGTATAAAAAAACGCAAATCCTCGGCGATTCTGAGGGCTTTGCGTTTTTTTGTTAACTATATGGAATTACTCTGAGCAAATGGAATCGTCTAGCTTACCTTATGCTCAATCCGCAGCTTGTCGGCCACCATCGCGATGAACTCGCTGTTGATCCCGGATTGGTTGGTAACGGTCGAAATCGCACAACGATGCGGAAAATTAGACGTGAACAATTCGTTATTGCAACAAACTTTGCGCACCTTTATCGGAACGTTTAGCGAAACTTTATCGCTAAAGGAGGCGCGGATAAATTGCCGCCAAAACAACCGAAATTCGCATTTGTTTCAAAAGGAAACCGCCCCGTTAAAATTGATTTAGAAAAGCAAATTACGCACTTCATTGATTCTAAGCGTATTGAGAAACGCTCACCAAAAACCATAAGTGCTTACTTTCAAGTTCTCGAACAATTTCGAAAGTGGTTCGTTGATACAGGTGAGAAAGAAATTTCATCAGAGATATTACGTAAATACATCGGATATCTCACGTCTGAAAAGATACGGTGGGACGACTACCCTACTAGTCCAAATGGTGGGTGTGGGCTATCTGCCAGAACAGTCAATAACGTAATACGAAACATGCGTATTTTTTTAAACTATTTAATGAAGGAACGCATCATTTCTCACTCACCCATGAACGCGGTAAATTATCAAATACAGAACAAGGAAACTTTCGAAATATTCACGGATGAAGAAGTGACAAAATTGTTAGGTTCGCCGAATCTACGCGTATATACTGGCCGGCGCGATTTTTGTATGATGCTAGTCCTAATTGATGGCGGGCTACGGATTAAGGAGATGACGAGTCTCCTCGTGTCCGACATAGATTTTAAACTCCGTCAGGTAACTATCCGCGCTGAGATCGCCAAGACGAGGACTACCCGAATCGTCCCGCTTTCCCAGCGCACTATTAAAGAAATAGAAAAACTGATCTCTTACATGGACTTATAGTAAAACGACTTTCTTTGGTTAACACAATTTGGAGAACGATATTACGGAGATACATTTGCGAAAATGCTTAAGCTATATGCAAAAAGAGTTGGTGTCGTGGGATCCCGAGTATCCCCATTAATGTTTTGTATGGTATTTCCAGGTTTGACGTCTGCTAAAGAAACTAGTGTGCTGTCATCCAGGGAAGAACAAGAACAATATGTTATCAAGACTTATGAAATATCCAAAGAATTTGCTCATGATCTGACAGATAAGGATTTAAAAAAGTTTTCCTCTCAACGCCCAGTTGTTAGCACGAACAAGGAAGAATATTTTAGAATAGAGTATGAACAAGAAAATTCGAGTAATGGAAAAATGTTGAAAACCTTGGAAGAGGAGAGTAAGCCGGTTATTACTAAAATTACGAAAGAACAAGCTTTGGCCGAAGTTGAACTAGCCAAAAAAAATGAAGAATTAATTAGTCCTTTTGCAATTTCGGATTCTGATGTAAAAGTTACTGACTGGTTACGGTTAGAAACAAATATGACCTATTATACAAATAATGGTACAATCTCTAATTATGCAACTTGGCTTAAAGAAGCCAGCAATAAAAAATTGGATATATTAGCTTTAGGCGTAAACCAAGATGTGGGCATTAAAAAAGGGACCGTTAGTTTTTCTCATAAAGCTGAATTTTGGGATGGAACATATTCAAAATGGGACCCCTATACAGACAATTCAGCAGACATAGTGTATGATATTGGACGAGTAGCTGCTTCATTTAATATTTTCGATTCTTTTCGCCAAAAACAAAATGAGCGTGCTTATATAAGTGTTACAGTTCTTCCCAGACAAGGTGATAATTGGAATGTCGGCGCTCTTTATGATACTAAAGGGTACTATCGTCACCAACAAACACAGATAACGTTTACTCCAGGTGTTACTCTACCTTTAGGTGGGAGTTTAGGAGTGTCCTTTAGTGACAGGTTTATTGACGTTAATACATTCTGTCAATTTACTTATAAAGTTCAATAAAGCTAAGGTCCCTGTGACCTTTTGCTTTATAATTGAGGTGGTTATCTATGGTTAAAAGCTATAAATATATTATATTAGGCTTGCTTATCATTGCGATTGTATCTTTAATTATGGCTTTCCAAAATCAACATAAGGCAAAAAATTTGCAATTAAAGATTGATGACAGTTTGACGTCAAGTATTAGTGAATTAGACCATAAATTATCGAAAGTAGATATCAACACCTTCCCATCAAGCATAAACGTTATAATACAAGCTGCTTCTCATATGAGGGCGCTGGCTCCATTAAGTAGCTTTGAAAACTCGCAGGCAGGGATTTCGTCAGTAGCAAATTTACTTGAATCAGCTCTACTTAATATTGATAATTCAACTTATAAAATGACCGAAGACCAGCTAAACAAGCTGAAAATTCAAATTAAGGAGCTATCTAAAGATCCAGGTAATGTAGATATAACTAATCAATTAATTAATACAATAGGAACTATCAATTAAATAGAGCCCCGCTGGCTATGTGCTAGCAGGGCCTTTTTAAATTGATCCATTGAATATCTCTTCTGATCCGCCGACGCTTTAGCGGCCGATTAACAGGCTCCCGGCACAAAAGGCAAAATTCTTGCCCAGCATACTCCGCTGTGTATCGGTCCCTTATATCGAGTTGGCTGGCCGCATCAAGAAGCGCAACCTCCTCCGCCTGCTCAACGATCCCCTCGTCTATAGCGCCCATTCCTTCCGCCCACCTACGCCCAAATCCGATGCATTGCATAAACGGCTAGCTCATCCTGCGTAATACCGGATCCGTCGCCGTATCCCGTTTATATTGCGCCGACCTTTGTGCGTTCTTATCAACGCAATAATTCTCGTACCTCGTCCGCTTCCTACGCGTCAGCTCGCGATAATTCTTACCGTCTGAACCGTGCGACTTGGCTGCACTTGCGGACGCTTCCCGATCCCTACGTAAATCAAGTTGGCGCTCGGACATAAACGGGTATTCCGCGTGAGCGGTCTAGTACGGATTCGGGTCCGTTATCTCATCGTACAGTACGACGTCAGTCAAGCGGTCCATTAACGCAGAATCTGCGGTTATTGATGCTGGACGCTGACTCTTCGCTTCTGCGGCGAGGCGTGCGCAGCGTTCTTCCGTTAATCTTGTCACCGTCTTGAGTAGGAGATCTGGATCGTCCAATAGGGTATCAGTTGCGTACATGCCGTTTCGCCGGATTGACGGGATTACTTCGTGCGTGATCCAACGTTTAAAGGCGCGCGCCTCGGGCTTGCGAGAAGTTAGTATAAGCGAGTAGAGTCCGAATTCGTTCACCGTGACTACTTGCAGAGTTTGACCTGATACAAAGAGTGCTTGTACCAGCTTTTCGTCATCATCAAGACGTCGGACCGCCATGTTAACGTCTGAATGCTCCAAAATAGCGCAGACATCCTTTGCGATAAACCACGGTTCTCATTCGATCATCACCGCCCTTACCTCTGAGGGTCCGTACGTAAATACTTTCGCTAATCGGTTCATTCCTATCCTCCGCACACTTTCTACGCAAAAAAGAATAACGCCCAATCCCGAAGGACTGAGCGTTAGCATTGCTAAATTAATATAAATGAGGTACCATTCACGTAGCTAAACGGTCCAATAAGTTTGCGAAAAGGAACTTAACTATTGCGAAAAGTTTAAGGGTATCGAGCGCTAAAGTTTATCGGAATCTCCGTGCAACGAGCGGACAAATTAACGTGAACATACGTTTTGCCACACACGATAAACACACGACACGCCTACGTCTAGCTTACCTTATGCTCAATCCGCAGCTTGTCGGCCACCATTGCGATGAACTCGCTGTTAGTTGGCTTAGACTTGCTTATGTTAATCGTGTAGCCGAACAGATGCGAGATGCTGTCGATGTTACCACGTGTCCACGCAACCTCGATAGCATGGCGGATGGCGCGTTCAACGCGGGAAGGCGTTGTTTTAAATTTTTCTGCAATGGCAGGATATAGAGTTTTTGTAATAGCTCCTAAAATTTCGATATTATTATACACCATCGTAATGGCTTCCCTTAAGTACTGATATCCTTTAATATGCGCAGGAACACCGATTTCATGTATGATTGAAGTAATATTAGCATCCAAATTTTTTCCTTTGCCCAGTGGCACTACATTGTTAGATCTGAATACAGCGGATGAGGAAGAAACAATCTGCCCCACAGATGAATGTGAAGTTGGAGCGCCAACGAGTTGACGAATACGGTTCGCAAGCACTTCCATATCAAAAGGCTTGAGTATGTAATACGAAGCCCCAAGCTGAACTGCACGCTGTGTAATGTTTTCTTGTCCGAAAGCCGTTAACATAATAATCTTCGGTTGAGGATTTAGATTGAGCTCCCGCAAGCGTTCTAACACACCTAATCCATCTAAATGCGGCATAATGATATCTAGAATCAGTACATCCGGTAAATCATTGGATCCTTCCAGCATCTGAATAGCTTCCTCACCATTATAAGCAATGCCTGATACGATCATATCATCTTGCCCAGAAATGTATTCCGCCAATAAATTTGTAAATTCCCGATTATCATCCGCCAACAGTACTTCAATCTTTTGCAATGTGTGTATCCTCCTTCAGATTGTTTGATTAGTTTGTCGTAAGGCTCTTTTTGTCCTAATATATGGTTTCGACATCAATAAATGAATACCTTCTGTCGAATATTATTTTTCTTTATTTTTTTTCTGGGTTGATTTATAATTAATTATTTAATTGCAATAAGCGCTACTATTATATGTAATTCGACAAAAAAACCTTAAGGCGACTAGCTCGCCTTAAGGTTTCTTGTTCCCGACTTTAACAAAACCCCTGCATCTTGTAACATCCATTCAATGAAACAACCATACCCCGATTTAGGATCATTCACGAAAACATGTGTCACTGCACCAATTAACTTGCCATTCTGTATGATAGGGCTTCCGCTCATCCCTTGTACAATACCACCTGTTTTGGACACCAATCTGGGATCTGTAATTCGAATAACCATCCCTTTAGTTTCTGGTGCATCTTGTGTAGTAACATGAACAATTTCTATCGAGTATTTCTCCACTTTCTGTCCACTAACTACCGTTAAAATCTCTGCGGGTCCTTCCTTCACTTCTTCTGCAAAAGCGACAGGAATAGGATCTCCATATACACTATGGTCTGGATTCAACGGCATTTTACCAAAAATTCCAAACTGGGTATTTTGCTCAATGTTACCTAAGATTTTGCCTTCTTTAATAAAATGAGCACGTTTCTCGCCGGGCTCCCCATTTTCGCTCTTTGAAATGGAGGTTACACTGGATTCCACAATTTGACCGCTACCTACAACAATTGGAGTCTGAGTGTTCATATCTGTAATAACATGACCTAAAGCTCCATACACACCTTGTTGTGGTGCAAAAAAGGTAAGCGTCCCGACGCCTGCTGCCGAGTCTCTAATATACAGACCCAATCTCCAAATCTTATCCTGTTCATCAAATACAGGGGATAATCTCGTAGTAAAACTTCGTTCTCCGCGCTTGTAAGTTACGTCTAAGGCCTGCTTATTTTTCCCCGCCTGTTCTACAAGGGATGCAACATCTTTAACGTCTTTGAGTTCAGTCCCATTTAAATGCGTAATACGATCCCCTAACTCTAAACCTGCCTTTTCACCAGGAGAGATCTTGGTATTCGCTCTAGTATTGACCAGATGATGTCCCACCACCAAAATACCAGATGATTTCAACTTTACACCAATCGTCTGTCCCCCGGGAATAACTTTCAAGTCAGGCATCACATTAACTTTTACTGTTTTAAAAGGAATTTGACCGAATAATTTCATATGAAGATGTGCTTCACCGATCCCATGGGATTGCAACATAACTGGATGATGAGAAGATACAGGTACTGTAGTTGCGCTTGTTCCATCAAACTGTACAATATCGGGGCGATCTATACTGATTTGAGTCTGAACCGGGAGTGCTACATGAAGTTGCTTAATTTCACCTGCAAATAATCGAAGTTCATTAGGAAAGAAGGAGTGGTTAAGCCCTCCTGCCGCTGCTGTGCCCAAAAAGCAAAAGAAAAAGGCAAGAAAAAGGCCAAGCAGGCGCTTCCTGAGGTTCGGATTCAATGGCTGTCACGCTCCCTTTAGCTTCTTTCGCTTGACGAAAAGGTGGTCGCCAATTGCGTACCTTTAAGATACCCCCCAGATGGCCTTTTATTACTGTCAATCATTACGCCAACCGTAGAATCTAACACAATGTATTACGCTTTTTGAGCAGCTGCCAAGCCAAGCATTTCTTGGGCGTGATGAAGCGTCTTCTCTGTGATCTCTACACCACCAAGCATACGCGCGAGCTCCACAATTCGCCCCTCATCAGACAAGGATTCAACGAGAGTCATCGTTCGTCCATCGGATACCACTTTCTCGATAAGATACTGTCGATCCGCCATACAAGCGACCTGGGGCAAATGGGTAATCGAGAAGATTTGGCAAGACTCCGACAACTTGTACAATTTATCTGCAATCGACTGTGCTGCACGTCCACTAACACCGGTATCCACCTCATCGAAGATAAGAACAGGCACTTCATCATGCTGAGAAAAAATACTCTTCAGTGCGAGCATCATTCGAGATAATTCCCCACCAGAAGCGATTTTACTTAGGGGACGCAACGGCTCACCAGGGTTAGGTGAGATTAAAAATTCGGCGGTATCCAGTCCTTGCTTTCCGACCCGAATGCGCTTGCCTTTCCATTCTACTCCAGTTGGATCTTCCATCCGGCCAAGCTTCACTTTTAGCGAAGTTCTACCCATTTGCAAATCTCTAAGTTCTGATTCCATTTGCAGCGCCAAATCATCAGCACAACGCTGACGAGCCGCGCTAAGTTGCTCGCCTTGCTTCAGAAGCTTTTGTAAAAGGGTTTCCCGTTTCACTTTTAGCTTATCCATGATCTCATCTTTGTTCTCTAATGTATCTGTCTCAAGCCGAATCTGTTCGTAGTAAGCCAGTATTCGATCAATGCTCTCCCCATACTTGCGGCGAAGCGTGTTAATCAGATTCAAGCGATCCTCTACCTCTCCAAGGCGATCCGGATTGACTTCAATACTTTCCCTATAATTGCGAATTGCAAACGAAGCATCTTCAAGTTGGAAATAAGCAGACTGTAATTGATCTAAAATGGGTTGAATGCCTGTACTATCATAAGACGCCACTTCTTCAAAACGGGATATGGCTTTTGCAATAGTCTCGAGTCCTTGCGCACCATTCATAAGTTCATATGCATCTGAAATTGAACCCAGCATTTTCTCACTATGGGATAGCTTGACCTTTTCTCCGGAAAGTAATTCATCTTCCCCAGAGATTAATTGTGCCGCGGCGATTTCATCCAACTGGTACCGATACATATCAAGCATCTGGAATGTCTGACGACTAGACTTCTGGATCTCATTCCATTCTTTTTCTACTTTAACAAAGTCAGCATAGATTTCTTGATAAGCTTTTTTTAGTGGTGCTAGTTCATGTGATCCGAAGGCATCGAGCAAATGCAAATGACGTTCTGGCCTCAATAAAGTCTGGTGCTCGTGCTGACCATGAATGTTAATGAGCTGATCGCCCACTTCACGTAACATGGTTAAATTGACCAGTTGTCCATTAATTCGTGATGTACTTTTCCCTTGGGCGCTGATTTCGCGGCGTATAATTAAAGATTCAGATGCATTTCCGCCTATACCTAGATTAGCAAGTGTCTGCCATACAGGATGTCCATTCTTTAGATCAAAACTCGCCTCAATCTCGGCTTTGTCACACCCGTAACGAATCAAGTCCGCAGAACCTCTTCCTCCCGCAATAAATCCAAGGGCATCGATTATAATTGATTTCCCCGCTCCCGTCTCTCCAGTCAACACATGGAATCCTGAGTAAAAGGAGACATCTACGGCTTCTACCACCGCCAAATTTCGGATCGACAAGTGAACTAACATACACGGCACCTCCGTTATAAGCTATTACGAGATATAATTCATCACACGTTCAATGATGGATCGGCTATAGTCCTCTGTACGACAAATAATAAGGATCGTATCGTCTCCACAAATGGTTCCAAGTACCTCAGACCATTCCATATTATCGATGAGTACAGCCACTGAATTCGCGGTGCCTGGAAGGCATTTCATAACGACCAGATTCCCGGCATGGTCTATATGTACAAAGCTATCCACTAAATAGCGCTTTAATTTTTGAACCGGATTGTGTCTTTGGTCCGAGGGCATAGAATATTTATATTTTCCGTCATCCATGGGAACTTTAATGAGAAAAAGTTCCTTAATGTCACGGGAGACGGTGGCTTGCGTCACTTGAAAACCAGAACTACGTAATGCCTCCACTAGCTCATCCTGTGTCTCGATATCCTGACCTGTTATAATTTCGCGAATTTTTATATGTCTTTGACCCTTCATAAAATCCTCCATCAACGCATTACATGCGTCTTATTCTTCTATTTCGTCACTGTCGAGCGTAATGACCTTAATCTCACTATGCTCGGCATCAATATATATTAAACCTGCACAGTCGGGATATAAAAGCAAATAGGGCAACCATTCTTTTCTCAGCCATATTCCCGTCCATTCCACATGCAAGCGGGGCCGCGATGTTTTGACAAGATATATTTCGTCCCCTTGAGTCACCACATAATCAATAAATAAACGACTATTCAATCGAGTATGATTCATACGAAAGGTAAGAGGAACCCTTAACTTCCCGCTAATTACTGTATATCCAGCTTCTATAAGTAAATCTACGGCAGGATGATCCTCAATAATTTCATTTAGTTCAAAGCTCATATGTGTTCGTAAAGACATCGGCTTTCGGAGCCAAAACATACAACCTCTATAAAGTGCAAATAAGATGCCTAAGATGAGTACAATCATGATATAACGATCGGCTTGATCTCCCATAACATCACCTCTACTGGTCTATTCGACGGGCAGCGCGGGATGACCTTTTTCATGTTTTTCACGGTATAAAACAACCTATAAGCACGAAAACATCTGTTCCCATTATACAGGATTTATGCAAAATCACAAAGATTAAAAAAGCCGCTGTAACAGCGACTTATGAACAATTAAGATTTGTTCGTAAACGTATGTGAAGCCTGAGATGCCGTATTGTGAGCCAGCTCCGTTATTCGCTCTAAGGACCATTTTTCATGTATTTGTGCCTCATCTTCTAAGCGTAAATGAACTAAAAATTCGATGTTGCCTTCGCCCCCCGTAATGGGTGAGAACGTGAGTCCTTGTATGCGAAGACCCAGCTCGTTAGAAAAAGTCAAAATGTCTGTTAGCACATCCTCATGCACCTTAATGTCCTTAACGACGCCTGTTTTTGGTACTTTGGCTCGTCCCGCCTCAAACTGAGGTTTAATCAGCGCGGCAATATCTGCCGGTCTCTTCAATAGATGCAATAAGGGAGGAAGAATTAATTTTAAGGATATAAAAGAAACGTCGATGCTTGCAAAATCTGGGGTTGGGCCCTCTAAATCTTGAGGAGTCATATAACGGAAGTTCATCCGTTCCTTCACATTGACCCGTTCATCAGTACGTAAAGAGTAATCCAGCTGATTATAGCCCACATCAATCGCATACACATATTTTGATCCATGTTGAAGTGCACAATCCGTAAAACCGCCAGTAGATGCACCTATATCCAACATGGTTCTCCCTTCAAGATCCAAGCCAAACAAATCAATCGCCTTCTTTAATTTCAAGCCACCTCGGCTTACATAAGGATGAATCGCTCCTTTGACCGTAAGGGCCGTATCTCGGGGGATTTTCATACCCGCCTTTTCCAATCGATCCGTCTCACTATAGACCAAGCCAGCCATAATAGCTGCCTTCGCCTTCTCTCTGCTCTCAAAAAAGCCTTGCTCGACAAGCAAGACATCTATACGTTCCTTGGGTACGGACATAGTCATCTCCTGTATTAACCTAATTTGATAAAAAAGAGGCTGCCTATGAAGGCAGCGTCTTTTTGCCATATGCAAAATGGTGATCATCCCGAAGCTGCTGAATTTGAGCAATCAGGCCATCTGTAGTGAGTCCCACTTCCATACGTTGTTCCTTAATACTTCCGTGCTCGATAAATTCATCTGGAATACCCATCAATCGAATATCTACGCCGGAGATACCTTGCTTAGCATAAAATTCAAGAATTGCGCTTCCCAGTCCGCCCGCAAGTGTAGCTTCTTCCATCACCACGAGCTTCTGATGTGTTCTTGCTAGCTCCGTCAACATAGCTTCATCCAGTGGCTTCATGAATCTTGCGTTAATCACGGCAGCTTGAACGCCTTCGCGCTTAAGTTGATCTGCTGCTTCCTCTGCCAATTGAACCATCGGTCCTACGGCAAGAACTGCGACGCCTTCGCCTTCGCGAACCTTTTCCCATGTTCCAATGGGAATAGAGACAAGTTCTTTGTCCATTGGTACACCGACTACATTCACACGCGGATAACGATAGGCAATGGGGCCTTCATTATATTCAAGAGCAGTCTTCATCATATGACGGAGTTCATTCTCATCCTTGGGCATCATCAATACCATATTCGGGATATGACGCATAAAGGCAATATCGTAGACACCTTGATGTGTCTCTCCGTCTGCACCTACAAAGCCTGCACGATCAATTGCAAAAATCACATTCGCCTTTTGGCGGCAAATATCATGCACAATCTGATCATAAGCCCGCTGCATAAAAGTAGAATACACCGCATATACCGGCTTCATGCCTTCAAGCGCAAGCGCGGCACACATCGTTGCTGCATGCTGCTCTGCGATCCCTACATCAATCATTCGCGTTGGGAAACGATCCGCAAACTTAAGTAGACCCGATCCCCCAGGCATAGCTGGTGTTACAGCTACGATCCGTTCATCTTGCTCCGCAAGTTCAATCAATGTCTGACCAAAAATTTCAGTGTACATGGGATTGCCTACAGCCTTAAGAACTTGACCCGACTCCATTTTATAAGGCGTGATTCCATGCCATTTGTGGGAGTCCTGCTCCGCAGGGGTATACCCTTTACCTTTGGTGGTCAATACATGAACAAGTACAGGCCCTGTCACATTATCTGCCTGACGGAAAGTATCTAACAATTTCGGTAAGTCATGACCATCTACAGGACCCAAGTAAGTAAAGCCCAGTTCTTCGAACAATACCCCATTCATTACCATATACTTTAAGCTATCTTTAAGATTAGCTGCCGTCTTTGCCAACTTGTCGCCAATCGCGGGAATTTTTTTGAGAAGCAATTCCAACTCATCTTTGGCACGTAAATACGTTTTGTCTGAGCGAATCTTGCCTAAATAGTTGTGCATAGCCCCTACGTTAGGAGCAATGGACATCTCATTATCGTTCAGAACAACCATCAGGTTTTTCTGCTCATGTCCGATATGATTCAGCGCTTCAAAAGCCATACCGCCAGTTAGAGCACCATCTCCAATAATTGCAACAACTTTATTGTTGTCCCCTTTAAAATCACGAGCAAGCGCCATTCCCATCGCCGCCGATAACGATGTACTGCTATGCCCTGCTTCCCATACGTCATGCTCACTCTCGTTGCGCTTAATGAAACCGCACAACCCTTTATACTTCCGCAACGTATCGAACTTATCCATCCGTCCCGTAAGAATTTTGTGAACATAAGCTTGATGGCCCACATCAAATAAGAATTTATCATCTGGGCTGTTATAGTGATAATGAAGAGCAAGCGTTAACTCTACTACCCCTAGATTAGGTGCAAGATGCCCCCCTGTGGTCGAAAGTTTCTCAATTAAAAATTGGCGAATTTCTGCCGCAATGGGTGTTAGTTCTTCAACGGAATATTTTTTTAGGTCTTTGGGTTCATTGATTTGTGAAAGCAGCACATGAACTCCCCGCTTTCCTTCATTAGATTTGTCGTGGTGGACAAAAAATGTCCTGATATTATGTAGCATTATACCACAAAAGTAAGCGTTACAATAATTTGCTCAAAGCCGTCACATAGTGAACGACTAGGCGTTATCTTAATGGTCCCGATGTACCAGAAAATCAGCTAATTCAAGCAGACGTTCTGGATAGGGAATTTTCCCACTACTTACAGCCTCTTTTGCAAGTTGGGTAAGCCGCTTTACTTCAGCTCGAGATTGTTCAAGTCCGATGAAATAAGGATAGGTTACCTTTTGCATCTTGAGATCACTCTGAAGAGGCTTACCCAGTTTTTCCTCATTCCCAACGAGATCGAGGATATCATCTTGAATCTGGAAAGCAAGACCCAGACTGCGTCCGAATGTCTCCAGTATATGAAGCTGTTCTAACGAAGCCGAAGCAATTCGTCCTCCGGCTTTGACAGAGAACACAATCAAATCTCCAGTCTTGTGCAAATGAATGTACTTCAATTGTTTCAAGTCTGTGATCCCTTGTTCCCCTTCCATATCCGCCATCTGACCTCCAACCATCCCTTGAGGTCCGGCCATTTTGGATAGTTCTTCGACCATGGCTAGAGTATCCTCAGCAGGCACGTGGAACTTGGTGGTGGCTTGAGTCAGACTATAAAAGGCATGAGTTAACAATCCATCCCCCGCCAGAATAGCCGTCGCTTCTCCATGCACCTTATGATTCGTAGGCTTTCCTCGGCGAAGATCATCATTATCTAGGGCAGGCAAATCATCATGAATGAGGGAATAGGTGTGCACCATTTCTACGGCGCAAGCGACGGGCAAGGCAGCTTCTCGGCTTCCCCCCAGCGATTCCGCCGCAGCAATGACGAACAGCGGACGAATCCGTTTGCCTCCAGCCATTAGAGAATAACTCATAGCTGTATCCAGAGAAGCTGGAACATTCCACTCCTTAGGCAAATAATGTTGAAGACTGTCTGAAACCTCAGCATTTACCTCTTCCATATATTGTTGCAAAGACAACCTGCTAGTCAACTTAAGTCACCACTTTCTTCACGAGGTGCAGTAAATGGCTTCTTAACAATCTCCCCATCTTCCAAGGTGATCATCTCAATTTTGCGTTCCACTTGTTCAAGCTTATGGCTACAGAGCTGCGAAAGCTGCATACCGCGTTGGAACAGATCGATCGCCTTTTCTAAAGGGACATCTCCATGCTCCAATTGAGATACAATGTCCTCCAGCTGATTCATCGCTTCTTCGAAATTGATCTCCGGTTGTTTACTCGGTGTCTTTGGCATCTTGGGCTCCTTCCCGCTGCATGCCCCATACTTGACATGCCAGCGAACCATCTGTCACTTTAATTTTCACCATGTCTCCTGGTTGTACATCATGAAGCGATTTTATTAAGTGCTTCTCCTGTTCATCATATACGAGACTATACCCGCGGCTCATCACCTTAAGAGGACTTAAAGCATCTAAATGCCGAATGCCCGCTTGCAGCTTGGACGTGCGATCTTTCAGCAAAGCCGACATGTGTTGGCGAAGCTGCCGTGTACGATCATGCGTGCGATGCCGCGCATGAATGATTTGCTCCTGCGGATGATACCGCTGGAGCCGGGCATGCAGACGGCCATGACGTTCGGCCGTCAGTGTTGCACGCGAATGCATGCGGCTCTCGAGACGATGCTTCAGCATGTCGAGCCGCTCCGCGTGCTGGAGCAAGCTGCGCCGCGGGTGCAGTAGCACCGGCGAGCGCTGCATGCGAATGAGCCGCTCGCGTGCGCGGCTCATTCGGTGCGTCAGCCCCTGCTGGAGCTGACGCTGACGCTCGGCGAGCTGCTGCGCAAGCTCGGCCTGGTGCGGCACCGCCAGCTCTGCGGCGGCCGTCGGCGTAGCCGCTCTTAGGTCGGCCACGAAGTCTGCAATCGTGAAATCCGTCTCATGGCCTATGGCCGAAATGACAGGGATGTCCGACTCCGCAATCGCTCTAGCGACCATTTCTTCATTGAATGACCACAGCTCCTCCAATGATCCTCCGCCGCGTCCGACAATTAGAACATCGGCTTCGTCCATCAGGTTGAGCATGCGAATTGCGCTGACGATGGCGGGTGCTGCTTGCTTCCCCTGCACTACTACAGGATGAACCAAAATAGCAACCTGAGGATACCTGCGCTGTAGCGTCGTAACGATATCACGCACCGCGGCGCCCGTTGGAGAAGTAATGACTCCGATTACTTTTGGGAACCTGGGGAGTATTTTTTTGCGATCTGTATCAAACAATCCCTCGCCCTCAAGCTTCTTCTTTAACTGCTCATATGCTAAGTAGAGACTACCTACCCCGTCTGGTTGCATATGCGTGGCATAGAATTGATAAGCTCCGTCCCGTTCATATACGCTTACATTTCCTTTGGCGATGACGCGCGTTCCTTCTTTGGGGATAAACGGAAGCCGAGCATTGTGAGAAGCGAACATAATGCTCTTAATCCGGCTATCTTTATCCTTCAGAGTAAAGTACATATGACCACTGGAATGATGGGTGAAATTCGAGATTTCTCCGCGAATCCATACATCAGATAACAAAGTGTCCGAATCCATTTTCATACGAATATAACGATTGAGATCTTTAATTGAAAGAATGCGCTGCTCCACGGGGAAACCCCCTTAATTATAAAATTAGTTCGCTTGAATGCCAGTAAGACGCTTCGCTGCAAGTAACGTATTCTGCATTAGCATGGTAATCGTCATCGGCCCCACACCACCTGGTACGGGTGTAATCGGACCCGATACCTGCTTCACGCTCTCAAAATCAACATCTCCAGCCAGTTTGCCGTTATCCAGTCGGTTCACACCCACATCGATAACTACAGCTCCTGGTTTGACAAACGAAGCATCTACAAAATTAGCTTTCCCGATTCCGACCACTAAAATATCCGCAAGCTGCGTAAGTTCTTTCATATTCTGTGTGCGGGAGTGACACATAGTTACCGTAGCGTTCTCTCGCTGCAGAAGCAAGGATACGGGCTTTCCTACAATATTGCTTCGTCCAATGACAACCGCGTGCTTACCTGAAATTTCAAGGCCTGTACGCTTAATAAGTTCAATAACACCAGCAGGTGTACAAGGGAGCAGACTATCATCTCCAATAACTAAATTCCCCACGTTAACGGGATGAAATCCATCCACGTCTTTGGAGACTTCAATCGCATTGATGACCTTTTTCTCGTCCATATGCTTTGGCAAAGGAAGCTGAACTAAAATGCCATGAATATTGTTTTGATGGTTAAGCTTGTCCACTAAGGACAACAGTTCTTCTTGAGTAGATGAACCCGAAAGACGATGCACTTCCGAATAGTAACCAAGCTCATGGCAAGCTTTTTCTTTATGTTTGACATAGACTTGTGAAGCTGGATCTTCGCCTACAATGACAACTGCAAGTCCAGGTGTTAATCCGGCCTTACTCAATTGTTCCACTTCCAAACGCAGATCCTTACGGATATCCTCTGCAACTTGTTTCCCGCTAATAATTGGTGCTGTCATGATGCTCTCCCTCTCCCTTTTCTCTATTTATTTGTTTGATGCTGCCGTTTTTAATTGTTCAATATCTTGAATCATTTTACCCAGTACGCCATTTACGAACTTGCCTGATTCTACAGTACCAAAGTGCTTAGCTAGCTCAATGGCCTCATTGACAATAACTTTAGAAGGCGCATCTTCACGATAGATCATTTCGTATGTAGCCAGACGAAGCACTTGACGATCTACTCGAGACAATCGACTAATCTGCCACCCTTTCAAATAATCGCTAAGTAGGTGATCAATTTCAGCTTTGCGTGCCCATGCTCCCTGCACAAGTTCCAGAACGAAATCGGTCGTACCGTCCATATCGCCAAGACGTACTTCACTTTCATTTTCTTCCCCAGCTTCAGCAATTAGCATCGTCACCGCGTCCTGAGCTTCCACTTCGTTCATTTCCATTTGATACAGACTCTGTACGGCAATTTCTCTAGCTAATCTTCTTTTCATGTATGTCCTCCTCGAGGTTATCCTCTGAGCACTCTAAGTTCTTCAATACTTAAGAGTGATATGTTATTTTTGTGTAGTTATAGTGTGCATGACTTTTGACATAAAAAAACCTGTGATATCCTTTCTCCACAAAAAAACAGGCAAATTCAAGCGCAAGCTCTTTTTTCGGAGAAAGCATATCACAGGAATCATTTAAAAGGGCGCCAGCGCGCATTCAGCCATTCCCGAAGTGTGTTCCAAGGAACTAGGGGTTCTTGACTGAGATCTTTATGTTTGCCGATACTATATCCCACAAACAAAAGAAGCGCACAGAAAAGCATATTCCAAAATCCGAACATAAGATAAATCGGTATCAGCAGCAGAGCTGTCGCAAGACCGAGCAAACGTCCCTTATAACTCTCCCAAATTTGTCTCCACAACACTCTGGAATCCACCTCTATTCAACCCGGCTTTTGACTGTAGATGACTGGACTACATTAGCAATGTAGACGGATACGAAGGAGACCGGTATCCCGGTAATTTCTTCGATGTGATCGTGAACCTGACGTTGAACTTCTTCTGTCAGGGTAGGAATAGAGCTCTCCCCATCTACTAATGCTCGTATCGTAATGTGTAGTCCGGATTCAGAAATTTTGATCCTTGTCTTCACATCTTTTACGCCTCTCACCCGAGAAGCTGCCTTCAGACTCAAATTCTCAATCGTCTCTACCGAAATTTGAATGTCTCCAAACTCTGTCCGCTGATCAATGGATGGCAGAGAAGCTCGGTCTCTGCGAATGGAAATATAGAAGAAACGAACACTAAGCAAAAAGAGCACTGCCGCTACAGATACGGTGATAATAAATGCGAGTCTCTCATCACTACTGTTCTCAATACGCAGAGGAACAACTCCGGTAACTAGCAAAATGGTAATGACTGAGAGGATACCAATACTCAAACTGTAGATAAAAAGCAGAAATCTGTCTAAAATTTTAGCCACAGAACTTTGCACCCACCTTACATTATAGTAAACCCCTGACGCTGATCGTCAGGGGTTCGTCGCTGCGTTCCTTATTTCACCCTGTGGCTCAGTTCCGTGTCTTCGATTCTCTCGGCTGTCTTGAAGATTACGTCATGAATATGCACGTTGACTTCAATTACAGTCAGCCCGGTCATCGTTTCAATGGAACGCTTTACATTACGCTGGATTTCAGTGGCTACCTCAGGAAGGCGATTGCCATATTCAACAATAACGGATACATCTACAGCAGCTTCTAGCTGTCCTACTTCGACTTTTACGCCTTTGGACAAGTTCTTACGTCCTAATAGTTCAGCAATCCCTCCAGCAAATCCGCCACTCATACCTGCAACACCTGACACTTCAACCGCTGCCAGACCTGCAATGACTTCAATCACCTCAGGTGCAATTTGTATTTCTCCGATATCCGTTCTTTCGAATTCTGTAGGGAAAGTACTCATTGTCGTATTATCCACCTCTCAATAAGTTGGCGGTGTCCAGTACAGAAGACAGGCGCACTTATTATAAATACTATATCATTTCAGTTTCATTATGACAAACCATCCCGAAGTTCTTAAATCTCATGTTCTTCCAAAAATTTAATATCGAAATCTCCTTGAATAAAAACAGGATGTTCCAGCAATTTTTGATGGAAAGAGATAGTGGTATGAATACCCTCAACTACAAATTCAGACAATGCTCGTTTCATTTTGGCAATCGCTTCATTCCGCGTAGGAGCCCACACAATTAACTTGGCAATCATAGAGTCATAGTATGGTGAAATTGTATATCCTGGATAGGCTGCACTGTCCACTCGAACACCAGGACCTCCGGGTGCCAGATAAAAACCAATCTTCCCTGGGGAAGGCATAAAATTACGTAGAGGATCTTCGGCATTCACTCGGCATTCAATAGACCAACCGTTGATTACTACATCTGCTTGGGAGAACGAAAGAAGGTTCCCTTCAGATACAGAGATCATCTCTTGAATGAGATCGATACCCGTCACCATCTCGGTAACAGGATGTTCCACTTGAATTCTTGTGTTCATCTCCATGAAATAGAACTGCCCATCTGGGCTTAGAAGGAACTCTAGTGTTCCAGCGCCAGAATATTGAACAGCCTGAGCCGCTCGAACCGCAGCTTCACCCATTTCTTGGCGTTTCTCAGGAGATAGGATAGGGCAAGGAGCTTCTTCTACCAGCTTTTGACGGCGACGTTGAACCGAACAATCGCGTTCTCCTAAATAAACGGTATTCCCATGACGATCGCCTATGATTTGAATCTCCACATGCTTCATGCCTGTGAGATACTTCTCCAGATATACACCCGCGTTACCAAAAGCTTTTTGAGCTTCTTGTTGTGCCGTAGTAATTTGCTGAATCAGCTCATCTTCATTCTCAGCAATCCGAATCCCCTTACCTCCGCCACCTGCGGTAGCTTTGATAATAACGGGATAACCAATATCTCGTGCTACCATGATGGCTTCGTCCAAATCTTCTACCAATCCATCCGAGCCTGGAATAACAGGCACATTCGCAGCTTTCATTGTGAGCTTCGCAACAGCCTTGTCGCCCATCTTCGTAATGGCTTCTGGGGAAGGACCGATAAACGTAATATTACATGATCCACAAATTTCAGCGAAATCAGCATTCTCTGCAAGAAAGCCATATCCGGGGTGGATAGCATCGCATTCAGTCAGCGTGGCTACACTCATAATATTTGTAATATTTAAATAGCTATCTTTGGATAAAGTGGGTCCAATACAATACGCTTCATCAGCAAGTCGTACATGAAGAGAATCCTTATCGGCTTCCGAATAGACCGCCACGGATTGAATTCCCAGTTCACGGCATGCTCTTATAATGCGAACTGCGATCTCTCCGCGGTTCGCAATCAGTATTTTATGAAATTTCATGACTGCATCCTCCTTGGGTACTTAAAGGTTGCGGACGCTGCCCGCTTCGCTATAAAGATCACTCTGGTTTCACTAAAAAGAGCGGTTGACCATATTCAACAAGTTGACCGTTCTCTACTAAAATCTCCACGATCTCACCTTTGATCTCAGCTTCCAGCTCATTCATCAGCTTCATAGCTTCGATGATACAGACCGTTGTTTTCTCATGAACCTTATCCCCTGAACTGATATAGGGAGGTTTCTCAGGAGAAGAGGAACTGTAGAACGTGCCCACCATAGGAGAGACAATCGTATGTAAGTTATTAGGGATGGTAGCCGCCTCTTGTGAAGATGGGGCAGTCTGCGCAGATCCCGTTGGGGATTCGTGCTCAACAACCGCTTGAGGTGTAGGGGATGGGATATACGATACAGAAGGCGATGCGGATTGAACTTGTACAATCTCCGTCTTGCCTGGTTTGCGAATCGCAAGTCTAGTCCCTTCATTCTCAATCTCGAGTTCATGAATGGACGTAGAATCAACCAATTTAATAAGCTCTTTAATTTCATTTAATTTGAACATAGACTCATTTCACTCCTTCAGCTTCTTGACAATCAAGCTTTGGCCAATCTTGAACATAACTTTATGTATTATATCATAATAGACGGAAATGGAAAGAGCCCCAAGCTGGCCCGGGGCTTTCCCTTTTTTTACATCCATTTACTAGGGTTCATATATTCCTTCAAAGCGTTTTATTGCTTCACATATTGGACTTTGACTTTGTCTTGAGTTACACCCAGATCTTTAATTACTAGATCTAATATGGATACCGCTTGTTTTGCCTCAAGCTTATCACTAACTACAACAACCGTGTACTGATTATTATCTTCCGTAACTACAGCATCAGAGAACTGTTCTTTTAGCTTCAATTCGATATCTTCGATTTTGGCTTCTTTATCGGAGAGAGCCGCCAGATCATTCTGAGCTTTAGCACTCTCATCAAGAGGCTTGGATTGATCAGCAATCGTCTGCGTCAATTTGTCTGAGAGCTTGTTGTTCTTTTCCTGACGCTCATATTGATAGTTCTTAATGTTATCCGTTGCTGCTGCGCCCTGGGCTTCGATCTTCTTCAGCACTTCTTCATCTTGCTGGCTAGGATCCGTCGTTGTTGTCGAAGTAGTGTCTTTGGAACTGTCCTTAGTGGTTTCTTTTGTCGCTTTATCCTTGCTTGGATCTGTTGCTGTTAAAGAAGAATCTTCTGTTGTGGAAGCTGTATCTTTTTTATTATCTGTAACCTTGCTGTCTGTTGAAGTCGTATCTTTACTATCCGTGATTTCGGTTGCAATGACATCGTTATTCTTCGTATTAAGTGCTGTAGTCTTTGTCGTATTCGCATCCTGATTCATCACTTGCTGACCATCCGCCATCCTAGGCGTCTTGGCTGTAGGTCCTGAATCTTCTGTGAATAAATAGTAGGCAGAAAGGATGACCATCAGGCTAAGCATGGAGACGAGCCAAATTGTTTGTCTATTGGATTTCATTTGAATTCCTCCTGTATTTTCGATTAAAAGTTACTGAGACTGTTTTCTAGGCACGACCGAGATTTGATAGGAGGCTACATTCAGCCCTTTTTCCACGGCATCTACAATAAGCTGCTTAACTACGGGATTCTCGACCCCCCGGGCGACTACAAGCACCCCTCGAATCTTAGGCTTAATGCGCTTGGTAACAAGAGGCTGCTTATCCCCAGAAACGTCTAGTGTAACAATCTCCCCATCGCGCGTGTACTGGGTAATGTGACGTTTGCCTCCACCCGAATCGGTCTCATCTGTCTGTTCTTGGGCATCTTTGGTGTTACGCTGAACGACAACTTCCTCCGTTGAATCTACAGTTACCATGACATCTACTGGACCGACCCCTACAATCTTCTCTAATATCCCTTTGGTCTTATTCTCCAGCGTGCCTTCAATCCCCTCAAAAGCATCCTCCCCGGAGGCGGGTATCTCCCCACTGACCGCGTGTGCGGCTGTAGATTGTGGAGGTTCTCTTCCAGCTCCTCCCGTCTCTATTTTCTTTACATTGACGAACGAGTTAAATAGCATAAAAGCAACTCCAATGAGGCCAACGATCAGTAACAAGCGAAAAGCATTTATTTTCTTCGATCCATCTGGCCCTTTACCAAGCCACTGCTCCATTTTCTTCATCCAATTAGGCACGAACGCCACCTCCTTTATTTAGCATTTTTATTATTTAGCATGTGCTTCATCTACGAATTGAATCTGTTGTTGTAGGACTCCCCATTGATTTATAAGTTGCTCTATAATGTGGTCTTTGATAGCTTCCGAAGCTTGTTGCTCACTCCCTTGTTTGGTAGGGGCATGCTCGGATTCTACCTTGCTACTCTCCACTGGAGCTACAGATGTAACATCGACTTCTACTCTTTTTATCGCAGGAACCGATATTTCCTCCTTGTTCCTTTTAGCATCTGACTTTGAATCTATGGAATTGGAGGATGCCTTGTTTTGTTCCAGCGATGTACTTTTTTGTTCCAAGGATGCCCCATTTAGATATATCACTACTTTGGAAATAACAGGTTTGTCAGTTGTGGGTTGCGGCATACTAGAGTTCAAGGGATGTTCCAGTTTCTTGTCGTCTGTTTTGCGGAGGCCAAGTGATACTTCAACTTTATCGACTGAGACTTGATTTTGACTCTCAATCTGCTGCTTCATTTCTCGAGCTACCTCTTCGCCTACCCACTCCAGTGAATCTTGCTCTCTTTTTTGTTGTAATTCTTGGCCTTGCTTTAGAATCTGCTGTGTACTCCCGCCATCCGCGGAACTTGCTAACATGGAATCTGTGGACTGAAATAGAGCTGTCTCTAAAGCTTTAGATGTTCCCCCATGCACTAATTTGATAACGGGAGATAACAGGGTCAGCAGAATGAGAAGACTTACGACTAATTTTACATAGCGCTCAAAAGATCGATTAGGAAGTAAGAGGTCTACAAATACAGCTAGCAAGACTACAAAAATGATTTCTTTTAACCAGCCCCCCAGCCAGACCATGCGCTCACTCCCTTCACCTCATCATCACTGTGATATTGCCTGCAGTAAGCAGAATCGTAATCGCTAAAAAGAACATTAATCCTACGGCGGCAAGAGCAGCGAACACGTATAACATGCTTTTACCAATCGTCTCTAGACACGCTACAATCGGACTATCTCCAAGCGGCTGCATAATGGCTGCGGACAAATTATAGATCAAGGCCAAGGTTAAAATTTTGATGGCCGGGAACGCACATAGGAACAAGATGATGATGACGCCTACTAATCCCACTGCATTTTTGACTAACAAAGAGGCAGAAATGACAGTGTCTGTAGCATCTGCAAATACTTTACCGACGACGGGAACGAAGTTTCCTGTAAGATATTTAGCTGCTCGAAGGGTGACCCCATCCGCAACCGAACCCGTCATGCCTTTCACCGAGATGACTCCAAGAAAGACGGTGAGTAGAATACCTAGAAGGCTCATACTGATCGTTCTCAGCAAATTTGCGAGCTGAGTCAGTCTATATTTGTCCGAAAGGGAACTTACAATATGCAGAATCGCTGAGAAGAATAAAAGTGGAAAGATAACAGTTCGCACCAGCGTACCTACGGTATGAATCATGAAGACGACCAGCGGGTGGGTGACGGATACGGTGACGATGTTGCCCATGGAAGCTAAGAGTGTAAAAAGGAGCGGAACCATAGCCATCATGAAATCGATCATGCCGGTAATCGCATCCGAGGCGTAACTTATCGCAACATGAAAGCTATTAATAGCCAGAATGATGATGACCATGTAGCAGATTGAATAGGCGACTTTGCTCACATTGCCTCGCTCAAAAGCTGTCTGAAGCGTCTCTAGTATCAGGCTGAATATGCTCAAAATTACGATGGTCACTAAGATGTGTCCGTTGTACAGAACTTCATGCCACATGTATTTCAAAAGTCCTGTTAACCCCGTCTTTACACTGAACTGCGTTCCTCCGGGCATGAGCATATCCATAAAAGAAGGAATTTTCTCATCCGGAAAAAACCCGCCATATTCCTTCATAAGATCTTTCCAATAGGTCTCCACCTGGTCGGTCGGCAATTCCGATGCTTGCTTCTGCATCCAACTATCGTTCTGACTATCTGCAAATAACCGGATAGGCCAGAAGATGAGATAACCTATGACGATGAGCACCAGTGTTCTTTTTTGCCAACTGAGTTCCTGGAGCAGCTTCATGGTCTTGTCCCCGTTTCTATCACACCGGCAGGAGCTTCATCACCGTCTCGATAATGATTCCGATAATCGGAATGGCAAGCACCATAATTAATACTTTACCGGCGAGCTCTATCTTGGAGGCAATGCTATCCTGACCGGCATCGCGGACGATTTGGGCCCCGAATTCAGCAATATAAGCAATGCCTATTATTTTCAGGATTGTCTTGAGATAAATCATCTGTACCCCTGATGCCTGAGCCAGATTGTCCAATACATCGATAATAGAACCGATCTTGCCGATTAACATGAGAAAGATGGTAATGCCTGTGGTTGTGGCAATGAGAAAAGCGAATATTGGCTTTTGTTCCTTAATAATCAGGATTAGTATAGTTGCAATCAGTCCTAGTCCCACGACTTGGATCATTTCCATGGCGGACCTCCTATTGAAACAGAAAGATCGATTTGATCTCTTGAAAAAGACTATCTAGCATTCGAATCACCATGAACAGCACCACTACGAAACCGATCAAAGTCACCCAATGGGCCATGTCTTCTTTTCCCATCTGCTTCAGCACCGTATGAATCATGGCAATAATGATACCGATACCCGCAATTTGAAATATGGCATTCACTTCTATATTCATCTATGGCACCTCACGATCAGTATAGAGCAGCACAGCTCGGTCAGTAGATCAGAATGACGATAAGCGCAGAGGTTAACAAACCTAAGCTTCTGAACATCTTTTCATAACGAGCTTGATCATCACGAGCTTCAGCCTCTTCTGCCTCCAACTGCCGAATCGCTGATTCCATATGACTCAGTTGATCTCGTCTATCGCTTGTTCCGAGAGTATAGGCTAGCTGGTGTAAGACATCTCTCTCACTTGCCTTCATAGCGGTATGTCTCCAGTGTTGATCTAGCGCTCTGTGGAGGCTCTCTTGAGCTGTAAGGCCCATGGCATCATTCATCCCCTCTGCGGCTGTCATCAACAATGAACGTAAGGGATCTTTATTCTGATGAGCGATTCGCCTAAGCGCATCGGGTAAAGGTGTAAAACTATACGTGATTTCGGTCTCCAGGCGTTTTAATGCTTGCATTAGACTTCGAATTTGGGATGGGCGATTGGCATATTGTCTAGCTTTCATCCAGCCTGCCATCGTACCCGCTACGATAATGAGCGCTGCTCCCAGAAGTTTCAACATGACCTTCACCTCGTTCTAAGATCAAGCTAAGGGCTAGCTTTAAAGACTATAGTGATGAACTCTTGATGCATTCAAAAGATAACCCTCGTTCATTTCGTTGTAGAATTACATACCTTTGGAAAAAAGGGGGATCCGCTAACCTTGATAGAGCAGGCCGATGAAGCAGTTCCTCCGCCTGTGTGCCATGTGCCGTTGCAATGACTCTTACGCCCGCATGAAGGGCTTCTAATACGGCTTCCGCATCCTCAGGCCTACCTATCTCATCGACGATTAACACTTCGGGAGACATGGAGCGAATCATCATCATCATCCCTTCCGCCTTAGGGCATGCATCCATTACATCTGTACGAGGACCCACATCAAAGCTGGGCACGCCTTGCTTACTTCCAGCTATCTCCGATCGCTCATCAATTATCCCTACCTTTAATCCTCCCCAACTTGCCTCTCTATGCCCCCAAGTTCCTTGACTAATCTGTCTAGACAAGTCGCGAATCAAGGTGGTTTTTCCTTGTTGAGGGGGTGAGATAATTAGCGTGTTCAGGACACTCTTATTGGTGAAATCAATCAGCTTCGGCACCAATGCATCTGCCACACCTTTTATTTCTCTTGCCACTCGGAGATTAAAGCTACTTACATCCCGGATATGCTCGACCCTGCCCTGGTTAAGAACCGTACGACCAGCCAGACCAATCCGATGGCCACCAGGAATCGTAATGAATCCCTTACGCAGCTCTTCTTCCATTGTGTACAGCGAATGATTGGTAATCTGATCTAGCAGACGATGAGCTTCCTCGCGTCCGGGTTGATAAGCTAAGGATGGATCTTTGGTTATATCGCCTTCTTGTGTTAAAAAATAAAATGTTCCCGCCGTATTTACTTCCAAGGGACGCCCCTCTCTCACCCTAACTTCTTCCACTTGATTCAATAGACTGAGCGGCATCTTCCTCAGAAGGGAGCTGATCGTCTGCGGGAATATGTGCATCCAGTTCATGTTGTCCCCTTCCTAATTCCTTATGAGGAGTAGTAATCTGTTTACTAAGACAAGTGTATGCCTGTACGCACAGGGTTATGACGCTAAATCTATCATTTTTTTAAAATTCCAATTAAGAGACAAATCACACCAAAGCCCACCCATATTATCTTGCCCCAAGACAACTTATCTGCCATTCCTGCGAGTCCTATTGCTGTTGTAATAATAAGAATGGTAGGGCCGACAAAGGCGAGTGCTGAATTAATAGCCAGCGCCTTATCCACTCTGCCTAGCTTGAGCATTAGAATGGCAGCCAAGATCTCTATCGTTCCTGATCCGAAACGCATGGCGGCCATACTGGTTACAAATTTATCAAGCATGCGAACCTCCTTGAGGTAGATTTATACTCTATCAATATGCAAGCCCGTCCTATTTTAGAAAATAAAAAAGAAGATCCGCTCTAAGAGCGAATCTTCCTATTTGGAATCATCATTAATATTTGGATTATAGCTTTATCTGCGATCTTGTGGTCCACCTACAAAGGCCTGTTCCTGCGTGTCTAAATTGTAAGCTGTATGTAGCGCAGCCACCACTTCTTGAAGTTTGTTGTTATCAATGACGCATGAAACTTTAATCTCAGACGTACTAACCATTTTTATATTTACACCTTGCTGAGAGATCACTTCGAACATTTGTGCAGCAACCCCTGGATGACTAACCATCCCTGCACCAACAATAGAAATTTTGACTAGATTGTCTTCAAAGTTCACTTCAGAAAACGGAAGATCTTCACGAATCCCTTCAATCACTTGAATGGCTCTCTCCCGATCTGTCAGAGCAACTGTGAAGGAAAAATCAGCTTTACCATCCGTAACGCCACTTTGCACAATAATATCTACGTCAATTTGTGCCTTAGCCAAAGAACCGAATACTTTTGCGAGTACACCCGGAATATGAGACACTCCAAGAATACTAATGCGTGCCACATTTTTATCAAAAGCAATACCGCTTACGACCACACCTTGTTCCATGTTAGCTTCCTCCTTCACCACTGTTCCTTCGTTATAGTTAAAGCTAGAGCGAACGACGAGACGGACTTGATGATGCTTCGCGTACTCTACTGCTCGTGGATGAAGAACGGCTGCACCCAAGTTAGCAAGCTCCAGCATTTCATCATAAGAAATCTCTTGAAGCTTCCTAGCAACCTTCACGACCCGCGGATCGGTAGAATAGATTCCGTCTACATCTGTATAGATCTCACATACATCTGCTTCAATAGCCGCTGCTAATGCTACCGCTGTCGTATCCGAACCTCCGCGACCAAACGTAGTGATTTCGAAATCCTCCGTCATCCCCTGGAACCCTGCAACCACTACGATATGACCTTCATCTAGAGCTTTCTTCACTTTATCAGGTCGAATATCTGTAATTCTCGCTTTACCAAATACCGATTCCGTCCGAAATCCTGCCTGCCATCCTGTATAGGAGACTGCCTTTCGTCCAATCGCGTGAAGTGCAATCGACAGCATTGCAATCGAAATTTGCTCCCCGTTCGTCATCAGCATATCCAATTCCCGAGTAGGCGGTTCTTCATTTAGCAGTCTTGCTTGATCGATAAGATCATCTGTAGTATCGCCCATGGCTGACACGACCACTACACATTGATGGCCTTCATCCTGCTTTTCGGCAATGCGTTTGGCCACGCGCTTCATTCGCTCTGTATCTCCCACTGAGCTGCCACCGAACTTCATAACGTATAAAGCCACAACCAATCACTCCCTATTCTCATGAAAATCCTCTAGATTTATGATCCAAGCAGTTCCAGTCAGTAACGCTTTAATTCAGTATAATACGAAAGTCCTGAGCAGAGTCAATCTTTTTGCCCATTTTCATAAAAATTCCCCCAGCCCTTAAAGGGTTGGAGGAAGGGGGTAAATTCAAGAGCTACTATGGATTTAAGCGCGGGAAGAATATTTACCTTCACGTGTATCGATAAGCAATACGTCGCCTTCATTAATGAATAAAGGAACTTGAACATTCAGGCCTGTCTCAACCTTAGCATTCTTCGTCGCACCTTGTGCCGTATTTCCTTTAACACTAGGCTCGGTTTCGATAACCTTAAGTTCAACGCTTGTTGGTAAGTTGATCCCAAGAATTTCACCTTGGTAGCTTACAATTTTAACGTTCATGTTCTCTTTAAGGAAGTTCAGTTCCCATTTCAATTGATCCGCATCCAAAGAAAATTGGTCATACGTCTCATTATCCATAAAGGTATGTTCTTGACCACTTGCATAGAGGTACTGAACATCACGGTTTTCAATTTGAGCACGGCCAATCGTCTCGCCCGCACGGAAAGTTTTCTCCACCGTGTTACCGTTACGAAGATTTTTTAGTTTGGAGCGTACAAATGCTGCACCTTTACCGGGTTTAACGTGTTGAAAATCGATAACGGTATAGATGTCACCGTCTACTTCTACTGTAAGGCCTGTTTTAAAATCGTTCACTGAAATCACAGAGTATCCTCCTCAAATTCGTTCAACAATAAAATAAAAACTTTGAACTTATGATATAACAATAAAATCTTTTGTCGATTCCGTCAAACGCCGGATTCCATTCTCAGTAATGACAAGGTCATCTTCTATACGTACGCCGCCAAAACCAGGGATGTAAATGCCCGGTTCAACGGTAACAACCATACCCGGTTGAAGGATCGTATCACTGAGCTGAGAAAGACGCGGGGATTCATGAACCTCCATACCAAGCCCATGTCCTGTACTATGTCCGAACTGTTCACCATAGCCGTGACGCTTAATAATGTCTCTTGCTAAGGAATCCGCTTCTCTTCCGGTCATACCAGGACGAAGGTGGTCTAAGGTATGCATCTGAGCTTCAAGTACAATATTATATATTTCGCGGTGCTTATCTGTTGGCGTGCCTAAGACCACGGTACGGGTAATATCGGAGCAATATCCTTGATACAGTGCGCCGAAATCCATTTTGACAAATTCATTTTGACCTAATACCCGTTCACTTGCAACCCCATGCGGGAGGGCGGAACGTTCGCCGGAAGCTACAATCGTATCAAAAGAAGAGGAAGTTGCCCCATTCTTACGCATATAAAATTCCATCTCAAGTGCCATATCAAGTTCTGTGACACCAGGCTTCAATACATCCAGCATATGCATGAATGTTCGGTCTGCAAGCTCAGCAGCCTGCTTCATAATGTGCAGTTCTTCCTCATCTTTGAAGACCCGGAGCAGTTCAACTAGACCCGTAACAGGCTCAAGCTTAACCGGAGCTAGTTCATCAGCATAGTGCCGAAAAGCTGAATATACGACGTGATCTTGCTCAAAACCAAGCTGTGTAATGCATTGGGATACAAGCAACTCCTTAAGCGTCTCCACTACGGAAGATCCATGTTCCACAACTTCAAATCCAACCGCTTGCTGCGGGGCTTGAATCATATAGCGAAAGTCTGTTAAAAGATAGGCCTTGTCTTGAGTGATTAGCACATAGCCTGCCGAACCTGTAAAACCAGAGATATAACGACGATTAACCTCACTAGTAATCCATAGGGCTTCGATATTTCTCTTCTGTAACGATTCTCTTAATTTCAATACTCGTTTGTTAGTCATTGAGTTAACTCCCTTATCTGCTTGAATTCAGGTAACGATGCAGTGCCAGTAAGCCAAGCTCATAACTATAGTCACCAAATCCAGCAATTTGACCTACACTAATTGGAGCGGTAACGGAAGTATGTCTGAACTCTTCTCTCGCATGGATATTGGACATATGCACCTCAACTACAGGCAAATTCACGGTCGTTAGCGCATCACGCAGAGCATAGCTATAATGCGTTAGTGCACCTGGGTTAATCAAGATTCCATCCGCTTGTCCAAGCGCAGCATGAATTCGATCTATTAATGCACCCTCATGATTGGATTGGAAAAAAGAGACGTCCATGCCTAGTTGCTCCGCTAGCTTCTTCAGTTGGTCCTCGATATCACTGAGACTAAGGGAACCATACATTCCAGGTTCACGAATGCCAAGCATATTGAGATTCGGGCCATTTATGACCAGCACATGACTCATCTTCATCCATCCTTCCTGTAAATTAACCAAAAGTTATTTTATCATAGGATGGATATTTTTGAGAAGCTTTTTCCCCCTTACCTGAATACCTTCTTCGGCTCTCTAGCCCGTTCTTCCGTATATTCGACAGCGATGGTGTAACCAATGAACAGCCCCCATAACATAAAGATACAAAATTCACTAATGATCGTATCCCATCCCGCCTGACGAAGAGGAGGCACCATTTTGTACATAGGGCCTATGAAGAAAATGATGACCCACCACAGAATCCCATAAGCTAGACCAGGCCACGGTCCTTTCATTTTACGCAAAGTAAAGATGTATATATATGTAGCTACTAGAGAGAACACTGTAAAAAAGAGCCAGCCCATATAATATCCCGGTTGAGTCTTCAGATAAGTCGTCTTAAAAAAAGGTTCTGCAAGAAAGCCGGGAAGTACGGATGTGAATCTCAGGAAGTAGAAAAAACCATGAAATCCACCCCAAATTAAGCCCGCAAATAGGCCAAGTTCAAGGGCAAACCACCAAGGATTTGTTACTTGACTTGCTTGTGTCTTCTGCTGTGTCATCGTATTTGTTCCTACCTTTCTTGAACAAGCTCGTGCGCTTCGTTTTGCCAGTTCGCATGAAAGTAGTATGTACATTTCGAAAAAGGTTAAACAAACTAGAATTTCATCATAAAGTCCGTTACAATAGACCATACACACGGATGATCTTCGCCTCTATGCGACAGATCCCTCCCCATTATGTAAAGTAGGAAGGTGAAACGGTTGGCAGATCAATCTAAACCCGCGATATATGGCGGTCAAGCCGTAATTGAGGGTGTTATGTTTGGCGGCAAGCATGTGAATGTAACGGCTGTCCGTCGCAAGAATGGAGACATCACATTTTTAGAAGTGCCGAAGAAAGATAAGAATTGGGTTATGAAGATTCGTCGCATCCCTTTGATCCGAGGCCTTGTGAGCATCATAGATTCGAGCGCAAAAGGCTCAAAACATTTAAATTATTCTGCGGAAGCGCTTGCTGATGATGAGACAGCTCCTGAAGAGCGTGCACAGCAGAAGGAAAAAGAAGAATCTCGCTGGTCTTTAGGCATGGTCCTCGGTGTTGCCGTGATGGGGATTCTATCATTTTTATTCGGTAAAATTGTACTCACGCTCCTTCCAGCTATTATTGAGGATTTTCTTTTTCACAATGCATTCAGTAGTAAGCCCTTGCATACCTTGCTGGAAGGGGTCATTAAGATCCTATTCCTAGTCATTTATCTATGGGCTATCTCCCAGACACCGATGATTAAAAGACTGTTCCAATATCATGGCGCTGAGCATAAAGTGATTAGTGCATTTGAAGCCGGAGAAGAACTCACTGTAAAAAATGTCCAGAAATACAGCCGGCTCCATTACCGCTGTGGTAGTAGCTTCATCGTGCTTACGGTGATTGTTGGGGTCATTATTTATTCCTTCTTCAGCTGGGATAGCTTATGGGAACGGATCTATATTCGTCTCCTGCTTCTCCCTCTTGTCATCGGTGTATCCTTTGAATTACTCAAGATTACGAACTCCATGCGCGATATTCCGATCCTTCGTTACCTTGGATATCCTGGGCTTTGGCTTCAACTCCTCACCACCAAAGAACCTCATGATGATCAAGTCGAAGTATCGATTGCTTCCTTTAACCGGATGCGGGAAATGGACATGCTGCTTGGACAACAATTAGTAACGGATCATAAGCTTGGAGGCACCTATCTAGATCCTGTGAAAGGATGATGAAACCCCATGATCAAAGATTCTGTTATCTTTTGGACCGCCATCGTTCTTGCTATAGTTGGCGCCGTAGATACTCTTATTAACGGGTATTGGCTAAATTGGTTTATTCCCGTAGCGATCATCGCTGCAGTGTTCCTTTTGTATAAATTCGGTCCTGGGCAAGCACGTAGTTCCCAACCCAAAATCAAGCCTTCTGCTCGTACGATGGCCAAAACAGGAAAGGCAGCGCCTCAGCGCCGCCCCGATGCTACTAAACGTAGAAATTACCCTTTTCAGGTTATAGAAGGTCAAAAAGGGAAGAACAGTGATCCAGATCAACCTAAATATCATTAAGTTATCATTAGAAAGCCTGCTGAAAGTACTTTATGAATTCTTCTTCATAGCGCTGGGAACTCCAGTCGCTGAAGAACTTGGTTCCTGCACGGAGCCCGGATTCATAGAGCAGCAGGCTTTCTTCATGTGTAATATTAAATTCAGTAGGACTTACGCCAAGAATAGGGACCTTAATTGTTCGATATCGATTCTCTTGTTCAATATATCTTTCGTCATGTGCCGACAACATCGTCTCGACCAAGGCTTGCAGCATAGAGAATGGGCCTTTTATATTGTGAGGCTGATTACTATTCTTCCCTACCATCTGAAAACCCACTGTCGGAATTAAACCTCCATCCGTTCGTGTCCCCTCTTGGTCAAATAACCATAGTGGAAGATTGCTCAGTAGCGCCCCATCCACAATATGATCAAATTGTTCTGCAAAAGGCCTACCTACGACCATCTTAGGAGGTAAACGCAAGAGCACTGGATCAAAAAAGTAGGGAATACTACAACTCATCCTTACGGCATGAGCTACATCGAAATCGGCAGACTTAATCCCCAGTTTGTCCAAATCATCCGGTAACACCAAAATTTTGCCGCTTGTGATATCCGATGCGATAATTGTGAGCTTACCACTCGGTAAATCTTTGAAAGTCTGAATACCCTTTGTTTTAAGTACACCCCGTAGCCAGTCTTCCAATGCCTCCCCAGAATATAGACCTTTCTTCAATAAAATTCGTAGAGCAGGACCAATTAAAGAAATATTGAAAATCGACGCCCTTTTTAGAAATTTGGTGAACGAGGTATCCATGATAATATTTTTCATCTCTTGCGCGTTGTATCCAGCAGCAATCAAAGAGGCCACTATAGACCCTGAAGATGTACCTGCTACACGTTCGAACTGAACTGCATGCTGTTCAGCCGCTTGTACGGCTCCAACCAAGGAAATACCGCGTACCCCACCTCCTTGGAATACACCGTTGATCCGCAACATAACGAACAACCCCTATCCTCGTTATAAGTGTGACCATCCGTTTCTGATGAATAATGAACTTCCAATTGTCGAAGTTCCATCAGTATAGTCTACTGCTTATGTATGAGAATAGGGGCTGAGGTATGACTTTTGAACAACCTATTTTCCGCTAATTTGTAGAGAAATAATTTTGGAGTAAGGGCAATAATCCTAGCGGATTTTTCAGTATATCTTTAGCACTATAAAATATGCTGCCTTTTACTTCGGGATACGTCGCATTCAGCTTCAGTTGATTAATAATTTCTTGAGCAGACTGCCACCCTATTTCAGGGGTACCAATCTTATAAGGGGCCTGACCTATATACAGCTTCACAGGAGTGCCGCGAACTTCTTTAGCCCACCAATCTACTAGCTTGTCATATCTTGCCACATTAAAAGTCATACTCCAGTAAATTTGAGGAGCTACATAATCAATCCAACCTTGATTGATCCAAGTACGGACATCAGCGTACATACTATCATACGTAGTAACGCCTGCCTTTGTATCGGAACCTGTGAGATCTTTGGATTGGTTACGCCATACACCAAAAGGCGCATAACCGTAACTTACTGAAGGTTTGGCGGTATGAATCGATTGTCCTAACTGCTTCACAAATTCATTAATATTATAGCGGCGCCAATCGCCTTTATCTTTGATTTGCAAAGGATTAAAGGTTGCGAAAGTTACGCTATCGTCGAACTTGTCTGAAGAACTCTCACCTGAAGGATAGAAGTAATCGTCCAAATGTACTCCATCAATATCATAGTTCTGCACCACTTCCATGATTGCATCTATAATTTGCTGTCTTGCCTCAGGAATACCAGGGTTAATATAAGGCTTCCCGCCCTGCTTTACAATCCAGTCTGGATGCTGTGCAGCTGTGCTCGATGCAGGCAGCTTAGAAGTATCGGAACTCACGCTTGCACGGAATGGATTGAACCAAGCATGAAACTCCATACCGCGGCGATGGGTTTCTTGAATCATAAATGCTAATGGATCATACCCCGGATCTTTTCCCGGTGTACCGGTCAAATATTGTGACCAAGGTACAAGCTTGGAGGGATATAGAGCATCCGCAGCAGGACGTACTTGCACAAACACGGTGTTAATCCCCACGTTCTGCAGCTTATCTAATAAATCGACGTATTCTTGTTTTTGTTTGGACTCTTTACCATAGGACGAGGTACTAGGCCAGTCCAAGTTGTACACCGTGGAAATCCAAGCTCCTCTTAATTGATTCGAAGGTTTGGGTACGGGCGTTGGATCTATAGTGGGCTCTGTTGTTCCTCCATCGTTCCCGGGCGACCGAGGGGTAGTTAGGCTTACTAACTGTTTGGAAGCGTTCCAATCTACTGCAAGACCTAATTGTTCTCCAATGAATCTAAGCGGCACCATCGTGCGACCCTTTAATGTAAATACAGAAGCATCGAGTTTGACCGCATTCCCATTCACCTGCGCAATTTTGGTCCCCATCTTCAATCTTAGTTCATCTCCAGACTTCACAATGACTGCGGTCTGGCTGGATGGCAGCCATTCAACCTGTGCACCTAGGCCCTGACTAATCACACGTAAGGGCACCATAGTAAATCCTGATTTAGTTAAAGGTGCCACATCACTTTGCAGGACTTGCCCATCAAGTTGAAGGGTGATGCTTGCTGGCTTAGCCAACACATAGGACGACCATGTAGAGAGACCGAGCACCGACAGTAGCAACAGCATCATCAATCTTCTTAACTTCATAATCCTTTACATCCTCCTAGCTGAAATAGAATAGGCACCCGCCTAGTTAATAAGGACAGATGCCTCACTTTGAATTGCTGGTTAATCCCTCATGTACTTCATTAAGATGCTGAACTCTAAGTCCATCTTGCTTGAAATATTCGACTAATGTCTCAATTCGGGTGATGGAATCCCAACTTAAATGATGTTCAATACCTTCTACATCTTTGTAAATATTCTCCTCTTGCACCCCAATAAGAGTCAGAAATTCTTCCAGCAGCTGGTGCCGATCGACTAATTTTTTGCCCACCTTTTTGCCTTTGCTAGTCAATATCAATCCACGATATTTCTCATAGATTAAATATTCGTCTTTGTCCAACTTTTGAATCATCTTGGTCACAGAGGAAGGATGAACCTCCAAACCTTCGGCGATATCCGAAACGCGGGCATACCCCTTTTCATCAATCAATTTGTAAATACGTTCCAAATAATCCTCCATACTGGGGGTTGGCATGTAATCCCTCTCTTCTTCAATATCAGCCGCAATCACCTGCTCTGATAACTTCCTGCTCTTGTAATGATACATGTTCGCAACTGGACTTGGCAAGTCTTGGCGCTTTTCGCTGCCTCTATCCATCATTTAATTACCATGGTTGCTAGAACGCAAACTCAGGCACAATAACCTTAGTTCGATCAGATTGGAGGGAATATCAGTGTCCATGAAACTTGGGGAACCCCCAGTGAAAACTTTGAGGCGTACTAAGCCATTTATTCCTGATTTCGTATATTTTGAACCGGCAGCTTTAGACTATCCCAGAGGCCAAAAAATTATGGATTGGGTTGTATCAAAAAATCTTCCTTACAAAATGACTTCTTCCCATAACCGAATCACGGGTCTACCGGGAGATAATGAGTTGCAGCAATACAAAAATGCCAAACGAACTTTAGTGGTTGGAGTTAGAAAAACATTGAAATTTGAACAATCCAAGCCTTCTGCAGAATATGCCATTCCTATTTCTACAGGGTGCATGGGTCATTGTCATTACTGTTATTTACAGACGACATTAGGGGCTAAACCCTATATTCGTGTATACGTTAATACCGAAGATATTTTAGGGGCAGCCAAACAATACATTGAGGAGCGCAAACCTGAACTCACGCGATTTGAAGCTGCCTGTACTTCAGATCCTGTCGGAATTGAGCATATCACGGGGTCTTTGACCGATCTGATAAATTTTATGGCTAAAGAAGAATATGGCAGACTTCGGTTCGTCACCAAATTTCATCATGTAGATCCATTTCTTAAGCTCAATCATAACGGGCACACCCGAATTCGCTTCAGTATTAACTCCGATTATGTAATTCGTCAGTTTGAACCTGCCACCTCTCGTTTTGAAGAAAGAATTGAAGCCGCTGGTAAAGTTGCGAAGGCTGGTTACCCGCTAGGCTTCATCATTGCTCCTATCATCTGGTACGATGGCTGGGAAGAAGGATACGCCGATCTGTTACAACGATTATCTATAGCTATGCCCAAAGAACCCGTCAAAGATTTAACTTTTGAACTTATTCAACATCGATTCACGAAGACGGCGAAAGCGACCATTGAAAAAAGATATCCGAAGACCAAACTTGAGATGGATATTGAAAAACGCAAAAAAAAATGGGGGATGTATGGACAAAATAAATACGTCTATCCCGATGAACAACAAAACGCCCTGCGCGAATTCATCACAGAGCGAATTTTTGAACATTTTCCATATGCACGGATTGATTATTTCACTTAATATTCTATTTTCAAGAATTTTAAAACTTTAACCATTCCGGGGTAACCTGCTGTAGCCAAATCGTAATGTAAGTCATGCGATTTGTGAACAGCAGCACCCCCATTAATAGCATCAAGCTCCCTCCGACCTTCATAAGAAGATTGGAATATTTCAGTATCCATTTCGTTGAACCAATGAAGAAAGCCAGTACAAAAAAAGGAATGGCAAATCCAAGACTATACGCCGTGATAAGTGGTAGCCAAGAGTCTGGTGAGCTCGCAGCCAATGCAATGATTGCGCCAAGAATAGGTCCAACACAAGGAGACCAACCCGCAGAGAATCCAATACCAAAAATAAATGAACCTATGTAACCCGCTGGTTTGAATTTGAGGTCCATCTTCCGCTCTTTCATCATGAATTTCGGTTGGAATATTCCCGTAAGCACAAGTCCCATAACAATGATCAAAATGGCAGATAACTGACGAATCAAATCCCGATTACTATTGAAAAAGTGACCGAATAACCCCGCTCCAAATCCCAGCGTATAGAATACAACTGAAAATCCTAATATGAACGCCAACGTATGGGTCATAGTCTTAAAACGAACTTGAGATTGATCCTGCTCGTTGCGAATCGTCTGAACGGACATCCCGGTTATATAAGACAAGTAAGATGGATAAAGCGGCAAACAACACGGAGAAATAAAGGACCCCACCCCTGCTGCAAAAGATACCCATACATTAATAGTGGACATATGTACCTCCTGTGGTAAATGCCCGCTCAACTTATAAGGACTTAAGTAGAAAACCCTTTTTTGCCAAGCAGCGTGACGATTAAAATCGTAATTAATAACAAAACTATTGTTGCTCCTGGTGCAAGATTATATATTCCTGCAATCATAAGTCCTGCCACCACAGCAATTTCAGCGATGATGACCGAGAAAACCACGGAACTTTTGAAACTTCTGGCGATGAATAGACTGCATGCCGCTGGAATTGTCAAAAGAGCTGACACTAATAGAGCACCTACAATTTTGATTGCAGTACTTACGACAAGTGCTGTCATGACGGTAATGAGCAAATTCAACCATTTTACGGGCAGTCCACTGACGGATGCCGCGTCTTCTTCGAACGTAAGAAGGAAAAATTCTTTGAAGAATAATCCAATAGCAGCAACAACAAACACGGTAACGATACCCACTACATATAAATCTATCGTATCTAGCGTATAAATACTACCAAACAAATAACTGACAACATCGGTATTATACCCCATCCCCAGTGTGAAGAATAGAGAGGCCAGAGCTACTCCTCCCGACATAATAATGGCAATAGAAAGCTCCGCATATCCTTTATAAGCCTTACGTAGTTTCTCTATCGCAAACGATGCAACAATAGCGAACACAAGTCCAACTGCAATGGGATACACCTCTATTAAAAAACCTAGCGCTACCCCAGCTATCGTCACATGCGCCAACGTATCTCCAATCATAGATAATCTGCGTAATACAAGAAATATTCCAATGAGCGGAGCCGTGAGCCCAATGAGAAGTCCACCTGCTAATGCTCTTTGAAAAAAATCGGCTGTTAATATTTCCAAGGTTTCGTTCTCCTTTCTGTCCTCTTAAATGAGCGAGTGTTGCAAGTCAGGAATCTCACAATGGGGGTCATGCGAATGTCTTGCGTAAAACTTAATTCCCCCGCTACGATCTTTGGGTTCTTTTCCCAAGTAATTCTCAATCATATCAATATCATGAGAGACCATGAGGAAGGTCATCTGATGATGTGCATGCATGTGAAAAATCAAATCAAAGAAATCGGTCTGTGTCTGAATATCAATTCCCACCGTAGGCTCATCCAAAATGAGCAAATCAGGATGATTAATTAATGCCCGAGCTAAAAATACACGCTGTTGTTGTCCACCTGATAACTGGCCAATACGCTTATCCGCAATCTCCGTAATCCGCATGACTTCCATGGCATCCTCACTTTTCTTGCGATCCCCCTGTGTCATTCTTTTTAGAACTTTACGATTACTGTAGAGGCCAGACATGACGACTTCCTTCACCGTGGCTGGAAAAAGAGGATTAAACGAATTTTTTTGAGGAACGTACCCAATCCGTTCCCAATCTCTGAACTTGCGAACGGGTTCTCCGAACAGTCGTATCTCTCCCGAAGATGGCGCAAGCAATCCTACAATCATTTTAAGTAGCGTAGTCTTCCCTGTGCCATTGGAGCCAATGATGCCCACGAAATCGCGTTCTTTTGCGGTAAAGTTCAAATCCGTAATGACTTTCTGATCTTTGTAGCTAAAAGAAACCTGGTCCAGCTCCATGATATTCTGATGACAATATCCCGCTGTCTTATCTTCCTGTGTGTTCATAGAACTTCATCCTTTCTTCTTCTGTATCCGTCCTACTATTCTAAGGCTAGTAACAGATTGTTCAAATTGCGCTGCATTAAAGTAAAATAGTTGTCTTTATTCTTCACTTGTTCTTGAGTTAATCCTTCTACGGGGCTAAGGACCAAGGTCTTTACGCCAGTCTCCCCAGCTAAGGTGTTGGCTAAGTTTTTTGATACCATCTCTTCAAAAAAAATATATTTAATTTTCTTATCTTTTACCGTGTGCGTTAATTTGATAATATCCTGAGCCCGAGGTTCCGCATCCGGAGACAATCCCATAATTGCGTACTGTGTAAGTCCATAATCTCTGCATAAGTAACCAAAAGCTTGATGTGATACGACAATCTCTTTATTCACCGTGGTAGATAGAGCACTTTCGAATTGGTGATCTAAGTCTCGGAGTTTCTGAGCTAATCCTGAGTACCTAGCTTCATAGTTGGCTTTATGCAAAGGATCTGCGGCCACATAGCTGTCTTTTATATTTTTTATCATGAGAAGAGCCGACTTAGGGCTTACCCAAGTATGAGGATCTGTATGATGATCGTCTCCGGTCTGGTCTTCTTTAGAGGATGAATGACTAGGTTCACCTTCTTCATCATTCGCATAAAGTAAAGGAATTCCTGAACTAACCTCCACGGGCTTCACGACCGCATCTTTATTAAATCCCTTAACAAAATTAGGCACCCACCCTTCAAGACCTGCTCCATTATACAGAAATAACTGAGCTTTGGATGTATTAATTAGATCCTTACTCCGCGGTGTCCATTCATGGGGTTCAACACCCGTGGGTAGCAGATTAGTCACATGCGCATCCTCTCCCCCAATAGATGCCGCAAATTCATAGATCGGATAAAAACTAGTTACTACATTAAGTTTGCCTGCCACAATGGTATTCTCCTGCTGTCCACAACCTGTTAATACAAAAAGGACCGCAATAAAGCTGACTCCTAATTTTATGTATCGTTTCAAAACGTCTCACTCCCGCATTTTCGTTCATTTGTATATTTTTGATTAATCGTAATTATTACTATTACATTATAAGATCAGGTTAAAATAATTGTCAACACTCAACATCAGTTTACCCACACCCCATTAAAAAAGACCCTTTCCTATGATAAGGAAAAGGTCTTTTCTAAATTTAGATCGTTATTTCACTATCGAGCCATTTGGCATATGATCTGGAACGGTAGCTAGGGTAAGTTGATCTCCCTGGGAAGCGGCTAGAATCATCCCTTGGGAAAGTTCACCCCGAAGTTTAACAGGTTTCAAATTGGTCACTACTAGCACCTTTCTTCCTGTCAGCTCTTCCGGCTTATAGAACTTGGCGATGCCTGAGACCACTTGGCGCTGCTCAAATCCGAGGTCCAATTGTAGTTTGAGTAATTTGTCTGCTTTGGCTACGGGTTCAGCCGAAAGAATCTGTCCCACACGCAGCTCTACTTTTCCGAACTCTTCAATTCCAATTTCTTCTTTCATTTCTGGCTGTTCCTCTGCTGTAGAAGATGCAACTTTAGATGTTGACTGATCCGCTGTCGTTGCTGCTGATGTTGTGCCCCCAGTCATAGCCTCGACAATATAAGCTACTTCTTCCTTCACATCTAGACGAGGGAAGATCGGATTCCCTTTGAATAGTTTTGTTCCTGCTGGAATTGAACCAAATGTCTTCAGACTATCCCATGCCGTCCATTCTCCAGATGTAAGCCCCAATTGCTCCCATATTTTCGCAGGTGCTTGAGTTAAGAACGGCTGAAGCATGATCGATGCAAAACGAAGAGATTCCACTAAGTGAACCATAACGGACTGTAATTCTTCTTTTTTCGCTTCGTCTTTGGCTAACGCCCAAGGTGCAGTCTCATCGATATATTTGTTCGTACGGCTTATAAATGCACCAATTGAAGTCAGCGCTACAGAAAATTCTAGATTCTCCATGACTTCCTCTACTTTGCTCACGGTCTGATTGGCCATATCGACCAGACTCTGATCAAATGCTGTAACATTCGGTTGATAAGCCGGTACTTCCCCATTACAGTACTTATCGACCATTGCTACAGTACGATTCAGCAGATTGCCAAGATCGTTCGCAAGATCGGAGTTCACCCGCTCTACGAAGCTTTCTGGTGTGAAAGTTCCGTCCGAGCCAAACGGCACCTCACGAAGTAAATAATACCGCGTAGCATCCAAACCGTAGCGATCAATCAGCATATTAGGGTCCACAACGTTACCTTTGGACTTAGACATCTTCCCATCCTTCATCAGTAACCAGCCATGGGCAAAAATCTTCTTCGGCAAAGGTAAATCCAGTGCCATCAACATAATCGGCCAATAGATTGTATGGAACCGTACAATTTCTTTACCCACCAAATGTACATCAGCGGGCCAGAATCGGTCATACAGCGATGTATCTTCGCTACCATAGCCTAGCGCGGTAATATAGTTAGATAAAGCATCAATCCATACATATACGACATGCTTAGGGTCGCCTTTAACAGGCACGCCCCAACTAAAGGTAGTCCGAGATACAGCCAAATCTTCTAGCCCTGGCTTAATGAAGTTGTTGATCATTTCATTTTTACGGGACTGTGGCTGAATGAAATCAGGATTTTCTTCGTACAAGGCTAACAATCGATCCGCATACTTACTCATCCGGAAGAAATACGATTCTTCTTTTACTAGTTCCACAGGATGGCCACTATCCGGGCTCTTCGCTCCCGTAATCACACCTTTGTCATCCTTAACGATATCTACAAGCTGCTGCTCTGTATAAAATGTCTCATCAGGAATACTATACCAACCTTCATATTCCCCTTTGTAAATATCCCCTTGCTTCAGAAGACGGTCAAAAATGTCTTGTACTACTTGGCTATGACGTTTCTCTGTAGTTCTAATGAAATCATCGTTAGAAATGTCGAGTTTTTTCCATAATTCTTGAATGCCAACTACAATTTCGTCTACGAATTGCTGTGGTGTCTTGCCTTTTTCTTCTGCTTTTCGCTCAATTTTTTGCCCGTGCTCATCCGTACCCGTAAGGAATCGAACATCATATCCCCGAAGTCGCTTGTACCGGGACATAGCATCCCCTGCAACCGTTGTGTAGGCATGACCAATGTGGAGCTTATCACTCGGATAGTAAATCGGCGTAGTTAAATAAAACGTTTTTTTTGATTCTGGCATGATATGTACCTCCTAAATGAATTGAAAAAACAAAAAACTCCCGCCCATAATGGGACGAGAGAGATCTCACGTGTTACCACCCAAATTCCCTGACTATACTTCACTCAGGCTCATTGTTGTCTATCACTAGACATCCCTTTAACGCTGGATATGCGCTTCAGCCTTACCGATTGTATCCATTAGACACAATCTGCTCGAAAGAAGTTCCTCCCGGACCATATTCTAAAATGCCTCCAGACCGGCTTGCAGCATTATCTCCGGCTCTCTGTAACTGGCGGTACACTTTATACTTATCCATTCTTCGGAATTCATTATATTTGTAATATATGAAATGTAATCAGAGATGTCAAGCTATGACGTCCCAGGATGAGTAGAAGATTTCGAGTTCTTGTCCTTAACTGGTGGAACTAAATCCACTCCGCCCGGATGAAAGGGATGACATTTGCCTATCCGCTTCGCGGCAAGCCATGAGCCTTTGACAGCCCCATGCAATTCAACCGCTTCCAAAGCATAAGCCGAACATGTCGGATAAAATCGACATGATGGAGGCGTGAGCGGCGAAATAAATTTTCGATAGAAGCGAATAGGACCCTGCACTATTTTGCGCGTGACAGCCATTCTACTTCTCCCCTTCCACAGTCGCTGGAGTTAGGTTCATGCCTGCCCGGTCCTCTCGGCAATTCTTACAGTATCCGAATACCTCGAATTTGTGCTTTACAATCTGGAATTGATCTGGGGCATCTGCAAAAGTCATCGGGCAAAACTGAATAGGATACGTCTTCTCACACTGCAAACAAATCATATGATGGTGATGATGATCTTGATTACAGCTTCCCCGGAATTTCAATCCATCTTCAAATACGATCTGCTCAATAACGCCCAATTCTTCCATCACCCGAAGATTACGATACACCGTATCAAAACTAAGTCCGCTATATTTTTTGCACATAAATTCGTATACATCTTTAGGAGTTAAATAACCATCTGTCTCTGCAAACAGCTTAGCTAATGTCTTACGTTGATCTGTAATACGAAGCCCTTGACTCGACATGGTCTGAATAATTTCATCGGTTGACAGCATCATATTTCCTCCTGCCCTGACACAATCTGTCTACGTTTATCATGCCGTAAAAGACACGAAGAGTCAATGTGATCGAACCTATGTAACGAAGACAGGAATCAGATTATTGCGCAAAAAGCCTTGAGCACAGATCTCGTGAATCTGTAACCCAAGGCAAGTACATTAACTGTTCAAGGTAGTTAGATACTTGCACCCGTTCCAGCAGGATATTTACTTCCAAGACTCACAGGAAGCTTGCCGGCAGGTATAACTTCGCCTACTAATACTTTAGCAATCGCATCCACTGTAACTGGGCGATTCTCATAGGCACAAAGATAGGTTCCAACTTGCGGCACCTCATTAATATCATAAGGATTACGAGTGGATACTACAATAAGTTTGCCTTGTGTTAGTTCATATAGTTTATCTATCAGAAGCTTTTGACCCGAAGGTAATGAACCTTCCGAAGTATAAGTTACGACTACAACTTGATCATAATTGACACTACGTTCAAGTACACTAGCGATTTCTTCATCCGTAGGATGAGAGCCAATAATAATCTCTTCTGCCTTTAAATAAGGTTGTAAAGCTTCTACTAATGTATAGCGGAACACACCGGGTTCATCCACTTCGGTAAAGTGTCTTACTTCTGCCCATACCGTTAGTGTAGAAACATCTTTTTTTAATGGAAGATTACGAGCTTCATCATTAACCAGTGTGATGCTTTGTTCAGCAACTTGACGAAGCATAGGCTCAACTTTATCCACAGGTGTTAAAGGTACTGGAATCTCAGGGGCTTTATCAGTGATAGACCCAATGCGTTTATTTTTCAAATCTAGAATTCGTGACACAGACTCATTAATTCTCTCTTCCGTAATTCTACCGGATTGCACTGCATCTAGAACAGCTTGAATGGCTGCAACTTGATCTTCAAGGGTATGACTAACTAGAACAAGATCCGCTCCCGCTTGAAGGGATTTCACAGCCCCTTCAGCAACGCCAATGGATTTGGATATCGCATGCATCTCAAGACAATCCGTAACAATAAGTCCCTCGAAGTTCAACTCTTTGCGGAGAAGTGTTGTTAATACATCATAGGACAACGTAGCTGGAATTTCCTCAGACTCGAAAGCCGGGAAAATGACATGCGCAGTCATAATCATATCGACACCTTCTTGAATCGCCTTCTGGAAAGGAGGCAATTCAATTGCATACATACGCTCTTTGGAGTGTGGAACCACTGCTAATCCAAGGTGTGAATCCACAGCCGTATCACCATGTCCCGGGAAATGTTTAGCTGTAGCACTAACGCCTTTATCTTGGAATCCCTTAATAGCTGCTGCTCCGTGCTCTGCAACAAGATGTGGATCTTCACCAAAAGAACGAACACCGATAACTGGATTTGCCGCATTATTATTCACATCTACAACAGGAGCGAAGTTCAGGTTAATACCCAGTTGTATTAATTCATCCGCTGCCATGGATGCGATCTTTTCTGTAAGTTCTAATTGGTTCGCTGCCCCCAAAGACATGCTTCCTGGAAAACGAGTGAATCCCTCGTGGTCAATTCTCGAAACCATTCCCCCTTCTTGATCGATGGATACAAATAAGGGAATATCGGTTTGAGGCTTGGAAATCTCTTGCAAATGATAAGAAAGATCAGCTAATTGCTGAGCTGTAGCAATATTGCGGCGGAAATATACTACACCACCTATATGATATTGTTCAATCAGCGTCTTAATTTGTTCGTCCGGCACCAAAGTATGGAAGCCACAAATAAATAACTGACCTATTTTTTCTGGAAGAGTTAACTCATTCAAAGACAACAGAAAGCACCTTCTTCTATTAGGATGCGGGAGATTCCTTTAATCGGTACTCTGAAGGAGTCATCCCGATATACTTTTGAAATACCTTAGTAAAATAACGCCGTTCTTGATATCCTACACCTACGCCGATTTGAGCAATACTTTTATCACTACTCCGGAGCAGGCATTTGGCCATTTCCATTCTTTGCTTGGTAAGATACTCAACGAATGTTTCTCCAAAGTGATTTTTGAATAGAAGGCAGAAATAGCTGCAACTAATACCCAAATATTCAGCAATATCTTCAATTCCGAAGTCCTTGCCCAGCTTATGTTGAATATAATCTTGAGCAGACAACATTAACTGTTCAGAAGTCTTCTTCGAGGATACGGACTCTCTCGAACGCTCAATCAAAGTCACAAGCAGGGAGAGCAGATCTTTAAGGTTTAACGAATTTTGTAGCTGTTGCCACACTGATTCTTCTTGATCTACAGGTAACATGTGAAGCTCGCGCATTTCTCGGATCAAATGAATCAGCAGATAGTGGAGAAGCTTTTCGGCACGACCCACCGAATTTTCATTCAGGTGTCCTACATAATGCTTCAGTTCTGAAATCATTTGTTGAAGAGCTTGACTATCACCATTTCTTAGTCCAGTCCCGATTTGCTCAATCCACTTCCACTGCGTAGCATTGTAATCTTGTACAGGAATAGCATCCTTAGACACCACTTTATCCGAATTAACAAACCACTCATTGGCAGGGTTCACAATAAGCGCTTGCTGCATTCTCTTATATACACTAGCCATCTGGCTAAGAGCAATAGGACCTTGTTCCAAGCACATTCTTAAGAGCATGTTATCTTTTTGATCGATGAGGGCCTGTAATTTTAAAAATCCCGGATGCAGCAATTCCTTGGACAGTCGATGACCAATACCTGGTGAGGAGCAGACTACACACCATTCACCTTCACGAATTTGCAAGACGGTCTGCTCTTTCATTAGCGGCTGGAATGTCTCCCGAATCATTTCTTTCATATGAAGATTCCAGGCTTTGCGCTCATGAACAGACCAGGTAATCGACTGGTGAGCATATCCTTCTAAATCAACGAGTAAAATTGCGTACTCTTTGCGATCGAGAACATCCTCATCCTCCCCCAAATGAATATCACCTTTATCAGTCTCTTGCCCTAGGAGCGTGTGTAATAGAAAATTTTCATTGGCCCAATGAACGACTTGAGTAAGTTGTTGCTCTTTATAAAGCTTTTTACGTTTTTCTTTTATTTCTAGGCTAAGCGTACGAACCGTATTTTCCAATTCCACATAATCAATGGGCTTACAAATATAATCTTTTACACCATATTGAATAGCCGCTCGGGCATATTCAAATTCCTGATAACCCGTGAGTAGGAGTACTTCACAATGGTTGTTTTGACTGCGTAATTCCTTTATGAATGTAATTCCATCCATAACTGGCATACGGATATCACTTAGTATCAAATCAGGCTGATGTTCATTGACCATCTTAAGGGCTTCTATACCATTTTTAGCTAATCCGACGATCTCAAAGTCCATATCTTCCCAAGGGAGCACCTTTGTTAGGTTTCTCATAATTGGAACTTCATCATCTACCAGTAAGGCTTTCAGCTTCAAATTTATCACCCAATTCATATTTAGGAATGACACACTGGATCACAGTGCCGTGCCCCGGAGCGGAGCAGATAAACAAGCCATATTTGGGACCGTACTGATATCGGAGTCGATCAAAAACACTTCTTAGTCCGAGACCTCTCCGTTCTTGATTTTTAGCTAAAGAAACAGGTGTTTGTGTGTGGTTAAGGTCTGAATATTGCAGCTGCATCAAGCGTTCTGACGAGATTCCGATGCCATTGTCTTCAACGATTAGAAGAATATGATCCTCTTTCATTTCACCTGTAATCTTAATTTTTCCTGTATATTCAATACCTTCAAATCCATGTTGAATCGTATTCTCTACCAGAGGTTGCAGGGTAAGTTTTAACAGCATACAGTTCATCATCTCATTAGGAATATCGATCTGATAATCGAACAAATCCTCAAATCTGAATTTCTGAATTTCCAAGTAATTAATCAGATGCTCAACTTCAAGCTGCAGTGAAATTTCTTCCGTTCCCTGAAAACTAATTCGAAGAATACTGGCAAGCCTAAGCACCATTTCATTCACTTTACGACCCTCATTCTGAGCGGCAAGAATGTTAATAGACTCTAATGTGTTAAAAAGAAAATGCGGCTTAATCTGAGCCTGTAATACTCTAAGTTCTGCATTGGTTTTCTTTTCTTGCTCCAACTTCACTTCTTCAAATAATTCAGAGATTTTGTCCATTTGGTTGTTGAATCCTTTTTGTAGAAGAAGCAGTTCATCATCGCCCTTTTCATCTACTCTGGCACTAAAATCTCCATCCTCCACTTTACGCATGAACCTCACGATAACCCCAATAGTACCCGTGATTCGATTCATGAAAAATACATTAAATAATACAGCTGCAAATACACAAATGACGATAATCCCTACGAACCATTTAGCAAATACCATAATCTCACTAGATAAATAACTCCATGATGTGACCGATACGATGCTCCAAGGATGATCCTTAAGCTTATAGACCGAAATGACACTTTCATTTCCGTTAAATTTCCCTTTAAAGCTTTGGTACTGCTGTGTTCCAAGTACTACGGATTTACTCAAATATGTCTCTAAAGTAGTTCCATCAAGTTTTGCAGCATTGTCATATAGAATCTGACCTTTACTGTTGTTAATAAGAAGAAATCGGGTATCCTGCATGTCTTTCCCAAGTTTCAGGTTTTTGAAAACATCTTCAAAGCCTTCGTTCTTGATCTGTACAATGAGAATCCCGAGATTCTTAAGGTTAACAGTGTCTTTAATGAGACGAATTTGTGTAAATACCGAATCTGAGCCCGTAAGTTCTGGATACTCATGAGGAGCTACCCATACTGGGGCTCCATTTCGTTTCCACATCTCGTTAAAAATCTGTGTTTGTTTAAATTTAGAGAATTGCAGCGGTTTGAAACTTTCCTTATTAAATATGGATATCACTTGAGTTCCCTTAATATTATATAAAAAGGCAAAATCTATAGAGGGGTGACTAAACAAGATTGTACGAAAATTCCGCTGAGCATCGTTTAGTTGAATTTGATTGGCAGTAGTGAGATCTTGTTTGTTCGGATTATCCGATAACAAGGCTGCCTTATAGACATCTTTCTCAATGCCATTATTAGTCACCCGATCCATTTCTCCAAACAAGCTAGAGATACTGTAACTAATAGCAGTAAGGCCATACTCAGCCTGTTCACTGTATTTTGTCTCTATGGATTTGAATGTGATAAAGAAAGTTATGATACCCAGTATAAAAATAGGAATGATAATTAATAGGATAAAAGCGGTAAGCAGTTTGATGCGCAAATTCATAGAATTGCTCTCCCAATCAAGCGATTATCCCTTAACGCCGCCCGCTGTAACCCCTTCAATAATCTTCTCTTGAAGAATCGCATACATAATTAAGACAGGAAGTACACTGTATACTATGCCCGCTGACATCTGTGCATAGTTGATCTGGTATTGGTCACGGAATTGAACCATACCTACAGGAAGTGTACGCAAGTTATCATCAGAAAGGAAGTAGTTAGCTAGCAAGAATTCGTTCCAGTTCCCCAAGAAGTTGATAATAAATACTGTTACCATAGCTGGAACCGTTAAAGGTACTACTATTCTAGCAAAGATACCTGGGGACCTCAATCCATCAATAACTGCAGCTTCTTCAATCTCAACAGGCAGTGACCTCATAAAGGCTGCTAGAATTATGATAGTGAAAGGAATAGCATTCGCAATATACGGAATAATTAGCGCCAGATGGGTGTTTAAGATATGCATTTTACGTACCAATGTGTAGATCGGAAGCATTAATGCGTTGTTAGGAATCAACATTCCCACCAGAATAAGTGAGAAGAAAATCGTATTCCATTTACCATGACGCATACGTGTAACTGCGAAGGCAAACATTGCCCCAATCAAAATGGATACTACCGCTGACAATATAGAGATATACAAACTGTTAACAAAATATGTGCTGATCTTAGCGTTCACCCATGCTTCAACATAGTTATTGAAAGCAAATTCCTTAGGCAAACCAAACGGATGAAGTGCAATCTCATTGTTGTCTTTCTTCAGAGACGAAAAGACTACAAACAAGAAGGGAAACAATATTACCAACAGGTAGCCCATCAAAAAAATGTGTGGAAAACCTTTTCTAAGACGAGCCATTAATACTCAATCCTTTCATTACGACGGGCAATCAACAATTGATATACAACGGTAATGATGAGCGTGAAAATAAAGATCAACACTGCAATCGTATTACCGAACCCGTACTTAAAGTTAGTAATCGCATACTTAATCATATAGGTAGCCATAACTTCCGTTGAACCAGCTGGTCCACCTTTAGTCATAACAAGGATAATATCCGCTGCCTTCATGGCACCCGCTATAGAAAGCATAATGACAACTGAAATGATTGGAGTAATTAATGGTAGTGTAATCTTGGTTGCACGTTGGAAACCAGTTGCACCATCAATCGCCGCTGCCTCATCCAATTCTTTGGGAATGGAGAGAATTGCTGCTAGTACCATTACAATATAGAAACCGGTCCACTGCCACGCATTCGTAACTAAAATGGACAACATTGCGAATTTTTCATCGGAAAGCCAATATATCTTATCAATTCCAAAGATTCCAAAGATTTTGTTCAAGAGACCGATATCCGGTTCATAGATAAATCCCCATAGAATCCCAATAACTGCTGTAGACATAATGGAAGGAAGAAATACTGTAGTCTTGTACAGACCTTTTAGTCTCTTCACGTTAGCTATCAAAAGGGAGAAAAATACAATTAATGGTACTTGGATAAAGCAAGAAAACAAGATAAAAAATCCGTTATTCCTAACGGAAATCCAGAAACGTTCTTGCCCCAGAGCCTTTTCATAGTTATTAAAACCAACATATTTCACAGTACTAGAAACACCATTCCAACTGGTAAAGCTATAATAGATCGAAGAAAAAATCGGATAAATAAAGAACATAAAGAATAAGATTAAGCCTGGTAATAGAAACAAGATGAATACAGTAGGATTCTTCAACGCTTTATTCATGACTACCTCCGGTTCTTGGGACATTGGCCTTGCTCTCTTTCTAATGTCTCAGGGATGAATGATAACTTTTGGGAAAAGGAATGCATCCTCACCGAAGTAAGGATACATTCCATATTAAACAATTATTCGTTGTCAGCGTTAGCTTCTTCTTGAACTTTTTGAAGCTCTTCACCCATCTTCTCAGGAGTGGTTTGGCCACCAATCAACTTCTGAATTTGGATGTTAGAGATTTCAGTTGTTACAGGCCCTTGTACCAAGGAGTCAAATGCTGGGAATGAAGATTTAGAAGAATTCAATACAGATACAATATCTTGCAACAATGCGTCTGATTTAGTAGCTTCAGTCAATTTTGCATCATCGATCTTCATAGCAGGAAGCACGCCATCTTCAGTCAAACCGCGAAGAACCATATCTTCACTGAAATAATGTTTGATGAAGGATTTAACAGCAGCTAGTTTCTTAGGATCGCTAGCAACAGATGCGGAGAAACCGTAACCATTGTTCACATCACGCATAAGAGCTGTTTGGTCGCCTTCGCCACCATCTACTGCTGGAAGGTTAAAGAATCCAACTTTACCAATCAATTTTTCACCAGATTGGCCTTTTTTGAATACTGAAGATTTCCAAGTTCCATCATAGAGAAGTGGTACTTCGCCACTAGTGAATTGCGTTGTGTACTCAGCGTACTCAAATCCAAGTTCACCTTTTTTGAAGTAACCTTTTTTCTCCCATTCTGCATACTTAGCAAAGCCTTTTACTACGTTAGGATCTGACCATTTCGCCTTACCTGTAGCAAATTTCTCTGTTACATCTGATCCAGCATAACGGGACCACAAATGGTTAGCTAACATCAAAGGAACCCAGCCCGCTTTGGAAGCTGCTGCAAAAGGAGTTTTTCCGTCCGCTTTGATCTTAGCCAACAGGTCTTCGAATTCAGCCCAATTTGTAGGAACTTTAAGGCCTTTTTGTGTGAAGTATTCTTTGTTATAGAAGATACCTTCAGCAGATCCACCAACTGGCAATCCGTAAATTTTACCTTCATACGTAAATGGTGCAAGGGAAGAGAATTTATCACTTAATCCAAGTTCACTTAAGATTGGAGTCAGATCAAGCAATTTACCTTCTTTAGCGTATACTTTGGAATCAGGGCTACCAAATAGATCAAAAATATCTGGTGGGTTACCTGCAGCCATCTCACCGCGAAGTTTTTCTTTACGGTTCACGTCGGATTCAACGCCATCAAGCTTGATCGTAAGACCTTTGTTCTCTTCTTGTGTTGCTTTTACAACATCTTGAAGGATTGCAAGACGTTTAGCTTTGTCTGCACCTACTTGAGTATGACGCAGTGTCAACTCGAATGGTGAGTCATCAACTTTTGTAGGTGTCTCTGTAGACGGAGTTGTTGGCGCCTTTTCTGATTCATCTTTCCCACCGCATGCTGTAAGCAGTGTAGTGGACACCATCATTAGGGATAGTAACAATACCAAGCTCTTTTTCATTTTTTTATGACCCTCCTAAAGGATTGGTTTGTCTTACACTTTCATTATAGGAACCGCTTTCAATTTTGGTAAGGAGGACATATTTCTAAAGAGGGATAATATCCTCTAAAGATATTCATGTTTTCGTTTTCAAATAACACAAGACGTGATATAACCTTACACATAGGTTGAGTATCACGTCTTATGAATGATTTTTATTAAAATTATGTTATTATACCTAACATTTAATTGTATTCAAGCGACCTTTTTCTACAATTTCATAGGCTTTTCGCACTTCACCGTCGGTTGGTGACGGAATATTGTGTAGAGGATATTGCCACTTCAACGCCTCCCATTTGTAGATACCCATCTGATGATAGGGTAAAATCTCAAACTTTTCTACCGTCTGTAAGCCACCTATGAATCTACCTAAGTCATATAAGTCTTGTTCTTCATCGTTAATACTAGGAACAAGGACATGCCGAATCCACATCGGTTTGTGATGTTGAGAGAGCCAGCCAGCCATTTGAATCATTTTCTCATTAGGTTTTCCTGTTAATTCCATGTGCTTTTCATTGTCTATATGTTTGAGATCTAACAGTACCAAATCCGTGACCTCAAGAAGATCCTTAATATGGTCCCCTTCATTATAGCCGTTCGTATCGAGGGTTGTATGAAGTCCCCAGCGCTGTTTAACTTGCCTAAAAAGTTCAGTAACAAAAGCTGCTTGAAGCGTAGCTTCCCCGCCAGATACCGTTAGTCCTCCTCCAGATGAACGATAGTAGGAAAGATAAGGTTCGATCTCCTGAAGGATCTCCTCCACCGTAACGTCACGTCCACCTGTTAGACTCCAAGTATCTGGATTATGGCAGTACTTGCACTGGAGTAAGCAGCCCTGCATGAAAAGGACGAAGCGTATCCCCGGGCCATCTACGGTGCCAAACGTCTCCACGGAATGAATATGACCTGTAAGCATAATTCTCCCTCCTTCTGCAAAAAGCTGCTTATGCATTGTATTAGGTAATTACATGGAGCCATGGAATGTGCGATTAATTACATCTAGCTGCTGCTCACGTGTTAGTTTCACAAAGTTCACGGCATATCCAGATACACGAATGGTCAACTGTGGATACTGCTCTGGATGTTCCATCGCATCGATTAATTGTTCTCTAGCAAATACATTTACATTTAGATGGTGAGCGTTACTTCCAAAGTAACCATCTAACATGGCTACTAGGTTTGAAGATCGTGTCTCTTCTTCTTTGCCTAGAGCTTTAGGAACAATTGAAAAAGTATTCGAAATTCCATCTAAGCTGTGCTCATAAGGAAGCTTTGCAACGGAACTTAAGGAAGCCAAGGCTCCTTTTTTATCCCGGCCGTGCATAGGGTTAGCTCCTGGTGCAAAAGGTTCACCAGCTTTGCGACCGTCAGGTGTAGTTCCTGTCTTCTTCCCATACACCACATTTGAAGTAATGGTTAGAACAGATTGCGTTGGCGTAGCACCGCGATAAGTTTTGTGTTTGCGAATCATGCTCATAAAGAGTTCAACAAGTTCAACCGCAATCTGATCAACCCGATCATCGTTATTTCCGTAGCAAGGGAAGTCTCCTTCAATTTCAAAATCTACGGCAATCCCCTGCTCATTCCGAATGGGTCTAACGGTGGCGTACTTAATTGCACTTAGCGAATCCGCAGCAACGGACAACCCCGCTATTCCGCAAGCCATCGTACGGAGAATATCGCGATCATGAAGTGCCATTTCTATCCGTTCATAAGAATACTTATCATGCATGTAGTGAATTACATTCAGTGTATTCATATACAATTTGGCAAGCCATTCCATCATAGGGATAAATCGTTTCATTACTTCCTCGTAACTTAGAACGTCAGCTGTAATCGCAGGAAGTTCAGGGCCTACTTGCTCAAAAGATTTCTCATCGACCCCACCATTAATCGCATAGAGCATAGCTTTAGCTAGATTCGCACGAGCACCGAAGAATTGCATTTGTTTGCCGATCTTCATAGCGGATACACAGCAAGCAATACCATAGTCATCGCCATAGATCGGGCGCATCAGGTCATCATTTTCATACTGAATGGAACTTGTCTCGATAGACACTTTGGAACAATATTTCTTGAATCCTTCAGGAAGCTGATCGGACCACAATACAGTAAGATTAGGCTCGGGTGCAGGCCCCAAGTTGTATAAGGTGTGCAGGAAGCGGAAACTATTTTTTGTCACTCTCGTCTGTCCGTTCATGGACATGCCGCCGATGGATTCCGTTACCCATGTTGGATCGCCGCTAAAGAGGTCATTGTAGTCCGGCGTCCGTAAAAACTTGACGATTCTCAGCTTCATTACAAAATGGTCCACTAGTTCCTGTGCTTGTTCTTCAGTTAGTGTTCCCTCTGATAGGTCGCGTTCTACATATACATCCAAGAAGGAAGATACACGCCCCAGAGACATTGCGGCTCCATTCTGCTCTTTGATTGCCGCTAGATAGCCGAAGTATACCCACTGAAAAGCTTCCTTTGCTGTGCTTGCAGCAGGTGCAATATCAAAGCCATGCATATTGGCCAATACTTTGAGTTCGCCTAACGCGCGAATTTGCTCTGAGATTTCCTCACGAAGTCGAATTACGTCTTCATCAATGACATCAAGCTCTAGGGAGTTCAGTTCTTGTTTTTTCTGAGCGATGAGTGCATCCACTCCGTAAAGAGCAACCCGCCGGTAGTCCCCAATAATTCTTCCACGTCCATATGCATCAGGTAACCCTGTAATAATTCCTGCTTTACGTGCTGCGCGCATATCAGAGGTATAGGCATCGAACACCCCCTGATTATGTGTTTTGCGGATTCCATTAAAAATTTGAATAACTTCTTCAGGCATCTTAAAACCGTAAGCTTCACAAGCATCAATCATCATGCGGATTCCACCGAATGGCTGAATGGAACGTTTGAATGGAGCATCGGTCTGAACACCAACAATTTGTTCTTTATCTTTATCCAAATAACCCGGTTGATGAGAAACGATGGTTGAAGGAGTGTTCACATCTACATCCAACACTCCGCCGCGTTCACGTTCCTGTCTAGTCAGGTCGGTAATGATGTCCCAGAGCGCTTTTGTATTATCCGTAGCTCCGGTCAAAAAATGATCGTCTCCTGTGTACGGATTTACATTGTGTTCAATAAAATCTCGAACGTTGACCTCTTTTTCCCACTTACCTGTACGAAAACCTCTCCAGTGTGATATTTCCTTTACTAAAGTTGTCATGTGTCATCCCTCACTTTTTGTGTATCAAATTTTAAGATCTGATCCATTCGAACTGTGATTATTTTCACTTTCTAATCTGGAACCAATCATTTTTTCATTATCAATTGATGACATTCTATCTAATCATAGTTCTATTATCGTGAATTCACCTTGAAAATGATGTGACAAATATCACAGTTGTTATGATATTTGTCACTCACTTTGCGATTTAGAATAGTTCGCTATTCTTCAAATCTACCGTAGAAAGCATCTCTATATACTTCAGCTAGCTCTTTGACCAAGGGAAGTTTAGGATTAGCCGTTGTACATTGGTCTTCAAAAGCCCGATCCGCCAAATAGTCCACGCGAGCCTCGAAATCTTTAGGATCAAACCCAAGTTCTTCGAAGGTCTCTGGAATACCTAGTTTGCGATTTAGATCCCGCACAGCAAGGATCAGGCTCTTCACCCCTTCTTCTGTTGTACGTGCTGGCAGACCTAGGATTCTTGCAATCTCTGCATATCTTACATCTGCTACAAAGTGCGTATATTTAGGGAATGCTGCGAATTTCGTAGGTTTCTTAGCATTATATCGAATCACGTGAGGCATGAGGATCGCATTAGTTCGTCCATGAGCGGTATGATATTGGCCTCCCCACTTGTGGGCAAGGCTGTGATTCACTCCAAGGAACGCATTGGCAAACGCCATACCGGCAAGTGTCGAAGCATTATGCATTTTCTCGCGAGCCAATGGATCAGCAGTTAGCGCCGATTTTTCCAACCATTCGAATACGAGTTGAATAGCCTTGATTGCCAGTCCATCTGTAAAATCACTTGCCATGACCGATACATAAGCTTCTATCGCATGAGTTAATACATCCATGCCTGTGTCAGCTACGGCTACTTTAGGCAAAGTATAGACAAATTCCGGATCAATAATCGCTACGTCTGGAGTCAATTCATAATCAGCCAGAGGATATTTGGTATTCCCATTTACCTTATCCGTGATGACTGCAAAAGAAGTGACTTCCGATCCTGTACCTGAGGTTGTAGGAATGGCTACAAACTGCGCTTTCTGACCCAATCGTGGATATTTATAGATTCGTTTGCGAATATCCATGAATTTTTGCTTTAGGTTATTGAAATCGGTACCTGGATATTCATAGAACAACCACATCCCTTTGGCTGCGTCCATCGGTGAACCCCCGCCCAAAGCAATTATGCAGTCGGGTTGGAATTGAGCCATAAGTTCTGTCCCACGCGCAACCGTGGCAGTGGATGGATCGGGTTCTACATCTGAGAAAATTTCGATGGCCACAGGCGTCTCCCTTTGACGGAGATAGTGTTCTACGCGTTCTACATATCCAAGTTTCACCATCATCGGGTCAGTTACGATGAGTACCCGAGTAATATCTGGCATTTTGGCAAGATACTGCGTTGAACCTTTTTCGAAATAGATTCTATTCGGCAATTTGAACCACTGCATATTCACGGTCCGATGATTCACCCTTTTCACATTGATCAAGTTCACAGCACTTACGTTCGAAGAAGTCGAGTTACGTCCATACGATCCACATCCCAAAGTAAGCGATGGGAGATTAGTATTATAGATATCACCGATTCCACCTTGCGAAGAAGGTTGATTGACTAATATGCGGCACGTTGGCATGCGGTCCGAGAATTTCTGAATCATCTCATCATCATTGGAATGGATGACCGAAGAGTGACCCATCCCACCAAATTCAACGATTTCTGCAGCGCGATCAATCCCTTGTTGACCTCCATTCACCATGTAACAAGCAAGCACAGGGCTTAACTTCTCAGCAGATAGTGGATATTTTGTTCCTACACCTTCGAGTTCGGCAATCAGAATTTTTGTTCCTTCAGGAACTTGGATACCGCACATTTCAGCCACCTTCATAGCTGATTGACCTACAATGGATGGATTAACCGCACATTTATCTGCAACCATCGCCCCTGCAGTTAGCTTGACTGCCTCCTCTTTCGTTACAAAATAGCATCCATTAGCAATCAATTTTTTCTTCACTACTTCATAGATAGGTTCATCAATAATCACAGCTTGTTCTGATGCGCAGATCATTCCATTATCGAAGGTTTTTGATAATATCAAATCGTTCACTGCTTGATCTAAATCTGCACTCTTCTCAATGAAACAAGGAACATTCCCTGGACCTACGCCCAGTGCAGGTTTGCCACAGCTATACGCAGCCCTAACCATGGCCGATCCTCCTGTTGCCAATATTAAGGCGATATCAGGATGATTCATTAACACTTGAGTCTTCTCCATGGAAGGCTGTTCAATCCACTGAATACAATCGGCTGGAGCACCATGCTTCACCGCAGCTTGTAAAAGAATGTTGGCTGCTTCTTGGCTGCATTGTTGCGCTGATGGATGGAAGCCAAAGATGATAGGATTACGTGTCTTGATGGCAATCAGTGCCTTAAAAATTGTAGTTGATGTTGGATTCGTCACTGGGGTAATCCCCATGATGACTCCTACAGGTTCAGCAATTTTCTGATAGTGCTCAAAGGGATTATCTTCGATAACGCCAACCGTCTTGTTTGTCTTGATATTGTGATAAATATATTCGGTTGCGAACATATTCTTTATAATTTTATCTTCGTAGACACCGCGCCCCGTTTCCTCCACAGCCATCTTAGCTAAGTGCATGTGTTGATCGAGTCCCGCAAGTGCCATAGCCTGCACGATGTCATCAATCTGCTCTTGATTCATGCCTAGAAATTTCTCGGTTGCTTTCTTTGCTTTGTCCATAAGTTGCTCAATATACGCTTGTGTAGTTGTGGATTCTGTAGGTTTTACTTCAGTTTTCATTTCATTTTTTACACCCATGTTTCTCATCCTCCTAAATAAGGTTAGTCGATTCAATTCAGTGTAGATCATGGAAAATGTAGCCTGTTAGTTAATTGTGAATAAATTCACAATATACTCTATGAACCGACATCCTCTTCTGTTTCTCTCTACGCCTTGATCATAACATAGTCCAATTTACTTGTATAGTGATTTTTTTCACAAAGTTATGTTTATTTTTAATTTTTATTATAGTGTAAGCTTATTCCTTTTTATTTTAAGTGAATTAAATCACAATGTAAGAATATTGTCACTTCTCACCCGGGTTTTAAGCGTTAGACTTATATATAATTAGGTTGTAAGGCAGTGAAAAATTTGGAATTGTAGGGGGCACTACGCCATGAACGATTCATTATTAAATCTTAGGGCATTACGCGGTAATACACAGTGTTTCTCCAATGTGCAATATAACGGATTACTATCCAAAATGAAGAAAAGATTTCACTCAAAAGGGTCTCATCTCTTCTGGGAAGGAGATCCCTCCAACCAATTATTTTATATGTATTCTGGCAGCGTCAAATTAACTAAATCCACGGATGAAGGAAAAGAGCTAGTCTTGTATATGTATCAACCCGGAGACCTCATAGGTGAAGCAGATGCATTCTATAGTGCGAAGCATAATTTTACAGCAGAAGTGATGGAAGATAGCGAAATTGGAGCCATTGAATACAAAGATGTAGAAATGTTAATCTGCGAATCCAGCGATTTTGCTATCGAATTCATGAAATGGATGGGAATCCACCACCGACTTACACAGACGAAACTTAGAGATTTAATGATGTATGGGAAACCTGGAGCTTTATGCTCTACACTGATTCGACTAGGCAATACGTTTGGTGAAAAGCGGGGTAGTGATATTTATATCCAAAAGAAAATTACACATACCGACCTTTCCAATATGATTGGAGCCACTCGCGAAAGTGTGAATCGCATGCTTGGCGATCTTCGCAAAAAAGGTGCTCTTGAATATGACCATGGATATTTGATCATCAAAGATCATCACATGCTTCGAGAAATCTGCCATTGTGAATATTGTCCCCATGATGTATGCCGAATCTAACACAAAGAAGACCTAACCCCTTTGACAAGAAAGTGGTTGAGGTCTTCTTTTGTGTGCAGCTAAATGTGCATTATCTTAAGTTAGGTCGTTGGTTGTATAGGTGCTGCTAAAATCATACGACCTCTAGGTTTACTCCCTCTTGCATCAGGTTCAAGTGTAATCGCAATGGTATCATACTGCCCCGGGGTAAATTTATAATAGAGAGCCCCTGTACCATCCCGGCTTAAAAATGTCCCCGCATTAGAAGGTTCGTTCCCTTTAATCAACCATACCTGATAGGCCTGATTCCCTTTGAGAGCGGGTAAATTCTCAGCTTGAACAAGAAGATGTGTCCCTTGCTTATCGATGACTACCGTAGCCAGCCCTTGTGCGATAATATCTTTGGCTTGGGGACTAAGCTTAACAGCTTCATTCACCTGTAAGCCTTCTGCAGGATTATTCGACGCTACTAATTCATTCTTTAGAGAACGAATTTGTTGATCTGATGCGCTGAGTTGACCTTCATAGCCATTTACATCGTGCTTCAGTTCAAGCGAGTATACTCCGAGTATGACGGAAGCCGCTGTTAAACCTGCGGCCAACATGCGCCAACGCGATAGGCTTCTTCGAGTATCTGAAATATCGGACATGGCTATGATGTTTGTCTTATGATTTGGTTCTTGTGCAGAATAATACTCTTGTTCTGCGGACATAGGGTCTAATGCATCCACTGTAGGGGCCGCATAGACTTCTTTATCATTTATAGTCTGATTATCTGCAAAAACATGACCGAGTACACGCTTTTTCATTCCTACTGGTGGCTCTAATGGAGCTGCTGTCAAAGGTAGCATATCGACGATTTCTTTCAATTGCTCTAAAGATTCCTGACATGCTTCACAAAATGGAAGATGTGCTTCAAATGCTGATTTCTCGTCAGGGGACAACGCATCCAATACATATAATTCAACAAGTTCACAATCTTCAAGATGGTTATTCATGAATGCGCTCCCTCCTTCCTACGTCAGCCAAGTGTCTTTGAAGTTGCTTCATAGCTAGCCTAATACGACTTTTAACCGTTCCTAGCGGAATTTGATAGCGATCTGATACTTCTTGCTGAGTGAGTCCTTGAAAATAAATGGATTCAATAACCGTCTTTTGTTCAGCGGTAAGGCCATCCACTGCTTCCTTAACACGCTTCCCTTCCCAGTTTCCTTCGACAATTTCCGCTGTGCCTTTGGATGTATCTGCTACAGCAACTAAGACTTCATTTTCTACAGAGGCGGCCTGCATTCTCGATGATTTTTTTCGCAATAAATCAATACCAATATTCCGAGTAATGGAGAACATCCAAGTGGATAATTTACCTTGAACATCATCGTATCTTTCTGCATGGTTCCATATGCGCATGAATAGCTCCTGAACCACTTCTTCAGCCGCCATAGCATCATTCACAATACGAAATGCAAAAGAGTAGACTACTCTCTCATATCTATCATAAAGCTGTTCAAGTGCTTGCGCGTCTTTGTCCGCGATTCGCCTCATTAACAGCTTATCGTCTATACTTTCACTCATCCGAGGGCCCCTTTCCACAAAACTCCCTCTATTATAACCTTCGTATGAAATGCAGGTAAAGATTACTTTTTTTTAAAATTTTTCAATTTTTATGTTTCAAAACTAAAAAACCCTCTTCTGACATCGCTGTCAGTCGAGGGTTTGCTTAAATATAATTTAAGATTTCAGTACATCATGATCTACATAACGCTCACCTGTGAGTTCAGTTAAGAGTTCTATCGCAACTCGTGCTCCGTCTCCAGCTGTAATGATGGTATGCACACTAGTTCCCGCTATCGTACCCACTGCCCAAATTCTTGGTTTACTCGTTCGGCCTGCGCCATCCGTGGCAATAACGGACTTCATTCGTGGTTCGGAACCTTCTTTAAGTTCAAGGCCGAGTTTAGCAGCCAAATCCGAAAGAGCACCCGTCGCCAAAATAATATGGGCAGCTTCGTAACTTCGGCCTGATTCGGTCTGAATTGTTACGGCTTTGCCGCCGTTCGTATCTATAGCCGTTACTCTTTCTTCAATGAACTTCGCTCCAAACTTCCCGGCTTGTTCTCGTCCTACCTTCAGTAGATCTGGGCCAGAAATATCTTGCACACCATAATGGTTCTCAATCCAAGCACGTTTCGTCATGCTCGCATTGCTGTCGATCACCAGCGTCTCTCTTCCTGCTCTTGCAAGAAATAAAGCTGCGCTTGTTCCGGCTGGTCCCGCTCCAATAATGATAATTTCCGCCACACATCCACCTGCTCTCTATAGAATATGGACTCGAAACCTCAAGTTATTCTACCCAAGCTTCTGCCCAGTTCTGAATTTGCTCCATCACAGGCTGAAGTGCCTTGCCTTTTTCAGTCAGCTCATATTCAATACGCACAGGTGTCTCAGGATATACGTGTCGCACCAAAATTCCTTCGCATTCCAAGTCCTTCATCCGTTCAGAGAGCATCTTGTCACTCATTGAAGGGATAAGCTGAGAAATGTCCTTAAACCGTTTGGGACCATTCATTAATGTCTGAATAATTAATCCATTCCAGCGCTTTCCCAAAAAAGAAAATGCTGTTTCAAAACGAGGGCATAACATCCATTGGCCTTCCATCGCAATCACCTCTTTGTAGTACGGTCATTTTAGTATAAAACTTACATTTTGTTAGTATATATATTTTACTACATAATCAAGCTAATTTAAACCTAATCATTGATGATTATACAATATATACGTAAAAGGGTACACCAATTGAACACATCCCCATAAAAAAAGCCGGGACCTGCCCGCTTAAGAGCAAATCCCGGTTCTATTATGGTTATACCCACCACATGTCTGCACTAGAGTCTTCAATCAGAATGGTCTGAAGATTTTTCACCGCTTTTGTAAATCCTTCTTCAATAGACATCAGACCATCTTCGTGTTCAATACTAACTACATAATCATAGCCTACGAGTCTAAGTGCGCTTAAAATATCCGCCCATGTCTTCATATCATGACCGTAGCCTACGGTACGGAACTGCCATGCACGATCTAACATGTTCGTATACGGCTGCATATCCGTAATTCCATATTTATTTACATTGATCGGATCAATCACTGTATCTTTTGCATGGAAATGGTGAATCGCCCCAGCACGTCCAAGGATATGAATTGCTTGTACAGGGTCAATGCCTTGCCACCACATATGACTTGGATCTAGGTTGGCCCCAATCGCTTCCCCAGCTACTTCTCTTAAGCGAAGCAAGGTAGCCGGAGTATGTACCGAGAACCCCCCATGAAGCTCAAGACCTACTTTGACATGGTGATCCGATGCAAATTTTGCTTGTTCTGACCAATAGGGGATGACTTTGTTCTCCCATTGCCATTTGAGTATTTCTTGGAAATCATTTGGCCAAGGAGCTACCGGCCAGTTCGGATACTTCGCATCCTCATGATCACCAGGACAGCCGGAGAACGTATTCACTACAGGAACTTCCAACAATTCTGCCAATTGTACCGTCTTCACGAAATCATCGTGGTCTGCTTTAGCCAAGGCTTTTTGTGGATGAAGCGGATTTCCGTGACAGCTTAGAGCACTGATGGTAAGTCCGCGTGAGTCCAACGCTTTTTTGAAACGGTCCAGCGCCGCTCTATTTTCAAGCAATTCATCCGGTTTACAGTGCTTATTCCCTGGGTTACCGCCCGTACCAATCTCTACCGCCTTGACTCCAGTGGAAGCCACAAAATCAAGTGCCTCTTCCAAAGAACGATCCCCGAATAATACTAAAAATACGCCAAGTTTCATGATTGTATCCTCCTAATAATTAAATTTAGTTAAAATATACCGTTTTGCCTGTTTTAGCAGATTCATAAATAGCTTCCAAAATTTCAGTCACCACTAATGCTTGCTCTGGAGCTACTAGAGGCGCACCATCTTCAAGAATAGCCTTAACCCAGGATCTAGCTTCTACATCTGCTTCAGTCTCTTGCTCCCCTTCATAGAAGGCAACTCCACCAGCACTTAAGTCTACTTTGGTCTCGTAAAGGCGACTATGTTTCTCCCCATTGAGACGTAGACCATCTTGCATGTCGGCTCCGCCTTCCGTACCACTTAAAATAGTCCTAGCTTCTCCGACTTCAAGCACATTCAGTGCCCAGCTGGACTCTAATACTATAGTTGCCCCATTCTTCATCGTAATGAATCCGAATGCTGAATCTTCTACTTTAAATAGTGCAGGGTCCCAAGATCCAAATGCATTGGCAGCATGTTCACGACTCCCTAGTTTATGGAATACCGATCCCGTTACACTTTTGGGTTCATAGTTATCCATAAGCCATAAGGTCAAATCCAAAGCATGCGTTCCAATATCAATGAGCGGGCCGCCGCCTTGTTTCTCTTCATCCAAAAATACGCCCCATGTGGGAACAGCACGGCGACGTATAGCGAGCGCCTTACCTAAATAGATGTCTCCTAGTTCACCATCTTCACATAACTGCTTCAAATACTGGCTATCAGGACGGAAACGATTCTGGTACGCAATGGATAATTTCTTGCCAGTTCGCTTGGCCGCTTCTAACATTGATCTCGCTTGTTCACTGGTCTTGGCCATAGGCTTCTCACACATGACATGCCTGCCTGATTCTAGAGAAGCGATCGTAATCTCCGCATGAGAATCATTTGGGGTACATACATGAATTACCTCCGCACTACTTTCTTCAAGCATTAATTTGTAATCTGTATATACTTTCGCATCTTCTCCACCATACTTCGCAGCTGCTTCCATAGCTCGTTCTTCGACAATATCGCAGAAGGCAACGATTTCGACTTCCTTTTGCCTGGATAGACTCGGAAGGTGCTTACCCCCTGCAATACCACCGCAGCCGATAATTGCGACTTTTAGTAATGTAGACATCAATGTGTCCTCCTTGAATTCTAGTGTTATTCATTCTATGGATGCAAATAAGAAGGCTCTTAATTCATATGATTGTAGTTAGGCTTCCCTTTAACTGCGCATATTAAAAATGTACTTGCGCTGCTTGCATATAATAAGCTGCTAAGTCTGCCGTACTATCTAGCATAATATGTCTACCTTCTATAGAAGATCGCTCAAAGGCATGCATAGCTTCCAGCACATGATAAGCCTGATGTCCATTTGCCCGGTGAAGCGTACCTTTTATAATGGATTCAGCCATATCTTCTACTCCGCGACCTCGTTCATCTCTTGTGCTCTCAAAAAGGGGCAGAAGGAGTTCCCATTCTTCTTGTCCTGATCTCTTCCACTTCACTTCTCCATGAAACGTGTTCGGATCGGGTAGATGTAATGTTCCTTCTGTTCCGTAAATTTCTATCCATGGCAACTTGGTGCCCCCAGCAATATCAAAACTCATAATCATAGTTCCGATAGCCCCTTCTGCGAATTCAAGGGTTCCACTCAGATGAGTCGGCGTCTCCAACTGGATAGATTGTCCCACATAATTTCCAGTATGTACGATGCGGTGAGGAGTCTGAATTCCTACGGAACCACTAATTCGGCGAATAGGACCGAGCAATTGTACTAACGCCGTCAAATAGTAGGGCCCCATATCAAACATGGGTCCTCCTCCGCAAGCATAAAAAAATGCGGGATCAGGATGCCAATATTCTGGGCCTGCACCCATCATGAACGCAGTAGTAGCTACAGGACGCCCTATTTTCCCCTCGTGAATCGCTTGCTTCGCTGTTTGAATTCCAGACCCCAAAAAGGTATCCGGAGCGCTTCCAACCCTCAGGCCTTGATTGGACGCCAAAGCGAGCAGTTCTCTAGCTTCTTCTAGAGACAGACATAGCGGCTTCTCTACATAGACATGCTTCCCATGCTCAAGGGCTAGTTTGTTAATAGAACCATGCGAAGCTGGAACGGTTAAGTTAATGACCAGATCTATTTCTGAAGCTTGTAGCATCTCCTGAACCGTGTATACGTTCTCAATTTGGAATTCTTGAGCTCTCTGACGCGCACGCTCTGGAATCATATCTGCACAAGCAGATATACGAATGAGAGAACTTGTCTTGAGGTATGTGAGATAAGCCGGGCTTATCGTACCGCACCCGATGATGCCTGCTCGGAGTTTGTTCACACTAGTCTTCCTCCCCTAAGCTGTTTTACTCCTATTTCAATATACAGAGGCTTGTCCTAGGAGCTATTCCTAAGTACAAGCAATTTAGCTTCTATAATGGTATTCCTATTTGGTGTGCAGTAAAATGAATAATATGATTGAAACCTGCACAATCTGGTCAATATTTTGCACCCCTTTAGGAGACGTACTATGAATAATGAACCACATATGCTGATTTTATCAGCTGGATACTCGATGCATCGCAAGCCTTACGTCTCTGTGGAGAATGAAGGAATGGATCACTATCTGATTCGTCTACAGACGGAAGGTAAAGCAAGAACTCGATGTGATGGACGACTCGTGACGGTTGAGGCAGGAGACTTGCTCATTTTTCCTCCGAGCGTTCCTTATGAGTTAAGAATTGAAGGATCTGGCAATAAACATGGAGATATGACTGTATTCAGCGGAGATTATTACATTCTGTTGCAAGGAACATGGATTGAATCTTGGTGGCAGAGCTTTTCTCGACCCAATAAATTAAAAGTGCCACTATCCGATGGATTTCTGGGTATTTTTCGTCAAATCACTTTAGAACAACAACGTATTGATAATCCATCACCCATTATCGCGGAGTATTATCTCAAAATTCTATGCATGGAAATTGATCGGCAGCTCCAAGAAATGCCGCAGCCTACAAATCGCACGTACATGGCCTATCAACTCAAACAATATATTGAGGAAAATGCGACCTCAGCTTTCAAGCTTGAAGACGCAGCAGCCCATGTGGGGATTAGTGTGTCCCGCGCCGTTCATTTGTTCAAAGCTGCTTTTGGAACGAGTATTATGCAGCATGCTTTGGAAGTTCGTCTAAATATGGCTCGTGAACGAATTATCTTTAGTCACCTATCGCTTGAACATGTGGCCGAAAGTTCAGGATTTCCTAGTTATAATTATTTTCACAAGGTATTTCGTGCTCGCTTCGGCATGTCCCCCAAGCAGTTTCGTCAAGTTAGCCGCACGCCAGAATCTTAGGACGTGCAAAAAGGTCTACTTAGCTTCCCAGCTAGATAGACCTTTTTATATGGCTATATCATTTCACGTCTAACTAATGAGATAAGACCTCTTTAATACGCTTGTTTTTTTGCTTCTTATTTTTAACCCATGTACCGACACCTACAATAAAGGCTATTATTATAATTTCAAATGCATATTTCACAATAGCATTTGTGAACCAATCATGAATCATGGGCTCTTCGACAAGCATCTTCGCAGCCGTCCATGCCAAAACCGCCGAACCTAGCGTAATAACGATGGGAAAGCGTTCAGTTAATTTTAAAATAATCGTGCTCCCCCACACCATAATGGGCACGGAAATAGCTAGTCCAATAAATACCATCAAATTGTCCCCATGCGCTGCACCAGCTACCGCAAGTACGTTATCAAGCCCCATCATTGTATCTGCAATAATAATTGTACGGATTGCGGCCCAGATTTGATTCCCTGCTTTAATCTCATGTTTCTTCTCATCAATAATCAGTTTGTAGGCGATCCATAGTAGAGCTATCCCTCCTACAAGTCTAAGACCAGGAACGGCAAGCAGTTGGACGACCAGTATCGTCATAATGACACGAACTATAATCGCCCCTACAGTTCCCCAAAGTATCACTTTCTTCTGATCTTTCTTTTCTACATTTCTTGCGGCTAGCCCAATTACAATGGCATTATCCCCGGCCAATACGAGGTCAATCAGGATGATAGACGCCAAAATCGTCCAAAAATCCACGCTAAACAAATCCATGTTCATCTCCCCTTTTCTTATGATTGGCCGGTCCACGCAAAAAAAGCGTCGCAGCCTGTAACTTGGGCCACGACGCTTTACGCATCAAAAGAGACCTTTACCCAAGTATCAGAACCGGGCAAAGGTCTCGCTAACAACGAATTCGTTGCCAATAAAGCCGGGGATTTCTTCCCGTAATGACGACTTTATTGAATAAGCTACTCCCCTTTGGGAACCATCCAAATACAGCCAAAGCTGTATAACTAGGCTCAGTATATCATGATGGGCTGAACTTTACTATACCTATCCCTTAAAATATATGAATTCGTGCTATACTCGATTCCTCAGCTTCACTTTGGTATTATACTTCTAAAGCCATTTTATATTTTGGATTAGGGAAGGAGCGCTTATGCGCAAGTGGCTTGTCGTCATCGCTTATGTAATCTTGTTTGCCTTAGCCTTTGTATATCGTGAACAACTGCAAGAATGGCTAGCTCATAGGCCGCCTGCTGTGGTCATGTTAGGCTTATCTTTTGCCATCGCTTTGTTACCTGTACTTCCTTATAAGCTGCTCGTAGGCATGGCCGGATTAATGTATGGTCCTTTATGGGGCGGTATGCTATGTCTAATCGGTTCTACGGCAGCAGGTACATTCATGTATGCAGTAGTGCGGTATGGCTCGGGAGAACAGGCACGTCGATGGTTATCCAATTATCGTATATTAGATCAATATACCCGATTAGTGGAGAAATACCCTTTTCCATCCGTGGTGTTATGGAGAGTTATTCCCTTAATACCGCAGACGGTCGTTAATGTCTATGCTGGCTTAGCCGCCGTTCCTCTATGGATATTTATCACGGCTTCAATTGTAGGGAAATTACCAGGTATTTTTGTGTATGCGTATCTGGGAGGGACTTTGTTCTCAAGCCCCATCCTTGCTATTAAAGTCATGAGTGTGTATCTTTTGTTTACTGTAGCAATACTGTGGGGATATAAAAGAATGACCAGGGAAAAATGAAGGTTGACTATCTTGACCCTACTATATTATTTAAGGAGTGAATCAGTATATGAATAACTCAAATTCAGCGCAAGCCCTTGCTACTTTTGCTGGCGGATGCTTCTGGTGTATGGTATCTCCATTTGAGGAGTTGCCTGGTATTATTAAAGTCGAGTCAGGCTACACGGGTGGACATGTTGTTAATCCTACGTATGAGCAGGTGTGCACCGATCAGACAGGCCATTATGAAGCGGTTCAAATCACTTATAATCCTGATATTTTCCCATATACCAAGTTGCTAGAACTCTTCTGGCAACAAATTGATCCTACCGATGCAGGTGGACAGTTCCATGACCGTGGAGATTCTTATAGAACAGCCATCTTCTACCATACTGAAGAGCAACGCGAACAAGCTGAAGTATCCAAACAAGAGGTAGAACAAAGCGGACGATTTGATAAGCCGATTGTAACGCCGATCTTACCGGCTGCCCCTTTCTATGCTGCAGAGGAATATCATCAAGGATATCACCGCAAAAACCCCGGACATTACAAACGATATCGCAAAGGCTCCGGGCGCCAAGATTTTATAGAAACGCACTGGTCTGGTAACTTTGATGACGAAGAACTGCGCCAAAGACTTACACCGATGCAATATAAAGTAACACGTCAAAATGGTACAGAGCCTGCCTTTGCTAACGAATATCATGATCATAAAGGCGACGGCATCTATGTAGATATTGTATCGGGGGAGCCGCTCTTTAGCTCAAAAGACAAATACGATTCAGGTTGTGGGTGGCCTAGTTTCACCCGTCCACTTCGGGATTATAGTGTCAAAGAGAAAACGGATCTAAGCCATTTTATGGTGCGTACGGAAGTGCGCAGCCATGAATCGGACTCTCACCTAGGTCACGTATTCAATGATGGACCTGCCGAAAATGGACTCCGCTACTGCATTAACTCGGCGGCTTTACGCTTTGTACCCAAAGAAGACATGGATGCTGAAGGTTATTCAGAATACAAGCATCTATTCGAATAAACACATACGAAAAGGGCTAGACACTATTTAGTGTTTAGCCCTTTTTTTCCTGAAAATATCATAATGAAATTACATAAATCATATTTAAAATTGTAAATCTCTACTTAAAGGTGCAGACTCTATTCTACTTCCATCGTTCCCATTAATCTTTTAACTTGTTCATTCATTGCTATTAAATCAGGAATGGACATACCACTTGAAGTCATCAGCGCGTTAGGAATGCATACGGCTTTTTCTTTGAGTAACTTGCCTTCCGCAGTTAGACTGACTTTTACTACTCTCTCATCTTCTAAAGAACGTCGGCGGCTTAAAAGACCTGCTGACTCCATCCGCTTCAACATCGGGGTGAGTGTGCCTGAGTCTAAATCTAATGTGCTACTAAGTTCTTTGACTGAACTCTCCTCACGTTCCCAAAGTACTAAAAGCACCAAATACTGTGGATAAGTCAAACCTAACTCGTCCAACAAAGGGCGGTACATTCGAGAGATTGCTCTGGAGCAAGCATATAAGGAAAAGCATAATTGATTCTCTAGTCGCATTTGTTCATGGGTACTCATGCAATTTCTCCTTTTAACCAACATGTTATTTCTGCTGCATCTATTTGCAAAAATTCATTTGCATACAATAATAGTGGATGTCATAAATTTAACGCCGAACCCTTTTCATGTCAACCTGAGGGGACAAAGACAGTTCTCTATTGCATTAATAGTTGGACAAGTTTAGAGGATAAAGAGCAGGGTAATTAAAGATATACTTAAATAAAAAGGAGAGCTACCTATGCCTTGGACAAAAAAGGATTACCCTGAATCGATGAAAAACTTAGATACAAGGGTTCGTAATAAAGCGGTAGAGATCGCTAATGCACTACTGGATGAAGGCTATGAGGAAGGTCGTGCAATTGCGATCGGGACAGCTAAAGCGGAAGAATGGGATAAAAATCACCCTAGCTCCTCATAAGTGCGCTCGTGCAAGCAGTTTCCCTTCAATACAGTTGAAGGATAGACTGCTTACTGTTTTTTTAAAAATAAACGTCAGATACTAAAAGGAGCATCAGCCAGCACAATAGCCGACCGATGCTCCTGTATGAATTACACACGTACTGTCTTCTCTTTTATAGGAATAGTAACTCGAATCTTCGGTTGCTGTACGGGTACTTTGCCATAATTCAGAGTGATGGTAATTATTTTGCCTGCAATGACAACAGCCACAATTGTAAATGCTGTCTCGATTAGCGGCATATAAATCAGTGAAATCAAGAGAACTACAGCGTCAAGAATTACAAACACCGTACCGATTTTAAGCCCAGTAAACTGACTTATAAGTAACGATAAAATATCATCGCCACCAGCCGCCCCACCTGATCGTAAAATTACGCCTGCACCCAGCCCCGTAAGAATACCAGATACTACTGCTGCAAGGAGTAGATTGTTATGAAAATTAATGTGAAGAGGTGAGAAGCGCTCGCATAGATCGTAGAATATTGAAAAAGCTACAGAAGCAATCAAAGTGTGTATTAGAAATTTGCGCCCTTTCAGGAACAATGCCACAATAAATACGGGAATATCCAATACGAATGCGGTAATTGCTGGAGGCAAATCGTATAAGTATTTGCCAAGCAAGGCCAGACCTAAAAATCCACCCTCGGATAAATGATTCTGAAAATTAATATGATAATAAGTAAAAGCTAATACAAAAGTTCCAAGTAACATAAATAATAAAGGTTTAGTGTGAAGTTGCCATCTGTTGTTGTTTTTCCTCATTGGGAATCCCTCGCATCGTAGTTTGGTTGACCTTACGGCAACTTCCTATGAAGAAGGGTTCTGAGGACTTTGTCCTTCGCATGATTACACTCTTCTTTCGTGGGATGTTTGTCCGTATTCCGACTCGCCACGAGAGAAGCTAAGTATATGAGAGATCACAACGTTTCCAAATCGTCCTTTGGGAATTCGTCCTTCGGGGACACATGGTATCCTGATCCTTTCCTTTGTGTTTTTTGCAGTAACGGATCATGAGGATGAATCATTTCGCACATCAACTCGTTGCTGCTTACTAATTATATTATAACACAAAGATCTTGATGCCTAAACAGCTTGCTTGCACTTTGCGGAAATCAATGAAAATTTACAAACTTTTTCATTCATCATTTCAAACATGAGTTATGAATTGTTTAACTCAGGTGCAAATTATCCCGAACAAACCTTCCTATATTCTGAATGGCTTGTTCCGCTTCGGGTATCTGATAGGCGAACATCTGAAATACGCTCCACATATGTTCCCAAACTTCCAATTGTACTTGCACATTTGCTTTCCTTGCCTTTTCTGCCAAGCGTACTGCATCACTTACAAGCACTTCTACACCACCTACTTGGATTAGAAGCGAAGGAAGACCACGTAATTCCTTGCTTAGAGGAGAGAGAATAGAGGGCACTTGCTCAGGTTCTGTCTTATAACTTAAATAACGGTCAAGGATTAACTGACTAGTCTGAATACTACCTGTAGGATCTATTGATGCATTACGGGTGTAGGACTCTCCATCAAAGCGCACTAAATTTGCATGGGGAGAGAGCAGAAATGTGCCTGCAGATAAGTTCTTATTAAGTTCAAGCAAAGAGAGTAATGTCATAAGTACTAAACTACCACCTATGGAGTCACCGCCTAATATCATGTTTTCCGACTCATATCTTTGGTTTAATAACCAAAGATATGTGTTCATACAATCCTCATTTGCAGCTGGATAAGGGTGCTCAGGAGCGAGCCGATATTCCACAACTAACACTTTAACTCCACTAGAGCGAGCGATGCGCGCTGCTAAATCTCTATAGGTTAAGCAGCTTCCCGATACAAATCCCCCTCCATGAAAATATAGAATCATGGCATCACTCTCTAGCATTTCTTTATTTACACTAATCCATTCTCCGTACAGGTCGTCTATGTATACCGTTTCTATACACAGATCAGGAATTTCTGGAAAGAAATTAATAGCGTAGTCCATATTTTGACGTATACGTTCCACGGGTTCTTGAAACGATTGATTCTGCTGAAGATACTGTCTAATTTTGGCGAGCTCTTCCTTATTTGTCCTTCCGGTCATGACGTGTTCCTCCTAGTTAGGTGTATTTAATTCTTTTTGAATATACACGCTGTAGTAGAGTACAAGGTCAACCCGAAGAATTAGCTATCTTGGTCCATATGTAAAATACTAATGACTTGTCCAATCTCTGGATTTTTAAGTTCTTCTAATAGGTGAAACTTGAGTTGAACTAAGTTGTTTTTCTTTATTTCTTTCAGAGAAATCTCATTGTCTAGTGCCTTTAACTTAAGTTCAATGACTTGAATAAATTCTTCGAGCTGCACAGGATTGCTCTCGGATCGAACCAAAGCCTTCCTTATTTCTTGAATTGTAAATCCACATTCTTTAGCATTCTTAATAAATTCCAATAAAAGCAATGTAGTCTTTGGATATATTCTATACCCTGCATCGGTTCTTGGTGGAACAGGTAGAAGGCCGGATTTTTCGTAATATCTTAACGTCTCTACATGAAGACCCGATCGTTTTGCTAAATCTCCTCTTAAGTAAAATTCCATTGCCCTATCTCCTCTTTCTATACATTAATTGCAACCATCTATTACATACGTCTGCTAAAAATAAAAAAGCCAGCCTTTGAAGCTAGGCTGACTTATCTTATCTAGTAGTCTTTACGGCGGTGGTGGCATCTGACATTTTCGATTCCCATGCTTCATAACTATGCATAGCTACTCCTACAAAGGAAGGATGCTTATCACTTAATTCCACCAATTGATCCAATTGTTGATTCAAATGCTGATTTGTACTCGTGTGGAAGGATACTCCTGGTCCTTCTTCGCTTTTAGCAAGCTCCACACCTACCCATATTTGTTTATTCTGCTTATCTGCTTCATTCAGCATATGTTCCGAGACTTGATAGATTTGATCAGCCTGATCACGGTAGGCCATAATCGCAAGGTAATCTACCTTCGATATCATCCAGTCACTGAGGGGTTGAGTTCCTCCCCCGTTCGGATTCATCACATCATTTAGCCAAAACGGAACTGCCACTCCGACTTTCAAATCACTGGCTTTCGCTTGATCCATCCAAGCGCGAATATTCCCCATCCATTCTTGGACCACTACATCCTGACTTTTTTTCCACTGCTTAAGAAGGTAGGGCTCTACATCGAATTGTACACCAACAAAGCGCTCCTCCGGTTTGGAACTTGCGTTGTAGTTTTGCACCCAACTCATGAATTCATTGGCTTCATCACGATGCTCATTAAGGGCCCAGCCAGGACGTCCATTTAAAGCTTGTACCTCTACACCTGATTGATGAGCAGTAGCTATGAAATGACGATATTCTTCATCTTTCACTTCTTTACCTACTTGGAGAAAAATGATTTTTACCCCTTGCCTCTTGGCAAAAGATACAATTTCCTCCTTCTGGTTCACAATTCGATCTGTGTCCCAGAGCCATGTCGATTTCATTTGCTCCGATGAATGTGGCTTCTCTTTGAAAAGCTGAATGAGCAGGACAGATAATAAGAGGATACCGAAGAGTCCTAATATGGCCCATTTGTACCTCTTTAATAAATGTGTAATCTCCCACTCACTCCTTTTCTTAAAGCCATTTCATTACTTTCATTATACGCTTAGTACCACTTCACTCTGTTCTACCACTTGCTGAACTGAATGACCGATTTTATAAATATGCGGCAAGGCATAGTTCTTAAATGCATTACGAGTATCTAAGATTGGAACGCCCAAGCTAGCAATTTCGCCATAGTTCAAGTCCGTATGATTCGTGATTAATACGATGCTATCATATTTTTTGAATTGCTCTGCATCATAAGCCACACTATAGACGGTTGCACCTGATTTATCACGGAAACTCGTAGCAAATGGATCGTAATAACTTACATTGGCACCACTATCTTTGAATAAATCATATACTTCTAATCCAGGCGATTCCCGTAGGTCGGCGATATCTGGTTTGTACGCCATGCCCAGAATAAGAATATTTGATTTTTTAATAGATTTTGCATATTCATTCATAATCTTAGAAGTTTTGTTCACTACATAGTACGGCATATTGTCATTTGTAGATTGAGCCAGCTCAATAAATTGGCTGTAAAAACGGAAGCCTTTAGCTTTCCAAGATAGATACATTGGGTCAAGCGGAATGCAGTGACCGCCAATACCAGGACCTGGATAGAAAGGCATAAATCCAAATGGTTTGGTCTTCGCTGCATCAATAACTTCCCAAATATCAATGCCCATACGGTCACACATCATAGCCATTTCATTGATAAAGGCAATATTAATACTACGGAATGTATTTTCAAGCAACTTAGACATTTCTGCTACTTTTGGTGAACTTACAGGGACGACAGTTTGGACATATTTGTTGTATAAAGCTTGTCCCAAGCTTAGGCAAGCTGCTGTAGTTCCGCCAATGACTTTGGGTGTATTAAACGTATTAAAACGAGTGTTGGATGGATCTACACGTTCTGGTGAGAAGCAGAGGAAGAAATCTTCTCCAACAACATAACCAAGTGCCTCTAATTCTGCTTGGATGAGTTCTTCCGTTGTCCCTGGATAGGTTGTACTTTCCAACGTAATCAAAATACCTTTTTTCATATATTTTTTAATTTGATCGACTACACTTACAATAAAAGAAGTATCGGGATCTTGATTCTCGCTAAGTGGTGTAGGTACGCAAATACTTATGGCGTCAATTCCGCTAATCGTAGCAAAATCAGCTGTAGGTTTGAAGCGACCAGAAGCAATGGCCTCAGTCAAAGTTTCATTTGAAATGTCATGTATGTAGGACTCTCCGCGGTACAATTTATCTATTTTGGAAAGGTCCAGATCAATACCAATGACATGAAACCCTTGCTTTACCATTTCAACTGCTAGCGGCAAACCTACATAACCCAAGCCCACTACGCCAAGTACGGCATCCTTAGATTCAATTGCACCTAATAGTTCACTATATTCTTTGTTCACGTTCTCTCAGCCTCCAAATATCTATTTAATTACGTTCTAGAATTCCTTGACCTTAATTCCGACTACTGAATGCAGCGACGAATTCTTGCATCTAGTTCTACAGGGGAGAACGGTTTGGTAATGTAATCGTCGACGCCTCTTTCAAAACACTGACTAATGGTTTGCTCCACTTTTTGTTCAGTAAGCACTACGATTTTGGGTGCTTGATTGTTATGAATTTGCTGAATATGATGAATGTAAGGCAGTCCGTCAATACCGTAGAGATTTAATTCGGTCAACACGAGGTCTGGCTTTAATTTTTCGATTAAATCCAAAGCCACCAGGCCATTATCCGCTTCATACGTCTCATATCCCTGCAATTCAAATCGAATCTGCAAGAACTCGCGGATGGTAGCATCATTATCCACGATAAGAATACGATTCTTTGCAGCTTCCGCCTCTTCTTTTGTAAAAATATGAATATCCGAAGCTTCGCTTTTCATCACAGAGTCCGACATTTGTTTTAATACCGCCTGTGAAGCTTCCCCTTGTTCTGGAAAGCTTGCAAGTGTAATCCGCAGATCAAGATTCGGAAGCACCTCCAACAAACGCTGTTTTAATAACAAACCTTGGAAATGAACACTATCAAGCGTAAGTTCTGGTAACAGAACCACCTGTCTATTCGCCTCGCCATCACTCCAAACTTCAAAGTCTAGATTAGGCTGTGATTCCAATATGCGTCGAACCTGTGCATCCAAATTGGTAGGTCCTGCAGAAGCGTATAAGAATAAAATGCCGTATACGCTAGGCTTGGTTTCTTTTACCCATTCCTCAATACTTTGGTATAGATTCTCATGAATACTCGTCTGGAGCGTTGCCGAATTAGGCATTTCAATTCCCACCTTTCTTTATCGTTACTATGATTGTATTGGCTATCAGCATCACATCCTTCCCGAAGGGGGAAGCGCTACTCTACACCAATTTAAGCACTCTTGGCAGTATCGCTTTTCTCCTTCCAGCTTTGCCTTGTCATGGCACCCCAGGAATTATTATTACGAAGGAACTGAATATGTCCCTGTATCCGCCAGAGTGTACCTAGCTGGGAATATCCAAAAAATTTAGCTGCGCCGTAAAACAACATCTTCCATAAATCAGAAATCTTGATGAACCGTTTGAAAGCTATTTCTTCAAGAATTAAGGCCCCTATACTGAATAGATACCCACTCAAGAAATTAATAAGTCCAAAGACAAGTAGAATCTTCCATTGGGTCATGTCGAGCATTACATATCCTACTAACGCGATAAGGCCCGTAATTTTAAAATAGGGATTCAGTGCTTCAAAAATGATGTTATAAGGCATGGTCATAAGGCCCATCACTTTATACTTAGGATTGAAAGCCATGTCATAGTTCTCAATCATGTTCTTAAGATTTCCCCGACCCCAACGTTGCCGCTGACTAGCCAAAATTCTGTAGGATTCAGGCGCCTGAGTCCAACATACAGCTTCAGGACAGAATGCAATCCGATATTTTAGCTTATTTTCAAGCATATACCGATGCAATTTGATAATGATATTCATGTCTTCCCCTGGATAACCGCCTCGGTATCCCCCAACGGCGATTACATAATCCTTACGGAACAGTCCAAAAGCTCCGGAGACAATAATCAGTCCATTAATGGAACTCCAACCAATTCGTCCGCCAAGAAATGCTTTGAGGTATTCGATGGCTTGGAACATGGGCCACATTTTGTTAGGTAAAGAGAAGTCTTTGACCTGACCATTTTCAATGAGGCAACCATTTGCAATGCGTACATCCCCGCCAATCGCTACGGTTTCTTCTGGGTTCTCCATGTATTGACGGGCCATACGAATCAATGCATCTTTCTCTAGCAAAGAGTCCGCATCAATGGAGGAGATCAAAGGGTAATGAGACAAATTGATTCCAGCATTCAAAGAATCGGCTTTACCGCCATTTCCTTTATCAATTACATACAGATTGGGAAACTCAGGATTATAGAAAACCCCAGTGACTGCCGTACAGTCGATAGAGTTTCGCATCTCTGGATTCGTCAATTTGGTCAAATTAAATTCAGTTGTGAGAACCTCCAAAGTATCATCGCTTGAACCATCATTAATTACAATAACCTCATAATTCGGATAGTTCAGGGTCATCAGACATCGTACATTCTCAATAATTGTGACTTCCTCATTATAAGCCGGGACTAACAAAGATACTGAAGGGACTAAATCGGATCCGGCTAAAGTATTAAATTTGGAGAATACCGATCTGCGATAGACCGTCCAAATATTTTTGAAAGATAACGCCAATACTGAGAAGTAAATCACATTTACTGACATCACGTAGTAAATGGCGAATAATCCGTAGATCAGCAATATGTCTCTAAGCAGAGTAATCTCCTCCAACTGCTGCAACTTTACGTACAGGCTTAGACGTCTCAATCACGCCGAAGTACCTATCATAAATTAAGCGTTTTTTATTGAAGGTGACCATCTGATCTAGAGCTCTATGATCCGAACCTTCACTCATAACTTTCTCAATATGGAACAATGCGGTCTCACGTTCTAAGCCTGAGCCCCGTTGAGCGGTCTCGCACAAAAGTTCAAAACCAGTCTCACCTAGCTGCGCTAAGCTTTCCGCACTATTGTTACGGACCCACCAATTCTCATCTTGCATAGCTCTTCGCAGCAGTGGAATACTTCCTGCCGCATGCATATTGCCTAGAGATTTGGCGACAGCAGCTCTAACTTCCCAATTGCTATCTGACATCAATTGTTTGATCGTGTCATCCCTTAATACAGGGTTAGAACTGAGGTATAGCTTAACTGCTTCGGCTCTAACATCCTGTTCATCTGCATCCACACTAAGTCGGTTGAGCGCAGGTATAACTTCTGGAACAGCTTGGCCCCACATGGCTACCAAAGCTACTTTAACGAAATCTGGATTCTCATGATCTAATAGTTGAAGTAGAATCTTACTAGAATCTAGCCTTGTCTCTAGCAGCACATCTGCTGCTAGATTATGAATAGATTTGCCATGCTTCAACATATAACCAAGCATTTCCATGAGTTGACTTTCTTGATCTGCTGTTTTGGATACAGCTCGACCGATAATGGTAGTTACAGGACTATATCGCTGTTTTCTGAGCATGTCCAACAATCTTGGTGTTGCTTCGGTTGCACGCATCATACCTAATCGATACGATGCTTCAACTCGTCGGCTGAAATACAGACTATCCAGCTTCTCCATTTCATCATCTACAAATCCAGCTTTGTAGCATAATTCAATGACCCGAGTGCGTACCTCACCTTTAAATTGTTCAATCCATTCCATAAGCTTGTCTTGAATGATTCTTTTTTCTAAAGGTACCAGTTTACCTGGGGGTAGTGGTAATTCTTGATCCTCATACAATTGTGTCTGCAAGTATTTAAAATAGTCCTGATGCTTACGCTGATAATATTCCGTCTTTTTGAGTGTACTCAGATGCTTGAGTTTCATATAGAACAGGAGGGCAATTCCCAATCCAATCAAGCCGAGGCAAACGTATACGAAGTAAATCGCCACGGTGACATGTGAAAACATAATGCAGTGAGACCTCCTTCAATTCTTGTTTTTTTTATTTCTTTAATTTTGCATAAATATCTTTCATATCATAATATCCGGCTTTTAAATGCTCCGTATATTTGACACTTTCCCAAGGATTCCATGTATATTGGGGTTGTTTCTTCATATCCAATGTAGCTTTATTAGGATTTGAAGATTCCACTTTCTTGGTCTTCCGATCAACAATCCATGGTACAAATGTGATTCCTTCGGTTTTTGTAGTGGTAAAGGTTCTTCCTGTCTTCAAAGCGGAATAATCGATGACTTGCTTCGAACTTGGATCTGAGAAACCAAGTAACATCCATGGTATACGCAGTTCGATTTGATTGCCGCTGTACTGCCATGAAGTTAGAGAGTCAAAATCTGCACTACTACGATTCGTAGTTCCTCGCTTCAATGCTCCTACTACAGCATCTTGGAAAGGATGCGCTGAACGTGTATCCGGTGGTGTCATAGATAAACTAACTGCAAGCTTCCAAGGCTGGAACTCAACTTTGTCCTTTGCTGTAGCTTTCGGTAACATCCAGTATCCATAATCACCATATAGGCGACGATGGAAATCATAGGATGGAGCAGCTTTAACCTGCGTCTCCTCATCTTTACCAATAACGATAAGATCTTCGAGACCATCACTCAACGTCTGATTTGGCCATTCTATCTTCGGTTGATCCCCGCCAGACTGCGTATCAGAACCTAAGTAAATTTGAGATTGATTGGGATCAAATGTCTTATCCAGATCAAGTCCAATGTATACATAAGCTTCATCGTGCGTAACACGCATGTTCTTAATTCCTGGAGCCACTTTTGCCCATTGTTTGACTTGATCTGCCGGCAGTTTGCTCCAATCATCCAACTTGCCATCAATGATAATCTGATCTGATTTGCCGGATCCCATAGCTACAAGTCCGAATTGCTTTTCATTCGTTAACACATTCAGCCAGAACGAACGGCGATCTGCAGGTGTCTCAAGTCTCATCGTGTTCCATGTTTTCTTGAACCATTCATCTTGCCACATGAAGAGAATTGAGCCCGCATACCCTTCATCATAAATATCTTGGGTAAGCGATGCATCGATCTTTCCTTGCTCTGCTTCACTGTGTCCGCCTTGATTGCGACCACTTGGTCCAATATGAGATACACCAATACTTGAAGGTACCCCATATTCTGTGACCATGATCGGCAGGTCTTTGTAATACGCTTTTAACTTTCTTAGATACGCCTTATACGTGTTAAACCCGCCTTTTCCATCAGGTATTGTCTGGAACGACTTGTCCAAATGGAAGAAGTCTGGATAATATGGATACACGTGATAAGCGGCAAAATAACCAGCTTCCCAGCTCACTGCTTTCACATGAGTAGCATCGACACTGACCATATCCTCTTGGAATAGTGGCTCTCCTGGATGTTTAATGACATCCGTCGTTACCCAGTTCGTGAAGGTGGCTGGATGTTCCCAACCATATTCATGTTCTTTAGTTGCTGCGTAATCCAGCATCGTAGCCAAGAAACTCTCGAACGGAGAAGCTTGGGCCGTCGCACTAAAGTACTTACCTAAATACGGCGGTAACCCCGCATGCACTTTGTTGGTGTTCTCCACCATTTCAGGGTCCCACTCGGTCCCAATGTGCCAAGCCATCAAATACTGGCCAGCATTTGCTGTATATTTCCCTCCAGCAAACCCGGCATTGACGGGAATATCTAGATCTCCATATACAGCCTTGACGGCTTTATCGATGTCTTGCTCAAATGATTTTGGTATGCCGCCACCTAAAGCATCTTTGGTCTCTATTAGCTGGTCTTCCTGGGAGTAGACTCCCTGAATGAAATACAGGGGATTCTCACCCTTATCCCGGTTGTATTTAACCAGAGACTTATAAAAAACTGGATTGTGGATAGTATATACACGAATTACATTGGCACCCATTTCATGAATTTGCTTAAACCAGCGTAAGTAATCCTCTTCCGTCGCTGGAAACTCACCCGGGAAATATCCAGGCACTGTAGCGCCTAAATTAACACCTTTTACAAAAATTTCTTTCCAGTTTCCATTTCCGTCATATCTCAAAAATTTGTCCCCTGAAGTCTGAAACTTCATTTTGGTTCCGTCTGTGCCAGCAATGCTCTTGTGGGATGGAGGAAGATACAGAAATACTAGGGAGGTTATCCCTCCGATAAGAATGATTCCAATCGTAATCCATAGAATTAGTTTCTTTCGCGCTAACTTTGACATCGATTTAAAATCCCTTCACCTCGCTATTTTTGGTATGCAGGCGTTCATAGTATGTGTCCCACTTCCTCCGCTTCCCTGGCATACCTATATGATTAACCAAGTCGGCACATAATGTAACTAGGCGGATGGAAGCATTTTTTTTCGGGACTTTCATGAAACTTACATGCAAACTTCTTACATTCATACATTCTTGATATATAGCCCTTTCCGGTCAGAAACCACCTTTTCTTTGAAAAAAGTTTGTAACTGGGCTGATTGATTTTCATTATCAGGCGTGCCGCGGCCCCATTTGACACGGCTTTGACATCTTCTGTCGTGTTCTCTCTCTATTATAGACGATAACAATATATCGAAGTTCCATTTTTACACAACGATTTCCATATAAGTTACAGAATTGATACCAAAGTCACAGATGAAAAGTCTATAATTCCCCGTTAAATCAACGTTTTTGAAAATACTTTTATTTTACAAATGAGTTCAGAGGACCTAGTATAGGCCATTTGGTTACTAACCTGTTTTTAGTATCTTTGCAGAGGAGGACCTTACACCTGTATGAATTACTTTTTTCCCTATTGTCATAGGTTCAATATAACCACTTTGCTTTAAATCTTATTTAGTGAACATATAAATTATATATGCATTTTTTCATCTGTTTTAATTTTCTGCATATTAACTGTTTAATCGACATTTTTTTATTAGGTCTAAACTGATCAAATAAGGAAAAGTTGGGTATATTTTTAAGGGAGGGGATCAATATGACTAGACGATTCAGGCTAAAATGGTGGAAGATTGTGGTGATCGTTGTAATTATTGCTCTAGCCGCAGGACTACTCTACTTAAAGCCCTATAAACCGGATACAACCGCTTTAAAAGCAATGGAATCCGGGACTGAGGTCACAGTTACAGACGAGAAGAATTGGATTACCTTTTCCCCTAAGTCGATTTCCGGGATGAATGTCATTTTATATCCGGGCGCTTTGGTCAAGCCTCAGAGCTATGCTCCTCTTGCTCATCAATTAGCGCTGCGTGGATATCGTACCTTTATCGTCAAAATGCCGCTCAACTTGGCGATCTTTGGTGCCAACCGTGCAGAGGACATTCTAACCCAATACAAGACTCAATCTTTTGTAATTGGAGGACATTCTTTGGGAGGCGTTATGGCTTCGCGCTTTGCCGCGGACCATGCAAAACAACTCTCTGGTGTATTCTTCCTGGCTTCTTATCCTGATGCCAAGGGAAGCCTGCTAGAAGCCAACCTCCCCGTTCTCTCCATGCTAGGAAGCAGAGATGGTGAAGTAAGTACCACTACGTGGGAGAAGGCTAAAGCCTACTTACCAGCCACAACCTCCTATGACGTAATAGAAGGTGGAAATCACAGTCAGTTTGGGAGTTATGGATTCCAGAAGGGCGATCATACGGCGACGATTGCAGCCCCCGAACAGTTACAGAAGACTACGAATGATCTTACGCAGTGGATAACTTCCCAAGTAGCTTCACACTAACGTCAATAAATGAAAGAAGGCTGTCCAATTTCTTGGACAGCCTTCTTTCATACCTTTAAATCAAATCCATACATTATTCGCTTCTACGGCTTCAGCTTCAAATACAAAGTGTTCTAGTCGGTCATATAACACAGGCTGAATGGTTACATCATCCGCTTCCATAGCCAACCATACAGCTCCAATAACTGGCTCCATCGACAGTTTCACAAGGGTAGCTCCTGGATATTCAAGCAAAGCCTTTCTCAATTCATCTAAAATATAGCTTCCTTTTCCACGGGTTACGATGCTTCCGGCTAGTACAACATCAAATGTATCCGTTTGCATATGCAGCCGTTCAATTACGGCTCGCGCAGATCGGCCCAATTCTTTTCCTTGCTCATGCAAAATTTCACGAGAAATATCATCGCCTTCTTCGGCAGCCTTAAATACAAGCTTTGCTATGTGAAGAGGGGGAGTCTTCTGATGATCTAGATAATCTTCAAACATTTCATCTACCGTTTGATATCCTAGATCCTCTAGCATGTAAGAAGTAAGCAAAGTTGCTCTCCCTCTACCGTCCCATGCTCTGATAACCGAACGGAAGGCTGCTATAGATAAGTCGGCCCCACCGCCATAGTCACCTAACATATAAGAGAAACCACCACACTGATAAAACTCTCCCTGTTCATTTCTTCCCGCACTATTCGTTCCTGTCCCACAGATCAAGACTACGCCATATGTTTGCCGAGTTCCTGCTCTTAAAGCAATGATCGTGTCACAGTTCAGGTCATACTTATGGAATCCGAACTCCGCTATCATCGGTCGTAAAATCTTATAATCGGGTTCACGATCTGCACCTGCTAGGCCAAAATAAGCATAATTGATCTCTCGGGTAGTGAGCTTTGCTTCTTCTAAAGCTTGTTGCACAGAAGACTGTAGATTAGCCTTAGCCTGCTCATACCCCTCCTGATGGTTGCCATTTCCGCTGCGTCCCTGACCAACGATATGTCCTTCACTATTTACAATAAGGGTATTCGTCTTACTTCCACCGGCATCCACACCTAAATAGTATTTCAACTTCTCTTCACTCCCAAGCAATAGTTCTAACTCTACCCTACGATCTCCGTGCTATCTGTATCCGGCGGCCGCCCTGTAGATTGTCTAACCATGAGCTCTGGATCTAGAAGCAATGTCTGACTTGCATCTGAATTTTCCTTCAATTCATTTAGTAATAGTTCTACCCCATGACGGGCCATAAGCTCAGCAGGCTGCTTCATCGTCGTTAGATGAGGTGTGAACTCAGAAGCAATGACCTGATCATCGAATCCAATGATAGAAACTTCTTCAGGTACACGTACCCCGACATTTTTACAAGCATCGATAAAACCCAATGCAATATAGTCATCAGAAGCAAATACAGCTGTGGGCATCTTCCCTTCATTCATCCATTTCATGGCAATACGATGACCTGAGGCCACATCATAATGCCCTTTTTCAATTGCAAAAGGCTCGATGCTCGCATCTTTCATAGCTAATCTAAATCCTTTTTCACGCTCTCTACTGCTTAGATAAGAATCTCCGCCTGTGATATGAGCGATGTCACGATGACCTAGATCAATTAAATGCCGCGTAGCCTCATATCCTCCTTTGACATTATCCACAATGACAGAAGACACGGATGTCTCGGGATGTTGATGATCCAAAATGATAAAGGGAATATTTTTTTGTTGGAGTTCCCGTACAGAGTCATCTTGATTCATCGGTGATAATAAGATGACCCCGTCTACTCGATCCTCTTCGAACATTAATCGATGAATAGATTCTTCTTTCCCAGTTATTACAGTCAAAGCTAGAACATATCCCTGTGCTGCAAGATCATCGCTAATCTCTTTGACGACTGCATCAAAGAACGAGTCATGAAGCGTGGACAAAGTAAGACCAATAATCCCCGTCTTTCCGCGGGCCAGACTTCGTGCTGCAGCATTAGGTTGATAATTCAAGTCTTTCATAGCTTTAAGAACCTTTTCTCTATTTTTCTCTCTTACCGTGGAGGCATTATTAAGCACTCTTGAGACCGTTACTACAGATAGCCCAGATTTCTTGGCTACATCAAAGATGCTGACTTTCATACACAGATGGCACTCCTATCTGAATCTACTCTATTTATTTACCCGATCCAGTAATTTCTTTAATTTATCCTGAATGACAGGCAGTACTTCTTCTGGCTTCTTCTCTCCATTCTCTACGCCCGCAAGTTCATTAATGAACAATTCGTTAATCTGGGAGTAATTATCGATCAGATGATTGTAGGATTCAAATCCGTACTTGTAGGCACCTTCATAGACTTGTTTGATTTGAGCAGGATCAATTCCACTAAAGTTCGCGTAGTATTTCTCCGCTGCTTTCTGATTGACGGGTGGGTTACCTCCAGAGAGCTCAATCGACTTCTCTTGGACGTCTGTGGATACTAAATATTTAATCCATTCTAGCGCTTCCTTCGGATGCTTGGAATCTTTTAGAACGAACAAGGGATCGATATACAGCACGCTGCGAACTTTAGGGTTTGGCCCTTGGGGTACCGCGGCTACACCCACTTTAAAATTAAAATTGTTGGAAGCGGCTAGGCTCCACGAACCTACAACCGACATGGCAATTTTCCCTGAAAGGAATGGGTCTCCGAATTGTCCAGCAACCGATTTGCTAAACGCAGGGCTTGGCGATACTTTTTGGTCCCAAATCAAGCCATAGATTTTCTTATAAGCCTCAATCACTTCAGGTTTGTTCAGGTTGATCTCGGAAGGCTTCCCGCCGTTCGTCCATGTATCGTCCGAGTATACATTCCCTCCGAAGTACTGAGGACGCTGATCCCGCTCCCCCCAGCCAAAATCCACACCGTACTGAGCTTCAGCAATATTTTTTGAATCCACAGTTAACTTCTTAGCATCCTCTACCATTTTATCAAAAGTCCAACTCTTATCTTCATAATCTGTTGGAGGATAAGCAACCTTAGCTTTATCGAATAAATCCTTGTTATACAGCATTAAGGATACATAACTGTTCACGGGTACGCCATACGTTTTGCCTTTCACTTTGTAGATGTCCATCACATTATCAGGAATATTGTAATCAGAGTTCTTAAATCCTGTCTCCGTTAAGTAAGGAGTTAGATCCATTAACATTCCTTTATTATAATACTCCATGAACCCGCCGTAACCCCACTGCGACGTCACATCAGGCGCATTTTTAGCTGCAATTGCAGATTGAAGCTTAGAATCGAATTGCTCATAAGGGGCTTTGGTAACTTTAATTTTAATATTGGGGTGTTTCTTTTCGAAATCAGGGATTAATTTTTCTACAAAAGTACGGTCTGGGGAATCAATCGTATAATGGGTTATCGTTACGATATCTCCTGAAGCATTGCTATCGCTTTTACTACTTGAACATCCTGTTCCAGCCAACACCGTGACCAACGAGAAGCATAGGGATAAACTCAACCATTTTTTATTCATATTGACCCTCCAATTATAAAATAGTGTAACTCTATGTGGATTTACTTAATCCCGGTAAGCACAATCCCTTGCACAAATCTGCGCTGCGCTACGGCGAACAGAGCAATGATAGGGAGGGAAGAAAGAATGGAAGCCGCCATTAATAGATTCCACGGCGCCAATCTGAATTTGGAAGACATCATTGATGCCATACCAATGGGTAAGGTAAAGTTCTCTTGTGAATCCAAGTAAAGAACAGGGGCAAGCAAATCGTTCCAGCTCCAGATAAAAGTAAAGATAGCTACCGTAGAAAGTGCTGGCCCTGCCAAAGGAAGCGTCAAATTCCAGAACAAGCGAAACTCACTGCTTCCATCAATGCGGCCTGCATCATACAGTTCATCCGGTATTGTAGAAAAGAACTGCCGGAGTAAGAAGATCATGTAAGCGGAACCGAAGAAATTCGGCACAATTAAAGGCAGCAATGAATCATGCAGACCCAATTTGGTAAATAGCAAGAATTGTGGAATCATAATCGCTGGATAGGGCAGCATTAAAGTACTAAGGACAAGCATGAACATCAGCCCACTAGCTTTGGTACGATACCGTGCGAATCCAAAAGCAACCAAGGTGGATGAGATTAACGTACCGACCACCGAAAATACCCCCACAATAATACTATTCATATACTGTTGACCGAACTTAATCTCTTCACTGACGAACAATTGTCTAAAATTGTCCCAGGCAAAAGTATGCGGAATTAATGTAGGAGGATACATGAGCATTTCCTTTGTATTTTTGAGGGAAGTAGATACCATGAACCACAATGGAGACAACATGATGACGGTTACCAAAAGCAGTAACAAGAACCCCACCACACGGCTTATGCTCAAAGGCTTTGTATAAGATCGAACACGTTTCACAGAACGAGGTGACAGTTGAACATCCGCCATCAGTTCTTCCCTCCTTCGTAATACACAAATCGATTAGAGAATTTCATAATACCGTAAGTAACCAACATGACCGCCACGAGTAGGAGCCACGCCATTGCGGAAGCGTATCCATAACGAAAGTTCTTAAACGCATTAATGTAAATGTTATAGACGTAGAACCAAGTAGAATAGCTCGGCCCCCCTTGAGTGACCGTATACGCCTGGGTGAAGACTTGAAAGGAGTCGATGATGCCGATAATGAGCTGGAATAAAAAAACGGGGGAAATCATCGGGAAAGTTACAGCCCAGAACGTTCTAAGCGGTCCGGCCCCATCCAGCCGTGCGGCCTCTATCAAGGATTGCGGTACCCCTTGCAAACCCGCTAGGAAAATTAACATCCCTGTACCCAGTCCCCAAAATGACATAATAATCAAAGCCCACATGGCGTACCTTGCATCTAGTAACCAAGCAATAGGATCTACTCCAAACCACGATAACACGTAATTGAAAAGACCAGCCTGTGGATTAAACACCCAAAAGAATAACAAGGACATGGCCACACCAGAGATCATACTTGGGAAATAAATAGCGGTACGGAAAAATCCTTTGAATAGTACCTTCTGATTAATTAAGATGGCTAGTAACAAAGATAAAATTAAAGTTAACGGAACACTAATGAAGGTGTACTTCAGTGTGACTCGGATGGAATTCCAGAACTGCTCATCTTGAAATAACTCTTTGAAATTCCCAAAGCCCACCCACACGGGATTATGAATAACATCATAGTCTGTAAAACTGTAATACAGTGAGGATCCAATAGGATATAGTGTGAGTACTAGGAAACCTATTAACCATGGTGAGATAAAACTATAAAACGCCCTCGTTTCCCTAACTCTGCTTGCTGCCATACTGTGCTGGCCCCTTTCTTCCATAAAGTTAAAGCGCTTTAACTTACCTATAGTGAGTGACTCATTAAATAAGCGATCACTCTACTAAACTTAGATTTTACCTAGTATAAGTGAACTACTTATGAAAGATCAATAACAAAAAGTTAGTGCGCTTTAACTTTTGTTGACGTAACTTATCTAAAAATTTTATCGCGCCCTGTCTATAATGAAAACGCTAACATAAAAAGTAAAAAAAAGCCATCTTTAAATTACAAATGGCTCCTTGCTGTTTATTTGTAATGGCCTCCAATTTTCTGAGTTCTCTCCATGGCCTGCCCCGAACCTGTTAATGAAGAGGCTCGTACGATGGCCGCACTCCCAAACCGATCCTTAATAATATCTGTCACCTCATTCAGAGCACGAATTCGAACCTGATCCTCAAACAATGTGAGTTGATACTGCTCATCTTCTGCAAAACTACTGAGCATAACGCCAATCTGTCTGACAGGCATTTGTTCCCAGTGCCGATAAAACAATTCTTTAGCTGCCTTAAATACTGTATTGGTATCATTGGTTGGGTCTGCAATCTTCATCTGCCTCGAGAATCGCGTAGGCGCATCATAGGGACTACACATACAGCTAACCGAGACAACCTGCCCCATATACCCTTTACGGCGACAATCTCGGCATACCTCTTCTGTAATTTCAAGTAGAACGGTATTAATCTCATCCTCATGAATGTAATCCTTAGGGAGTGTCATCATGTGTCCTACGGATTTGGGAGCAGTCTGAAAGGTCTCCGGGGTCACAGGGGAAGAATCTACGCCGTTCGCCGTTCGCCACATTACCTCCGCGTGAATATCACTTTGTTTGCCGAACCTTGCTCGGAACTTCTCCTTTAACCTAGGTAAAGGGGTATTCGCTACATCTCCAATCGTAACCATGCCTAACTGCAAGAAATGCCGATTCATTCTTGAACCTACGCCAAACATTTTGTGAATGGGCTCCTGCCAAAGATGTGTCTTAATTTTGTCCTCGCTTAGCATGAACAAGCCATCCGCATTTTTTTTGGCCCATATGTCCGTCGCAGCCTTGGCTAATATTTTGTTAGGTCCCATACCTACACGTACACGTACGCCCGTCTCTCTAAGTACTTTCTGCTGAATATCCTGAGCGATTCTATAAGGATCATTACCGAATATTCCAAAGCTACCAGTCATATCTAGAAACTGCTCGTCAATAGAGAAGATCTCTACTAAATCTGTATACTGTTTGTAAATTTGAGTAATCTGTAGGGAGACATCAATATAGTGCTGCATGCGCGGGCGCATAATGACGAGATCGGGGCATTTCTTAAGCGCTTCACCGAGGGTTTCCGCAGTAGTTACCCCATGAACTTTGGCAAGAGGACAAGCTGCCAGAATAATACCCGAACGCCTGGAGGGGTCTCCGGCCACAGCAAGGGGCCTATCCTTATACTGTGGATAGTCTGCCTTCTCGACACTGGCATAAAAGCTCTGACAATCCGCCAAAAAAATCGTTCGTGTATTGTGTATGGTCATCTTTTCCTCGCCTCCCCTACTTATTCTACGATGCCTATAATACGAACATACATTCTTATTTTATTATATACTACAATGCCGTTCTATATACCAGAGAATTTATGGGAGTAGCTCCTAAATAACCTATAGCAAAAAGACAAAGGAACTGTTCCTTTGTCTCCAACATAAGACGATTAGAATCACATCAAATGTGAAGCCATACCACTACCAAAGGCCCGATAAAAGATCCTAGTACAGCACTCAAAGTCATGGAAGCAGAACCCATGGAGACATTGAGTTCCCCAAACTCATAAGCCTTAAAAATCCCTAGAGCATGAGAGGCACTTCCTAGTGCCACACCCTTACCCAAATTACTGTGAATTCCAAACCTATGTAAGATGGAAGGGCCTATAATGGCCAAGTAAATCCCGCTACCAACCGCCGTCATTGATGGGAATCCTCCTAATCCCGATGCAATCTGCATCGCTACGGGTGTAGTAATGGATTTCGGCAAAACGGACATAATCAATCGTCTATTTAATCCAGCCAACTCAGCAAACAGTACACCACTCATCATCCCTACCAACAGACCTACAACCACACCAGAAATCATGTGAAATTTGAATGATTTTCATCAAAGTTGCCACATTTCTTCTTTAGTGTTGTGCTGAAATATCAATTCCCATATAACCACAAAGCCGCTCCTCTAAATTAGCCTTAACAAGTCCCCACAATATAGAGAACGAATGCTCATAACCGCGACATAGATAAGAAGCTTCTAAGCCAAGAGCTGTTCGGTGTTGCTCATATACCTTTAGTCCATTCTGACGTAATTGTCTTCGAACTGTAGTAAGATCTAGCATCACTTGTCTCTGAATGTCATGTAGCATAAGAATATAAATTTGAGGAAATTTGAACAACCCTGTATCTTCAGAAATATGAACAATATCCCGCTCCAAAATATCTAAGAGAAGCGGGAGAAGAAGATACTCTTTGACCCATTCAGCTTCCGCCTGAGTCTGCAAAGGAATGGTCTTCATAATGTGTCCAGCCTAGCTTGAATTGTTACCTTACCAAAGTGCTTACCTTTACTATTCATTCAGCTCACCCGCAATCAGAACATTTGTTCTTATCATAGCCATCATAAGAACTACTATTCATTTTGACAACAGGTTATTACTGGAATGTGCGGAAGTTAGGTTAGCTCGAGAATGCAGAATTTACTGCTCTGTAAGGATTAAAGGCCCGTCGGCTGTAATAGCAATGGTATGTTCATATTGAGCAGAAAGCTTCCCATCCGTTGTACGTGCTGTCCACCCATCTTCATCGATGGAAATTGAGTAGGTCCCCTCATTAATCATGGGTTCAATTGTGAATACCATACCTTCTTTTAGCCGAACTCCTTTTCCCGCAGTGCCTACATGTTCGTAGGTGGGCTCTTCATGAAGAGAACGACCGATTCCATGTCCGAGTAAATCCCGAACAACAGAGAATCCGTTCTTCTCTGCATGCTGCTGAATGGCTGAGGTTACGTCACCGAGTCTATTGCCATCCACAGCTTGCTGAATGCCGAGATATAGGCAATCCTTCGTAGTTTGCATCAAATGCTTCGCTGCATCACTAATCTCTCCAATAGCATAACACCATGCAGAATCCCCGAACCATCCACCATATTCAGCCACAATATCAATTTTGGCAATATCTCCGACTTTTAGAGGAGTTCTATCTGGGAAGCCATGGGCAATAACATCATTAACGGAAGCACAGGTTTCTGCGGGATACCCATTATACCCCTTAGTAAATTGTTTTCCCCCCAGTTTGATAATATGCTTAGCTACAAAGTCATTGATTTCTAGTGTAGTAATGCCTGGTGCAATAAACTTAGCAATCTGCCGATGACAGTCGGCTACAATATCATTTGCCGTCTTCATATCCTCAATTTCTTGTCTCGATTTCAGTGTAATCACTAGGAACGCTCCTCTTTTGGTTTGAACTGTGCAAGTAGAATATCCACAATAGCCTGCTCGCTTTGCTGAGATATTACACGCTGGTCTTTATTCTTCGTACATTGAGTAACCGTATAGCAACCTACGAGCGCCCCAATAAGAAGACGGGCAACCTGCTCCGCCAGATCTGCTTCTGTTAATAATCCGATGACCTGGACTAAAGGTTGTATAATTTGGTTGCTAAATTCATCGTTAAGCCGAGACGATGCATTAGATGGAAGCTCATGAAATCCCTCGCAGGCGCATTTAAAACTTAAAAACATGACCGAATGTTCGGGCCAGGCCTGAAATAAACCTGTACAATATAGTTTTAGCTTATCATATGAATTTTCAGTTGTAGCAGTGAGTATAGGCGTAATCATCTCTTGCGCATCCGTAAATCCCTGCCGACAAGCATCCTCCAACAGTTCAAATTTGTGCGGATAATAATGATATACTGTCCCATAGCCCAAAGAAGCTTGCTGAGCGACATCACGGATCTCCATCCGAATACCTTTTGTTATATAGGAATCCGCTGCGGCCTTGATAATCTCACTCATCCGCTGATTTCTAATCTGTTCATTTTGCTCACGTGTACGTGGGGTCACATGAATCCTCCTAGTATAGACCTACTATTACGTCGATATAAAAGTACAATACTTCACTCTCCTTTAAATAGCAAGCCTAAACAAGCCTGTATATGCCAAAAGAAGCCTGCCGTAAAGGCAAGCTTTCTTGATAAAGCAAACTCTGTCCGTGCCCCTTATCGGAACATTCCCCACAGTTTGAGCAGATGTAGCGTATTCTTAGGATCTATCTTCTGCGCTACAACAAACTGTACAAGCTGTTGCTCCTGCGCGCCCGTGAGCTTCTCACTAAGAATAGTAGATGATGATTTGACCAGTCGTTGCACCTTGGAAGGGTCCTGCAAATCAGCTTTAGAGAGGCCCTCCACTAGTTTTTTTACACGATCCTTCACAGATTTGTTCTTCAGCTTGAGCTTAATACGTTCTACCAATTGCTCGCTTATCCCGAACTGTCGATAATTCAAGGCTACTTCTCACCTCCCTCTCTCACGTCTAAATATATGATGGGAGGAAGGCTAATCATGCCTAGCCTGATTTCAAAACGTAAGAAATTAATAGATCTGTGTGTACAGTGTTCTCAAGACAAAAGCCCCCGAAATTCCTCGGGGGCTTTCCTACGCTCGCCTCTAATCAATCAGCTCGCCTTGCAAAATCTGCTCCCGCTGCAAATACTGCCGCAGCGGACTATACACCGGCGACGTCCAGAAGGCTGAGTCGCCTACCAAGGCGACGGCATCCTCCCTCGCCGTCTCCAGTACCGCAAAATCGCTCACCATGTCCGCGATTCTAAACTCCGGCACGCCGCTCTGCTTAGTGCCGAAGAAATCCCCGGGACCGCGAAGCTCCAGGTCCCGCCGAGCTACTTCGAAGCCGTCGTCCGTGTCGGTCATGACCTTCATACGCTCCTGCCCTACCTCCGACTTCGGATCTGCAATGAGCACGCAGTACGAAGCGTGCTCCCCGCGGCCCACCCGCCCGCGAAGCTGATGGAGCTGAGATAAGCCGAATCGATCGGCATCCATAATAATCATCAGCGTCGCATTCGGGACATCGACCCCGACCTCTACGACGGTCGTGGAGACGAGGAGCTGGACTTCACTCGCATAGAAGTCACGCATGACCTCTTCTTTCTCGGGCGAAGACATTCGCCCGTGGAGCAGCCCTACTTTAATATCTGGAAAGGCCTGAGACATCGAGACATACAGATCAATGGCATTCTGAACATCCAGCTTGTCCGATTCCTCAATTAAGGGGCAAATCAAGTATGCCTGCCGGCCTTGACCAATTTCACGCGCAATGAATCCCATAACCCGATCCATCATGCTGTGTTTGACCCAATAAGAGGAGATAGGTATACGTCCTTTGGGACGCTCAGACAACGTGGATACATCCATATCTCCGAACGCTGTAATTGCAAGGGTACGCGGGATAGGGGTCGCTGTCATCGTAAGTACATCGGGATTAAAGCCCTTACGGCGGAGCACACTCCGCTGGTTCACGCCGAACCGATGCTGTTCATCGGTAACGACAAGGCTAAGCTTGCGGAAATATACTTCTTCTTGAATTAATGCATGCGTACCTACAAGTACATCAATAAGTCCCATTTGTAGTGAAGCCAGCAGATCCTTGCGTCTACGACCTGTCACACTCCCTGTAAGCAGGCCCACCTTAAGACCGAAAGGCTCGAACAGCTTAGTGAGCGATCGCATATGCTGCTCGGCTAGAATCTCCGTAGGTACCATGAACGCACCCTGACAGCCTGATTTTACCGCCGCATACAGCGCAATGGCCGCAATTACAGTTTTGCCAGAACCCACATCCCCTTGTAGCAATCGATTCATACAAAAGGGAGAACGCATATCTTTTAAGATCTCTAGCTCCACTTTCTTCTGGGCGTCTGTAAGCTCAAACGGAAGACTTCGGACGAACTCCCGTACCGTAGCATTCTCGACTTCATGGACAACCCCATCCATGCGATCATGATTCATAGCTCGATAGGCTTGAAGCTTGAGCTGGAATAAAAATAATTCCTCATACACCATCCGTTTACGCGCAAGCTGCCCTTCTTCGCTATCCTGAGGCTGGTGAATACGTAATATTGCATGTTTGCGGGGCATTAAATCATACTTGCGTACCACGTCCTGCGGCAAAATTTCTGGAATCATCTCCCCATACTGCTTAAGAGCTTGTCCAATAGTTTTGCGCATCCAAGCTTGCGTAATATTGCCCCCTACGGAGTAGACTGGTTGCAAGCTTCCACTACGCAGCGTTCCCTTGTCTGGGAATTCGGAGTCCGTTACAGTCATCTGTGAACGACGTAGATCCCATTTGCCCGTCAATGTAATTTCGCGTGCAGGCGTGAGCTGATCTTTAAGAAAATGACGGTTGAACCACGTAGCTGTGAACATCCAATCATCGGCCATCACTTTACAGGTCAGCCTCGACTTCTTGCCATAACGCTGAAGAACGGGCAGACCCATAATCTTAGCCTGAACTGTTACCTTCTCGCCATCCTTCACTTCACTAAGAGAACGTAATCGATAATCTTCGTATCGAAATGGATAATATTCTAATAAGTCCTGCACAGTAAAGACGCCAAAGGCGTGAAGCTCCTCTTCTTTGAGGGCACTCACGCCGCTGACCTGTCGAATCGAAATGCTATGAATTTCCATCTGCTATCCCTCGCTTTTAAGCAGGCCAGACGAATACAGATACTATACCCGGTCCAACATGAGTTCCCACAACAGCGCCAATATCGGTACGTACCACTTCATGAAGCTTGAAGTGTTTGGACATTTCCTCAATGACTTCTTCTGCTGTCTCAGGGTTCACCCCATCGCACACCGCAATATTAAGATCCTTATGATCCGCAAAATCATGCTGAAATAGCTCTACAATTCGAGCTACTGCTTTTTTACGGCCTCTGGCCTTGTCTACTGGATAAATAACCCCCTCATCATCTACAGAAAGGATGGGTTTAATATTAAGTACCGTACCTATGATGGCAGATCCTCTGCGAATTCTACCACCTTTTTGTAAGTATTCTAACGTATCTACCAAGAAATATAGCCTGCGCACTTGTCTCAGTCGCTCTACCTCATCTACAATCTCCTGCACGGAGGCTCCACGCTTAGCAAGTCTCGCAGCTGCTACAACCTGAAGACCAAATCCATAGGATGCACAGCGAGAGTCAATCGGCGTAATATCAGCCTGAATACCCTCTTCTTCTTCAAGCATCGCCTTAGCCAGCATCGCAGATTGATAAGTTCCACTCATCCCAGATGAGATGTGAATCGAGATGATCGATGCACCTGGATATTCTTGTAACAAATTACGATACACTTCTACATACTGAGCTGGTGAAGTTTGAGAGGTAGTAGGCAACTCTGAGGACTCGGTAAGACGTTCATAGAACTGGGTCGGAGTAATGTCTACCCCTTCTACGTAAGAACGATCCTTAAAAGTTACCGTCATCGGAATGACATGAATTCCATATTCCAGAGCGGTCTTTTGCGGAATATCCGCCGTACTGTCGGTAACAATAACAATATGACTCATTAAAGCAATCCTCCGTTCTACCGTTTCCCTTAAGCTTCAACAGCGAATAAATAATAATAAATAGGCTGTCCGCCCTCATGGGTCTCTACTTCGGCTTGAGGATACGTGGTCTTCAACCAATTCAATAGAAGCAACGTGTCCTCAGGATTAGCTTCTTCGCCCGTGAGCACAGTTACAATCTCATCACCGTTAATCAACATCTGTTCAAGTAGAGCTTTGCTTGTATCCAAAAGTCCCGCTTCCGTCGCTACAATCTTGGAATTCTCAATTCCAATATAATGACCTGCTGTAATCTCCAAATCATCAAAATGAGTATCCCGCACTGCATAGGTAACCTGTCCTGTCTTCACATGACCGATGGCAGCGAGCATTGTCTCTTCATTAATGGATAAGCTCTCATCTTCTTGGAAGGCAAAAGCTGCTGCAATGCCCTGCGGAATACTCTTACTTGGAATAACCGTTACACTGCGCTCTCCCTCTAAGAGATCCTTAGCTTGCTGAGCTGCTAATACAATATTCGAATTATTCGGTAGGACGAATACATGCTGCGCAGAGATCGAGTGAATAGCTTTTACAAAATCTTCTGTGCTTGGATTCATCGTCTGACCGCCAGATAATACAACATCAATTCCTAGGCTTGTAAATATATCCGCAATCCCTTGTCCTGATGCAACAGCAATGAATCCATAAGGAGCCAGTTCATCTGCTGGAAGCGTAGCAGGTTCAATCACACGCGTCTTCTCTGCAGGAATATCAGCAAATAGCTCAGGCGCAGGGGCGATATCCATACCTGCCGTAAGCAAATCTCGATGTTGTTCACGCATATTCAAAATATGAATTTGAGTGATTTCCCCGTAGCGAAGAGCTAGATTAAGTACTTCGCCCGGTGATTTAGAATGAACATGCACCTTAATTACTTCATCATCCGCAATGACAATGATGGAATCACCATTCACCGAGAGATTTTTGCGGAATTGATTCTCATCAAAGGCAGTCCCTTTTGCATCCCCAAGCTGCCGATTAATGAAGAACTCCATATCATACAAAAACTCAATGTCTTCCGTATCTAGACGGGATTGAGCTGATGTAGGTAGATCAAACAGAGGCTTCTCTATGGATACCGAAGTTGAAGGCTGCGATGCAGCTGTTTGCTTTGATGCTTCTTGGAATCCGCTTACCGTCTGATTTTGCAAGTATTCTAAAAATCCTTCGTAGATATATACAAGCCCTTGTCCACCCGAATCTACTACTCCGACTTGTTTTAGGACAGGAAGTTGTTCAGGTGTGTAGGCGAGTGCCTCTTTAGCTTTGGATAAAACTTCGGTCATTAATTCGGTGACATCGGTAGTGCGACGTGCAAAATAAACAGCATGTTTCGCCGCTTCTTTTGCCACAGTAAGAATGGTCCCTTCCACAGGCTTAACTACCGCTTTGTAAGCGGTATCGACTCCGCTCTGCAAAGCAGAGGCAAATTGAACTGTATTCAATTCCTCATAAGTAGCAGAATAACGGCTAAATCCACGGAACAGTTGTGACAGAATTACGCCAGAGTTCCCCCGTGCGCCCATCAGAAGACCTTTAGAAAGAACACCTGCACGGCTGCCAATTCCCCCACTGCCATTGCGAGAAAGCTCTCCTACACCTGCGGTCATCGTCAAATTCATGTTCGTTCCAGTATCTCCATCAGGTACCGGGAACACATTCAACGAATTGACATGTTCGGCATGCTGTTGAAGCCTGGCCGCCCCGGCTAAAGCCATAGCGGTGAAATCTGTCCCATTTAAAGAACGCTTACTCAATGAAAATTCCCCTTCCTAGCTAGATACACGTACGCCTTGGACTACAATGTTCACTTCATTCACTTGGAGTCCTATAATATCATGTAGAACATATTTAACTCTTTGTTGAATGTTATAAGCAACTTCTGAAATTTTAGTTCCATAACTTACGATAATATATAATGTAATTACGATTTGATTATGATTTGGTTTCACTTCCACGCCGCGAGTAAGATTCTCTCGCCTAAGCAGTTCCGCAATCCCATCCTTGAACTGCTTCCGGCTAGCCATCCCTACGAGTCCATAACATTCCATGGCGGCCGATCCGGCAATAACCGCTACCGCTTCATCCGAGATATCAATGTGTCCATATTCGGTATTCAGTTCAATAGCCAAATGTCGTTCACTCCTCCCCCTAAAATATTATGGACTATTCATCATTGTACTATAAGAAGAAGGAGAAATAAATAAAAGAAGACTCAAGTAGGACAAATAAACTTGCCATAGCGGTTGACGAAGCTTTTTTTGCTGTGATATGATATTTGGGTATGGTTTTAGGTAGGTGTATTGGAACAAGGAGGTGTAATTCGATGTCTCGCAAATGCTATGTAACAGGTAAGAAACCAAGCAGCGGTAACCATGTATCTCATGCTAACAACCGTAATCGTCGTACTTGGGGCGTTAACGTTCAAAAAGTTCGGATTTTGGTAGACGGTAAACCAAAACGCGTTTACGTCAGCACCCGTGCTTTGAAGTCCGGTAAAGTGGCTCGCGTGTAATTTTGGAACCATCAGGCATATAGACAAAAAGCACCTTTTATTATAAGAGGTGCTTTTTTCAATGCCTATTTTAGTTCTTTTGAAAGGTATTTAGCACCGCCTTCACAAACCCTCCCAGAAACTTTGGTAACTTGAATGTATAGAACTTCATGGTTCACCCTCCCCATACTTCTCATGCCTTGCTTATTCTATGTTACGAGCCAGTGCCCTGTGTGCATAGGCCCACAAAAAAAGGCTACATGAGAACCTTCGCTCATGTAACCATATTTATGCGTTGCAGACGTCCCCTATACCAACAGACAACCTGTCGAGTTGTCCTCTTTTTATGAGAAGGCCTGTACACTGCCTCGAATCTCAGCTATAGCCGCACTTCGGTCAGCCTTACTATATACAGCGCTACCCGCTACAAGAACTTGCGCACCGGCTTCTACTACCATAGGAGCCGTAGCTGCCGTTATGCCTCCATCTACCTCAATGAGCAAATGATTCAAACCACGTTCTTCCTTCATCGTTTGAAGTTCCCGTATTTTACGTACCGTACCTGGGATAAAAGACTGCCCTCCGAATCCCGGATTCACAGTCATAATTAGAACCATGTCCAGATCATCTATCACTTCTGATAAGGTAGAGACTGGTGTGGCTGGGTTCAATGCTACACCGGCCTTAACGCCATGTTCTTTGATGAGATGAATGACTCTATGCAAGTGTACACATGCTTCCTGATGTACCGTAATCACATGCGCTCCCGCAGCTGCAAATGCCGCAATATACTGCTCTGGGTTCTCAATCATTAAATGTACATCCAAGGGGAGATTCGTGTGTGGCGCCACCGCCTGCATGACGACAGGACCTAATGTAATGTTAGGAACAAAGTGGCCATCCATCACATCGACGTGAATCCAATCTGCTCCTCCGCGTTCTACTTCTGCAATCTCTTCTCCAAGCTTGGAGAAATCAGCCGATAAAATAGACGGTGCAATGTTGATCATCAGGTTAGTACCTCCGTTTCTTATCTTTCATTTCTTGATAAAATGTTTTGTAATGTTCATATCTACTTGAAGCAATATCTCCATTTTCTAGTGCATCTAGCACTTTGCAGCCTGGTTCATGCAGGTGACTACAACCTCTGAATTTACAAGATTCAGACAGTGGAACGAACTCCCGGAAACAGTTAGAAAGAGTGTCCACACCCAATTCCAGAAAATCAAGTTGACTAAATCCAGGTGTATCCGCTACAAATCCACCATTCTCAAGTTCAATCAATTCAGAATGTCGTGTTGTGTGCTTCCCGCGGCCTAGACGCATGCTAATAACATTGGTCTCTAGATCCAGCCCAGGTAGCATAGCATTGAGTAACGAAGACTTGCCTACTCCAGACTGCCCAGAGAATACACTAATCTCTCCAGCAAGACGCTGTTTCACTTCGGCGGTTCCTTCACCAGATAATGAGCTTGTTACAATCACTTCATAACCGATTGCGGTATACAACGCCTTAACCTTGCGTGTAATTTCTTCACCGGCCTCTTCATCGTTATCGTGAAGCAAATCCCGTTTAGTTAGACAGATTAGAGTATCCAAACCCTCATTTTCAATATGAACGAGAAACTTATCCAAGAGCTGAAGATTCATATCTGGTTCCCTTAAAGAAAAGAGAAGCACAGCAAGTCTAGCATTCGCCACAGGAGGCCGTACTAACTCGGTAACCCTAGGATGAATCTCCGTCACGGTGCCTTCCCCATTCTCTGAAGGCTCATAGACTACGTGATCCCCAACTAGAGGAGTGATTCCCTTATTTTTGAAAACACCACGTCCCCGGCATTGAACCGTCTCACCGGGATGACTTCCTTGTGGTTTTACATAATAATAGCCGCTTAAAGCCTTAACAATTAAGCCTTCTGGCATGTTTGAGGCCTCGCTTCCATAGGAGTCTATCTAAGGTTCCTTATAAAGTTACATTTCATTAAGGATTGGTCGTTGTTGCTCCGGGTTCTGTCTGACCTTCCACGGGATCTTCAGGTTTGTTCGGATCAGGTTGTGGTGGTTCAGGTGTCGTGTTAGCGGGAACATTCGGATTCGGATCCGGAACTGTTCCTTGCTTAGCATCAATATAGGATACTTGGTACGTATCTAAAAATTTGCCATTGCGATAGACGATCACTACGCCGTCTTTGGTTGGAGCTAGTACCAAATCGATTGGCATCGTTTGGTTTGCCTTAATCGTCTTCGTACCCCACTCTAAGTTTTCCCCACGAGCATCGGTGTAGACAATACGAATCTTACTACTTTTCCCGTCCTTCTCAGGGGAAACAGGAACATTGTACGTATAGCTTATAGCCTCAGGTGGATACCCCGAGCTTATAGTCAAAATTACTTCATCGCCAGGATTAACCGGGGTGTTCGGTGCATACGGCCATTGCTCTATTACTTTACCGGTCTGCGTGTAACTTGCCTTTTGCTTAATGCCGTCATTCGCAATTTTCAGCCCGACTTCTTTCACCTTGGCTTCCGCTTCTTTTTGAGATAAGCCAATCAAGGTAGGCATGGATACACTTTCTCTGCCTTTGCTTACCGTAAGAGTTATCGTTGCAATGGCAGGATCAAACTCGCTATCTGCAGCCGGATTTTGCGTGATCACCTTGTTCATAGTAACCTCATCACTATTCGTATCAATGCGGCTAATTTGGCTGTCTGTCATTTTGTAATCTGATATTAATTTGCTATGTGCTTCATCGTAAGAGAGCCCCTTCAAATCCGGAACCTTCTCAAGCGGTTTATCTTTACCTACCCCAATCTCAATGGACGAGCCTTTGAGCACTTCGGTGCCTTGTGGTTTACTCTGGAAATAGACGGTTCCAGTCGCCACATCTTTTCGATACTCACGCTTGACGGGTTCCTGAATGATAAGGCCGACTTTGGCAAGTTCAGCTCGCGCAGCATTCTCTTGCATATTGATTACATTTGGAACTTGTACATTATCATTAGCCTTAAGATTAGATTTAACATACCATGCGACACCTAGCATAAACACAATGATAAACAGAGTAATTCCTGCCCAAATAACAGGTTTTACCCAAGTCTTTTTACGTGTTGGGTCTGTATCTTCTTTGTTCATTTCTCTCGAAGATTTGCCCCCCGTAGTTCTCGGCTGCGGCTTAATTGCTGGAATAACTCTGGTTTTGTCTGCATCTTCAAGATCCGAAAATAGAATTTTAGATTCCCGTCTACGCTCGGGAAGTAAGCATGTCTCAAGATCCCGTAACATTTCTTTGGCTGACTGATAACGTTCGCCCGGATTTTTACGCATCGATTTGAGGATAATATTCTCTACGCTCTGCGGAATCAGTGGATTAATCAGTCTCGGTTCTTCAAAAGGCTCCTGTAGATGCTTGAGCGCCACACTAATTGGACTCTCCCCATGAAAAGGGACTTTCCCCGTCAGCATCTCATAGAGAACAATGCCCAGTGAATACAAATCAGATTTCTCGCCAGTTACCACACCTTTAGCATGTTCTGGAGAGAAGTAATGGACGGAACCCACCACGGAGCCCGTCTGGGTAATCGTCGCGGCCGAAGCCGCTCTAGCAATCCCGAAATCCGTTACTTTCACGCGGCCATTACGGCCAATGAGAATATTATGTGGCTTAATATCCCGGTGAATGATCTGATTCTGATGGGCATGATCCAAAGCATCGGCAATCTGAGCTGTAATCCGCACTGCCTCGTCCACTTGAAGCGGAGCACGGTCTTTTATAATTTCATTCAGATTATGTCCTTCTATATACTCCATGACGATGTAATGAATATCTTCTTCCTGCCCTACATCATATATACTAACCACGTTCGGATGCGACAAAGATGCGGCAGATTGCGCTTCCCGCCGGAAACGGCGAATAAATTCTTCATCATGTACAAATTGCTGACGGAGTACTTTGATCGCTACATTCCGTCCGAGCAAAATATCTTGTGCACGATAGACCAGAGCCATGCCGCCTCCGCCAATACGCTCAATAATTTGATAACGACCGCCCAATTCGTGTCCGATCATTTATTCCACTCCTTTACACTAGAGCCCGCCGCCGTAAGTACTTCTACGAGTACTACAGTGATATTATCTTCTCCTCCGGCGTCTAAAGCGAGCTTAAGCAATTGCTCCGCCCGATCTTCCAGTGATACTCCTGTCCTGCCTACCGTCTGTAGGATGTGATGCTCCGCCACGTAGCTACTGAGTCCATCGCTGCAAAGTAACATCACATCTCCGTCTTGCAGCAAGATGTGCTCCAGATCCACTGTCACTTGTGCATCCGTTCCTACAGCTCTAGTAATAACGTTACGCCTTGGGTGCTGAGTCGCTTCTTCCTCAGTAATCTGACCACTTTTTACTAATTCATGGACTAACGTGTGATCTTCAGTTAGCTGAGTAAGTCCACCTTTGCGATAAATATATACACGGCTGTCTCCGATGTGACCAATGATGGCTTCCTTCCGATCCATAAGTACTACCACAGCTGTAGTGCCCATATTGTGCATTTCCACACTGCCAGAGGCTCTACGATAGACAACATCATTTGCATGCAACATGGCCTTTCGTAGTGCTTCCTTACGCAATTCAAATGAAGTGCCGCGGGATAAAGAACTTAAATCTGACACAATGGTCTCTACAGCAAGTCGACTAGCGGTATCTCCCGCCTGATGTCCACCCATACCATCTGCAACAATGCCTAAGGTATACCCTTGTTCTAGATTAGCAGCCCAAGCTGAATCCTCATTGACCGAACGAACATGTCCCACATCACTAACAAATACCGTTTTTATCAAATCATCCTCACCTCGCACCAGACTCCATATGCTTCGCCCGCAATTGCCCACAAGCCGCTGCAATGTCATGACCTTGCTCTCGGCGAATTGTTACATTCACGCCTTTGTCCGCCAACACACGCTGGAATTGGAAAATATCACTTCGGGAAGTACGGATATACTTTCTCTCAGGCACATGGTTAACCGGAATCAAATTCACGTGACAAAGCATGTTTTTGAGTACATTCGCTAGTTCCTCTGCATGTTCTGGTCTGTCATTCACACCACCAATAAGGGCATATTCAAATGTAATCCGGCGTCCCGTCTTAGCTTGATAGTACCTCAAAGATTCCATCACATCATCAAAAGGAAATCTTCGGTTGACTGGCATAAGCTTCGAGCGGAGTGCATCATTTGGAGCATGTATGGAGATCGCAAGATTAATTTGTGTATTTTCATCCGCAAAGCGGTAGATGTTCGGCACAATACCACTGGTCGATACAGTAATATGCCGCTGTCCAATATTCAATCCCTTTTCATGAATCATTAGACGTAAAAATTTCATGGTTGCTTCGTAATTCTCGAAAGGTTCGCCGGTACCCATGATTACGATACTGCTGACCCGTTCGCCACGCTCATCGAGTATTTGTTGTGATCTTACGACTTGAGCGACAATCTCGCCCGCTGTAAGATCCCGCTTTAGTCCGCCTAATGTGGATGCACAGAATGTGCAGCCTACACGGCAACCTACTTGCGTAGTTACACAAATACTGTTGCCATAGCTATGTTTCATAATTACGGTCTCAATTGCATGATCATCATGCAGACCAAATAGGAACTTCACCGTTCCATCCTTGGATTCAAATTTAGTGATCTCCTTCAGAGTAACGAACTGAAAGCTATCATTTAGCTTCTCACGTAAACCTTTAGACAGGTTCGTCATCTCTTCAAAAGAATTGACACGCTTCACATAGACCCAGTCAAAAATTTGTCCTCCGCGAAAGGCGGGTTCATTGTGCGATACTGCCCATTCCTGCAGCTCTTCCAAAGTAAAATCATATATAAAAGGTTTCATCTTCACACACCTGTTCTATAAAATGTTAATCTCTAATTCTCTTCATTCTTCCCATTTTATCATAAATAGGGATGACACTAAAGAGCAAAACCCGCTGGAATGGTCTCCAGCGGGCATAAGCCTCCTGACATACTAACCTAGTTTGACAAGACGGGCAATATAAAATCCGTCAGAATGATAATCCTGAGGCAGGATTTGTAAACCAATTTCTGCTCTAGAAGCATTCGAAGATCCTTGCAGTATAGGCTCAGCCTCACTGAATTCTGGATGCTTTTTCAAGAAAGTCCGAATCAGCTCTTCGTTCTCCTGTTTCTCGACCGTACACGTACTATATACTAGAATACCGTCTTTTTTTAGAAGAGAGGCTGTTCTCTCCAACAATTCCAGTTGCAGCTTAGAGATATCTTCGATATCCTCCGCTTGCTTGGCCCATTTGAGATCAGGTTTGCGGCGAATAACACCCAATCCTGAGCAAGGAGCATCAAGAAGAATACGATCAAAGGATGCTGCCGGATATAGGCTTTGCATTTCAAGCGCATCTCCTGTAGTTGTACGAATTGTGTGTAGGCCAAGACGAATCGCTTGATCTTCAATCAACTTCGCTTTATGAGGGTGAATGTCATTAGCGATAATCTCCCCCTTAAGGCCCAACTTCTCCGCCAGATGCATCGACTTGCCCCCAGGTGCTGCGCAGCAGTCCAGTACACGCATTCCTGACTTAGGATCGACGGCCGCGGCTACTAACATAGAACTCTCGTCTTGAATAGATAACCTTCCGTCCCGATACCAATCAGTCAAGGCCATATTGCCGCCACTACGCACGATGATTCCATCTTCAGATAAGGATGAAGGAATCGCATCGACCTGCGCTACATGCATCTGACTCAATAATTCATCACGCGTGAGCTTGGTCTGGTTCACCCGAACACTTACAGAAGGGGGTTCATTGTTCGCTTGGCACATCGCATTAGTAACTTCTTCTCCATACTGACTTATCCAGCGTTCTACCAACCACTGCGGATGAGCATGCTCAAGCGCAATGCGCTCGGCAGCGGGAAGATGCTCCGGTAATTTCAGTTCATCTTTACGTCTGAGAACATTCCGTAGCACACCATTGACCATACCCGAAATGCCCTGATGGCCACGTTTTTTTGCGATATTTACAGCTTCATTTACCGCTGCATGGGCAGGAATTCGGTCTAGATAATATAATTGATAAAAACTCAACCGGAGCAAATTTCGCACCCACGGCTGAAGTTTCTTCATGCCTTTAGCAACGAACGGTTCTAAGAAATAATCAATAGTCGAGAGCCGAGAAATCGTTCCGTAGACCAATTCTGTAGCAAGTCCCGCATCCGCACCTTTAAGTTCGCTACGCTGCAAAGCGCCATGCAGCTGCATGTTGCTGTAGGCCCCATCCTCTTCCACTTGCGTGAGCACTTGCAAGGCTACTTCTCTGGCTGTACGTGGAGCGGCGACTTTTTTGCGATTAGCGTCCTTCGTTGGACGTTGCGATTCGCTCATACGAGCACCTCACCTTGCTTAAGGATACCGCCGCGTAGAAACTCAGAAGCATTCATCGCTTTTTTTCCAGCAGGCTGAACTGTGGTCAAGAAGACAGAACCATCCCCCGTTTGGACTTCAATTCCTTTATCCGAGAGACTAAGAATCGTACCTGGAGCTTGTCCAGACTGCTTCACACTTACAGCTTCGGGCTTCGTGATCTCCCAGACTTTGAACACTTCATCTTTCCAAAGCGTAAATCCCCCGGCAAAAGGAACCAATCCTCTCACGCGGTTATAGATCGCACGTGAGGAAGCGGACCAATCGATGCGCTCATCATCCCTTGTTAAATTTTTGGCGTAAGAAGATTCTTCATCCACTTGAGGAACCCGATCAGCCTCACCCTTAAGAACCTTGGGCAATTGCTCCTGTAACAATTCAGCTCCCGCTAGACTTAATTTCTCAAACAACGTGCCTGATGTATCTTCATCCGTAATCGGAACGATTGTTTTTGCAATCATATCGCCTGTATCTAGCCCCTCAGCCATATACATTAACGTAATTCCAGTCTCTTGCTCCCCATTAATGATCGCACGCTGAATAGGCGCTCCCCCTCTATATTTCGGCAAAAGAGAGCCATGCACGTTCAGGCAGCCATGCTGAGGAAGATCAAGCACAGCTTTGGGTAAAATTTGTCCGTAAGCTGCCGTAACAATGACATCGGGTTCATAGGTTGCTAGTTCCTCCACAGCCTCTGCACTGCGCATACGAAGCGGCTGTAGCACGGGAATGCCATGCCGCAAAGCCGCTTCTTTTACAGGGGTAGGGGTAAGTACTTTTTTTCTACCTTGAGGGCGATCGGGCTGCGTAACCACCGCAACTACGTTATAACCTTGTTCAAGCAACATTTCTAAAGAAGGCACCGCAAAAGCCGGCGTTCCCATAAATACAATATTCAATCCTCATTCACTCCTTGCCCTGCTGATTCCTCTTCTTCTTCCGGTGGAATCTCATAATAAGTCTCGGCAAGTTCTGTATATAAAATGCCGTTCAAATGATCAATCTCATGTTGGAATGCTCTTGCCAATAACTCCGAACCCGTAATCGTGATCTCCTTACCTTTACGATCAAGTCCTGTGACCGTGACTTGATTCGCACGCCGAACATCACCACGATATCCAGGGATACTAAGGCATCCCTCTGGCCCAAACTGCTCCCCATTCGATGCCGTAATTACAGGATTAATCATTTCAATAAGTCCGTTGTCATCCCCTACATCAATCACAATTACCCGCTTAAGTACGCCTACCTGCGGCGCAGCTAGACCTACCCCTTCCGCCTCATACATCGTATCCGCCATATCCGTTAACAAGCGGCGAATCTTCGGTGTGATCTCCTTCACTTCTTCTGCTACCTGATGAAGAACCTCGTTAGGTTCTAGTACAATTCTTCTAAGCGCCATGCCTTACCCTACCTCCATTTATGTGTTTATTCCATCATATATTAAAATAAAGACTCCTATGCCACATCAAAGTCTAAAATGTAGGCCCAATTCACCAGTCATTACACGCTAACTTCACATATCCGCATCCCAAGACCACACGCTAATCTCCACTCAAACCTAAGCGTATCCCGCAGGGAGAGCGCCTCTAACCTCACACATCCGCATCCCAAAACCACACACTAATCTCCGCTCAGACCTAAGCGTATCCCGCAGGGAGAGCGCCTCTAACCTCACACATCAGCATTTCAAAACCACACACTAATCTCCGCTCAGACCCAAGCGTAACCCGCAGGGAGAGCGCCTCTAACCTCACACATCAGCATCCCAAAACCACACATTAATCTCCGCTCAGACCCAAGCGTATCCCGCAGGAAGAGCGACTCTAACCTCACACATCCGCATCCCAAAACCACACACTAATCTCCGCTCAGACCCAAGCGTATCCCGCAGGAAGAGCGACTCTAACCTCACACATCCGCATCCTAAAACCACACGCTACTCTTCGCTCCGCCCCAAGCGTATCCCGCAGGGAGAGCGCCTCTACCATCCACACCAAGCTCCAAAACAGCCATCACTCACTTCAGCGTGCCCAGAGGGCGACAAGCGACTGTCCGCTCCAGCCCCTTATGTTAAACAAGCCGAAAAATTACCGCCTAACTCCAACAACAGGCCCCCAAGTCCCGCCAAACCAGAAGCGGGTCCCAAAGGGACGGCAAGCGATCCCACGCCACCCCAAGCAAGATTCCATCTCTGCCCCATTTTCGTTATTCCATTCGGGTGTCCAGAGGGCGACGCCCTTGGGGCCCTCCCTTGAGGAAGGGAGGGTTTGGGAGGGATCTGCCCGCCTTACATCATCATCGCTGGGTCCACATCAATACTAATCTGAAGCAGACCATCCCTTAGCTGCTCAAGCGTCTCATTCGTGATTTCTCGAACCAGATCAATGGCATCCAGATCCCCTCGGTATTTCACAATACACTGAAAACGATAGCGATTCTTGATTTTAGGAATCGGGGAAGCAATCGGCCCCAAAATATCAAAGGCATCCGAAGTAAAGCGATCCAATCCACCGAACCATCCCCGCTGCTGCGCACGTCCTCGCAGTCCACTTGTGAAATTCTCAGCCATACGAACCACAAGTTGGAGATTTTCGTGCGATAAAGTAACCAAAATCAGCCTGCAATACGGAGGATAACTTAAATTACGTCGATGTTTCAATTCTTCACGAATAAACGATAAATAGTCATGATGACTCGCATGAATAATAGAATAGTGATCGGGCGTATAAGACTGAATGAACACTTCACCCGGAAGAAGATGTCTTCCAGCGCGGCCTGCCACTTGCGTTAGCAGTTGAAATGTTTTTTCGGCTGCTCGGAAATCTGGAAAGTTCAGCGAACTATCCGCAGCAATGACGCCCACCAGCGTAACATCAGGGAAGTCCAGCCCTTTCGCAACCATCTGGGTACCGAGCAGGACATCTGCTTTTTTATCGCGAAAAGCTTGTAACAGCTTCTCATGCGACCCTTTTTCTGAGGTCGTATCTACATCCATACGTATGACACGAATCCCTGGAAAAAGCTTGGCCAATTCCCCTTCTACTCGCTGCGTGCCTGTCCCAAAATATCGAATATGTTCACTTCCACATTCCGGACAGACGGAAGGAGCTACCTCGGAATATCCACAATAATGACAACGCATATTGTTAGATTTCTGATGATAGGTTAGTGAAATATCACAATTCGGACAGCCTGCTACATACCCACAAGTACGGCACATTACAAACGTAGCGTACCCTCTTCGGTTAAGGAAAAGAACGGCTTGCTCTTTGCGCTCCATGCGATCTAGGATGGCCTGATGTAATCCTCGGCTGAACATAGAACGATTGCCTTCCTTTAATTCTTCACGCATGTCCACAATCTCGACCTTAGGAAGCTGGCTACCGGACGGACGTTCTCGCATTTCCAATAAAATAGGAGCAAAAGATTCGTTCGTCTGTGATTTAGCGGCATGATAACTTTCAAGAGAAGGGGTAGCCGAACCCAGTATGACCACAGCATCATGTTGCATGGCTCGCTTCACGGCAACACGGCGTGCATGATATTTAGGCGTCTCTTCCTGCTTGTAAGAGGTCTCATGTTCTTCGTCCATTACAATTAGTCCAAGCTTCGGAAAGGGAGCAAACACGGCAGACCTTGCGCCAACCGCTACCATCACCTGACCCTCACGAATTCTTCGCCATTCATCATAGCGTTCACCTGCGGATAGTCGGCTGTGCAGCACCGCAACTTTATCCCCAAATCGTCCTTTGAATCTCTCTACCATTTGGGGGGTTAGCGAAATTTCCGGTACTAGAACAATTGACTGGCGCCCCTGCTGCATACAGCGCTCAATGGTCTGTAGGTACACTTCCGTTTTTCCACTACCCGTAATCCCGTGCAAAAGAAACACGCCATAAGCCTGATGATCTACCGTTTCACAGATTCGATCATAGGCCGCCTGCTGCTCTGGCGTTAGAGACAACGCCTTAGAAGCCTTGAATCTACGGTCCTTGTAAGGATCTCGGAATACTTCAACATCTTCAATGATAGCAAAACCTTTTTCAGCTAATTTCTTCACCGTTCCCGCAGTAGCACCTAAGGTAGACAACAGTTCCTGCATACCGATCGGCACTTCAACTTCAAGCAAAAAAGCTAAAATTTCTTTTTGACGTTTGGACTGGGCATTAAAGGAAGCCATCGCTTGCTCGGCTTCTTCCCCATGAACTGCGGCCACGACCGTCTTCACTGTCTTAATTTTCATGCGGTCTTTGATCGACTGGCTCTCAATCAGAATTCCTTGTTTCAGTAATTGCTTTATAATCACGCTTTGCCCAGGATAACGCTGATCAAGATGAGCTACGGTCACTGGCCCGGAAGCTTTAACATAGTCGATGATCTGTTTTTCTTCATCTAACTGAAGCAATGAATCGGAGTACCAATCTGGTTCATCTTCTGCTACATCCGTATCTTGCTTAGGTTCAGCATACCGAATATAACGTTCTGCCTTTCCTTTAAGTGCAGCGGGAATCATGACTTGTAGAGCAGAAATTGTAGAACACGCATACTCATGACTCATCCATTCAGCAAGATCCACCAAGTCCGGGGGAAGCGGGGGAAGATGATCTAGCAGTTCTTGAATCGGCTTCATCCGACTCAAACTCAGTTCGGAGTGATCCGATAAGCTAATTACAAAACCTTGCACCGTACGTCGTCCAAAAGGAACAGCTACTCTACTCCCTACGTCAATCCAGCCTCGCATCGATTCTGAAATAAGATAGTCAAAAGGCCGATCCGTCTCCCGACTAGGTACATCTACTATCACTTTAGCTACTTTAGGCATTATCCGGCACTCCAGCTAATCGCTCTGCAGCTAGATTCATGATATATGTCGCCGTATCTTTTTTGCTCATCAGAGGAAGGCCAACTACAAGTCCATTGTGATCGTAAATGCTCACGACGTTCGTATCCGTTCCAAACCCCGCACCTTCCAAAGTCACGTCATTAGCTACAAGCAAGTCACAGTTCTTACGCAGCAATTTGCCCATAGCATACTTCTCTACATCATTGGTCTCCGCAGCAAACCCAATCAAAAATTGTCGAGTCTTTTGTTGGCCCAAGGTCTCCAAAATATCAAGAGTTTTCACAAGCTCCAACGTCAGGGCATCTCCAGTTTTTTTCATTTTTCGGACAGCTTGTTCCTTAGGTCGATAGTCCGCTACCGCGGCTGCTTTTACTACAATATCCACTTGATCCCACTCAGCGATAACTGCATTGTACATATCCATACCCGATTCTACTCGCGTCAAAAAAATGCCGTCAGGCGGGTCAATTTGTGTACTTCCTGCAATGATATGAACGTCTGCTCCAAGCTGCTGAGCTGCCATGGCTATCGCAAATCCCATTTTACCTGAAGAATCATTCGTAATATATCGGACGGGATCTATTCGTTCCACCGTTGCTCCAGCAGTAACAATGACCTTCCGGCCTAATAATGGTTTTGGCTGACTTTCTGCTCGGTAGTTCTGCTCAAGTTGTCCAAAGTATTGCTCGATGAGCTGTACAATACTCTCGGGTTCTTCCATTCTACCTTTGCCCACATAACCGCACGCTAAAAGTCCACTTCCAGGCTCAATCATCATCACCCCGCGGGAAGATAAAAGTTCCAAATTATGAAGCACCGCCGGATGCTGATACATGTGCACATTCATTGCAGGAGCTAACATAATAGGTGCTTCTGTAGCGAGTAAGGTCGTAGATAACATATCATCGGCAAGCCCGTGGGCCATTTTGCCAATGATATTAGCGGTTGCGGGTGCAATCAGAATGAGGTCAGCCCAATCTGCAAGATCAATATGTGCGATAACGGAGGGATCTTTTTCATCAAACGTATCCGTATAGACGGGATGTTTCGATAAGGATTGAAGGGTCAGCTCGGTAATGAACCTTGTTGCGGATTCGGTCATGATGACCCTAACTTCCGCCCCAGCCTGCGTAAGCTTGCTACATAACGAAGCTGCTTTAAAGGCGGCAATCCCGCCACTTACCCCCAGCAGAATCTTTTTGCCAGTTAACATGATATCCCCTCGCATTTCATTTCTGTATATAGAAAAAAACAACAACCTTGCGGTTGTCGGATTTCAGCCCAAGAGGCTAGCTTTTATTATTTGTCTAAGTTATCTAGATTGGCCAAGCTTTGTCCGTCACGCTTGATACGCACAAGGTCGGTATAAATTTCTTCTAAAGCCACACCAACCTGCTTGTGAGACTTAGGCTGTCTCATATCAGTGGTACCGCCTTCTCTTAATTGTCTTGCTCTACGGGAAGCGGCTACTACTAGCGAATATTTGCTGTCAACTTTCTCCAGCATTTTGTCAATTGACGGATATAGCAATACAGACACCTCTTCTAGTTGGAACGCTGCTGTAGACCTAAATGGCATCTACGCTTGATTCCTTATTTTAAACATGTCGTCCTACCTTACCTATTTCCTTACCTTACAATGTTCGGCAACAATAATAGATTCTATTCTTGTACAAGCCAAGTCAATCTGATCGTTCACTACAGCATAATCATAATATTCCAGTAGATTAATTTCGTCTACCGCTACAGAGAGTCGATGATCTATAGTAGCCTGATTCTCTGTACCCCGACCTTGTATTCGATCTTTCAACTCATCCAGCGAAGGAGGAAGCAGGAATACGAAGACGCCATCCGGGAATTTTTCCTTGACCTTCAGGGCTCCCTGAACCTCAATCTCCAGAATAATGTCTCTGCCGCTATTCAGCGTCTCTTCTACGAAATCACGTGGAGTACCATAATAATTATCTACATACTGAGCATACTCGAGCAGTTGATCTTGTTCTATCATATTCAAAAATTGTTCACGGCTCTTAAAAAAATAGTTCACACCGTGTTCTTCACCAAAACGAGGTACACGTGTAGTAGCAGATACAGAATAAATTAATTCTGGCACGCGCTGACGCAGTGCACTACATACCGTTCCCTTACCTACACCGGAAGGCCCGGACAATACAATCAATAACCCTTTTGCCATTGTTCTCTCCATTTTATTCGTCGTTGTCATCGTCTTTCGTAGATAGCCTGTGGGCCACGGTCTCAGGTTGAACAGCGGATAAAATCACGTGATCGCTATCTGTAATAATAACCGCACGCGTCCGGCGTCCATACGTTGCATCAATCAGCATATGCCGGTCTCTCGCCTCTTGAATAATCCGCTTAATCGGTGCGGATTCAGGACTTACAATAGAAATAATCCGATTCGCTGATACGATATTCCCGAAACCAATATTAATGAGTTTAATGGCCATCTTCAGGTGATCCCCCTATAAATACTTCCTCGTGTGTAACCTGACAAGCTCATTCCAAATTTGCTGCTTGCTCACGAATCTTCTCCAATTCCGCCTTCATCTCCACCACACGGTTGACTAGAGCCAAGTGATTGGCTTTAGACCCAATCGTATTGACTTCCCGGTTCATCTCCTGAATGAGAAAATCCAGCTTGCGTCCGATGGGCCCTTGGGAATACAGCAAACCTCGGCACTGCTCGAAATGACTTCCGAGTCGGGTCAGTTCTTCATCTACGTTGGAACGATCGGCAAAGACCGCTACCTCCATACTGAAACGTTGCTCGTCCATTGTTCCATCAAGCAGTTCCGACAAACGCTGTTTGAGTCGGTTACGATAATCCGTAACTACAGTTGGCGCAAGGACCACCAACTCTGCATGAATGTCCTCAAGCTTCAATAATCGATCTTCCAAATCTTTGGCCAGATGCTGTCCTTCTTTCTCGCGCATCGAGAGCAAACCCTCTAACGCCTGCTTAAGACCAGCTAAGAGGACCTCTTCCCACTCCAAATCAGGATGGACATGATCACTAGATGCATCCGAAGGGACTAAAACATCGGGAAGTCCCAAAATTTGATGTGCTGATAATTGATCATCCACATTCAATCGATTACCGAGCATACGTGCAGCATCCAGATAAGCTTGAGCTGCTGCCATATTCACTACAAACGGCCTAGAAGACTCGTCTTCCCTCTCTTTACTTACGTGTACATCAACCCGCCCTCGCTGAATATAGCCTTGTACCATTCGTTTCATCTCGTCTTCATAGCAATTCCATTCCCGCGGAATACGCAGGTTCATCTCGGAATATCTATGATTCACAGATTTAATCTCGAATTGTATCACATAACCGCCAAAACGCTTAGTGGATTGACCGAATCCGGTCATACTGTATGACATCGGCATCACATCCGTTATCCTATTGTAATTGATAATTATAAGTGAAACAAGTGGGCCTTCTGCTCTTTCGACTTCTCCATTGCATATTTCGTCAGGGTTGCGGTCATCTCATAAAACATAAAGGGTGTCATGAGGTAGATTCCATTGAAATGCTCCATGGCAGCATCTACCAATTCACGAGCAATCTCTACCCCTTCTTTTCTCCCCTCTTCCCCTTGAAGTCCTTGCATCCGGGTCAACACTTCTTCAGATAGCTGAATTCCAGGAACTTCATTATGAAGGTACTCTGCATTCTTTCCACTTGCCAGTGGCATAATGCCTATAAATATAGGAATCGTAATATGTGCGGTAGCTCTGCGAATCTCTTTAATCAAATTCTTGTCATAGACCGGTTGGGTCATAATGTAATCGGCACCCGAAGCAATTTTTTTCTCCAGACGCTGAACGGCTTTGTCTAAATATTTTACGTTCGGATTAAAAGCAGCACCGACGACAAAGCTTGCTTTTTGTTTGAGCGGTTTGCCCGAGAAGGCGATGCCTTCGTTCAGTTGCTTGATCATCCGAATAATCTCAAACGAAGTCATATCATACACCGAGCTCGCTCCCGGTAAATCCCCAAACCGAGCAGGGTCTCCAGTAACAGCTAGCACATGATCTATACCTAGAGCGTCAAAGCCCATCATATGAGACTGAGTTCCAATTAAATTGCGATCTCGACAAGCAATATGAATAAGGGGTCTAAGACCTGTTTTAGAATGCACAAGATGGCCTAAAGCCATATTGCTCATTCGTGTAACCGCTAACGAGTTATCCGCTAGGGTGAGAGCATCTGCACCAGCTTCTTTTAAGGCCGCAGCGCCCTTCATAAACTTCGTAATATCTAAGTCTCTTGGAGGATCAAGCTCTACGATAACAGTATGTCTCTCCTTAACCAAGTCCACGATCGAAGGGAAACTCCGATGTCTTTTAGGTATATCTTGCTTTTCCTCCTTATGCTCATGAACGAGTTTGTCCACTGGGTCATAGGAAAGCGGGGAGACTTCAGCAAGAGGAACAGGGACATAACCTCTAAGTGCGCTCGCAACAGCGGCAATGTGTTCCGGCGTTGTACCACAGCACCCTCCAATTAATCTCGAACCCATATCAGCAAAAGATAGTGCGCTTTCCCCAAAATACTTCGGAGTTGCCCCATAAATATATTCACCATCTACGTAATCAGCTAGCCCCGCATTGGGATAGACGGACATTGGAACTTGAAGCGGACCGTGCAGCCTGTCCATGACACTATGTATTCCTTTAGGTCCGGAGTGGCAGTTAAACCCGACCACATCGGCGCCTTCTTGAATTAAGATAGCAAAGGCTTCCTCTATCGCATATCCATCAATAGTACGACCGATATCATCGACAGCAAATTGACAGATGACCGGAACGTCCTGAAGGTTACGAACTACGTTTAAGCCAATACGCATTTCCTCTAAGTCAAAAAATGTTTCAAATAAAATTCCATCCACGCCTTCAGACAAAAGAGCGCCAATTTGCTCTTCGAAATACATTTTCAGCTCTCTAGAAGAAATATTCATTCGCTTTCCGCCTTGAATCGATCCAACCGTACCTAGCACATATCCGTCACTTCCAGCAGCTTGACGCGCGATCCGGACACCCTCCCGATTGATATCTTCCACCTTGTGTTCCAAACCAAATTTGGATAATTTATAGTAGTTAGCTGAGAACGTATTCGTCTCAATTACTTGTGCTCCTGCTTCTACATAGCGACGATGAACATCTCTGATGACATCGGGACGAATCAAGTTGAATTCCTCGAAAGAAATACCTACTGGAAATCCTAACGTGTATAAATACGTCCCCATAGCTCCATCGCCAACAAGAACTTCATTTTTCCACTTTGAACGTAAATCCTGCTTCATGGTTGGTCCCCCCCAGCTAAAGCTTACAAATTCACATTATTCCATCTAATCATCCTATTTTGCAGTGCGGTAAGAGCAAAGATTGTCCTTCAAAGAAACAGCCCTTTCTCCTCAGAGAAGGGCTGTATACTCAGAGCAATGACTGCCTTGCTTAAGCTTCGATATAACCTTGATATACTTCCGCAGCAGGGCCACTCATATAGACATGATTATCTTGCTCATCCCATTCAATATAGAGGTCCCCCCCCTTTAGCCCTACCCATGCTGCTCGATCAGTAAATCCATTCAGTACAGATGAGACGAGAGTAGCACATGCGCCCGTTCCACAAGCAAGCGTCGGACCAGCTCCCCGTTCCCATACGCGCATTTCTACCCGGTCGCGGGACGTAATAGTAGTGAACTCCACATTAATTTTCCTTGGGAAATAAGGGTGTACTTCTAACAAAGGCCCCCAAGTTGCTAGATCAAAGTGTGGCGCATCTTCTACGTAAATAACACAATGCGGGTTACCCATAGACACCGCGGTAAAATGAAACTCTCTCCCATCTGCCTCAATAGGCTGATTCTGTACAGGATTAGCATTTAGCGTGGTAGGAACAGTTAAGCCATCCAAAATAGGCTCTCCCATGTCTACACGAACCGTTTGCACTTTCCCTTGGTCTATGCTCAAACTAACTTGCTGTACACCTGCACCTAACGTCTCGATTGTAATGTGCTCTTGATTCGTTAAGCCTTTATCATATACATACTTGGCTACACAGCGAATAGCATTTCCGCATTGTTCAGCTTCAGTTCCATCGGAATTAATAATTCGCATCCGGAAGTCTGCCTGCTCAGAGGGAAGAATAAACACTAACCCATCTGCTCCTACGCCAAAATATCGATTACACCAATCTATCGCAAGTTCGGATACGTTATCCGGTAATGTCTCATGACCATGAAAGACTAGGAAGTCATTCCCGAGTCCGTGCATTTTTGTAAATTCCATAGCTATCCCTCTCTCTTACGTCTTCATAGCCTTTAGTCTATAATTTTCAGAGAGGAAAAGCTATTCATTTTATGCCCGAATATTTGTACTTTTCACCGATACCGTTCGGCCCGTACCCGTTCTACGTCTTCTTCCAGACCATACGCTACCTATTCCTAATAAGAATGTTGGAATTCCGCCCGCCACAAATGCAAGGCACCATTCCCGTACACCTAAAGGAACCGTCTTAAATATAGGCTGTAAAGGTTCAATGTAAAATACAGCTAGCATTAATAAGAGTGACGAAAGTACAGCGAAGACTAAATATTTATTTTGCAGCATATTCCGGTGAAAAATGGATCTTGAGCTCCTGCAGTCAAATACATGAATAAGCTGGGCTAGCACAAGTGTGGCAAAAGCTACCGATTGGGCTAGCTTAAGCTGAGTCATATTATCCGGATCTATCCGGAGTGTAATCCAAAATGCCCCTAGCGTGCATACGCCGATAAGAATACCACGGCTTATGATTTTCCAGCCTAATCTTCGTGCAAAGATATTCTCATTTCGCCCTCTTGGCTTATGTTCCATTAAGTCTTTCTCGGGCTGATCTACACCAAGTGCCATAGCAGGAAGGCCATCCGTAACCAAGTTCACCCATAAGATCTGAATCGGAAGCAGCGGCAAGGGAAGACCTGCCAACATAGCAAAAAACATGGTCAGAATCTCTCCGACATTGGAAGCCAGCAAGTAGCGGATGAATTTCCGTATGTTCTCATAGATGTTTCTTCCCTCTTCTATAGCTGCCACAATAGTTGAAAAATTATCGTCATTCAGGATAAGTGCCGAAGCTTCTTTGGAGACGTCCGTTCCGGTAATACCCATCGCTATACCTATATCCGAAGCTTTGATCGCTGGCGCATCATTTACCCCATCACCCGTCATTGCTACAACATGCCCTTTGCGTTGCAAAGATTTCACGATGCGTAATTTATGCTCAGGTGAGACCCGTGAATACACATAAATATTGTCTACTTCTTTATCAAGTTGATCATCGGTTATACTCTCTAGTTGTTGTCCAGTAAGAGATTTCCCGCCTCGCACTAAAATGCCCAGTTCTTGTGCAATCGCTTCGGCTGTAAGTCCATGATCTCCTGTAATCATAACCGTCTTAATGCCTGCTCTACGGCAGATGGAAATGGCTTCTCTAGCTTCCCGGCGAGGTGGATCGATCATACCTGTCAGACCCACGAACACCAGTTGAGATTCCATTTGATCCATGGACGACACATTGTCCTGTGGACGGACATCGCGGTATGCTAGACCCAATACACGTAGGGCAGAACGCGCCATATCTTCGTTTGCCTTAGCTACCTTTTGTCGAAGCGTTCCCGTAAGAGGGACAATATTCCCATCCCATAACATATAAGAACAACGATCTAAAAGCACATCTGGAGCGCCCTTCACATAAGACAGTCGTCCTCCCTGATGACTCACAACGACGGACATTCGTTTGCGATCGGAATCGAACGGATATTCCATATCTCGTTGATATAACCCTTCAAGAGACTGCGGGGTGAACCCAGCTTTGGAGGCGAGTGTCACAAGAGCTCCTTCCGTTGGATCTCCTTTTAGCACCCAGTGAAGTATGTCCTCCTCCTTCCCTTTCTTTTTACCACTCTCTTCTGTCACATTAGATTCATAGATCTCTGCATTATTACAAAGCGCACTGATCTGGAGCATGCGGCGCAGACTAGAGTCTTTTTTGAGATCAGTAGATTTGCCGTGTGATAAAATGTGGCCTGACGGTTCATACCCATCTCCGGTGACTTCCAAAATGCGTCCTTCCAGCCAGAGCTGTTTTACAGTCATTTTATTTTGGGTAAGTGTCCCCGTCTTATCTGAACAAATGACAGAGGCACATCCTAAAGTTTCTACCGAAGGCAATTTGCGAACGATGGCTTTCCGTTTGATCATCCGCTGTACGCCAAGCGCTAGTGCAATCGTAACGATGGCTGGAAGACCCTCAGGAATAGCCGCTACAGCCAAGCTCACTCCTGCAAAGAACATGCTAGCCGGAGGCTGTCCATGCAAAATACCTGCCAAAACCACAAGCACAGTTAACGCAAGAGAAAGACCAATTAATATTTTGCCTAGTTGTTCTAAACGATGTTGCAGCGGAGTTTCTTGCGACTCTGTGTTCTGAATAAGGTCGGCTATCTTCCCCATTTCGCTATCCATCCCTGTGCGAATGACCACACCCTTACCACTGCCACGGGTAACCATCGTTCCCATAAAACCTAAATTTTTCTGATCGCCTAGAGGAACTTCAGCTTCACGAATCGCCGTTATTATTTTGCCCGATGGATGTGACTCACCCGTGAGTGCTGATTCTTCGACGTCACAACCACTTACCTTAAGCCAACGAATATCCGCAGGAATGCGGTCCCCACTCTCCAAGATGACAATATCACCAGGTACTAGGAATCGAGCAGGAATACTTTGTTCCTCCCCCCCTCGTATGACGGTCGCATTAGGAGCCGATAATTGCTTTAAAGCGCGAAGCGATCGTTCTGCACGATATTCTTGGATGAATCCAAGAACCCCATTTAACACAATAATAGCCACAATCGTAATAGCATCTAGGTATTCACCTAGTAGCCCAGAAATGAGCGTTGCGCCCATAAGAACAAGCATCATAAAGTCTTTGAACTGGTTCAAAAAGAGGATGAATGGAGAGATTCGCTTCGCTTCAGATAACTCGTTGTATCCGCTGACCTCACGCCTTACATCCGCTTCCTCTGGCGTTAAACCTTGATTCCGCTCCACGCTGAACCGTTGCAAGAGTTCCTCCGCACTCCACTGGTGCCAGTTTTTTTGTTCCATGTCCGCATTTCCCTCCCGTAATGTTCCGCGTTTTTTTGCAGTATGACGGCTTATCCAACCTCTACTAGGGTAAATGTATTCAGACAAGTCTTAAATTATCACAGCCCGAGCTTAAGTTTTTGCTCGAACTTATGTATCATAGAGACTACGGACTCACCGTGTTAAGATTTCAGCAATTACTATTCAAGCAGTGTAGACAGGAGAAACGACTATGGCATTAGATGGCATTGTAACCCGTGCGATTGTGCATGAGCTTCAGATCTGCGTCGGCGCACGTATTAATAAAATTCACCAACCCTCTCCCCACGACATCATCTTTAACTTGCGAGCAGATCGAGAAAATCGTAGATTGATTCTTTCCGCCAATCCCACCTATCCAAGAGTTCAATTAACGGATCAGACCTTTGTAAATCCTCAAGAAGCACCGATGTTCTGTATGTTGCTTCGGAAATACTGTGAGGGCGGAGTAATTGAGGCTATTACACAAAGTAGTCTGGAGCGAATTATTCATATAGATATTCGCCAGCGCGATGAGCTAGGAGATATCTCGAACAAACGAATCATCATTGAACTTATGGGCCGTCACAGCAACATTATTCTTGTAGACCCTGCAACAGGAGTACAGCTCGATGGCATTCACCATGTAACGCCATCCATTAGTAGCTACCGCATTGTTATGCCTGGCTTCCAATATACAGAGCCTCCAGAGCAGCATAAGCTGAATCCTCTAGAAACAGATGAATCGACTTTTTTAGAATCGTTCCGTGGAGTAGATCCAGAACCTTCTCCTTCGGAACAAGGAAGTTGGCTTGTTAGTACGTTTAGCGGATTCAGTCCTTTAATTGGACAAGAAATTCAGCTATTAGCTAGAACTATGGAAGACTCTTCTCCTGAACAAGATGCAGGGGTCTTACTTTGGACAGCATTTGAGCAGTTGATGACAAAAGTCAAAGCACATGATTACAATCCTGTCATTGGCGATAATGCGAAAGGAAAAAGCATCTTCTCCGTGCTTCCCTTAGCTCAAATCGTGGGAGAGACGGCTCACTATAATTCCATTAGTGAATGTCTGGAAGATTATTACGGACATAAAGCAGAACGGGATACCGTAAAGCAAAAAGTCAGTGACTTAATAAGATTTCTACAGAACGAACGCAGCAAAAATGTGAAGAAGCTTACGAATTTGGCAAAAGATCAGGACGAAGCTAAGGATGCCGAACATTTCCGCATCTGGGGCGAATTGCTACTCCCTGCATTACATCAGCTCCATAAAGGCGCTACAACGGCAGAGTTAGTCAATTACTATGATGAAGATCAAAAGACAGAGACGATCCCTTTAGATCCGCTCCTGACGCCCTCAGAAAATGCACAACGTTATTTCAAAAAATACAATAAATTCAAGAACAGTCTTGTAGTGATTGATGAGCAACTGATCAAAACCCATGAAGAAATCGCTTATGTAGAGGGGCTGCTCCAGCAGCTTGCTTTTGCTTCCTTAAGTGATGTCGATGAAATTCGGGATGAACTGATTCAACAAGGCTACTTACGTGATCGGAGCAAGAAGACTAAAAAGAAGAAGAAAAATGATCGCCCAACCCTTCATGTGTACACCTCATCCGAAGGGATCGAGATCTATGTAGGAAAAAATAATCTTCAAAACGAATATGTGACGAACCGACTAGGAAATCCCAATGATACCTGGTTGCATACCAAGGATATTCCTGGATCACACGTACTCATTCGCAGTGTAGAATACGGAGAAGACACGCTGGAAGAAGCCGCACAGCTTGCTGCCTATTTCAGTCAGGCTAAAGAATCAAGCAGCGTTCCTGTAGACTCCACTCGCATTCGCCACGTGCGGAAGCCAAGTGGAGCCAAACCAGGTTATGTCATTTATGATCATCAAAAAACGCTCTTTATCACTCCAAACGAACAACTTATCAAACGTCTTCCGCACACTTTAAAAAATGGCTAAATAACATTTAAAAGACTTTAGATAAGACTACGTGTATATATACATGCTTCCTAAAGGAATTCTGCTAATATGCTAATTTGGTTTTAAAGACCTCTTAAAGACAAAGAGATACTCTAATCGCCTCTATCTAGAGAAGTGGAGTATCTCTTTGCTTTGCTAAGGCTGAATTTAAACTTATGTGTGATGCTAATTGTTTACTATCTATTATGATATTTGGGGTGCATATTGTTCTATAAGGGTGCATCTTATCACTTAGCTTAATAGTATATTTCTTGTTGTATCTAAAGTACTTACTTAGTAACTTTTTAGAAACTCACCTTAACCTGTTAACAATTGCTCATCTCATTAGTTAGTGGGTAATAGTAGCCAAAAAATCCCCTCTGCTAGACTTGTCGGTTTGGTAGAATACCACATCACCATCTTGTAAATGAAATGTATTCCCATAAGGATCTATGAACTCTCGCTGAAACCCCTCAAGCAGCCATTGATTCATATGATAGGCATGAATATATTGCAAGCGAGGGGTCTGTTTATTTCCTCCCTCCAACGTCTCTACATTGAAATTAACAACAAAGTACCCTTTTTTGAGGAAAATCGGACTCTTATCGGTTAATCCCTGATGGGTTCGCCCATACTCAGCTAGATTCGTCCCACTAGGAACACCGTACAGATCTGAAGGCAGGCTATATTCGCCATACCATTTCTGAATAGAAGCGCTTGCCCGATCAATTTCAACGTTATTTGGAATACTGTCCTTCGGTCCCACTAACGTCCGTATAGATGAAGGCAGTTCAAGCACACTAAATTTCCCTACAGGCGTTTTTTTGCGAGTCAGTACATTAGCATATTGACTTACATACAAATTACGGCTAATATTACCAATCTGTCCAAAATGAAAATTATGATCGTATTCATAAAGCGCCGTATCGTTCAGCTCTTGTGAAGGTACATTTCTCAATCGATCATTAAGAATAACATATCGCTGCACCACATCAGCAGGAGAACCAATTCGGACAAAATTCTGATCACGAGAGCGATAATAGAGATCTACTGGTATTCTCGTTTTCCCATCTTCACTCATGTAAAAGAAGCGTGGTGTTATGCGAATGTGATCCGCTACATCGAACATATTCCCTTTTGTTTTGACATCAAATTTGAAGTGATAGCCTGTCTTTATGGCTATATTTTTGAATCCAATGAACGGATGGCTCCCTTGGCGGATAGGTAGCATATAAGGGAACAAGTTCCCTCTTGCATCCCCGTCTATCCCGTCTGCGCCGACCCAATAAGAATTCCCGGTAGACATGGAACGGCCTGTCTGTGTACGGAACACATTTTCCCATAAATAATCGCCCACATCCGTTATATGAAAATCATATAGACGTCCAATGACTTCAACATCCGCCGTATCCGATGCCGCATGATTCAACAAACTCAGATTGGCATTTTGCTCTGCATTAAAAGAATTAGGCGCATTCTCCGCAACGCTTCTAAACTCTACCGTATAGTTTCCTTCATCTACCCAAACAGGCATAAAAAAATTACTTGTCTGTTCTTCCACAGGGATATCGATCCAGTTACCTTTAGTAATATAACTACGCTTACCTTCTGTATAGACATCAAAGGGGAAACGCACTTGCTTCATGCGGGTGTATTTAGCATAATCTCGGTTTCCATAGCCTGAGTAATCTGTATGTTTTCCTGTGGTAGGAATATGGATCGAAAACGGGCGATCCAGAACAAATGCCGAGCGATTTGCCAGAGGGATCGTCTTTTGATTATGTGCTGTATCGTCTGACACGGATGAATCATTTACAACAGGAGTATGGACAGTTACCGAGTTGATTCCCTCTATTGCATATTCTTTATCACCTCCTCCATTAATTTGTTCAGATAAGAGATTGTATTTGATGATACCCGTACTAAGATTGTTAGCTTGATTCAAGAGATGACTACTGACAAGCTGATGATCCTGATATAGTGTAGCGTCACCAATTAGAGATGCTGGAGGGATGGACCCGGGATCTGGACCAGATGAGCTTACTGTAGTACTATCCATAATCGTCTGACCATTAAATGAAAAATAATCGTTTTTCACATCAGGTTCCTTAGTCTGAGCCTCTGCTAACCCTATAAGCTTGCTCGTATCATCTGGAACCGAGGGCTTAACATTTCCTCCATCAATCACAAGTGGAGTATAATTAATCGTGCCTGAAGCTTTTGGGAATACATGTTCATCTACTTCATTGCTGTATACAAAATCAACGGATGGAGTATTGTATCCTTGGGGAAATAAGGTTACGGACCCTCCAGGAAGCGCATAATTATGTAATTCCGCTTGTTCTATCCCATATATGTCCAATTGTTCCATCTGCCAATACGCATAGGACCTTGGCGTAAGATTAAATTCATAAGTCTTCGGAACGATCATGGACATATCTTTGTCGGGTTGTGGGATTGGCTTTCCATCCGCTCCAGGTATGGGATCTTGTTTCTCTTTCCAGATAAGATGATAATTCAGATCTACACGACAGCGATAGTCTATCGTCCCTCTCATATTTGCGAACGTATGCTGATACAAATAACTAAGAGCACGAACTTGTGAATATAGATACTCACTGGTTGGAATAGCCGTTTGGGCATTAAAATGACGTCCATTCGACGCATCATCCCCCAAAATTGATCCGGTCACCTTGGGATCCATTGCGGTAGTTATAGGTTTGGCAGCTGGAGAAGGCGAGTGAATTGTCGGTTCGCAAGCTCCTCCTGATGGAGAGATAGGCCCCGTCCCTCCTCCGTTCTGACTCACACTTATTTTAGTCATAGCCATCAGGGTATAAGGGCCTTTGGTCCACTTCACTTTGATTTCTGCGGTGCCTGTTTTTTTGGCTGTCACTATGCCCGTATGCTCTTCAACTTTAATCACAGACTCATTACTAGATTCCCACTGGGATTCTGCACGAGTCGTAATATCCGTATTTGAAATTGAAGTAGTATTTGTACTAACGTCCACAGGCTCCGTGGTAGCAATCATCCCTTTTAGATTAGCAGTTGCCCCTACCTTTAAACTATTGACGCCGACAATAGAAATTTTCTTTTTCTCGACATACTCTCCCCGCCACGTCACATTGACTGAAGTCGTATATCCTACGTTAAACTTTTCATTATTAGCGCCGAATCGGTTGTGGCTGTTGGGTTCATAAAAAGGTGACCTTCCATCTGCATTACCTCCAACTTCTGAATCAATTATTAAGTTGGCTTCATCTGGAATGGTTAACTTTAATGTTGTACTAGTCTTACCTTCATTTTTAGTTGCATTATTTGCTCCTACTAATTTAACATTTGCCATTTGATTTAGAGTCCTACCAATTGTTTTATCGACTAACGTAAAATAGGTTGTTGGTCGATACACAGGAAGATTCAAATTTATCTTATTTTCAAAACTATCTATGCCAGGATAATCACTTTTAGGTACAGTATTAGGAAATCTTTTATCTCCACGCCAACTTTCAGCAATCCATGTATGATTTGAATCATTATCTTGATATAAATACACACCTGGATTTGCTTGTGCAACGGTTTCTCCCTCTCGGATCCAAGTTTGCTGACTAACATATATACCTTTATTTGTTATTTTTTCACTTAAAGGCACTAAACCTTTTAGCGTTGCACTCTGTTCACTTTTATAAGCTAATATTTCATTGCTGGGCATTATTAAGAGCAATAAGAATAATAGTATTAATGAAATGTTAGTTATAACAATTTTTAACTCTGTTTTCATATTGACTAGTTACCTAACCCCTTTTCTGGGACATACATATAAAAAGACTTGTTCTGAACTGTTGCAGTAGCTCCATTACTTGTTATGCTATTGATATAGTTATTGTTTATAGAACCTACAGTCCAAAATGTAGTTTCCTTATCTTTCTCCAGAAATGCTCCAGATATATCTTTGAACCTTGGTAAAACTCTTATTCCATTCTTAATAACTGCTCCACTCTGAAAACCTGGGAGTACAAACATCCATTGTGTGGATGCATTTAAGTATTTTGAGGAATCCATATTAACTATATGAGATGTATAAGAGATTTCTTCGAATACCTCAAAATGTTCACTACCCATCTGTCTTCCAAAACTATAATCTTTGTCTATAAAAAATTTTCCATATAAATTAACTATTTTTTTAGGATTTGTGCTCATAGCTACAATAAATCGATTTATCTTAGCGGTAGCTATATTATTGTATAAAATTTCTGGTTTATTTCTTATAGATTTAAATGAGGATTCATTTCCCTGTTCATCCAGCCCATATTTATACCCCATACTAATCGCATTAGTCCCTGTCAACCCTACTTCTCGGAACTCTTTTAGATCTTGAAAGCTGTTAGCTTTCTTGTCTTGAATCGCTTCAAAACGTCTGAGAATTACCGCTGCTTCGGCGCGTGATGTAGTCTGCCCGGGTCCAAAGGAACCATCGGGATAACCCGTCATGAGTCCTGTTCCCATTGCAACGGATACGTAGGGGTAATCCTCTTTTTCTAATCCGCCTTTATAATATTCAGCAACAGGAACGAGCGTGTCCGCCGTATCAGACAATGCTGCTTTAAAGTCCGCATCTTTTGCTGCTAATCCAGAAGCTACCCACTTAGCTAATTCTCTTCGAGTTAAGGGCGCATCTGGATGAAATCCCCCTTTGTAATCAGATACTGAAATAAATCCTTTACTAACCGCTGCATTCACTTCCTCCTTGCTCCATCCAGAAAGGTGCTCAAATCCTTGCCTCGCAGCATCTGGGGTATTATCTGAAGCTCTTGCTAAAATAGCGGCAAACTCCGCCCGACTAATTGTTGCATTCGGATTGAACTTACCCTGTTGATCTCCTTTCATGTATCCTTTACTTGCTACATAAGCAATATCTGATTTAGCCCAGATAGGAAGACTATCTGTAAATCCTCCTTCAGCACTTGCCAAGCGGGGAATAGATCCCCATGAGCCGCTAACAACTAATCCTAATAATGCTGCATACATGAACTGTTTTTTCATTTAGACACCTTACTTTCTTATGTATAGTCTTACTTCTTTAGGCAGACCATTTCTCACCTCACATGGAAAAAATAGGTTTTTATATCGTGATTAACGTTCTACATTCTAGGTATTGAGTCCTTCTTTTCACTTAGAAAAAGACAAAAAGAGCCGCATCTTTAAAAAAATAAAGACAGCGACTCTTTCACTGTTAAGATCAAATATTCAGTTATGCTCAGTTAAGTCTAAGTATGAAGAAGAAGGTCAATGACCTCTTTGCTAACCGTGATACTTCCTATATCGCCATGAAATACATGACCTTGTCTCACTCCATGATAATCCGAACCACCCGTAATAATCAAGTTATTTTCTCTCGCCATTGCAAAATATCTTTCTTCGTCTTCCTTCTGATGATCAGAATGATAGACTTCAAGACCTGCGGGTCTTGCTTCTTCAATCAAGTTCTGTATCAGCCAATCCTGATGATACAGCCCCGGATGAGCAATCACAGGAGCACCTCCTGCCTCTCGAATCCACTGACAAGCCTCCGTTGGACTTAACGGAGACAATGAAATGTAAGCAGCCGCGCCTTCTCCAAGATAACGATCAAAGGCATCTCTCAAATCAGAAGCATACCCTTTTTTAACTAATGTATCTGCAATATGGGGTCTTCCTATGCTATTATCGCTATTTACCTTAGCATTCCCCCCAGTTTTTGTCTGAATCACGTCTTGCATAACTATATCTATGCCGAGCTCCCTGAGCTTGTTCAATATCTGATCATTTCGCTGATCTCTAGCCCCTCGAAGACCTGCCAATCTTGTTAGAAATCTTGAATCTTCGTATTGAACCCCGTATCCTAACACATGAATATCATGACCTTCCGAACGCGTACTAATCTCAACACCTGCCACAACCCTAATTCCATACTTTATTCCAGCTTCCATGGCCTCCGCGATCCCCGCTACGGTGTCATGATCAGTTATTGCAAGTCCCGCTAGTCCTTTTTGACTGGCCAGACGTACATTTTCAGTGGGAGAGTTCGTTCCATCAGAAGCTAGCGTGTGAGTATGTAGATCACATCGGCCCTGCCTTTGCATATCATTCATTTCTCCCTATCTATGCATGTAATTTTTGCGATCTCAAAAAGCTCAAAAATGTCACTGCAGACAAAGGCAAAATCGCCGACTTCGAGTGAATCGAATAAAATTTCCGCTTAAAACTAGCATCTTTAATGTCTATAACTTTTAAAAGGCCCAGAGCCACTTCATGCTTGACAGATGAAGGAGATAACATAGTTATTCCCAATCCAGCCTCCACCGCTGATTTAACGGCCCCTGTACTGCCGAGTTCCATTACGGTGCGAATCGCTTCAGGTCTGACGGATAATTTACTGAGCCCATCTTCCATGACCTGACGAGTTCCTGACCCTCTCTCCCTGAGCACAAAAGGATATCCCATAACATGTTCTAGTCCGATAATTTCTTTATTAGCAAGAGGATGATCTGTAGGGACAATGAGTTTCAGTTCATCTTCCATAACGGGTTCCAATACCATATCTGGATGTTCCACTGGTGCTTCTACTAAGCCAAAACTCAGTTGGTTCTGGAGAATTTGTTCTACAATCTCAGCAGTATTCATTACCTTAAGTACAACATGAATATGGGGATATTGCTGCCCAAAAGGTCCAAGTAGTCTCGGCAGTACATATTCTCCAATGGTAAGACTTGCTCCTAATTGAAGCCTTCCTTCAAGCATCTGCGTGTAGTTAGCCATCGTTTCTTCGGTCTCACGCATTAACTTTATACTCATTTTAGCGTAAGGGATGAGCATCTTCCCGGCCTCTGTGGGTTCAATTCTTTTTGTTGATCGAAGTAATAGCTTAGTTCCGAAATATTCTTCAAGTGACTGGATTTGCATAGTAACTGCGGGCTGTGTCATGTGAAGTGCCTGCGCTGCTGCCGAGAAACTGCCTTTCTCTGCAACTGTATGAAATATATGTAGCTGGTGAAAATTAAGCGCCATACATCTTCACTCCTTCTATTTCTTTAACAATAGCATGGGAGCGCACACAAAAAAAGACACGCAGGAAGAGTTCCTAGTGTCCGTGTTACCCCATTTAGTTAGTGAAAGCCGATTATCGCATCTTGCGGCTATTCTTCATTAGTGTCATTCGGCGGGAGTGACGCAACCATGAATAATAAGATTTCAAATCTCTTAGCTCCATAGTCTCGGACATCTTACCCAAGAAAGTAACAACAATCATTTTGTGCAGTGGGTTACCCATAATATCAATCTCACCAGGTAAGTCCGTGAATTCAGCTACAACTACAATATCTTCATCAATAAGATAGACATCTTCTTCATTTCGATAATAAGGTTCTATTCTCCCTTGCTTAAGACATTCCCAGATAAAAGATGCAATCGCATCGGAATCATTCGTCTTCTCCACAATACGATCATTGTAACGAATTTTGGCATGGTTCGTAATAACGATATCGGCGACTTTTTTATCTCCTAGTTGAACATAGAAAGCCTCATAGGTATTCCATCGCTCTGTTATCTTATCTCTCACTACCCCACACCTCCGTTCACAAATAGGTCTTTCTATCTAAGCACATTTACCCATTATATTACAACATTCCGCAAAGAACTACAAGTTACTAAATAGTCATAATTCGTGAAGCATAATATAATTACGCAAGCACGATGCAAATGGTTTCCTTAGTCTATGAATTCTAGAACTAAACTATGACTAGTTTGTTCATAGATTAAAGATTTTATAATATAGATTCAGAATAATTGTATGGAATGAGAGACGAGTCTAAGCTGAAAAAAGCTTCAGGTGAAGTGCATACAGCTTATGGTAAAAGAAGTCTTAAGGTGCGAGGGTATATCCGTTCGATATATACATGTAGTAAAAATATAACATTAGCAGTAAATTAAAGTCAAAACTTTTTGTGCAATTTGTATACTTAATCAAAAAAACCTTATCCTATAGGATAAGGTTTGGGGATAAAATATAACATCGTAGTTCCACTAGACAATCTATAATCCCCCGTAATATTGGGTCTGATCAGGGATATCTTTTGTATATTCTGTCTTGATTTCAGTACGGTAAGAACGCTCAATTTTGCGTACGTAGGAAAGTTTGCGAACATTCTTCATAATATCTTCTGCTCGGTCTGCATTCACATACATCACAACATAATGCATTCTTCTAGATAAGTAGTGTACGCTTCCATACTTCTCCAGATTTCTTGCCGCCTTTAAGTCACTGACCCAAATAATATAACCTGTTCTTTCCGGAAACATGACCCTTTTCCCCGCTTTCTATCGTTCACCTTCCGGTAAAACTTAATAATATACTACTTAGCCGCAGCCACAACTACCACCACTGCCGCAGCCGCCACCTTTGGGACTTGGATCATTACTTGGAACTTTAATGGTGTCTGATACGGAAAAAGCGATCGTCTCCGACATTTGGAACAGGAGATCATCCAATTCTCTCTCTGCCTGCTTAAAACGGCTTACGGCTTCGATCTGTTCCAACTCATGTTCAACTTCAGATACTTTATCCATCGCTTCATGGTAGTTAGGATGAAAATGTCCAAACCGCTGTGTCTCTTCCCACAGTTCCTTGCGAGCATTCAATTTCTTAACCAAAAGCTGTGTATTCTGATCGTTCTCGACTTGTCGCTTCCAATGTAAATAATCTGCGACACATTCTGAACTGTTAATCATATCGCCTAACTCATAGGCGTAAGTAAGCATCTCGGCCATATCGACCGATTTCTTCTCTGATACGCTCATGATATTCAACTCAATTCATTCATGGAGTTCTACCTTCTTGGTAGACCCAATAATCATATCATAAAATAAACAGCAGCAGAAGATAAAAACTAAGAGTTACCCAGTCACCTCCGTAGGCAAAAGTAACTGAATTTGGTCTATATCCTGCTCTTCCAGCCACATTTTTGTTAGCTTGTCTAATGGCGTAATTTCCACTTTCCATTCATTCTCTCCCTCTATAGTTCGTGGAATAGCATCTACGATCTCGCCCTTTTTATCGCTAATTCGCAGCTTAGTTCTCCAGATTAACGCCTGCTCAATAATAGACTTTGCGGTAGAACTATGAACGCGCCTTAATTCTTTCCACCAAACAGCAGGTACCTCCTGAAATCCAGGGAACAATTCTTCATATGCAACAGGAATTTCCGTACTCTGTTTATACACATGGATAGGTACTCCATTATGAATCCACCCTCTTTGTCCACCTTGAATTTCTGCCTCTACGTCTTCGTCTATATGCTTCAGCTCATTTGACGACGCTAAAGCTCTATGGCGCCAATCATTCTCTAATCCTGCTTCAGGATAGAATCCAACTATAGAATGGTCAAGAGTGTCAAGTGGAGATAGATCCATTTGCGTTAGAATCTTTGACATGGCTTTAATGTCCTTTAATTGAACGATGAAATCCTTGGACCCTATAGGCTCTAAGACAATGGCCTCATGATTCGACATATATGTACTAATCGTTCTAGCTGTCGCATCATCCGAACATCTAAGCATATGGACTTCTGCAAATTGTGTTCGTCCCAGTTCCAGTCCCCACTGCTTGATTGCAGATTCTACATTCTCTGGAACTCCGCCTGCTGCATATTTCTCCAAGAAATCTAAGATATCTTTGCTATTTCGCCCGTGCTTTAAAGCTTCACCAATAGATGCGCGACTAAATTTATAAACGGACATTGTATCGTATGTCGAGTTCTCTGCACTGATTTCTAGCTCCCACCTTATAGCAAGAGAGGTCTCAGGGGGGACCAGTACTTCGAAATCAGATTGAATATATAGCATCTGTGAAGATATCGTAGGCATGGAGGATGCTACATCAACGCGCTCTACCTTAGATGTAACTTGGGAGGTAACTTCAGAAGTAATTTTAGAAGTAACTGCTGAAGTAATATCCGGTTTCAGCTTCCAGCGAAACCCGATGATTTTAGAATCTTCAAGTATCAAATCCATAAAGCCCGTTCCATTCAAAAAGTCCAGCCAGCCTTCAATCCATTCTGCTTGCCGCTCATCATACAAGCCTACCCGATTTGATAGGTATAGTAGTTGTGATACATCCTCCACCCTGTACCAAATATCCTGTTCTATAGAATCACTGACTATGCCTATGGCCCACTGCTGAAGCCAGACATCAGGCGGAATATATCTTAATACCATCTGCGTGTATAGCTGATCCTGAAGTTGTTCTGAGCGGGTATTTAGCCAGCGGCGGACTTGACCCTCTTGAATGCTCCAGACACCGCCTGTATTGATAATTAAATCTAAGGCAAATAACATATCTAGAACAATTACAATCGATCCAGTATATAGATCCGAATGTGGATATCTAAGTTTAAGACGAGCAAATTGTTCAGGTTCGAACCCAACTAAAGCATTTAACTTACGAAGCACTTTTTGATGAATGGTCCCTTTTGAAGTTAAAGGAATTCCAGATTTAGCTGTGAATACAAGTGTACGAAATATATCCATTACAAGGCTACCTCCGGCCTCTTTTACAATTTCATTTTGGGGCACATAGCTGGGCACATCTTTTTCGCTCCACAATATCGACTGCAGCTCCGTACAGATAGGAATAGGGACGTAATATAAGTGTTCCCCCCATGCCTTTACAACAGAGGATAGGAGACCCGCTCCTAGTAAAGTCATACAACCAACCCGGAGTTCAGCTCCGCTTAAGTGCACGTTCTCCTTCGCTTGTAGTGCATCCAATGTAAATGGAATTCCGGCATAACTTTTCATGATATATTCAAATGTCTGATGTCCTAGAGGGGTTAACTGTTTCCATGCAGTTACGCATGAGCTATCCTGAACCGTCATCCTTTCAGAACCTCCCTTTCTTTTACACGTACTTCATCCAAATCCCGCAATTCATCCAAACCTCGGCTTATGTAATAATGATATCCTTGTTCTATAAGAAACAGTTGTCTACGCAGCGCAAATTCTTGTTCTTTCGTTCCCTCTGTGACAAGCGTATAAAAATAAGCCCTGTTCTCACCTGATTTTGGCCGTAACAAACGTCCAAGACGCTGAGCCTCCTCTTGACGAGACCCAAAACTACCTGATATTTGGATGCCCACTTTAGCATCAGGCAGATCTACAGCAAAATTCGCTACCTTAGATACAATCAGAACGGGTTCTTGACCTGCTCGAAAGGCATCATATAGACGTACTCGCTCTTGTTGAGGAGTACTGCCTGTAATCAGAGGGACTTGGAGGATGTCTGCTAATAGGATTAACTGGTTGACGTATTGTCCGATAATTAATGTCTTCTCCCCAGCATGAAGTTCAAGAATAGACTGTACGCAAGGAATCTTTGCATCGTTCTCGGAAGCCTCTCGAAACTTCTCTCGATTACTCGCATGAACATATCGTTCTTGAAGCTGCGATGACATGGGAACTCTGACCTCATAACAATCTACAGAAGCAATCCACCCTGCTTGCTCGAGTTCTCTCCACGGCATCTCGTAGCGCTTAGGGCCAATGAGAGAGAAAACATCTTTCTCACAACCATCCTCGCGAATCAAAGTAGCAGTTAGTCCAAGACGACGAGTGGCCTGGATATCGGCTGTTGCACGAAATACAGGAGCAGGTAGCAAATGTACTTCATCGTAAATAATCAGTCCCCAGTCCCGTTCATTGAAAAGACTCATATGGGTGAACGCTTCTTCCTTCGAATTCCGATGAGTCAGGATTTGATAGGTAGAGACCGTTACAGGGCATACTTGCTTATATTCCCCCGAATATTCCCCAATATCGGTATTCAGTAGCGTAGTCTTGTGCTCCAGTTCCTTAATCCATTGCCTTACGGAGGTCACGTTCGAGGTTAGAATCAATGTCTCACATTGAAGAGATTCCATGGCGGCAATCCCAATGATGGTCTTACCTGCTCCGCAAGGGAGAACTAACACCCCACTTCCGCCAAGCCCTGACTTCTCGCCTAGAAAAGCCATGACACTTTCTCTTTGATAAGGTCTCAATTGAAAGCTTGAATCGGGCTTGCTAGGCTCCCCGGATTTTAAGGCGAAGGAGAGCATGCTCCCCTGATGATAACCCGCTTCGTCTAAGACAGGGTATCCCTGCCGAGTAAGTTCTTGTTTGATGGTTCCGCGGTAGCGGGCGTGAAATTTAATCGTATTTGCGTTACTCCGGCGCAAGGCGAACTTCTTCATCGCTGTTATTTTCTCAATCTGATCTAGATCTTCAGAGGCATCACTAATAAGCTCCAATGTAGTTGGATCATAAGGATTTTCCCGAAGATACAGTCTTCCATAGCGCGACAGCCAAAGTGTAACCTCATTTACTACTTTATCAGGGATAGGAAATCGGGATAAACGCCGTAGCGTCTCCGTCACTTCTTGGGGTTGCCAACCTGCAGAAGCTGCATTCCATAAAGACAAGGAAGTAATGCGATAGGTGTGGAACCCTTCCGGGCTTTTAATAAGTTCTGCGAATGCGTTAAGCTGACTCCGAGCTTCCTCAAACCCCTTATGATTCTTTTCTAGAAGCACCGTGCCATCTCGCTGCACAATACAAGATCCTTGATCCATCCTTGCGTCCCTCCTTCACGATAAAAAAAAGCCCGCTCCGCAGCGGACTTGTCACCTTATTTTCACTGCCTCTTTAGATTTCCATAAATCGGAGTGATTATTCGTGGGTATCATTAAAATAAGTCTCTGTCATTTGGACTAACAATTTTGCCGCAAGCAGCATCGCTTCTTCGTCCATATCAAATTTAGGATGATGATGAGGATATATAGCGCCCTTCTCAGGATTCCCAGCTCCAACTAACACAAAGCAACCAGGTACTTGCTGTACATAATAGGCAAAGTCTTCTGCTGGCATAATCGGTAGTGTCTCGACCGCTTTTAGATTAGGTACTTCGGCAGCGCTTCTAAAGAAACGTTCTACTTCGGATACATGATTAACAAGGGGCGGATAACCCATCACATATTGAATATTGGCTTTAGCCCCATAGGTCTCGGCTGTATGATTGGCGATTCTTTCAATTTTTGTTCGAATAAGTTCACGGGTCTCATCACTGAAACATCGCACTGTACCCGATAAATGGCAATGTTCAGCAATCACATTTTGCACCGTTCCCCCATGAATGGAGCCGATCGTCACGACGGCAGGATGTAGAGGATCTACAGATCGACTCACAATACTTTGTAGCTGCATAACTAACGATGCACCAGCCACAACGCTATCTACGGCTTGATGTGGCATCCCTCCGTGTCCACCTTGGCCTTCAATATCTATGAAAAACTCATCTGTAGAAGCCATCATAGGCCCTGCTGTGCTCGCAGCTGTACCAATGGGAATCGGAGTCCATAAGTGAACACCATAAATCACATCTACCCCAGCTAATACCCCATCTTTAATCATTGCGGATGCACCACCAGGGCATACCTCTTCTGCGGGTTGAAATATACATCTCACTTCTCCCGCAAGATCATTACGATGAAGGGAGAAATATTCTGCGACAGCCAGAAGAACAGCAGTATGTCCATCATGCCCGCAAGCATGCATCACTCCGGGAACCTGAGAAGCATACGATGTTATCTTTTCATCCTGAATAGGTAAGGCATCCATATCTGCCCTTATAGCTACAGTCCGCCCTGGCCTAACTCCTTTAATTGAAGCAACCAGTCCGTGTCCACCTACGTGGGTAAGGATGTCTATATTTAGAGGTTCAAGTTGTTCTTTTATATAAGCTGATGTACGTTCCTCTTGGTAAGATAATTCTGGATTTTGGTGCAGATGGCGGCGTCTTTCCACCATTTTCGGGAACATCGAATGAAGTCGTTCCTGATTTAGCATGTTGCCACCTCCCTTAAAGGTATGAATTGGTTCGTAGCTTAGAATAATTGTTCTCATTGTAACATACCCTTGAATTCCCTCTAAAGTCTTTTCCGTCAAGCTTTGGGAGTGCTTGCACAAGTTCCAGAAACATACTATCATGAATGAATATACAGTATGTTAAGGAGGACTTTAACGTAATGATTTTTGAGAACACGGGATTAGATGGATTGAAAAGTGACCTCGTCTTTTTGGATGAGTCTGCAGAGAAAGTCGGATTTGTACGCTGGCAATGGGAATATTACCGCGCTACATATGATTACAAGATCCAAGACAATGACAATGAATACTTCCTTCGCATCAACACGCGTGCCCTTGAAGGTAAGCTCGAACAACCCGACACCGTTCTTGCTATTGAAGCGGTATATCTTGGACGAGCTACTTTCCCGCACGGATTGGAATACGAATCACCGGTGCCATCCCAAGTAATTAGCACAGCGAATGAGAAATTGAATCAACTCAAGAAGCTTCTTGAAGCTTAAGGTCTTCTAACAAATGAGTGATCACAAATCCCAGTCCAAGAAAGGCACCCCCGACTTTCAGCTGCTCATCCTGACCCTGCTGATTGTGGGATTCGGCTTGGTGATGGTGTTCAGTTCAAGTTCAGGCATTGCCGTAGTGAACAAAAAATTTAATTATGATTCCATGTATTTTACAAGCAAACAGATCATTTTTGCTTTTATAGGTCTGATAGCTATGTTCATAACAATGAATATTCGCTATGAGAAATATAAAAAGTTATTTGTCCCTCTGTTTATAATTTCTATTATCTTATTAATACTTGTTCTCATCGTTGGTAGCAAACTTAACAATGCACGAAGTTGGTTTATATTAGGCCCTATTGCATTACAACCTACAGAACTTGCAAAAACAGCAGTCATCTTATATTTAGCCGCTCTTATCTCCAAAAAAGGGGAGCGGTTCCGTGATCTTCGTACAGGTTATATCCCTGTGATGCTAGTAGTAGGCCTCGTTGCTGGCCTAATTATGTTACAACCTGACTTTGGGTCCTGTATGGTACTCGTGGGTACGGCAGGACTTGTTATTTTTGCCGGTGGTGCGAATCTTAAGCATATTCTCGGTTCGTTAGCTCTTCTGATTTTAGGCATCAGCCTTGTACTGGGTACCAAATTTTTGTTTGATAAGATCAGTCCTACTGTAACGACTTCTTCCACCAACTATCAAACAGACCGGATTCAAGCCTATCTGGATCCTATGAAAGATCCGCAAGGGGCAAGTTACAATCTTCTACAATCCCTAGTGGCTATTGGAAATGGGAGCTTAGGTGGAATGGGCTTCGGTCAGAGTATTCAAAAACTTCACTACTTACCCAACCCTTATAATGACTTTATATTCTCCGTCATTGGCGAAGAATTTGGATTCATTGGCACAATGCTATTCCTCTTAATCTATGTATACTTTATCTGGCGAGGTATTTTAGTGTCTTTACGTTGTCCTGACATTTATGGAACTCTCGTAGGTGTAGGCATTATGGGCTTGATCGCCATTCAAGCTTTCATTAATATTGGTGGGGTCACGAACACGATACCTATTACGGGCGTTACCCTTCCCTTTATAAGTGCAGGTGGGTCTTCACTTGTGGTCTTAATGGCAAGTATGGGAATCGTGCTAAGCATTTCTAGGCAAGTGGATGCTCCCGTTCAGCAGGAACGTACAAAATCTGTAGTGGTACGAGAAGCACGCTCCATGGATGAAGGTCCACGCCGCAGATTTTTTGCTAGACGGTAAGCTATATGACAACTTTATCTAACAACTAACAAAGGCTGTCCACTCGCACATCTATGCGAAGGGACAGCCTTTGTTGTATAAAATAAATTAGGTTGTTATAAAATATGTAATCATCTGCACACAACGCTATGTGTCCTATTGCTCGTCATCCTTGAAAGCAACACTCTCTACCTTCACATTGACTTCAACTACACGCAGACCTGTCTGTGACTCTACAGCTACACGTACATTTTGTTGCAACATCCGACATACTTCATGAATGGGTGTCTCATATAGAACAATAATTCGCAAGTCAATGGCCGCTTCTAACTGACCTACTTCAACCGTCACACCACGTTGTACATTTTTGCCACTAAGACGCTTTGCCCAGCCTTCTGAGAGGCCTCCGGTCATTGCTGCAATACCCGGTGTCTCTAAAGCGGCCATGCCCGCAATCTTGGAAACGACATCGTCCGAGATTCGAATGGTTCCCAATTCAAGTTGCATCTGCTCGGTCATGGTCAAACCTCCTCCAAAATTCTCATTATTTCTCATTGTAAACGCTGCCCGATATGAAAGCAACTCTAGACCATTTATTGGGTAAGCGTTTATAATGTCCAAAGTATACATGGAACGTTTATATTGGGCACTATAATGGTTAATTGAGTTAAGTAAAGTGATAAGTCCATTAAATTTAGAAGAGCAGAGGTGTCCCGTTTGAAAAAGTATTGGTTCGAAATTTTGTTAGTTCTTACTTTTGTACTGAGTGCTGTCGGCCACTATGGTCACTGGAACAGTACGCTAGAGTTTATCATGTCTGCCATTTCTGTAGTTTTTGTTGCCGGCTTTTTAGGAAAAGCTACGGAAAGTGTAGCCCATTATGCTGGGCAGCGTCTAGGTGGCTTCCTAAATGCGACGTTTGGGAATGCAGCTGAGTTAATTATAGGCATTATGCTTGTAAGAGACGGTCACTTTGATATGGTAAAAGCAAGTATTACAGGCTCTATTATGGGCAACTTGCTCCTCGTATTAGGTTTAAGTCTTTTCGTTGGAGGTCTGAAATACAAAATTCAGAACTTTAATGTAACCTTGGCTGGCCTGAACGGCTCACTTATGATTTTGGCAGTCATTGCCTTATTCATTCCAGCGATCTTCCTTCAGACCCACGCAATTAACAATGAAGATAAGAATATGATTAGCTTAGTCGTATCTGGCATATTAATCGTAGCCTATCTCCTATGGTTGGTCTTCTCTATGGTTACCCACAAGAAATATTTAGCGGATGTTAGCGTGGATACCGATGAGGAACTTGCCCACGAACATGCTCCAGTATGGTCCAAGGGTAAATCCATTTTATATCTTATCATTGCTACAGTGATGGTTGCTTTCGTAAGTGAGTGGCTTGTGGATACGCTTGATACTTTCACAGAACGATTTGGCTTAACTGAGATCTTTGTAGGGGCATTTGTTGTTGCTATAGTAGGTAACGCAGCAGAACATAGTGCAGCGATTATGCTTGCGCTCAAAAATAAGATTGGGGCTTCTGTTGAGATCGCTGTGGGAAGCAGCCTTCAAATCGCATTGTTCGTTGCTCCTGTACTTATTTTCGTCAGTCATATCTTTGGGCGCCCTATGGATATGGTTTTCTCTGTAATTGAGCTTGCAGCCATCGGGGTCGCAGTTTTCATAGCCAAATCTATTACCCAAGATGGATCTACGAACTGGTATGAAGGACTTCTTTTGCTGGCTGTCTATGCTATTCTAGGTGTCTCCTTCTATCTTGTCTGACCTGCTACATAAGAAATAAACAAAAAGCGTATGGAGAAATGCTCCATACGCTTTATTTCGTTCCTCTTTTTAGTTACGTGTAACTGAGATTCTATGTATGCCTATCCGGAGACAGGCTACTCTTTTGTATTCAATGCTTCATAGAGAAGTGCCAAAGTCCGTTCAAGTTTGCTTAAGATCTGCTTACCTACAAGCGGATTTACTAATCCTGCTCGAACTGCAAAATCTACCTCTTTGGAGAATCCAAACATTTGTGTATCCAATACTTCTTCATACAGAGGGCAGTAACGAGTTGCCAAGTTCTCCATCTGCACTTCTATCAGCTTTTCTATTTTATCTGCGTCTTCTTGCAAAAGACTCAGCGCTTTCATATTCAACTGTTCCTGCAAATCAGATGAAGTCATGCATCTTCCCCCTGTCTACAAAATCTTCGACCACTTCTTCCTCTAATATTAGACGAAATCGCTTGTCAATACAAGAACCTAAACGAAAAACACTCCTACAAATGTAGGAGTGTTCAATGAATGTTATTATTCGCCAACTACGCGAACATGCAAACCATGTTTTGCGAAGACTTCAGATACTGCTGCCTTTGCTTCTTCTTCGTCTGGACCATGTACATGAAGTTCATAGCTCTCAGAATTCACCAAAGTAGTGAATAATCCTAAAATACTTTTCACATCAATATATTTGCTGTCTGCTTGTAGAACGATAGATGAAGTGAATTTACCCGCAGTCTGGGCAATTTCAACTACTGCTGCGTTATTGTTCGTCATGGAAAAGTCCTCCATTTTCTGAGTTTGATATATGTCCATAATACCTTGAATCCGTTTTCGAGGCAACTAAAATATGGATAGATTAGATCAATTGCTCGGGATTCAGAGCCTCTAACTCTGGAATGACGAACAAGCCATCTTTACGAATGAGGCGATCATCAAAATAAATTTCTCCGCCACCATAATCTGCACGTTGAATCAATACCAAGTCCCAATGAATGGATGAACGGTTGCCGTTATCTGCCACTTCATAAGCTTGACCTGGAGTAAAATGGAAACTTCCCGCAATTTTCTCATCAAATAATGTATCTTTCATCGGATGAAGAATATACGGATTAAAACCTATTGCGAATTCACCAATGTAGCGAGCGCCTTCATCAGAATTTAACAACTCATTGATACGCTCTGTCTCATTACTTGTCGCTTCAACAATTTTTCCTTGTTCAAAACGGAATTTAATATTATCAAAAGTTATCCCATTATAAAGGGAAGCCGTATTAAAGCTAATGGTTCCATTTACAGAATCTCTTACTGGAGCAGTATATACCTCACCATCTGGGATATTATTTTGACCCGAACATTTAATAGCAGGAATATCTTTAATAGAGAACTGCAAGTCTGTGCCTGGAGCTACCAAACGCACTTTGTCTGTACGGTTCATCAAATCAGCCAATGCATCTTGGGCACGGTCCATTTTAGCATAGTCTAGATTACATACGTTAAAGTAGAAGTTCTCAAATGCCTCGGTACTTTGATTCGCCAGTTGAGCCATACTCGCATTAGGATAACGAAGCACGACCCATTTCGTATGCTTTACCCGTTGTTCACTATGTACAGCATGGTTATAAATGGAGTTAAATAACTTCATATTCTCATCAGGAACATCTGCTAGCTCATTCACATTCTCTCCAGCACGAATGCCTATGTAACAGTCCATTTGCTTCATTCGGCTCACATCTTGATCTGCCCATGTCTGAATTTGTTCCCGGTTAGCATATTTCAAAATAGAACGTTGCACCTTCCGGTCCGTCAATTGTACAAAAGCATGTCCACCGCGGTGTGCTACTTCTTCCAGAATAGCGTTAACTAAATCGCGTTCTGTTCCGATCATTTCAACAAGCACATTTTCGCCCGGCTGAACATTGACCGAATAACCTACTAAATTTTGAGCTAATTGCTGAATTCTTGGGTCTTTCATAGATGTAACCTCCTAATAAATACGCATATAATAATTGAACTATGGTTAATTCCTTATTATTGTAGCATTTTGAACTATCCAAGTCAGCAAGCTCTGTAACCTGCTGTTATTTATCATAGGAGTGGAATCGGCAGTTTGTTATCATCGTCTCCGCGTTTCCTGTTGTCCCGCTCACATGTGTCTCTGATGTAATACTCTGTGGAAGCCCCGAGCGTGAATTAATGGTAAGATGATAAGTTGTTTTTACTTTAACGGTGTTAAGCCTTTCTTCCATTTTCTGTTTCCCTTCATTCCAGATGGCATAGGCTTGCTCTTTTCGCTTGGTTTTTTGAGCAGAGGACTCCTTCAGATGAATCTTCTGTTGCTGTCCCTCCCAGTTCACAAGAACTTGGTTCATTTCAGACTCCAGTTCACGTTGGAGCGCAGCTTTCGCCTCTGTTGCTCCAAGTTCTATACGAAGCACTTTCGTTCCTCGAGCCGCCATACTCTCAAGGCTTATCTTTTTATCTTTAGCTTGGTGAATCTCCTCCAGTTGGGAGAGCGGATTAATTCTCTGCACAGGATGACTTTCTTGCTCATCGGAAGGCTTGCTGAGCAGACTCCACTTTCCCATTCTCCATTCCATATGTGATTGCTGCGCCGCATCCGTTGCAGAAGCCATACCCACTTGTCCAACTGCAGAGTGATCAGAATACTGCGTAGTCATTGTCAAAAGTTTATGATTTTGTAGTTGACCTTCATATTGAACAATTCCTTCTGCTTGCTGTTGATTCCCCGCCACTAGTGAGGCTTCCCCGTCAAAACTTAACGTATCACTTCCGGCTAACCCTGCCCATGTAAAATCGAACCATTCCGCGCCAGACCGTGAGTTACCACAAGATGCAAGAAGAAGAGTGCATAGAAGAACACCACATATAGTCAAGCGAATTTTAGTCAAATGCATACTACTAGCCCCCTGCTCTTTTCTATATCTTTGGTTCCTCTTTTAGTTTTTCCTCCCAGTATCTACTTATGCACCCTAGATAGCAAAAAAAGAACATCCATGAATGGATGCTCCTTTTGCTCCTCACACTTTACATTAGGTATTTAAATGATGCTCCCCTATGCGGGTCTGGTTCCGCCCATTGTTTTTAGATTGATACAACGCCATATCTGCACGATAAAATAGAGATTCCACGCTAATCTTATCATCTCTGCGGTTCCACTCCGAAATTCCACAAGATACGGTAACCGATGGGCTCGTCTCAGCCTCTACACGAACTCTAATATCCTCAGCGATATCTCGAGACTTCATAATATCTAGCCCAGGCAAATACACGGCTAATTCTTCACCGCCCCAGCGGGCTGGAATATCAATTTTTCGGATGGCACTACGTATAATTACGCATACTTGCTTAAGAATTTTATCGCCAATTTGATGTCCATAACGGTCATTGATCTGTTTGAAATGATCGATATCCACTACAATAAGAGACCCGTTGGCATCCCGACTTTGTAACTCCTGCACAACATCATCTAAATAATGACGAGCGAACAGGCCTGTAAGCATATCCCGATTGGCCATCCGCCTAACTTCAGCATGTAAAGAGGCATTAGCGATTGCTAGACCAATATGGATGGACAATAATTGTAATAATTTATAGTTATCATAAGAAAAGAAGTAGGGCTGACTGTGAACTAGCAAGATCGTTCCAATAACTTCGCCACGTACAATTAGAGGAGCTCCAATTAATGAACGTGCTCCCGAGAACTCCATAAGCTTTGAATACACTCTGCCATATTCTCTGTAATCGGATAAAATGATAGGTTCCTTGGTTGCATATACTAACCCGTTAAATCCATAATCTCGTGGGAAGACTTCTTTTGCCAACTCAGGAATATTACATGAGACCATCTCAAAAAATTCTTTATCTTTATCTAATTGAGAAATACAACAATGTTCGGCATCAAAGATATGGAGTAACTCTTCCGTTGCAAACTTGAATACTTCTTTCAATTGAAGACTTTGACTAAGCTGCTGAGTAAGTTCATTAATTAAACGAAGTTCATGAATTAGCAGATTAGATTGTTCATACAGTTTGGCATTCTCAAATGAAGTTCCCGCTGTGTCTGCCAGCATATTGATTAATTGCATATCTACCTCTTCGAATTGATCTCTAGGAATATATAGGTGAAACACCCCATATACGCCTTGTTTACCAGACAATGGAACAGCAAGTTCTAGATAAGCTTGCCCATCATCGCCTACATAATCATTACGAAGCATAATTCCTTCCATAAAAGCACGAACACACAGCTGCTCCTCATCATCTTGAAGAGAGAGGGGCTTCACTCTTGCGTTTTTGCTCTGATGATCTTGTGACATGAAAATCTCAAGCTTTGCATTAGGATAAACACCAGCTAAGCTATCGAGAACCTCATTGATGACAGCATCCACATCAATTTTATCTTGTAAACGCTGTATAACCTGAAAAAGAAAAGTACGACGCTGTGTCTCTTTACGAGATTGTACCTGAATACCCAACAGATCTTTAACGAACATATTCTCAAGCTGCTTATAAAAGCATGCCGTAAAGTGTTGACCCACCATTTTGAGAGCGGTAGGCATCCATCCCAGATCAGGTGCTTCTTGAGAATAGACACATCCTAAATAAGCATACGTCTCTTGCTCTTGCCGCGTTCTCAGCGGGATGGTAGAGATCAGCCAATCTTTGCTGTCATGGAGAACCCTCAAAGGTTCCAGTACCGCAATGGACATCCACTCAGAAGATGTGGTAATTGTATCTGAGCATTTAATTGGTCCTTCTGAGGAATCCGCACAATCCGATTGGATCATATCTCCTCTTACATTCGTGACAAACCAAAATCTAAGTTCTTCATGATATGTAGAAGCTGCATGTTGCCACTCTTCAAAAGCTGCTTTTAAAAAATGATCTATGTAGATGAAATCATGAACATTAATATCCATCTGTTCCAACCAGTTCATTTGTGACTCAGGTAAAGTGGCCGGGATGTGATGAACCAGTGGGACCTCTCGTGGATGTTCTGCCATAGGGGGCTCCTTCTGCACCGTGTCTCCGACGGCGTAATAGTAACTTTTATCAACTTCCTTACTTTAACATATTACATAACCAGAATTCCTCAGTCCCAATAATTAAACCTCTACGTTTAGTATTCTACTATGTTAAAATGGATTTTGCATCAAAATTTCAGATTTTAGGCCCATATTTTTAGTTCAAAAGCCCTATCGACAAAATACCCGTTTTTTAAACAAATATAACACCTTGACTTTAACCCTATACTTCATATAGAATTTATTATTGATGAAGACTGGATAGAGTCCTCAATATCGGGCGTAAAAATGTGTCACCCTCACGGCTTTGTTGCTTACTGGACAGCGGCTGAACTCTCCAATAAGTAGTACGGACAACCTATCCCTTCCGTACGACAGACAAACTCGGCGCAAATTGTAGCCCCCCCTCAAAATTCAAATTACGAAGGAGTCTACTATACAATGGCACGTTACACAGGTCCTAAATTTAAACTCAGCCGTCGTCTCGGCATTTCTTTGAGCGGCACAGGAAAAGATTTGAAACGCCCTTTCCCTCCAGGTCAACATGGTGCAAACCAACGGAGAAAAGTAAGCAACTACGGTATGCAACTTCTTGAAAAACAAAAACTTCGTCATATGTACGGTTTGGGCGAAAAACAATTTAAAACATTGTTCACAAGAGCACAAAAAATGCAAGGTATTGCTGGTGAGAACTTCATGTTCTTGCTTGAATCCCGTTTGGATAACTTGGTATACCGTCTTGGATTTGCTAACTCCCGTGCAGGAGCACGTCAGTTGGTATCCCATGGTCATATCACACTTAACGGCAAGAAAGTCAACATTGCTTCTTACCTCGTGAACACTGGTGATGTTATCAGTCTTCGTGAAAGAAGCCTAAGCCTATCTTCTGTTAAAGAAGCTGTGGAAAACCGTTCCCATCTTCCAGCTTACTTGGAATTCAACGATACTTCCCTTGAAGGTAAGTTCATTCGTCTTCCTGAGCGTTCAGAGCTTTCCCAAGATATCGATGAGAAACAAATCGTCGAGTTCTACAACCGTTAATAACATCAATCCCGGAGATTTTATCTCCGGGATTTTTTGTGTACACATTATATATAAATCCGTGAAGCTGCAATAGAATTCGTGCCTTCTCTATACTTTACTTAAGTAAACACTCGCATTGCCCTCCATTGTTCCCTCGAACAAAGCCCTTTTCTCAATTACAATAATATCCCAATACATTCCGAATTCAACAGTATAATCAGATATATTCTAGCTAATTACACAACCTTATTGACCAATTCCATTCGTTAATTTCCCCCATTTTTAGTATGTCATCTTCTGTATTTATAAATGAACCCTTCTTGATATAAGCAGAATAATATAAAATCAAGTACTTCTTAAACAAATGAAAACAGACTAGTAAACCTAGTGAATTCACAGTTCTATACATTTAAATTAAAATTTATAGAGTTTATTTACCACCTTCTACTAGTGTTTCCAAACCTTTATCTTTATGAATATGTAGATAGCAGTATATGTTATATGGTGTAGGCTTATCAAATTGAATGCAATGAATTCCATATATTGTTGATCAGCGAACAGCTGTATGGCGAAAAGAGGTTCAAATTGTCGTTTTTGTGCTATAATGTTGCTGTTAAAAAGGAGGATACCCATGGTTGAAAAAAACGAAAAGGATCCTGGAGAACAGAATCGCCCTCGCGGGAGTTGGGGCAAAACAACCTTGAAAGCGGTTCTATGGTTGGGTCTGGTCGCCTTTGCTGGGATTCTGTTTGTTGGAGGCGTCGTATTAGGTTACGTCTCTTCCATCGTTAAAGATGATCCTGTACGCTCACGTGTGAGCATAGAACAAAAAATTAGCACGAACAATATTACGGGATTTGCTTATTTTCGAGATGGAACTCCGATTGGTCAGCTTAGATCTGAAGAAGACCGCAGACCCGTTACCTTTGACAAGATTCCTCGAAATGTCATCGATGCTGTGTTATCCATTGAAGATAATGATTTTTATAGCCATCCTGGAGTAGATTTTAAAGGCACAATGCGGGCAGTCAAACAAAAAGTGTTAAATGAAAGCACGCAAACTGGAGGAAGTACATTAACTCAACAGCTTGCCCGCCGAGTATTCTTAAATCTAGATCGAACTGACAATCGAAAGGTAAAAGAAATACTACTTTCTTTACGTCTAGAACGATTTCTGAGCAAACAAGAAATACTAACTGCATATTTAAATAAAGTCCCTTTTGGTAATGGTTCCAATGGGTACAATGTATTCGGCATTCAAGCCGCTGCTCGAGGAATTTTTGGTATTGCCGATTTAACGAAGTTAAATACAGCTCAGTCAGCTTATCTAGCTGGCCTGCCGCAGCTTCCTTCTGCCTATTCCGCTTACAACGGGAAAGGTGAGTTTATGAAGGATAATTTTAAGCGTGCTATGAAGAGGCAACATCTTGTATTGCAACGAATGCTAGAAGAGAACAAAATCAATCAAACTCAGTACAGCAAAGCACTTTCTTTTGATATTAAGTCTTCCTTAGCTCCACAAACCAAAAAAGCATATGATACTTATCCGTACCTTATGCTTGAAACCGAGCGCCAAACTGCTCAAGTCCTTGCTTTACTCAAAGATCCCAAACTAGATAAAAATAACATTCCAACTCAAGCGATTGATGAAGCGAAGCAGCAATTAATGGTGGGTGGATACCGGATTTATACAACTATCGATCCTAAAATTTATAGTGCTATGCATAAGGTCTCAGATAACAGCAATAATTTCTCCCCTGCAAGTAAATCTAAGGGACTTGAGCAAGTCGCTGGCATGATGATTGATCATCGCACAGGCGGGATACTAGGCATGATTGAAGGCCGCAGCTTCTATACAGAGCAGATGAACTATGCCACACAAATGGTTAGACAGCCAGGTTCCACAATGAAGCCTATCGCTGCTTATTTGCCCGCTTTGGAGAAAGGTCTTATTCAACCGGCTGGCATCATTGATGACTCCCCTATGATCTTGAGGGATTATCAAAAGGGATTCCATATACCAGTCAACTCCAGCGGTGGCTATAAAGGTTTGGTTACAGCACGTACAGCCCTGAATGAGTCCCGTAATATTCCAGCCCTTAAATTATTCAATCAAGTTGTAGGCATTCCGGATGCATGGGCGTTTACTAAAAAGTTAGGCATCACTACAATACAGAAAAGTGACTATCAATCACAGACAGGGGTTCTTGGAGGGCTCAAAACAGGTGTATCCGTGCAAGAGCTAACTAATGCCTATGGCTCTATTGCGAACCAGGGAGTATACAACGACTCGTATATGATTGATAAAATCACCGACTCCAATGGTAATGTCGTGTATCAACACCAGCTTAAACCTCAGCAAGTGTTCTCCAAACAAACAGCTTTTCTTATGACAGATATGCTTAGAACTGTCATTTCCGAGACAGGTTCTACAGGTCATACTGTAGCCAAAGATTTTAATAAATATGGGCAAATTCCAATCGTAGGAAAAACCGGAACAACACAGAACTACGGCGATGTCTGGTTCATGGGATATTCTCCTGACGTTACGCTTGGGGTCTGGGTAGGCTACAAAGAACCTAAAAATACTTTAGAGACCAAAGCAGCTAAAGGGAGAGCCCGATCGATATGGGCCTTAGTTATGAATGAAGTAACAGCTGCCAAACCCGAGATATTTAAAACGCCTGCATTTAACAAGCCTGAAGGAATTGTAACGCGAACCGTGTCAGGATATAGTGGATTGTTACCCACAGCCTTAACTCGCCAAGCAGGTAAAATGGTGACGGATGTATTCAATATTAAATACGTTCCCACCAAATCAGACAATGTTCTGGTGAGAGCCAAATATATTACTTATAATGGCGTGAATTATATTCCACATGATGAGACACCTTCGGATATGGTTAAAGAAAAAGTTGTGATGCGGCGCGACACATCCATTAAGGACTTGGTAGATGAACTCCAAGCAGCTTTCTCCAAAATGAAGGGAAATCATAAACCTATTAGCTTCTATATGCCAAAAGACGCCGGGGAGGATGCACCTAGCAAGGTAGATCCTAGGATGGACGATGGGCATGCTCCCTCAGCTCCCACTAGTGTCAGAGTCTCTGCGCGTGCAAGTAGTCATACCATTACGTTTGGCGCTAACCCTGAGCGAGACGTAGTAGGCTATCGCGTCTACAAGTCGCTAGACGGTAACGGATTCCAATATGTGAATGCTGTCCTAACTGGAGAAGCAACTCGATTCAATGTGGGGACATCTTACGGACATAATTATTCATTTTATGTTACTGCAGTCGATGTAGGAGGACATGAGTCCGCTCCTAGTACAGTCGTGACCTCTAATGGCATTACATCGCCTCTTCCTGATCCTATAGATCCAGTAGTTCCTGATACAGATTCACCGAATGAAATGCCAGTTGAAGGGACAGGAAATGGTCAGACAGGTGGAGATACAAATGGAGATACCGAAGGAACACTATCTGCTCCTTCAGTTCCCCATCAATTACAAGGTCAAGTCAGCACAGATGGGATACGGATCACTTGGGAGGCCAATAAAATCGCTGAAAAAGTAACCGGATATAATATCTATTTTGCTGACAAAGATAAAGGAATATATACCTTAGTAGCTACCGTTCGAACCAATCAATACAGCTTCATAGCTCCCTCCATTCACGGAAATGTTCGTGTCACTGCCGTCAATAGCTCGGGAGAATCGGTTCCAACCTCTTCATTGACAGTTGAAAAATAAAAGATTTGCACTAACTAAAAATGGCCAACATAATGATGAAGATCATTAGTTGGCCATTTTGGTGTATCTTATGAAAAGATTTACTATCAAATTTGTTGTCATTCACTTCATCTCTACTCCAAATATAACAATGACAAAAGACGAACGGATATCATAGTCCACTCGTCTTTTGTCGTATTCATAAATTATAGATTAGTCCTCAATTGTAGATAAATCGCCTACCGGAAGCTGGAGCTCCCAAGCCTTTAGTACACGGCGCATAATCTTGCCTGAGCGTGTCTTTGGAAGCTTATCCTTAAATTCAATCTCACGAGGTGCTGCATGAGCAGACAGCCCGATTTTGACGAACTTTGCAATTTCTTCTTTCAGTTCATCAGAAGGTTCATATCCTTCACGTAAAGAAATGAAAGCCTTGATAATCTCTCCTCGTGTAGGGTCAGGCTTACCAATAACACCTGCCTCCGCAACAGCTGGATGTTCAACCAACTTACTTTCGACTTCGAAAGGACCAATTCGCTCTCCTGAGGAGTTGATTACATCATCAATACGGCCTTGGAACCAGAAGTAACCATCTTCATCTTGATAAGCAGAATCACCAGAAATGTACCATCCATCAATTCGGAAATACTCTTCATATTTGGTTGGGTTATTCCAGATTTTACGCATCATCGATGGCCATGGCGTCTTAATTGCCAAATTGCCCATTCTATAAGGAGGAAGTACTTTACCGTTATCATCGACGATGGCGGCCTCTACTCCAGGGATAGGTCGTCCCATTGAACCCGGCTTCATGGGAAGGGACGGGTAATTACAAATCAGCTGAGCACCCGTCTCAGTCATCCACCATGTGTCATGTATTCTTTGACCGTAAACTTTAACTCCCCAGCGAACGACTTCAGGGTTAAGAGGTTCTCCTACCGAAAGAATATGACGAAGGCTAGAAAGGTCATATTGCGCAATTATATCTTCTCCTGCTCCCATAAGCATGCGGAATGCTGTAGGTGCACTATACCACACAGTAACTCCATATTTTTGAATCGTCTGATACCAATCAGCTGGACTAAATCGTCCACCCCGCACAACATTCGTAGCGCCGTTAAGCCAAGGAGCAAATATACCATAAGACGTACCCGTTACCCACCCTGGATCTGCTGTACACCAGTATATATCATCCTCTTTAAGGTCAAGGACAACCTTTCCCGTATAATAGTGTTGTATCATATTATTCTGAACATGATATACACCTTTAGGTTTGCCTGTAGATCCTGAGGTATAGTGAATGATAAGACCATCTTCCCGTTCTAGCCATTCAATCTCCGTCTCAGAAGAGGCCTCACTCATTGCCGAACGATAATCCGTTAATCCATCATCCGTAGGCACATCGTTCCCCACGACAATAATATTCTTTAGCTCGGGAAGTTCATCCCGCTTGACTCGCGCAAGCAAGGTAGGCGTAGTAATTAAAGCCACCGCACCACTATCCTCAAGTCGGTCTTTTACAGCCGTCTCCATAAATGCTTCGAATAACGGACCTACCACAGCTCCTACTTTAATGGTGCCTAGAATACTAACATAAAGTTCTGGCGTCCGTGGCATAAAGACGAATACTCGATCACCTTTGCTAACTCCTAAATTACGCAATACATTAGCGAATTTGTTCGATTGTAATTGAAGATCTTCATAAGTATAAGATTCATCACGTTCTGCATCGCTATACAGCAGTGCCGTCTTCCCTCCGCGTCCTGCATCTACATGACGATCAATGGCTTCATAAGCCAAGTTAAGTCGTCCTGTAGTAGACCAAGAGAACTCTTTCTCAACATCTTCCCATTTAAACTCATTATACGTTGTTTCGTAATCACCCAAATTGGATGAGGGTGCCACTGCAGCAATGACTTCCCCTTGAAGTTGATTCATCATTTCATCCTCCTTTAATCCTGTTTGTACTTTGGATAGTGGCAAGTTTGAATTCATGAAAATAGAAACAAGTCGGATTTTAGGACAGCGCTTACAAGAATTTTGTCGAAAAAAATCGAATGCCGTCTTTTTGTGATTCCAACCCTGTCAACAATTTAAATGTGAAGGTTTTATGTCAGAAAATATTATAGCATATGCACCTGAAAGCGGCTACACTTTTCAAATATTGTTTTTTCTGCTATAAGTGAGAGGAAAGAGGAAAGGAGAACGACGATGGAACATCGTAAAGTGTACCACGCCCAGATCCTGTCCCGTCCACCTTATGAAATTACGGTGGAAGGACCCGTATCATCCGAAGAACTCCGTCGTCTTAGCATGCATCCTCAATTGGATGCTTTTCGCAGGCCCTTAGATCAATTCGAAGCGCTTATAGAGATTGCTTCCTTACCAGAAGGACGCATGATCATCGCCCGTCATCATGATGTTATCGTGGGTTATGTAACTTTTCATTATCCGGATGAGATGGAACGCTGGTCACAAGGCGGCATGCAAGACCTAATTGAGCTTGGCGCTATTGAGGTAGCTGATGATTACCGATCTTTAGGACTCGGCTCTAAGATGATTCGCACGGCCTTTAAAGAGGACCAAATGGAGAATTATATCGTATTTACCACAGAGTATTATTGGCATTGGGATTTGAAAAGCAGTGGTCTTGATGTATGGGAATATCGTAAAATGATGGAAAAATTGATGCAAACTGTTGATATGGTTTGGTATGCCACGGATGATCCAGAAATTTGCTCTCATCCTGCCAATTGCTTGATGGTTCGTATTGGTAAAAATGTGCCGCTCGAATCAAAAGAAGAATTCGACCGAATTCGATTCCATCAACGATTCATGTACTAACTCAAGGAGAGGGGGGAATGAACCGTCATGTCCGGGAAGGCCGTATTTGTTCATCATGATCAAAACTTAAATTATCATTTTCATGACAGTCATCCCTTCCATCCCATTCGCCTGCAACTCACGATTGATTTGTTATCTGAAGTAGGTGCTTTACCTTTGGAGGCCAAAATTCTGTCTAGACCTGCGAATGAGGAGGAACTCCTTCGCATCCATCATGTGGATTACATCAAAGCTGTTCAAGAACTCAGTGCTGAAACACCTGCTTCGGAGTGGATTGCTAAAGCAGAGCGCTATGGGCTATTAGATGAAGATACCCCCTATTTCACAGGGATGCACGAAGCCTCCTCTTATATAGCTGGTGGTACACTTACTGCTGCTGAAGCTGTCATGTCTGGGAAGGCAGATCATGCTTTACATCTTGGCGGTGGACTTCATCATGCGCTCATCGGTAAAGCCGCTGGATTTTGTGTCTATAATGATGCAGCTGTAGCTATCGCCCATATTCGTGAAAAGTATCAAGCTCGAGTACTTTACATTGATACAGATGTGCATCATGGAGATGGGGTGCAGTGGAGCTTCTACTCGGACTCAGACATCTGCACCTACTCCATTCATGAGACAGGAAAGTATTTATTCCCGGGAACCGGTTTTGTTCATGAACGCGGTGAACATTTAGGCTTTGGCCACTCCGTCAATCTCCCTCTTGAACCTTATACAGAAGATGCGTCTTGGATGGAGTGCTTCAAAGAGTCTATTACTCGGCTTACTGCTCATTTTAAACCGGATATCATTGTAAGCCAGCACGGATGCGATGCTCATGCTTTTGACCCGCTCTCTCATATGCACTGTAGTATGAATATTTATCAACAAATGCCTGCAATCATTCATGAATTAGCTCATACTCACTGTCAGGGGCGCTGGGTTGCCGTCGGTGGCGGGGGATATGACATTTGGAAAGTTGTTCCTCGGGCTTGGAGTCTGCTTTGGCTAGAGATGAGTTCGGATCCCCTAGTAGAGCAAATCAAACAAGAACCCTTAACCTTGCTGCCTAAGGCATGGATTCAGCGATGGACAATACAGGCTCCTGTCCCCCTCCCAACACAGTGGATGGATGACTTAAGTCAATGGGAACCTATACCACGCAGAAGTGAAATTACAGCAAAAAACCGCGAGATTCTCGCGGTTGCACTACAAGATATCGGATGATATTACGCCTGTTCAACAGTTGAATTCCAATGAACTAGCATGTCATTTACAATTTCATAGGAACGACGGGAAGCCTCTACGGTAAACTCAGCAAAATTCACATGTGCGCTCCCGTCCGCCTTATCGGACATCGAACGAAGAACAACATAAGGAATGTCATTCAAGTAACTCACTTGAGCTAGGGCGGCACCTTCCATTTCGACGCATGCCCCTCCCATTTCCTCATACAGTCTACTTACTACACTATGATCTGCGATGAATTGATCACCTGATAATACTTTGCCTATAATATAGTTATGATTATGACATACTCGGCTGCACGCATCTTTCGCAAGCTTCATCAACTGTGCATCTGTTAGGAAATCAGAGACGGCTTGATAGGGTATAACGCCTCGCTCAAACCCAAGGGCCGTAACATCCATATCATGTTGCTGACAGGAAGAAGAGATGACAATATCTCCAATATTCAACTGAGGATCTACAGCTCCTGCAACTCCTGTAAATATAATAGCCGACACTTGAAAACGGTCCACTAAGATCTGAGTAGTTACAGCGGCATTCACTTTTCCTACGCCTGAACGACATACCACAACGGTAAGACCATGAAGTTGTCCCTCAGTAAAAGTAACGCCCCCTACCACAACGGCTTTCTTCTCTTCCATCGCTCCAAGCAGCAAAGCAATCTCTTCATCCATAGCGCCCATTAACCCTAATTTAATTGTCATCTTCCTTCTCCTCTCATTAAAAAAGCCCCCGTTAAGGAGCTTTTATCCGTTCTATACCCTTTTGACTATATCTCTTTATAGTTCTCTATCTAAACTTCCTTGTTCTCAAGGTGGTTCACCGATAAACGAAGAATTGTCTCATGCGGAAGAATAACTCGGGCATTCTCCACATGTTCCTTTTTCATCAGCTTGGTTAGTAGACGCATAGCTACAGCTCCCAAATCATACATCGGTTGTGCCACTGTAGTGAGCTGAGGACGAACCATTGAAGCCATGCGAATATTATCTACACTAATCACCGAGAAATCATCCGGTACTTTGAGGCCTTCATCTTGAATGCTGTGAATGGCACCTATAGCCATCTCATCTGTAGCTGCAAAGACAGCCGTTGGGCGCTTCTTCAATCCTAAGAAGTATTTCATTGCTTCTACGCCAGATTCATATCTGTAGTTCCCAATTCGAACAAGATCTTCTTGATAATGAATACCTGCAGCTTCAAGTGCACGTTTGTAACCTTGAAAACGAGCAAATCCATTTGCCGGGTCTTGCAACGTGCCACTAATCATCGCAATTTCACGGTGTCCATGGCGAAGCAGAGTATTCACCGCATCAAAAGCAGCAGCTTCATGATCGATGTCCACAGAAGGAATGGTTCCATTTTCTTCGCTAGTAGCGCACAGCACAATCGGTACCGATGAGGTCTGGAATGCTTGAATGTGTTCATCTGTAACGGTTCCACCCATGAAAAGAAGCCCGTCCACTTGTTTCTCAAGCAAGGTGTTAATTACGCGAATTTCTTTCTCTTTACGCTTATCTGCATTACACAAAATAATATTATAGTGATACATATTCGCTATATCTTCAATACCTCTTGCGATTTCTGCAAAAATCGAATTCGATATATCAGGAATAACTACGCCTACAGTAGTTGTCTTCTTACTAGCCAAACCTCTGGCTACAGCATTTGGGCGATATCCTAGACGCTCAATTGCTTCATATACCTTCTTCCGGGTCTGAGGCTTCACGTTCGGGTTGTTGTTCACTACCCTCGAAACCGTAGCCATTGAGACGCCAGCTTCACGTGCCACATCGTAAATGGTAACCGTCACATTATTCTCTCCATTGCCAATAAATTTTTCATTCTGATCGCGTGAATGGCTGATGTATCCGAACGAACTAAAAATCAGCAGCGGCTCTTGATCATGTCGGTCAAAATAGTTATTTTGGGCTGTTGACTTTAGTATACTCTTTAGATTAGTTAGATTTATGATACGACAATTCTATACATTGTGCAATGATAACGCCATCATCTATAAGAACCTAACCTTATTATAAAGGCAGGTAATACTAATCTTGCGATCTCTATATTCCCTAACTCCTAATTTCAAATCGCTATATGCTAATTTAAAATTTAATTACCGATTGTCATATCGTAACAAAAAGTAAGGAAAAAATCCACGATTCGTGAAAATTCCAGCTTTTTTTTCATAACAGAGGCTCAAGGAGCCTGAATCTTTTGTCGATTTTTTGCAAATTGTGTTAACTGACAAAGCCTTCCTTTTACATCTTCCATCCAAAAATCGTCCTTGTTATCTTTAGCATAGCCATATAAATCTAAGAGAAGATTAATTCGTTCTTGTCTACGCTCATTCAACATACCTTCCAGATTATCCATGTCCAAGTCAGGAACTTGTCTGAAAATTCCATAGAGCAAATCGGCAATTTCATTGTATTCATTGAAGTAAATCAGTTGTGAACCTTCTGCAGTTCTCCAATCTTTCAAAAGAGTAAGCAAATGAGGCTTCACTTCAGAAATCACTTCGTAATTAGAGCAATATTCACACTCCAATATTGGCACATTCTCAATTTGAATTCGTCCTTCGAAGATGACATGACGAAATCCAAGGTTCATATCTAGTCCGCAATCACAGACTTTGCGCACACCAATCACCTCATTCATATTATGTACACTGCATGAAACCGTATAACAACAACATGCAGAATGTGAAAAAAGTTTTGGTTTTTGATACAATTAAATAATTGAAATGACTTTTCGTCAAGACTTGTCATGCAGAGGAGGAACTTCATTTGAGACTAACTGGTAAAAAGATCATTGCTTTAGTAGATGAAGAATTTGAGGATCTTGAGCTATGGTATCCGATCTATCGCGTCCGAGAAGAAGGAGCAGAAGTTCATCTAGCAGGTGCGGAGAAAGGCAAAAAATACATCGGAAAATATGGCGTTCCCGCCATCGCAGATTATGCTTTTGATGAACTGAATGCTCAAGATTATGATGGAATTCTAGTTCCAGGTGGATGGGCACCAGACAAGCTGCGTAGATATCCCAAGGTTCTTGAACTCGTTAGAGAACATCATGCTTCCAAAAAGCCAATCGGTCAAATCTGCCACGCAGGATGGGTGTTAATCTCCGCTGGCATTCTAGAGGGAATTACAGTAACCTCAACCCCAGGTATTAAGGATGACATGGAGAATGCAGGTGCAATTTGGGAAGACAAAGATGTCGTTATTGATGGGCACATCATCTCCGCTCGTCGTCCACCGGATCTTCCCCCTTATGGTAAAGCATTCTGTGATGCATTGGCCAAGCATTAGAAGCATAAAAACATTAAAATAAATAAAACCGCTGAAAGCTTTATGCTCTTCAGCGGTTTTTATTATGGCTAAATACATTTCTGAATAGTGGGTGTATTAGAAGTCACTTGAACGGAAGCTTGCTCTAGATAGGCCTCGACTTCTTGACTTGTACGTAACCGATAACACTGTTCTCCAATGATTGCGGCTCCTGTCGACTCGGTGTTCAAAATACGATGCTTCACACGGAGTAACGACTGAGGCGACATGCTCAGGTCCCTAATGCCTAAATGTAACCACAGGGGTACCGCTCGTTCGTCACCGGCCATCTCCCCGCATACGCTCACAGGAATGTGCGCCGCATTAGCGGCTTCTACTGTAGAGCGAATCATTCGTAACACAGCAGGATGATAAGGAGTATAGAGATGAGCAATTTGTTCGTTCATGCGATCGACAGCCAAAACATATTGCACCAGATCATTTGTTCCAATACTAAAGAAATCTGCTTCCTCTGCTAATAAGTCAGCGATGGCCGCAGCAGCAGGAACTTCAATCATAATTCCTACTTGAATATCTGGATCATAAGGTAGACCTCTGTAGTCTAAATCTCTCATTACTTCTCGAAGTATTCCATTCGCGGTTTGAAGCTCTTCGACAGAAGAGATCATGGGATACATCAGTTTTACATTCCCAACTGCGCTCGCTCTTAGAATAGCCGACAACTGCGTACGAAACAAATCTGTACGATCCAGACTAATCCTTATTGCGCGATAACCGAGAAATGGATTGTCTTCTTCTGAAAGAGGAAGATATTCTAATTCTTTGTCTCCTCCGATATCCAGCGTACGAATGACTACAGGGTGTCCCGAAGCTTTTTCAGCTACTTGACGATAGGCCTCATACTGTTCTTCTTCATCTGGTAGTGATGAACGGTGCATATAAAGGAACTCCGTGCGAAATAACCCCGCACCCTCTGCCCCATGCTTAAGTGCAGCATCAAAATCTTTGAGCGAGCTAATATTGCCAGCTAATCGAATCTTGACCCCATCCAACGTGCGACCTTCCTCAGAAGCTAGAAGCTGAAGTTGCTCTTTGCGCTTAGTTTGTTGTTTTAAGATTATTCCGTATCGTTCAATCATTTCTACATCTGGATTCTGAGATAGTTCTCCACTATCCCCATCGATAATTAGCATATCCCCCGTCTGAACCGGAATTTCTAGCTTGTTATCCAAACCAGAAATAAGGGGGATTCCTAAAGCTCTAGCCATAATGGCTGAATGAGAAGTCTTCCCCCCCGTCATCGTGACCATGCCAAGTACGTTGCTTGGATTCAAATGCACTAGTTGCGAAGGAGATAACTCTTTGGCAACTAGAATATAGGGCTGCGTATCCGCAGGAAGTGTAATATCGGGTGTCCCCAATAAATGTTTTAGTAACCTGTTCCCTACATCTTTAATATCTAAAGCACGTTCTTTCATATATTCATCATCGAGTAAATCAAACATCGTAACAAAATGATCAATGGCTTCTTTTACTGCAACTTCGGCCGCTTTGTATTGACGTTCAATAATACCCTGAATTTCGCTCATAAATACAGGATCTTCAAGAATGGCTAGATGGGCATCAAAAATATTAGATTCTTCCGTACCTACCATCTCTCTAATCTCGTTCTTAATCATCTCAATTTCACTCTTCGAGGTGCGTATGCCTTCATTTAACCGTTCGAATTCTTTGGTGAGGTCCATACTCTCCATTCGGCGATCTGGAACATCCCACTCCCACGAAGGCAGTACAAAAGCTTTACCGATGGCAACCCCGCTTGAAGCGCCGATCCCTTGAATCATATAGCATCCTCCAAATCCCTAGCAATAATCCTCTCTATCCTGTTAAACATGGTAATCGTCACCCTTAGTCTTGTCAAAGGAAAAAAAACTTTTCTATCTCTCTAAGGAAGATCTATCCATCATTTTAGCTCCATATGGAAGAAAGGGTACTCCTAGGAGTACCCTTTCCAAAATATGATGGACTCATGCTTATTTATTACTTCGATTGGGAGCAGTTACTGCATCCTCCACTTTGATACAGCGATCCATAATGACGGTTAGCCCTTGATCTGCAGCAATTCGATTTGCCTCATCACTGAAGACACCTAACTGCAGCCAAAGCACCTTAGCTCCAATCTCTGTAGCTTCTTGTGCTACTTCAGGTGTGAATTCACTTCTACGAAACACGTTGACGATATCTACTGGCTCGGGAATATCTTTAAGGGAGGCATACGTCTTCTCGCCTAAAATATCGGCCTTTACGGTAGGATTCACCGGAATGATACGATATCCTCTAAGTTGCAGTGCTTCAGACACCATATATGAAGTACGATCACTTTTATCAGATAACCCGACCACAGCAATGTTACCTGCTGCTTCTAGAATGGCCTTAATTTCCTCGCGACTTGGATTCTCAAAAGATGACATGGATACAACCCCTTTCAATACTTAGATAAATAACATGGTTCTCAACCATACCTTTCTTTATTCTTGTACCCATTCTACCAAAGCTCCAAGCGCAGTCATATGTTCAAAGAACTGCGGATATGATTTAGCCACATGATGAGCATCTCGAATACGAAGAGGTTGCTTAGCACCCAGACCCACAATTGTTAAGGCCATAATTACGCGGTGGTCATAGTGAGCATTGATCTCTACGCCACCTTCGACCCCTTCCGGACGACCATGTACAATAATCTCAGCTTGGCGCTCCTCGACATGAGCTCCTGCCTTCTTGAGTTCATTTAAGTAATCTGTGATTCGATCACATTCTTTGTATCTTAAATTCTCTACATTATAGAATCTAGAAGTGCCTTCAGCAAATACAGCAGCCGCTACCATAGCAAGTACTGCATCTGTAGCAGCATCACCATCAAACTCTATAGCTTTAAGTTTCCCTTGGCTTTGAATACGTACAATTCCCTTGTCATGCGTAAGCGGAACCTCCATCATGCGCAAGACATCTACTATAGCCCGCTCCCCTTGCTTGCTCTGCTCTTCCAGACGGTGTACGGTTACATCAGATCTAGTCACTGCAGCGGCCGCTAGAATCGCTGCTGACCCCGGATAGTCTCCTTGAACGGTGTAAGTCGTTGGCTGATAGGCCTGCCGCCCTTGAACATGGAAGTGAACATAATCATCTTGGAACTCAATATGAATACCCGCTTGCTTCAGAACTTCTAATGTCTGTCCTACAACTACTTTAGACTTCAAGTCACCAAGTACTTCAATATGACTGTCTTCTTGCAGCAAAGGGGTGAGAAAGAGGAGTGCACTAAGATATTGAGAACTGACTTCTCCCGAGACCTGAATATGTCCACCTTTAGGTGATCCACCTTGAATCCGAATTGGCAGACGTCCTTGCTCATGCTCTACGTGCACCCCAAGCTGCTGAAGTGCATCAATAAGATCATCATGGGGACGTTTTCCTAAAGAGTCAGGATAAGTATTTACAAAGGTAACATCTGGGCTTAATGCTGTTACGGCCATTAAAAATCTTAGAACCGCCCCCGCATTTCCCACATTGAGTTCTTTCACATCACGAGGATGAGCACCAAAACCAGTAATCACAATTTTCTCTTCATCTTCATCTAGGGTTGCACCTAGGTCCGAAATACACCGACGCATGGCATCGCTATCTTCACTATGTGCGGGATAAAAAATAGTACTTGTGCCCTCGGCTAAAGCCGCTGCAAGCAAATAACGTGTCGTATAATTCTTAGAAGAAAGAGCCTGAATTTCACCCTTAAGTTCAGGTGTAGGCCTAACTAGAATATCCATATGTACACTCCCTCAATGCGCTCGATTATTTAATGAACGTTTAATATTTTAAGTATAACACTTTTATAATGTTTTGGCACAAAGCTTAGACGCGGTAATGCATTAAAATATTCATTGTGACTTCTTCAGCACATAACCCTGCAGTATCTATGGACTGATGAGCAAAATTATAGGAAGACTTTCGTTCCTCCAGCAGCTCAATAATGCGTTCTCTAGCTCCCCCAGCTAAAAGCGGCCGATTGGGGTCCTCTCCTACACGTCTCATTATACTTTCAGCATCCGCCTGTAAAGCGACGACCCAGCCCCGATTCAACATAACTGTACAGTTCTCATGTCTCAGCACTGCGCCACCTCCTGTGGCTACAACTAGACCATCCTGTTCCATCAGTTCGGCAAGCACTTCACTTTCTAAATCTCGGAAATATAACTCGCCTTCGTCTTCAAATATCTCAGGAATGGATTTCCCAGCCTTGACTTGAATAAGATGATCTAAGTCTACCATGTGGTGCCCTGTCTGCCTTGCAAGCAACTCACCTACGGTTGATTTTCCCGTTCCCATCATCCCAATTAATATGATATTGCCTTTGGGTTGGTTCATGTTCATCACCTACTTTATTAACTTTTGCATTATCATATCATATTCTTTTGGCGGCCAAAAGACAGGTTGTGTCAACAAAAAAAGGCAGCTCTTTTAGGGCTGCCTTGGTTAAATCGTTCAATCCATATGGAAAAGCTATTCGTTAGAACCAGTGATGATGGAACACGCCTTCTTTGTCCACACGCTTGAAGGTATGAGCACCGAAGTAATCCCGCTGAGCTTGCAACAAGTTCGCAGGCAACCTCTCTGTACGGTAGCTGTCGTAATAGGACAAAGCGCTAGAGAAACCTGGAACAGGAATGCCATTTGTCACTGCTGACGCGATAACTTTACGCCATGCATCTTGATAATTCTCTACAACGTCTTTGAAGTATTCATCTAATAGCAAATTCTTCAGCGCCGCATCGCGATCATAAGCATCCTTAATATTTTGCAAGAATTGGGAGCGAATAATGCATCCACCACGGAAGATCATGGCAATATTGCCGTATTTCAAATCCCAACCATATTCGTCAGAAGCAGCACGCATTTGAGCAAAACCTTGTGCGTAAGATACAATTTTACTTGCAAATAGCGCTTTACGTACATTTTCAATGAATTCCTCTTTGTTGCCATCAAATGAAGGCGTAGGACCTGTAAGGATCTTGCTAGCCGCTACACGCTCTTCTTTCATAGCGGATAGGAAACGAGAGAATACGGATTCCGTAATCATAGATAGCGGCACACCTAAATCTAATGCGCTTTGGCTTGTCCATTTTCCAGTACCTTTTTGTCCAGCCGCGTCAAGAATCACATCGACCATTGGTTTGCCTGTCTCTTCATCATATTGCGAGAAGATGTCTGCGGTAATCTCGATCAAATAGCTATCAAGTTCCCCTTTATTCCACTCTGTAAAAATGCTGTGCAGTTCTTTGGCATCTAGATGAAGAACATCTTTTAGCAAATGATAAGCTTCACCAATAAGCTGCATGTCTCCATATTCAATTCCATTGTGCACCATTTTCACATAATGACCGGCACCATCTGGCCCAATATATGTGCAACATGGGTCACCGTTAACTTTAGCTGAAATTGCTGTAAAAATAGGTTTTACAATTTCATATGCACTTTCTTGCCCCCCTGGCATAATGGCAGGTCCAAGTAAAGCGCCTTCTTCCCCACCGGATACGCCTGTCCCAATGAATCGCAAGCCTTTGGCTTCCAAATCCTTGCTGCGACGCTGTGTATCCGGGAAAAAGGCATTACCGCCATCAATAATGATGTCGCCTTCATCCAAATGAGGTACCAGTTGATCAATCGTTGCATCCGTAGCGGCACCCGCTTGAACCATAATAAGAATTTTACGCGGCTTCTCTAAAGATTCAACAAATTCCTCAATTGAGAATGTGCCGTGCATGTTTTTGCCTTTTGCTTCATTCTCCAGTAAATCATGTGTCTTTTGCGGGGAACGATTAAATACAGATACCGCAAAACCTTTGCTTTCAATATTCAGTGCCAGATTTTTGCCCATAACGGCTAATCCAACGACACCAATTTGTTGTTTTGACATCGGTTCTTCATCCTTTGCAGACTATATTTTTGACAATAATATCATTTTAACGCTTTTGAGGAAGAAAGTGAATAGCACCGGGTAGCTCTCACGGAACCTTCACCCAATCTTCACTAAGAAACCACCTCATTTCTATGAAATAGAGGTGGTTATAAAAGAGATGGGGGAGCTTACCACTCTAGCTCAAATAGTTGACGGTGGAGCTTTCTCAGCTTCTCTTTGATTACATCTACTTGTTCTGCATCTCCTGCCTGTATCGCCGCATGGAGTCTTAATAATTCCTCATCGAGTTCTGCTTGTATGGCTTCCATTTGATGCTCCGCTGATCTAGAATTATACATATGTGACATCCGCTCCGAACTAGGCTCCGCCCCTTTTTGATATAATACCCGGTGCTCCAAGCCTGAAATTTCAACCATTCGAATCACTTCACCAAATAATATATTCTCAATTAAAATCTGGCGGTCTTTGAAACGCTTAACTACGGCATGACCTCTTAAATCTCCGATTAATTTCTCCAACCATTCTGCTAACTTTGCATCTTTAATAATATAATCTCCCACTAATTTATAGCTCTGTCCGGATTGTTGAAATCGCAGTTTGGTTAGTTTGCGGCCCGTACGAACAGATACAATAAAGATGGATTCACTCTCACTCCAATATAGAGAATACCCGTCTTGGATTAAGTCACGGATCAATTGCTGAATATGCTTGCGTTCAAAACGAAGTTCCAGATTACAGTACTCCACTTCGTAGCTTTTGTTCATGGCACTCCCTCCTTCAAGTGTTGCTTGGTAAAACTGCTTGAAAGTTTGGCTTTACAAGCTGTGGAACGCTGATTGTCCTCATCGTCCTGGCTACTGTTTACAATATCTTATACTTCATCCTATGTAACGGTAACTTGGATTATGGATTATTTTTACTTGAAAGTGGACAGCTCTTAGACAGTGCTGATCAGATTTTGATATAATTAAATCTAATGCATCTCACAGAATGAATAATGATGCTGACCAGGAGGCTTAATCATGACGTTTCAAGGATTTACTTCACAAGATTTTGATGTGTTTACCGTTCCAGGTCTTGAAGCCAGAATGGAGGTCCTGATCTCAGAACTTCGGCCCAAGCTTACTGAACTCGGGACAACACTTACCCCATATCTTTCTGCCATCTGTGGCGAAGAGATGTATCCCCATGTAGCCAAACATGCGAGAAGAACGGTGAATCCTCCCCATGACAGCTGGGTAGCTTGGGGCAACAGCAAGCGTGGATATAAAGCACTACCTCATTTTCAAGTAGGACTCTTCTCCTCTCATGTGTTCATCATCATGGCCGTGATCTATGAGAGTTCCAATAAGCTTATTCTCGCCAAATATTTGAAAAAACACGCAGATGAACTGAAAAAAAATATACCTGATTACTTTTATTGGTCCATGGATCACATGGACGCCGGGGGCACATTGCATAAGGATCTATCGTCTACAAATTTCAAGGAATACGCAGAGAAGCTGCAATCTGTGAAGAAGTCAGAACTATTGTGCGGTCTACGCATTGAACGAGAGGACCCCATTTTAAAAGATGGTACACAACTTTTAGAGCGAATCGAACAAACATTCGAAACCTTGCTTCCTTTATACAAAGCTTCTTTCTAACCTATGTGATTGTCAATTAAGAAAGGCACGTTGTACAGCTGCTATAAGCAGATGTATAACGTGCCTTTCTTGCAAAACAAATATTATATTAAGCTTGAATATGGAGCTTAGCCGCTTCTTGCCGGGTCAACTGCAAATGAATTACGAACAAGATCACCATAACGATGGCACTAGTCATAAAAGGAGCCGTAGGGCCGAACAGATCCCATAGACCTCCAGATACCATCGGTCCAAATACCATACCTGTACCTTGAACAGTTAGGAAAAGGCCCCACACCGCTCCTTTTTCCCCCTTAGGCAGCATATGAGAAATCATGGTATCCCATGTAGGCAAGATGAAAGAATAACTGATCCCAATCATAATGACAAGAACCCACAAAATTGGCACTGAGCGATTAACAGCGAAACACCCAATAGAAATGGCGGCCATAATAAAGCCGATATGAAGGAACCATTTTGTCCCGTGCCGATCCGCTAGCTTCCCAATCGGAATTAAGCCGAGCACAGTGATACCTCCTCCTACAATTAGCAAAATACTGTAACTAGCCGGTGAGAGATGAAGTACGGTCCGAATAAACAAAGTAATGACTGGTGTTAACAGACCTATAGCAAAGGATTGAAGGAATAAAGCTGGATATAGGAGCCAACTTACATTGAGATTTTTACGAATTTCCCCAATCGTATGCTTGAGGTTGGTCAAAATATGGGTAATTCCGCCTTTCATCAGGGCAGATTCGCCTTCAGGATGAAGCACTTTCGCATCTAATTTTCCTGTCTTATTCCGTCCGGGTAGGAAGAGAGATACGATGATAACTAGAGCCATACATCCTAGCAGTGTCAAAAATACTGGGCGATACGATCCCCCTACAAAGAAATTGATGACAATGGGGCCGCCTCCAGCTCCACCGAGACTTGACATCTGAATAATACCCATACTAGTAGCAAAGTTTTTATTTTCCCCGCTATTTGCAGACAAACCCATCATAATGCATGGCCACAATGGTGCCGTGCCCATACCTAACAGAGCACAACCGAGCACAATCCACAGCGTCTGACTTGTAAAGGCAATAAGTGCCACACCTGCGAACATAATTACTAAACCAATTGCCATCGTGAGCCTAAAACCAGCTCGCTCTATTAACCAACCCGAAGGGCTTCTAAATAAATTGTCTCCTATGTACTGCATGGAAATGGACAGACCTATAGCAAAGGTAGTCAGATGTAGTACATCCCCCATATATACAGGAAGGATAGTTACTAACATAGCTCCTTTTACAAATTCAACCAAGAACATGATGATCCATAGGTAAATAAATATCGGGGTAATAAGTTTTTTGGATCCATCCTTTGAATGTGTAAGTTCCATATTCAGCCTCCTCATTCGTATATATCCAGAGATTCTTCTATAAAAGCAATCTAAAAACACTCTAAAGTATGTTCATCGTCGCAGACTTTGTCGATTGTATGCTTGCATTCCCCTCTCGATTTGCTATACTCAACCTTGTTTATATATTACACAAGAAAGGCTGTGACGGCACAACATGGATCATAACCGTACGCCGCTTTTTACGGCTCTTAAGCAACATGCGGCAAACAATCCGGTTCAGTTCCATATTCCTGGGCATAAAAAGGGAGTAGGATCCGACCAAGAATTTCGAGAATTTATAGGCGATAACGCATTATCCATAGATCTCATTAATATCGCACCCCTCGATGATTTACATCAACCTACCGGAGTTATTGAAGAAGCACAAAAACTTGCTGCGGATGCGTTTGGCGCAGATTACACCTATTTCTCTGTTCAAGGGACAAGCGGTGCCATTATGACTATGATTATGTCTATTTGTTCGCCCGGTGACAAAATTATCGTTCCCCGCAACATTCACAAATCTGTTATGTCCGCTATCATTTTTGCCGGGGCCAAACCTGTATTTGTATCCCCAGCTCAGGACGAGAATCTTGGGATAGATCACGGGATTACAACATCGTCAGTGCATCGGGCCTTGAAGCGGCATCCTGATGCCAAAGCCGTTCTTGTTATTAATCCTACTTATTTCGGAGTTAGTGCTCATCTTGAAGAGATCGTAGAACTTGCCCATAGCTTCCATGTTCCTGTCCTTGTAGATGAAGCACATGGCGTGCACATTCATTTCCATGATGAACTCCCCATCTCTGCGATGGAAGCCGGTGCGGATATGGCTGCAACCAGCGTGCATAAGCTTGGTGGATCGATGACCCAAAGTTCTGTGCTGAACTTAAATGTAAAAAATGGTTACGTCAATCCTCAACGTGTACAGACTATTATTAGTATGCTGACAACCACGTCAACATCATACATTTTACTGGCATCTCTAGATACAGCACGTCGTAATCTAGCCTTAAATGGTAAGCAGATGATCAAAGAGACTCTGGAGCTTGCTCATTATGCAAGAGAAGTCATTAACACCATAGACGGACTTTATTGCTTCGGCAAAGAAATTCTTGGAACAGAGGCTACCTATGCTCATGATCCTACGAAACTTACCATTCATGTGCGCCATTTAGGCATTACAGGTTACGAAACGGAAAATTGGTTACGCGAACATTACAATATTGAAGTTGAACTAAGTGATATGTACAACATTCTCTGCTTTATTACCCCAGGGGATAGCCGGGAAACCGTAGATATCCTTCTTACCGCACTTCGTGAACTTGCAGCTAAGTATTATATTGAGAACAATGCTAATGAACTTGTAGTCAAAACACCGGAACTGCCTCAGCTTTCGCTTATTCCACGCGATGCATTCTATGCAGATACCGAAGTTATTCCATTCAAAGAATCGGCTGGACGGATCATTGCAGAGTTCATTTATGTATATCCACCAGGTATCCCTATCCTTCTGCCCGGTGAAGTTATCTCCCAAGAGAATATTAACTATATTGTAGATCACGTGGAAGTTGGACTTCCTGTAAAAGGGCCTGAGGATCGCTATATTAATCAGGTTAAAGTTATCGTAGAAGCAGATGCCATATTCTAGAAAACAAAAAGGCTCCCCTAGGGGAGCCTTTTTTGTTTTGATCTATCTTAAGATTCTTCGTGTTGTGCCACAAGTTCATTGTAAGCTTCTTCCACTTGTGCCCATTCTTCTTCGTCTTCGATATTGTAGAGCACCATTTGCTCGTCTTCTTCTTCCAGACGAAGAATGATACCATCAGCTTCAGGATTGTTACGCTCAAGTAAAAGAGCATAGACTTTCTCATTGACGTCAAAAGTTTCAACAAGAACCATTTCTACGTCTTTACCATTCTCATCGGTCAAAGTTAGCACAAACTCTTCGTGTTCGTGATCATGGTCATGGCCGCATGTGTCGTCATGTTCATGTTTGTGATCGCTCATGTAAGATACCTCACTTCGGATTGATTTATAGAAAAACTGTCATATACCCTCGTATCGTATCATTTTAGCTCATATAGGTCAATTTGGAGACTACCTTAACAAACCCTAATCTTGAGTGGAAACGACCTTTTCGGATACGAGAACGTAATCTGCGTTTTTCCCTTGCTTCATATAGAAACCAATCGAGTATTTACCTGAGGTCTTGAATTCATACGTGTAATCATTCGTAATGAACCAGAAATTATCCTTCTGATTCGTAATATCCTGGGATTGTATCGATTTGATTGATCCATCTGGTGCTTTGATAGCCACTTTAACCGATGAGATGTCGGCTTTGAGACTATCGATTTGACAGAAGACTTTGAATTTCAACTTACCTGTATTTACAATGCCAAATGGCGTGTCACCTTTGAACAAAAACATACTAACATTAGGCAGATTATAGGTCACTTTTTTGCTAGAATCATCATAATTGATTAATCCATTCAGCTCTCGGACTGGAACATAGGTCTTACCGTCAATCATTACGCCGCCATCCTCAACTTCTTTTCCGTTCAAAATTAGCCTAACCTTTTGCATGGCTCCATCCGCAAACATCATCGTCCCGCCTAAGAGGGAAAATGTAAGAACCAACACAGCAACTTTTTTCCATTTCATTTTCGTAAATTCCCTCCCACTTCATCATGTTGTTATATATGTATACTTCTATTTTTCGAGCAAGTTGCGGTAGATTTCCATGAAAATTATTAAAATGTAAGTTTTGGATTTGCATCTTGGACATGGTACATTAAAAGAAAAATTCGCTTTCATAACAGGAGGTTCATAGTGACACTGACTCTACAAATGCTGGGCACAGGCAGTGCTTTTGCAAAAACGTATTTTAACAACAATGCCCTTCTCCATCAAGGCGACTTTACTCTAATGATTGACTGTGGAATTACCGCACCTCTTGCTTTACATCAGCTAGGCTATGCATGGGAGGATATCGATGCAGTCCTCATTACCCATCTTCATGCCGATCATGTGGGTGGGCTTGAAGAATTTGCTTTCCAGATGAAGTATCGATATCATCGTAAACCTGTGCTGTATATTGCCGAACCTCTTGCTACCCCCCTCTGGGAGCATACGCTTAGCGGCGGTCTATCCCAAGATGAGATCCGTGTGTTAGATGATGCTTTTGAGGTAAGGAAGATTACAGAGGGAACAATCGTTACTCTTACGGAAAATTTGGATGTCGAGTTGATTCAGACTCCACACATTGAAGGCAAGCTCAGCTATTCACTATATATAAATGGTGGCATTTTCTATAGTGCAGATCTTAGATTTCAACCTGATCTTCTTCATAAGCTTGTGAATGAACGCTCTTGCCACACAATACTGCATGAAGTTCAGCTTACAGGAGAAGGATTTGTACACACTACGCTGAATGAATTACTTACTCTGCCTGTTGCCTTGCAGCAACAGATTTCTCTTATGCATTATGGGGATGAGAAAGAAGACTTTGTCGGTAAAACAGGCCCTATGCAGTTCTTGCAGCAGCATCAACTGTATGAGCTATAAAGCCTACAGTAAAGAGAGGCCATCTCCAAATGGCCCCTCTTTTTCTATATTAATTATATCGAATTCAACCTATTCAAAAGAAGGTAATGCATCCAAATTGTTGCTTGGATCGCCATCTGCATCGCCCCGCAAGTAAGTCTCTCCATCTTTGCCTTTAAAGGCATTTACGCCTGCAATTGATCCAGCCTGAACTTCCTGAAGGGCCTCTTGATAAGATAACGTTCGTCCAGCAGATGTTTTGAACGCGTGCAGGTCCCCGTCTCCATCTTTCTGTACGGCAACAAACGTTTCTCTTGCTGAATTCGCCATGGTCTCACAGCTCCTTTTGAGTTTGCCTGATGCTCATCCTCTGTAAGGATATGAGCTCAACTATAGCATGCCCATTAAGCTGCAATGTCATGAGGCCGTCTTACAATTACAATTTTTTCTCCATTCGTACATGGAGAATCCCTGCGTCGTAGAATGGCTCTTTGGAGATCACTTCGTATCCAAGCTTACGGTAAAATTCCTCAGCTTGACACTGACCATCCAGTACCGCTTTTTCAAACCCCAATTCTCTTGCCGTCTGCTCTAAAGCTAGCATAAGCACACGCCCTGTTCCCTTGGAGCGATAAGCACTACGTACGGCTACTCGTTGAACTTTTGCCGCATTATCCTTGTAATATGTAATTCGGCCAGTTGCCGCTGGCAAACCTTCTACTTCGAGCAAGATGTGATTGACATCCGGACTAATGACATCAAATTGATCTACTTCTTCTTCTAATGGAACATTCTGTTCTCCTACAAAAACTTCTTTGCGAATCTCCAGACATTGCTCCAATTGCTCTGCCGTCTGCACTAGTATAATTGTTGCTGCCACTGTAGTTCCCCCTCTATTCATGTTACATCCTCGGCTGCAATAGTATACAAAAAAATGAGGGGTTCGTATACCTTATCTGCATAGAGATTCACAATGTTTTATTGATCTGTCCCGTACACATCTTCCTGAACGGACGGTGTGTCATAAACGTCTTCATTAACAGGTAGGTCAAATGAAGTCATTGGTGCGGGGGACAACATGACCTCTTGTTTTTGCAACGTCTCTGGGGATTGTGTAAGCCCACATCCGGATATCAACAAAATACAACTTACTCCTATTGAAATCTGAGCGATATATCGTGGATTCAACTTTCTCAAAGTCATTCACCTCCGGTTAAGATCATCAATGAACCGTTTTCTAATTTTGTCCAAAGAAATATTAATTATACAAAAGACCTTACTCTGCTAAGCGAAAAATAAGGTCTCATTCCTATTGTTACTTTCAATTACTTGTTAAAGTAATATCGCCTTCATAGTCTTGTTGTTCAAATAGTAGGTTGGCATCACCACGATGATAGACTAGGGTTGTATTTTCGATACTGTCCCGTACGTTTTTCGATCAATTGGCATCTACTATAGGAATCCTAGAAAAGAGGTGATTTCCATGGCTCGCATTAAGGCTACTCGTCAACCGGACCTGGTATTGATTCAATGGACACGCAATCCTTTGATTGCTGGCTCTTCACGTAGAATTACTGCTGCACGATTAATTGGCAATTCCTCACCTTGTCAATTTGATCTCAAACCGAAGGCCTTGCTTAGCACAGCGTTAGCCTGTCTACAAGACAACGACGTTGGCTTTCGGATTGTGTATAGAAAAAGAACTTCTGCGATTAGTGGATATTTGTTGTTACAGCGGTAGAGAGGTAGGAGGAGGCTTATAGAAGTCTTCTCCTCTTATTCATTTTAATACTGGATACCTATATCGGATATCCAACATGAAACAATATTATATCCTTTAAATGAAAAAGACCACTTTGGCTATTCGGCCTTTGTGTTTCATATCTTTTAATTTGTTTTTTACATGCGGTAATATCTTCTATAGATTTAATAGAAATTTTATCAGAATGAATACTATGTAAAATATTACAATTATCTCTTATAATGACTTGCTTATCGTTTTCGTAAACTCTAATACCTTCTATAGTTTGATTACCGTTTACCTCATAATTAACTTGAACATAGTCAATATCATAATTTGCTAAACTTTTCCCAAGGTTACCCGGCTCAAAAATGGTATGTAAAATTATTATGCAGAAAACTAGAGAGAATAAAGCAATTAAAAATGTGCTATATATCACCGCATTAATTTTCTTTTTAATTATATAAATAGATTAAGTAAAAGATTTTCAAAAATAACTGAATACTTTACTCTATTAAAAAAATAATCGTAACTTATATACTGAATATTGTTTGGAATTTCTTCTCCACTTAAATATCTTATGCTTAATTCAATTAAACTTTGAAATTTGGATTGATAAAGCATTAGATAAGGAACATAAGGTCCATACTTTATTAAGAATAAGGAAGAGCAAATAATTATTACTAAAAACATAAAAAATAAAATTATCAAGTTTGATATCCTTTTTTGTTTATTTTTTAAATGTATCATCACCCAAGTAAGTAGCGCGAGAATAATGAAAGGAACTAAACATATAAATAATAGAAAAAAATAAATTAAAGAATAGCTATAAACAAGAGCACCAGAAATTTATGGGATTATTATATACAGTTATTAAAGATAGAATCTCATTTTTAGCTTTACTTTGCAGAACTATAAAACCAACCATATACATTAATTTTGCTGTAAGTAGGCCTATTGACAAATTGAAGCCTAATCTAATGTAGAAAGGTACCTTTAAATAAAATATTAATAACTTTGAAAACGGTATGTAGTTACGTTTATCTTCAAGAAATACAATTAATCTTTCAATTTAACCTTTGTATAAATTTAATATAACCATGAAAAACCATCCATTCATTCATTCATTCATTCATTCAAAAGTTTAAGCCTTAATACTATAATAAACTAAATATTGGAATTATATTAGTGCATATTACTATAAATATATCCTGAATAATCCAACAAATCATTCCTACCAACTGAAATCAGTAGGGCTTATTATTATCCCTTCTATTACGCTTCTCTTGATCAAAGACAGCTTAACCAACCCTGTAGCTAAACCCTCTATTCCTGACAACGTTTTATAAGCGAAATATTTTTGGGAATTTAATTAATATTTTAATAATTATTTACATTTTAGTAGTTTACTTACATCATACGCTGTGATAGCTTTATATAAGCTGGCCAGCTAATTAATCTATTGGAGGTAACGAGAGATGAAGAAAAAAATTTCTATTGTGACTCTACTTACTGCAATACTGTTATCTTTAGCTGCTGGATCTGCTTCTGCTCAATATGGATATGGTGATACCTTTGAAAGTCCAATGGAGATTTGGAATCCATACACATCTAGTACGAATACCGTAATCCTTCCCATTGACAGTCCAAATGATAATGATTGGTATGTTGTTAATAATGCAAGTGGTTCTAAATACATTAATTTTTCTGTTGCTGTAACTCCTCCATCTGGCATCGATCTTACTTTACAATTAGTAAGAACTGATTCGAATAATAATATAACAGGCACCAGTTATATTAATTATAATGGTAAGGGAGAAGTTGAAGCTGTTGGCACAGATGTTCAAGCTGGTAAAAAAGTGTATATCCGAGTGATTTCTACTGGTAGAGATGATTATGATCCTAACAGACCTTACACATTGCAATTCACTAAATTTTAAAATTATAACAAGCCCCATCTTAACACAGGTGGGGCTTGTTACAATTAATTATTCTTGTTATCCCATACCTCTTGCTAAACGCTAGCACGAACAACTCCGTCAATCCTCCTGACCAAAGTCTGTGGATCAAATCTAGATAGTAAAAGGTCTGCCGCAGCACCAACCCCTAATCCAATAAATAAGTCAATTACAGGTAATGCATTTTTAGGAACATTGACAGTCTGCTTTAATAATTTGGACCTCAGCCAACTCGGAAACGAAGGACAATTTATCTATTAAATTGGTGTTTTTTACTTATTTACCTTCTTTGTGATTAAGCGGTTTTTGTTTTGCTATCCCATTCAACACTTGCTCCCAGCGTATCGGCAACAGCCTGTAGAGGTACATAGGTTACTCCTGCCTTTTTTCCTAGTAGACCATCTGCAATGATTTTACCGTCTACCTTTACGCTCACCTTGTCCATGTTTTCATCATCTTTTTCAACTTTTGGAACATCAAGCACTTTATCCGTATAATAGCCTTTTTACTTAAATTCTAAATTTGGCTTACACTAGCTTCCCGATTTCTTTTGTCATATCTCATCTCAACCCCTACTTTCCTAAAGACATATTGGCTACCATTAAACCGATTGTAATTCCAAGTACATATTTAAGTAGTTCAAGTCCTATCTTCCGTTCAGCACCGCTATCTTGCCTACTTGTTGAAACAATGAAAATATTTTATTATCGATCTCCATTTTTATTGTGGACTCTTTAATTTGTTTGATGTCTCTTCATGTCGTAGGTCGTTTTTTTCCAGAAGCTTGATTTTAGTAGAAGTAGCTCTATTTTCTGTTGCAATTCTTGCGGATATCTTCAATCCGCTCTATAGGCATTTATCTATCAGAGAGCAAAATAGAGCAAAATAAAAAGCACCCCATGTAATGAGTGCTTAATTTCTTTTAATATTGATAAAAATCTAATTCATATGATTTAGATGATACAAATCCTACTGTATCTACAACGGTATACACTGTAACTCCAGGCGGTAAACAAAAATTAAATAATGATTGAACCCCAGGTTGTCAAAAATCCGAATAAAAAATACTTGTTAAAGGTGTTCCGTCATTATAATTTATCTGCAAACTCAGTCTATAGGAATTTTGACCATCAGCTCCAGTTACTATATGTGTAGTTATCTTTTTTGCTGTTCCAGATGTATTTTTCCACGTAGACCAATCTTTATAATTAGAGGATTGCATGAACAAAGTATAAAAATAATTACCACTTTTTGTGATTATTGACTTAAAAAAAGCAAAAACCCCTTGATAATCAAGGGGTTTTCAGTATAGGACGGATGGGGATCGAACCCATGACCCCTACCCTGTCAAGGTAGTGCTCTCCCGCTGAGCTACCGTCCTGCAACGAATTTCATTCTACCATCGTGAAACATATTTAGCAACAAAAAAAAGGAGAATTCACATCCATTCTCCTTTTTTTTCCTTTTACCTTGTAGGTTCTAGAAATAGATTCTAATTAGAGAAAGACACTAAAATATCATTGGTGAAATACAAATAATCATTTGCATAACTTGAATGCTCATATACCCACATGTCTGCCGATCCCCAACTGTAGTAATCTTTATAATGTTGATCATAATCACCCCAAGCCAGATAGACCATATCGGTATTCATTCCAATTTTTTCATCTAAATAGATGCAATTTCTTTACATGATTATACCAAATAGTACTCTGTCTTGAGCATTTCACATAGGTACGATACACTACAGGGAATGAGTATGAATACATAAGACAGAATCGGGAGGCATACGTTTGAACAAAAAATGGATGATTATCTTATCCAGTATTGCATTATTATTTATTGTTATAATCGTAGGAGCTACGTTTTATTTCTATGGGGTAGCCATTGCAAGGGCAGATAAAGGCTTTTTGGACGACAATCCAGATCTTAAAGTGGACCCCGCCTTGCAGACCTCAGAACAGGAACGTATGGCATGGTGGAACACCCAACCTTTTGAAGACTGGATACTGACTTCGGGGGATGGTTTGAAGCTGCATGCTTATTTTTTGAAATCCAAATCTTCTTCCGCCAAAACGGTCATTCTAGCTCATGGGTACGCTGGTAAACCCGAACAAATGGGCGATCTTGCTCAAATGTACAGTGAAGATCTTGGGTATAACGTTCTCATCCCTGACGCCAGAGGACATGGAAAAAGCGAAGGTAACTATATAGGTTTTGGGTGGCCGGAGCGTAAAGATTATGTACAATGGATCCATCAGGTCCTTACAACCTTAGGTAACGAACAACAAATTGTTCTACATGGAGTCTCTATGGGTGGTGCAACTGTCATGATGACTAGTGGCGAAGACCTCCCTTCTAATGTAAAAGCTATTGTAGAGGATTGTGGCTATACCTCAGCAGAAGATGAACTGAAGTATCAACTCAAACGGATGTATCATTTACCTACGTTCCCACTCGTACAAACCACAAGTCTGATGACCCAAATTAGGGCTGGCTATTCCTTTGCCGAGGCTTCAGCCTTAGAACAAGTGAAGAAATCAAAAACACCAATGCTATTCATTCACGGGGATGCCGACTTATTTGTACCCTCTGAAATGGTCTATGAACTCTATAAAATTGGTCCCGAACCCAAGAAGCTTTATATTGCTAAGGGAGCTGGACATGGATTAGCACGTAAAGTAGATCCCACCGCTTATGATGCAGAAGTTACAAATTTCATCGCACACTATGTAAAATAATCGTTATTCGTGAAAGGTGACAGACAAATGATCGAAGTGAAAATTTCTAATCTTAGCAATGGAGAATTCAACCGAGGCGTATTTGCCACACAGGATATTGCGAAAGGGACCTTGATCCATGAAGCTCCCGTAGTTCCTTATGAGAATGAAGATCACGAGCATATAGAGAAAACTATTCTTGCGGATTATGTGTTCCAGTATGGGGCGAATCACACAGCCATTCTGCTTGGGTACGGAAGCTTGTTCAATCATTCCTATACGCCTAATGCTACTTATGATATTAGTTTTGAGAAGCACACCTTTGATTTCTATGCTTACACTGATATTAAGGCTGGTGAAGAGATTCTTATTAACTATAATGGCGATGTCGATTGTGATGATATTCTGTGGTTCTTGGAGCAAGACGAAGATATTGAGTAAAGAAGGCTATTGCTCTTCTAAACAAGTTAACAAGATTACTTTACACTTTGTGGCATGCCCATTGCTCTATATGACATTCAATCATTTGGATGTCATTTTTTTATATCTAGAACCATGTATTGCTCTAACTAATCTGAATTAAGGAGTGTATACAAAATGAAATATCCATTATTAGAACCAGGAGCAACCATAGGGATAACTGCATCCTCCTCTGGCGTAAAGCCGGAATTGCATGATTTGCTACATCAAACCTCTAATCGTTTGAGGACACAAGGATTCAATGTGATTTACGGAGACACCGTTTGGAATCAACACAAGTCTACATCAGCGCCAGCCCTTGTGCGTGCATCTGAATTTAATGAAATGATGCTCGATGATGATATTAATATCATTATCCCACCTTGGGGCGGAGAACTATTAATTGAAATCTTAGAATATGTAGATTTTGAACATATCCCTATGAAATGGATTTTAGGTTATTCAGATATTAGCTTATTATTGTTAGCCATCACGTTAAAGACAGGCATTGCCACTGCCCATGGCACGAATGTTATGGATCTTAGGGGAGAATTTTCAGATCCTACAACTGCAATGTGGCTGCCTACATTATCTACAAGGACTGGCGAAGCAATCAGGCAACATTCCTCATTAAATTATCAAAAGGAGTGGAATTTTAATGATCCTTCACCATCTATATTCCATTTAACAGAACCGACCTTTTGGAAGATCATTTCGCAGGCCTCTGTGAACATACAAGGTCGTCTGCTTGGAGGGTGTATCGATGTTATCAGACATGTAATCGGTACCCCATATGGAGATGTCCAATATTTCCAGCAGACTTATATCCATAATGAACCCATTCTATGGTATTTGGAGAATTGCGAATTATCCACCACAGATTTGCGAAGAACGTTAGTTCAAATGAAATTAGCAGGTTGGTTTGAGCATTGTTCAGGAATTATGTTCGGTAGAAGCGAAGCAAATCAGCCGTTCGACGGCTACACGGTAGAGGACGTATACACTGAACTTTCAAATGAATTAAAGCTTCCTATTATCTATGATATAGACTGCGGTCATCTCCCTCCACAGAACACTCTCATTAACGGTGCATGGGCTGAGGTACACGTGGAAGCTGACGGCACAGCATCCGTAACGCAATATTTCAGACCTTAGTGAGCTTCTTCATCTAAAAGTAAATTTACTTCTTCACAGTATAGAATGAAGAGCCCCTCTCATCTTTTTAAAGAAAGGGGCTCTGTCTGCTACTATTAAAGTTAAATCAAAGCTAAAGCTAACAAGGAAAACAAACTAAGCGATAGAATTCCAGCACCGGCACCATAACCATACCCATATCCATATCCCGGATAAAATCCAGATGTCTGAACTGTTCTACCCTCTCCCCGTGTATCTAAATATACATTTTCACGGTCCACATTGGTAATTACACCTTCATAATGATTCCCATCCACGGTCATAATTCGAACTCTCTTATTCATACATCGCATGCAATTATAATAAGCCTCCATCTTCATCACTCCTCTCAACTAATGTATAGTATGAGGAATCCGTAGCTCTTGAAACGGCAAACATACCTATCTTTTCAAAATATATACTAGGAACATAAGCTTATGAATGAAGTAGGACATCCCATCATATCTATGAAAAGGTCCTAGTAAAGGAGGTTTCCTGTGATTCCACTCGTCTTGTTTCAGATCGCTCTGGTTATCATTATTATTCGTTCTATCTATTCCATAGCTCAGCTTAGTAATAGCTTTGATCGAAATTGGCTGGAACTTCTTTACCATCTTGCTGTCATCATTGTAACCTTGCGCTTTTTGTTCTAGCAAGTTACAAAAAAGGTGTTCCTAAAGCCCGTAGACGGGCAGTAGAAACACCTTTGTTTGTTAATGATCTTTCTTCTGTTCACTTAATTTCTTGAGAGCATTGCGAAAGTCCTGATCTTTCGATGCCGAATTAGGAGCATCTACAGGTTTTTCTTGAGGAGGCTCCAAGAGCCGCTGAATAGCTGCTCGGTAATCTTGATCCGTAATGGAAGCTGCTGGTTGAGCAGAAGGCGTTTTTGCCAGCTTTTCTTGATCTATTGTGATCCGCTGCGATGGCTCTACAATAGACGCTTTCTGTAAGCCAATATCTGTCTGTGTGTGTTCTGTAGATTCTGAATGATGATGCGCAGCCAGTTGTTCTGAAAGAATGTAAGGATCTGAGACAGGTTCCTCCAGATGATCATGCATAGTATCAGATACTTTTGGAGCATCCGTTTCTTGTTCTGGTTGCTCCGTTACTTGTTGCTCCTCGTTCGAGCTTACACGCTCCTTGGCGAGGTTTGCCGATTTGTTACGGACATTTAAGGATATAAGAATCGCTAAGACAATAATCGCAGTGATTGCAAAGGTAATGAAGATCATAACGGCTTCCTCCTTGATTTAGGACTGCTGAACAAAAGTTGCAGTCAAGTTGGCTACCCGTTCTCCCAGCGCCATACCTAGAACTCTACCTTTTTCGCTTAGAAGTTCTGTACTGTCAATTGGACATGAGATACCTACGCCGTAATAAGAACCATAGGTGGCATTCTCAGGAATGTTACCGGGCAGACCCGCAATAATCATCCCTTGATGGAGCATAGGGGTAATCAGATTCAAGAGAGTAGCTTCAAGACCCCCATGTTCTGTTGCCGTTGTGCAAAAGACGGCTCCAATTTTATTTACTAACTGGCCTGCAGCCCATAAATAACCGAGTTTATCAATCCACTGTTTGAGTCCAGAACTAATCGTACCAAAATGTCCTGGAGATCCCCATATAATAGCATCCATTGTAGGAAGAGTATACACATCGGCTTCTGCAACAGAATGAAGGTGAATCGTTGCCCCTTCCACCTTTGCAGCCCCTTCGGCAATCGCCTTAGCCAAGGCTTCTGTATGTCCACCTTCTGAATCATATACGATGCAAATATTCATTAAAATCATCCCTTCTCAGCTGCTATGACCTGCTGTGGTGCAGGAAGCATCAGAAGTTCCACATTCTCATCCTTCTTCGCTTGCCGCACCTTGTCTTTCCGCACATCTCTTAAGAAGAAGCTCAGAACAAGACCTACGACCGAAATCATCGTTGCCCAGAAGAAGGCATCATTAATTCCTTGAACCGAAGATTCCAGTTTCACTTGCCCCGCTAGAGCGGTAGCTGCCTGCGTTTTGGCTTGTGCAAGTGGAATATGTGCTGCGCTTGCTATCTTATTCACAAGTTCCATGAATCCCTGCATAAATCCAGGATCTGTAGTATCCATACGATCGGTTAAAGCTGCCCCATGAAAGCTGGCCCGCGTCGTAAAAATGGTCGTAATAATACTTGTACCGATGGATCCACTCACTTGTCTTAACGTATTAGACATGGCCGTACCATGCTTATTCAAATCTCTTGGAAGCTGATTCATCCCTGCAGTCATAATAGGCATCATTAGGAAGGACATCCCAAAGTAACGAATCATATATACTACCAGAATATAATTGTACGAAGTGTCCAGAGTTAATTTCGTAAATTCCCAAGTGGTAAGGGTTGTAATAATCATCCCGGTTATGGCTAGCGGTCTAGGCCCTATTTTATCAAATAGAATCCCTGAGATCGGAGACATAATCAGCATCACTAGTGCACCCGGGAGCATAAGCAGTCCTGAGTTAAGCGGAGTGATTCCGCGTAAGTTCTGCAAGTAAATCGGAAGCAAGAGCATCCCTGCAAACATACTCGCCGTAACAAAAATATTAATGACATTGGACAAAGAGAAAATACCGTAACGGAATACACCCATATTAAGCAAAGGATTCTTACTCCGCATCTCCCAAATAACAAAGAACGTAACAAGAATCGCTCCTGCTACAATACAGGATACAACCTCCATATCTCCCCAGCCTTTAGATCCTGCTTCACTTAATCCATAAAGAAGCAATCCTACCCCAGCTAAAGAAGAGAAGGTTCCTAAGTAATCGAGTTTGATCATCTTAGGTTGCTCAATATTGCGCATTTTAAATAGGGCAACAAAGAAAATAATCACGCCAAAAGGAATCATACCTGTGAACAAGATATGCCAGTCGTAGTTCTGAACCACCCAACCTGAAAGCGTCGGACCTACAGCTGGAGCAAACATCATGGCTAAGCCGAAGATGCCCATTCCTTTCCCCCGCATTTCTGGAGGGAATATAAATAAGATAACGCTCATGACCAGTGGAGAGAGTACGCCCCCACCTACGGCTTGAATTAGACGGCCAATAAGAAGAACAGAAAAGCTATCTGCCAATCCACAAATTAGCGCACCTAAAGTAAAGCTAAACATGGCAGCAAGGAACAGAACCCGAACGCCAAATCGTTCAATGAGGAAAGCAGAGAGCGGGATAAGCACCCCGTTCACTAACATGTATCCTGTTAAAAGCCACTGAGCTGTATTCGTTGTAATTCCGTATTCGTTCGTAATATGTGGTAGTGCCACGTTCAACAGCGTTTGATTAAGAATGGCTAAAAATAAGCCCACCATTAATACGATAAGTAGCGGTAAATGCTGCTTAAAGCTGGGCGTATCGGCACCCGTTGATACTTGCGCGGAGGCCATGGGCCCATCTCCTTTCTGCAAAAGCTGCAAGCTCTGCAGGGTACATCAGTAACCTGTTTTATTTCGTAATGACGATTTCTGCATTCATGCCCGGAAGGACATTTTTGGAATAACTGCTAATAGCAATTTTAAGTTGCACTTTTTGTGTTACTTTTGTGTAGCTTCCGCTTGTGTTGGTGCTAGCTAACAAAGAAAATACTGAGTTTGTTGCATAACCAATTTGTTCTACAGATCCTTGGATCTTAGTACCTGGATCGCCATCTACAACGACATCGACTTTGGAACCTACGCTGATGTCTTTAATCTGATCTTCATCCACATTGGCTACAATATATAGGTTCTTCATATCTACAATCTGTCCGAGCTGTGTGCCCGCTTGAACCAATTCACCATTCTTCGCCTGATTCTTAATCAGTGTTCCACCCATAGGTGCCGTAACTGGAACAGAAGTACCTGCCGCTGTTACTTGACCGAGTGTTCCTTTCTCATTCAACACTTCGCCTTCTTTACCTGTCCAAGAAGAGACAACCCCTGCTGCTGGCGCAGACACAGGAACAATATCCGCAGCTACCCTTGCGTCATCTGTCTTGATATATGTGGCACCTTGATAATAATAGTAGGCACCGCCCACAATCACTGCCGCAAGCACAATGATCCCTAAAACATTTGTTAAAATTAATCGACCTTTCATCTTCTCTCTTTCTCCCTCCACCAAATCCATGATTATTACTTTACTATAAAGTAATTTTAATATAAAGTTAATTTATCATATCCTGTTTCAACTTACAATCCTAAATTTGTGAAACAATTTTGTCCGTCATTCGTATATTAATAGGATTGAAATTTTTTGGGCGATACTGAAGTTAGATTACACATATCAGACAACCTACCGACCTGTAGAGGTCAGGATATGGCTGGGCAAGGTTGTTTCGACAAGGAGGGGGAACACGTGGAATCCCAAAAGGATGACATGGAGCAAGTCGAGGCCGTGGAACGCATTATGGAGACTTTTTATCGATTCAAAAATAAACTTTATGATAAACAATACAAGAAACGGAATGATAAGCTAAACAATACGAAGTGCCGTATGTTAATGATTATTTACCGTCAACACAAATCTATGGTCGTGCATATTTCGCGTCAATTAAGTCTTTCCAGTGGTGCAACGACAATTATGCTGAATCAACTTGAAGCGGATGGTTATATCATTCGTGTACGTAGCGAAGAAGATCGCCGGATCGTCTGGTTATCATTAACAGAAGAAGGCGCTCTACTGGCCAAGAGAATTATCGATTTCCGTTACCGTTTCACGGGGGACATGCTTGGTTTGTTATCAGATGATGAACAAGAAGACTTTTTGAGACTTCTTCGTAAGATCGAGACACGTATGGAAGAACGAATATCCTCCGATACGTTTGATGATAACGTTTACACTAATTCCTAATTACACCGTTTCAAAATGGTCCCATCGGGTTTATCCTACATATAGCGACTCTTTTGGAGACATTCTAAAGAAGAGTAAAAGGAGATGAACTCATGAATTCAGATCAAGACAAACGCGGATCCGGTGTTGATCCTATTCCAAGTGTAGATAAAGAGCGTCCAGCAGCCACCGATCATCTAGAAGATCTTGTCGGCGGGATTATGGACGGGCTTACCCAAGAAAATGATGACAAGACGGGTAATAAAGAACACAACAACGACTAAATTTATTTACACCAAAAAGCGCCCTGAGAAACCTCAGGACGCTTTTTTAATACGAGCAATTATATCTTATCTTTGCCGCGATACATAGGACGGTTCTCTAGAGCTCGCACTGGTGCGGACCAACTGCCACTTTCAGCAACGCCCATGACCGCATCTTCTGCCGCTTGAAGTTTGGCATCCATTTGATCAATCAGATGCAGCGCAATAGCCTCGGGAAGTTGAGGCTGAATCGGGCTCCCCCACTCCCCTAGATTATGATGCGAGAGAATAAGATGCTGAAGCATCACAAGCTTCTCGTCGTTCAGATCTATTCCTCGCTTTATAGCGGACTCAGTAATCCAGTTCACAGCTAGTGAAATATGACCAATTAATTTGCCAGTGAAGCTATATTCGGATACGATTCCTAGCTCTGCTGTAAGTTCTTCGGTTTTTGCAATATCATGAAGTATAATACCTGTAATTAAGAGGTCTCGATTAAGAAAAGGACGCTGGGTTACAATGAATTCAGCAAGTTCCAGCATACGCACCATATGATAGGCTAATCCAGCATAAAAGGCATGGTGCATCGTTTTGGCGGCAGGATAATGAAGTAGTTTATCCCCCACTTTAGCAAGACACTGATCTACAATCCATTTATAGTCTGCATCTTGAATTGTCGCAGCTGCGGCACTAATTGTAGAGACTAGATCGGTGGGTGCAACCGGTGCCGATCGAAGAAAATCAGTAATTTGATGACCATCTTCGGCGTTTGCAGGGCGAATCTGCACCACTTTAAACTGCAATTTATCTCTGTATAAATGTACATGCCCCTTAATTTTGACTAACATGGGTGCAAAAAACGTCTCTTTATCCGTAGCTGAAGCTTCCCAGAACTTAGCTACAATCTCTCCGGTAGAATCTCCAAGTATTAGATCAAAATAATCTTTGGGTGAATTCCCATTCGTTTGCTTGATATTTACTGACTTGAGCAAATAAAATCCAGTTACTTCTTCGCCTTCAATAAACGTGTTGATCGGTTTCATTAGACATCTCCCGTATCGATGTGGTAGTAGGAATTACAATAATAACATCATACAATAGTAAGCCTAAGTTATAAAGTTAACTAGTTAATCGATTCCCAACGCATGATGTTTTTGGAAAATTTTGCTTACTTGCTCCGCTTGCTCTGGTGGGCATTCAGCCATAACTAGCAAACGATCTTCCATTAAATGAGCTTCATAGGCCTTTGCATCTTCCTCAGGAATTCCTGCACCAACAAGCGCCACGACGAGATCATCTGATCCCGCTCCAATTTCAGCACCAGCTAATCTTTTTGATACTGGCCCTGTTGTAACTACTTCTTGAGGAACATCTTCCATAGTCCCTGCTACACTTTTTAGCAGACCAAAAATACTTTTGCCCGCGTTCCCTGCATCCGGTTTGGGTGTGCCTGCCGTTTCACTTAATCTATGTAGATGGCCGATTTTTTTGGATAAAATAGACACATGCTTATTATCTAACCCTTCTTTCTCTAATTCTCCAATCAAGATCGACACATCTTGTATAGCTCTAAAGACCCCTATAATTAATTTGGCCATAACCAAACCTCCTCAAATAAATTTTGTATACGCTCTTATTACACTAATCTTGGTTATTGTCAAACATATATCTATGATGTATGCTGATTAATATAACAAAAATGTAACTTAATTGTATTTATTAAAATTAATGTAATATTCCACTTGCAAGAAGCTTTATTTCGAACGACACACATAATTTACATAAATAAGGGTCCACATGCCAAATTCAAAAAAAGGAGTGGGAACACCTGTTAAATTATTGGTTACGGAACAACAAGGTTGCTATGGTGATCTTGACTATCATTCGAGTCTATTTAGGCTATGAATGGATCAAGGGAGGTTGGAGTAAGGTAACTGAAGGTTTTGATGCAAGTGGATTTCTTTCGGGGGCACTAGCTAAAAGCACGGGCGAATATCCTGACGTACAGACTTGGTGGGCTTCATTCCTGCAACATGTCGCAATACCCGGAGTTGGGTTCTTCAACGTATTAGTCTCGTACGGAGAGTTTCTTGTAGGACTCGGTCTCATTCTAGGAACTTTCACAACATTTGCTGCACTTATGGGATTTGTAATGAACCTAGCGTATCTGTTATCGGGAAGTGTTAGTACGAACGCGCAGATGCTTGTACTGGAAGTCATTATCATCGCTGCAGGTATGAATGCCGCCCGGCTGGGGCTCGATTATTGGTTAATTCCCCTTCTCTTCAAGCGTAAGCGGAACACGCTCGATTCTCCGTCCCTTGGTCTGAGAAATGACCAAAGCGAGGCCGTCTAAACCTTTGCTTGAATCATTGATCTTGTAATGAAATAACTTTTTCAGGGCTGTCCCTCATGGGTCAGCTTTTTTCTTTGGGCTTTAACGGAACCTCCACCTAGGCATTTGTATATAGTGTTATTAAGAAGGCTTTAATTTAAGGAGGAACTAGTATGACACTAAATACAGAGCAAAACAGTCAAATTGTGTATCAAGCACATCCAAACACACTGCAACATCTTCAAAATGTAAAAGATCAAATTCGTCAAGCTTGCGCCGTTCATGCCAATCGCCCTGTGTATGTGAAGACTTTAGATGGTCAATCTTTTGAAGGGGTTATTGTAAATACCGATGACAAATACTTGTATATCAGCATTTCACATGGACCGGCCAACAACCGCTATCTAGGTGGCCCAGGTGGATATTATTATAACAACAGTATCTTACCCTTGGTTTTGTATGAACTGCTTGTCATTTCCCTAGTATCTTAGTCCACCCAAAAAAGCCTGCGGACGAATTTCTCGTCTAGCAGGCTTATTATCCATCAAGCTTTCCCGTAGGGTGATGCTTCCATTTTGCTTCAGGACGTTCTGGTTGATACGCAGACATCATCTGAAATAGCGTATGAGCATCATTTGCTACGATTAACAAATTTTCACTCGAACTATGGGCAAAACCTTGCTCTACACTATGCTTAATCAGTTCAATTAAAGGGTCATAATACCCATTCACATTTAAAAGTCCAATCGGTTTCTGATGAATACCAATTTGTGACCAACATAATACTTCAAACAGCTCTTCCAGCGTTCCTAATCCACCTGGCAAAGCTATAAAGCCATCTGCCATTTCATTCATCATAGCCTTCCGTTCATGCATACTTTCGACTTCCACGAAAGCCGTCAATTCTTGATGGACATTCTCCCCACGCAGTAATCCCCTAGGCATAATTCCCGTTACACTTCCATTCAAACTCAACACCTCGTTCGCAATTTCACCCATTAGACCTAATCGCGATCCTCCGTATATAAGACGAACCTTGGATTTGGCAAGCACATTGCCTAACTGAATAGCTTGGTGCGTATACTCGGGATTATTGCCGGGTGCCGAACCTGCAAACACACATACAGCCTGCATTTTAAATCCCCTTTCTATTCTTATCACCTAAATCTACACCTTATTCTATTGTACTATGTCAGGTAAAACCTATGTAAGAATTTCCAAAGAAAAAAGCTACTTTTAAAAAAGTAGCTTGTGCGGTAATGTTCCCTGCCCTATTTAGCGATAGCCCACGCCAAAAACAACATAGGGACATACTATAGGATGATGATAAAAGTCATTTGTACACAAGGGAGGTCCTCTTCAATGAAACAAGTAAAAATTAAACAGTCAAATTCAGCCAAACTAACAAAAGCCCAAATCACTAATAATATCAATCTTTGGGCTATTGTTGCTGCTATTTTATCTCTTTTGGCCTCTATTATTGGTCTATATATTGCTTATGCTGCATTCATTACAGACACGGATGACATTGATGTACTAAATGGATCTTTAAAATAAAAGCTTTTTTTAATAATGTTAGTCTATTTATCCATGTGGAATGGAACAGTAGCTACTACAACATCCTTTCGGTTCAGTAGATATGCCCGAATCATAAAGCTGGACTGATTATGCAATAAATTTTGCCACCAGTGCTTCGTAATAAACTGTGGAATCAGGATCGTAATATGATCACTTTCTGCTTTTTTCCACTCTACTGTATCTATGAATTTACGAAGCGGCCCCATAATACTACGATATCTGGATTTCAAAATGATTAAACGTACGCCAGGGTTCCATTCATTCCAGCGCTGTTCGATCTTACGAACAGATTCATCATCAAATCCCACGTATACGGCGACTACATTATCGGATAATGTCTTCGCATAACTTACAGTGTTCAGGACTACACGGGTTACGCCCGCCACAGGAATAATAACAGTATTTCCCTTGGGGTTAGGTTTATCATGGAAAAGATCAATCCGAAGTTGGTCAGCTGTGTTCACATAATGCTGCTTAATCCTTATAAAAACATATACGACGATAGGTAAGAATATAAAAATGAACCATATTTGCGTAAACTTAGTAAAAATAAAGATGAGTGTAATGGATAAGGTGGTAAGCATCCCCACCGTATTAATGGTAAGTTTGATCACCCAACCTGAAGGTTTTAGTTTGATCCAGCGGATCATCATTCCTAGCTGCGATAAGGTAAAGGGTATAAATACACCTACTGCATATAACGGTATAAGATTACCCGTGTTCCCTTGGAAAATGACGACTAGCACAGCAGACAAGATACTTAAGAAGATAATCCCGTTAGAGAATCCTAGACGGTCACCACGCACCATGAAAGCATGCGGCATATATTTATCCTTGGCTAACATGAAAGCGAGCAATGGGAAAGCAGAGTAAGCCGTATTGGCAGCCAGAATCAAAATAATAGCTGTGATACCTTGAATAAAGTAATACAAAATACCACGTCCAAAAGTCGATTCAGCAATTTGGGACACGACCGTTTCTTTTAGCTCAGGACGAATACCGTACCAATATGCCAGTAAACTAATCCCGATAAACATACCTGCAAGCAAGGTACCCATCATAACAAGCGTAGCTGCTGCGTTTTTCTCCGCCGGCTTCTTGAAATTAGGAATCGCGTTAGATACCGCTTCAACCCCTGTTAAAGCTGAGCAACCTGAGCTAAATGCTTTGAGGAGTAAGAACAAACTTACGTTCGAAACAGCTCTCCCGAACTCGGGTGCGGCTGAATGGGCCCCACCCAGAATGAAATTAATTACACCCGAGAAAATAAGTACATAAATGGAAATAACGAACAAATAAATCGGAATGGCGAGTACAGAAGCAGATTCTGTTACCCCACGTAAATTCATAATCGTCAAGAGGAGAATCATTAATAAGGCAATCACTACCCGGTAATCATGCAAAGCGGGAAAGGCCGATATGATGGCATCTGTTCCCGCTGAGGAACTTACCGCTACCGTAAGAATATAATCGACTAATAAAGAGCCGCCGGCGATTAGACTCGGAGACAATCCTAGGTTGTCTTTGGCAACGATATAGGCGCCGCCTCCACCTGGATAAGCAAAAATGGTCTGTCTATACGATACAATGAGAATGACAAGTAGTCCGAGTACCGCAATTGAAATAGGGATGGAATACCATAGAGCCGCAAAACCAGCCGCCATTAAGACAAGTAAAATCTGTTCTGTACCATAAGCTACAGAAGATAATGCATCGGAAGATAGGATAGCTAGGGCTTTTAATTTGCCGAGTTTTTCATCTTCAAGTTGTGTTGATTTCATAGGTCTACCGATAAGCAGACGTTTTAACTTTCCAGCCATTGCTCAACTTCCTTTACGTGGATCAAAATGGGTGCAACCAAGACACAAACCGTATTGTATATCGTTCCACAAAATTTATCCAGTATGTATTAAAGCTTTTGTGATATTTTTTACCCCACTTATCGCTAGATGTAACAATTAACCAAAAAAACCCTCTTTCCTAAGAAAGAAGGCGATTGATTTTACACTTTTAATTCCGAGGACGTACTTCTTCTGTACCTTTTTTAGATAAATACGGAATGGTAAGAGCCACGATAAAACAAAATAGCATTAACAAGCGGAATGGCCAACTAGCGAAGTCTTTTATAGCTAATACAGGAGCAAGGACAGCTATCCGGGCTATAACAAGCAGCAGTTCACGCCAGACTAATATTCGAGACTTTGCCGCAGCGTCTAGGTGGTTAATAGCTATAAATTGACGTGCATTCCAAATCGTCATGAAAAAAAACATTCCGACGGTAGTTAATATATTAGATAAGATTAATATAGGAGCCTTTGGATATAACGCAATCCCGAACCCTATAGAGGCCATGATCATCCCCAACATAAGCCAAAAGGAATTATGGAACCTTCCTTCATTTCGTAGCCTTCTATACAGAACCATCGCAAGAATAGTACATACCGTATACGTGATTTGCAAGATCGCAATGATTAACTTATTCTCTGTGACCGAGAATGTGAAGATTAGGGAGAATAAACCCTGAAATTGCATGAAAAATCCTGCTGCAATAATGGACGGGATCATCCAGCGAAGTGTAGGTGTGAAGAATACGTTAGATATAGCATAAGAAGCTACAGATTTCGTCTGCTGGCTTGCTAAAGTCGCATTCGGGATAAAGAATGCGCAAGCCACCATAACGCCTACAAATCCAAGCATGACGGCGAAGGACCCAGTATACCCTATCGTCTGAATAACGATGGCAAACACAATGGGATTCACGATTTGTATAACTTGACCAATGATATTAGATGTAGAGAAATACGCTGCGAAATCATCACTTTTTCCAAATAAAGAAACACCTAAATTTTGTGCACAGGAGTTCAATCCATTAGTTATCCCTACGGGAAGCGCTAATAGGGCGAGGTACAAAAACTTAGGTTCAATATGAAGGACACTGACCACCCCAAAAGTGATTGCAGCGAATATAGCAGAAGCTAGAAAGACAAATCTTAATGAATACGAATTCAAAAGCTTTACACCCCATACAAAAGCAGCCCCCCAAAACAAAAATTGGACTAAATTGTACCAAGCTACATCAGCAATACTCTGCCCTTTCTCCCAGATAAATAGATTAATAAATAAATTAATATAATTAAAAATAATTCCTGCCGCAGTGTTCATCAGCAGAAGCTTGCGCATACTGTTCACGGGACAACTCCTCTTCACGTTAAAGTCTAGTCTGTAATGTTCTTATCTACCTTTGACACCTTAACAGATTATATGGCGAAGGAACATATACGATACAGCTAACGACATGGAGGATTTATTCAAAAGCCTGCAACCTCAAAAAAAAAAAAGAACTTACCTCAAGTAAGTTCTAACGCATACTACATTTTCACAGATTCCAAATCCTATACCAGATACTTCTCAACAATTATTTGATGATGATGGGCTGCATGACCTGCAATAATATAGGCTAGTGCTCTGAATGTTGTTATTCTTTCTCCCATACATCATTCATCAACGATTTAATCTCTTTAATCCTTGCTTCGGTCTGCTTATGATTGGTTAGCCAAGTATGCCCGTCCCATTCCACTATGTCTCCTGTTTTTACACCTGTCTGCACTTGATGTTTGGGTATATCCTTGGACTCTCCATTAATTTCAATAATACAAAATTCATCTTCAAAGCCATCTACGATTCCTTTCATTATCTCATCACCTCTCAGTTGTAATCTGTATGTTGGTACCATTGGAGGATAAATCAATAATTCCTTGTGTATCGTTCCTGTACACTATGATCCCAGCTTTCTTCAATCGGCCGAGAATGGTTGGTGTAGGATGTCCGTACTTATTGTCGACCCCAGATTGAATGATGGCATATTTAGGGGCAACCTGCTTTAAGAAAGCGGGAGTGGTTGAGGACTTGGAACCATGATGCCCTACTAGTAAAACATCGGCATGGAGCTCTTGCCTAGATGCTATCATATCTTTCTCGCTAACCGACTCTGCATCCCCTGTAAAAAGAAAAGATGTCTTACCGTAAGCAACTCGCATTACAGCGCTCATATTATTGTTGTCCTCATAGGTTTGCAAGGGAGCTAACATCTTGACCTCTACTTGCGGATCCCAATCTAGGATTACTCCTGATTTCGCGGTAGCTACCTTTAATCCCTTCTTTTGTATGGAACGAAGTACAGATTCGAAGGTTTTCGTTGTTGACGATATTCTAGGCATGTAGACTTTGCCTATATCTAATTGATCAATTACTTTGTCTAGACCACCAATGTGATCTGCATCCGGGTGGGTACCCACTACAATATCAAGTCTTTTAATTCCATAACGCTTCAGATCATCCAATACCACTTGTTCTTGATCGTTGTTCCCTGCATCAATTAGCATGGTCTTGCCAGAAGGACTGATTAATAACTGCGATGCTCCTTGGCCAACATTTAAATAAACAATGCGAAGTCCACCCTTTACAGGTGTGGGATCAGGTTTACTTGAGAATGTGCAGGAAGATAAGAGGATAGATACGAGGAGGAAGACGACAAAAAGAAACATTCTATTCCAAGTAGATTTGAACTTTACACGCGCGCCTAACGTTGAACCTTTTGGACCTATAAAGCTTGTCATAGTTGTAATTCCTTTACGATAAGATTTGGGAACGCATGTTCCAATTATAAACGGAAGCTGCATTCCAAATCAATCCAGGAATTATACACGTCGCTGCTTAGCTTTAAATTGCTTGTATTGAAAATAAACTGTACATCCGATGCAGTATCCTGACAGAGCAACGAAAGCCGCAATAAGCAGCATCGTGGCGAATATGTAGCCTAACGTATTCCAGCCCACTATAAATGCAAGAAGTGAACAAGTCAGAAAGCCGACAGCCAGACTATTGTTAAACCGCTGAAGTTCTAATGCCTGTGTGCCTTTACTCTTCTTAACCCAAGTTTTTGCAGTCCCTACAAACAGATTGAAGCCCGTGGTCAAACCAATCACCTGGATAAGCCAAAGAGCAAAAAGAATCCATGGCTGATGTGACACAAAAGATAAGATTACAAATAGAACAATCCCAGCTTGATTTATTTTTACATAAGATTCCGGTATTTCTCTCATCCTAGCCATCCCTTCGTCTTGAACTTATTTAAATCAATATAAAGCTTTATTCCGATAAATTCAATGAGGATTAATTCTTCTATACAAAAAAACCTCCTTTACAGGAGGCTTTATGTGTTCATTATTTTACGGTAATTGTTATGCTGATGGTTTTATTTAGATATTTGGCTTTAATCGTGGTGGTTCCTTTTGATATAGCTTCAATTTTCCCAGCAGATACAGTCGCCACAGAAGGCTTAGAGCTAGTCCATATAGCACTCCCTACAATAGAAGGTTCTGCTCCTGTATCATAAAGCGCCGTGAGCGCAACTGTCTTCACTCCACCTATCGCTAGCATTAGCTTTTTGTCCGGCGTAGCGATCTTAAGAAGCGTAGGTACTACTTTGATATCCAGCTTCACAGCCATATCTTGATAAGATCCTTTTAGTGTAGCCGAACCTTCTCCGATAGATTTCACCGTGGAACCCGATACCGTCACTACGTTCAGATCTGAGGAAACCCAATCGATTTTGTTACTAAGCGTTATTTTAGTTCCATTCGTATAAATCCCTGTAACTTTGATGGATTTTGTTTTTTTCAAGGCTAACTCCATTGAAATGGGTTCTACAATAATTTTGCTAATCTGAGGTTCCACCGTTACTGGGATTTTGATACTTAGATTCAGATACGTTCCCTTAAGGATCACGTTACCTTTAACGAGGCCTTTGATTTTATTGTTTTTTAGAACAGCACTTGTCCCGCTAAGACTCCATTCAATCTTATCTGTGATGTTCTCTTCGTCACCATTCTCGCGAACGGCGTTCACTTTGGGTAGATCATATTCTTTACCTATCACAACATTCAGCGAATCATCCGCCGGAAGAAGTACGAGTGCTTTCTCTTGCACCATCACCTCAACCACAATAGGACTTGCCGTACCGATCTTACCCGTAAGTGTTGCCTTCCCTGTTCCCACGGCAGTCAGTTTATTGTTATCGATCTTGATGATGTCCTGGTTGCTGCTTTTCCACTGCATTAATGACGAGATATCTTGCGATTTATCGTCGAGCGTAGTCCCCGTAACTTTAGGCAAACTTTCCGTTTCTCCCTTGAACATGTCGATAGAAGTCTTATCAGCTGTAATCTTCGTTAGCGTAGGGAAAACTGTTACTTTAAATTCCTTGGTAAGCCCCAAATATTTCACTTTAATGACTGCTGTACCTGCCTGCTTGGGAGTAACCACACCTTTGGTTACCGTAGCAGCTAGCGGGTTAGAGGAGGTCCAATCTGCTTCTTCTGTCACTACAAGACGCGTGTTCACATCATTTCTAACGGAAGCTTCTACTTTGAGAGGAGCATCACTTAGGAATAATGTCTGCTCTTCCGAAGGGTTTAGCAGTATTACTTCATATTTAGTACGTACTAATACTGTAACCTGAGCAGTTGCTCCACGGTAAGATGCTGTGATAATGGAGCTACCTGTGGATACAGCCGTAATCTTTCCTTTATCAACCGTAACTACACCCGGATCTGATGACTTCCAATCCGCATTTGCTGCAATATCTTGAACGGTGTCATCTGAAGCTAATTCCGCATTTGCTTTAATTTGAATAGGATTATCACCGACTAACATTTCTACATCCCCATCGGGTTGACCTACAGCTTCAAGATCCAGATCGCTATAAGGAGAGGATACTGTCAATTTGAAAGACGTAGCAAAGCCTTTGTACTTGGCCGTTATCGTTGTTTCACCTTTGCTTATAAGCGTTAGTTTGCCTGCTGAGATTGTGGCTACCGAGGTAGCAGAAGAGGTCCAATCTGCACTAGTGGTGACATCATTGCTTGTCCCATCGTTCTCAATGGCTTGAGCTTTAACTGTGAGATTGTCATCTCCTAGTTTGTATTCCACATTGTCCGGCTTATCAAGTTTGAGTTCCTTAAATAAATAAGCAGCGTCTGCTGTTAGACTTAAATTAAGATTTTTGTATTTCGCTGTAATGGTGACCTTTCCGTTCTTGAGTGGAGTTAGAAGACCCTTATCCACCTTAATAATGAGAGGATCAGACGAAATCCAAGTGGTATCGCTCGTGACATCCTTCTTGTCCGTAGTCCCTTCAATCTTAGCTAACACTTTCAATTGCTGCGTCGTCTCGGATACATACAGATGAACAGCAGATGCGTTATCGAATTCAATAGAAGTTACATCGCCGGAGGCGGCAAAGACGTTCGCTGGAAATACGGCTGCGGCTAGCAGCATGATGACAAGAAACCATTTACTTATTTTCCTGTTCCCCATAATTCTTTTTCTCTCCTTTGTTGGTCTTGATGATAATTATTAGTTCATAAATATGGCTTTCCCCTCTATGTATCGACACGATAAGAGCATTTGTTAACCTTTTACACGGAAAAGCCTTCAATATAAGTAAAAAGACCCATTCAGCCACGAATGGATCTTACAACAAATACGTGATTTGTTTTATCTAAAGTCTCGCCACTTGCTAGAACTACTTCTTGATCCGTATGAACATGAATTACGGTACGGAAGTATAGAAGCTTGTCCCCTTTCCATATCGTTACCGGAGATTTAAAATAGATGGCGTTATCAAATTGCACGTGATTCTTCATGACATAGCCTACTGAATGCGCAGATGCTTTATCCGTCTTGGACTTTATGGCTCTACGTGCATTCTTCCTTCCCCGGCTTCCGGGCTGGATACGAATAATATCATCAATGGGTATCGCCATAGGTCTGGGCCCTAATAAAAGTCTACGTGCTGCTCGATCCCAGCCTTCGATGGTTCCACTATAAATGTCATCCTGCTGCTGACAATACACAATGACGTCCTGCCCAATCCAATCTTCATAACGCATGTGAGGTCCCCCCCTTGGGCTAAATCCTAATAGAAGATAAGTATCTAAATATTCCACTGAATGGGCACTTGCCCATGGTGCTCTAGGAACCGATTCGTCGCTGAAAAAGGTCTACTTCCAAAAAAGCCACGTCTTGCTGACAGAGGACTAGGATGTACTGACTTAATTACCTCATGCCTCGTATTATCGATACTTGAGCCTTTTCTCTGAGCATGAGATCCCCACAGTATAAATACAAGAGGATTCTGCCTTGCATTCAAAGCTTGAATTACAGTATCCGTAAAAGACTCCCATCCTTTACCTTGATGTGACCCAGCTGCGCCCTCTCGCACAGTAAGCACATTATTTAATAATAATACGCCTTGCTCAGCCCATGGCGTAAGTGTTCCCGTATGCGGAACGGGAATACTCAGATCACTCGATAATTCTTTGTAGATATTCCTAAGTGAAGGAGGAATTCTAACACCAGGGCGTACAGAGAAGCTTAAGCCATGTGCCTGACCTTGACCATGATAAGGATCTTGACCAAGGATAACCACTCTGGTGTTTTGATGAGAAGTCAGTCGCAATGCTTCATACACACACTCTCGAGGTGGATATACCACATGTTCTTCATATTCCTGATTCAGCCATTGCTGAAGATGTATAAAATAAGGTTTCTTTAACTCCTCTTCGAGAACCTGATCCCAGTCATTTCCGAACATTTTATCCCCCCTAAGATGATGAATTTCTAAACTTATGCCTATGATAAATATAGTCCATTGATGCCAAAAATGCAGACTCCTATTAAATTTAACATCAGCCTGTATTTTACAGTATTATCCTCATAATTTATAGATGTAAATTAAAATAAGTTTAAGAAAATTACTTTGCCGTATAGATACATTTTTCTGAAAATTTGATGTAAAAGCAAAGACGCTCCCTCATTTGTGATGAGGAAGCGTCTTTGTGAAAAGTTATATGCCGAGGACCGGGATCGAACCGGTACGGTAGTCACCTACCGCAGGATTTTAAGTCCTGTGCGTCTGCCAATTCCGCCACCCCGGCAGAATAGTGAAGCTCTGATACAAATATGTACGTTGTGTTCAAGGCACTATTTAAATCATTGGCGACGAGATAGATCATATCATGAATATTGAATAAGTGTCAACACTATTTTGAAAATTAATAAAATAATTTATTAATCATCATACTATATCTTATATTAGGACGAGCCAAAGGAGATCAGCATGAACATAAAACGTATTGTTTCCCTTTTGCTCTTGGGCATGACAGCTAGTGGAATCTTTTCCTTCGCTCACGCAGATGCCATAAAACCTACGGGAAGAGATTATTATGAACCCCGAGGCGAGATTGTATGGGAAGTACCTACTGACAAAAAAGTGGTTGCTCTAACTTTTGATGATGGTCCTGATCCCAAGCAGACGCCAGCCATACTCCATTTGTTAGAACAGTATCATGCCAAGGCTACGTTCTTTGTTGTTGGCAATCGCGTCGAAAGATTCCCCGATATATTGAAGCTTACGGCCAAACAAGGCCACGAGATTGGCAACCATACTTACAACCACACTTATTTTAATAAGAATAATTCTGCACGTCTGGATCAAGAGATCCTATCTACTGAAGATGCGATCTTTAAAGTAACGGGTATTCACACCATGTTATTCCGCCCGCCCGGTGGCTTTTATAACAACCGTATTGTTCAAAAAAGTCATAGCAAGGGATATCAAGTGGTCTTATGGTCTTGGCATCAAGATACAAGAGATTGGGCACGTCCCGGTGTCCAACGTATCGTAAATAAAGTGCTCAACAACCTACGTAATGGGGACATTATTTTAATGCATGATCATGTAGAAGGTCCTACTCAAACTGTGGCTGCTCTGAAGGCAATATTGCCGGAGATTGAAAAACGTGGCTACACATGTATCACGGTAAGTGAATTAATAAAGTTGAAAAAACATGCAGAACCCGTAAAAAAATAAGAAATGATGGAAAGCCAGCAGTTTCTCCTTAGAACCTCTCTTTAGAACACTAATTATTTTAAATCGCATACACAAATAAGCGGTTTCGCTAAGAAAACCGCTTTTTGTGTATTCATTTACCTCAACTTAAGCAATTAATAAGAACCGAGACCCCGGCTTATAATTACAAGCAAAATAAATAAAACGAGTATATATCCACTTGAACCCCAGAAATCTTGTGAAGGTGGACAAGCTGGAGCATAAGGGGCAGGAGCTGGATAATGATGCTTATGGTGGTGGCTATACTGTGGAGCAATTTTGTGTGTAGGTATAGTGTACATATTACTGGTGTATACCTGCCCTGCTTCAATCTCAACTGTAGTGTTCGATGGTGCCGTATACGTCGTTTGAGGTGCTACCAAATGGGGAGTATGGGGCACCGACCCTGTTGAACTATTCATGAATATTCCTCCTTGAAATGGTTATATCCCACCTTATGCCTGCACCTCTGCATTAGGCTGGGTATATGCCTTGTTCTCAAAGAAATATATTAGAGATACATTCCATAGCTACATTTTCTTTGTTAAAAGTCGAACTGTATCTTTAATTCGATCTAGATAAATTACGATGATTGTATGGATATCTAGACTCTTCAAGCCTTACTTATTTCCTGAATGTTGATTAACCCGCTCGATAGAAATTCTGCCCATGCATTAGTATGATTCACAGTAGTATCATCAGATCCGTAGTTCTTAAAGTCTGACATGTGTGGGGCTTTCCTTTTTCTTATAAAAGAGACTAATCACCCATTCGATTTATTTTCTAATCCTCTATCAATTCCCATGATCTAGTCGTTCTTCGAGGTATAATCTTGCTTCAAATGCTTAACCATGTCCAATAACGGATTCATGAACCCCTCCCGCTCCCGATCCAATATGGCTTGAAGTCGATCCCGATCCTCTTCTGCTCGCTCTAACATACTCCGCGGCACAAGATCCCCTCTCACAATCATGCGAACCACCATGCCTACAAATAACAATAATATGAACGAAAGCACGACAGACAGGCCATATTTCTCCGCTAGAGGCAACCATTTCTCTAAATTCACCATGTCTGCTGTTCCCATCACCTGTCCTCCTCTTTTTCTATTTTTAAAATATATTCTCATTTTAAGGCAACAATTTGTTTCCTTATGCCCTCATTATACGCAGTTATAATATCCTGTCAATATATTACAGGAAACAAAATGTTGCATAAGCATTTTTTTGATATATACTTAATGTACCGGGGGTGTTGTAGTGTTAACGGAACGTTTAAGTAAGCTTAGGTTGGATCGTAATTTTACACATCAAGATATGGCCGACCAACTGGGCATGACTCGCCAAGGATATGGCCATTATGAATCTGGCAAACGAGCTATTGATTCCGACACCTTATCTAAACTCGCTGATATTTTACGTGTAGATACTGATTATTTGCTTGGTAGAACGGAGGTTCCTAAAGAACCCTCCGAAGAAAATTTAAATATAGGCCTTGCTTTTTATGGTGGGCCTGAATCGTATAGTGCTGAGGAAATTAAAGTTATGCAAGCGGCTCTTCGAGCCTATCGGGAACACAAAGAAAAAAGGTCTTAACACCGCCACACTTCTTTCAACTTTATTTATATGCCCTTCTAAAGAAGGGCCATATTTTTAATCATATAGCGAACATATATTCCTATTCAGAGGTGAATATGATGGATTTATCTTTATATCGAGAGACCGAGTTGGAACATTGGATTAGTATACGCTATCAACAGCATGGTATCCTCACTGCAAATGACTTAGAGATTGAACATGTCGCTGAAGCATTCGGGATCGATATCGTTATATATCAAGGGAAGCCTTTTTCATGCAATATATCGAATGTAATCTTTTTGCCACACTGCATCGATAAGGAGACTCAGCGGCTTATTTTTTTCCATGAACTATGCCATGTCCTTCGCCATGCCGGCGATCAAACTCAAATGCATGAACTTTTTCATCAACAGCAGGAAATGGAAGCCGAGAGATTTTTGGCTTATGCCGCGGCTCCCTTTTTTATGATTGCGGCTATTGACCTGGAGGAATCCTTAAAAGATGCCGTTGAACAGATTAGCTCAGAGTTCCATCTCCCTCACACCATTGCGCATGCTCGCCTGATTCAGATTCAGAATCGGATTCTGCACCATATTCTATGGATGGATGATTTCCAAAGGAACTTGGTCTCCAAAACATTAACATTGTCTGAGGCCACGCAAAGCTTATTACAAAAGTTACACACCCAATTGAATAAGGAGTGAACAATGATGCGTATCGGAGTTATCCATGAGTTTGCTACGGAACATCAAGCCCCTACTTTAGTATTAGTCAAGCTCTCGGGAGACGAGATTGATTACAGCCAGACGCTTCGCCTAGACATTCCTTTAGTTTGGAATTCATTTGATATGGAAGAGTATGGAGATGGCACTACGCTCAGCATTACGCTTGAAGATTTAATAGTTCCTAGATTAAAAGGACTAGGCCACAGTGTTGCCATTGATCTACCCCGAATTCTCGCACGTTATGGACCAGAACTTTCCCTTGATCAACTTGTAATTCGTTTACAGGATATTGAAGAAGTGATTGAAGCTTATACTAAGCAGTAGAAGATGATTTCTTTATACACAAAAAACAGAGACACAAAAAACAGAGACACAAAAAACCGGGAAAGCCTAAGCTCCCCCGGTTATCTTCCAAATGTGTTAACGGTGCTCAATTAAATCAATGGTACCGAGAACAATATGAGCTAGACCAAACCCTAATACGCCGGTTGCAGCCAACTTATACTTACTTCCGAGCAGTGAAGCGGCAGAAGCAGAGACAACAGTTCCTAGAACAGTTGGGATCAATCCTTCACGCATGCGTAACACTCCCTTAAGTGATTTGAAAGACCTGATTATTTTCCTACAAGATCCACTTATTTATGCATTGTGAATTAAATTCTAAAATCTACGTGGATAATTATGTGTTTTTTTGCTCCCGTAAATCATCTTTAGTTCACTAATTGCTTTAGGATCTTCATGATCCATTGCCCACTCCCGTAGTGCCTCAATGGCCTTAAGCTTGCCATGTCCTTCATCTCTCCACGTCAACAATTCGGCCACCTTAATCATCAGAGCTACAAGACTGGAATTGTCTTGATTCGATTTTTCGGCTTTTATTTTATGATAGAGTGCTTCTCTTTCCCAATCCAACAATATTTCTTCACCAATGGTGGGTTTTAGTAAAGAATATACCTTGTTACATTTGGAACAATGAATGGCCTCTACCTGTTGATTGTGAAAAATAACCTGAATTTCTTCATCGCAGTCTGGGCAACTGAACTGCACTTTAATTTCTGGAATTAGATTCTTCATACCTAGCCCCCTACCGTTCTATAAAAATGTCTTCAGTCAAAAGTAAAATATGTTTACCCAAATCTATGAAAAAGGAACCTTAAAAGATAAAACATGCAACGAATGAGTCAGGCATGAAATGGATAAATTATGACGAAACGGTTATAAGGAAAGGAATCCTTCTTATGCATATAGACACGAATGAGTATAAGGTGGCTCAGCTTCAACAATCTCCTCAAGCTTTAGAGCTTTTACAAAAAACTGAAGAAGCAATGAAGGAACTTACGGGACGCACCATTACCTTAATAGCTTACCAGAAATCAAGAGAAGACGAACAATATTCTAATCAATACTAGGCGGCAGCCTATACACCAAACTGGGCAATGGCATAGGTTAGGATATAACGAATTGAGGAGTGAAACTGTGAATAGCTACACGTATCCCATGAACTATGCGCCAGGTTCCCAATACCCCATTACTGTGAATCCTTCAGATCTATTTGTTGTGGAAGCCTTGAAGACTACGAAGGGCAAATGTGTCTTATTCGAGACTACTCGTGGACGTCTAGAAGGCGTTGTGTGTGAAGTAAAACCCGATCATGTCGTGCTTCAAAATCGAGGCAAAAACTTTTATCTTCGTATTGCTGAGATCGTATGGATCATGCCTGATTAGCCTAAAATATCCAAAAACAGACACCTTTCGAGGTGTTTTTTTGGCGTATACACTTCAATATTTTATTTTTTTGTTGTATTAGGTATTCAGCAAGCATTGGTCTGGGTAAACATACAATAAGAACTTAACTTAAAGGAGTGGTACACATGAGTAACACATTGCTAATTATCATTATTATTGTCATCCTCGCTGGTGGCGGATATGGTTTCTTCGGTAGACGTCGCTAGAATTCATTAACATCGAATAAGAAGCAGTCACTTCTCATGGGGAAGAGGCTGCTTTTTTGTGTATTCCAATACGCAACATGATCAGACTGGATACGGTACAATAGTGCCGTGATATGACCTCGCATTACATAGCATTACATTACATCACATCACATCACATCACATCACATCACATCACATCACATCACTAACATGCTACTCAGAAAAACTTAATCATTCAAGCCTTTGCCCTCAAGAATGTGCTGTATATATTTTTCTATCCTAGATTCTCTAGTCTTAGACTGCTTAGCTTCAGAAAAGTAGAACAAATAGGCCCTTTGTCGGCCAGGAGTTAATGCTGCAAAAGCAGTTTTGAGGGAAGTATTGGCATCCATTTTCCTTTGTAATTCTTCTGGAATGGTATACTCTGTACTTTTTTTCATATCGACCTTCAAGCCAGCTTGTTCTATTTCAATGGCTTCGTAGATATATTCTTTTATTTTAGATACTTGCTCTACAATATCCTGAAGATTCGTGAACCTGATTTGGCGCGCCGCTTGTACATTTTCCGTCTGCTGAATTAAAATGCCATGGGGATCTTTTAACAAAGCTCCTTTGGGGAAAAGAATTGCACAATATTCTTTGAATCCATGAATTAATACAATATTTTTCTTCTTAGATGTATAACAGGGGACGCCCCACTTCAGTTCTTCGGTTAAAGGACACTCCAGCATAATCATTCTTAATTTCTCAAATTCCCCTTGCCAGCTCTTAGCAGAGCTAAAAAACCAATCCACTTTAGGATTTGTACTTCCCTCGGACATCAAAGGCACACCCTCTTCATTGTAATTATAATGCCGTTGCTCATTGCTCTATTTTATAAGTTCTTCATGCTCGCTCAAATATCCTATACCATTTATTATTACTGTTTTTTTATTTATTGTACAGGTTATTAGACCCCTCAATTGTTAATGGATAACTTCGTAGTAAAATTAACTTGCCGTTTTTATAGTTCTTAAAAAACAATGCAATAGACACACAAAAAAGAACCTTCGCGTTAGCGAAGGTTCTTTTTTGTTGCTAGTAATGGGCCCTGAGGGACTCGAACCCCCGACCAATCGGTTATGAGCCGACCGCTCTAACCAACTGAGCTAAGGGCCCTAATTATCTATGTCTTATGTAACATATATTGCGGGGGCAGGATTTGAACCTGCGGCCTTCGGGTTATGAGCCCGACGAGCTACCGGGCTGCTCCACCCCGCGTCAGTAAATAGCGACATATAATAATATACCTTATGATGGTCGAGGGAGTCAAGAACTTATTTTAAAGTATAAATCTTACTCCGTATTTTCCCCGGCGAGAGCGATATATCTCAACTTCTCTTAGTTCATCTAAACCGTAAATCCAACCGTCATGTTCTAATCTTTTAGCAAGACAACCTGCTTGAAATTTTGTTCTATATAGTTTATTAAAGTATACCCAGTTAATCATAACCTTCTCTCGCTTTCCTATAATTATGCCTTTACCTTTCTTATCATGCCCATTTCGTCCATAAAAAACCGCATACCTAATCTAATTTCTTGGACACCTACCTACAACCTATGAACAGAACAAAAAATAGAACAGCCGCTAATGCGGCTGCCCTCTTCTTTATGGAAAAACATATAGATATGAATATACAGAATCTAATTCCCGAATGAAGCCGGATCTTGTCTCCACGATTGCAACAGATTCAAGTCTTCTCCACTTATAATACCCTCTTCTACAGCTACCTTCAAAAGTGCTGAGTAGTTAGATAAGGTCTGAAGATGAATCCGTGCATCGCTAAAAGCCTGATTGGCTTTATCTAGCTGGTAGCTAAAGATCGCTAATACTACTAAAGGTTCAGCTCCTGCTTCTTTTACAGCCAATGCTGCTTTTAATGAGCTACCCCCTGTAGAAATCAGATCTTCGATTACGACCACTTTTTGGCCAGGTGCAATAATTCCTTCGATCATGTTTTCTTTCCCGTGACCTTTAGCTTTATCGCGTATATAGGCCATGGGCAAGTTCAACTTCTGGGCAACAAAAGCGGCATGAGGTATACCTGCTGTTGAAGTGCCCGCAATAACATCTGCATCTGGATACTGAGTGCGGATGATCTCTGCAAACGATGTAGCGATGAGATCTCTCACCTTGGGATGCGAGATGGTTAGACGATTGTCGCAATAGATTGGAGACTTCAGGCCAGAAGTCCATGTAAAGGGTTGATGAGGCCGAAGTGCAACAGATCCAATTTGCAAAAGTTCCTTAGCAATCGAACCTTCGATATGTTCTAAATTAAGCATGCAAAGTCATCTCCTCTAAAATAAGCTCAGCCGCTTGTCTTGGGTTCTCATGGGAAGTGATGGGACGCCCTACTACGATGTAGTCCGTACCTTGAGCTATCGCCTCACCTGGGGTGAGCGTCCTAGATTGATCCCCTTGAGCTGCACCTGCTGGGCGTATGCCTGGGGTCACGGTTCTAAAGGCTTGTCCACAAGCCTCCTTAATCGATGCTACTTCTAAGGGTGAGGCCACGACGCCGTGCAAGCCAGCTTCACGTGTAAGTTCTGCATAACGAACTACAGTCTGCTCAACAGTTCCTTCAATACCGATTTCTTCATTCATTACATACTTATCCGTGCTAGTAAGCTGAGTCACTGCAATAATTATAGGTGGTTGTAATGTGGAGTTCTCTGCAAGAGCTGTTTGAGCCCCTTGATAAGCAGCCTTCATCATATCTAACCCACCAGCCGCATGAACATTGAACATATCGACACCGAGGTGCGTTACACTATGTGCACCACCTCGAACGGTATTGGGAATATCATGCATTTTTACATCTAAAAATACGGAGTATCCCTTAGCCTTAAGGTCTCTGATGAAGTCAGGTCCTGCACTATAGAAGAGTTGCATCCCTACTTTAAGAAAGCAGGGAATCCCCTCTAATTGTTCAATCAATGTTCTTGCTTCCCCAGCCGAGGAGTAATCTAAGGCCACCATCAGACGATGGGCCATTTCTTTGCTATAACTCATCGCATAATAGCTCCCTTCTATTTATGAATTATATTTTATACAATTAATCATTTTATTTAAGATTAGGCATTAGGTAGTGAAGGCATAGCTTGGGATGTAAAGTTCAAAGACTGCAACATGGTCAAAAGTGCTCTTACTGTATCTAAAGAAGTCATACATACAATTCCATTCTCCACTGCTTCACGGCGAATTCGGAATCCGTCACGCTCAGGTTCTTTCCCTTTGGTTAATGTATTGACTACGAAGTGTGCTTTTCCTCCGCGAATTAGATCCAGTATGTTCGGTGTACCTTCACTTAGTTTGTTGACGGTAGTCACATGAATGCCTGCTTCTCTTAGCGCATCCGCTGTCCCGCCTGTAGCGATGATGTTATATCCCATGGCATTAAATCCACGGAACAACTCGATCGCTTCATCCTTATCTTTATCCGCAATCGTAGCAATCATAGAACCTGTTGCCGGAATTTTCATTCCCGCGCCAATGAGGCCTTTATAGAGGGCTTTGGCATACTGCTGGTCGCGACCCATCACTTCACCCGTCGACTTCATCTCCGGTCCAAGCGTAGGCTCTACACGGCGAAGCTTCGCAAAGGAGAACACAGGTACTTTCACCGACACATAGTCACTTTCAGGCCAAAGTCCATCTTCGTATCCGAGGTCTTTGAGCTTGGTTCCCAAAATGGCCTGTGTCGCCACATTAGCCATAGGGATATTGGTCACTTTACTTAAGAACGGTACCGTCCGGGATGAACGTGGATTGACTTCAATGACATAGACTTCATCTTTGTAGATGACGAACTGAATGTTCACAAGACCCATCGTTTTTAGTTCCCGTGCGATTTTCGTAGTCACTTCCACAATTTTCTCTTTCAGCGTCTGGGTTAGATATTGCGGAGGGTAGACTGCGATTGAGTCCCCGGAGTGAACCCCTGCACGTTCCACATGTTCCATGATTCCTGGAATCAGAACCGTCTCTCCATCACAGATGGCATCCACTTCTACTTCTTTACCCATCATATAACGGTCGATTAAAACCGGGTGTTCCGGGTTAATTTTAACCGCATGTTCCATGTATTTGAGTAGCTCACTATCGGAGTATACGATCTCCATAGCACGACCACCCAGTACATAAGAAGGTCGAACTAATACCGGATAGCCTAAACCTTGCGCCGTCTCTACAGCTTCATCTACAGAGATAATGGTCTTACCTTTAGGTTGTGCAATATCGAGTCTAGACAAGAGAGCTTCGAATTTCTTGCGATCTTCTGCTTCATCGATGCTTTCCAGACTCGTTCCTAAAATATTCACGCCTGCTGCTTGGAGTGGTGCGGCAAGATTAATTGCGGTCTGTCCACCAAACTGTACGATAACACCAATCGGCTTCTCTTGTTCAATCACGTTCATGACATCCTCGAAGAATAGAGGCTCAAAATACAGGCGATCTGATGTATTGAAATCCGTGGAGACCGTTTCTGGGTTGTTGTTAATAATAACTGCTTCGTACCCAGCTTTTTGAATAGCCCACACCGCATGTACTGTGGAGTAATCGAACTCAATCCCTTGCCCAATCCGGATGGGTCCCGATCCAAGAACAATAATTTTCTCTTTGGAAGACGCGGTCACTTCATTTTCTGTCTCATACGTTGAGTAGTAATAAGGTGTAGTGGCTTCAAACTCTGCTGCACAAGTATCAACCATTTTGTATACCGGGCGTAGTCCTTGATCCAAACGGTAGGTGCGAACTTCTTTCTCTGCTGTGTATCCACTTTGGCCTGCGCCTGCTCGTAGTTCAGCAATGGCACGGTCTGTGAATCCCATACGCTTCGCTTCATACAGTGTCTCGTAGCTAAGTGTCTCTTCTGCAGCAATCAGACGTTCGAATTCAATAATCCGCTCGACTTTATCCAAGAACCACCAGTCCACTTGAGTTAAATCTTGAATGTGTTGAAGTTCATATCCACGGCGGAAGGCTTCCGCAATTAAGAACAGGCGTTCATCGTCAGCATGAATTAGACGTTTATCCAGCTCTTCTTGTTCTAGAAGCTCTGCGTCTTTTAGGAACAAGCGGTGTGTGCCAATTTCCAAAGAACGAACCGCTTTATGAATGGACTCTTCAAACGTACGACCGATGGCCATAACTTCGCCCGTGGCTTTCATTTGTGTGCCTAGTTTACGATTGGCATTTACGAACTTGTCGAAAGGCCAGCGTGGGATCTTGCTCACAATATAGTCTAGTGTAGGCTCAAAGCAAGCATAAGTCTGACCCGTTACTGGGTTGACAATTTCATCCAATGTGTAGCCAAGTGCTATCTTTGCCGCCATTTTAGCAATCGGATAGCCGGTTGCTTTAGAGGCTAGCGCTGAAGAACGGCTCACCCGCGGGTTCACTTCAATAACATAATATTGATAACTTTGAGGATCTAGTGCGAACTGTACGTTACATCCACCTTCAATGTTCAGTGCACGGATAATTTTGAGCGAAGCGGAACGAAGCATTTGATATTCACGGTCTGACAGGGTCTGGCTTGGTGCAACTACGATACTGTCGCCCGTATGTACGCCAACCGGATCAAAGTTCTCCATGTTACATACAACGATACAGTTATCGTTCGCATCGCGCATGACTTCGTACTCGACTTCCTTCATCCCAGCAATGCTGCGTTCAACTAGACATTGACCAATCGGACTATAACGAATTCCTGCGGCTACAGTCTCACGCAACTCCTCTTCGTCTGCACAGATTCCGCCTCCCGTTCCACCTAACGTGTAAGCTGGACGCACGATTAGAGGGTAGCCAATCTCATTGGCAAAATCGAGCGCTTCTTCAAGCGTAGTAATGATAGTGGATTGAGGTACAGGCTGATCCAGTTCGCGCATTAAGTCACGGAACAAATCGCGATCTTCTGCTTTCTCTATAGAAGTCAGTTGGGTCCCTAATAGCTTCACATTCTCACGTTCTAGCACTCCAGCACGAGCAAGCTCAACCGCCATATTAAGTCCCGTCTGTCCACCCAAGGTAGGCAGTAGTCCATCAGGACGTTCTTGCCGAATAATTTGGGATACGAAATCCAATGTAATAGGCTCGATATATACTTTGTCTGCCATATTGGTATCGGTCATAATTGTTGCGGGGTTACTGTTAATAAGAACAACTTCTACGCCCTCTTCTTTGAGCGCTTGACAAGCCTGCGTTCCCGCATAGTCAAACTCTGCGGCCTGACCGATTACAATAGGGCCTGATCCGATAACTAAAATTTTCTTTAACTCACGATTAATTGGCATCTTAACGTGCTCCCTTCGATGCAGCCATAATAAGTGCTTGGCGCGGTTGTTGTGGATGATCTTGTTTGTGTGTGCGAATCATGTCTAGGAATCGATCAAACAGGTAGCTGTTATCATAAGGGCCTGGCGCCGCCTCTGGATGATACTGTACAGAAAATACAGGGTACTTCGTATGTTTGAGTCCTTCAATCGTTTTATCATTATTGTTGATGTGCGTTACTTCTAGAGGAGTACCCACGATGGAATCTTCATTCACAGTGTAGCCATGATTTTGAGAAGTGATGAAGCAACGGCCTGATTCCAGTTCCTTCACCGGATGATTTCCCCCACGGTGACCGAACTTCAAGCTTTCCGTATCTGCTCCACAAGCTAAAGCGAACAATTGATGTCCAAGACAAATGCCGAAGATTGGATATTCTCCCATCAGTTCTTTGATCATATCAACCGCGTAAGGCACATCTTTCGGGTCCCCAGGACCATTAGAAAGTTGAATACCATCGGGATGAAGCTGACGGATCTCGTCTGCGGTCGTATCATGTGGCACAACAACTACATCACACCCACGTTTGGTAAGTTCACGCAGAATGCCACTTTTCGCTCCAAAATCTACGAGTACGATCCGCTCTTTTGCACCTGGACTACTGTAAATATGGTTCGTGGATGTATGAGCTACCTGATTACGAAGCGCAGTGATGCTAGTAGCTTGAATCATTTCGGTTAGTTCTGCGACGGATTTATTACTTGTCGTAATAATGCCCTTCATCGTACCGTGTTGACGAAGAATACGAGTTAACATGCGTGTGTCAATCTCACTAATGCCAGGTATCTCATATTCCTTAAGCAGATCACCAACGCTGTATTGTGCACGCCAGTTACTAGGAACGGGTTCGTAGCGACGAACCACAAATCCATGAATAGAAGGAGCAACCGACTCGAAGTCGTCACGGGTAATTCCATAATTCCCAATAAGAGGGAAAGTCATCGTAACGATCTGTCCGCAATATGAAGGATCCGACAGAACTTCTTGATAACCGGTAATCCCCGTGTTGAACACAACTTCTCCCGTCTTTTCTGTTTCTGATCCAAATGATTTACCCGTGAATAATGTGCCATCTTCGAGCAGTAATCTTGCTTGCATGATTTCATCCTCCTATATATTCGAGCTAGCTTAATTGATTAACATCTATTTTTAGTCCAAGGATTGGTGTAATTCTTTCGATTCTAGGATTCGCAGTATACTACCTTACCACTCACAATCGTAGTCACAGGCCATCCTTGCAATACCCATCCTGTAAAGGGGGTGTTCCGACCCTTCGTAGCAAAAGTAGCGGGATCTACGGAATGTTCTTCCTCTAAGTCAATGAGGGTAAGATCCGCGGGCGCACCCACTTCAAGGCGTCCACTTTTCAGTCCGAAAACTCGAGCTGGATCTGAAGTCATCCGCTGAATTAGATGGCTTAGTGTCCACTTGCCTGTTGCCACAAACTTCGTGTAGAGCAAGGGGAACGCTGTCTCAAATCCAACAATACCGAAAGGTGCAAGCTGCATTCCTTTTGCTTTTTCCTCTTCACTATGAGGTGCATGGTCGGTCACAATAATATCAATTGTTCCGTCTTCGACTGCCTGAATGCAGGCTTCAACATCCCTTTTGGAGCGTAGTGGAGGATTCATTTTCCAATTGGCATCCATCCCCGGAATATCTTCTTCGGAGAGAAGCAAATGGTGGGGACAAACCTCAGCTGTCACTTTAATGCCGATTTCTTTGGCTTGGCGAATGAGCCGAATGGATTGTTCTGTGCTGACATGACATACATGATAATGAACACCGGTTGCTTCAGCTAGTAAAATATCTCTTCCTACGTGGATAGCTTCGGATTCGTTAGGAATTCCTTTGAGTCCGTGCTTGCGAGCAAATGTCCCCTCATTAACGGGAGCTCCTTCCACCAGTGTGTTATCCTCACAGTGCGCAATTACCGGCATTCCAATACGAGCTGCACGGGCCATAGCATCTTTCATCATTTGCGCGCTTTGCACGCCTACTCCATCGTCCGTGAATCCAATAGCACCCGCTTCTTTTAGCGCCTCAAAATCTGTCAATTCCCGTCCCAGTTCATTTTTCGTAATCGCAGCGTAAGGCAGCACATGTACTAAGTTCGCTTCCTTCGCTTTATCTAGCACGAGACGAACTGTATCTGGATTATCAATTACCGGCCTAGTGTTGGGCATGCAGGCGATCGTGGTGAAGCCCCCTTTAGCCGCTGAGCGTGCACCAGTCTCAATCGTTTCTTTATGTTCAAAACCTGGCTCGCGTAAATGCACATGCATATCGATAAAGCCAGCCGTGATTAGTTTGCCTCCAGCATCTATGACTTGGGTATCTTCGCTTACTTGACGAGTAGACTCATCTGCTTTCTCAATAGACTCGATTAGGCCGTTGTCTATAAATATGTCGTGAAGCTGCAATTCGCCATCTGACTTTAGCATTTTTGCATTTTTAATTAAAAGTTGCATACGAACCTCCGCTTGTGTTTGTTTAATTTACACTGTGTTCTCTTGCTATATCATAACGGCTGAGCCGTTTATTCACTTATTTCATCGCTCGTTCTATAACCGCCATGCGGATCGGAACTCCATTTTGCATCTGTGTAAAGATTTTGGATTGTGGACTTTCCACAATAGCATCATCAATCTCCACATTTCGGTTAATTGGCGCAGGGTGCATAATGATTGTACCTGCGTTCAGCTTCGCTGCACGTTCTTCGGTTAGGCCATATTGAACTCGGTAAGTATCCGCCGATTTAAGTACGCCTTCTCCATGTCGCTCCAGCTGAACTCGCAGCATCATCACTACATCAGCCTGTAAGGCTTCTTCCATTGATACATACGGAGCATACTTAGCAAGCTCAGGCGCTTGCATATTCGCTGGTGCACAGAATTTCACATCCACTCCAAACTTCTGAAGAGCCCATAAGTTCGAACGAGCTACCCGGCTATGAAGAATGTCTCCTATAATAGAGACGCGAAGTCCTTTTAACTCTCCAAAATGCTGCTTCATTGTATAGAGATCTAAAAGAGCTTGTGTTGGATGCTCGTTGTTCCCATCACCCGCATTAATGAGCGGCACGGATACTTTCTTCGCAAGTTCCGCTAACAGTCCGATAGGCTTGAGCCGAATAACACCAGCGTCAATACCCATGGATTCCAATGTACGAACCGTATCATAGATCGATTCACCTTTTTCAACGCTTGATGCCGCAGCCGCAAAATTAAGTACTTGTGCGCCCAATCGTTTCTCAGCCATTTCGAAAGAAAATCTTGTTCGTGTGCTATTTTCGAAAAACATATTGGCCACAAAATGTTTGTTGAGAATCGGCGACATCTTCTCCTGCTGGCGATCCCAGTGAGCTGCTCGATCCAAGATCGAAGCTATCTCATCTCGGCTAAGCTCTTTAAGTCCAAGCAAACTGCGTTCTTTCACTGTAGCTGTAGAAATACTCATTTGCTTGTCCCCTCTCGCTTCTGAATTATCCGCACTTGATCCTGACCATCATACTCTGTCAAAAGCACTTCAATTTCTTCCGATTTAGAGGTGGGAACGTTCTTGCCGATGAAATCCGCTCGGATGGGAAGTTCTCTGTGACCCCTGTCTGCAAGTACAGCCAGTTGAATCGATTCAGGTCTCCCACAATCCATGATGGCATCCATAGCCGCCCTTATGGTACGGCCCGTATACAATACATCATCGAAAAGGATGATTTTTTTGCCCAACATATTTTGATCTGGTATAGGCTGTGTAAGAACGTCTACTTTTTCTAACGATGCCCGATCATCTCGGTACGTAGTAACATCAATCTCGCCCCATGGAATTTCAGTTCCTTCAATCTCTTCTAGTCTTTCGGCTAAGCGTTTGGCCAGAAATACACCCCGTGTCCGAATACCCACCAGCATACATCCTTCGATCCCTTTGTTCTTCTCTATAATCTCGTGGGCAATTCTAGTGAGTGCCCGGCGGATTGCTGTCTCATCCATAATGACATGATCTACATTGCTCATAGCATAAGCCTCCTAATGATGTAAATTCATCAGGTTCCGTGGGGGGCTATAAAAAAAACTCCTCACCCGAATTCGGGCAAGGAGTTCTCCCGTCAAAGAAATGTCTTTGACGGTATTCAGCTATACTCAAGGGTATACAGCGCAGAGCGTTGCATACTTCTTGAATGTGGCTTCATTCACGTTACCTTGCCAGCCTCACGGGACTGATTTAAAGGTTCTTATTCATTTACATGAATTATGACAGACTGCTGCCAACGTGTCAAGAAAATCTCCCGGGTAATGTCGGATTTTGTCGAAATTATTTCATGTCTCTTGTAATCTTAATTATTTCAATGAACTTACTATGAACTAAACCTCCAGTTACATACTAATAATTATACAATATAAATGAATAATTATCCACATTATAAATTATTAATGAATGATTTTATCAAGCAATATAACAAAAAACCGCCTGCATCATGCAGACGGCGTGTAACATTTTATTTATAATCTGATATTTACTTAAAATTCAAATTTCACATCGCCTAAACGACGTTTAATTTCAGAAATGACTCGCTTCTCTTCTTCTTCTCCTTGAGCAATGAAAGTAACGGAGAAACGTACAAATGAACCTGCATCATCCCAAGGCACCGTAGAAATTAACTTCTCACGAATCAGGAATTGAGAGAAGGCTTCCCCACTCTCAAAGCTAGGTCCACCTACAACCCCTTTAGGAGCAGCTACATACAAGAAGAAGGAGCCTTTAGGCTTTTTAGCTTCGAAACCAAGCTCATTCAGCGCTTCTACAAGCAAGTTGTGACGACGGGAGTATTTATCGGCGATTTTCTCAGTGATTTGTGGATTAGCTAAGCCATAAGCTGCCGCTTTTTGAATCGCCATGAATTGGCCTGAATCATTGTTGTCTTTTACATCACTAAATGCTTTAACTACAAGCGGATTCCCTGCAACGAAACCTATTCTCCAACCGGTCATGTTATAAGACTTGGATAAGGAATGAAGCTCTACACCGACATCTTTTGCTCCAGGTACGGATAGGAAGCTAAGTGGCTTAACTCCATCATACGTCAGAGCTGCATAAGGCGCATCGTGAACTACAACAACATCATATTTCTTCGCCCATGCTACAACCTCAGCAAAAAATTCAGGTGTTGCACTTGCCCCAGTTGGGTTATTAGGATAATTCAGATATAACAATTTCGCTTTCTTGGCAATATCTTCGGGGATAGCACTAAGATCTGGCAGGAAGTTGTTCGCCTCAGTCAACTGTACGTTGAAGACTTCTCCGCCCAGGTATTTGGTATGCGTTCCAAGTACAGGATATCCCGGAACCGTCATGATGGTGATGTCACCTGGATTAATGAAGCAAGATGGCAACATAGCTAGAGCAGGTTTGGATCCGATAGAGTGAACGATCTCGTTAACAGGATCAATACCCTCTACTTGAAACACCTCTTGTAGATATTTTGCAGCCGCTTCTTTAAATTCTACAATGCCGTTATCTGCGTATCCACGGTTCTCCGGTTTAGCAGCTTCTTCTGCTAATTTGGCTACAATTCCTGCATCCGCCATTTCATCCGGTTCGCCAACGCCCATATCAATAAGTTCTACATCCGGGAATGCGCTTTTGGCTGCTGCTTTAGCCCGTTTGATTTTTTCAAATTTATAGATCGCTGTATCTTTACCATAATTAGCTCCACCGATACGATCTGCAAAACTATTCTGAATATATGTCTGTTGATATTGTTCAATACTCATGCCTGTCCATCTCCTTCATGAAATCTATGGTTATAATATGCTGTAATCCGAGCCCGATGAGAATGGATTTTGTATCGGATCGTTTGTACTTTTTAGAACTAGTCGCTGTTTATTCCATACAAAAAAGCAGCCTGAGACTCCTCTATCCCATACTGACGAAGAATATTCCCTTACGTATACATGACCTAGTCCTTATTTAGTTTAACGGTTTCGTAAGCTGTGAAGCAACTCTTCCATATCCGATGGGATCGGTGCAGAGAATTCGAGATATTCCCCACTTACGGGATGCACAAATCCAAGAACGGCGGCATGAAGTGCTTGCCCATCCATCCGAATACCTTTGCTTCTTCCATACATGGGATCACCGACTAAAGGATGATCAATGAACTTCATATGAACTCTAATCTGATGCGTACGGCCTGTCTCTAACTTCAACTCAAGTAATGAATAGTCACCAAATCGTTCTACCACATGAAAATGAGTTACAGCTTCCTTACTGTTGCGCTCGGTTACTGCGAACATTTTGCGATCATTAGAATCACGGCCTATAGGTGCGTCAACGGTACCATGGTCATGCGTGACATTTCCGTGAACTAGAGCATAATATTTGCGGGTGACCGTGTGATCTTTGAGCTGCGCTGCAAGTGAGGTATGTGCTTTATCATTTTTAGCAGCCATAATCAGACCCGATGTGTCCTTGTCTATCCGATGTACAATACCAGGACGAAGTTCTCCATTAATTCCAGATAGGTCCTTGCAATGGAACATGAGTGCATTAACTAGTGTACCTGAAGAATGACCTGGTGCGGGATGCACAACCATACCTCTGGCTTTGTTAACAACAATGACATCTTTATCTTCGTAAGCCACTTCTAATGGAATATTCTCAGGTTCAATCATGACTTCTGCAGCTAAGGGAATATGAAGCGTAATTTGATCCCCCATTGATAATTTGTAATTCGACTTAATCTGAACATCATTGACTTTAACTTGTCCATCTTCAATCCATAGTTGGATCTGGCTACGGGAATATTCCTCTCCCACTTGCTCTTTAATGTACTTATCTATACGTGCTTTGGCAGCGTCTTCCGCTACCTTCCATTCCATCATTTCATTCATGAAATCGTGTCGCTCCCTGTGTGTGTCTGTTTCTTCTGTCTGTTCATATCAAATAGCGAATCTAAGATAATCATGGCTACGCCAACTACAATGCAGGAATCGGCCACATTAAATATGGGGAACGTATAGCTACCAAAATTAAATTGCAGAAAATCCACGACTTCACCATTGAGAGCGCGGTCCAGAAAATTACCAATCGCCCCCCCAAGCACTAATCCTAGTGCTGTAGGCAAAAACTTGCTGGAAGCATGCCGGATCTTTTGCAAATACCAAATGATTGCTACCACTACAGCAATTGTAATCAAAATAAAGAACCAACGTTGATTCTCCAATATGCCAAATGCTGCGCCGCGATTGCGGTGAGACGTAATAACAAAGAAATCGCCAATCACTGGAATCTGGTCATGGAGCTGCATTTGAGTTGCAATGATATACTTGGTTCCTTGGTCCACTAAAAAAACAATAAATGCGATTAAGTAATAAATCACTGCAGAATCACCTCAATTTATGGTATGGACTCGCCAGACAGTCCGGCAGAATTACCCACGATTTAGACTTGTATATTGTAGCACAGCCATGAAGAGACCGTCCATGTACGATAGGATTTTCCTCCTTTAAAAGCCTGTTGCTTAGAGCAAACTACATAAAGACCACTTAGCAGTGATTACTTAAGAGGAGTGTGTACTCATGACTCATTTAAGCAAAAAGCAAATCGAGCAACTACAGCATAATTTGCTGGAGCAGCGCAAAGACATTACTCATAGATTAGAAGAGAATGATCATTATGGAATTTCAGATACCACTCGTCAAAATACAGGCGAACTTTCTACACTGGATAATCATCCTGCTGATCTTGGAACCGAAGTATTCGAGCGAGGCAAGGATTTAGCTTTGGCTGAACATGATGAACTCCATTTACAGCGAATCGAAGGCGCTTTAGAACGCATACAAGATGGAACCTACGGAATCTGTGAGACGTGCCGTAGACCCATCAAGTTAGATCGCCTTCAAGCTCTTCCTGAGACAGCTTACTGTAAAGAACATAGTCCCCAGACTTTCGTAGCTTCGAACAGGCCCATAGAAGAAATGAATATGTATCCTGCTTTTGGCCGCACCAGCAGAGATGAACGAGATGATTTTAATGGTTTTGACGGCGAGGATACTTGGCAAATTGTTGAAAGCTATGGCTCTTCCAACTCTCCGGCCATGGCCGAAGATTCTAATGTGGACAGCTATAACGATATGGAGATTGAAGCAAGTGACGAATTAGATGGATTCTGTGAACCCTTTGAAAGTTATGTAGCTACAGATATTTACGGCAAGAACGTATTCTTTTTCCGTAATGACGTCTATCGTAAACACATGGACAATGTAAAACACTTGGCCGTTGAAGATTCCTTGGGCACCGGTTCTAATACGTATTAAGTTCTAACTGACGCTGTACAATGCGAACGATATCCGCAATATAGTCTCCAATGATCGGCAGATTGAGCGCACCCAGCAATTGAAGCAAGTAAATAATTGTCGCGGCAAAAAAAGTAAATCCAATTGCAATTCCTACACCTCTTGATGCCCCAGATATTAAATTTAACCATACCAGTCGCCAAGGCTTTTGCATGAGCTGCGTATATTCCATAATCTTCGATTTTTCCAATTGATGAGCCCAATGAAGCGTAAGTTTATACATGGCACTCATTTTTTCTTCATCCGTACCTTGTAGTTCCACTTGTTCAGAGGGTAAAGAAGTAGTCATTTCTGTTGAAGGATGTGGCATGCGCCGTCTAATCAAAATCGGGTCACTCCCTTAAATTGCATAAGTATTGAAAAAATACAAACGAGCTTTGTCCTTCCCTTGATTAGCGGGAAGAGACAAAAGCTCGTTTATATTTTTGCTATTTAGTATAGCCTATAGAACCCCTAAACATGCTTCATTATCCATTCAGCCCCTATTGGCTGATGTAGATCCCGATTCGTTTGCCACCAATATCTATCACTTCCGCAGTTTCTTCGCTTCCAAATGTGACATCATCCACAAGTACATTCTCACGTAGTACATGATCGAAGGCTGTAATGGCAGCTTGCAGTTCAGCGTCGATATCGAGTTTTAACTGAATCCGTTTCTCAATTGGAAGATCTTGTTTTTTCCGTGTATCTTGCACGGCGCGAACGATCTCGCGTACCCATCCCTCTTGTTCAAGTTCAGGTGTGATTTCGGTATTTAGTGCTACGGTAATTCCGTAACCTGAAGCCGAGGCAAAACCGGATTTAGCTATTTTTTCTATTAGCAATTCATCCGCTGTAATCTCAAGAACATCACCTTCCGGCGAAGTAATATTTAGCTGTCCATTCTCCACAATATGCCGCGTCTCGGATGCATCTAGACCTTTGAGATACGTCTGTAAGAAACCAATATTTTTGCCATATTTCTTACCTGCCACTTTTAAGTTCATTTTCAAGGCAAAATCAACAAATCCGCTGTCACTCTGTTCAATGACAATCTTCTTGATATTAATCTCATCTTTGATAATGTCTTCGTAAGCAGCTACGTCGAAGTTATGGTCAAGAGAGACAATAAGTTCTGACAATGGTTGGCGTGTCTTAATTCCCGTCTCGTTCCGAACGTTCCGCGCGAGCTCCACGATTTGTCTTGCCATCTCCATATTTTTTTCCAGCTCTGCATCAATGAGAGACAGATCAGCCTTCGGATAATCTGCAAAATGCACACTTTCACCGCCATCTAAATTCAAATAGATATCTTCAGCTAGTAGCGGTGTGTAGGGTGCTGTCAACTTAGCCAGGGTTACGAGAACGTGAGTTAACGTCTGATAAGCCGAAATTTTATCTTCACTAAGGCCATTTCCCCAGAAGCGGTCTCGAGAACGACGAATATACCAGTTACTCAGTTCATCCACAAAATTTTCGATAGCTTTGGCAGGATTCAAGAAGTCATTCACTTGAAGCCCTTTATCCACAGTGACAATCAAGCTATTCAGACGAGACAATACCCAACGATCTAGTTTACTGTCTGAAGTACGATAAGCATGATCTTCTGAACGGTATCCATCGATATTGGCATACAAAGTTAAAAAGGCATGCGTGTTCACCAATGTATCGACAACTTTAGATTTAGCCTCCGCAACGATACCTTTGGAGAATCGTTTACTCGTCCAAGGTGCACTATCGGATAACAATGCCCAGCGGAAAGCATCTGTACCATATTCTTCAATGATCTCCCAAGGGTCGATAACATTCCCTTTGGACTTGGACATCTTCTGTCCATTCTCATCTAGAATATGTCCTGTAGCAATAACGGCTTTATAAGGAGCTTTGCCTGTAAAGAGGGTAGATACGGCTAGCAAGCTGTAGAACCAACCCCGAGTCTGGTCAATACCTTCGCAGATCATATCGGCTGGGAATTGCTCTTCAAAAGTATCTTTTCCTTCAAACGGATAGTGATGCTGCGCAAAAGGCATGGACCCACTGTCGAACCATACATCAATAACCTCAGGTGTACGGGTCATGATGCCATCTTCATGGAATGGTGATTGCAGTTTAATCTCATCTACATAAGGCTTGTGAAGCTCAATGTCTTCAGGAACATCGCCAATGGCATGGGCTCTTAAGTCTTCAATACTATGTGGGGCGTATTCTTTGCCTGTTTTGTCACATACCCATACGTTCAGAGGTGTTCCCCAGTACCGATTACGGCTGATATTCCAGTCCACCAAATCCTCTAGGAATTTACCAAAGCGCCCTTCTCTTACATGTCCAGGATACCAGTTCACGGTGTTATTGTTAGCAATGAGTTGCTCTTTCACCGCTGTAGTCTGAATGAACCAACTGTCCATCGCATAGTACAGTAGTGGAGATTTACAGCGCCAGCAGAACGGATAACTATGCTCATACTTCTCTTTGCTATACAGCAAGCCCCGATCTGATAACAGCTTCACAATATCTACATCACAGTCTTTAACAAAACGTCCGGCCAAGTCTGTAACAACTTCTGTATACTTCCCTTGCAGATCTACTACACTGATGAACTCAATGCCATGATCTCGGCATGTCTTGTAGTCATCTTCCCCGTGGGCAGGCGCTAAATGTACGATCCCTGTACCGCTTGAGTCGGTAACAAAGTCAGCACTAACGATAACTAGACCTTTGTTCGGATGAATGTAGTCAAAAGGTGCGTCATATTGTTGCCCAACTAGCTCAGAACCTTGAAGGGAGGAAAGTACTTCAAAGTCGCCCTTAAGCACCTTGTCAACCAAGTTTTTGGAAACAATGTAGATTCCATCTTCTTGCTTCACTCGAACATACTCAATCTTAGCATTCACAGCGAGCGCTGTATGCGCAGGCAAGGTCCAAGGTGTTGTTGTCCAAGCGAGAACATACTCGCCACTTTCCTTCAGTTTGAACTTCGCAGTAGCACTCAGATCTTTCACATCTTCGTAACCTTGGGCTACTTCGTGGGAACTAAGTGTAGTCTGACAGCAAGGACAGTATGGACTCACGCGATGTCCTCTATACAGAAGACCTTTGCCATGAATCGTAGAAAGAATGTTCCACACACTCTCAATATAGCTGTTCTTTAATGTGATATAAGGATGATCCAGATCGGTCCAGTACCCGATGGCCTCAGTTAATTCTCTCCATTGTTTTTCGTATTCGAAGACACTATCTTTACATTTCGTGATAAATTTCTCAATGCCGTAATTCTCAATATCCTGCTTTCCCGAAATACCAAGTTGCTTCTCCACGCCAAGTTCCACCGGAAGACCATGGGTATCCCAGCCTGCTTTACGTACAACACGGAATCCATTCATGGTCTGGTAACGACCAATAAAGTCCTTAATTACTCGGCCTAGAACGTGCCCAATATGCGGTTTACCGTTGGCTGTAGGGGGACCTTCATAAAATACATAGTTCGGTTTGCCTTCACGACGCTCCATGCTTTTGCGGAACGTGTCCTCTTCATTCCATTTAGCGAGGATCCGCTGCTCCCGAGCGCGGGCCTTTTCTTTTACATCTACTTTTTTCATAACGACACTCTCCTTTTATGCAGTAGCTAAACGTTGAAACAACAAAAAAAGCCCGCCCCTAAAAGGGACGAGACTTTGAACTCGCGTTACCACCCTTGTTTCATCTCTTCTAGTCTGCCAGACAGACTTCATAAGAATGACACTTAGTCCCATACGCTTCATATGGGTCCGGTATAACGGCCGGCAACCGGTAAGACTTACATGTTCATCGATACATCATCGAAAAAGAACGTTTGGGTATTACTTCTCCGGGAGGATAGATCGCGCGCGTCCTGAACGTTAGTTTTCAGCTAAAAACCTAACTCTCTGGGGACCAGGGTTCACTGCGTTTTTTGTTCCCATCATCAAAAAAATAATTTAGTTATCATGATTATGATACTATTTATACTCGTTTTGAATCGTGCTGTCAACCGATACGACGGACTTAATAAATTTCCCGTACTTCCCGCTCTTCGCGTGAGTTCGCTCGTTCAGCCTCTAAGGATTCCCATCCTTCTTGACTCAACAGCTCTAATTGAGCTTCTACCAACACACGGAAGCGTGCTCTATAGACAGAAGCCTGCTTCTTGAGCTCTTCAACTTCTAGAGACACTCTTCTTGACTTAGATAAAGACTCATTAATAATTCGATCCGCATTCTTTTCCGCTTCTTTCAGGATCAATTGAGCTTCCTTCTTCGCGTTGTTGCGAACTTCATCTGCGGCTTCTTGAGCTACGATAATGGTCTTGCTTAAAGACTCTTCAATATTAGAGAAGTGATCTAACTTCTCTTGAATATTTATTAACTGATTCTGAAAATCTTTGTTCTCCCGAATGACGCTCTCGTAGTCCTTAATAATCTGATCCAAAAACTCATTCACTTCGTCTTCATCATATCCACGTAGACGACGTGAGAACTCTTTATTATGTATATCCAGCGGCGTTAATGGCATGCTGTGCACCTCCTAGAAATTTCAAAACGCAAAAGTCGGATACCGTCTTACTCTCTTAGGGTACTACAATTCGACAGAAGTTCAATGAACTCCTGCCTGTACATTACACAAATTTCCCGATTTTCAAGCGGTATCTTCCCTTTTTCGTCACGCCCTCAAGTTCAAGCACTTTAAAACGCCCAAAACCTTGAAGAGAGACGATATCGCTTTCTTTCAGAGGTTTGGAAGGATCTTCCTCCGTTTTCCAATTGACACGGCAACGACCTGCTTTAATTGGAATAAGAATTTTGCTCCTACTCAGCCGATATACGTCACTAGCTATACCATCTAAGCGAAGAGAGGCGACGGATAATTCAAGGGTCTGGATATCTGCCTCAGAAGTTCTAAGCGACGTAATATCTAGAATTTCTGTGCTCACCGATACGCGATGTACTTGATGCAAATGAATACTTAGATAAGACGCCACTTCTTCTGCTACAACCACATGACACCCATCTTCTAGAACATGAATATCCCCTATCTTGTCTCTTTTTAAGCCTAGACTAAGTAGCGCACCCATGTAATCCCCGTGATCTACTTGTGTGAATTTTTGATCCACAGGCTGAATTGAAAGAACCTTAAGTCTTAGCGACTCTTCGGTGAGATCCCTATAATCCGGAGCAATTACTGCACGCTGTCTCTCTGCCACGGAAGTGCCTCCATCATATTTGACAGCAACATCCGCATTGCGTCTAACTAAGCTCTCCAAGATGAAAGTCTGCCGGGGATCTAGAAAGTCCGTAAGCCTCAGTTCATGATACTGAGCCGCATTCACGACCCACTCCCAAGCCTTATCTACAAAAGCACGCTCCTCCGGACGAAAGTGCTCATACATATCCATTTTCATTTCATTACCATACCTTTATAACGCAAAGTTTATACTGCGAAGTATCGAACAATGCTATCAAGCCCCGACACAGCAAGTTGAAGAACAAATAGGGCTACGATTGGAGAAATATCAATCATTCCCATAATGGGTGGAATAAATCTTCTAAAAGGTGCTAAGTAAGGTTCAACCAATTTAGCTAACCATGCGCCCACAGAGCTATCTCTTGCCCCGGGCAACCAAGACATCAAGATATAAGCAATAATCATGTAAAAGTAAATTCGGTACAGGATATAAATAATACCCAGCAAGTAAGCGCTCAAAATCCGGTCACCTCATTCTGTTATAATCTGGATCCTCCGCAAGAATCTCAGTGATAGATCCTTGAATCTCCACTGTATCTGGGGTGCAGAGGAAGATGTTACCGCCAATCTTGGAAATACTGCCTCCCAAAGCATAAATGGTGCCGCTTAGAAAATCAATAATACGCAGAGCTTGGTCATTTCGTACTCGCTGTAGATTCACAACAACCGTGCGATGTGATTTAAGATGATCTGCAATATCTTGAGCTTCATCGTAAGAACGCGGTTCATTCAGTATAAGTTTTACATTTTTTTGGGAATGAATACTGACCACATTATTTCCTCTTAGGTTCTTACGCGCGTCGAAGCTTGGGGTTTCATATTCTTCCTCATCCGGGGACTGAAATTTTTCCCGTTCTACAATTTCTTCCTCTTCTTGCAGGCCTAGAAAATTCATAAATTTATTCATGACTCCCATCCCTCTTCCTCCTCTTTACCGACTAATAGCGTCCCGAGGCGAAGCCATGTCGCCCCCTCTTCTACTGCCACTTCGAAATCATTCGACATACCCATGGACAAGTGTTCTAACGGTTGCTCGGTTACCGCCATCGTGTTCAGTTCATCTCGAAGTTCCCGCAAACCACGAAAAATGGGACGAGTATCTTCAGGATCTCCTTCAAAAGGAGCCATGGTCATTAAGCCAATGACATGAATGTGCTTCAGATCCTTAATCTCGCTGAGGAATCCAGCCACCTGATCTGGACTCATCCCCATCTTCGTCTGCTCTCCGGATATATTAACCTGTACGAACGCTTGTATAACACTGTTCCCTTGAGCCGCTTTTTTATCCAGCTCTTGTGCCAAGGAAATTCGATCTAAAGAGTGTATATATGTGAATTTTCCAATGATATCTTTGACTTTATTCGTCTGTAAATGACCTATAAAATGCCAGACTCCTCGGTCTCCCAAAGCTTCCCACTTCGGCTTGACTACCTGAAGACGATTCTCCCCAATATGATGCAGTCCATGATCTAGCACCTGCTTCGTTGCTTCAATGGATACATACTTAGTTACCGCAACAACATGAACATCTTCGGAATTCCGACCAGTACGTTCACATGCCTGATCAATACGTAATTGAACCTCATTTATCCGTTCTTGCAGGGACAAAGATGATTCACCTCTCCTTCATGCCAATCCAGCTTGCCATCCGTCCAGTGACTCCATTCTCCTTACGATAAGAGAAAAAGCGATCACTATGACAGCTTGTACACCACCTGCTACATTCGATATGACTCGGCAAAATTCCTGCTTTTCTCATAAGAATTCGATTTAGTTCTTTTAAATCCAGCTTGCTTTTATCGGGTGTATGCGAAGGCTCAGCAACTTTATCTAATTGTTCCAGATGAAGATCTGGTACTAGACATGCGCGAACTTGACCCATGACGGTCTCATCTACTTCATAGCAACAGGCTCCAATGGAGGGCCCAATAGCAGCATGAATATTTGCTTCCTTACAGCCATATTCACTCTTCATAGTCCGTACCATTTCACCCGCTATATTCTGAACAGTTCCCTTCCAACCTGCATGCGCCAGCCCTACCACGCTTCTCACAGGGTCCCAAAAATAGAGGGGGACGCAATCTGCATAAAATGAAGTGAGCAATACGCCAGGCTCATCCGTTAATAGTCCATCGGTTCCTTGGAAAGCATCCGTTCTATCTATACGTCCGCGCCCCGCATCGCTTGCGCTTACTAGAGCGACCCGGTGACTATGCACTTGCTCTCCACAAGTCCACTGATCAAAACTAAATTCCAGCGCTTCTGCTAATCGCTTACGATTAGCTATCACCGTGTCTGGATCATCCCCTACATGCAAAGCAAGATTAAAACTCTCAAAAGACCCGCTCCCCAGTCCGCCTGAACGTCCTGTGAATCCTGCACGAATAGCTATATGGTTATCCTGCCAAGTTGTAAGTTCATACCGCGCAGGATCTTCATTGTTTATATTTACCCTAATAAACGGTTCCATATCCAGCCTCCCTTCCCATATCTATAGTGTATCACAGGTATCCTGTAACAATCTAAACTACACAAGCAACAGAACCACCTACAAAATATGAAAAACCGCAGTTATAAACTGCGGCGGTCTAAATTTCGTTCTCGATCAATATAAATTGTGTTATCCAGATCTGAAGACTGAATTCGGGCTTCATCCAATCTTACGAGGATTACGTCTGTGCCTATTTTTATAATATTCCGCCAGGGAATTACCATGTCAGTTCCGTTCCCGAAAATCCCCATGAATTTGCTATAACCAGGAACCACGATAGCCTCAATCAGCCCTTGTCTAAGATCCAGTTCTAAATCACTAATTTGTCCAAGTCTTTTTCCATCCACAATGTTAATTACATCTTTGGTCTGAAAATCGGAGATTTTCACCATACAAGCTCCCCCTCTTTCAAGTGACATACTCTTCCATGCCCCACGACCTTTTGTCCTGCTCCCTCATGTATATGAGAAGAAGACTTAAAAAATAAACGATGGCATAAAAAAAACGATCCTAAAGGATCGTTATGATTTGACATGCTTCTGCATCTGCAGAATGGCAGACTTCTCAAGCCTGGATACCTGAGCTTGTGAAATGCCAATTTCTTCAGCTACTTCCATTTGAGTTTTACCTTCAAAGAAGCGCATGGATAGGATCATTTTTTCGCGTCGGTTCAGTTTGTGCATAGCTTCACGAAGAGCAATCTCTTCAATCCATGACACGTCCTTATTTCTGTCATCGCTAATTTGATCCATGACATATATCGGATCTCCGCCATCATGATAGATGGGCTCGAATAACGAGACCGGATCTTGTATAGCATCTAAGGCAAATACTACATCTTCTTTAGGTAAATTCAACGCTTGCGAAATTTCTAATACTGTCGGTTCTCTACAATTGAGATTCGTTAGACTGTCCCGCATTTGCAGGGCTTTATAAGCAATATCGCGAAGAGAGCGGGATACACGAATCGGATTATTGTCGCGTAAGTAACGCCGAATCTCCCCAATAATCATGGGAACTGCGTACGTAGAGAATTTTACATTCTGGGACAAATCAAAATTATCAATCGCCTTCATCAATCCAATGCAGCCCACCTGGAATAAATCGTCTACAAATTCCCCTCGATTGTTGAAACGTTGAATGACGCTGAGGACCAGTCTCAGATTCCCATTCACCAACTTTTCTCTCGCTGCACGCACTTTATCTTGTTGCAAAGAAGTGAACAATTCACGCATTTCTACGTTAGTTAGAACCGGCAGCTTTGAGGTGTCAACACCGCAAATTTCGACTTTGTTTCGTGTCATCGTGTCTTACCTCCCAAGGAATACAGAACGCTGGGTCAAGCCCTAAAGCTTGAAACCATCTGTAGAGAAACATTAATGTTCATTATCTCCGTGGGAGGTGTTTTTATTCCTGTTAAGAAAGTTTAGACCATTTTATTGAACTCTTTGCGAAGTCGTTTGATGATCCTTTTTTCAAGCCTAGAGATGTAAGATTGAGAGATTCCAAGCATATCTGCTACGTCTTTTTGCGTTTTTTCTTCGCCATCTGTAAGCCCGAATCGAAGCTCCATAATCATGCGTTCTCGGTCACTTAATTTGTCCAAAGCTTTATGAAGCAGCTTACGATCGACTTGTTCCTCAATGTTCCGATAAATGGTATCGTTCTCCGTCCCTAACACGTCAGAAAGGAGCAGTTCATTTCCATCCCAATCAATATTTAGAGGTTCATCGAAAGAGACTTCAGAACGAATTTTACTATTACGCCGTAAATACATTAGAATCTCATTCTCGATACAGCGCGATGCATACGTAGCAAGCTTGATTTTTTTCTCAGGATCAAAAGTATTGACGGCTTTAATCAGCCCAATCGCACCGATGGATACCAAATCTTCAATGTTAATTCCGGTATTCTCAAACTTTCGCGCGATATAGACGACAAGCCGCAGGTTGCGCTCAATCAGCATGGCCCTAATGGCAGCGTCTCCGCTAGAGAGCTTTTGCAGTAAAAATTCTTCTTCTTCACGAGTTAATGGAGGGGGTAAAGCCTCACTACCTCCGATGTAATAAATCTCTTCACTCTTTAAACCTAGTACAAACAACACACGGTAGTACTGGAGTTGAAGTGTCAGTTTTAATTTTACAAGCATGCTTGCCCCTCCTATATCGCGTTGGCACTGTTTTTATCGATGGACTCCGACTCTTCTGTAAGTGCGGGATGAATAATAGCTTGATATGCTCCTTCTGCAGACAATCTACCACCATCTAATCCCACTAGTACTCTCGTACATCTACTTTCCATCCCATTCATCTGGACCGATACTTCATCTGGTTTTAGCGCTAACATAAACTGTGTCCCTTTGTTAATGCCTCGGTAGGGCACCAGACGAAGCCGCTCTCTCCATGGAAAACGATCATCTTCACTAAGCTCCATAATAAGGTTGTCCGCCCCTTCACTCGACAAGCGCTCCGCCCATGACGGCGGCAAATAAGTCTCCCAGAGCGAAGCTTCCATAACCATAACTGGCATTCTAGTAAGGGGGTCGGTCAACTGATTGCCGGTGTCCAGCAAGCCCGTACACGCAATACTCGCTTCTCCAATAGAGACCTTCACCTCTCCCAAAAAGGAAACTAGACGCTCCTGACGCTTCTTTGAAGATTGAACGGATCGGAACCAGAATAGCACTACAAAGAACACTACAATGATGAAAAAGGCACCAATTTTAATATCAAAATGGATTCCACCGGTCGAAGTATAAAGCATCCCATTCCAAATTTCAGATGAACTCTGCAAAAAGTAGTGAATTCCAATAATTCCTCCGGCAGCAACAAAGTTCACCATGTAGAAGGCCCCCATATTACGAAGATAATGCTGGAGACTTCCAAATCCGAAAGCAATCCATAACATTACAATAGAAAAAAGAGACTTCGTAAGAAAGGTATACATGAAGGACAACTGAGGTAAAAACATCATCAGGACATATAAGGCTCCAATTCCTGCTGATGCGGTGATTCTCCATTTACGCGGCTTTAGCTTGCGCATCCATGCAGTGACAATCAGTAGACTCCCATCAATTAGAAGGTTCATTAAAAAAATGAGATCAATATATACAACCATAGATTGCACCTACCTGCGCATGTCCCTGAAGCTACGTTAATAAGTCCTTAGGACGAGTGATGTTAATCTCTCAATGGAAGCAATGTAATCAGTATAAAGTTCTACACTTAGGAAGTCTGTCTAATATTGAAGGCTAAGATCAACTTTTTTTGTCGAGCGCAGAGAGATCTTGCACAGGCAATAAAAAGATAGATTTACTAAATCCCCTAATTAAATTGGCATTTTCAACGCAAAAAAAGGACTTATATGCCTAGGGCATACAAGTCCTTTACACTAGATCTATTCGTTATTGTTGTTGCGGCGATTCCGAAGGAACGTTGGAATATCCAATTGGTCACTGCTTGGTTGCGCACCAAACGGCTTCAAGTTAGTGTTGGCTCGGGCATCCTGTTGAGGTTCTGCACCTACAACAGGTTTGCGAATCACAGGAGGAAGTTGAGCCGCTGGTTTATGTTCGAAACCTGTTGCAATCACGGTTACCTTGATCTCTTCCTTCATCGTCTCATCAATAATGGCCCCAAAGATCATATTCACTTCAGGATCAGAAGCAGAAATTACGATTTCAGCTGCTTCATTTACCTCATACAAAGAAAGGTTAGAACCACCTGTAATATTCATAATTACACCACGTGCACCTTCAATGGTTGTTTCTAGCAAAGGACTCATAATAGCTTTGCGAGCTGCTTCTGCTGCACGATTCTCACCTGTAGCAAGTCCAATTCCCATTAGGGCAGATCCACGTTCGGTCATGATGGTCTTCACATCGGCAAAGTCAAGGTTGATAAGACCCGGAACAGCAATCAAATCTGAAATGCCCTGTACTGCTTGACGAAGAACATTATCCGCTTCACGGAATGCTTCTAGCATAGGCGTTTTCTTATCTACCATTTCGAGGAGACGGTCATTTGGAATAACAATGAGGGTGTCTACCTTTTCTTTGAGGCCTTCAATGCCCAGTTCCGCATGAGAAGAACGTTTGCGACCTTCAAATGTGAATGGCCGTGTAACTACACCAACAGTTAAGGCTCCACATTCTCTAGCAATCTCCGCAATGACAGGAGCTGCACCAGTACCTGTACCTCCGCCCATACCTGCGGTAACGAAGACCATATCTGCACCTTTTAGTGTATTTGCAATCAGATCACGGGATTCTTCTGCTGCTTTCTTACCCACATCTGGATTTGCACCTGCACCAAGACCACGCGTTAGTTTGTCACCAATTTGTAGTTTGTGTTCAGATTTAGCTAAATGAAGTGCTTGTGCATCAGTATTTACGGTGATAAAGTCAACACCTTGAACTCCATTCTCGATCATACGATTCACAGCATTGCTACCGCCGCCGCCAACCCCAATGACCTTTATTTGAGCCAAGCTCTCCATTTCAAAATCAAATTCCAACATACTCTTCCATCTCCCCCTCAGTTTGCGTGGATGGCCTGTCCATCACTGGGTCTTGTGTGGATTGAACATGAGACAGACGTTCCTCCTGCTAAGGTAAAATCACCGCAAGCAGCACATCACGCAAATCTTCAGTTCATTCCGATCCTTATATAAACTCTTTGAAAATGTTCTTGATATTTCCCCAAAGTCCCGCTTTTGGAGCGGTTTCCTGAGTAGGACTAGACTTACTACGGTTCGTATTCTTCTTATTGGATGAAGTGCGAATGCGTATGTTACGTATTACATTATACAGGATACCGACTCCACTTGTGAAACCGGGGTCCCGAACACCAATATAATCAGGTACTGCGATACGAACCGAAGCCGATAATTCCTGCTGAGCCACTTGCAACAGACCCGGCATAGAGACGGTTCCTCCCGTAAGTATATAACCTCCAGGAAGATCAGTATAACCCAAACGCTTCACTTCTTGCTGAATCAGATGGAAAATCTCCTGAACCCGAGGTTCAGCTATAGCCGCCAAATCTTCTTGGCTAAATTCTTTATCTACGTTGCTACCAATTCTAGTTACTTTGAAAGTCACATCATGCGCAGCATCTTCGATAAGAGCACAACCATACTTTAATTTAACCTTCTCAGCTTGATCTGTTAGTGTTCTAAGACCGTAAGCAATATCATTCGTAATAAATTCTCCGCCAATTGGAAGCGTGGAAGTAGCTACAATGGTACCATTCTCAAAAACTGCTAAAGTTGAAGATCCAGCACCGACATCTACCAGTACAGAACCCATTACTTTCTCATCCTTGGATAGTGCCAATTGGCCTGCTCCCAGTGAAAGAAGTACAAGGTCAGTGACTTTGAGTCCGGCTTTCTCAACACAACGAAGTAAATTATGTATCGCCGTCTTGGCCCCCGTAATAATCGTTGCTTCCACTTCAAGTCGGACGCCAATCATACCACGCGGATCTTGTATACCTTCCAGACCATCTACTACATACTGCTTTGCTACTACATCGATAATTTCTCGTTCGGGTGGGAGTGCAATCACTTCAGCAGCCTTCATGACCCGCTCAATATCTTCCTCGCCAATCTCCCGATCCTCGTTCGATACAGCCACTACGCCGTGACTAGATTGAAGTCCAATATGATTGCCCGATATGCCGACGTACACTTCCGATATTTGAATGCCCACCATGCGCTCTGCATGATCTACCGCACTTTTGATAGACTGTACGGTCTGGTCAATATCTACAATCGCACCTTTTCGGATTCCTTCCGAGTCGGCAGATCCAACCCCAATAATATTAAAGGTTCCATTCGTAATTTCCCCAATAATAGCACGAACTTTGGATGTACCGATGTCCAAACTAACAATGATGTCATTGTTGCTCAAGCCCCTGGCACCTCCTATTGTATAATAAAAAAATTAGGCTTTAGATAAACAGACTCTCTACTAATTCAACGCCGCTTATAATTCCCCTCTTTTTTCTACAAATTTTTTAATTGCCAACTTTTACTTAATCCCATGTGTATCAAGACTTTGAAGCGTATCACAACTGGGAAAACATTGGCAAAAATGTTCAGAAAAAAGAGGGAGATTGTTAGATAGTCCATAAAATGTATTTTATCATTTTTGATCATTGATTAGTAGTCTCTTTTTGTGGATCTTCTTGCTTTGTCTCAGGAACAAAAGGAACATACGAATCTGCATCAAGCATCGTTAACGTTCCTGGTTGCTGAGATTCCACAATAGAATTCAAATACTCAACTTTGGATGAAAGCATCGATATCGCTGTAATAATCTCGAAGTGGGAACGAGTGTACATCTTAATTCGATCTGGATAAGATAAAGTTGGTGAAGGAACAATTTCAGAAATATCTGACGTTAATTCTTTTGGGATAGTGGCCAGCACCGCACACAGTTTGGCCAAATTCGCATCCTTCGCTCCCCAATTTGTTAAGATGGGTTTCTCTAGCATCGAAGGAGTATTTGCAATGATGACTTGCGTACCATTAGCTAAAAAGGCTTGCAATGAGCCGTTAATATCTTCTTTTCCGATAGAGTAAGCCACGGCAGGATATTCAACAATGGAGATATGAATAACCCCAGGGAACTGCTTGTCCACTTTAACTTTATCAATCGAAGGAATTTGCTTAAGTCGGGTACTTAACGTCTCTGCACTTATACTGAAATAAGATCCTCCTACTGCAATTCCACTTTTATGAAGAAGTTCTTCTTGCGTAGTGTACGTGCTTCCTTGAAAAGAAATCTCTGAAATTTTGCTCATCTGCGAACGAAAGAATAAAATAGCCCCCAGCACTAAAAATAAAAGGAACAGTATCCCTATTATTTTGCGGCTAGTCCGCATTTTGGGTCTAGCTTTTTTTAGGACAGGCACATTGGATTTTGGCATCGTATGATCTCCATTAAAGCCGGATATCCCCCCCGGTACGGAGAGGATTCCAAGCATTTATTCAAGCTAAGTCGAGCTGTTTCATTGCTGGGGATTGCCTATGCATATTCGCACCTAGGTGTTGAAACAAGTTCTCTATATGATCGTAACCTCGATCGATATGATGTACCTGCTCTACTACCGTTGTTCCATGGGCTGCCAGACCTGCAATAACCAAGGCCGCACCGGCTCTTAAATCTGTAGCCTCAACTGTAGCCCCATATAACCTTGGCACACCTCGTATAAAAGCAGAAGTATGATTGACTGTTATATCCGCACCCATTCTCACAAGCTCATCCACATGTTTGAATCTGCCTTCAAATACAGTCTCTTTCATCAGACTTAACCCTTCTGCAAGAGAAAGTAAAACCATGACTTGAGACTGCAAATCTGTAGGAAAAGCTGGATAAGGGGACGTCACAATCCGATCCACAGCTTTGGGACGGGTAAGGCTACTAACATTGATTATATCATTGCAAGCCCCTATTTGAACACCGGCGCGCCTAAGCACATGAAGAAGAGATACAAGATGGGAAGGATTACTATTTGTTAGCGTTACTGTTCCCCGCGTAGCGGCAGCAGCAAGCAAAACGGTACCAGCCACAATGCGGTCAGGAATAATCTCATAATCACAAGGTGAGAGTTCTTTTACACCACGAATTCTGATCGTATCCGTCCCTGCCCCAATGATGCTGGCTCCCATACTGTTGAGAAAGTTCTGAAGATCTCCAATCTCCGGTTCTCGCGCGGCATTCGTGATAATCGTCGTACCCTCGGCCTTCACGGCAGCCATCATAATATTCTCTGTTGCTCCTACACTCGGAAAATCGAGATGAATCTCGGCCCCCACTAATTTCTTAGCACGGCACCAAATTTGCTCTTCATTCTCTTCGATCTCCGCTCCTAGCGCTTTCAAACCTTCTAGATGTAGATCAATCTTGCGCTCCCCAATAGCACAGCCGCCAGGCTGATACACACAAACCTCTCCGAACTTAGCTAACAAGGGCCCCATCAAAAATATGGAAGACCTCATCAGCTTCATCAGGTCCTCAGGCACCTGACAAGAATCAGCCCCTGACGAATCAATAACCACGGTGTCCCCTCTATGAATCGTATGACATCCCAGACGATTCAAAATGCGCAGCATAACATCAATGTCCAGCAACTTTGGAACATTGCGTAACTGGACTTTACCGCCAGACAGCAGACTTGCTGCCAGAATTGGCAGTGCGGCATTTTTTGCTCCATGGATACGAATGGTTCCTGACAGGGGTTTCCCTCCCTCAATCACCAATTTGTCCAATGTCTCACCTCCGAGTTTACCGCTCACCCACTAGAAACACTTCTGGTACTAAGTCCACTCCGAACTTGGAAGTTACCGTCGATTGGATATGTTTCATTAAGGTAAGTACGTCCTCTGCTGTCGCTTGCCCGGTATTCACAATAAAATTGGCATGCATCTCGGAAACCTGAGCCCCGCCTTGATGTGTACCTTTGAGTCCCGCCGCTTCAATTAGCCTCGCAGCGTGATCTCCTGTCGGATTGCGGAACACGCTTCCGGCGCAAGGCATCTGAAGTGGCTGCGTGTTTCGTCTGCGCTCTTTGAAAGCTGCCATCGAAGACGAAATCTCTTCTCTAGCTCCTTGTGTCAACTCAAATATCGCTTTCGTGACGATTCCGCTACGCTCATGTAAAATCGAATGACGATAGGCAAACTCCATTTGTTCCGGACCATATGTTACCAACTCGCCTGTGTTCAGTACAATTTCAGCGGATTTAAATATGCGTGACACATCAGACCCATGTGCTCCGGCGTTCATGTAGACAGCACCACCCACAGTCCCCGGAATGCCTGAAGCGAACTCCAGACCGGTTAAACCTTTTTTGCTGGCCAATATACTGAGACTTACAAAGCTAGCTCCGCCGCCAGCTTCAACTTCCGTCTCCCGGAATTCTGTAGCCTCTAGTTCTTTGCCGAACTTAATGACTACCCCCCGGATTCCTTTATCCGATACCAGCATATTGGAGCCTTTCCCTACAATCATCCATGGAATTTGCTCCTCGTGGAGCTGCGTGATGAGATGTTGTAGCTGTTCCTGATTATGCGGAATAACTACCGCATCTGCAGGGCCTCCAATTTTCCATGTTGTATATTTAGATAAAGGTTCATTGGGTAGAATGGTGCCAACCTCGTTCTCGGATAATTTTGATATCCACTGCTGCATCTTAAATTCCCTCCCTAGTCCGTAACCTGTGTCAACGTGTTGGTTGTGTCATCTGTTGATTCGATAGCTTAACCTTGCGAATACCTTACAAAAATACCGGCACCCTCAGGTTGATTGTCACGAGTATACGGTATCTTATGTTGAGTCTATATAGAGTGTGACACGGGCCCAAATGGAACCTAATCATGTCTTATGTGTGAATAATACGCATGATTTCCTCTACAAGAATATCTGCAGAATCGGGTTTGCCCAGACGCCGGGAGGCTGTAGACATGGTAATCTGTCTAGAGGAGTCTTTCATCACTTCAGCAATCGTATCGAACAGCTTAGATCCTGTTAATTGAGATTCAAGAATGACTTCTGCTGCTCCCGCTTTCTCTAACGTTCTAGCATTCTTCTCCTGATGGTTATTGGTTACGTTCGGAGAAGGGATGAGAATAGAAGGAATACCTAATGATGTGATCTCAGCCAAGAAAGATGCACCTGCACGATTTACAATCAATGAGGTACTCGCAAGCACTTCAGGCATATTGTGAACATACGGCAGCACTTGCAGATTCCTTGGTAACGTTCCTGTTTTCTCTTGAATGGCTGTGCGCGTCGGCTCATAATAGCTTTCGCCTGTTACATATACGAACTGAATAGGATCAAGTTGCTTCAAAAAAGGAGCCATGTCAATCATCGCCTGATTAATCGCTTTTGCTCCGCGGCTTCCCCCTACCACAAGTACGATCGGTGTACCTGGATGGAATCCTAGAGTCGCAAAACCTTTGGTTTTATCAGCATGATAGACCGTAGTAGCTCTTGGATTACCTGTATAAATCACATGTTTAGCTGCGGGGAATGGATTCGTCTCTGCCTCAAAACTTAACGCAACCGTATCTACGTATTTACTTAGAAAACGATTGGTTAAGCCTGGAATCGCATTTTGTTCATGAATTAGACAAGGGATACCTAGCTTGGCCGCCGCATACACGACAGGCCCACAGACATACCCCCCTGTTCCGACAACAACATCCGGTTTGAAAGCCCGAAGCAATCGCTTTGAAGTTCTTACACCACGTAAGAATCGTACGACCGTCTTCATATTTTCTGGAGAGAGCGATCTGCGAAACCCCGTAATATCAATGGATTCAAATCTGATATTTTCTTTGGGAACCAAAGTTGTCTCCAGTCCCCTTTTGCCACCAATATATAAAATTTCCGTATCCGGATATTCTGATTTGCACTGTTTGGCGATAGCTAATGCGGGATAGATATGTCCTCCCGTGCCACCGCCACTAAAAACGATACGCATGTTGTTTCACCTCGAATGACGGGATAAGTTAAGCAAAATTCCTAAGGCCGTTAACATGAGCGTAAGAGAGGATCCTCCATAGCTGATAAGCGGCAGGGTAATACCTGTTACAGGCATAAGACCAATAACTACGCCAATATTAATAACTACTTGTACCGCTACAATGCCAACAATGCCCACTGCTAATAGACTGCCGAACGTATCCGGCACGGTCATGGCTACACGAATACCTCGCCATACCAATAGTATGAACAGCATCAGTACCAGCATGCCGCCAATAAAACCTAATTCCTCTGCTAGAATGGAGAAAATAAAATCTGTCTGAGGTTCAGGTACGTAACTGTATTTCTGACGGCTCATGCCAAGACCTAACCCCGCAAGTCCACCTGGCCCAATCGCGTATAACGATTGAATAATTTGATACCCGGTGCCTAGCGGATCAGACCATGGATCAAGGAAGCCCGTTATTCTTTTGAGACGATATGGAGCTGCCAAAATCAGACCTATAAACCCTGTGATACCTACAAGAGCAAGTCCCAGCAAATGCTTCATTTGTGCCCCCGCCGTAAAAACAATGAGCAGAGAAGCACCAAGCATAACCGTTCCCGTTCCTAAATCGGGCTGTAACATAATTAATCCCATAGCTAGACCAATAAGGCCCAAAGGAGGCAGTAATCCTCTCGTAAATCTAGTAATGTCTGTAGTCTCGCGGCTCAGCCAATCAGAGAGAAATAAGACCATACCTAACTTCATGAACTCAGACGGCTGGATTCCAAATGAACTGATTCCAAGCCAACTTCTTGCACCGCCGCGTACAACCCCCACGCCTGGAATCAATACGATAACCAGTAAGATAAAGCAAAAAATGAGAAGGGGTTTGGTGTATTTCCTAAGATTTCGATAATCCAAATTCATAGTAAAAAACATAGCAATTAGCCCAAACGAAGCGAAGAGAAGCTGTCTTTTCACAAAATAAAAAGAATCCCCATAATCGTGAAATGCGAGAACAGATCCTGCACTGTATACCATGACCATACCAATCGTCAGTAGACCAAGTATACTAACAATCAGCCAGATGTCAGGCGCATGGCGTGTCTTGCTCATAACGGAAGCCACCTCTACTTCATAGGAGTAGGGGCTTTTCCACCCCTCTACTAAAGGGTATGCACCGCCTCTTTAAAAATGCGTCCACGCTCTTCATAGGAAGAAAACATGTCCCAGCTTGCGCAGGCCGGAGATAACAATACGATATCCCCTGGACTTGCAAGAACTGTGGCTTCCTGAAGGGCCTTGCGGAGCACAGAAGCAGCATCTTCCTCAGTATCGACGAGCACGATGTCCGTTAATCCTGCTAACGCTGCGACCTGGCCTATTTTTTCCTTGGTCTCCCCAATAGCGACAACGGCTTTCACTTTACCTTCAAATACCGACAACAATTCCATATAATCCGAACCCCGATCAAGTCCGCCAGCGATTAACACCACGGGCGCATGCAACGCGTCTAATGCCATGATGGTAGCTTTGGAATTCGTAGCCTTAGAATTGTTATAGTAAGTAATTTCTTGCTTCTCTTCTACATATTCCAGTCTGTGTTCAACGCCTCTGAAGGCTCGAAGCGGTTCAGCTAACTGTTCAGGGGACACGCCTACTGCAATCGAAATAGCCGCGGCGGCGAGTGCATTCTCTACATTGAACCGTCCTGGCAGCGCAATTTCTCCTATGGTTACAATGGGATGTATTTGTCCGGATTGTTCTTTGTAAATTATAGTACGTGTTATCCCCTCCGCATCGCCATCGATATAGGGCGGATCAATATAAAGGCCTTCCAGCAAAATTTCACTAGATGAGAACGGTAAAATTCCCGCTTTTATATAAGGAATTAATTCACGACAGACCGGATCATCCCAGTTAAGTATGGCTGTGTCCGTGTCCTGCTGATTAGCGAACAGTTTGGCTTTAGAACTGACATAATCTTCAAGATTGCCATGGTAATCTAAATGAGTCTCGGCTACATTCAATAGGCAAGCTACTCGTGGACGGAAATCTGATGTCCCTTTTAATTGGAAACTGCTTAATTCTACGACCATCCAATCCTTGTCTTCAGCATGCGTGGCTGCTTCCGTCAAAGGAGTTCCAATATTTCCTGCTACAATAGGGTGTAAACCTGAAGCTTCAAGGATCTTTCCCACCCAAGTCGTCGTCGTAGTCTTGCCATTGGAACCTGTAATTCCAATCATAGGTGCTTTGCAAAGATGATAGGCCACTTCCACTTCAGTTACGATTTCTATACCTAATTCTATTGCTTTTTGAACCGGAGGAACCGTATAAGGAATACCTGGATTTTTCACTAAAAGGGCTACACCCGGATGAATCAGATCATCTGGATGACCACCGCATAGAACAGAAATTCCCAAAGCCTCCAACTCGGATGCTTCGGGAGATTCATCTCTACTTTTCTTATCGTTAACTATGACCGTTGCTCCAGCTTGATGAAGGGCTAAAGCAACTTGAACTCCACTTCTAGCTAGCCCTAATACTACGACCTCAAGACCTTTATAGGCTTCTGGATGTTTCATATGACTACAACCCCTTGTTGATATAGATGCCGAACCCTGCAAGTATAAGCCCTACGATCCAGAACGTTACCACTACACGCCACTCAGACCAACCCGATAGTTCGAAATGATGATGAATGGGACTCATTTTAAATATACGTTTGCCTCGTGTCTTAAAAGAAGCCACCTGCAACACTACCGATAACAGTTCAATAACGAAGATGCCGCCAATGATCAGGAACAACAATTCACTCTTGGTGACTATAGCAATCGCTGAGATTGCTCCACCGATACCTAATGAACCTGCATCTCCCATGAATACACGAGCCGGATAAGCATTGAACACAAGGAAGCCGAGGACAGCACCAATCATTGCGCCTGCACATACCGCAGCAGACAAGGAAGTCCCTTGCATAGCCACTACCGCGAAAGCTCCCAGAGCTATAGCACTTACACCTGACAAAAGACCATCTAATCCGTCGGTAAAGTTAACAGCGTTGGTTATGGCAAGCATCATAATAATGATGAAAGGATAATAGAACCATCCACTCCAGTCAAACGAATACGCTGTACCTGGAATACTAATTGCTGTGCTGTGACCTGCGTTGATTAGCAAGATACATACGATGACTGCGAATAAGAGCTGTCCAAATAGTTTTTGTTTGGCCGTTAGTCCCAAGGATCTTTTGAAGACGATCTTAATATAGTCATCTAAAAAACCTACCAGTCCAAAACCTAATGTGGCTACGAGCATGACGTAAAAGTCGGTATTCTTCACAGAGAATTTCACAAAAGCCAAGGTGAATGCCAGCATGATGATAATGCCGCCCATGGTAGGAGTACCTGCTTTTTTCAAATGACTCTGTGGCCCTTCTGTTCGAATCTGTTGTCCAAATTTAAGACGCCGCAGCAGAGGGATACACAGGGGTGCCGCAATGACTGCAAGAATGAAAGAAACGCCAATGGTCAAAAGTACAAGTGAGAAGTCCAAGGGATCACCCCCCTTTCTTTAGTTTAATGTGATAAATGAATATCTCTAATAGCAAATGCTACTTCCTCTAACTTCATTCCACGTGAAGCTTTGAATAATACAATATCTTTGGATGTAAGGAAGTGTCCAAGATCTTGAATTAGCGCAGATTTGTCAATATATGCATGGATATGTTCAGGTGGAAGATGCGATGCAGCTCCGCGCGCAATATATTCCGCAAGAGGGCCATACGTAAATACATGATCGGCCTTTTCCCGGGTAATAAATGCACCGATACTCTCGTGATACTCCTCTTCTCTATCCCCCAGCTCCAGCATATCACCAAGAACTGCAATTTTGCGCCGATAGCCCTTCATGCTCTCTAATACTCCAAGGGCAGCTTTGACAGAGGTTGGGCTAGCGTTATAAGCATCGTTCAGGATCGTGATTCCGCTAATTCCCTCGATCATCTCAATTCGCATACTCGTGAGTTCCAAGTGGGCAAACCCCTCGCGGATTTTATCCTCGGGTACATCATAGTGCCTAGCGATCAGTAAAGCTCCTAGAGCATTAATTACATTATGTTCTCCAAGAAGCGGTATCCGGTAGGCCTCTTCATCACTTCCTGAATAAGAGGTAAACACTGTGCCTGCACTTTGAAACAGCATGCCCGTAGGATAATCATCGTGGTCAGGCCCAAATCCATAGGTTAGTGTGTTCATTCCTTCAGGCTGGATGGTAGTCGGTTCGTTCATTACCTGTCTTATTAGAGGTTCGTCTCCGTTGTAGACTAGCAAGCCTCCGGGTCGCAACCCAGCTAGAATCTCAAGCTTGGCTCTAGCAATTTCTTCGCGTGAACCCAGCTGCAACAAGTGAGATTCACCAATGTTCGTAATAATGACAGTCTCTGGCCGAGCTAATTTGGAAAGCAGCTCAATTTCGTGACGTCCACTCATCCCCATCTCCAGTACAACGATTTCAGTAGACTCAGGCATTGATAGAAGGGTTAAAGGCAGCCCAATATGATTATTAAAATTCCCCTGCGTCTTGTGTACACTATAGGTTGTTGACAGAACCGCATAGAGAATATCTTTTGTTGTTGTCTTGCCGTTGCTACCTGTAATCCCAATCACACGTGCTCCCGTTTCTTCCAAATAACCTTGCGCCAGTTGCTGTAGCGCTAGGAGAGTATCTTTCACAACAATAGCTGGACCTGGGGGAGGTGTTCCATGATCTTCTTGCCAGAAGAATCCACCTGCTCCCTTTTCTATGACTTGAGCTACATAATCATGTCCATCGAACTGATCCCCGACTAATGGGATGAATAGCAAATCAGCTTCAATGTTCCGTGAGTCGGTTCCAACGCCCTTTATTACACGATTTGCATCAGCTTCATTATTTAGTTGCCCACCTGCTAATTGTGCGGTCTGCTGCAAAGTTCTATTGATCACGACGAGCACTCCTTATGGCCTCTTTAGCTACAATACGATCATCAAAATCAAGGACCTCTTTGCCTACGAGCTGATAAGTTTCATGCCCTTTTCCCGCAATCAATACTACATCTTCAGAGCTTGCCATTTCAATAGCTTGCTGTATAGCCTCGCGTCGATCCACTATCAATTGATAACGATTTGAAGGGACATGCTGATCTTGAAGTCCCTGCTCGATATCACTAAGAATTTGATCCGGATTCTCAGTTCTTGGATTATCCGAAGTGACAAATACATAGTCCGAATATTTGGATGCAATCTGTCCCATAATTGGACGTTTGGTTTTATCCCGGTCACCACCACAGCCGAATACAGTAATAACCCGTCCTACTGCAAATTCTTTTACCGTCCGCAGCACGTTCTCCAGACCATCCGGGGTATGGGCATAGTCTACAATCACAGCGAAAGATTGTCCTTCATCCACGGCTTCCACTCGGCCATCTACACCGGCTAGTGCTTCAAGACTAGCCTGAATCGCAGTTAAGGCAATGCCTTCAAGTAGCGCGGCACTGATCGCAGCCAAGGCATTGTACACATTGAATTTACCCACCATGCGAAGGGTAATATCTGCACTTCCGCTAAATGTATCCACATGGAACGAGGTTCCTTTAGCTGTAATTGAGATCTCTGAAGCTCGCACATCAGCTTCTTGTTCCACGCCATACGTGATGACTTCAGCTGCAGTCAGACTAGCAAAATAATTCGAAGCTGCGTCATCCGCATTAAGTACTACATAGCTGCGATCCTTCTCTGCTGCCGCATAATCGTTCCCAAGACGCGAAAAGAACAGCCCCTTGGCCGCCCGATAATCCTCCATTGTCTTGTGATAATCGAGATGGTCCTGCGTCAGATTGGTGAAGATCGCTGTGCGGAATTTGGTCCCTTTAACTCGCCCTTGCTCCAAGGCATGCGAAGAAACCTCCATAACACAGTAGTCTGAATTTGCTGATGCCATCTCATGAAGATACCCTTGTAGATCAAGGGATTCTGGTGTTGTTCCTGACATCGGATATGTACGTCCATCACATTTACGTTGAATGGTACCGATCAACCCCGGCTTGTGTCCTTGATCTTGAAGAATTTGTTCAATTAAATACGTGGTTGTAGTCTTGCCATTTGTACCTGTAATTCCGATTACTTTCAATTGATTGCTAGGATATTCGTAAAATACATTACCTAGAATAGCCATGGCCAAACGGGAATCTTTCACTTTTAATTGTGGAATTTGAATACCTTCAAGTTTTCTTTCTACCACGATCGCGGCCGCTCCAAGAGCTTCGGCCTTCTCGGCAAAATCATGCCCATCTACGGTATGACCAGGTAGACAGATGAATAGATCACCTGTTTTTATTTTACGGGAATCAATCTGAATCCCTGTGATTTCTGTAGTTGTCTCTCCCATAATGTGTGAAGAGATTAAGTGAGCAGCTAATTGTTCCAAACGCATGTAAATCCCTCCATATCCATGTGCTGTAGGAGTCGAACCGTATCGATACAGTCCGATCCTCCCACTTATTATATAATATCGTCCAAAATACAAGTTTTAGGCATATCTATCTTATTCTCATTCATGAATCTGATTCGCATCTGGATCACTTCCCATATAGATACGAATGGTAGAACCCCGATCCACTCGTGCTCCAGGCTTTGGAGCCTGATTCATGACTATTGTGCCAGAGCCCGATTTGGCAAGGTTAAAATTCATATTTAGATCTTCATAGAGATCCTGAATATTTGCACCCACAAGATCTGGAACGGTGACAATGGGAGACTCCCCATATTTATACGTCTTGGGTACTTGATCTTTACGAGGCGGGACTTTCAAATAGTGCAGGGAGTCTTCTAGAATATTCTTTACTATAGGTGCCGCTACGACACCCCCAAATTGTATCCCTTCAGGATTGTCCACCGCGGTATACACTATAATCTGCGGGTCGTCTGCTGGGGCAAAACCAATGAAGGATACAATGTGTTCGCTAGCGGAATATCGTCCATTGATTACTTTCTGCGCTGTACCTGTCTTGCCCCCGACTCGGTATCCATCAATAAAAGCAGGACGGCCTGTGCCAAGGGCTACTACACTTTCAAGAGCAGAACGTACTTGTGTGGACGTGTCCTCCGAAATGACTCTCCTTACGAGTTGAGGCTGAATCTCTTCGACTTTTTGTCCCGATTCCGAATTAATCCATGCTTTGCCTACGTGAGGCGTAAATAAATTACCACCGTTTATGGCGGCGGATATCGCGGCTACTTGCTGAATCGGTGTGACGGATACCCCTTGGCCAAAAGCTGTGGTAGCTAGCTCCACGGGACCGACCTGTGGAAGCTTGAACAGAATTCCGTTCTCCTCCCCGCCAAGGTCAATACCTGTTTTGCTGCCAAATCCGAAACTTTTGATATACTCAAACAACTTTTCTTTTCCCAGACGCTGACCTAGTGCTACAAAGCCAGGGTTGCAAGAATTCTCCACGACTTGAAGAAATGTCTGACTGCCATGTCCACCCTTCTTCCAGCAACGAAGCGTGGCTCCGCCCACTTTGGTGTAACCCGGATCAAAGAAGTGATCGTTATGCAGATTCACCTTCTTCTCTTCCAGTGCAGCAGACAACGTAATAATCTTGAACGTAGATCCGGGCTCATACGTCATCCAAATCGGAAGATTTCGATTATACACCTGTGCAGGATATTCTTGATAGTCTGAAGGCTCATATCCAGGACGACTAGCCATCGCTAAAATCTCACCATTCTTGGGATTCATTGCTATAGACCATGCACCATCAGCACCCGTACGCGTCATCGCCTGATCTAACTCACGTTCCATAATGCTCTGTATGTTCTTATCAATCGTGAGCTCGAGGTTCAATCCATCTCTAGGCTGAACATACTTTTCAGAAGAATTAGGCATAATCCGGCCACTAGCATCGGATAGAAAAGAGATACTTCCGTTCAATCCCTCTAGCTTGTCATTGTATTTACTCTCCACACCGGTAAGTCCCTGATTATCGATACCTGTAAATCCTAGAATATGTGCCGCAAGCCCTTCATAAGGATAATACCTTTTGTTATCCTCAGCAACAGCAATACCCGGCAGATTCAAATCACGAATTGCTTGGGCTTTCTCCATCGTAATTTTTCGCCCGCCGGGCTGCAGTTTGACAATCATCTTCTTCGTTTTAATCGATTTTAAAATGACCTCTTCCTGCATGCCTAGAAGCGGCGCCAATTTCCTTGCAGTAGTCTCCTTGTCCTTAATTTGAACTGGAATAGCCATAATGGTAGGCATCGTAATATTATAGGCCAGAGATACACCGTTTCTGTCCAGGATTTCACCACGTTTGGCTGAAAAAGGAATATTTCTACGCCACAAATCTTCGGCCTCAGCTGATAGTTCTGCACCTTTACCTAGCTGGACATAAGCTAATCTTATCGCCAATGCTAGAAACAAAAAGCTAAGAATAACTAATAGCCAGAGCAATCTACGTCTAATCAATAATCTCGAGATCTTCATCACCATCCTCCTGTCCGCCATCACTCCATGACATAGTTGTTATCATGAATATTCAGGACAAACAGGGGATAGAACAAGCTTATGAAGATAATAATCTAAGGATTCTCATCCTTATCACTAGTAGATGATGATGTCTTTGTAGGTATGGTTGAAGGTTCGGGTGGCTTTAACTGCAGGGTCACTCGTCGTTTGCCATCCACCATAGCTACCTTTTGACTGGTAACATAGCCTTCACCCGAAGCTGCTACCTCTACATTTAAGAAGGTCAGGATCTGTGTAACATCCCTGAGAGATTGCCCAGTAAAGTCTGGCATCTCCATAGTTTTGCTATCCTCGGTCAATAGATACATCCTCTGAGCTGAGGTAAGAACCGTTCCGGCGTCAGGATATTGCCCTATAATTTTACCACCTTTGCCTAGAACAACATATTCTACTTCTCTTTTATCCAAATCGGACTTTGCTTCTTTTAAGAGATTACCCTTGAGATTCGGAGCCGTAGCCGCTTCTTTTTGCTGTTGTTGACTTTCCTTAACGTTCGTCTTCTTCACTTGCATATATTGCAAAGATTGTTCCACAATTTCTTTGAATACCGGGGCAGCATCACGTCCACCACTAACTAGATCCGATGCAGGTTGGTCAATGACAACCAATACTAAAATCTTAGGGTCCTCTACAGGAGCATACCCGATAAAAGAAATAACTTGCTTACTATAATCATAACCCGCTTCCCCATTCGTCTTGGGTTTGACGGCAGTTCCCGTCTTACCTGCAACACGGTAGCCTTCAATATACGCTTTGTGTCCTGTACCAATCTTCGCATCAGATACGACTTGTTCTAGATAACTACTTACTTCTTTGGCCTTGGCCGAATCTAACACTCGCCGCCCAGGACTTTGCTCCACAGGAGTAACTTTACCCGTAGTAGGATCTATTGTACTCTTTACGATTTGGGGTTTCAGAAGCATCCCCCCGTTAGCTACGGCAGCGACCGCAGCAACCTGCTGAATCGGTGTAACGGTAATGCCGTGACCGAACGTAGTCGTGGCGTACTCAATATCCCGCTGCGGGTTAATGATCCCTTTATTCTCTAGAGGAAGATCAATGCCCGTCTTCACGCCAAAACCAAAATTATGAATATATTGAAGGAGTCGTTCCTTGCCCAACATTTCAAAACCCATTTTGACAAAGGCTACATTACTTGAATGCTTCACGCCTTGCAAATAGGTTAATGTTCCCCATCCATCACGCTTCACATCATACAAAGGGGTCTTGTATCCTGGTATATGAATACTTCCGGATTGATAAGTAGCATTAGGGTTAAATAATCCTTCTTGCACCACACCTGCCAACGTCACGATCTTAAAAGTCGACCCTGGCTCATACGTCGAGCTGAGAGCATGATTGATGAAATTTTTAGGATCTACATTCGCATAGAACTTATTAGGGTCATACGTAGGCATATTCGCCATCCCTAAAATTTCCATTGTCTTCGGATCTGCTGCTATAACCGTCATACTGATCGGTTTCAGTCGATCAAACGCTTTTTTCATAGCCGTCTCCGTAAAGAACTGGATGGTATCATCAATGGTCAGCTTGATATCACTGCCGTCTTTAGGGGCTTGGTAGACTTCTTTTGTCTTCGGAATCTTGACCCCTTGTTTGTCGCTTTGGTAACTGATGAACCCATCCGCACCCGCTAGAACTTTGTTGAAAGAGCTCTCCACACCATATACGGGGTCACCCTGGCGGTTGATATAACCAAGAACATGCGCAGCCATAGTAGTCTTAGGATAAGAACGTTTTTCTGTGGTCTTAAATGATATGCCTGCATCTACCAATTTTTTTTTCGTTTTTTGTTTGTAATCAGCTTTGATCTGTACAATTAATTGATCCACTTGTGTTTTTGTATCTTGGTCAATCATCCATCCCTCACTACGAACTTCACGATAGGAATAAAACTTTCCATTTTTCGGCTGCTTCGCATTGACAAGGGTTAAAAGTTCATTTGCTGGTTTTCCTAAAATCTTATGAAGACCCTCTACTACCTGATCTTGCAACTTAGAGTCATTGATGGCCTTAGGATTTAGAATTACATTATAGGCCGGTGCATTATCTGCTAGAACATCGCCATTGCGATCCATAATTTTGCCTCTGGAAGCAGGGAGTTCTTCTTTGCGGGACCATATATTCTCAGTAGCATAAGTACGCCAAAATGAACTATCTATGACTTGAATCCAAAAAACTTTACCCATAATAACAATAAAAAAGAGGGTGATTATGCCCCCTATAAGTAACGTACGCATTTTTATTCTTTTATTCATAGTTCCCCTACCTTTTTTGTACGGAAGGATTATTTAAGTGAAGTCTTTGTCCCTTCAGCCACATCGGATGTAGGTACAGGTACTACCTGTCTTTGTGCATAGATCGGATTTTTCTCATCTGCTACTTTTAGTTCACCTGAACTTATTAATTTATCCATAGCGGCTTTCTCAAGCTGTTGTTGCTTATTCGAGAGCACAGACATCGACTGCTTTAGATCTGCAATGTTGTTATCTGTCTGTACAATCTTATATTTCACTTGATATAACGAAGCATTTTGCCAAATCAGCATCCCAGCGATCGCTACAACAATCATCACGGTCAACATATATAGCAACTTCTCACCTACAGGTAGAGCTGCTCTTTTGGTGACGACTTTGGTGGTTTCTTTGTATCGCGGCGCAGCATAACTGCGCTCAGATGGTTTCTCTTTAACAGCCAGGTTACCCCTTGTATATGCCATATCACAATGCCTCCGCTAATCTTTACAATTTCTCCGCTACGCGCAATTTGGCTGAGCGCGCCCGAAGATTCTGAGCCAACTCCTCTTCCGAAGGAACTAGCGGTTTACGGTTAATCAACTTTAACGTTCCAACGCCTCCACACACACACATAGGAAAATCAGGAGGACATGTACATTTCTCCAGATAACTTGCAAAAATATGTTTGCAAATCCGATCCTCTAAGGAGTGGAACGTGATGACTGAAATGCGGCCCCCTTGTGCCGTGCATTTTACAGCTTGATGAAGTCCATCTTCAAAAGCACCAAGCTCATCGTTGACTGCAATCCGTAACGCTTGAAAACTACGCTTAGCTGGGTGACCGCCTGTTCTTCTTGCCGCTGCGGGAATCCCTTGCTTAATCAGTTCAACAAGCTGACCCGTAGTCTCAATGGGAGCTTCCGCTCTCTGGTCGATAATTACTTTCGCAATTCGGCGAGAGAATTTCTCATCCCCATAATGGAAAAGGACTCGTGCAATTTCTTTTTCAGGCCATTCATTCACGATTTCTTTGGCTGTTAATTCAGCGGATTGATCCATACGCATGTCCAAAGGAGCATCTGAATTGTAACTAAACCCTCTCTCTCCTTCATCGAACTGGGGAGAAGAGACTCCTAAATCGTATAAAATACCATCAACTTGAGGAATTCCATCTTTCATAGGAATCCCTTCAATCTTTCTCAGCTCTTCTTCTAGATGTCTAAAGTTACTTTTCACTAACGTTAGACGTCCTTCGTAACCAGTAAGGGTAAGCTTAGCATTCTCATGAGCCCATTCATCTTGGTCAAAGGCAATTAATCTTCCTTGTTCCCCAAGCTTGGACAAAATCACGGAGCTATGCCCGCCTCCCCCTAGGGTGCAATCTACATAAATGCCATCCGGCTTAATACGCAGCCCCTCTGTCGCCTCTTCCTTGAGTACCGTGATGTGATGAAACAAGCTGCAGCCCTCCAGACTTTCATGTTCAAATGTTGTTCTTCTACATTAAAATTCAAAATTAAGGTCAACCAGCTTCTCCGCGATCTCATTAAATGCATCTTCTGATTGCTGGAAATATTGTTCCCATAGCTCGCGACTCCAAATTTCAACGCGATTGGATACACCAAGAACGACACATTCCTTCTCAAGCTTGGCATATTTCTTAAGATTTGCGGGTAAATTTACCCTTCCCTGCTTATCCCATTCACATTCAGTCGCTCCGGAGAAAAAAAACCGGCTAAATGCACGGGCATCGGATTTCATAAGTGGCAGTGTCTTCAACTTTTGCTCAAGTAAACCCCATTCTTCTTCAGGGTATACAAAAAGGCATTGGTCTAAGCCACGGGTAACGACAAAAGAAGACCCTAAAAGTTCGCGAAATTTAGCCGGGATAATCATCCGACCCTTATCATCAATGCTATGTTGGAATTCCCCCATAAACATCGTGTCGCTCACCCCTTGTCTATCCGCTTCCCACCACTTTACACCACTTTTCACCACTATGAGTTATACTTATTCGCTATATCGCTAAGATTTCCTGCTTAGCAAGCAGAATTTTTTTATAGTAAATAAAGGGAATAATACAAAAAAGCCCTCCTTCTCCTTAAGAGAAAGAGGACTTCATAGATTACATGATTATTGCCAGCTATCTAAATATTTCTTTTGCGACTCGGATAATGTATCAATATGGATACCTAGACCATCAAGCTTGTACCGTGCAACTTGCTCATCTAGCTCATAAGGGACGTTAACAACAGCCCGTCCAATAGATTCATAATGTTCATTCACATATTTTAGAGATAACGCCTGAAGCGCAAAGGTCGTATCCATAATCTCAGCAGGATGTCCATCCGCCGCTGCAAGATTCACTAGTCTTCCTTCTGCAATGAGATAGACTTTACGTCCATCTTCAAATTTATATTCTTCAATATTACGGCGTACTGTGCGTACGGATACTGCACGTTCAGCGAGTTCCGGTTTGTTCACTTCCACGTCAAAATGACCTGCATTAGACAGAATAGCTCCATCTTTGATCACATCATAATGTTCACCCCGGATAACCGAGTGATTCCCCGTCACTGTGATAAAGAAATCCCCAACTTTAGCCGCTTCGATCATGGGCAGCACTCCGAACCCATCCATATGTGCTTCGACGGCACGAATCGCGTCTACTTCTGTAACGACTACATTCGCTCCAAGTCCCTTTGCACGCATGGCGACTCCTTTACCTACCCAACCGTATCCTACCACGACTACCGTCTTGCCAGACACAACTAAGTTCGTCGTGCGTATGATGCCATCCCAAGCTGATTGTCCCGTACCGTAACGATTATCGAACAGATATTTGCAATAAGCATCGTTGACAGCAACCATAGGAAACTTAAGAATACCTTCTTTATGAAGTGCTTTGAGACGAATAATTCCCGTGGTTGTCTCCTCTGCCCCTCCGCGAATGTTAACGGCTAGATCGGGTCTTTCAGCATGAAGGATAGAGGCGAAATCACTTCCATCATCAATGATTAGATCCGGTTTAGACTCAAGGGCACGAATAATCAGTGCCTTGAATTCATCGGGTTCTGGATTATATTTAGCAAAAACCGTAATGCCATCTTCAACAAGCGCCGCACACACATCATCTTGCGTAGAGAGGGGGTTGCTCCCCGTAATCGTAACCTCTGCACCACCAGCTTGCACAACCTTCGCTAGATAAGCCGTCTTCGCCTCTAAATGTAGACAAATGGATACTTTTAGCCCCTTAAAAGGTTGCTCTACTTCAAATTGCTTGCGAATTTTATTCAGTACAGGCATATGAGCCTCCACCCAATCGATCTTAAGGTGGCCTTCAGATGCAAGAGATAGATTGGTGATCATACTCTCTTGAATGGCTTTTGTTGTCATAGTGGATACGGTTCCTCCTTAGTGATTCTCCATATTCTAAGCTTCAATAATCCGATGTTCAATCGCAGTTAAATAAGGCAATTCCATCATACTATCAATCCAATTCGGACCATATCTGTTGAGATAAGTGAACACATTATACACACGTTCTTGCAGTGAATCTTGCGGGAACAGAGACTGCTGGACACGATCCCACTGGCGAAGAACGGCTTCATGTTTGTGTTCCATAGCTTGAGCTGATTTGTCGCGCAGATAATCAACCTGCTGTAAAATCCGATGCAAATTTGCATCTCCAATACGGCTTAAACCCTTTTCCATAGAACCCAGTTCCTGAATTAGTGGAGTATATAGTTGCTCTATGTCCCCTTTTAATTCGGCAAAGCGCGTATCGATCGGTACAGGCTCCTGCGAAGTAAGCCAAGTCTGACGTAGTTCCTTGAAATGTTGCCTAGCTTCTACGAATGAGAAGCCGTACTGCTTCATATGACGCTGAACTTTAGGCTCCATAATGGTAAACGACATTCTTGGCAGAAGAAGGGGCATCTGAAGCCCCATTACATGAAAAGCCTGACCCGTAAGAGCCCAGTAAGCAATTTCTCCATCTCCAAGAACAGTTCCTAATACGGGAAGTAACATATCTTGCATGAGAGGCCGGGTGAGCACATTGTTACTGAAGCGCTCAGGATGCAGCTGGGATTCTTCAATTAACTCTTCTTTGCTTAGTGAAATAATCCCTTTGCGATCTTCAAATCGTCCCTCTTTCTTAAAGAGAAGCAATCGCTGACCTTCATATATGTAAAACAGATTTGCCGCATCCTCTGCGACGTCAGCTTGTGGATCTATGCCTTGTTCTTGAAGCTGAGCAGCCGACTTTTTATAAGCCACTTCTAACTCATCATTCTTGATAATAATTTGTTCAAATACTTCAGACTCCAATTGGCGAAGCTCTGGATCAGACGAATCCAGAAGAATTAATCCATACTTTCCGAACCACAGACCCATCAGTTTGGCAAAACAATCTGTTAACGTAGCGGACTTGGCCACCGCATCCTCAAGTTGATGCAACAGACCTTGTTTATGCTCAGAGTCCGGTAAAAGATCAGCTAATTGTTGAAGAGCTGATCTCCATTCACTTTTCTCAACGGATGTGTATCCCACAGAATTTTTGTTTAATTGATCTTTTACAATTCGAATTCGTTCAACATCCAACGCTGAATCAAGAAAATAAGCATGATTTACTTCTTCCCAGTCATGATCCTCACCTGCAATCCAAAAAATTGGAACAACGGGTATGCTCAATTCATGACTCGCTTGTCTTGCTGCTTGAATGATCGTCATTGCCTTGTAAATTACAAGCAAAGGGCCAGTAAAAAGGCCGGATTGCTGTCCTCCCGAGATGACGAGCGTCTCCTTTCGTTCTAATAGGTCTAGAGCATCTTCCACTTCGCTCGCTGGATTATGCTGCTGATTATACAATCGAAGCTTCTCCACAAGAGCCTTACGATTAATCCGCTGATCTTCGTGTTCATGCAGCCATTGGGCCCGCGCTGTCCAGCTTTCTGTTTCAAGCGCACTACCTGTATATAAATGACGCACCGCATCGAAATCCGATATCAGCGCTTCTGCCAGTGGCTGCTGGGAAGCCAGTGGCTCAGAGATCAAATTCATGATGCGTTACCCTCCCTGTCTTTACTAAATGAACCTCTTTTTGATTGTACTCAAGTACAGCATTTACGTCAAAAGAAAACAAAGCCGCCGAGAAATCCGGCGGCTTGTTATATCATTACATAGCAACCCAGTGGCCTTTAGAAACTTCCACCAGTTGCGAGTTATCCAGATTAAATAGATCTTGCGAAGGTGCGCCATCCTTTGAATGAATCGGCCCTGCCGCTTCGTCATTTAGTAAGATGTGCTTTTTATTCGCCTCAATTTCAGGGTCTGGAACAGGAATAGCAGATAACAATGTCTTAGTATAAGCATGAAGTGGATTGGCATATAGTTCTTCACTAGGTGCTAGTTCCACTACTCGGCCCATGTACATTACTGCAACACGGTCACTAATATGCTTCACCATCGAAAGATCATGCGCAATGAACAAATACGTGAGTCCTAGACGCTTCTGAAGATCTTGAAGCAAGTTAACAACCTGCGCCTGGATAGATACATCTAATGCGGAAATCGGCTCATCACAGATAATGAACTTCGGATTCACCGCAAGTGCACGGGCGATACCAATCCGCTGACGTTGACCACCAGAGAATTCATGCGGATAGCGAGTAGCATGGTCTGGATTCAGTCCAACCAAATCTAGCAATTCTTCTACACGCTTTTTCCGTTCTTTACGACTTCCAGCCATGTTATGAATATCCAGCGCTTCGCCGATAATATCGGTAACAGTAAACCGAGGATTAAGTGAAGCATAAGGATCTTGGAAGATCATCTGCATATCACGGCGCATCGCCTTCATTTTACTTGGAGAGAGCTTGTAAATATCCGTACCGTTAAATCGCACACTACCTGCGGTAGGTTCATATAATCTAAGAATCGTACGACCCGCAGTAGATTTACCACAACCTGACTCACCAACAACACCGAGCGTCTCTCCTTCATTAATGGAGAAATCGATACCGTTCACAGCTTTAAGAATATTACCACGGCCGAGATTAAAATACTTTTTCAGCCCTTCAACTTCGATTAAAGGTTGACTCATGATGTTGTAACCTCCTGTGCCATCGGATGCAGCAACCAGCAACGAGACATATGCGTGTCACTTAAATGGGTCGCTGCAGGATCAATCTTCTCACATACACTCATGGCATGATCACAGCGAGCCGCAAAAGGACATCCGATTGGAGGCTTGATAAGGTCCGGCGGTGTACCGATAATCGGAACCAGAGGCTCATCTTTACGTTGATCGATTCTTGGCAGAGATCTGAGCAAACCGCGTGTATAAGGATGTTGGGGATTTTTAAAAATCTCCATGCTTGTACCTGTCTCAACTACTTCACCTGCATACATAACCATCACACGATCTGCCATACCTGCTACAACTCCAAGATCATGCGTAATCATGATGATTGATGTGCCGAAGCGTTGCTGCATATCTTTCATAACGCTGATAATTTGTGCTTGAATCGTAACGTCAAGCGCTGTTGTAGGCTCATCAGCAATGAGGAGCGCAGGCTGACAAGACAAAGCTATCGCAATCATAACCCGTTGGCGCATACCACCTGAGAATTCATGGGGATACTGATTAAAGCGGGCTTCTGCATTTTTGATTCCAACAAGTTTTAGCATTTCGACGCCACGTTTTTTGGCATCAGCAGCAGACAAGTTTTGATGCTTGATCAAACCTTCGGTAATCTGTTTTCCTACTTTAATCGTAGGATTCAAAGAAGTCATCGGATCTTGAAAGATCATCCCGATATCTTTTCCCCGTACCGCTTCCATATCTTTATTAGATTTAGCTAAGAGATTTTGTCCATTGAAGATGATCTCACCTTGCTTAATCATAGAGGGAGGCGAAGGGATCAGTCGCATGATCGTCTGAGCCGTCACACTTTTACCACTTCCCGATTCCCCAACGATTGCAATGGTCTCGCCTCTACCAACAGTAAAGTTCACACCCCGAACGGCTTTGACTTCACCTCCACGAACAGAGAAAGACACATGCAAATCTTTAACTTCCAAAATGGGTTCCATACGGCTTCACCTCCTATTTTTTCAATTTTGGATCCAGTGCATCGCGTAGACCGTCACCGAATATGTTGAATGCAAGCATGGTTAAGCTGATCAAAATCGCTGGGAACAACATGCGCCAAGGGTACAAATTCCAAGCGGACATGGAAGCATTAATCATCGAACCAAGTGAAGCGATAGGCTCTTGTACACCTAGGCCCAAATAACTCAAGAAAGCTTCAGAGAAAATGGCATTAGGTACAGATAAGGTCAAAGTTACAATAATCGGTCCCATCGCATTTGGAAGTAAATGACGGAACAACAATCGGCCAGAGCCGGCACCCATCGAGCGTGAAGCTAGAACGTATTCTCTATTTTTCAGCTGAATAATCTCGCCTCGAACAATCCAAGACATGTTAATCCAGCCTGTAATCGTCAATGCCAAAATAATCGTTCCCATGCTGGGTTCAAATACAACCAACAATAGGATGGTTACTAGCAAATAAGGAACAGAATATAGAATTTCAGCAAACTTGTTCATAATTTCATCTACTCGGCCACCGAAGTAACCCATAATCCCACCGTAAATTACACCAATCATTAAATCGATTAACGCTGCTGCTAAACCTACAGTCAAAGAGATTCTAGCACCCATCCATGTTCTAACGAACATATCTCGGCCCAAATCGTCAGTTCCGAACCAGTGCACGGAGTTAGGGGCTTTATTCGTATTCATCAAATCATTGGTTTGGTAATCAAAATTAGAAATCATAGGTCCAATGATAGACATGATAATAATAATTAACATGACAATCATTGCTGTAACCGCTAGTTTGTTTTGAAGCAAACGTTCCCAAGAATCTCTCCAAGCCGAGAGGCTTTCACGTTGAATCACTTCCGATTGTTTCTCGTTCGCACCAATCTTTCGGAAGTCTTCCGGAGACAGTTGAGCCGCATCCGCTTGTGGTATCAATTCGTTGTGCAGTGCCACTGTCTACCCCTCCTTTCCATTATTCAGCTTGATCCGAGGATCTACAAATACATAAGCGATATCTGTTAAGAAACGAGCCAACATAAGGATGATACCGTAGAAAATAGTTACGCCCATAATTAAGGTGTAATCCCGGTTGCTGATACTGGTAACAAACACTTTACCTAGTCCACCAATACCAAAAATCTGTTCAATGACGACGGACCCTGTAATAATGTTTGCTGTCATTGGTCCGAGATACGTAACTACAGGAAGAATACCGTTTCGAACAACGTGGCGGAAAAGAATCGTAAACCAGTTCAGACCTTTTGCTCTAGCTGTTTTAATATAATCCGCATGCAAAACTTCTAGCATACTAGAACGCGTGAGCCTAGCAATGAACGCAATCGGTTGCGCGGAAAGGGCGACCACAGGCAGGACGTAATCTAAAGGACCACTAAATCCGGACACGTGGAACCAGCCAGCCTTTTGTGCAAATACAAATTGAAGCATGGCAGCTATAACAAAGCTGGGTACAGCAATACCTAGTACCGCAAGAACCATGGCAATGTTATCAATGAGTTTCCTGTGATATAGCGCAGCCACAAGACCCAGTAGTACACCAACAATTACGGAGACCACAATGGCGATTAGACCTAATTTCAGCGATGCACCAAAAGTATCCGTGATCAGTTCGGTAACCTCTTTATTTTGCATTTTCATGGAGATTCCGAAATTACCTTGAGCAATATTTTTCAGATATTGTCCATATTGTTCAATAACGGGCTTATTCAGTCCGTACTGTTCCATCAGACGTTCTCTGATTTGAGGAGGGACTGCTTTTTCAGACATAAACGGATTTCCCGGTATGGCTTTCATCAAGAAAAATGTAGCTGAAATCAAAATGAACAACGATACAAGCATGTAAAAAAACTTGCTGGCCACATATCTTACCATGAGCATTCACCCCTAACTCTTCAAAATTCTTCTCTACAATTGTACTCAAACCCTAAGAGGCTTGTCTAAGCTTAATCCAATCCAAACTATACAAGATATGGAAGTTACCTTTGTAAACAAAAAATCGGGATATATATGAGGACATCCACATATATATCCCGAAGCAATCACCTGACTAGACTAGCAGAAGATTACTATTAATGCTCAAGCAATTTAACATGCGTTACGTCCAATTGGCCACCATAATCAATAACTACATCTTTAACATATGGTTTAACCAATTGGATGTTTGTGTAGTAGTAAATTGGAAGGATAACTTGATTTTGTTTGATCAAGAGATCTTCAGCTTTTTTCATAGCCTCGTTACGAACGTTGTTGTCGCTGTTAGAGTAAGCTTCTTTTACAAGCTTGTCATACTCAGCATTTTTGAAGCCCGTATCGTTATTACCACTTGTGGAAGTGAACAGATCGATGAACGTCATTGGATCGTTATAGTCTGCGCCAAATCCTGCACGAGCCACTTGATAGTTCAAGTTTCTACGGTTTTGCAAGAATACTCCCCACTCTTGGTTTTGAACAGTTACTTCAGCACCTAGAGTTTGTTTCCACATATCGCCAATAGCTAGAGCAGCCTTTTTGTGGTTGTCATTTGTATTGTAAATCAAAGTGATTTTAGGAAGTTTGTCTAATCCTTCTTCTTTCAAACCTTCAGCAAGAAGTGCTTTTGCTTCATTTGCATCTTCTTTACCATAAGCACTATCTGGATTTTCTTTACGGAATTCATCTTTAATGCCTTTGATTCCTGGAGGTACTAGACCGAAAGCTGGAATTTGGTTACCTAAAGTAACATTGTCAATTAATGCTTGACGGTTGATAGCTTTCGTGAAAGCTTGACGAATCTTCAAATTGTTGAAAGGCTTTTCAGTTACATTAAACAAATAGTAATACGTAGAAGCAATCCCTTTGATCGTAAGTTCGTTAGGAATTTCAGATTTCAAAGATGCGATTTGATCTGTAGGAATTTCACCAATAGGTTGTCCAGCAAGATCAAGTTGTCCACTCTTATAGCTGCTAACTTCCGTTGCAGCGGAATCTACGATGGAAGCAGTAATTTTTGTAAGTGTGATGTTTTTGTTATCCCAGTACTTGTCGTTCTTGGATACTTCAAGTGTTTGTCCTGTTGTCCAAGTGGAAAGTTTGAAAGGACCATTGCCAACAAGGCTATCTGGAGAAGTAGCCCATTTAGCATTCGCTACAACTTTTTCGTTAACTGGGTAATATGTTGTAAAGGAAGTCAGACCAAGCCAATAAGGTGTAGCGTTTTCAAGCGATACTTTTAACGTTTTATCGTCAACTGCTTTTACGCCAACATCTTCAACTTTAGCTTTACCTTCATTGTAAGCTTGAGCATTTTTGATGTAATACAATTGGTATGCATAAGGTGGAGCTGGTTGAGTCTTAGGATCAAGAACACGTTTCCAAGCATATTCAAAGTCTTTAGCTGTTACAGGGTCACCATTGCTCCATTTTGCATCAGAACGCAATGTGAATGTGTATTCTTTACCGTCTGCACTTGGTTCCCATTTCTCTGCAACACCTGGAGTGATATTACCATCTTTATCTTTGTTCGTAAGACCCTCAAACAAAGTTCTGATAATGGAACTAGATACGTTGTCCTGTGATTGTGCAGGATCAAGCGTTGGAGGCTCGGAGGCCAAATTAATGTGGAACGTTTGGTCTGCTGCAAGTTTAGTTGTTGCCGTGCCTTCAGTGCTGCCTGCTTCTTTCTTGTCGCCACAAGCCGCAAGGATTGTGCTAAGAGCAAGAATCAGTGTCAAAAGAACTATGGATCTCTTTTTCATCTACAAGTATCCCCCTATAAAATTGGTATATGCTTTCTGATTATACAACCAGCGGTCAAAAAATCAATATTTTTTTTCTAAAAATAGATAGTCGTTTACAAAAATATAGTAATATTTTAACAAAACTGTGCTATCCCGCCTATTGACCTGACCCCTTTTCTGATACTTTAGACTGTTCTTTTCGAGTCTATATCCAAGAGTTGGATTCGCTTCATAATTTAAGTATGTCGCACTTATACACTTAATATGTATGGGAAAATCCCTATAAAAATAAACAAAATATACATAATTACTGTACCTAAGAAAGCCAGCCGCCATACTGCTCTTATTAATCTTTTGGGATCTAATCTACCTTTCAGGCGATTTTGAGCCCCCCCAATGAATCCACCAATAATAAGTAAGATAAGTAGGATCAAATAAATACCGAACGTAGAGTTAAAAATGTGGTTAAACAAAGCCGCTACAGAAAGAATCAGAAAAAAAGTGGTAACATCCATGGCGAGCATTATAGATTGCTTACGTCCACCTTTCCAGAAATAATGGATGAAATACACCAGAATGAACGGCACAATCGGTGCAATACTGAACGCAATAATTGGAGCAAACAACATATTCAAATCCGCTCGCCTCCAGTTCATAATAGAATGAAATCAGTGATTCTATATTGCGGCTACAAGTCTGTAGATGTCGCGGAGCAACGGAACTTCTACATGAACAGAATCGGCCATGCTCAGTAAATGCCCAACAATTTGATCAATTTCTGTAGGCTCTCCAGCTAATATATCTTTCAACATCGAGGACGTATTGTTCTGCGTATCCTTACATACTTGAAAGACGAGATCAATCATCGATTCTTCATAGTAAAGACCGTTGCAATCATAGATGGTTAAGATTTCTTGAATCAGCGAAGTCAGAACCTCTCTTCTTTGGTCATTGCCTAGTAATTCTCCGTTGGGAACCCTCCAAATCGCCGTGAGCGGGTTAATTGCAGCATTAATCAACAGTTTACGATAAATTTCCTTATCGATGTCATTCGACGAAATCGAGGGAATTCCTGCCAATGTTAAAGCTTCAGCTAAAATTTCAATGGATTGTGGTACGCTTCTTAACTCGCCCTGACTATGATTAAAAGGTTGCTTAGGAACCCCTAAGCGAGTGTAGCCTGGCTTGGATCTTTTGATGCTTGTCGCACCCAATCGTTTGGAGCCTTCGGTAGTGATTGCAGCGATAAGCATACTCTCTGGAAAAGCGATTCCAAGACGTTCCATATGCCCTACCCCATTTAGTAAACATATTATTTTTGTTGTAGGACCTATTCGCTTTTGCATATGTTGAATGATGGCATCATTTAAATGCCTTTGTTTTAGAGCTACAATCATCCAGTCGGGATATGTGAGAGGACTATTCACCTTTACTTCAGATGTGGATGAAGCAGAGAGGCCTTCGATATAATGTCTGTCTATTGTTGAATCTATCTCTATCTCTAAGCCATGGGTATGTAAATAATCCGCCTGCTCTTTGGTTCTAGTCCAAAAGTGCACTTCATGCCCACTGTATGCAAGCTCTCCGCCAAACAATAAGCCAATTGCACCTGCACCTATAACTTCAAATTTCATGTCTTTCACTCCATTTCATACCGTCTCTATAGTAGTTTATAACAAACATTTGATTAAAAAACACAAAAACTCCACCAGCTTGGCGGAGTTTTGTATTCATTCGTAGCGCTAAAGTTATTCAATACGTTCCAAATTCCCATTGGCGTCCATTTTAAACCTTGATTTTTGCTCGTCTTCCTCTTCATTTAAAAACGCTAATCGCCGAGCTCGATCCATAATCTGAATGAGCGCCTTATAATCATCATTAACTACTCTATAATCGGTTTGGACCTCATTGACATGTAAAGATAGTCGTCTGTTCTCGTCACGCAAGATAGATAACTCTTCCTCTTTGTCACGAATCTTCTTTTCCAAAGATCTCACATGTCTACTACTATCCTGATAGCTGTTCTTCCATTGCTTAAGAAACCGAATAACGGCATCGATGGAGATGGTCTCTTCAGATACGCCTTCACTCTTGTAAAAGCTTTCTTCCAAATCTACTGATGCTAAAGAAGCAACGGCTGTTGTTCCCATTAAAGGACTTTGTTTTTTCAAATAATTGCGTTTCTGACGTTGGGCTTTGGCAATCTGAATGGCGGCCTCATATTTTTTGCGAACACAACTATTCCACCGAAATCCACAAGCAGCTGACGTTCTCGAAATTCGATCCCCCACTTCTTCAAAGGCAGTTAGTTGCGTACTGCCCTCTCGAATATGGCGCAATGTAACCTCAGCTAGTATTAAATCATCTTCGGCACTCCATGCATCCTGTCTTACTGCTGTCATGCGATACAAACCCTCCTAACGACATCCTAGTATAACCGTCTTCATAAACCGGCGATTCCCGGCAGGTGAATAAGGTAAAAAACTGCATACTCCATTTCTATGCCTCTCGTAGAGTTCATAGAATCTATTTGATACTAAAATGTATTTCCAAAAATCTAGCTTGTCATACCTCCGAAAATGAATTCATAATTGTTATTAAATATTCACTTTTCGTTTACACACCTGAATAATTTGGTTATAATTAACTTAAAATATGAGGTCGCTTACATACGAGGGGGGGATTACATCATGGCACGCATGTTCCGTGTCCTTGGTTTCTTCACACTAGCTATCGGATTGATGGCTTTTGCCGGGAATTTAACTGAAATGGCTCTGTTATTCTTCATGCAGACCGCCTTTTTCGTCCTTTTCGGCTACCTGAAATTTACGGAGAGAACTTATATCCTCTTATTCTGGGGATACATGATAGTTACTTTTACCGGATTCAGCTATTGGACGGTTTTCAAGATGGGTCTTCCTCTCTAGAAAATCAAAGCGAAACACTATGTACGAAGAAAGGCGATTCGGCTCATGCCGGATCGTCTTTTATTTTTAGCAACAACTATTTCAGCCTATTATACGTAGTATTGACATATATATTTAAAATATTCCCATGGACTGAAGGAGAGGATTATATTGTTTCGCCGTGCATTGATTGGTCTTATGCTCTCTACACTCGTATACGGTGTTATCTTATTTCCTTATCCCGTGTTAGCTGAGCCCTTATCCGCTGAAACCCAGCAAATTCTAGAACAAAGTCTCTCCATCGTAGAGCTAGATCGAGAAATAGGAAAAATATCAGATCAACAAGCTCGATCGGAGACGGAGCTCCAGCAGATCCAACAAGAAATGCTGAGGATCCAGCGCACATTGAATTCAACCCAAGCCATCACGGATCAACGTGTACGTGCTTACTATATGGGGGAGAGAGAAGAGTTAATCGGTACATTATTTACGGCGAATAATTTAAGAGATTTTATTTCAATCTTAGATTATATCGATCTTATTTTTGGACAAGACCAAGAAATTTTGACCCGCCATCAGAGTGCCTATCGCGCATTAAAGAAGGCGCAAAGCAAACAACAACAGAGTTCCTCAGAACTTTTAGAGCTCAAAAATCGCTTAGTTCAACAACGCAACCGCGTTGAAGCTTTGCACAAGAAAGTGGATGCTTCTGTTGAGAATAGTGGAGATCCAGAAAAAATGAGACTATTCATTCAGGAAATGAATGCTTATTGGGAGAACATCGGCCTCTATGAGGTGCGTCGACACTTCAAAGCATTAGCCGCTGCGATGGTAGATTTGCCTGAATTTCTAAAAAATAACGGTCAAAGCATTTCGGCTTCAGGCGGCACGTATACAATTGCCATCAAACAGGAAGATCTCAATCAATTCTTGCGTTCTAAAGATGAAATTTTCAATCAGTTTGCGTTTACTTTTACAGAGGGGAAGATCATAGCTGAAGGAACTCGTGATTCTCTGAATATTAGAGTGGAGGGCCATTATACTGTGGAAAATCAACCTGAGAACTCCATTGTGTTTCACGTTGATCAATTAGTCTTTAATGGGATGGTATTGCCAGATACAACTTGCAGAGAATTGGAAGAAGATTTTGATCTAGGCTTCTATCCCAAAAAAATAATCCCTTTAGTAGAAGCCACCGATGTGACTCTTCAAAAAGGAATACTGCTCATTCATCTAAAATTATCTTTGTAGATCCATTATGGTTTGCTGGGAAATGGCTTTTGAATCCCCTGGGAAAATAGTTCTAACGTGGCCATCATTTCTTTGAGCGTAGTCTGCCTTTCTAGGAATGGTGAGACAAGCCCACTTAACTGCTCCAACCATGAATGTACATTTTCATGAACCGGCAGATAGGCCGTCTTGGTCACAATTTGAAAGTTAGCGCCCCATTCTCTTAAGTTAGCTACATCTGCGTTCGTATATAGCGTTTTTAGTGTAGGTAAGCGTCCTTCTTCTGTAAAAGCCTGTAGTTGTATGGATGGACTAGTTATCGCTGTAATCCAGTTATTCGCTGTCTTAGCGTAAGGGGTCTGTGCCGCAACCGAATAGCTGCGTCCTTCAAACCATAACAGATGTCCTCCTTCCGGAAGTTCTATGATCAGTTCTCTAGATGGATTAGAAATGATCGTTGATCTTGGCACTATAGCAAATAGCATCTCTCGCTGAGCTAATTTAGCTAGAAGCTGACTTTCCCGATCTTCGTCCCCTAATGATTTATTGTAGAATTTCATATCTTGTATTTGCACCAAAGCTTGTCTTGCTTCAGCAGACAGGGCAAACATATCTGTGTCCTTATTCGCATTCATATTCCCTAGTCTCCAGAAGAGAGAAATGAAAGCGTAAGGATCAGCGGGATCCATCCCTAACATATACGGTACAGTCTTGTTTGTTTTAAGTTTCGAAAGTAACGCAGACCATTCCATTGTATTATGAGGCATCGTCTTCAAGCCTAAAGAATCGAGAACCTTGGAATTATAGACTAGCGTATAGGGGTTCAAATCTTTGGGAATTCCCCACGTGTAACCATTCCATTCGTTCTGCCCTAGCGTGGAACCGATGGCATCCATGCCTACCTGCCCTGAATAATAACTTTCAGATGGTAAAAGAAATCCTTTCGATGCGAACTCTCGAATCCAGCTATTATCTAGCAACAAAACATCAGGCGAATCTCCCAATGCTAGGCGATTCTTAAAAGTTGTATAAGCTTGTTCTACTGGAATATTCATTAGGTCAACTTGTATGTGATGTTCTTTCATGAATGTATTATTCGTCTCTTTCAATCGTTCAAACTCTTCAGGAGAGAGAGATACAGCTACTTTTATTGGACCTGTCTCTTCTTCCATTTTTTGCTTCGGCTGTGACACAAAACTAGTATCCCCTTGATCCTCTGGCTGTATTAGTGCTGAATCCTCTCCCGGGGATAAGCTTATTAAGGCCAATAGCAGAATAGCAAAAAGGACCCACTGGTTTTTTCGCTTCACAGCCGCTCTTCCTCTCGTGCCTAGTTCTACACTCACCTAGTATTGTAGCAAATAATCTGTGTCCTTGTCCCTATTTACTTAAAAAATGGTAGGATCTACATCCACTGTATTATAACAGTAGCAAGAACTTATTTTAAATAAAAGACCGTTACCTCTCGGATTGAAATTTCCCGAAAGTAACGATCTTTTGAAATAAACTTTATAGCAGATCTGCCGCAATTTGCGCCAGTTTGGATCGCTCTCCCTTTTCCAGCGTAATATGTCCGCTTATGCCTTCTTTTTGAAATCTTTCAACCAGGTAAGTTAACCCATTGCTGGAAGAATCGAGATAGGGATGATCAATTTGTTCAGGATCGCCCATCAGTATAATTTTGCTTCCTTCTCCTACTCTTGACACGATCGTCTTCACTTCATGACTGGATAGATTTTGAGCTTCGTCGATAATAATGAACTGACCTGGGATAGATCGGCCCCGAATATAAGTCAGTGCTTCAACCTGAATGCTACCGAGCCCCATCAATATTTTATCAATATCGCCTGACTTCTTAGTATCAAATAAATACTCTAAGTTATCATAAATAGGCTGCATCCATGGACGAAGTTTCTCTTCTTTCTCGCCTGGAAGGTAGCCAATATCTTTCCCCATTGGAACGACAGGCCTTGCAATAAGCAGCTTCTTATACTTGTGTTCATCCTCGGTTTTGAGTAGGCCTGCCGCTAAAGCTAATAATGTCTTCCCCGTACCCGCTTTACCTGTAATGGTTACCAAAGGAATATCATCATTTAACAATAGTTCTAGGGCCATCCTTTGCTGTGCATTTCGAGCTGCAATGCCCCATACGGGTTCATTGCTCATATAAAGCGGCTCTAGCCGCGAAGCTTCTTCGTTAACCTTCAGAAGAGCAGATTTCCCGCTTCCCATCTCATCCTTTAAAATAACAAATTCATGCGGATACAGGGTATAGGGAAGGGATAGCGGTTTGATGGCGAGCGTGCGATAAGTATAAAATTCATCGATGACTGAAGGATGTACTTTTATATTGGAATAGCCTGCATATAAGTCTCCGGGTCCCGCAGTACGATCCGTTAAATAGTCCTGTGTTGTCAAGCCAACCACATCAGCTTTAATACGAACCAGCACATCTTTACTGACAAGCACAACAGCTCTTGGATTGCTTTGTTGCTGCTCCTCTATATGATAATTCAGTGCAACAGCTAAAATCCGATTATCATTTGTAATTTCGCCAAACATCTCTTGTACTTTTACAAAGCTACGATGATTGAGTTCCACTTTCAGACTACCACCATGATCAAGCTGAACTCCACTATGAAGATGTCCTTTCTCTCTGAGTCCATCGAGTAATCGTGACACCACTCTTGCATTGCGTCCAATCTCTTCAGGATTTCGCTTCTTAGAATCCATCTCTTCTAAGACTACTGCAGGGATGACTACCTCATGTTCTTCAAAAGCAAAAATCGCATTGGGGTCATGCAGCAACACGTTCGTGTCTAGTACAAATATTTTTCTCATCGATTTCCCCTCCACCGCGCTCTTTGCAGCCGAATGATCACATACATATTTTTCTCCTGCCCGGGCAAGTCTAAACGATATTAAGGCACATCAGAGAACTTAGAAAGGACGAAACCTTATGCGAACTTGGCTGTGTTTTCTATTAACGGCATTACTGCTTACAGGCTGCGGTTCAGCAGCCAAACAGGCATCACCCTCTCCACAGAGTCAACAGAACTACAATGCCCGTATGAGCAGTGAACAATCGGGAGGAACGGGTCAGACGTTGCAAGGATCATCTCAAACCCAACAAGTTCCCCTCCAGACTCATTTAGAGACTCTAGTTAAACAGGTACCCGGTGTAAACAATGCACATTGTGTAGTGTTTGGAAAAACAGCTGTAGTAGGATTAGACGTGGATGCTAACCTTGACCGTTCCCGTGTGGGAACCATTAAATATTCGGTAGCAGAAGCGCTCAGAAAAGATCCTCGTGGGGTAAATGCCATTGTTACAGCAGATATAGGACTTTCGACGCGTCTGTCTGAAATCGGAAAAAGTATTCGAGAGGGGCACCCGATCTCTGGATTTGGCAACGAACTTTCGGATATTGTTGGAAGAATTATTCCACAGCTCCCTAGAGATGTGAATCCAGTAGAGCGACCTGCCCAAAACACTAAAAGCGAAAATACGAAACAGCTCAAACAGCAGCAACAAACTCATGAAAAGAGCAACAAACTACCAAGCAACATGGATGATTCTGCAAACAATGGACACCGTTAGACCAGAATAAAACACAGAAAGCCTAGTGAGATGATCTCACTAGGCTTTCTGCTTGTGTTCATGTTAAGCCCTTGTCCATAAGACATAAGGGTAATGGATATTTGTACATGGGGAATGAAACAGAGAATCAACCTCCATGCATGACCAGATCTAAATCTCGTTAGGTTGGACAATTGAGCAATGACATCTGGCATCTGGTCAGTCCTCCAGTACAAGTGGAATGGATCTATATATTTATATTATAGCATGACTCAAAACTTGCCATCAATTGTTGGCAGCTGTGGCACCTTTGCCAGACAATTCATCTTGCAATGCTTGCTTCGCTTTGGTTAGTTCATCATCATTAATATATACATATGGACTCTTCCATTCCCCTGTGACTGGCATGAACTGTACATTTTCTTTGGAAATATTCCAGTAGGTACTAATCATATTCTTCATTTGTTCGGATTCCAGATCGGTATCCATATTTTTACCAACAGCTTGAATGACTCCGGTCGCTCCCATGATTCCATTGAAGGATTTTGCCTGATCTAACAAGGCATGTAGCACTTCATTTTGTCTACGGTTACGATCAAAATCATCTGAACCTTTGGTTTTTGGATGACAGTTGGATTTACGGTAGCGTACATAATCTAGGGCTTCTTTCCCCGGAAGAAGCTGCGCTCCCTTTTTCAGATTAATATCTGTTCCATCTGCTGTGTCCCGATAACACATGTCCATATCCACATTAACATTTACACCATTTAATGCGTCTACCACGTCCCGGAAACCCTGGAAATTCAGCACTGTAGCATAATCAATCTTCAGATCAAAGTAATCGCCAATAAGCTGCTTCATCGTATCCCCAGCTTTCACAGTGTCCTTCGTCTCAGCTAATATACTCGGATATAACGAGTTAATCTTATTTGTCCCGTACCCTTTAGCTTTGAACCTAGTATCCCGTGGAAGTGATACAATTGTTGCCGATTTTGTCTTTGGATTGAATGCAATGACCATCATTACATCGGTAAGGTGAGTTCCTGTCTCAGGCCGGTAATCTGTGCCTAATAAGAGCATAGACAACGGTTTGACTTGAGCGGAATTTTCTTGAGGAACCGGTTTGGAGATACCCGTCTCCTTAATTACCTTATCTGCTGTAAGCCATAAATTTGCAAAGTAAAGACCTAACGCAAGTCCAGCAATCACTAAAATGATTATAAATAATTTCAGAAAACGCTTGCCGCTGCTAGGCTTTTTCTTCTTCCCTGGAGAACGGCCTGAAGATCTCTGTAGGCCGCTCTCTCTAGGAGGAAGATTACCGCTGGATTTAGAACTCATGAATCGAACACCTTTTTCTGTGACAGTCTATCCCTGATTAACAGGTGGAACTTCACGTTTCTTCTTCTGACGGGCCTCCACAAAGTAACGGATTCGCACCATCAGCATAAGCCCTACAGCTACAAGTAAACACTGTATAATCGGAAGCTTATCAATTTGGAAGATCAATAGCAGGAACGAGCCCATCGCCATCAATACGTATAAAATCAATTCTTTCCATAGTGGTAACTTTTGCTGAGCCCGGAACACTTTGTTGTACACATAAGTCACGAGTACAAAAATGAAAATATAAGCAATCCAAGGATGATGTGCGAACCAGTTCTGCATGAACGTCCCCCCTTAAGTTCCATATACTCAAATACAGACTGGATTAGATGCTAGCTTCTGCATTTTTGCGGTGTTTCTCCGCACGTTCACGCTCACTCTTATTCAAGATTTTCTTACGAATACGCACGGATTTAGGTGTGATTTCACAATACTCATCATCATTCAAATATTCAAGTGCCTGTTCCAAAGAGTGGAGACGAGGTGTCTTCATCTTAACAGTCTCTTCTTTATTAGCAGAACGGATGTTATTTACTGCTTTTTCTTTACAAATGTTAACGACAATGTCGTTATCACGTGTGTGTTCGCCGACAATCATACCTTCGTAGATATCAGCACCAGGCTCTAGGAAAAGAATGCCACGGTCTTCAATGGAAAGAATGCCGTAAAGTGTAGATGATCCATTTTCACTAGATACGAGCACGCCTTCATGACGTCCACCCACTTGACCTACGTGCAATGGGCCATAGCTATCGAAAGCATGGTTCATAATGCCGTAACCACGTGTTAGTGTCAAGAAGTGAGTACGGTAACCAATTAGGCCACGTGCAGGAATTAAGAACTCAAGACGGACTTGACCACTGCCTGTATTGATCATGTTGACCATTTCAGCCTTACGTGAACCCAAGCTTTCCATAACTGCGCCCATGCTTTCTTCGGGTACGTCAATCATTAGACGCTCAATTGGCTCCATACGATGTCCGTCAATTTCACGAACGATAACTTCAGGTTTGGATACTTGAAGCTCAAAACCTTCACGGCGCATATTCTCAATCAAGATACCCAAGTGAAGCTCACCACGTCCAGATACGATAAATGCATCCGGGCTAGCAGTTTCTTCTACACGCAAACTTACATCGGTCTCAAGCTCTTTGAACAGACGCTCACGAATTTTACGGGATGTTACCCATTTACCTTCACGACCTGCAAATGGACTATTGTTCACGAGGAACGTCATTTGTAGAGTTGGCTCATCAATCTTAAGAACCGGCAATGCTTCTGGGTTCGTTGGATCTGCAATAGTCTCACCGATATTAATATCTTTGATTCCTGCAATCGCAACGATATCCCCTGCACCCGCTTGTTCAATCTCAACACGGCGTAGACCTTGGAAGCCAAATAACTTCTCAATACGAGCAGCCTTTTTACCACCTTCACGAGTCATGACCGCAACGGGTTGTCCTTGTTTGATTACACCACGGTTCACACGACCAATAGCGATACGTCCCAAGTACTCATTGTAGTCCATAAGTGTTACTAAGAATTGAAGCGGCTCTTCTACATTTTCAGTAGGAGCTGGAATATGATCTATAATAGTCTCATACATAGCAAGCATGTTATCATCTTGTTTCTCAGCAACATGACTGGATGTACCATTCAAAGCAGAAGCATAGACTACAGGGAATTCAAGCTGCTCATCATTCGCACCTAATTCGATGAACAAATCAAGTACTTCATCAATAACCTCAGCCGGGCGTGCCGCTGGACGGTCAATTTTGTTCAATACTACGATTGGAGTCAGGTTAGACTCAAGCGCTTTACGAAGTACGAACTTCGTCTGTGGCATACAACCTTCATAAGCATCCACCACAAGCAATACACCATCGACCATTTTCATGATCCGTTCTACTTCACCACCGAAATCGGCGTGACCAGGTGTATCTACGATATTAATTAAATAGTCTTTGTACGTAATGGCAGTGTTCTTCGCCAGAATCGTAATGCCGCGTTCACGCTCCAAATCATTGGAATCCATGGCGCGCTCCTGTACAGCTTCGTGGTCACGGAAAATACCGGATTGTTGAAGCAGCTTGTCTACCAGGGTGGTTTTGCCGTGGTCAACGTGGGCAATGATTGCGATGTTACGAATTTGATCTCTAGAATGCATGGTTATGTTCCATATCCCTTCTGGTTCTATTTCTTTTCTCTACTTCAATGAAGCAGGAATGATGTTCATCAAAAGAAGCGCCGGATCTCTATACAGGCCGACGCTTGACATATCCATTATATTATACGCTAAATTAAAGAAAATTCAAGAACTTCCATTGTTTCACCAACCACGTGAACTTCTTCCCCGGGCCAAGATGATCCAGATTCCTCCAATCATAAGCATAATAGCAAGCAGAGTAATCAAAGAAACCGACGTTAATGTAAAGAATAACAGTACAATTGTTACTAACATAAGGATGAGTGCGATTAGTAAAATACCCTGTGGTCTAGGTGAACCGAGCGCATCATATTCGAACAATCCTACCGCAATACCTAAGATGAATAAAGGCCAAATATAGCTAAAGACATCACTGCCCGCGAAGTTCCCGATGAAAAATAAAATACCGTATACACTTAATATCCCGGCGGGGACAAGCCATATCGCAGCTTCTCTTTTTCTGAAATAATACAGATGCAGGAGAATGCCTGGAATAAGAAAGACAAGAGGCCAAAATGCACGCCCAATGAAACTAAAGACTCCCCATTTTCCAAGTAGAATGACAATGCCCGCTACGAGAATGAATATGCCAGTGACCAGCCTATTATTTTGCGACATTCTTACCACTCACCTTCCGCCAAAGAGATAACTTTCAAGAATATTATACCAAAAACGACAGCATCTAACCTTAACATGATGTAAAAATTAGCAAAAAACTGCAAACAAAAAATCGGCTTGCGCCGATTTCTAATCTAACTTTTATGAATATATCTCATTTCGTTTTTTGAGCATCCCTATTAACATAATTAATCCTGCAAAAATCCAGGGTAACCAAATCGCCCAACCTTGAATGCAGTCTTGTATAAATGGACCCAGCTTCGGATCATGAAGCATCATTTTCCCTGCGGTCAAACCTAGAATTCCTGCTCCCGCATAGACAAGAAAAGGAAAACGCTGAAGCCAATTTGCAATTATATTACTTCCCCAGACCACAATGGGAATACTAAGCACAATACCGATTACCAAAATGGCTACATCTCCGTTGGCTAGAGCAGCAATAGCAAGAACGTTATCCAAGCTCATAATAAAATCGGCTGCTAGAATAGTCTGTACGGCTTTCCATAAAGTCGAAGCCCCTTGAACCTTCGACTCTGCACTATGCTCTAATAATAATTTAAAAGCAATAATTAAAAGCAAAATGCCCCCTGCCGCTTGAATATAAGGAACCTTCAAAAGAACAACAGCAATCCAAGTTAAAATTAGCCTTAGGATCACAGCGCCCATAGCACCTAGCCATACCGCTTTTTTTCGTTGATGAACCGGCAAATTTTTACTGGCCATGGCAATGACAACTGCATTATCTCCACTGAGTACCAGATTGACCATCAGAATTTCACCTAAAAGCACTAAGGTATCCACGTACATCCCTCCCTCTTCCTATTTATGTAGAAAAGGGTCTGGCTATAACCTCTTGTCCAAAAATCAATTCAAAATAGGTTTGAAAAGTGCGATTTATGCTTAAGGATATCCTGACGATTGCAAAAATGAATTAACTAGATATGAATCATTTTCGTTACTCGTACGTATATACCTCTCGAAGGAAGTGACAGACGTGGAATTGTTCAGTGGTGCTTTTTTTCTAGCCCTTCTAAATATCGTTTTTATTGATTTGATTTTGGCAGGTGATAACGCAATTGTCATTGGAATGGCAGCGAAAAAACTTCCTCAGACTGTGCAAAAGAAAGCAATTTTGTACGGAACCGCAGGAGCTGTGGTGCTTCGAATTGCCGCTACCTTAGTTGTAGTCTGGCTTCTCAATATTCCTTGGCTTCTCGCAGCAGGGGGGACTTTGCTGATCTACATCGCATATAAAGTACTTACCGATGAAGGCGATCATAGTTCCGTAGAAGCGAAAAGCTCCCTCTGGCCTGCTGTACGGACTATCGTAATTGCAGATGCAGCTATGGGGCTAGACAATGTAATTGCGGTAGCTGGTGCTTCTAATCAGCACACGTTACTTGTAATATTAGGGCTGTTCATCAGTGTTCCCATTGTGATTTGGGGAAGTACTTTATTCATCAAGCTGCTTAATCAATTCCCATGGATCGCTTATGTGGGTGCAGCTGTGCTGGCTTATACTGCGGCTCATATGATCACTACCGAACCTAGACTTGATAGCCTTTTTGAAGACAAGCCCATCGTTGTATCCATCTTTATTATTATCGTAGTAGCTGCGGTCATTTTACTTGGACATCGTAAAAAAAGATTGAATGCACAAGGCGTGCATAAACCGGCAACGCATTAGCATTAATGTAAGAAAAGACCGTTCTCCTCAGAGAACGGTCTTTTCTTACATTAATTAAGGAATACTGGATTAAAACCATTGTTCTTGTTCAACTTCTTGATCAAACGTAAGCTTGTCTCCTGCCTGGATTACGATCGTCCGCGTGCCCTCAACGGCAGCTTTTATATGATCATCTAATCCAGGAAGAACAGATTCAATCTTATTTATAATACGTAAATTAGGATTGGTAGATGGTGATTTCGGTATAAATAAACTGCAACAATCCTCGTAGGGTAGTATAGAGAGATCGAACGTACCAATTTGCTTGGATAATTCAATAATCTCGGCTTTGTCCATCATGACGAGAGGACGAAGAAGGGGTAAATCCGTTGCTCTTCCAATAACATTCATGCTCGGCAGAGTCTGGCTAGCTACTTGGCCAAGACTATCTCCCGTAACTAGTGCTAATGCACTTTCTTGCTCGGCAATATTTGAAGCTATACGCAGCATCGCTCTACGCATCAAGGTAATCATCAGGTTGTCTTGCTTGGCCTGTGTGAACAAGGTTTGTACCTCTGTAAAAGGGACTAGATGTAGTCGAATGCTCCCAGCATAACTAGCTAAGACATGCGCAAGACGGATGACTTTCTCTTCCGCCTTTTTACTAGTGAAGGGGTAACTATGAAAATGTACACATTCAACCTCTAACCCTCTACGCATAGCCGACCATCCTGCAACAGGGCTATCAATCCCTCCCGACAATAAAAGTACTGCTTTTCCATTTGTGCCTAGCGGATAGCCGCCAGCCCCAGGTAAAACCTCACTGAAAATGTAGGTCTGATCCTCCCGAACCTCTACACGTAGTTCAAAATCGGGGTGATGTACGTCCACTTTCAAATGAATTTGATCATGAAGGAGTGGGCCACTCACTAACCGATTCATCTCGTGAGAAGAATGTTCAAACCCCTTCCACACTCGTCTCGCATTGACTTTAAATAAAGTAGGTGCCTGCAGATTATACTCGCTTAGATACTGTCTGGCGGCTGCAATAATGGCAGAAAGCTCCGAAGGTACTGCGATAACCGGAGACACAGATTCAATGCCAAATACTTTTTGTAATTCAGGAACCATGCGCTCGGCAGACTCCCCGTGTAGTTCAATATAAAAGCGTCCAAATTCCTTACGTATAACCGCCTTAGGAAAAGCACTAAGCAGAGATTGAATGTGCATATAAGCTGCTTTTTCAAAACGTTTTCGATTCTTCCCTTTAATTGCAATCTCTCCAAAACGAAGAAGAATTAAATCATATGTTCTTATCACCTATCGTTGTCCACCTTTCCAATGACGCAACCTTGCTACAATAGAGCGTATCGCCTCCATTAACAACCCGACTTCATAATCTGTATGTTCATTTCCAAGACTTATTCGAATGCCACTCGTAGCCGCCGCTGAAGTACGTCCCATAGCTAATAATACCCCGCTAGGCTCGGATTTTTTGGAGGAACAAGCGGATCTTGTGGATACCATGAAGCCTGCCTCCTCCAGCATATGGAGCAGCACTTCTCCCTTCATGCCTGGATAGGAGAAATTGATAATATGCGGAGCCGTTAGCTCGCGTGGTGTATTAATAACCAGCTCAGGAATAAGCTCAAGCTGATCCATAATAGATTCTTTAAGGTGGCTCATTCGTTCCGCAACGGTAATTCTACCTTCTACAGCCATCCGCATGGACTTCGCCATCCCCACAATTTGCGGAACATTCTCGGTTCCTGCGCGGAACCCATGTTCCTGACTTCCTCCAGAAAGAAGAGGCGTAAGCTGTACCCCTTCTCTTACAAATAACAGACCCGTTCCTTTAGGCCCGTAAATTTTATGAGCTGACAGACTATATAGATCGATACCGCTACCCTTGATATTGAGCGGCACTTTTCCAAAACCCTGTACGCCGTCCACGTGAAACAGAACACGAGGATATTTCGTCTTCAGTTGTAATCCTATATCTTGAATAGGCATAATCGTGCCTACTTCATTGTTCACATGCATCACAGATACAATCGTGGTATCGGGTCTAATCGCATCAAGCACTTGCTTGGGGGTAATTCTTCCCTCTTGGTCTACAGGTAGAATTGTAATTTCATATCCCCAGGCTTCCAACTGCTTCACAGATTCATACACAGAAGCATGCTCTATCGCTGTCGTCACAATGTGCCTACCCCGTTTGCTATATTGCAGCGCGGCCCCTTTTATCGCCAAATTATTGCTTTCCGTTGCTCCCGAAGTAAATAGAATCGTACGAGGTGGAACATCCAGCGCTTCCGCGCACACTTCCCGCGCTTTTCTCAAGAGTTGCACACTTGCCTCTCCCAATTGGTGAAGTGAGGACGGATTGCCATAATGCTGCATCATAATCTCAGCTATGGTTCGTGTAACGTCTGGATGAGGCGGGGTAGTAGCTGCTTGATCAAAGTAATAGTTCATATTCATTCCCCCTCCCTTTATTGTAACAGATTTAGCTTAGGCTTCTAAACCCACAAAAAAAGGCGTTCCGTCACCGGATCGCCTTAAGCACCTTATACCTCGTATTTGGCCTGTGCTCGCGCAATTTTCGTAATATACTTCTGGGTTTCTTTTGGTAACAAACTCAATTTATCTAACAACTGTTGATCGTTGGTAATTCCAAGTTTTTGGAGTGTACCCGGACCTGCATTATAGGCAGCCATAGCTGTACTGATGTTCCCGTTATATCGTTTGAGCTGATAGGCAATGTATTTGGTGCCCCCATCAATATTTTGAGCAGGATCAAATGAATTACTAACGCCTAACCCCTGAGCTGTTCCGTCCATGAGCTGCATGAGTCCTTTAGCTCCAGCGGATGATAGAGAATTAGGATCAAATGAAGATTCTGTATCAATCACTGCCTTAATCAGAGACTCCGGTACACCGTACGTTGTACTTGCTTGCTTAATATAATTATCGTAAGCAGTTGCTGAAACTGCATGGTTATTAGTTGTATTAGTTATATGTGGATTAGAGCTGGATTCAGAAATTGCTGAGGCTGCATTTACTTTTGCTTGTAATAGCTGCCACAATTGGCCGTTAATTGTCACCGAGGCTAGGTCAGTTGATTCTGACTCAAGGGTACTAGTTGCATCCGTACTTGTTGAATTTACCATCTGCTGAAGAATCTGATTAAATGATGAGTCCTCACTGCTACTGGTTGAAGCGCTTTGAAGGGCTGTCCCCTGCAAATCTATACTGTTCATCATTTGAAGCTGAATGAGCTGCTTTGCAGTGCGGGGATCAATCTGTATAGTCATCCTTCTTTCCTCCATCTATATTACTTATGTACTGGTTCTTATTGTACACGCCTCCATTCAAGTTCACCAGTATTATTGGAAAAGCTATCAAAAAACAGGCCCTTCTACCTAGGTAGAGGACCTGTTTTCAACATTCAATTTAACGTGTAAATGGAATCAGAACAAAATATGCCAGTATTGAAATGACACCTAATGCCGCAGCCCACATTCCTGTTGTTTTACTCCCTTGGCTATAGGCATAGAACCCCAGCACCGCAGCAATAGGGCCGAGGATAATGGACCATACGAATAAAGAGGCAATACCTAGAGCTAACCCGATATATGCACTGGTTCTCCCACCCGCGTCTGCGTGGTTATCATAGGAAGGATCGGCTTTCTCTTCATTACTTTGTGTAAATGATGTTGTTGGAGCGATATCTGCTGCGTATTCTTCTTGATGGATACGCCTAGGATAATCTATTCTCCGTTTCTCATTTATCGGATGGCCTAGACGTTCGTCAGGTGTGAACTTGGAATGATCTTCATTCATGTCCATGTAACCTCCCTCATTGATGAGCTTCGCGTGCCCGCTCTTACGATGTGTAAGATTTTGGCTTGAATGTGTGGCAACACGTTGCTGCTGACGTCGCTACAGCATCTTTGTGCTCAGAATCAAAGGACTCTCCTGCAATTTCCGCATTGTACCGAGTTCGAGCATGCTGATCAATATCAATCATGATTTGTTCGGCTCTGCAAAAGTTATTTTCTCCCCAGAACGAACAGTTGGACACACTGCATTTAACTACGGGTTTATCGCCATTTGGCATCTTCATCACCTCAGTACCATGTTCCCCGATCGCTAGTTGCCCTATGCACCTTAAGCTATTGTTAAATCACGACAAAAAAAGACACCTTGTTCACAAGGCATCCGGGGTTGAACTTTGCATTAAGCGTTAGCTTTTTGCATACGGCGCTGAGTTAAGTAATCACTTTCGTAATACGTGAGCTCATCGCGAAGTTCTTCATATATTTTAGTTACTTCGAGAATAACGTCACGTGCAATGCGTACGGGCTTAATCCGGAACCGAATTGCATCTTGACCTGTATAGGCATAACGTCCATCCTCAGAATAGCTTTCATTTTTAGGGTAGAAGAAACTGTTCACAACATCATGGTATACGCTGTACAGTATCTTTTCGGCAAGTTCCTTATCAAAATTACTTCTACGCAGTACCGTACCCAATTTCTCAACTACGACTTCCGAATACACAAGAAGGTGTCTTAAATCTGTCAAAAAACCTTTGGAGAAATGAATTGATTCCTCATCTTGTTCAGGAGCGAGCTGGGAGAGTGCATTCTCATTCAAAAATTTCTCAATCGTAGGAATAGCCATTTTTAATTTTTCTTTTACGTCTTCGCATAGTTGTTGGACATGGGTCTCAGGCATAAAGCTGTTCTCCTTCCGTTCTGTCAAACGAGAGCAATAGTATGACTCAAATTCAGTGGGAATTTGTGTCTAAATCATAGTATCACAAAAAAGTTCAAAACGATATCCTTTCTTGTCCCGATTTTTCCAGTTTATTTGATCACTTACCAGCATTTACTGAGCATTCTTCTATACGTCGCTGGAATACTAATGTAAGCAAGTTAAAGGCTTGTCAGCAACGCAATTCAGAACAAATTGGAGGCCTGTCCACAATGTCTAGACATATATGGTTCGCAGTACTTTTGGCGGGGACTGTTGCCTGCCTTGCTATAATTATGATGCCCTTCTCCAAGGAGAAACCTCGAACAGCCGTTCAGCAGCCTTCCGCTGCGGCCCCTGCACAGGAACAACAGCTTAAGCAGGAAATCATGCTACGAGATATGTCTGCTACGGATAGTCTTGCTAGGAAAGACGCTCAGCAACATTTGAAGACGATGAGCAACACAATGAAATCCACTACCCTCAGGCAAAGAGATGCTTATACCAAAAAAATGCTGGATGATCATCAGCACCTGCTTTCAGCCATTTGGATTGATGATCATAATGACAATCACAGCAAGCTTGGTTTTCGATCGATTAAACCAGGCACTTCTTTAGCTAGACAACTTGAAACTTATAGTCAATCTGCAAGAAAGGCGCTACAAGAGCAAAGATCCTATGAGTCACCTGCCTTTCCTGCAGACCATCCTGAGTATTTTGTAGCTGCTGAACCTGCCAAACAAGGAGATCAAGGCGTAATCGCACTATATAGTATGGATATTTTGAAGGAAGTACAGAACCATCAACGCAAAAATTTGCGGTTGACCCCCTATCCCAAAGAGGGACGTTATAAGATGGAGTCTTTTCATCCTGAAACCTTAAAAGACACGACCGTAAAAACAGGACAAGACAATGAAAATGCCAGTCACTACTATGAGAACGAGATTGTAGTAACCTTTCATCGTGATCCCACGTCTAAGGACATGGCTTTGATACGTAAAGACCTCAGTTGCAAGCTTCCCCCTCATCAAATTGGAAATACCTATATTTTTCATGCAGACGGCAAAAATATGACTCAGCTCAAAGCTTATTTCCTGGATAAATGGAATCCTAAGTATGTTGAACCCCATTATTTATATCTTACAAATGATCTCTCACCCAATGAGACTCCTACAGAACAAGACACACTAGACACAAGCGAAGTCCCTAATGATATTTTGTTCTCTGAGTACCAATGGAACCTTCCAATTATTGAGACCACACGAGGTTGGAAATTGAACAAGGGTGCAAGCGATGTTATTGTCGCCGTTGTAGACACAGGGGCAGATTTAGATCACCCTGATCTTAAAGGTAGAGTACTCCCGGGTTACAATGTCATTGCGCCGGGTACACGACCGATGGATGATGTGGGCCATGGAACTCACGTGACAGGCATCATTTCCGCGCAAGTGAACAATAATGAGGGCGTTGCAGGTATGACTTGGGGCAACAAAGTCCTGCCCGTCAAGGCCCTCGACAAATCAGGTTCAGGTACGACCTACTCGGTATCTCAAGGGATCATCTGGGCTGCCGATCATGGGGCTAAGGTGATTAATCTCAGCTTAGGCAATTACGCCGACGCCCAGTTCCTACATGAAGCGATAAAGTATGCCTATAACAAAGACATCGTTATTGTCGCAGCAACTGGTAATGACAATACAGAGCGTCCAGGTTACCCCGCCGCTTATCCCGAGGTGCTATCCGTATCCGCTACAGATGTGAATCTGAAGCGTGCTTCGTTCTCTAACTACGGTTCCTATATCGATGTCATGGCCCCGGGAGAAAGTATAGCGAGCACCTATCCGAACAATCAGTACGCCGCTCTCTCCGGAACCTCTATGGCTAGCCCTCATGTGGCTGCCCTTGCCGGGCTCATTCGTTCAGTTAATCCATCCCTACACAACACGGAGGTTATGGATATCATACGTAAAAATGTCATTGATCTCGGGAACCCTGGCAGAGATAAATATTTTGGTTATGGACAAATTGATGTACTCGCATCTCTTAAGGCAGCTGGGGGAGGATCAAATCCCCTTCAACTCTTTCCGCAGTACATGCAGAAAAAACTGGATTCTCTAAAATAATATCTTTTTAGCATAGAACAGAAAGAAGCCTTCGCGTCAGGAATCATCATTCTGCTATAAGCAGAACCATGCTTCTTCACGCGAAGGCTTCGATTTGTTGAGTAGTGCAGAAAGTTATCCATAAGCCGGGTTCTGTGCTCTTTGTGGTTCAGACGGGAACTACCCTCCCACCAATGAGCGACAATCATCTATCTAGGCCATACATTGCTGTACAGCTCAAGCGACCAACCTAGACGCGTCTCGGGCTAAGACTTGGCTCCGAAGAGCCCGGCGTCCCTTTAGGTCTTGCTCCAGATGGGGTTTACCAGGAACGAAGTCACCAGCGTTCCTCGGGGTCTCTTACACCTCGGTTCCATCCTTGCCTGATCTGCTCTAACGAGCAGCCATCGGCGGTCCATTTCTGTGGCACTATCCTTCAGCTCGCGCTGACTGGACGTTATCCAGCATCCTGCCCTGTGGAGCCCGGACTTTCCTCCCGCAGCATTAGCTACCGGCGATTGTCCGTCTAACTTTCCAAAACAACACTTGCTAGTATACAGCGATTTCCCTCGTGACACAACCTTTATTCCTACTACATAAATTGAAATGGCTCAGTATCAGCGCTAAACACATGAACCTCGGTGTCATAACGATTCTCCTGAAGTTTGGACTTCATCCATTCCGCAACCTTTTTCTTCATGATCTTCTCTGCATGATGGCCCGGATCAATCAAAGTAATTCCTGCAGCAAGTGCATCTTGTGCTGTGTGAAAATCAATATCCCCGGTTACGAGAACATCAGCACCACGGAACTGAGCTTTTTTCCAGTACCGCCCTCCAGAGCCCCCAAGTACTGCGGCCTTGCGAATAGGGCGCTCCAAATCACCCACAACCCTAACATTGGGCACATCCAGACCATTTTTCACCCGAGTGACGAATTCTCTTAAAGTTACGGGCTCTGTAAGTCTGCCTGTGCGACCTAGTCCTAGCGTACGGCCCTTCAAATCCATAGCATACAGATCATATGCTACCTCTTCATAAGGATGTGCTTTAAGCATAGCTTGAATTACTTTAGCTCGAATGCTGCTAGGTACAATGGTCTCCATTCTAACTTCTTCCACTCTCTCCAGCTGCCCTTGCTTTCCAATAAAAGGCGTAGTTCCTTCCTGCGGAACGAAGGTGCCAAATCCTTCTACATTAAAACTACAATGACTATAGTTCCCAATCCAACCTGCTCCGGCTTGAAGTGTTGCATGAAGTACTTGTTCATGATGGGATTTGGGTACGAACACCGCAAGTTTATATAACTCGTCAGTGTGAACATCTTCCAACGAATCGGAAGCCTCTATTCCGAGCGCTTCCGCCATCCAATTGTTAATTCCGCCTTCCGCTACATCTAGATTCGTATGACTAATATAGACGGCGATATCATGTTTAATCAGCTTTTCATAAAGTTTCCCCGCAGGTGTATCCGTCTGCAATTGTGCAAGGGGACGAAAAATAATCGCATGGTGAGCTATAATCAAATCAGCCTGACAAGCTATTGCCTCGTCAACTACGGCTTCCGTCACATCTAAAGTAATGAGTACATGCTTGATTTCCTTTTGCAGCGTACCCAGTTGCAAGCCTATTTTGTCATCAGGCACAGCCAGATACTTAGGAGCAAGTTGCTCCATATACTGAATTACCGTCTGTCCTTTTGCATACATGATAGTACCTCCTCCAATTCCCGGATGTGAATATTCATCTCTGCTGCTTTAGATTTGGATGACTCTAGATCGGACTTGGCAATTTGCCCATAGACCTTGTGCAGCTTCTCCACTTCCGAGTGCCACTTGGCAAAAAAGACATCTTGGGGTTGTTGCGTTAGTCTCGGACCCATCTCAATGAGCCTTTCACGAGTTAAGCGAAGTTCTGTAGAGGGGTTAATCACGCGTTCCTCATAAAGATCCTGATTCAACTCTTGTGCATCATCCCGCCAATCGGCCGTAAGAATTTCGTAAATTTTGCCGTCTTCCTCTAGGATCTGCTCGGCACTTAAATACCAGCGATGCTCAAGCAACCAGCGACGAACGAGATCTTCTCCCACATTAGGCTGAAGAATAAGACGCTGCACCCCTGCAAGTTTGTCCGCTCCTGCAGAAAGTATAGATACGATTAATGCCCCACCCATGCCTGCAATGGTAATAACATCTACTTCATTACGTTTTAATACTTCAAGCCCATTGCCTTTACGTACAGAAACTTTTCTTTGAAGGCCAGACTCCATAACCTGACGCTGTGCTGACTCATAGGGACCTTCGTTCACTTCACCAGCAATGGCACTTCGCGCTCGTCCACTAAAAACAGAGGCAACCGGAAGCATGGCATGATCGGATCCAATATCCGCGAAGGTGCATCCTTCTGGCAATTGATCGCTAATTTGTTGTAGTCGTGCTGACAGTTTCATTCGATATCCACACCATCCATTTTTTTCGTAGTACGTATAATATCACAAAAGCTAATGCTAATTTAACCATAACCCATAACATAAAGGGTTTAGGATAGATTTGCAAGATTAAGCGCAGATCAAGTTCTGGCATGAACCAAATGGTTATGGCAGCCGCGAACCACACCGGAGCCATGAATTTTATTTTATAGTGAGAGAACCAGCTCAGCCACCCTAAGATGCCTGAAAGTGGCAACCAATACAGTTGAAGCAATAGCCATGATGAATCCGTATGTAGATGTTTTAACAATAGCGCGTACAGCAATATGAAGCATAGCAAACCTGTATATGTAATGAATTCCAATTGAAGAAAGTGTCCTGTCACCCACCACAAAATGCCACAACATAATATTAATATGGCAACATTCTGAGGAAGTATAGCCTGATGAAGCTGTAACATCCACCCTCCTAACCCTAACAAAAGTACATTTCCGCCAAATGCCCAAAAAAGCGAAATCCGTTTGTCTCTTGGCCGTTTCACGGCTGCAAAGGTATAACTTACTGAAGTGACGAGCAAGGTTGTAGCCATTTGCAATGGCCATGGAAAAAGACTAAAATAAAATCCAATACCACAAATCAAGGAAAAAATGAGAAAACCAAGCAGCCACACTTTTGAATTTCCTTGCTTCATTGCCTGTATTGAAAAAGTACTGTTCTTGTTAGCCGTACCCGCTTGTTCAATATATAAGTTCTGCAAAAAATCACAATAGTGCTCTGGAAGAAGCCGGTTCTGTCTCCAATAGTCAATTTCTTTCAGTATTATGTCAACACGGTTCTCACTATTCAATAGAGGTACCCACCTTCTCTTGGAATGAGCAGATCATATATATAAAAAAGACCTTGCTGCCTACCGCAGAAGGTCTCGCAAATGAAATCTTATTCTAGGAAATCTTTAAGGCGCTTGCTACGGCTCGGATGACGAAGCTTACGTAGCGCCTTAGCTTCTATCTGACGAATTCGCTCTCTGGTAACACCGAATACTTTGCCCACTTCCTCTAAGGTCCGAGTCCGCCCATCATCCAGACCGAAGCGCAGACGAAGCACGTTTTCTTCCCTTTCGGTTAACGTATCGAGCACATCTTCAAGCTGTTCCTTTAACAGTTCATAAGCGGCTGCATCTGCAGGTGCTAGTGCATCTTGATCCTCGATGAAATCACCCAGATGTGAATCGTCTTCTTCCCCTATAGGGGTCTCTAAGGAGACGGGTTCTTGAGCAATTTTCATGATTTCTCGAACCTTTTCTACACTAAGTTCCATTTCCGCAGCAATTTCCTCTGGTGATGGCTCACGGCCTAATTCTTGCAGGAGCTGACGAGATACGCGAATCAGTTTGTTAATCGTCTCCACCATATGAACTGGAATCCGAATGGTTCTGGCTTGGTCTGCAATCGCCCGTGTAATTGCTTGACGAATCCACCAAGTTGCATATGTACTGAATTTAAAGCCTTTTTTGAAGTCGAATTTCTCCACGGCTTTAATTAGGCCCATATTCCCCTCTTGTATCAAATCCAGGAATAACATCCCACGTCCTACATATCGTTTGGCGATGCTCACAACCAACCTGAGGTTAGCCTCTGCTAAGCGTCTTTTAGCCTCTTCATCCCCATCTTCAATCCGTTTGGCCAATTCTATCTCGTCGTCTGCTGACAGCAGGGGAACACGTCCAATTTCTTTCAGGTACATCCGAACCGGATCGTTAATCTTGATGCCTGGAGGTAAGCTTAAATCATCATCAAAATTAAAGTCATCTGAATCTCTTCTTCCCCGTTCCTGATCATCGCCAGATCTAGAGACGAGTTCTTCATCACTCTCATTGGAGATATCAATTCCTAGATCCCCTAATTGTTCAAAAAACTCATCCATCTGTTCAGGATCTTGATCAAACGGGGAAAGTTTTTCTACAATTTCTTTGTAAGTTAAAGAGGATCTTTTCTTTCCTTTTTCCAAGAGCTGATCTTTGACCTGGTCTAACGTAAGTTCTGATTCTAATTCGGTGTGCTGATCCTGTGCCATACGCGACTCCTTTCTTCCCTGAAGATTGGGGGACCTGCTGTCCCCTATCCTATTGTCTTTCCAGGGCAATAATCTCACTTGCAATATGCGCGGCCCGGAGGAAATCTCCGGCTCGTTCAGCCGAGACCATTTCTTCTTTTTTCTGTTCAATCTCAAGCTTCATGGGCACCTTGCGAATCTCACGGATGCAATCATCCAGCTCTTCATTCGTCCATGCTAATGGCACGTCCATCATCGCGATTGAACTGACTGCCTTTTCCAGCCGATCATCATGTAGCGAGGCAATAAACCGACTAGCGTCGGGTGTCTTGCCCTGTGCATAATAAGCGTATAGATAAGCAGCTATGGCTGCATATTCCTCGATGTTAAATGCATCATCCAGATGTTTTTCTACATAACGTGCAACCTCATCGTCCTGTAGCATAAAGGACAGCAATCGTCGTTCCGCAGCATGATAAGCGGGTAAGAGTACAGGCGTCTGTACCTTCCCTTTTTTATGCCTACCATTATTCCACCTTTCTGGGTTATTATCCCCAGCCGATTGCTTTTTTTGTAGTTCTGTTCGAATCTGGTTACATTCTTGCTTCAGACTATCGAATGAAATATTCATATCTGAAGACAATTCTTTCAAATAAATTTCACGTTCCGTAGGAGAAGGAAGAGGAGTTATGATACGCAGAGCTTCCTGAATATAAGCTACTTTTGCACCTTCGCCCGATCCGGGCGTAATATGATTCTTCTTTAACTTCATCAGCTTAAACTTAGTTGATGTAACAGCGCCCTCTACCATTTGGCGAGCGAACCGTTCTCCCCCATGCTTTTGAATGAAATCGTCTGGATCTAAGCCTTCAGGTAGCACAGAGATCTTCACTTGAAGTCCTACGGTCTCCAATATAGGGATGCTTTTCAAAGCAGCAGCCTGTCCCGCATTATCGCCATCAAAACTGATTACGACTTGGTCTGCCATACTCTTAAGCATTGCAGCATGGCTTTCTGTAAGCGCAGTCCCCATCGTTGCCACAGCATTGTGGACACCACCTTCAGAAGCACTGATTACATCTCCGTACCCTTCGAACAGAACGACTTGACTTGTTTTGCGAATAGCCGTCTTAGCTTGATGCAGATTGTAAAGCGTTCTACTCTTACTGAACAGCTTACTTTCTGGAGTATTTAAATATTTAGGCTGTCCTTCGCCCAAAATTCTTCCCCCAAAAGCAATGACTTTACCCGATCGATTATGAATTGGAAACATGACCCGATCCCTAAAACGGTCTACATAACCCGAGGCGTCCTGTTTGGCAGCAAGTAAGCCACCCTTCTCCATCGATCCAAGATCAAAAGAACGCTTCTCCAGAAATTGAACAAGCGTATCCCACCGAGCTGGAGCATATCCAATTTGAAAGTGGTCAATCGCTTTATCTGTGAATCCGCGTGCTTTAAGATATTCCATTGCGGGCTTTCCATGCTCTGTATTCTTTAATAGAAAATGGTACAGCTTTGCGCTCCATTCATGAGCTTGAATTACGGCGTCTAACTCTGGATCACGGGTAGCGCCCCCATGCGATCCTACGCTTTCGTCTACCTGAATATTAACTTCTTCCGCCATAATTCTGACCGCTTCAGGGAAGGACAGGCCTTCGATTTCCATCCTGAATTTGATGGCATTACCACCCATACCGCAGCCATAACAATGAAAAATTTGCTTCTCAGGTGTTACTGTGAAAGATGGAGTCTTCTCAGAATGAAAAGGACAGAGGCCCTTCATATACTTCCCCTGCTTGGATAAATGAACGTGTCTGCTTACCGTGTCTACGATGTCATGCTGTCTAAGTACAGATTCAATGGTCTCTTCGGGAATGCTTCCGCGTCCGTTACTCATGTCTACCACCTTCATCTCTTAACACGTAAATTATAATTCGCTATAATTAATCGTTCTCCTGCAAGTCAAGCAAAACTTTTGTCAATTCCTGTTGAAAAAAATGACGATCTTCTTCCGTAAAAGGTCTAGGGCCCTTGGCATACTTGCCACCTCTTCTAGCCTTAGCATGATGATGTCTGCGTTCGAGGAGATACTCAATGTTGCCTGCATGAAAGGTGTCACCTCTTGGAGAAAGAACAGCGCAGGACTTGGCCAGCGCTAATGCGGCAAGGCCATAGTCCTGCGTGATGACAACATCTCCTGATGCAATATAGTTGGCAATAAAGAGATCCGCACTTTGTGAGCTGCGGTCCACTTGAACTACCGTAACACCCTCTTCAGCCCGAAGGAAGTGGTCATAGGAAGAGACCATCAGCACCGGGACGTTATGCGCTCTAGCTGTATTAGCAATCTCTGCCTTAACTGGACAAGAGTCCCCGTCCACTACAATTCGAACTTCCTTCGTTCTCACTTAAGGTCCTCACTCATTTCAAATGAAATTTAAGACCATACCAATTTGTTAAAGTCAGCAAAAGCCTTGAGATCTGCATCAATGGCCGCCAGAAGCGCCAAACGGTTCGCACGAATTTGCTCATCTTCAGCCATTACCATTACGGAATCAAAGAATCCCGTTACCGACTCTTTGAGTCCACTGATCAAAGTCAGTGCAGCTTGTGCATCTCTTGCCTGAAGAGCATTTCGATATGCATCTTGATTCTCATTCCAAGCTATGAACAGACGGCTCTCGGCTTCTTCTTGGAATAGATCTGATCTCACACGTTCCATAGATGCCTTTGCCGCCAGATTACTAACACGATTAAAGGATTCTACAGTTGCTTTGAATTCGGCGTTTTGTTGCAGGACCTGATTCAGCGCCTTACCACGCGCAATGACCGATACAACATCATCAAATCCTGCAGCAATAACTGCATCCACCACATCATATCTTAACTCATCCGATAGAGCTTTTTTGACACGTAGACCGAAAAACTCATATAAATCCTTACGAATTTCATCAGCTGATCGCTTCAAAGTACCCATATTCTCGTGCACATCTAACGCGATACCAAAGATATCGGATAACTGAATGTTCAACTGGTGATCTAATACGATTTGCACCACTCCTGCCGCTTGACGACGCAGTGCGTAAGGATCTTGGGATCCTGTAGGGATAATACCAATGGAAAAGCATCCTGCAATGGTATCCATTTTATCCGCCATACTTACTACAGCTCCAACGATGGATGCAGGTACAACATCCCCTGCGAAGCGCGGTTGATAATGCTCATTAATTCCTTTAGCCACCGCTTCAGATTCCCCAGCCTTGCGTGCATAATCTTCACCCATGACCCCTTGAAGTTCTGGGAATTCATAGACCATTTGTGTTACTAGATCAAATTTGCAGATTTCTGCTGTACGGGTAATGTGGGCTAACTGTTGACTATCCACTTGCAGTTTAGAAGCGATATTTTCTGCGATTTTACGAATGCGGCGAACTTTATCCCCTACTGTTCCTAATTCTTCATGGAATACAATGCTTTCAAGTTTGGATAGAGCATCTTTAATTTGAAGCTTTTGATCTTCCTGATAGAAGAACTTGGCATCGGATAATCGCGCACGTAGAACTTTTTCATTTCCTTTTGCAATGACATCCAAAGACTCAGATCCACCATTGCGTACAGTTACAAAGAAAGGTAGCAAAGTACCATTATGGTCTAAAACGGGGAAGTAGCGCTGGTGCTCACGCATCGATGTAATTAATACATCCTGCGGAATGGCTAAGAACGACTCGTCAAACGTACCAAACAATACGGTTGGTAATTCTACGAGGAATAGCACTTCCTCAAGCAAGTCTTCTTTGACCGCAATATTCCACTGTTTTTCTTGGGCCAGAGCTTCGATTTGAGAAGAAATTAAAGCTTGGCGTTCTTTAACATCTACAATGACGGATTGAGCACGAAGTGCCTCCACATAGTGCGCTGGTTGTGCAATCACGGCTTCTGTACCCAGGAATCGATGCCCTCTAGTACTATTCCCCGATTGAACGCCCGTAATTTCTATATCGATAACTTCTGTTCCGAAGAGTGCAACCATCCAGCGAATAGGGCGAACAAATTTAAAATCGTAATTTCCCCAACGCATGTTTTTCGGGAAAGTCATGGACTGAACGATTTGAAGCAGACCGTCTGCGACGATAGAAGAAGTCTCTACCCCTGTCGTACTTTTGTTTACATAAATATACTCTGTGCCTGATAATTCTTTGAATGTGAATTGTTCGGGGTCCACACCTTGACTACGGCCAAATCCTAAAGCAGCCTTGCTCCAATTGCCACTGTCATCCAAAGCAATTTTTCTTGAAGGACCTTTCACTTCTTCATGAACATCTTCTTGTCTCTCTGCTACATCACGAACCAGTATAGCAAGACGTCTTGGCGTTGCATAAGCTTCTACTTCCCCATGCGGAATAACAGAATCCGTTAGCCATTTCACCGTACGTTCTTTTAGTTGGTTCATTGCCGCTCTAATAAACCTAGCAGGGACCTCTTCTAGACCAATCTCAAATAATAAATCTTTAGCCATGGTTCGTATCCCCTTTCTTAAGCAACGGGAAGCCTAGCTTCTCGCGTTCTTCCAAAAACGTTGCCGCTACCTGCCTAGCTAAGTTACGCACACGCGTAATATAACCTGTTCTTTCGGTCACACTGATCGCCCCGCGGGCATCCAACAAATTGAAGGTATGGGAACATTTTAAGACATAGTCATAAGCCGGAAATACCAAATGTTCCTCCATCGCTTTGTTCGCTTCTTGCTCATACATGTTGAACAAAGTGAACAGCATCTTGGCATCGGATACTTCAAACGTATATTTGGAATGTTCGAATTCAGGTTGCTGGAATACATCTCCGTAATTAATTCCTTCCACCCACTCTAGATCGAACACATTCTCTTTATCTTGAATATAGGAAGCCAGTCGCTCCATACCATATGTAATCTCTACGGCTACTGGATTCGTCTCGATTCCGCCCACTTGCTGGAAGTAAGTGAACTGGGTAATCTCCATTCCATCGAGCCATACTTCCCAACCGAGTCCTGCGCATCCAAGAGAGGGATTCTCCCAGTTATCTTCAACAAAACGAATATCGTGCTTCAGCGCATCAATCCCGAGCTCCTTCAGACTCTCCAAATAGATCTCCTGAATATTATCTGGGGATGGTTTAATAATGACTTGAAATTGGTGATGCTGATACAACCGGTTCGGATTCTCTCCATAACGTCCATCCGATGGACGACGGGAAGGTTCTACATAAGCTACTTTCCAAGGTTCTGGTCCCAAAGATCTTAGAAACGTCATCGGATTCATGGTTCCGGCACCTTTTTCGGTGTCATAAGGCTGTACAAGAATACAGTTATGTCTGGCCCAGAACTGTTGCAAGGTCAAAATCATTTGTTGAAAGTTCATTTTTTGCCATCTCCTTGTCACTTGGTGCAGTGGACGGGACTGCCCTAATATTGGGTTCTGCACAGCAAAAAGCTCTCGTCCCTACGTCTGTGCTGTACAGACGTAGGGACGAGAGCTAATCCCGCGGTTCCACCCTACTTGATTCTGCCGTCCCTCACGGATTACTCCGGAGCCCTTCGGCTGAATCCACTTTTCCGATTAATCATGCTCCAGGGTGCCTGTTCATGTAGACATTCTATCAGGCTTCCACCATCCCCGATTCGCTTGATACTTAGAAGAACGCTATACATTACTTTCCCATTCAACGCATGTTCTCCTACAAGAGGAGAATTTGTTTTTATAATATAGGATTTTATATAGTACGTCAAATGAATCCATACCCGTTCAAGCTTTGAATTGATCTAATTGATCAATAAAGCGTTGGGATTTCAAGTTGTGCCCTAACTGCATGTCCATGAACGCGCGCATGATTGTTTTCATTTCTGCCTTGGTTGTATCTTTTACACTGATGTTACCTAGGCGTCTTAGATCAATCTTTACTAACAATTGAAGCAGCTTTAATGTCCCCGCAGACACTCGTATCGCCGCAGGATCTAGATGTTTGCATCGTGGACATAGTGCGCCTCCTAGCCTTGGGCTAATCATTTCTGTGACTTCGTCTCTACTACAGGAGACACATGACTCGAAGACCGGAGCATAACCCGCTGCCTGAAGCACTTTCAGTTCGAACAAATGGATTGTAATTTGAATATCTTTTCCCGAAGATAATGCTTCTAGACAAGCCTTTAGCTGATGGAACCAGAACGATCCCACTTCTTCATCTTGCAGCGTACGATCTAATAACTCACAGGCATATGAAGCATATGCCGTTAAGTTCAGATCTTCACGTAAAAGATGGTGAGACTCTAGAATTTCACCTTGGTTCAAGTTACCCAAACCGGTCCCTTGACGATAGAACAAGTATTCCGCATCCGTAAACAACTGAGTTAACGCAGCATGGCGACTTTTTAATTTTTTGGCTCCTTTGACAAGAACACCAATTTTGCCATGGGATTCGGTGCACAAAGTAATGATCTTGTTGCTCTCTCCATAATCCATGCTGCGAATGACGATTCCTTCCAGTCTATACAGCATGACGCTCCTCCAGATCTCCTGGAGATGAGGGTCAGATAATTGCCTCTTCTTCCAGGATCATTTCATTCTGAGCTAGTGGTTCCTTTTCCGAAGGATCACTAACCTCTTTGTACAACATATAAGCATCGACATCTCCACTATTCGCAAAAACGTTCCACGAGAAATCACGCATACAGCTCATCCTCTCTTTGAACATGGATACTTGATCGTACAAGAGTAGGATGTGCGCTGCGCTTTGAACTATGCGATGCAATAACTCCCATTGAAGCTACAGCATATTATGAGTTTTTATGGAAACCTAGATCTTTTAGAACCCTGTCTTGGTTGCGCCAATCTTTCTTAACTTTAACCCATAACTCCAAGAAAATTTTGGAACCTAGTAAATTCTCAATATCATGTCTAGCTAAGCGACCTACTTCTTTAAGAAGCGCTCCTTGCTTGCCTATAATAATGCCCTTTTGAGAATCCCGTTCTACAAAAATCACGGCTGAGATATGAACCACTCCATTATCCTGTACCTTCATATCTTCAATCGTGACGGCGATAGAGTGAGGCACCTCTTCTCGGGTATTAATAAGAATTTTCTCACGGATTAGCTCTGCACAGACGAACTGCTCTGGGTGGTCCGTGATTTGATCGTCCGGATAATACTTGGGCCCTTCAGGCAAATATTTAGAGATTTGTTGGAGTAACGTATCGACATTACTTCCAAGCTTAGCCGAAATCGGAATGATCTCTGCAAAATCATTGCGTTTACGGTATTCATCAATCATCGGTAGTAGCTCATCAGGTTGAATTTTATCAATTTTGTTCAAGATGAGAATGACAGGAGTGTTCACATTTTTCAGACGCTCAATGATAAATCGGTCGCCCCCACCAAAACCTTCAGATGCATCTGCTAAAAATAAAACGGCCTCCACTTCACCAAACGTATTAAAAGCAGTTTGGTTCATGAAATCGCCTAGCTTGGATTGCCGTTTATGAATACCCGGAGTATCTAGAAAAACGATCTGCATATCTTGCGTCGTATACACTCCGTGAATTTTGTTTCTTGTAGTTTGAGGCTTGTCTGACATAATCGCAATTTTCTGACCAATCACATGATTCATGAGTGTCGATTTCCCTACATTAGGGCGTCCTACGATTGCGACAAAACCTGATTTGAATTTCGGCATAGTTAAGTTGTTCCTTCTTTCAATTTTGAATTACATATACTCTGGGGCCCTCCCTGCTTAGAGATGGCCCCAAAAGGCTTCGCCCTCTGGACACCCAGTAATTGGCGATTAGAGGATGGTAAGTGCACACGAGATAGATTAGAGTAGGATCACTTCTATCTCTGCGGAATCCGCTGGAATGTGTTGCGGTTGCGGTGTTTACCTATTGTTCTGCTTGGCGGGCTGTCCCTACAGGATGCACCTTAAATTATATAGAGACATTGTTACTGGTTTCTTAACCTAGTACTAGCTATTATACTTGAAAAAATAGATAACGGGATGGAAGAACAGGCATAATGCGATGAATACAGAAGCAATAGCGCAGACAAGGACCGCACCTGCAGCGGTGTCTTTCGCCACCTTCGCCAGAGGGTGGTAGTCCGGAGAGACCATGTCCACAACAGCCTCTATAGCAGTATTCACTAATTCGGCGGCTATTACCAGGGAAATAATTAAGATGAGGATAGCCCATTTCATCAGTGATAAATGGAAAAAGGCGGCCGCTCCGGCCGCCAGCAGGGCGCATACTAGATGAATACGCAGATTACGCTGGGTTCTTATACCATATCGAATGCCTTCCCAGGCATACCGGAAGGTCCAAATCCATCGCTCATCCTTCTTCATCAGCGAATCAAGCCAACCTGTGCCAGAACTGCTTCTTGTTTCCCCATCATTTCTGCTTCACTTGGCTCATCTTGATGGTCATAGCCAAGCAAATGAAGGAAACCATGCACGAACAAAAAACCAATTTCTCGCTCCAGAGAGTGACCATATTCTACACTCTGCTCCTTCGCACGCTCCACAGAGATTATAATATCCCCAAGCATATCAGGAATACCTTCCAATTGCTGCCCTTCTTCTAGAATGTATACAATGTCGAGATCTTCATCTACCGTATCATTCATGGCAAAGGACAGCACATCTGTAGGACGATCAATATTTCGATATTCCTTATTTAACTCATGGATAGCTTGATTATTTACAAATGTGAGCGCAATCTCACCCTCTTCAATACCTTCAACTGCCGCAGCTTTATCCAAAGCCGACTCCAACAAAGCAATCAACGATTCACTGATTTCGTATTCTTCCTGTTCATTGCTCCACGCTAGTTGTAGACTCATTGACTTCACGCCCCTTGTCGTTATCATGAATAAGCTTTGGTTTCTTAACCTCTTCTGGATACTCTATTCGAGAATGAAATATACCCATCACGGTCTCTTTGAGAGTCTGCGCAACTATATCTAATTCCCGCATCGTGAGATCACACTCATTGAATTGATGATCATCCAGACGGTTTTTTATAATTTTCTCGATCATCGTCTCGACCTGTTCCACTGTAGGCTTTCGCAAGGAACGTACTGCTGCCTCTACACTATCTGCTATGCCGACCACAGCCGCTTCCTTCGACTGGGCATTCGGTCCCGGATAACGAAAATCATCCTCCGTAAATTCGGGTTCAATTCCTTGCTCTTCCGCTTGCTTCATAGCTTTGTGGTAGAAGAAATGCAGGAACGTGGTGCCATGATGCTGCTCAGCAATATCACGAATAGGCTTAGGCAATTTGTAATCTTTCAACATTTCCACACCGTCCCGCGCGTGGGCGACGATAATGGACTTGCTGAGCTTCGGATCTATAAAATCATGCGGATTCTCCATATTGTTCTGATTCTCTATGAAATAGCTAGGGCGCTTCGTTTTGCCAATATCATGATAATACGAACCTACACGACATAGTAGACCATTCGCTCCAATGGCTTCTGCCGCTGCTTCAGACAGATTACCGACCATAACGCTATGATGATAAGTTCCCGGTGTCTCCGTTAGTAATTTACGAAGTAAAGGGTGATTCGGATTAGACAATTCCACTAATTTTAGCGCGGACATAATTCCAAATGTTGCTTCAAAAAATGGCATTAATCCTACTACCAAAATGGAAGTCAGTAATCCGCCCGCAAGCGCACAACCGACGGCATACAATGTATTTGTCTGATTCCAACCATTATTATTAAGAAGAACTAACGTAAATACAGACAATGCACCGAATAAACATACCATGAAACCTGCTTTGAGAATGGTTGAACGCTGACTTGCTCGGTGGATAGCAAAGATAGATACAAAGGAGATTACCATAGCAAAAAATCCAAAGTAAAAATCAAACACTTGTCCTTGATGCGTATTGAGTACAATACTTGCTATAATGCCAAGCACGATAGAACTAAAGTAAGCCAGCGGAATATCGATTAATAGCGTAATCAACATCGCTCCTATGGCTACAGGAGCAAGGTAACCCATATAACTTCGCTGCGGTGTTTGCACAAAGTGTACGACGTGCATGAATACAATCGTAATCGTACAAATGAGTAGAAGCATAAGTAACTGTACGTTATTATACTTAAATCTCGCCGCTCCTTCGGATTGTCTCATATACATGACAAGACCAAATCCTAACAGGGCCGATAGCAGGAATAGACCCAATTGGGGCCAGTAGTTCACTTCATCCTTAAGTAGACCATTCTCATTCAGAAGAGCATACATTTCCTCCGTGATTCGGTCCCCTTTGTTGACCAATATATCCCCTTGCTTAATATATACAGGAGGCGTACTTTCTCTGGCTTGAACTTTAGCAGCAGTTGTAGCCTCTTCGTCCAAAAACTTGTTCGGCGTAATCACAAGGCGTATAAGTTCTTGAGCCACTTCTCGGGATACGCGGCTATCAATAGAACTAGAGCTAACCAGCTCAGCCACTTTTACACGTACGGCTTGCGCATCCATAATCTGGTCGCTCATCAACCGTTGCACAATATCAGTAACAACAGGTCTCATTTTGTTAATCGTATCCGGTGTAATGCTTGGGAGCTTAATATATGTCTCTTCCGATACATGATACGCCTGCTTACTTGTCTCGTCCTCTAATTCTTTGAGTAACTTCTCACCGTAATTGAACTGATTGTTCTGGATAAAATTCTGGACATAATCTTGTACCTTGACAGGAATTTCCTGCCGGTAAATGGCACGTTTGTCCATCACACCCACTTGATCATCTTGATTCAGACGTAAGATGCGATCTAACAATTGATTAATTATCTGTTCATTACGAACCGTTATAATACGGTAACTGTTCTTCTGACGTTCTGCCGCCTGCTCTTGAGCTTTTAACGTAGCCTTAGTATTGGGAAGCTGGACGGGTGCAAGGATTTCTTTTTCACTAGGCTGCCCGACCACAATATCGTAGCGCTCTGGAAGAAGCTGGGGCGACATACTAACATAGAACACAATAATAAACAGCAAAAACAGAACATAGCGTACAGGTACGCTATGCTTCCATCCTGCCGTCTTCGTATGAAGTGCGCTGCCTTTCGGCGTTTCTTTCGAGGTCATCGAATTAACAGCCCTCTCTATCCTTTGAAAGTACCTGAACATAAGTGTAGATCTCTCGTTAGATGGGAATGGGAACGGTCGCTCTTAACCTCAAGGCTTCTTTTAGCTCTCCGAGGCCTTCTCATAAGCAACAATAATTTTCTGTACTAGGGAATGACGAACCACATCGGATTCATCAAAATATACAAATCCAATCTCATTAATATTGCGAAGAATCGACTTCGCTTCTACGAGACCAGATTTTTTTCCTCGAGGAAGGTCAATCTGAGTAACATCTCCGGTAATGACCATCTTCGAACCAAACCCTAGACGCGTCAAAAACATTTTCATTTGTTCCGGTGTCGTATTCTGCGCTTCGTCTAAGATAATAAAAGAGTCATCAAGCGTTCTTCCCCGCATGTAAGCAAGCGGAGCAATTTCAATAATTCCTCGCTCCAAAGCTTTAGCGACCTGATCTTGTCCCATCACATCATAGAGGGCATCATATAATGGCCGCAAATAGGGGTCAACTTTCTCCTGAAGATCACCAGGGAGGAACCCTAGACTTTCGCCTGCTTCCACAGCCGGCCGGGTAAGCACAATCTTCTTCGCAGTACCTTCCTTAAGCGCGGCTATAGCCAGTACGACGGCCAAATAAGTCTTACCTGTACCTGCGGGTCCAATGCCGAAGACAATGTCCCTTTTCTTGATTGTCGTAACATAATGTTTCTGTCCGATGGTCTTCACCCGTATAGGCTTACCACGATAAGTTACGGCGATTTCACCTTTATATAAATCAAGTAACTGATCGGCTCGAAGTTCTAGCGCTAAATCAATCGCATAGAGTATATCTCGCTCGGTTAACACATATCCATTCCGAATGAGCTGTAATAGAACATCAAATAACTGCTGCGCAGACTCTACTTGACGGCTCTCGCCCTTAATTGTTATCTCTGATTCTCTAAATAATACCTGAACTTGAATATGCTCTTCTACTCGCTTCAGAAAAATATCCTGAGGTCCGAATAAAGATAAGCCTTCCGCTGCACTAGGCAGGGGGATTTTGGTACTGATCATTTGCTCTGACAAATTAGCCTCATTCTCCTTGATGGTGAACTATCGGAAGTTCTTCCGCAATATTCTGTTCCACTTCAAAAAGCACTTTCATATAAACTTTACCATTGTCTGACTTCTCATGCAAAATTTTTTGTTTCAAAACTACAGCATCTGCCCCATTTTTTACTTTAATATCAAGCTTAGCCCCTTCCATTCCTCGGGCCGCAGCTTGCTCCATCGTTTGCTGAGTTTCGATCTCTGTAGCTTCCAAAATATTTTCGGACATCCATCCAATGGGAAGTTTCCACGATCTCCATGTTAAAGGATCAAGTCTCGTTAAAGTCTGCATTTTATCATAGCTCACTTTGCCATATCCCCAGACCTGAATAGCCGTATTTCCAAAGTATAGATAGCCTTTCTCTTTCTTCTCCCCAGTGTACACAAACTCTTTGCGAACCAAAGGGCTCTCAATGTCATACTCATGCCATACGATTCCTCTTACTTCACCTTGGGCTACAACCGAAAGATCTCCTTGCTGACCCGTGATTAGAACGCTCCCCTTACGCACACGATCATGTATACCCACTTCAGGTTGTCCTCGCTCTGCAAAAATGTGTGTTACTACAGCATCTGCTTTACTAATCAAGTGTCTTGGACTGAGGAGTTCCGTATTTTTAGGCTGTGCCGCCTCGACCACTTCGATGGTCACTTTTGTACCGGACCTCGATACCCCTACCCAAGAAGTTCCCGGCAGTCTTCGTGTCATGTCTTTCGAAAGCTTGTCCTGATCTGGCATACGAAAAGTCCACTGAAATGGATAGATTCCTTCTTCTCGTGCTGTTTGCAATATATCTTCTTTATTAAGCTTTACATTCCCCTTCACTTCCACATCCCAAACTAAAGAAGTTAGGCAAAACATCCCTGCACAAAATAATAAAAACCCAATCAGAAACCACTTTCGTCTATACATTTGGTTCCAAAAAAAGGGTAACCCCGCTCTTCCGTCCACATGAGCACGACTGCCTGTCCGTTTTAAGAGAGGACGAAGACGGAAATAATCAGCTACAACAATCTCCATCCGCATATGGTCTACCGAAATTGGCGTAAGATTCCACACTTCAATCTGCTCTTTAGCTAATGCATTAATGAATTGTTCGAGTTGCTCTCCGCGTACTGTAACCGTCACCGATCCGCGGAGCTTGGTCAGTCCTGGCGTTTTCATGGTTTCGCCCCCGTTCCAAGATACTGAATATTTGAGATGAATCCCTCTATTAACACCTCATCCGGCATAATTGCTTTTATCATAAGCCCGGTGCCATCCACTTCCAGATGTCCTTGGTTTATTTCAAGTCTCAACTTCTCGGATGAAAAATGTAGTACGCCCAGATGATTCTCGATTAACAACTGTTTGTTACCGATCATCGTGAGCCTAGGGAGATCAAATACGAGATCCTGAGGAAGGTCAAGCACATCGACCGACCATTTGCGAAGTTTGCGGGTGAATCGGCTCATCGGCAGTCCTCCTTCTCATACTTTACAAAGTATGCGGGAGGCCTTTATTTTATGAGGGCGCAGTATATTCTTTCGGCAGAGTAACAAAAATAAGGCTGCTGCTCGTTAAGAGCAACAACCTGATAAGTGTATTTATCAGTGAAATTGGAAGAAAAGAAGATACCATTACCTCGCTGAACGAAAAGGTTTTTTGGATCGAGGAGGTCCTAGAATTTCTGCCCATACTACTCCTGCTCGTAAGTCCTTAGCATCCAAAAAAGAATCTGCCTTTTGTCCCGTTCCGGGCGAATGGGTAGAGGAAACTGATCCTCGATGTAATTCGCGTTGCAGACTCGCATTTTGACGTTCTAACCTTTGCAGTTTACGTTCCATCATGCTCCGCTCTGCAGTTTCATGTACAGCATCAGAACCTAAGATGGATTGTTCCTCATCACTCCACACCGGTCCAACCGAATCAAAATGGCGCGTCTCATGGTCCGTTTCTGACCAAGATGTAGGAGAATCCAGACGATTCTCCTTTTCAGGGAAGGAAGAAGTGATGTCCCGTGTACGTGAATCAGCAGGAATTTCTGCACGTGCCATAGGAGTATTCCCTGGCTTTTGGAGGGTTCTTCCTCTGTCCCCCCCAAAACTTGGCATCTGACTTTCACCTCGTGGCGTGTTCTTGCTTTTCCTCAGTACCGAGAACAGGGCAAATAGAATGACGATTACGAAGTATAAATGCCCGAAAAGCCAACTTAGCAGCTCTTGCATTTAAAACACCATCCTATTCTTGTTTTTTCCCATTTGTGCCGGACTCCCCGGGTTTACCGATCGAATCACGCATATGGGTATCCGCTTCAATATTCTTCAAGTTCATATAATCCATCACACCGATCTGTCCACCACGAAGCGCTTCTGCCATAGCCAGAGGAACAGCCGATTCAGATTCTACAACGCGTGCACGCATTTCTACGACTCGAGCTTTCATCTCTTGCTCATGCGCCACAGCCATTGCTCTACGTTCTTCCGCTTTCGCCTGAGCGATTTGCTTATCAGCCTCAGCCTGTTCGGTTTGAAGGAAGGCGCCAATGTTCTTGCCTACATCCACATCCGCAATATCAATAGACAGAATTTCAAAAGCTGTTCCTGAATCCAGACCTTTGTTCAGAACCGTTCTAGAGATCATATCTGGATTCTCTAACACATCTTTGTGGGAGTTACTTGAGCCTACGGTAGTAACAATCCCTTCACCTACCCGAGCAATAATGGTCTCTTCACCGGCCCCCCCGACAAGGCGATCAATATTCGCACGCACGGTTACCCGAGCTTTAACTTTCACTTCAATCCCGTTCTTCGCTACCGCTGCAACGACAGGCGTCTCAATTACACGAGGATTAACACTCATTTGAACGGCTTGAAGTACGTCACGTCCTGCCAAATCAATCGCTGCAGCTCGTTCGAATTCAAGTGGGATATTCGCACGTTGGGCTGCAATTAACGCATTAACCACCCGGTCCACATTACCTCCAGCCAAATAGTGACTTTCTAGCTGATTAATACTAAGCCCAAGTCCTGCTTTATGCGCTTTAATCATCGGATTAACGATCCGAGAAGGAGTAACTCGGCGCAGACGCATAGCCACCAATGTGATAATGCTTATTCTTACGCCTGAAGCTAGTGCTGAGATCCAGAGCATAATAGGGAAAAAACTCAAAAATACGCTAAGTACAATAATAACGACAACAACAATCAGTAAAATCCCTACGGTAGAAGACTCAAACATTACAATGATCCACTCCTGATTCATATTTTCAGTCCTGTGTTACGTCTTCAAATTTCATACATCCTCTATCCTAAAATCCAGCGACAACCACGACACGTGATCCTTCCACTTTAATGACCTTCACAGGGGTGTTCGCTTGGATAAAGACACCTTCAGTAACTACATCAATTCGTTCATCACCAAACTGGGCCATACCAGATGGACGTAGTATCGTAAGCGATGATCCCACTTGACCCAACAATTCTAATCGTTCATCTGATGCGCTATATCCTTTTTCTTTGGTCAATTCATCTTTTAGCATGAATCGATTCCATATCCCTTTTTCCTTGAACATCCATACTACGATGATGATAACCACAAGAGCTGCACCAAAAGCAATCGCAAGGGACCGGAAAGCATCCTGTGTGTCATAAGCAGCGCGCACTACGCCTGCTATCAAACTTGCTGAACCTAATAGTCCTAGGATTCCGAAGCTTGGTACAAACAATTCCAGAGCTAACAAAATCAATCCGATAACGAACAGTAGACCCGTCTCCCAGCCAGCAAATCCAGCGATATAATTCCCGAAAAAATAGAGTCCGAAACTAGCCACCCCCAAAATACCGGGAACTCCAAAACCGGGAATAAGCAGTTCAATGACAACGCCCGCTATACCCAGAAGAAGAAGTACTGTGCTAACTACTGGATGGGTAAGTACAGCAGCAAGCTTCTCCGCCCAAGTCTGTTCTACATAAATGGTATTTTCTCCGTTATACCCCATCCATTTAATCACATCTTCGGTTGAAGTAGCGATTTTGTCTGCATAACCTACTTGAATAGCTTCGCTACTGCTTAAAGAAATAATCTGATCCTTCACTTTGGTTTTGCCAATATTCGGCATATCTACCGTGATAGCGCTATCTACCATACCTTCAGCAATACGTGCATCCCGTCCATGAAGCTCAGCGGCCGCTCTCATTCTGCTTTTCCAATAGGATATCTCCTTCGGGTTACTCACGGTGCGCCCTGATCCGTCAACTAAAGCCGCAGCACCAATCATACTATCCGGTTTCATAGCAATTTTGTCCGCATGAAGTGAGATATAACTGCCTGCCGAGGCCGCATCTCCCATAATAAAAGCTACGGTGGGAATACCACTATCCGTAATAAGGCTTGCTATCTTCTCCGCACTATCAATCCTTCCTCCTGGCGTGTTCACTTCCAGAACAACCAATGCGGCTTCCTGCTTTTTAGCCTCTTGGAATCCCCTCTCCATGAAGCTGAATAAACCTGATTCAATTTTTTGTGTCACTGAGATTACATACACCGATCCTGACTTTAGAGCCCCAGCAGTTGTGGAGGAGTTCGCTAATGCAGAGACGGACCCAAGGGGGAGCAAGGTCATGATACAAAATAACATCATTATTGCAATTACAGGCCAGCGAGCTTTGTTCAATTTTCACCCTCCCTGTTATCGTATTATCTATACTATTTACTATGTTCTACGTTCCATACGCCCATCCGTTTCAAGGAGTCGGTCTTTAGGAAGTCCGAAACCAAGCGTTATAGAAACACCAGAATCAGAAACTATGGCTAAAATAGACATAAGAAAAAACACCTTCCATTACTGGAAGGTGTCTTGTGTACAACTTAGGTTATTGCAATAACTCCTGTACTGCCTGGTTAACGAGTCTTCCATCTGCCCGGCCTTTGACCTTAGGCATCAAGGCACTCATTACTTTCCCGATATCGGCTTTCGAAGAAGCACCGGATTCCTGGATGGTCTGCTGTACAATGACTTTAATTTCTTCTTCGGTAAGCTGTTCGGGAAGATACTCGGCAATAATCTTGATCTCATCTACTAGACTAGCAGTGAGATCATCGCGACCTGCTTTTTGAAATTCTTGGAGGGCATCTTTGCGCTGTTTGATTTCACGACTTAGGATATCAAGCACTTCATTATCATCCAAAGTTCTCTTCAAATCTATTTCAAGATTTTTGATCGTAGCACGAACCATTCGAATGGTGGAGAGCTTGAACTTGTCTTTACTCCTCATCGCTTGCTTCATATCTTCGTTCAATCGCTCGCTCAGATTCATGTTGTTAAAATCCTCCTAAAACTTTCTCTTACGAGCAGCCTCGGACTTTTTCTTGCGCTTCACGCTTGGCTTCTCATAATGCTTACGTTTTTTCACCTCAGCCAAGACACCATCTTTTGCAATGGAACGCTTAAAGCGGCGAAGTGCAGCATCAATAGTTTCGTTTTTGCGAACTTTAGTTTCAGACACCAGTTTTCCCTCCCTCCGACCAGACCGTCCAGAGCATAACACGGTTCATCAACTTTCATTATAGGTGAAACGTAAATAAGGTGTCAACCGTGAGTCACTTTCTTTTTTATATCTTATTCATTTCACACTTAAATTAAGCATGAGATCCAGATATTCCCGTAAGTGCTCCAAGATGAGCTCCACCTAACAAGTGATAATGAATATGGTGAACCGTCTGTCCACCATCCGGGCCACAGTTATTAATTAAGCGATACCCACTCTCCGCTACACCGAGCTTCACGGCCGTTTCCTGTGCTATTTTATGTAACTTGCTTATCATGTCTAGGTCTTCGGCAGTCGCATCATTCAAATTTGCAATATGCTTTTTCGGAATAAGGAGTACATGGGTAGGTGCAGCAGGCTGAATGTCATGAAACACCAAAAACGTATCATCCTCAAAAACTTTATTTGAGGGTATTGTGCCTTCAGCAATTTTGCAAAATAAGCAGTTGTCCATCACGGCAAGCCTCCTAATTAGTGTTGACGTATTCTCATGATCTAAACCGTTCTCCATTCTATCATAACGAATGGTTCACCAAAAAAGAAGCACCTTCCCTCATAAAAAGGAGAAAGATGCTTCAGGATTGCTGTACTATAAATGCTCCATCTGGATTCGCGAACCCGCCCCCGCATGCTCGGCTGGAATGACCACAAGCTTCCTAGGAAGACGCGCTCGAAGTTCAGCCACATGACTTATAACCCCAACAGCCAAGTGATCATGATGAAGTTGTTCTAAGGATGTAATTACTGTATCTAACAATTCAGGGTCAAGCGTACCGAATCCCTCATCTAAGAAGAAAAATTGTAATGGGTACTGACCGCGTAGCTGGATTTGAGCCGAAAGAGCTAAGGCCAGTGCAAGTGAAGTGAGAAAGGTCTCCCCTCCAGATAGTGAGGATACCGGACGCTTAACCCCACCGTTCGCATCATCACAAATAACAAAGCCTCCACCGGAGTCCGTCTCAAGTGAATACCGTTGTTTGGTCAGATCTCGAAGACGCTGACTTGCCGCTTGACTGACATGTATTAGTTGTTCTTCGGCCATGTATTCTACAAAAGCATTTCCCCGTAGAGCAGACTGCAGCTTGGATAAAAGAGCAGCCTCATGCTCTTGCACCAAACGAGCCTCCTCTAGCACTTTCCAGCGACTATGCCGCTGCTCTACATCTTCTACGTCCCGCTCGGCCCGGGCTTTAGCTTGAACGGAAAGTTCATCTGCTGCCTTAGCCGTTTGAAGCGCCTGCGTGCTCTCGATCCACTGCTCTTCAGAAACCTGCTGACCCTCCAGTTTCTCAGTAAGATCCCTAATAGAGACAGTCAGCTCTCTTTCTTGTTCCCGGTGTTCCTGCACTTCAGACTCCATGCTTGATGCTTTTGTTGGTTCGAGCAAAGCCTTAGTCACGCTTGATTCATCGGTGAATGGACTATCTAAGAGGGATTGGTTCCAGACCTTACGTAGTTCTGTCTCTTGATCCGCTGCGGACTGAGCTGCATGTTGGGCTACTAACTCCACAGAAGTTGCATCCTGACTAGCTTGTTCCTGCTGCACATGATGTTCTTTGAACTTTTCTTCCTCACGAAGAAGGATTTGCACGTGTTCTTCCGCTTGTCCAATAAGTACATCAACAGAGGCGTCACCAATCCAAGCTTGAAGTCGCAGTTTCTTCTCCTGCAGGAGATCTGTCTTCCCTTGCATCTGTGTAGTCTGTTGAATCCAATCTTTATCAAGCTCTGCACTTTCCTGCTCGAGTCGCTTAAGTAACTGTTGCTTTTCATCTATAAAAGGGCCACTGCGAATTAATCGGGCCTTGAGCTCATCAGCCAAATTATCTTTCGCAAGGATATCTTGTTGAAGTTCATCTACACGTGCTTCATCAAATCCAGCACACTCCCGCTCCCACTGCTGTTGGAGCTGAATGTGCTCTTGCTGTAATTCTTGGAGCTGGGTACGCAAGCCCTCCTGCTGCTGCTGCATCAGTTCCTGCTGAGATTGAAGCGAAGTCAGACGCGCACTTTGTTCTCTGCGATCTGTTTGAACTTTTTTTACCTCACTATAAAGTGCCTCCATCTCTGCCTGCCATCGCTGTAGATGAACATGATCAAGTTCGGTAGATGTACGTATTTTGACAACTGTATCAGGGTCCGATGTTCTAAAAGGCCTAGATTGCTCCGCAGGATTCAATGAAGAAACTTGAGGATCCGTTAAGGAATTTGCAGCAGCGACTTGCCTGAAAGAATCTTCCGTGGAATGGATCTGTGAACTCATTTGCTCATGTTCCGAGAGTTCAACTATACGCTTAGCGTTATCTTGCTCACGCTGAATTACATATCTTCGTTCTCTAAGTTCAATCAGCAAGGCGGCAATGTCCTCGTGTATGTGTTCTGATGGAGTATCCTCTATAACTCTTTTTGCTAGATGAGGGTGATGCTCCGATCCACATACGGGGCACGGATCCCCTTGAACGAGTCCTGTCGCAAGCTTAACCGCACTAAGTTCATTAATCTGCGACTGCCCCCGAGCCTTAAGCTCCGCATCATATTGTTCTAGTTCAAGGATATACGATTTGCAGGAGTGCTCTGCTTCATTAAGCCCCTCAAGTAGGATAACACTTTGATTCCTCGCTTGTTGAATCTGTGTGGTGAAGATATGTTCTTGCTCAGTCCGTTGCTTTATTTCCGCTTGCGTCCTTGCGATTCTGTCTGTGAGTTCCTGTTCAGAGGCCGCTATTTTGGCTACTCTTAGTCTGACTTGTGCCGATTTATCTTTCAGCAAGCTAGCCGTCTGCAGGGCAAGGCGATCCGCAGCCTTAACTTCTGTGCCAGCCAACTGCTGCTGTAACTCTGCACGTAGCTGCTCTCCTTTAGCAAGGAGCGCTTCTTCCTTAAGCTTCTGCGCTGCAATCTCACTTCGTCTGATGGAAGCGTGCTCTACCCGGTTCTGGAGCTGAGCCCACTCCGCTTGCAGCGTATTGTACTCAGCCTGCAGCGCCTTAGCTTGCGCCAGCTGGTCCAGCCGGACCCGCAGCGCGGGCTCCTGCGCAGACCGTGCCTCTTGCGCCTCAGCAGCGGCAGCGGCGGTCTGCTTCGCCGCCGCCCTAAGCTGCGCGGCGGCGGTCTGCGCCTCGGCGGCGCGCTGGCTGCGCTCCGCCGCTAGGCGCTGGGCGCCCTGCCACGCGCTTAGCGCAGGGCGCAGGCGCTCCGCGCAAGCCGCGAGCGCGAGCTGCTCTGCAAGTGCGGCGATGGCCTCGCCGCGCAGGTGCAGCTTCGTAAGCGCCAGCTCGCGCTGCAGAAGCTCGCGGCTCAGTTCGCGCAGCTTGCCAAGCTGCTGCGCATTCGTCTCCGCCGCGAGCAGATGGCTGCGTCGCTGCGCGGCTTCGTCAGCGGCAACCTTCACGCGCTCGATCGCTTCCTTCAGGTCCTGCTCGGAGGCAGAGCCTAGACCTTGCTGCTCTGCGCTCAGCTGGGCAAGTAAGCTGTCCGTGTCTTTTACTCGGCAACTAAGTTTTTGACCGAGTAGGTCACCATACTGCTCCAAATGAAAGAGCCGCTGCAACATTTGGCGCCGCTCACTGCCTTTAAGAGATAAAAATTCGGCGAATTTCCCCTGCGGCAGGACAACAGCTCGTGTGAAATCATCCATTTTCAGTCCAATTTTCTCTTCCACAGCGCGTGTAACTTCAGCCAGCTTGTCCGCCTTTACCTGCTCACCATCAGGGGTAATCTCAATAAATCGACTGATGGTATTACTGACCGACACATCCCCAGTACGTTTGAACCGTCGCTCTACGCGGTATCGCTCTGGCCCCCCAGCCGAAGTAAGCTCAAAGGTAAATGCTACAAAAAGTGTATCCTCTGAATGATTCATAATGCCCTGGGTTCCATTTACAGCTCTTTCTACCTTGCCATACAACGCAAGAGTGATCGCATCCAACAACGTAGATTTTCCGCTTCCCGTTGGCCCAAAAATTCCGAAAAATCCCGTTTCACATAGAGCCGTAAAATCAATCTCTTGGGCTTCCCGGTAACTTTGAAGTCCAGCTAACTTTAATCGGATCGGTCTCATGATTCTCCCTCCCCGGTGGTCGCGATCTCATCGTGAGCAACTAAATGCATGAACAAATCTACCATTTCCTGTTCAGCTTCTGCCCCGCCAGTCTGACGTTGATAAAATTTACGGAACATATCCTGAATAGGCATCTGGGAACGTCCTACTGCAGACAAGGAAGCTTCACGTTCAGGGAAGACGGGGCGAATATGGATGATCCCCTCATGCGCCTTCCGCAAAGCTTGAATGTCTCCCAGTGACATCGCCTTCGTGAGTCGAATCTCTAAATCTATAAAAGCCTGCGCATCTCTACCTTCTTCCAACCAGCGTTGCACTTCTTGCAGCCCATTAGTGCAAGACCATCTGACCAGCGGACGACCACTACTTAAAAAAATCTCTTCCTGTATGACCTCGCCGCAAGGTTTCACGTCTAACATCATAACGGACTTGGCTTGCCCTGCTTCGGAGAAACTATAGGCAAGTGGTGATCCACTATATCGAATCGGTCCTTTAGAATGACTCTTCACCGCTTGGGCACGATGTAAATGTCCTAGCGCCGTATACTGTGCTCCAATATCCAGAGCCGATGGATCTACCGTGTAGGCTCCTCCAATCTGGATGGGTCGTTCGGAATCACTTTCAAGTCCTCCAAGTACATAGATGTGACTCATAGCTAAGTTCACTGTATGCGGTGTAAAGGATGAAGCTAACTGACGCATCATTTGCCCTACCCGTTCACTATAAGCAAGACGAAGTCCTTGTTCATCCTCGTCCCCAGCAAGCAATTCTTGCAATCTAGCTTCTGATGGATATGGAAGACAAGCGATGACAGCTTCTTCATCTGTGCGCGGAATGTGTACACGAACCGCTTCTTTGGTAGGTAAGCCCGTGAGTATAATTCCACTTTGTGTAACTAAGGGAGTTACCGAAGCTATTCGTTCAGGTTGATCATGGTTACCCGCAATAGCAACCAATTTTCTACCGTGCTGCGATAGGCGCGCTGCCGCATCGTAGAAGAGCATTTCCGCGGCTGCAGGAGGATTCACACTGTCATAGACATCTCCTGCCATTAAGATTAGATCCGCTTTTGTCTCATTTGCAATCAGAACCAATTCATCTAAGAACCGTTCTTGTTCTGCAAGTCGGCTTCGGCCTTCAAGCGTTCGTCCCAGATGCCAGTCCGCTGTATGCAAAATACGCATCGTCTTCCTCCTCTCTGTTCAATTTGTAATAGACACTTTATATTTTGTAATGAATTCAATCTAGCTTCACTGCTTCTCCCGCCTCAAAAAAGTACAGCCACAACTCATCCACCTGCTGACCGATAATGTGTTCGATAGCTTCAGCATAGATTTCTAGTTGGAACCGATATCGTTCCTTTAGTGCAGGAATGCCTCCTTGGTGTTCCAAGATTCGATCACTCTTGTAATCTAGCAAAATCCATTTCCCTTCATGGCAGAACAAACAGTCAATCACGCCCTGAATTAACACCTTTTCTTCTTCCAATTCCCTGAACATCTGAGCTGCAAGTCGCTCTGGCTCATCAAAAGCACTCTCTAACAAGGGTACGATAACGGGACGTGCTGATATCGCAGGTAAGCCATAGCTAAAGGGGATTTCTCGTCGTACCCATGTAGCCTCACTTGCCCTCTGTCCCAATGGACTTCGAAGGAAGCCAGCTATTTGATCTTTATTTAGCTCCAGTACTTGCCCTTCGGGAAGAATCTGAAGTTCAGCCAATCTAGCTAACGTATCGGATGCGGTCTTTTCGGGCTCTGCTGGATGAAACGGAAGGTGCTGCATGACCATGTGGTATGCTGTTCCTCGCTCGGTTGGCGTCATCTTGCGTTGTTCCATGAATTTGGGTCTATGCATGTGCAGACTAAAGACAGGTTCCTGCTGCTTCAGCTGAGCAGACTCCATCTCACCTTGCATAGCCATATGTTCGAATACATTGGAAGATGGCTGTTCTTCGGAAAAAGCTTGCTTCATCTCCGTGACCGAAGTTTTGGCTGAAATTTGTGTAGCCATCGTATGTTGATATTTCCATTCCAGTCTTGAGGCGGCTTCTTCTGTATACTTAGAAGTAGTAAGCTTCTGTACCACTTCCGGCTTCCCTGAGAGGAAGGATCTAAGCTGTGCCAAGTCGCCCCCCTCCTGTTCAGAAAGCTCTAAGGTAGGAGCTGCCATAAGCATATCTCTGGAACTTACGGTCATAATACGCCATGGGAAATCCATTCCGGGCACTGTACTGAGGGAGACTTGAGATTCTTCCAATCCCGCCAAGGCTCTTAAAGTATAAGCATCCGGATGACGAATTAAGGCAGGACCAATCCAGTCCATGTAACTACGACCTCGGGCCAGCATATAATCGGGTAAAACAGTCGTTTGCGATTGAATTGCTTGACTCCATACCGATGCACTTTTCGTCAAATCCTTTACTGATGAGACTAGAACAAGCTTGTCCTTCGGACGGGTTAGCGCTACATACAGCACACGTAGTTCTTCAGCCAGTAGTTCCATTTGGGCTCTACGACGGATCGCTAGATTCGGAAGGGTCGGATAACTCACTCGGGTCTTCGCATCCACATATTTCGGCCCAAATCCTAATTCCTTATGAACCAGGAATGAAGCATTCATATCTTGGCGATTGAACATTTTAGATAATCCCGCTACAAAAACTACGGGGAACTCTAAACCCTTACTTTTGTGAATAGTCATGATTCTTATTCCGTCCGCTTGCTCCCCCGTACCCGGTGCCCCGAAATCACTACCACTTTGACGCATCCGATCTACATGGCGCAGGAATCGGAATAACCCTCTAGAGCCTGTAGATTGCTCATATTGAAGCGCTCTGTCATGTAGAGCTCTTAAATTAGCTTGACGCTGCTCTCCACCCGGCAATCCTCCTACCCATTCCACATACCGTGTCTGCTGATATACATTTCGAATCAGACGACCTAACTCGCCCTGCCTAGCTAAGGTCCTCCAACTCTCGAGTTGCTTGAGGAATGATTGTAGTTTGTATGAGAGTGAAGGCTGGCTAGCTGACGTTGGCCTTGCAGGACCCTCGATCGTGTCCTCAATTTCCGTGCTTGCTAGCTCGGTCTCATGTTCCGATAGCTTTTGGCTATGTGTTCGGTCTGGCATCTTCTCATGAACCCAACCCGCTGCTACCTGCACAGCTTCATAGAAGCCCCCTTGCGGTCTAGCAAGACGAATCTCAGCGAGCTCTTCTTCGGATAATCCATACATGGGTGATCTTAAGACGGAAGCCATTGCAATGTCCTGCTGAGGATTATCAATAACATGCAGCAAAGACAGCATAATTTCTACTTCTGAAGCTTGGAAATATCCCTTGTTCACCTCACCATAGGCTGGTATACCTTCCATACGAAGTTCCTGAATAATCGCTGGCGCCCAAGATAAAGTTGAGCGAAGCAAGATCACCATATCTTTGTATACTGCGGGCCTTGTAGTTCCAAGATGCTTGTCATACACACGCAGCGCATCTCGTCCCTCTCCGGTCATCTCCCGAATACGAGCTGCGATCATGCGGGCTTCAAGTCTTACCGCCTCTAGTTCTTCGGCTTCCTCCAAGCTTGCATCTTCTCCTGTAGGCCCGGCTGATTCTCCAAAGTCCTGATTCGATTCCCCACGTGCATTCTCTTCTTCTGATCTGCTTCGATCAATTAATAATAACTCTGGAGCATAGGCCATGGATTGAACTTCTGCGCTCTCCGGAAATCCTTCTCCGTACACAAGTTCTGCGCGTTCATCATAGGTGATCTCAGCTATATTTTCGTTCATCAGTTGTCTAAATAAAAGATTCACAGCCTGCACCACTTCGCGTCGGCTACGGAAATTCCTTGCCAAATCTATACGCAACCCTTTTCCAGTAAAGTCTTCGTCATATGTTTTGTACTTGTCCAAGAATAGACCAGGTTCCGCCAATCTAAAACGGTAAATACTCTGTTTGACATCGCCGACCATGAACCGATTTCCTTGTTCTTTTTTTGCTATGAGCTCTACGATACTCTCTTGTACTGTATTCGTATCTTGATATTCATCCAGAAGCACTTCTTCATATTGTGCCTGATATTCAAGAGCTGCGGCTGAAGGAAGCGTCGAGTCTGGAGTAGAAGCTGGCGATCTCAAAATGTGTAGACAATAATGCTCTAAGTCTGAGAAATCTAACCACCCTTTAGCCTGCTTCTCCGCTTGATAGCGGCGGCCAAATTCAATAATGAGTTCGGACAATTCCCGCATTAGGGGAGCTGCATTTAAGAGTTCTTCTACGAAAGCCTCCGCGGAACGCCCAAAGAGCTGTCCACGAAGTTCCGCTAGCGTTTTCTTCGCTTCTTCTCTAAGACCCTTGACTCTGTCTTGAAGAAGAGGATCGGCTTGATCTTTTTTGCAAGGCTTCAATTTACCAAAATTCGCATACTGAAATACATGATATAAATGATCCCATGGCTGATATTCCAGCGCTTCTCTTAGACCCTCAATCACTTCTAGGTCTTCATTGAGACTGATTGCATAAGGCGCAGGACCACCAGGAGATAGAGAAATCGTCTTAGCTTGTTGCAATAGATCATATACCCCGCTAAGCGTAAGCCGTGTATCTGCCAAAATCGACTTGACCCATAGACTTTCCGATAAAGTGTTAATATCCGCCCGTTCGAATTGCTCCGCCATGTGCATGAGCCAATGATCGGGCCATGCATGACTCCGTGAGAAATCGTATAATTTGTGAACCAATAAGAACATGGCATCGTCACTACGTTCTCCACTGAACCAATCTACAAGCTGCAAAAAGCGACTATCTTTGTCTTCCGTCCCGTACTTCTCCTCAAACAAAGCCTCCAGCACTTCTTGCCGAAGTAGCTTCACTTCAATTTCTGAAGCAATCCGAAAACCTGGATCTAATGGAATGAGGGTATAGTAGCGCTGAATTACTTCAAGGCAGAAGGAATGAAGTGTCGTAATGGAAGCTTTGCCTAACATAGCGAGTTGTGCACCCAAATGCTCATTGCTTGGATCTTGATCTAACGCTTCTTCCAAGGCCACACGAATCCGCTCACGCATTTCTGAAGCCGCTGCCTTCGTGAACGTAGCCACGAGCAATCGATCTACATCAAGTGGGCTCTCTTTGTCCAGTATTTTTCGAATAATGCGCTCCACCAAGACGGCGGTTTTGCCAGACCCCGCTGCAGCGGCAATAAGCATATTCCCTCCAGACATGGCAATGGCTTTCCACTGATCATCACTCCACTTACTGCCTAACGGCTTAGATAACATCGTCATTCTATACCCTCTCCTTTCTTCAGTAGATTGCCAATATCATAGTCCGTGAGCACCTCTTCATGCGTTCGAACACCGCTGCGCTCTCCAAGCAAATTCCATGTCTTTTCTTTATCTGGTTTGGTTAGGATATGGTAGCGATCCGCGTCCATCGTCTCATCGATTTGGCAGACCGACTTGTAGGAACAATACGTACATGCCGTCTCTTGACCCATTTTGTAGGGCTTGATCGCCACATCGCCGTCGGTAATTCCTGTTCCAATCTCTTGGATCTTATTTCGAACAGAGTGAAGGAGCGTATCCCACTGGTCTGGGGTCGCTACAGCCGAGGCGCTGTAGAAGCTACCATCCGTTTTTAGACCGACTGGAATAATCTCGGAATATCCTTTTTCCAATTGACCATCCATATGTCCAATAACTTCTTTGTCTGCGAGTAGCAGGCCCTTCATTTTGAAGCGTTTGAGCATCTCCTGCTCGGCCGCTGCAGCCTCCATCGCATTGGGGGATTGAAGCAGCGGATTATGAACATGAAAATATAATGCTCCTGCCGGGAGGGCGGATTGCCCTAGCCACTGCTCGGCCGACTGAACAATGACGTCTAAGTACGTCAACATTTGTAGGGACAGCCCATAATATACTTCGTGGAGCAATAGATCAGTCTGACTTGATTTATAGTCAATGACTCTCAGCAATATCCCTTGTTCTCCCTGCGCCAGATCCACACGATCTATACGGCCTACGATCTCCATGACACACCCGTTCTCCAGTTCGAACACGAGGGGAGGAAGTGTCTTATCTGGACCGAAATCTAGTTCTAACCCTATCGGTTCAAAGCTGCCTCGGCGCGATTGCTCCCCCAGAATAATAGAAGCTCGGCCTACAATGTTTTTTAGTTTGCGTGAGATATATCCATATCGTTTGGTGCTTAGTAGAATCTCTCCTTGAAGCCTAGGAGCCAGCTTATCCACAGCCACTTCCGCTTCGTACACACATTCCTCTGCCGATAGACTCCCCCAGCTTCGATTCTGTTCTTTCAAAGTTAAAGCCATTGAGCCGAGAGCCGCATGGAAAAGCTGACCGATATCCGGCGCTTGAAGCCGGTACATCTGACGTTCTTTCAGCTTTAGGCCATGGGATGCAAAATGGGAAAATGGACAAGCTGCATATCGCTCCATGCGAGATACACTGGTGCGCAGTTTACGACCATATAATTTGCGGCTGGTAGACTCGGTAAGACTATGCGTGCGATTACGGTAGTCTAAGGATCCTAACAGGTTCTCCAATACGCCTCGATACTGCGGACTCATCCTGAACCATTCAAGTACACTCCACCATACGGGGGAGATTGGCACGCCCGCTTTCCAGCTCCTTAACCTTGAAATTAAGACTTGCAAGGTAGCGTCCGGATGCGTAATCCACTTCAATTCCTCCTCATCCGATAGGGTTGGTGGAACGTCCATTCGATCTTCTTGTAAAGCAGGGAAACACCCTCGAACCTGACGAATCACTTCCGAAGGAGGGAATGCTTTTCCTTCCCCGTCGGTTGTAGGATAGCTAATCCATAGAGAACGGCTTGCCGAAGAGAGCGCATGATAAATTAAGAATCGCTCATCTAGCAGTTGACGTGTAATTCCCGGGGCAAATACAATGCCGGCTTCGGTTAACTTACTACGTTCTTGTTCCGTGAGAATTCCTTCCTCGGTATAGACAGCAGGCATAACGCCTTCATTCACCCCAAGCAAAAATACATGCTGCACATGACTGCTGCGAGTGCGGTCCGTACTTCCTAAAAGAACCTGATCTAATGAAGGAGGTACAAGGGCTAATTGCATGCTAGCCATCCCGGTCTCTAGCATCCCTCGGAACAACTCCAGGTTGACCGTCTCTTTGCCCATCATCTCTACCATCTGATCGAGTAAATCTAGCATTGCCCCCCAAATTTGACGATGTTCGAAAGCCTGCTGAGGTTTACCCTCTACTAAAGCCTGATGCGCCAGTTGATCCAGACGCTGCGGTGCTCCGGTGTCTTCTAATAGATAATAGAGTGCTTCACATTTCTCTCGTACACTTTTTGCCTGCTTCATCCTTCTCTCTAATGCGGACAGAGGCAACACAACAGCTTCTCTACATTCTTCTAGTCTCGCCATACCGGTGATTCTACCTTCTGCAGCTGGATCTTGCTGTATTTCTAGGGATAGATTCGGTCTCGCCCTCCAAGGACGACCATCATACCAACGAGCACCATGAATTCCGCTTGCCAGCACATAATTCTCTAGAACATCCATATCTGTACGAGATATACTGCCATCCATAGGCAACACAAAATCCGTCTTCACACAGCGAAAAACATCTTCATATCTCCAGTACTTGCTCACGACATCCACAGCGCCGCGAACATATTCAAGTAAGGGGTGATGCAGTACCGTACGTTTTTTATCTAGGAAAAAAGGAATATCATGCTCTTCCAGAACCGAAACAGCCACATGCTCATACGCATCTATGTCTCTAACGAAAATAGCCATGTCTCTCCATCTTGCGCCTTGCTCCGAAGCTAAGCGACGCATGTCCCGAGCTACGCCTGCCAGTTCCTCTCGTCGATCAAGAAAGGCTTGAACTTTAAGCGAAGACTCCACTTCTTGCCTGTCTACCGCAAGATTTGCTGTTCCTTGTTGGCCTCGGGTACCATAGGAGGATTCCAATTGAGCAAGTACAGGTGAATCTTTAAATCTAGGAAGAGGCTGCTCCTGCATAATCTGTGTAGCTTCCAGCTCTATTCCAAGTGCCTCTGCCATCTTGCGTAGCTTCATATAGACCATGGCCGTGGGATGAAATAAATTCAGTTCATGTGGAGCGATGCCATCGTCATAAGGACGGTCTAGCGTGAGACAGATCTTTACTCTTTTTGCTGTGAGCAGCAGTTGTCCTATCGCTTCCATTTCCTTCGGGGTGAACGTATAGAATCCATCGATATAAATCTCAGAACCTCTCAAGTAGTGCGACTGAGCAGCGCCTTCTGCTAACTTCGTAATATGATCTTCAGCATCTACGTAATGACCAGATAATTCATGTTCAAATTCCTTGTACACCAAAGAAAGATCATGCAATTTATCTTGCAGTAGAGGAGTCTCGCCTTCGGCCATAGTCATTTGCTTTAACTGCTGTTCCAAAGCTGCTGGATCTCCGCCGTACATTTTCACTTCGGAATATAACGTATTGATTCGTTCAATTAAGCCAAGGTGATCTCCCGCATTCTGATAGAGTTTCAACTCTTTTTTGCGGCGGTTAATGATGCGGTAGAGAAGCATCTTTTTCCCTTCAACACTAATAGGAATCAGCGCCGAGCCCCCAGTCTCCTGCATAATACGAAGAGCTAATCTTCGAAAACCTAGTATTTGAAGACGAATCGTCCCTTGGATATGTTCCATATGAATGAAATTGCGTTCCAATTGAAATGTTCCTTGTTCAGGAGCTAGCATAATGATCGGCTCACCTGTTGGATTGTGCTGAAGTGAGGTATGTATCTCTTCTAACACTCTGCTACTTTTCCCACTGCCCGAGCGTCCAATAATAAATTGTAATGACATCATTTAACCCCTCCTACTCATCCGTATGCGTCCAGATGGACGAACTGTTCGATAAAGACTAGTATAGCATAACCTCCCTCCAAAAGAGAGAACGTACGTTTGTCATTTATCGGCAGCAGACATTGCTGTAGGACCCTTATGCCATACAAAAAAGGCACCCGCCTGGGTGCCTTAATTATGGAAGGATTTACTTTTTGCTGCGAACTTCAAAAATCGCAAATTTCAAATAGTGCCCTTCATCAACCCCAAGAATCTGAGGATGATCTTTGCCTGCGGCACGCCATTCAATTAACCTTAAAATTTTACCTGCATCTTCAGCCGCATCCATAATCGTGTCCAAAAATAATTCTGGACGCATATGATAAGAACAACTCGCCGTAACGAGGTATCCCCCTTCGTTTACCAGCTTCATGCCGTGTAGATTAATATCTTTGTAGCCACGAACCGCCCCAGGTACGGCACTCTTGGTCTTAGCAAAGGCCGGCGGATCAAGAATAACGACATCCCATGTGCGCCCACCGCCTGCGGTCATCGGTACGGAAGTATCCGCTTTGCCTTGCGCCCTTTTATGCCGCTCATCTACACCTTTGACTTGGGTTCTTAGGTAATCAAAAGCATCGGCCACTACGAACTCTACACGCTCAATAAATCCATTGAGTTCCACGTTTTCCTTCGCACTCTCAATCGCATGTTCTGAAATGTCTAGACAAGTCACTTTCTTGGCGCCGTACTTACAAGCATGAAGCGTAAAACTACCCGTGTGTGAAAAGCATTCCAATACTGTTGCCCCATCCCAGAAAGGGAAGGTGACTTCTTTGCCTTTGCTATTGGTAGGAACTACAGCAAGTTCGCCAGATTCACGAGTGACCTCCTGCATGGAAATTCCACTGCGTCCTCCCCATCCTGTCATTAACGGTTCGATGGAAGCACGATTTTCCCGTTGGTCGAAGAAATAGCCTGTCTTCTGGCCTTCCTCGATATCTACAGTGATGGATAGACCATTCTCTTTCACAGTCACATGACGAGGACAAGTCCCATATAATGGTCCTTTCTTCTGTTCTAGCCCTTCCATCTCCCGTACACTAACGTCACTTCGTTCATAAATCCCTTGCGGACCCACTACTTCAACTAAAGCTTGTACAATAAGGTCTTTACGCTGATCCATAGCTAGAGTAAGGAGCTGAAGCACTAACACATCTCCAAATCGATCGACAATAAGTCCTGGAAGGAAATCTGCCTCTCCATAGACAAGTCGATATGCATTTTCTTTTACAAAGCGATTTCTATGCTCCAGGCAAGCTTGGAAACGGCTCATGAAAAAGGCGAGATCCATCTCTTCTAATGCAGGATAAGATACAACACGCACGGTAATTTGAGACTTAGGATTATAGTATCCCGTAGCCAAATATCGCTGTTGATGGTTCAGAATCTGAACCAATTGACCCGGCACCGGTTCTCCTGTGGTCGACTCAATCTCGTTGCTATAGACCCAGGGATGAGCCTTTTCCAATCTCTTTTTTCGACTACGCTTTAATATTACAGATGCCACTGCATCATCACTCCTTCAGGTTACTTCATCTTGATGCCTGTCATGCCTTGTAGCCAATCCGCATAACGTTATATTAAGTCTTCATTTCTAAAGGAAAAGAAGGGATTGAAATTGCTTATACTCCGTGAAATTGTTATTCCACTTCTGTTTGGACTTGCTCTCTTCTTATTTGGTATGAAGATTATGGAATCTTCTTTGCAAGCTTGGGCTGGACCTAGACTCGTTCGCGTACTAAATGCATCCACCACCACACCGCTGAGAGGCCTGTTATTCAGTACAGGGATTACAGCCATCCTACAGAGCAGCACAGCGGTCACCGTTATGACCATGGGGCTTGTGAATGCAGGGATTCTTACTTATGCCCGCAGCCTTGGCATTATTCTAGGCGGTAACATCGGGACTTGTCTAACCACGGAACTGATCGCCTTCAATTTCACCACACTTGGGTTACCCTTATTGCTTTTCTCTGTCAGTCTATGGACTGCCACTATTATCGCTAGCGAAATGTTAGCTAATTATCCGCAGCTGTGGTTACATCGTTTACGCTCGTTACAACATGCCGCCCTTGCCAGTGCAGGGTTCAGCATAATTATGATTGCCATACGGTGGATGCAATCGATCAGCCCAACTCTTCAAGCCGCTGGTGTACTAGAGTGGTTCACTACTCGTGCTGCGGATAGTGTACTATGGGGAGCTGCGGCTGGCGCAATCCTAACCGCACTTATCCACAGTAGTGCTGCGGTTATAGGAATGACGATGACGCTCGTGGGTACGGGCGCCTTACCTGTGGAATTAGGCATTGCTATGGTCATTGGATCAAATGTCGGTACTTGTGTCACTGCACTTCTTGCCTCGATTGGAGGTACCAGATCCGGCAGTTTTGTGGCATGGTCACATGTTGCACTCAATGTAGGGGGAGCCCTGCTCTTCTTGCCCATGATATCCGCGCTACAGCATATGTCTGCTCTATTCTCAGACGATCCAGCCACGCAAATTGCCCACAGTCAGACCTTGTTCAATATCATCTGTTCTGTGGGTGCGCTACCTTTATGTTATCTGCCCATGTGGAGACATCCTAGATTTAAAATGAGTGAGAGTTAAACTGGACTATGTAAGATTTTCTCCTATATAGTTCTGCTTATATATGGATTGCCTAAAAATCAAAGCCGAGTAATTTTAAACCTTTTTCCAATATAAAATCATTGTTATCATAACCCGACTTCTGTTGCTTCTCCCAAGCTTCCTTGGGTTCATACCAAGCCACACCGCGAATTTCTTCAATTTGAGGACGCAGTTCTCCGCCTTTACTTTCCACAAGGTAGTAATGAACTTCCTTATCTACTTCACCATGTTCCGAATGCTGATACGTATAAGCAATAATATCAATAGACTGAATGATTCTTCCCTCTACTCCAGTCTCTTCTACAATCTCACGAAGTGCGGTTTGTTCAATCGTCTCCCCGGCTTCTCTCTTTCCCTTCGCAAAAGAGATCTTACCATAACGATCTGTAATTAACTGAACCTCAATGCCTTGCGAAGTGTTACGGTACACGACCCCACCGGCCGAAATTTCTTTCATTCGCATAATGATGTGCCTCCCTTATAAGCCAGTTTCTCTTCCTATGTGAACAACAAGGACTCCATCCTGCGGCGCAGGCGAAATCCTTGCTGTAAGATCTTACTGTACGACAAGTTCAGGCATACCTTCAAGAACGCGAACTAATTGTCCTTCACAAGTATTAACCCCTGCTTTCGTTAATTGCACCAAGCATACTTGACCTCGAAGTTCTTCGGGCCCATCAAATAGAATCTGCAGATAGTTATCACTATAACCCATCAGCTTACCCTCACCGCAAAGTCCTTTGTCATCCCGCTCAGGAATTACACTAAGCACCTGACCTACAAATTTTTCAGCATAAGCGAGCTGCATTTGTTCAGATAGATCAATAAGATTGTGAACACGAGCATTCTTTACCTCTTCGTCCACCTGATCTTCCATCCGAGCCGCTGGAGTACCAGTACGCTTGGAATATGGGAAGACATGCATTTCAGAGAATCCAATGCGCTTCATTGCTTCAAAACCTTGCTGGAACAAAACATCCGTCTCTCCAGGGAAACCTACGATAATGTCCGTTGTTATGGCCACCTCTGGCATAAATTCACGAATCAGTCTGATTTTCTCTTCGAATTCCGCGATTGTATATTTACGTCGCATCCGCTTCAAGACTTCATCACTCCCCGCCTGCAAAGGAATATGAAAATGACGCGACATCTTCGATGAATTCTTCAACACATCCAGCATCTTCTCATCAATCTGACTTGCTTCAATGGAGCTGATACGAATGCGTTCAAGACCCTCTATTTTATCCAGATCCCATAACAAATCAGCTAAGCGATAATGATCCAAGTCATCTCCATACCCACCGGTATGAATTCCTGTTAATACAATTTCCTTAAATCCTGCTTGGACCAAAGACCGGGCTTGCTTTATGACACTTTCGGGGTCCCGACTACGCGAGAGGCCTCTGGACCATGGAATAATGCAGAAGGTGCAGAAATTGTTACAGCCCTCCTGAATTTTGAGGAATGCCCGGGTTCGATCCGCAAAATCAGGTACGTCCAGCTCTTCAAATTCACGTGTCTTCATAATGTTATGTACCGCATTAATAGGCTTACGCTCATGTTGAATTTGCTTAATGAATGGCATAATGTTCTCTCGATCTTGAGTTCCAATTACGAGATCTACGCCTGGAATATCTAATATCTCCGCAGGAGAAGTCTGAGCATAACAACCCGTAACAGCTACAATCGCATCCGGATTCCGGCGAACAGCTCGGCGGATAATTTGACGGCTTTTCTTATCTCCAGTATTGGTTACTGTACAGGTATTTATCAAATAGACATCGGCTGTCTGTTCAAAATCAACCTGTTCATATCCCTCATTTTTGAAGAGTTGCCAAATGGCTTCCGTATCATAGAAATTAACTTTGCATCCCAATGTGTAAAAGGCTACGGATGGCATATGCTCACACTCCCCCCATTTCTCCGGTTTCATACAGCATACAGGTCAGAGCTGCCATAGCAGCCGTCTCTGTTCTAAGAATTCTTCGGCCAAGCCCAATACTAAGGGCTCCTGAGGTTTCTGCTTGCTGTACTTCCTTCTCCGTTAGTCCACCTTCGGGGCCTACTGCAATAAGCATGCGGTAGGTTCGGCTTCGATCCATATTCTCTACAAAAGGCTGCAGTACATCTCTTAACTGCCGTCCTTCTTCTTTCTCGTAGCACAACAGCACTAGATCATAGCTCTCAAACGTCTGAAGTAATTGCTTCCATGAGTGTGAAAACTCTATATCTGGCACTTTGCTTCGGTGAGCTTGTTCCGCTGCTTCCTTGGCAATCTTGCGCCACCGCGTTACCCGTTTATCTTCTTTACGCTCATCGTATTGTACAATCGTTCGTTCAGAGAGGAAGGGTACAAAGGCTGTAGCACCAATCTCCGTGCACTTCTGAATTACCAGTTCCATTTTGTCCCCTTTGGGTAAACTTTGGGCTACTGTAACTTGTAACCAAGCTTCTTGGGACATATCCATTGTCTCGATAATCACAGCCGTAACTTCGAGAGGATCTACGAGTACAAGCTCCACTACCGCTTCCCGGGAAATCCCGTCGCTGACAATCACCTGATCTTTCGGCTTACCGCGCATGACTCTAGCAATATGCCTAGCATCCTCACCTGTAATGACAACTTCTGAATCTCCAAACTGATCTGTTGGAATAAAATATCGCTGCATCTTTAACCATCCTTGTCCAAAAATGACCAGAGTCCATCATACAACGTTTGACATCCACTGACCAGAATAAATACGTTGAAATCAGGAGGATTTAACCTCCTATTAAGTATTGAAAAGCATAGAAGAATTCCAGATACATATAGTTAGCAAAGGCATATAAAGGTCTAATCGTATAGTTCTGAAGAGGCGGAACAATCATAATTAATAAAAATATAAAAACAGCCCACTGTTCTAAGCGCTTCAAGTCTCCTAATATCGAGCGAGGCGCCAAATCTTCAATAATTCTATATCCATCTAGAGGAGGAAGCGGAATTAAATTAAACAGGAACAAGAAAAAATTCATTAAATTGAATGTATTGAAGAAAATTCGAATAGCTGACAGTAATTTTTCGTTATCAATGGATTCCAGTGCTCCGAAATGATTTAGCATCGCATAGACGAGCGTTCCAATTACTGCAAGCAGCAAATTGCTAAGCGGTCCCGCCGCAGATACAATAATCCCCATCAGTCTAGGTTTGCTGAAATTGTCCCGATTCACAGGCACGGGCCTTGCCCAACCAAATCCGGCGATCAGGAGAAGGATAATCCCAAATAAATCAAAGTGTACGGCTGGATTAAGGGTAACTCTACCCAGCAATTTGGCCGTCGGATCTCCAAACTTATTCGCAAAGTAGGCATGACTGAATTCATGTATTGTAAAGGCAATAATCAAAGTAATTAAATAAAAGGGTAACCGGTCAAGCGGGATATATAATATTCGGTCCAAAAAATCCATCATTACCTCTTTCTGGCTACAAAAGCAACCCAGTCTTCTTCACGCGCAGCTTCAACAATTTCAAATCCGGAGGCAATCAAAGCCTCTTGCACTAACGCTTCTTTATTTTTATATATGCCCGAAGTGATATAGTATCCACCAGGTTCAAGCGCTTGATAGACATCATCAATAAATAGCAAAATCACTTCAGCCAATATATTCGCAACTACAATGCGAACAGGTAACTTTACACCAAGGCCTTCTGTACCTTGATTCAGCACAGCAAGCAGATCACTTTCATGAACCGTAATGTGATCATCTAATTGGTTCAATAAAGTATTCTCTTTCGCGCTGGCTACCGCTACGGGATCCAAATCAATAGCAAGAACATGCTTTGCTCCAAGAAGAATGGAGCCAATTGCAAGAATTCCTGAGCCTGTTCCTACATCTACTACTTCATCACCTTCACGAATAATACCTTCTAATGCACGAAGACATAGCGCTGTTGTAGGATGAGTGCCTGTTCCAAAGGCCATTCCCGGGTCGATCTCGATGATGCGCTCATCAGGACTTGATGGCGTGTACGCTTCCCACGTTGGCTTAATGGTAAGACGCTCTGAGACACGAATCGGCTTGAAATACTGTTTCCAATTATTAGCCCAATCATCTTCATGTACATCTTTCACTTGGTAATCCACTTCGCCTGTATCAATCCCAAAATCACTTAGTTCCTCAATTCGGGGCTTAATTTGGGCTATAACCCCATTAATCTCAGAGGTCTCAGGGAAATAACCTTTAATTCTAGCTTCACCTTCAGCAATTCCATTCGGCTGGAGTTCATAGAACTGTCCAAATGAAGTATCTTGCAGTTTGCTATAGTTAACGGCTTCTTCAATAGTGACCCCGCCTGCTCCCGCTTCGTGCAGGAAATTCGTAATCATCTCTACTGCTTGTTCCGAAGTATGTATTGTAAGCTCTTTCCAATTCATGTAAAAAAAGTCCTCCTCATTCTTATGCGTAACATTTATTGTACTATACATTGTGAATGGAGACAAAAATACTTTACACACAAAAAAACCGCCCCTGGCCTAGGGCGGCTTACTTCGATATCACGAGTGCAATTACACTTTGCGATTCCCTTTTTGACGTGCATCTGCCCGTTCACTACGCTGAAGTGCTTCCCAGTCTTCATGATCAGCACGATCCTCAGAAAATTCTACGTCTTCGGCACTTCCCTTAAGCGTGCTTGGTACTTTACCAGAGAAACGCTGGGTATAATCGGATTGTTTGGTCATTGCGAACTCCTTCTTCCCTTGAAATATAGTTAAATTCGCTTATTGGCTAAATTGTTCAGATCAAGCCGCCCGCGTCTTCAATAATCCTAAGCGCTTGATGGTGTGTCTCTTCCCCTACAATAACAGTAAGCAAAATATCTCTACCTGTCGGACCCCCAGCTCCTCCATCACTCATGCCACTTGCGGCTGGATCAGCTGCAGCCATAATACTGCTCGACGCATCAAACAATCCCGCATCCTGCGTAATAGCGGCTAGACTAGTGAAGCTGCCTGCTAACATATTCACCGGCGAGTATCCTCTACCCGGATATTTACCGAAACGATCAATCGATATTTCCTCTACTCTAATAGCCTGCAATTTATGTGCGGCTTCTTCCGCTTCTTCAGGACTTTTGAAATAAGCCAAAATGTTTTTTTCACCCATTGGTTGGAGAACACCTGCCTTTTCTACAAGAAAACTTATAGAGATTTATTCCTTTTGTAGATTGCGATAAAAAGGCGTTCATTATACCTAAGATTAAGGGTCCAATACTTGGGTAAAATAAAATGTATATTCTTGAAACCAATCCTACACTAGCTCCGTATTACTCTAGTGTAGACAAACATAATTCTAGGAGGTTCAATTACACCAATGATGAAAAAAATGATGCTTGTCGTCATGGCATTTACTTTGTTCTTTGCTTTTGTGGCTCCACATAGTGCCGATGCACGACGCGGCGGTGGCGGTGGTTTCAAGTCAGGAACGAAATCGTATACGACAACACCGAAGAAATCTACGAAAGATTCTAATGTGAGCAACAGTACTAACAAATCTAATACAGGACAAACTGCAAAGCGCGGATTTTTTAGCGGCGGCGGGCTGATGAAAGGTCTTATGATCGGTGGTATTGCCGGGTTGCTGTTCGGCGGAATGTTCTCAAATATGGGCGCCATGGGTAATATTTTCGGTTTTCTAATTAATATGCTTGTCATTTATGCCGTAGTGATGGTAGGTATTGCACTCTTCCGCCGCTTTAAGAAACCAAGATATGATGACAACCGCGGAAGAAGATACTAAGTATGACGCTAAGTATGGACGAAATCATTAATGCTATCTGTCTTCATACTGCTCAAAGGAAGCAAGTAAAGCCAGCGGATGTACAAGTAGAATTAAGCTGGGATGAAGACACCGGATACACGGGTGAAGTATGGGTCAGCGGAAGAAATATGTACCTAGTCGAATCTAACATTATTGAAGCAATTCTTCTCTATATGCATACAGAGTACGGAGTGCGTGCTTTCCGCGAGGACGTTACCCTAGATCTGGATGAAGAAATTATTGCTTATGTGGCTAGCTAATGAATAGCACAATATAAAAAAGAAGCCTTCGAGAAATCGAGGGCTTCTTTTTTTGGACTCATAGATCGGACTAATAGATCTGTATATTAAACTTAAACTTATCAATCTATAACTAAGGATCAACTCAAAAAAAAGCTATTCCCTTAAGCCTAAGCCACGGGAATAGCTTTCTTAGTTTGCATCCGTTCAGTCTCCACGGAACGCCTTTTTCATGCGGTCAAAGAAGGACTGTTCGTTCTCATGGGTATGCTCACCGTCTAGACCGGCAAACTGACGAAGCAAATCCTTTTGTTCATCTGTAAGCTTGCTAGGCGTCACTACGACTACCTTCACATGCTGGTCACCTTGGCCCACACCACGCAGTTTCGGTACTCCTTTGCCTTTGAGGCGGAAATACGTTCCGGTCTGTGTTCCAGCTGGAATCTTCAATTTCACCTTCTCGGTTAAGGTAGGAATTTCAATCTCATCCCCCAGAGCCGCTTGAGCGAAGGTTAATGGAATCTCACAATAGATATCATCGTTCTCTCGTTCGAAGAATTCATGAGACTTCACTCGAATAACAATATACAAGTCGCCCGCTGGACCGCCACGGAGGCCCCCTTCACCTTCGCCACTCATACGTAATTGTGCGCCATCATCTACGCCCGCAGGAATGCGAACATGAATCTTACGCTGTTTTTTCACTTGACCATTTCCATGACAAGTTGGGCATTTTTCTTTGATAATCTTGCCTGTACCTGAGCAGTTGCTGCAAGGACGGCGATTGACCATTCTGCCAAATGGCGTATTCTGAACTACTTCTTGCTGACCTGCACCATGACAGACCGAGCACGTCTCTGGCTTAGTGCCTGGTTTAGCTCCAGAACCAAAACAAGTGTCACAAGACTCGGTACGCGGAATCGTAATATCGGATTCTTTGCCGAATACCGCCTCTTTGAACTCAATGGTCATCGTGTATTGAAGATCATTGCCTCGTTGCGGAGCATTAGGATCACGACGCCCCCCGTTGCCTCCACCACCAAAGAACATATCGAAGATATCACCAAGTCCCCCACTGCCGCCAAAATCCCCAGAAAAGCCACCGCCCATTCCCTGGTTCGGGTCTACATGACCATATTGATCGTAGCGAGCACGCTGCTGAGAATCACTCAACGTGTCATAAGCTTCTTTGACTTCTTTGAACTTGGTCTCTGCATCGGCAGCTTTGTTCACATCCGGATGATACTGGCGAGCCATCTTACGATAAGCTTTCTTAATCTCTTCCTCAGAAGCACCTTTACCGAGGCCTAACACCTCATAGTAATCGCGTTTCTCAGCCAATGCTTCCACCCCCCATATTCTCAAGACTTAGCAAAAGGAAAGCCAAAGCGCGGGACGCCTGTGCGCTTTGACCTTCCTACTCATTCTCTAACTATAAACGATATGTCTATAATTTAGTTGTTCTTTTTGTCTTCGTCAACCACTTCATAGTCTGCATCGACTACATTGTCTCTACCCGCTGTAGTGCCATTAGCTTCCGGTGCTTCTGCACCTTGAGCATCTTGAGCAGCTTGCTCGTAGAGCTTCATGGACAATTGTTGAACGATCTCAGTCAACTTTTCAGTAGCCGCTGTAATCTCTTCTAAGTTGTCTCCTTCTAGAGCTTTTTTCAATTCTTCTTTAGCTGTATTCGCATTTTCTACTTCAGCAGCATCTGCTTTTTCGCCAAGATCTTTGATCGTTTTGTCTACGGAGTATACCAATTGATCTCCAGCATTTTTAGCTTCAACCAATTCTTTACGTTTTTTATCTTCATCTGCATGAAGTTCAGCATCTTTAACCATTTGCTCGATTTCCGTATCGCTCAAACCGCTGGAAGAAGTGATCGTAATTTTTTGGCTCTTATTCGTACCTTTATCGGTAGCAGATACGTTCACGATACCATTTGCGTCAATATCAAATGTAACTTCGATTTGCGGAATACCGCGTTGTGCTGGAGGAATATCTCCGAGCATGAAGCGACCCAATGTTTTGTTGCCTGCTGCCATTTCACGCTCTCCTTGAAGAACATGAATCTCAACGCTAGGCTGATTATCAGCATAGGTGGAGAACACTTGGGATTTACTTGTTGGAATCGTTGTATTGCGGTCGATCATCTTCGTGAACACACCACCAGCTGTCTCAATACCTAGGGACAATGGAGTGACATCCAGCAAGACTACATCTTTCACATCACCAGTCAATACGCCCGCTTGTACGGCTGCACCAAGGGCTACCACTTCATCCGGGTTTACACCTTTATGCGGATCTTTGCCTGTAAGCTTCTTAATGGCTTCTTGTACCGCTGGAATACGAGTTGAACCACCCACAAGTACAATTTTATCAATATCTGCTGGTGTCATTCCTGCATCGGTAAGCGCACGACGAGTCGGTCCGAGTGTTCTCTCAACAAGATCCGCTGTGATCTCATCAAATTTCGCACGAGTCAAGTTCAACTCCAAATGCTGAGGAACGCCATCGACTACAGTAATAAACGGAAGTGAAATTGTAGTTGTAAGTACGCCAGAAAGTTCTTTTTTAGCTTTCTCTGCAGCATCTTTCAGACGTTGTACAGCTGCTTTATCTTTGCTCAAATCGATTCCTTGTTCTTTTTTAAATTCAGCTACAAGGTAATCCATAACTACTTGGTCAAAGTCATCGCCGCCTAGCTTGTTATCCCCACTAGTTGCTTTAACTTCGAAAAATCCATCACCTAATTCAAGAATAGATACGTCGAATGTACCACCACCCAGGTCATAGACAAGGATCGTGTGATCTTCAGATTTCTCAAGTCCGTAAGCTAGTGCAGCAGCGGTAGGCTCGTTGACGATACGCAGTACTTCAAGACCTGCTACTTTACCGGCATCTTTGGTAGCTTGACGCTGACTGTCATTGAAATAAGCAGGAACGGTAATAACCGCTTGCGTTACAGTTTGACCTAGGTAAGCTTCTGCATCAGATTTCAACTTTTGCAAGATAATCGCAGAAATTTCTTGTGGTGTATAGTCTTTGCCATCGATGGTTTCTTTGTGATTTGTACCCATATGTCTCTTAATGGAGCTGATCGTGCGATCCGGGTTCGTGATTGCTTGACGTTTAGCTGTCTCGCCGACTACACGCTCTCCATCTTTCTTAAAACCTACTACGGAAGGGGTTGTACGCGCGCCCTCTGGATTAGGAATAACTACTGCTTCTCCACCCTCCATAACAGCTACGCAAGAGTTCGTGGTTCCAAGGTCAATACCGATAACTTTACTCATTGAAAATTTCCTCCTTATATACTTATATTGTGGTGTGCTTATGTGTGTGTACGTGGCGTGTTATGCGTTACCGCTAACTTTAACCATCGCAGGACGAAGAACTTTGTCTTTTAGAAGATAGCCCTTTTGCAATTCTTCTACAACAATACCTTCTTCATATTCATCTGTTTCTACCGTCATAATCGCTTGATGATATTCTGGATTAAAAGGTTGACCTACAGTCTCCATAACTTGAAGACCTTCGTTCTTAAGGATGCCCTCCAATTGACGGAAGATCATATCTACACCTTTGGCAAAAGATTCTCCTTCAGCTTGAACTTGAACAGCGGACAAAGCTCGGTCTAGATTATCAACAACCGGAATTAACTCCGTGATCAATTTGGAAGACGCGTACTTGGCAAAGTCTTCTTTTTCCTTCAAAGTACGTCTGCGGAAATTATCGAAATCTGCCTGTGCACGAAGACTTCTTGCTTGATGTTCTTGAACCTCAGCACGAAGTTGCTCAAGTTCGGAATTGCCTGCAACTTCAATCGCTTCTCCTTCCGCTGAATCTGCGCCAGGAATATCGTTCTCTGCATTTACGGGAACTTCATTCTCATTTAGTTCAGCGTCATTGTGAAGTTCTTCTGAATTTGTTGTGTGTTCACTCAAGATTTCTTCACCTCCTGAAGTTATATTTAGTGTGGCTTGGATAAAAACTTAGTCATGTCTCTAGATAAAATCGTAAGAATGCCCATCACTCTGGCATATTCCATCCGGGTCGGACCCAGTATACCAATGGTGCCAAGCGCTTGACCTTCCACAGCATAAGTGGCTGTAATCAAGCTGCAATTTGCAAAAGCTTCATGGCTATTCTCAGTGCCAATCCGGACCTGAATACCTGTACCGGAGGAGGCGGAACTCATCATTTTCATCAAGGTAGGTGTCTCTTCAAGTAAATCGAGAATGCTCTTCACCTTGTCTACATCTTTGAACTCCGGCTGGGTCAGCATATTCGTTGTTCCGCTAAGGAATACACGAGGCCCTTCCTGTCCACTTCCTAAAGCTTGATCCAATACAGTCATAAGATCCTCAAAGTGGGAGACGTGGCGCTGTAACTCCTGACCCATTTCGGCATAAAGTGCAGATTTGAGCTTATATATGGGTACCCCAGTCAGCTTGCGATTAAGCAGGTTGACCACTTTCTCCATTTCGGAGATGGATAATCCTGGCGGAATGGATACCGTTTTGTTCTCCACATGCCCAGTATTCGTCACTACGATGGCAACGGCTGTATCCTCCCCGAGTGGGAGAAGTTGGAAATGTCGTAATGAAGTATGAAAAACCTCCGGTCCCAGAAGGATGGAAGTGTAATTCGTCATATGAGAGAGGATGGTACCTGCGTGTTGTACCACTTGTTCAAGTACATTCAACTTCTCTGCATAAAACGTCTTAAGCTGCTTCAATTCTTCGGCGCCTAAGGACTCCACAGGAACTAGGTGATCGACATAGTATCGGTAACCTTTATGTGATGGTATACGCCCTGCTGAAGTATGAGGTTGCTCTAAAAATCCCAGTTCTTCAAGATCCGACATTTCATTCCGTATCGTAGCCGGACTATAGCCGACATCGCCGCGCTTGGAGATACTTCGGGAACCCACAGGTTCCGCAGAACGGATATAGTCATCCACAATAGCTGTTAGAATCATTCTTTGACGTTCTGTTAACATGATGTTCCCCCCTAGCTGCATTCAATGTCATGAAGTACAATCCGTTCGTTAGCACTCACTTACATCGAGTGCTAATCGATACTACAAAAATACCAAACTGACATGGCAATTGTCAAGTCAGTTCAGCATCTTAAGTACAGCTATTTCATCACATGCATGTTGCTTCGCACAGTTTACGCAATCCGTCCATACTTTCTCAGGGAAAATTTCCTTTTCGACAACAGTAAAGCCATTCTTCTGAAAAAATGAAACTTCATAAGTAAGTGCCATAATTTTGATAATGTTTCTAGCTCTCGCTTGCTTGGTCAGCTCGTCAATGATCTTGGAGCCAATCCCCAGCCCTTTGTATCCATCACTGATGCCGAGTGAGCGAACCTCTACAAGATCCTGCCCTAGCATACATAATGAACCGCAGCCCACCACAACCCCATCAATCTCAGCCACAACAAAATCATGAATTTGGCGTTCTAGTATTGTCCGTGAGCGGGGAAGCATAATGCCCAGCCGTGCGTACTCTTCAATCATTTCGTATAAAGGCCCCACATCTTGATGCTCTGCTTGTCGACATACTACAGTAGCTGTCATTACCCTTCCTCCCCGTCCTCCATTTCAATATGAATAAATATACAATAATGCGTATAACATTTCAATATGAAATTAACATGAATGAGGACGGTGTTCATGGCATTTACCGTTAAGAAGTGGCAGTTAAGTATCCAATGAACTCACCAAACACATCATTACCAAACAAAATTCCTTTTTCGGTAAGTCTATACCCTTCGGGTGTTGATATTTTTTCAAGCAAACCGAGCTTCAGCATTTTAGTTAAAGGCGCTTCAAACTTCTCTTCAATTGCCACACCAAACTGCGTGAAGAAGCTCTGGCTGCTGAAACCATCTAACACACGGAGGCCCACCATAACAAAATCCTCCATAGCTTCCGCTGCAGGAACGTCGAAATGATCCAGTCGAGGTAGGCCCTTGGCAGCTCCTTCATTGTATGCATTAACGCCTTTAATGTTAATATGCCGCTCGCCGCCTACATATCCATGCGCCCCTGCTCCAAGTCCGTAGTAGTCCTCATTACGCCAATAAGTCATATTATGACGACTCTCGAATCCAGGTTTGGCGAAATTGCTTATCTCATACTGCTTATAGCCCGCTTCCTTCATACGGCGCATTAAGAGCAAATACATCTCTAATTCATCTTCTTCATCAGGCAGAGGCAGCTGATTTTTTTGATACATCGTATGGAATAGGGTGTTCTCTTCTACTTTCAAGCTATAAATCGAATAGTGCGGAAGATCAAGGGCAAGAGCTTTTGTAATACTTTGATCTAGCATCTCCACCGTCTGATTAGGTAGACCAAACATAAGATCAATAGACATATTGCTGATGCCTGCATTGCGTGCATTGTCTAGACTGCGATATACATCATCTGTATTGTGAATTCGGCCGATACCGCTAAGTAATTCATTTTGAAAAGCCTGTACACCAAAGCTCACGCGGTTCACACCGCCTTGTCTCATCACCGATAGCTTCTCTAGATCGGTTGTACCTGGATTAGCCTCCATAGTAAACTCGATATCCTCTGCCCACTGGGGGAAATGTCTACGTACCGAATTCAAGAAATACTCCATCTCTGAAGCGCTAAGTACCGTAGGCGTTCCTCCACCGACAAAAATGGTCTTAATGATACCGGGAGGATGCTGCTGCACCGTAAGCTCCATTTCGTGATCAAGCGCACGCAAATAATCCATTACAGGCTGATCTTTCAGGACGTAAGAATTGAAATCACAGTAAAAGCATTTGTTCGTGCAAAATGGGATGTGTATATAAACGGCCTCCGGAGCCGATTGTCTAGCCATGGGCTGAGCGTCTTGTACATCTGTAGGTTGCATCCTTCTATCTCCTTAACAACATCATTATAATTGGAAAAAGGAAAGCCATGACGGCTTTCCCTTCAATGTATTCCGCCCTAAGACGGATGTAATCTTAATCTTCGTCAATCTTCAGCACTGCCATGAACGCTTCTTGCGGCACTTCAACACTGCCGACTTGCTTCATGCGCTTCTTACCTTCCTTCTGCTTCTCAAGGAGCTTCCGCTTCCGCGAAATGTCGCCTCCGTAGCACTTGGCAAGTACGTTCTTACGCATAGCTTTAACGGTCTCACGCGCCACGACTTTGGTACCAATTGATGCCTGAATCGGCACTTCGAACATTTGACGTGGAATCAGCTTCTGCAATTTCTGGCAGATCAGACGTCCGCGGTGGAATGCACGATCACGGTGAACAATGAACGATAGAGCATCGACCTGCTCACTATTGAGGAGGATCTCCATTTTCACGAGATTCGAAGTACGATAACCGGAAATTTCGTAGTCAAAGGAAGCATACCCTTTGGTTCCTGATTTCAATTGATCGAAGAAATCATATACTATTTCGGAAAGAGGCACTTGATACGTAATCGTTACCCGTGTCGTATCCAGATACTCCATGTTCACGAACTCTCCGCGTTTGTTCTGACAAAGTTCCATAACCGTACCCACATAATCATTAGGTACAATAATAGCAGCTTTGACATAAGGCTCTTCCACATGGTCGATTTTGCCTACATCGGGATAGTTCGATGGATTATCAATCGTAAGAACTTCACCATTAGTAAGTGTCACCTTATAAATAACACTCGGAGCAGTGGTTATCAACGGAATGTTGAACTCACGTTCAATTCGCTCTTGGATGACATCCATATGAAGCAGTCCTAAGAATCCACAGCGGAATCCAAATCCTAACGCACTTGAAGTCTCCGGTTCAAAACTCAGGGAAGCATCGTTAAGTTGTAATTTCTCCAGTGCTTCACGCAGATCAATATAGTCCGAAGTCTCAATCGGGTACAATCCGCAATAGACCATCGGATTAATCTTACGATAACCTGGAAGTGGTTCCAATGTGGGATTCTTCGCATCTGTTACGGTATCGCCGACACGAGTATCTCCCACGGTCTTGATACCCGCCACAATAAATCCTACATCGCCAACGTTTAGCTCGTCCACAATCGTCATTCTCGGCATGAAGGCTCCTACTTCAATAACCTCAAAGGTTTTGTCTGTAGCCATCATCTTGATCTTCGATCCCGGTTTGATTTTACCGTCAATTACACGTACATAGACGATAACCCCTTTGTACGGGTCATAATGGGAGTCAAAAATCAATGCTTTGAGCGGTTGATCTGGATCACCTGTCGGTGCAGGTACCTGACTTACAACTTGCTCCAAAATCTCTTTAATTCCAATTCCAGCTTTGGCAGAAGCATGAACAGCTTCACTTGCGTCGAGCCCAATAACATCTTCAATCTCCTGCTTAACCCGCTCCGGGTCCGCACTAGGAAGATCAATTTTGTTAATGACAGGCAATATCTCTAAGTTATTGTCCAATGCAAGATATACATTCGCAAGCGTCTGGGCTTCAATACCTTGGGCCGCATCCACTACAAGCAGTGCTCCCTCACACGCAGCCAAACTACGAGATACCTCGTAAGTGAAATCTACGTGCCCTGGTGTATCAATTAGATTCAATAGATATTCTACACCGTCATCTGCACGATACGTAAGTCTAACTGCCTGTAACTTAATCGTAATTCCGCGCTCTCGTTCGAGGTCCATTTGATCCAAAACCTGTTCTTGCATTTCGCGTGATGTTAGTGCGCCGGTGTACTCCAAAATTCGGTCGGCTAAAGTAGATTTTCCATGGTCTATATGTGCAATAATACTGAAATTCCTGATTTTCTCCTGCCTTGCCTTAATATCTGTCATGCCTTACCCCCACAAATAAACCTTAGTACAATCAATTCATTATATCAGTTAAGGGGTGAGGCATCAATGGCAAGCCTTCAGATCACTCCAATAAGCCTGACGCTTAGTCCGTAAGAGAGCTGAACAAAGATACTACCCATTTCATACTTTTTTGTGAGGCATTCTGAAGCAGTTCCCCTGTTCGATCCGCAAGACGATCTACTGCCGGTTGATTGGCTTCAGGGAGCAAGAGCGTGCCAGGTGTCTGCAATTTAGGTAGGGGTTGAGAAGTCGCTGTTGTACTCTGCACACTTGGATTTACTTCTATATTGGATTGACTTGAACTGACTGGAGCCCACTGTACAATTTGCCCCGCTTGAACAAGTTGATTACCCTGCACTTCATATAGAATCTGACCTGAATTTGATTGCTGAGCCCCTCCAGAAATGAACTTGCCTGATTGTTGCTGAACAACAACCTGCTGTCTTCCGTCTATAGCATTCGGCACCGAAGCTAAAGCAACATTGGTCTGTGTGTTATTTGCTAGTTGAAAACCTAATGATGTACCTGCGACCATAAGTACTCCGTATATGATCGTCTTTTTCATCGTTTTTTTCATTCTAATCCCTCCACAACTGTATTGATTATGTTCCAGGCACTGCTTCTTCTGCTGGGACGGTATCTTTCGGTGCTATTTTTTTATTTTTAGATTCCTTTTTTGGAGAGGTGTCAACTTTATTTGCTTTTTGTTGGCTCCAGTACACCTCTGCAATTGTATCCGCTAAAATTTTGGAAGTCCGATCTAGTTCCTCTTGGGTATTATCAATGCCTCCTACTTCAATTAAGACACTGTTAGGTGAGAAGGATTGATTGTACTCCCCATTTCCTTGCGCGGATGTCTTGCCCCATATCCCCCGGGAAATGCCAGGATATTTCTTCTCGATTCGTTCATGAATCGCTGTTGCAAAGGCTTCATTTTTTCGCCAATTTGGATTGGCATATCCAATAATGAAGAATAATTTAGCGTAACTTACTCCATTAATAACATTCGTCGTTTTTTTGTAATGAGCAGAGTCTCTATGAATATCGATGAAATATTTGAGGTCTTTGTTCTGGGTCATCGCAGCTTTAACGGTAGCTTTTGAATATTTATATGAAAAATTATAATTGTAGCCTTGAACAGAAGATGCGTAGTCCGCGAGTGTATGCAGCGCACCTAACCCCTTTTTCTCCAGTTCTTTAGATACTTTTGTTCCTACTATTCCTACATTTTTATCAAATGCTGCAGTACTAGGGTTATCTCCCAGTGTACCCAGCAGAGGATTATATGATTCCTGCGGATGAGAGTGATAGATCATCACCACTTTGTCTGTGATCGGTCTAGTACCATGATCTTCACTTGTCGAAGGAGGATCGGAAGATTCAGGGGGTGTCGTTGCCTCATTAGGAATCTCGATCTGCTTACTACTATCGGGATGGTAGTCTTGAGGAGCGTCTGCGTCTTTGTTACCCGATCCATTTCTAAGGAGTACAGCATTATTAGCAGCTAGACCCGGTACTTCTCTTGCCAAGAGACTTTTAGGGTCGGAGGGATTCACATTCGTCAATAACTGAAATACAAAGTTTGTCATATGCTGCCCTGAGAACGTGGATGCTTCTTTTTTACCTTTATCCAAGTGCGGGATCTCCATACCCACCATATCCACAAAAAATCTACTTGATAAGGAAGCCGCCAATCCTTTCATCGATGATACGGGTGAGGTGTTGAGACTTTGTTCAGCAAGTCCCCCAATGCCGAGTAAAATAAAAAATACTATAGACAGCCCCATCAGGAGTACGAACGTACGACCCATGGCAAGCATTTGAATCAGATTTTGCCTAATTCGACCAATATTCCATGTCCTAAACGATTTCATTGTTGTTCGCTCCTCCTCTTTGCCGGTTTAAGTCCAAGCTCTTATACTTCAAATCTATGAACCTCGGCAAAAAGGTAGAACCTCCAATTCTCACAAAAAAGAAGAAGTTCGCTAGAATCGCGAACTTCTTCTGGAGGAGTCTTGGTTAATGCGTGTATGCCGCAACATTATCGCCATTCACTGCTTCATGCAGCGCAGCATTGAGGCCACTTGCGATAATATTCGCGATATCTTCGATAAATTCATCAATCTCTTTAGGTGTTACAATCACATCATGTCCAAGAGGGGAGAGAACCTCTTTCACAAGACCTAGACGTTCATTTTCACTCAGTTCGGACAGCAATCCTAGGATCTGCTTGGTCTGACTGCTGTTGCCTCCGCCCTCTTTGTTGAAATGATCTCTCATCAAATCAAAAGTGTGATTTACGATGGTCGAAGCGTAACAAACCGTAGGTACACCGATACCAATACAGGGTACACCTAAAATTTCTTTAGTTAGTCCGCGGCGCTTATTGCCAATTCCAGAGCCAGGGTGTATTCCAATATCAGCAATCTGAATCGTAGTATTGAGGCGGTCTAAGGATTTGGATGCTAAAGCATCAATCGCAATAATGAGATCCGGCTTCGTTCGCTCGACTATGCTCTGCACAATTTCACTGGATTCTATCCCGGTGATGCCGAGCACCCCCGGAGCAATCGCACTGACTTCGCGGTAACCCGGGGATACTTGATCCGGCGCTAATTCAAAATAGTGCCGCGTAACTAGGGAATTCTCCACTACTAGTGGACCTAGAGAATCGGGTGTCACATTCCAGTTACCGAGTCCTACAATGAGCACCTTATTTTTTGAAGAGATCCCAATCTTAATGAGAAAAGCACTAAATTCCTTCACAAAATCTCTGGTTACCTTCTCTTGAAGCGTCGTATCCTGATTTCGAAGTCCAGGCACTTCTATCGTTACATAATGACCCTTAATTCGCCCGATTCGGTTGGAGGCCTCTTCACTTTGTACATCTAATCGGGTGATCTTGATTCCATCATGTTCAGTTATATCTTCTACCAATCCCGGAATCGGTCCACCCTCTGCTTTCTCGGCCATTTCCTTCAACTCTACAGCCAAATCTGTTCTCACCATATAGGAACTTAAATCTAGTGTCATCTCGCTGTAACCTCCCTGAGCCATTTTCTATAGTGTGCTGGAGTGTCCTATAGATTATGCAGAGATTGTTTTATCATGATTTGATTGCTTTTTAAGTGTGCCCATGCTAAAATATTTTAAGTTGTGAATCATCTGGATTCGTAAATGCTTACAGGAGGTGAATGCAATGCCTAACATTAAATCCGCCATTAAACGTGTAAAAACTAACGACAAACGTCGCGCGCTTAACGCTTCTCAGAAATCTGCGCTTCGTACAGTTGTTAAAGCCGCTGATTCTGCGCTGGCTAACAACGAAGTGGATACAGCTAAAGCAGCTTTCGCCGCAGCTTCCAAGAAATTGGACAAAGCTGTAACGAAAGGTTTGATCCATAAAAATGCAGCTGCCCGCAAGAAATCCCGCTTGGCAAAAAAATTGAACGCTCTTACAACGCAAGCGTAAGGCGCTATTATATGTCAACTGCAAAAAACGGATGTTTCCTTTATGGAAGCATCCGTTTTTTGTGTTTGTTCTTTTTCACTCTTACTCCATTGAACAAGGAGCTTAGATCTTATCGACAATTAAGCCCCTAGCTTAAGTAAAAACATTTCGATGCTGAGTACTTTGTCTATACGCCCTGATTTCATTCGATAATCTAGCTCTGCTAGTTCCGACAGAGAAGTGCGTAACTTCGCTCCGTCGAATTTGCGCGCTTGCTCTCCAGCAATCTTTACCGCATATGGATGCAAACCTAACTGAGAAGCTATTTGCTGCTGGGAGTAGCTTTGACTTCCTAACTCTTTCACTTGTAGCATAATGCGGAACTGACGAGCAATTAGAGCCGCGATTTTAATTGGCTCCTCCCGCTGTTTTAGAAGTTCATAAAATGTGGACAAAGCTTTATCTAATTTCAAGTTCGCTATATCTTCCACCATACCAAACACATTCTGTTCCGTTGTCTTCGAGACAAGCTCCGCTATGTCTTCTTGCTGAATAGTCCCGCCCTCGCCTGTATACAAGCAAAGCTTATTGATCTCTGCGGAGAGAGCTGCCATTTGCACACCTGCACTGTGAATTAGGACCTTAGCGGTAGGGGCATCGATATGACAATGTCTTGTCTTGACTTGACTTACTACCCACTGAATAAGCTCTTGGCCCCCTAAAGGCATGAAAGAAAGCACTTGTCCTGAAGCTTTCATAGCTTTGACCGTCTTCTTCCGTTCATCGAGCTTGTCTCCCTGTACAACAAAGATGACTACGCTGTGATCTGCAGGATTACTTATATATTGAAGTAACGTATCCACTTTATGTTCCATCTTCGCATTATCTCTAGCCGCGGAGAACAAAGAAGTATCACGGACGATAATTAGTTTGCGTTCTACTAGAAAAGGGAGGGTCTCGGCCTCTTCAATTACTTGCTCAATGAGAGTCTCGGATAAATCATAATGAACTAAGGCAAGATCCCGATTCTCGGGTTCAACAACCACTTGCTGGATAGCTTGAATAAACTCTTGAATTTGATACTTCTCCGAACCAAAGCACAAATAAAGCGGTGCTAATTGACCCTTCTTAATTTCTTTCATTGCTGCTCTGGCATCCAATCGTAAATCCCCCCTAAGACTATATTGTACTCAAACTAGCAGATTCCGTCCATCTAGGCACATAACAAAGAGACCTCCAGCCTTGTTGGCTATACGGAGGTCTCTATTGTTCCGGAACATCTATATAAACGTCGGAAAAATAAGCTCTAGAAACTTACCTTCCAGCGGTCATACGACGAACACGTTCAGGATATTGCTCGTTCTATACTTCATTCTATTCCTTAGGAAAAGAAATGGTTCCTTATTCTTATTAATTAGACAAATTCGTTATTTAACCTCGATCTCGTCTGCTTTTATACTATGTTCATTGATTTTGTCTTGGCTTGAGGTCTTATAGATAAAGGTCTTGCTATCATCTGACCATGTGCCTTGAACCCAACTACCATCTAGAACTTGTTCCGAAATAAGGGTAGGATCTTGAGGACCATTCCTAAATAACTTCACCTGATTTTTGTCTAAGATTACCGTATACAGACCATCCGTGGAGGTCCATTCATTCGCAAGACTCTTTTGTGAAGTTATAGATTGAAGACTATCTGGATTCAGAGGTGTGGTAATTGAAGTTTCTGGTCTCAGCATCTCGGGAGCTGTATCTGCCGTTACCCCAGTGCCTGTTACACCCATCGTTGTGAGTGAATCGCTTGCATCCGGATTAATATCCTTCTTAGGCGTTGTCACAGGAGCAGTGCTTTTATTATCCGTATTCCTCGTATTATCACTATTCCTCGTATACCCCGTAGTTCCCTTATTCTCCGTAGCAGGAACTTTTGATTTCGTGGTTGGAGAAGAGGAAGCATAAGTCTTAGGTTCCTCTACTTTTTGTTCGGATGATGAACTCCGGCTCTTGCCTTCAGGGATGGACTTCTCTTCTTTCGCTACAAATAAGGAATCTTCAAGAATTGAAGTAGCTGTACTAGATCCTCCAGAAGACTCGTCTACTTTTGCTGGAGGGGCAGATTGAGGTGAAGATGGATTAGCAGCGAGATCATATGCACTGCCTTTTTTTTCTAATGCATTGGTATCATAAGAAGCCGTCGTAGGTTTGTCTGCACTAGGGAACTGCTTAGGTTCATGTTGGAGCATGAAAAAGCCAATAATCATTATGGCTGCGGCAACGGCGCCACCCATTGCACCAAAGCGCTGCCAACGGGCAACAACCCGCTTTTGAGAACGCTGAGCAACGCTTGTCATTTCTTTGTCTCGAGATGATTCGAGGGTTAATTCTCCTTGTATAGCTAGATCCCTTGTTTGTTCTATCGCTTCCAGACGTGGAAGAATGGAATCCACTAGATTAAATCTAGGGGTTACTTCTGGCAGCTGGTAGAGATCATTGGATAGCCGTTTGAGCAAGTCGAATTCTTCATAGCAATCCGAGCAATCGTTGATATGTTGCAAAAATTCCGATTCTTCCGCATTGGACAGTTCCCCATCCAAATAACGATGCATGCATGCTGCTGCCTCCGGGCATTTCATCCTGATACACCACCTTTCTGATAGTCTTGGAGTAAGTTTTGCAGCTGCTGTCTAGCTCTAAATAAGTACGATTTGACCGTGTTCAAAGGAAGATCCAGACAATCTGCAATCTCATTGTATGAAAGATCCTGCACGTATCTCAGAACGACGACCGAACGGTGATGCTCTGGAAGCTTATTAATGGCCTCTTGAATATCTTGTGCCAAATATGTAGATAATACGGCTCGTTCCACATTCTCCTTTCCTTGAAAAACAAGCTCGTGTTCTTCAATAGATACGGAAGGTTTGGTTCGTCGAAATTTATCAATACATATGTTGGTTACAATCCGTTGGACCCAGGTCTTGAATTGCGCCTTCTCTTCATAAGAATCAATTTTAGTATAAATCCGAATGAGAGCTTCCTGTGAGGCATCATGCGCATCTTGCTCATTATTAAGAATATAATAAGCCGTGCGATATACCTGCTGTTCGATTTCACGCAATAGGGTGATTAGAGCGTCGCGATCGCCCGATTGAGCGGCTCTGATGAGTCCCTGCTCGACCACAAGTGATCCCCCTTCCTTGCAACTATACAGACGTTGCAGTTCAGTAATATGTTGCATTCATTTTATATAATTTCATTTGTAAAATTGAGGATATTTAATGGGCCAATATGCCATAAGTCTCACTTTACCATAACAGAAATACTAGGCCCCGTCATCTTAGCTGCATGCCTGGTCTCTAAGCCGCCTTTCCCCGTCTGAAATTGGACTTCCCCCTCTTGATCTGTCCGTTCAATACGAATGTGTTCTTTTTGAAGTTTCTCCAGAGTAGGAAGACTCGGATGTCCATACGTATTGGAAGCGCCAACAGATATTACTGCTACTGAAGGATGTAAACGGTCCAGCCATTTTTCAGAGGTGGATGTCTTGCTGCCGTGATGCGCCACTTTAAGCACATCGACTTTTAATATATCGGCTTCCTTTTTATTCTGTGTCAAATTACCTTGGGCAGTCCATGATGATAAGACAAATGTATCTAGTGCGGCTTGTTCAGAGGCTTCGTCCATATCCCCTGTAAACATGAATCGATAGCTATCCATTTCAAGTACAAATGCTACAGAAGCATGGTTTTGATTCTGTTCAAATCTAATCGAATTTGGCACATCTTGCGAGATTACAGTAGGAGCGATGAACGTCATCGACGTTCGCACATCAGGCTGTATTTGCATGCCCGCCTCCACTTCGAAGATAGGCACGTCTTGTTCCAAAGCTCTACGCATTAAGTTATTCTCTGTAGCTGTTCCTGATCGTGTTCCATTCATCAGTATGGATTCAACAGGGAATGTATCAAGTACAGCTTGCAATCCTCCTATGTGGTCCTGATCTCCATGAGTGATAACAAGCGCATCAATCTGATGAATTCCTCGCTTTTTCAGTAGAGGAACCACAAGTTTTTCCCCCACTTCATAAGGATCTTTGCGAATTTTCCACGCTTCTTTGGGTTTGCCAAAGGTAACCGTTCCTCCACCATCTACGAGTATATTTTTTCCTGTAGGTGTAGTGATAAGTATACAATCTCCTTGCCCCACATCTAATACCTGAACTCTACCCATTCCGCTCGGGTTCTCGGATCTATACCCAATGTACAACAATGAAATGAGGAATATAAAGAGAAGTAGCTGCACTCCCCACTTCCGACTAAGCCATGTTTTTCTAAGATGATCTCCCTCTCCTTTTATATGCTTGAAATGAAGAGGCTGCGTCTCAAAGTCTACTAACGTTATAGATTCTCTGTGCTGCTTGATGGATAAGCTCATTATTGCGCCGATGCATCCATAATAAAACACGATCCAAAGAAGAGAAGGTGATGTCCAAAATGTCATAAATCCACTTCGAGACTGGAGCCAATTTACCATCGCAAAAGCTATATGATTCACCCAAGTGATCGGATAAGCGATCCAGCTACCTAGCTTAATCGATAGCAAACTGGTAAGGAGAGCCGCAGTGCCTCCCGAAAGAGAGAGTACCCCAACAATAGGAACGATTAAGAAGTTAGCGACTACACTCAGCAAGGAAAACTGATTGAAATAATAGATAGATAAGGGAAACGAGATCACTTGTGCTACTGCGGTCATGGCTACCGGCATTCGTAGAATTCTAGGCAGGGCAGACAGATGAGGGAGGGTTAGAGGCACTCCAACAATTAATCCAGCAGTCACTGCGAAAGATAATTGAAAACTTACATCAAATAAAAAGTAAGGTTCCATTACGAGCATGAGCATCGCCGCAGCCGCCAGTACATTCAGAGCATCTTTGAATAGACCTTGCCGCATCAAATATACGCCAATCATCGACATGATGCCTGAGCGAATAACCGAAGGAGTGAATCCTGTAAAAAGTACGTATAGTGGGATGAACGTAAGAATGACTAGATATGCATGTTCTCTGTTAACTCTGAATCTTCTAAGTATCCAATAGAGTATGCTCATATTAATAGCAACATGACTGCCCGAGATTGCAAGAATGTGGGTGAGACCAAGCTGGGTGAATCCAGTATAGATTTCTGTATCCAAATCATTCGTATCGCCTATAAGAAGACCCTTCATAAAACCAGCATCTAAGGTGCCAAAGATCTTTTCTAATCGCTGACCCATAACCACTCGAACCCGATCATTCCATGCTAAAATCTTATGGATGCTCCATGGACCTTCACTTGATTCAACTTGTGAAGCTCCGTTCACTTTCAACAAATTGTGAATTCTATGGCGGTGCAAATATGTAGCGTAATCAAAGCCACCAAAATTTCGAATACCTGCTGGCTCGGACCACTGTCCTTCGAGTTGAACATGCCCACCTCTTTTCCATTGTTGGATCTTATTCAATTCTTTCTGTTCCAATAACTTCACTTGAACGGCAACTTTCTCTCCCGAAATAGTTGTCGCAAGCGATGTTGAACCTTTAAGCGACAGGGAAGATACTTGAACCGTAAATTCTACACGATCCCCATCCCTTTCCACCGCTGATACAATGATTCCTTGTGTGATAATGCTTCCCTTCGTCCACGACTCTTGCTGGATCGACTTGCTAATTTCACTACGATTCTGGGATTCTGTATAGTTCCAATATAGAGCCGCTACAGTAAAAATAAGCAATCCCACCCCCATCTTCCTTAGTGAAATTCGGAGTAATAAACCAGTGAGCGGAAGACAAAAGAGCACTCCTGCCCACCAGAGCCAAAATTCTGTACCTTGGACTAAATAAGCTAAAGTGGCGCCTAATATCCAGCAAATTAATACATATACTAGCGGTCTCGAATTCATGCCAATCCCCTCCTTCCCTCATCTTTGAATAATTCTAGTCAACAAAAAGAACCCCCACATTATATTGTGGAGGTTCTTCCTCTTGAAAAATTATAGCAATCCTGCTTAATCCTGCACTTGATGCAATGTCTCGGAAGGAGGAATATAGCTTTCTAACTGCCGAAATACAATTCCCTTTTGATTCATCATATCCGTTACTTTTCTCGAGTCCTTCAGGTAAGCTCTATGAAAGACAACCTCAATTATACCACTATTAGCAAGCATATTAGCACAAGTCCAGCAAGGTTCATCAGTTACATAGACACTTGAACCTTCTCGGTCGACTCGATCTGTGAACAACAGTAGATTTTGCTCCGCATGAATAGTCCGAATACAGCGTTGTTTCTTGATCATCTGCTCCTGACCTTCTACGGTAAGGAGTTCATAATCCTCAGCAATCATACATCCGGCCTCTGAACAATCGGGCACTCCTGAGGGAGCTCCATTGTAAGCTGTTCCTAAAAGCTTCTTTCCTTGGACTAGAACCGCACCCACATGACGTCGACTGCATCTAGAGCGAGTAGACACCATATAAGCGATATCCATAAAGTAAGTATCCCAATCCTTGCGTTGATCGGAAGGCATGGTCGCTCACCTCCTTGTCCTTACAGCCCAATATAAGGCCTCATTTTCTCTAACATTTTATTTCCGATACCCTTAACCTCAGTAAGCTCATTAATGCTCTTAAAGGCACCATGCTGTTCACGATAGGCCAAAATGGCCGCTGCCTTCTTCGCTCCAATCCCTGGAATATTCATCAAGTCTTGGACCGTAGCAGAATTGATATGAATCTTTTTTTCTATCAGCGTGGCGGGTTGATCCTTCGAACTAGACTTTGCACCCGCTACAGAACCAGAAGGGGCAATACCTGCCTCCATCTGTTGGTTGGTTGGTCTGTTGGTTGGCTTGATTGGTCTGTTGATGACTCATTTGGTTAGTCTGCTCTACAGGCTTCTTCTCCGCCTTCTCTTGATTCATCGCTGAGGCCACTTGCGCATTTATAGGAACCCAACCTTCAAGCCCCTTCGGCTCACTTCCTCCAACAGCTAGAAGCATAAGACCTGCACCCATAACTGCGGAGACTAGCACAGTTCCTAAAGTTTTCAAGTTCATTTCCATCTAAAAATCCTTCCCTCCAATTTCACGAGTAAAAATGATTGTCATGAAGCCTTGATGCTCAAGCATACATTGTAAACGACGGCATACGGTGTTCAAGGAACACACGATTCGTGATGACAAGCGGCGCCTTCGCGCAAGAAGGAGAGAGATCTTAGATGCAAATTGCATTTATAGGAACAGGAAGTATGGGTGGACTGTTAATCGAATCTTTTCTGCGTTCCGGTGCGCTCCAGCCAAAGCAAATTACGGCTAGCAGCCGAACATTGTCCAAAGTTGAACGTCTATCGGCCAGATATCCCGGACTCAAGACAGCTAGCAGTAATGTTCAAGCAGCTCTACACAGCGATATTATCTTCCTCTGCGTTAAACCTCTAGATTTCCAAAGCGTACTTTCAGAATTAAAAGATGTGGTGACCGAGGAGCAAATTGTGGTCTCTATTACGAGTCCCATTCTTCTAGCTCACTTAGAGAGTATTCTCCCCTCCAAAGCAGCCAAAATCATTCCTACGATCACCCACTCCGTCTTAAGCGGTGCCTCTCTATGCATGTATGGAGAGCGCATACGTCCCGAAGATCGCTTATTACTCGAGCAACTCTTCTCATCGGTTGGTACTCCTGTGCCCATTCCTGAAACCCAAGTTCGAACGGCTTCCGATATATCAAGTTGTGGGCCAGCTTTTCTAGCCTACATCCTTGCCTTATGGGCCGATGCTGCGGAAAGCCGAAGCGGACTAGACCGCAACACCGCCATACAATTGGGGGCTCAGATGCTACTAGGAACAGGTAGACTTCTGACAGAAGGCGGGTTCACCGTAGAACAATTACAACAACGTGTCGCTGTTCCTGGCGGTGTAACCGCGGAAGGACTGCAAGTGCTTCAAGAACACCTATTTCAGGTATTCCCTGAACTCATTAAGACCACCACACGCAAGCATGAGCATGATCTGATTAAGCTAGATAAACTGTTTGAGAATATAGAAGCCTAACCTACTACAATGTTTACAAGTTTGCCAGGTACAGCAATGACTTTGCGAATCGTTTTGCCTTCAATAGCTTTCTGAACGTTAGCCAGTTCAAGGGTGAATTTCTCCATCGCGGCTTGATCCAAATCTTTGGATATTTTGGCACGTTCTACGATCTTGCCATTCACTTGAACCACAATCTCCACTTCTGCATCTACTGTCCATTTCTCATTATAAGACGGCCATGCCACGTAGGTAATGCTATCTTGATGACCAAACCGCTGCCAAAGCTCCTCTGCTAAGTGGGGAGCCAGCGGGGACAAGAGCTGAACAAAATTCTCTGCGGCTTCGCGTGGAATCACATCAGTCTTATACGCTTCATTAATGAATATCATCAATTGGCTAATTGCTGTATTGAAGCGAAGGGCTTCCATATCTTCTGTAACTTTTTTGACTGTCTTGTGCCAAGTACGATTGAATTCCTCGCTACCTTCACCGTTCACAATCTTCGGACTGATCGTTCCATCTTCACTAATGAATAGACGCCACACACGGGAAAGGAAACGATACGTACCTTCCACACCGTTGGAATTCCAAGGTTTTGTCGCCTCTAGAGGACCCATGAACATTTCGTAAATACGCAGGGTATCTGCACCATATTCATTCACAATGACATCTGGATTGATGACGTTGCCACGAGACTTGCTCATTTTCTCATTATTAGTTCCTAAAATCATACCTTGGTTCACTAGCTTATGGAAAGGTTCTTTGGTGGATACCATTCCCAGGTCATACAGCACTTTATGCCAGAACCTTGCATACAGCAAATGAAGTACAGCATGCTCTGCTCCACCAATGTAAAGGTCGACTGGCAGCCACTGCTGTTGTTTCTCTTGGGAGCAAAGTTCTTGATCATTATGTGGATCAATAAAGCGCAAGTAATACCAGCAGCTTCCCGCCCATTGCGGCATCGTATTCGTCTCGCGGCGCGCTGGAAGACCCGTCTCTGGATCGGTAGTATTTACCCATTCTGTCACATTCGCAAGTGGAGATTCCCCCGTACCGGAAGGTCTAATCTGATCAACATCCGGCAGCACGACAGGGAGTTGATCTACAGGAACAGGCTTCATTGTGCCATCTTCCAAATGTAAAATAGGAATTGGCTCACCCCAATACCGCTGACGACTGAACAACCAGTCACGCAGACGATAAGTTACTTTCCCTTGACCTTTACCCTGCTCTTCCAACCACACAATAGCTTTTTTGCCTGCTTCTTCATTCGTTAGACCGTTCAAAAACTCCGAATTCACATGAGCTCCGTCGCCTGCATATGCTTCGGTACTAACGTCTCCACCAGATACCACTTCAATAATAGGCAGGTCGAATTGCTTCGCAAATTCATAATCACGCTCATCATGACCCGGAACGGCCATAATTGCGCCCGTACCATACCCCGCAAGTACATAATCAGCAATCCAGATTGGAACTTTCGCGCCATTGATTGGATTGATCGCATAAGCACCTGTAAATACACCTGTCTTATGCTTAGCCAGATCTGTACGTTCTAGATCACTCTTGCGAGAAGCTTGTTCTTGGTAGGCTTTGACTTCTTCCTGCTGGCTTGGCTGGGTGATCACAGCAACCAATTCATGTTCTGGTGCCAGAACGGCATAGGTTGCACCGAACAATGTATCCGGACGGGTTGTGAATACTTTGAGAGATTCCTCAAAACCATCCATGGCAAATACAACTTCTGCCCCTTCGGATTTACCAATCCAATTCCGCTGCATATCCTTAATACTTTCAGACCAATCCAGCTCTTCCAAATCTTCAAGAAGACGCTCAGCATATTCTGTAATCTTCAGCACCCATTGGCGCATAGGCTTGCGGACAACGGGATGGCCTCCGCGCTCACTCAGTCCATCGATGACCTCTTCATTAGCAAGCACCGTTCCCAGCGCCTCACACCAGTTCACAGGCACTTCTGCGACGTAAGCTAATCCTTTATTATAGAGCTGAATGAAAATCCATTGGGTCCATTTGTAATAGTCTGGGTCTGTCGTACTGATCTCCCGTTCCCAGTCATATGAGAATCCCAGGGATTTAATCTGGCGGCGGAAATTGTTGATATTCTTGACTGTAATCTCTCTTGGATGCTCCCCTGTATCCAGCGCATGCTGCTCCGCAGGTAAACCAAAAGCGTCCCAGCCCATCGGATGAAGCACATTGTATCCACGCATTCTCTTATAACGCGATACAATATCCGTAGCGGTATATCCTTCTGGATGACCTACGTGCAGACCTGCTCCTGAAGGGTACGGGAACATATCCAGCGCGTAAAATTTAGGGGAACCCGATTCTTCACGCGTCTTAAAGGTCTGCTGCTCATCCCAATAAGCCTGCCATTTGGGTTCAAGCTCTTGCGGATGATACGTATGGCTTACATTTTTGTTATCTGTCATTGTCTTGTACTCCTCCTTGAAATCCTTAATGATCCTATTCTTGTTTCTATGCACAAAAAATCCCCCCATCCATAGCGATATTCACGCTAGGGACGAGAGGAGGAATTCCCGTGGTACCACCCTAGTTAGCACAGGGCATTCTTTGCCTTGCACTCACTCAAACCCTCTTATCGCGAGGCACACGATGATCTTTCACCTGTTGTAACCGTCACAACTCACGGCACCTTTCAGGCTTGCATCATAACTCCGAGGCGAGTTCACATTCCATTCTCCATCCGGCTTACACCCTTGCACCGGTTCTCTGAGTGGAGAACATACGTTACTACTCCTCATCATCGTCTACATATTCCATTGAATTAACATTTATTATATAAAATTATACGCCCTCTAGTCAATGAGCTCGATATACAATCTAAGCATTCCTGCATAATTACTCTATAGTTCATTTACACCGTAAATTCCTGCGTCTTTGCAAATAACTTATTGGTCATAGTCATTAATTCTTCTGAGGACGTAGTGATCTCCTGCATAATAGCCGTCTCTTCATGCACCGATTCTGAAATCATCTTCGCCACGCCTGAGAAATTATTCGTCATTTCTAATACATCTGCTGCATTTTGATGAGACCGTTCCACCCGTTCTGTCTGGGCCGTAATAGCCGTCTCAATGAGTTCTATCGAATCAATAAACGTGTCCGCAATGCCAAATAGTCCATCTAAGTCCTTCGATGCGGCGCGGGTATATGTAGATTCTTCTTGAATTAGAGCCGTCTGCTCCTTCATCAGTTCTACGGTCTGCTGGATCTGAGCTTGCACCCGGTTCACAAGTTCGGTGATCTGATGCACAGACTCTGAGCTCTGACCTGCCAGCTTACGTATTTCCTGAGCCACTACCGCAAAACCATAGCCATGTTCGCCTGCTCTAGAAGCTTCAATCGAAGCGTTCAAGGCTAGCAAATGAGTCTGATCTGCAATTTCTTTGACCGTGAAGGTAATCGCCTCAATATCACTAGCTTCCTTAGCAAGTCGGTCTGTAGTATCCTTCGAGGAATCATAGGACGCAGTCAATTCTTGCATTCCAGTCGTAAGTTCAGAGAGGGAAGACTTCGTGCGGGTTACCGCTTGTGACATCTGACCCGAGAGCTGTTTCATTTGAACGGATTTATCTTTCATGGTTCTGAAAGACTGCAACATCTCGTCCGCATCCTCCAAAGATTCCTGCGAAGAATGACGCTGCTTCTCTACGCCTGCATAGATGCCATCCACGACATCTGACATCTGTCCAATTTGAGTTGTAGCTTGCGTAATTGCTTCTTTTAAAGTCTCTGCATTTCTAGAGGTAACATCACTACTTGCTGAGATATCATGAATCATATCTTTGATGCTATCCGTCATCATCTGAAAGGAACGATATAATACAGCAATCTCATCCTCGGATTGACGAACGGGAAGCTGTACTAAAAGGTTCCCCGACGAAACTTCTTTAGCAGCAAAGACCAATTCTGTAATGGGTTTGGTAAGCCATTTAGAGATCAGCCACCCTAGAATACCGCTCCACAAAATACCTAACAAGAGAACAACGGTTATGTACAGCCATTCCTGCATTGAAGCCGCAATCATAGAACGCAGATAGAAAATAAAAAAGGCACTTGTTCCAAACGTAACGATGGAAATGAGTACAAAAGCAGCGACTAATTTTGAACCTAGTGACATCTTCATCTTGCTCCACCTCTGATTTTATGTATAGTCATGTTACTTATGACCTAATTATATAGCGATTCTCAGATTTTAATAGGTATTTTATTCCACAACTTGTGACAACTTTACTTGACCATAATAAAAATGCATTATTCTAACTAGTTCAATAGAAAAAGGACATCCCCTAGCCAGTATAATTATGGCGTTTGGAGACATCCTCTTTATTTTACTTATTTACGAATTCTATTTATTACCAGCCCCTAGCATACTGCTCAGGAGCATTAATCTTGGCTTCGAGCTTCTCAGCGGCACGGCGCGGCCAGTAGGGATCACGTAATAATTCGCGGCCTAGGAAAATAAGATCGGCTTGCTCATTCTTCAGAATTTCTTCTGCTTGCTCTGGCTCTGTGATGAGACCCACTGCACCTGTAGGAATACTAGATTCCTTACGAATCTGTGCAGCAAATGGCACTTGATAACCTGGATAAATTTTAGGAGGAGCTGCCGGGAAATTCCCACCTGAACTCACATCAATCAGATCTACACCTAGCTCTTTTAGTTGTTCGGAAATTGTAACGAAGTCCTCGGGTACTAGCCCTTCTTCGTGATAGTCATGAGCAGATACTCTTACGAATAACGGACCTGACCATACGTTCTTAACGGCAAGCACGATCTCTTTTAAGAAGCGGAACCTACCTTCGGCATTCTGGCCATACTCATCCGTACGATGATTGCTGAGCGGGGAAAGGAATTCATTAATAAGGTAGCCATGAGCTGCATGGAGTTCTATAACATCATAACCCGCTTCTTTGGCGCGGCGAGCTGCATCCGCAAAGGACTGTATAGTAGATTGAATCTGTTCCGTAGTTGCTTCTTCAGGCAATTGATATTTATCGTTAAAAGCGATGGCAGACGGAGCAAGAATGCTACCCGGCACTTCTGACTTACGTCCAGCGTGGGCAATTTGAATGCCAATATGCGTATTTTGCTCATGGACAAGATCAGTTAATTGTCTGTGTCCTAAGATATGTTCATCAGACCATATGCCAAGGTCATTAAGGGAGATACGTCCATTAGGCGTAACTGCCGTAGCTTCAACAATAATTAATCCTACTTGACCTACAGCGCGCGCTGGATAGTGAATTTTATGCCAATCCTGAACTTTTCCAGACTCATCCGCAACAGAATACATGCACATTGGAGCCATCACAATTCGATTCTTCAACGTCAAGTCTTTAATTTGATAAGGGGTAAACAGCATCCTTCTCACACATCCTTTTCCAGATCTCTATAATCTAGTATGAAATTTTCTGTCCGTTACTATACGATTGTATAAGCTTTTCAACCTATGCATGGAGCACTTCTAAGACCAACTATACACTTTATCATGATATATCGCAATATCTAGATTAACAAATAAATAACTTTCCTCTTTGTTTTATACACTAAATTCCCTATAATGAAGCCATGGATTATTTAATGATATTTAAAGCACTAGCCAATGATACGCGCCTACAAATGATGTTATGGCTCAAAGAGCCTGAAGTGAATTTCCCTTCCGCTGTGCCGCTCACCTCGGAACACCATTTCGAAGGGGGTATCTGTGTAGGCAAGATTCAAGAAAAAACCGGATTATCTCAATCCACGACTTCACAATACCTTTCTTTGCTTCAACGTTCTGGATTACTAGAGGCAAGAAGAATCGGACAGTGGACCTACTACCGCCGTAGTGAAGAGACGCTCCAGAGATTATCCGAGTATATCGGAAAGGAGTTATAATAAAAAAGCAGCAGTCGATCATTCTGGGGAATGAGGGCTGCTGCTTTTTCGTATGCGTTTATTTTATGGCGACAAAAAATAACCTTGCGGCATCTTCCCCTGCTTCGGTCCATTCGAAATCAGCGTAACACTCTACCTGCTTAAATCCAGCCTGTCTCAGTTCATGCTTGAGCCAGTTCATCTCATAAGCTCGCTGCGTATGCACTTCTTCAAAGCGGCGATACATATCCTTGCCCTGTTCTTCTTCATGTGCAAAAATCGTCAAGTGGTGCTCAATTTCATGACGATTTGCATCTCGTTCACAGGTCCAGATATAAGATACCGATTTCTCGTCCCAGATGAATGGCTGTTCCTCTTCATAGCGGATGAGCGTATTTGGATGATGAACATCGAACAGGAAAGTACCCCCTGACTTCAGGCCATCATATGTCCTGCGAAATGTTCGAATAATATCTTCTTCTTCCAGCAGATAATTCAGACAATCACAGAAGGAGATCACCGTATCTACAGGTTCCGGCATTTCCCAGTCACGCATATCTTGCTGAACCCAACGAACGGAACCTTCTCTGAAAAGACGTGTCCCCCGTGGGGTCTGTTCCATTTTGCGCCGAGCTACTGATAGCATATCCGCAGACAAATCCATCCCGGTTACCTCGAAACCCGAGTTCACTAAGGGAATCGTGATACTTCCTGTACCGCAACCGAGTTCCACTACGGTCTTGGGCATCCCATAAGTCTCCCAAGCCGTTCGCGCGAACCGAATCCACTGCGGATAAGGCATATCTTCCATCAGTTCATCGTAGACGTAGGCAAATTTGCGATAAGATGACATACGTATTCCCTGCTTTCTGTAACTTAAGCTTGTCCATCCATCTCTGGAGCTGTATCTGTCGTTGACATAGGTTGAACCAGATAGGTCCAATTCTCTTCTTGACGAATCTTCCCTTCCTTCAATAGCTTACCCATAGCTCGCTTGAAGGCCGCTTTGCTAATCCCAAAGCGCTGCTTGATGACATCTGGAGGTGTAGCATCAGAATAGGGCATTCCACCACCCGGACGGTTCGTAAGATACTCCAAAATGTGTTCCGCATCTTCACTGCGACCGATTTCTTTACGAGGAGCCATGGATAAATTAACTCTTCCGTCCTCACGAATATGAGCTACACGAACTTTCAGCTGTTCGCCTAGACGAAGCAATCGATTGCGTTCAGATGAGTGAATCATGCCTATGGCACCAAATCCAAGCACACCGCCGTCGATGACCACAAAAGTACCCATTTGCAAAGGCTTATAGACCGTGACGTCTACCCACTCGTTATTCCAAGTCGTCGGAGCATGGAAAGTAAGGGGAATCAAATCTAGTTCATTCGCAATCTTGGCCTTGAGCCGCCCCTGTTTGTCATGATCCATAATGACAAAGACTTGGTCTCCTACCTGAGGTTGTAATTCTTTAAGTTCTGGCAGTTCCCGAATCGGAAGCAACAGCTGGCGTCCGAGACCCATCTCTAAGAAGCAACCCAGCCGAGGATGCACATCGGCAACTTCTAGCTTCGCTAGCTCCCCAAGCTGAATATAGGGCTTTTTCATTGTCGCTGCCAAACGATCTTCGGTATCATAAAATAAAAATACGTCTACCGTATCCCCAGGCTCTACTTCATGCGTAAGTTCGGTGTAATGAAGCAGTACATCCTGAGCGCCGCTCTGTAGAAAGAAACCGTAGGGCGATACCTCTCTATCAATCATCAGAGAGACTGTCGTACCTGCGATAAAATTCATACCGTTTCCACCACTTTGGCATCTGACCACAGACGCTCGATATTATAATATTCCCGCTCATCTCTATGGAAAATATGCACAATGACATCTCCAAGATCCATCAGCACCCAACGTGCCGAGTTCACACCCTCCATACCACGAATGGTGGAACCGGCTTCCATTACACGCTTGCGAACTTCACTTGCGATGGATTGAACTTGTGTATCAGAATTACCGTGACAGATTACGAAATAATCTGCGATGGAAGAAATTTCTTTGAGATCCAGGGCAACAATATTCGATGCTTTCTTATCATCTGCTGCTTCTAGTGCAATCGTTAACAATTCTTTTGGGCTTACCGTCATTCACTTACCTCCTAGGTTATAGAAGAGTCTTTAGTAGAAGCACTCTTCATCTGTCCAACCAAATCATTGCGTGCAAGAATGGTCAGGGGATAGATCACTTTCTTTTTGTCGAGCAAAAAACGAATTGTGGAGTCAAAACCTGCAATTAATCCTTCTTCAAGGCTTTGGTTAGCTTGTTCTCTAATATAATCCACGCCTGGGAAATCTCGTCCAGGTTCAATATAATCGGCAAGACATATGATTTTGTCCATTAACGTCATACCGATACGTCCTGAGGTATGGTAACGAATTGCATCAAGCACTTCAATATCGCTAACTCCATAATCACTTCTTGCAACGAAGTAACCTACTTCCGAGTGCAGTAATTGTTTATCATGGTTCAGAAGATCTTGATCCAATAAAGGATGATTACGGACTACAGCCTGCTGCTCCTGAATAGGCCAGTACTTAGCGACATCATGAAGAAGCGCAGCAAGATCTGCCTTTACGGGATCGCCGCCATACTTATTAGCTAGCTGAACAGCAGCAGCCATGACACCTTCCGTATGTTCCCAGCGCTTTATTGGCATCTGTCCTGATACGGCTGTCATTAGCTCTTCACGGCTGTAATCCATAGATTCCACTCCTTCTCATGTAATCATATACGCGCTCAGGTAACATATACCGAATGGACCGTCCTTGAGCTAAGTTCCTGCGAATTAAGCTAGAAGAGATATCGACAAGCGGCATATCTGCCAAAACAACGGCTTCTTCAATGAAAGCAGGCAGGGTATCCAATTCCAGCATAGTACCCGGACGCTGCAAACCGATAAATGTCAGTATATGCACAAGCTCATCAATGCCTTCCCACTTAGGCAAGTAATTAATCATATCGGCTCCGATAATAAAGTGAAAGTCTAGATCGGGGTACTGACTATGCAAGGCACGAATCGTATCCACTGTATAAGAGATACCGCCCCGAACCAGCTCAATATCGAGCGGCTTGAATGCGGGGTTCCCTTCGATAGCTAGTTCTACCATCTCCAGCCTTTGCTCTCCACTGACTCCTGCCTCACGTTTATGGGGAGGAAGATGAGACGGCATGAACCAGATTTCCTCCAATGTGAACTGATCTCTGGCTGCTTCCGCTGCAAGCAAATGTCCATGATGAATTGGATCAAATGCCCCACCCATAATCCCAATCTTCTTCATAGATCGATCCCTTCTTACTTCTTCGGAAGCTCGATTTGTTTGTTATCTCTGGATTCTTTGTATAGCACAATCGTTCTACCAATGACTTGCACTAATTCAGCACCCGACTCTTCGGCAAGTTCTTGACCGATAGCTTTGGGATCTTCTAGACAATTGTTAAGAACAGACAACTTAATCAGTTCTCTGGATTCAATGGCATCTTCGATGTGACGAACGATTTGTTCGTTCATACCAGCTTTACCCACTTGAAAAATAGGTTGTAAGTGATGAGCTAGACTGCGCAAGTGACGCTTTTGTTTACCTGTAAGCATGTAATTTCATAACCCCTTAAATGTCCAAAGCATCGTGCTCTGACTTATTCTTATCTTTAAATTCTAGTCTTTAGACTGAGACTATCCAATACAGCTTGACGCATCTTTTCAATGTCGGGTGTGACACCCGTCCAATATTCAAAGGCGTAAGCTCCTTGATAGATAAACATTCCAAGACCGCTATGAACACGGCAACCTTGTAGTGAAGCCTGACGCAAAAATTCCGTCTGTAGTGGATTGTAGATTAGATCACTAAAGACTGCACCTGATCGATAGGATTCTACAACGAGTGGAAGTTCATGTATATCCGGGACCATACCAACGGATGTCGTATTAACCACGATATCTGCTTCAGAAGCCGCTTTACTTGCATCATCCATAGAAATAGCTGTCAAATGGCCTATATCCGACCACTCCTCCACCAGCTTCTCAGCTTTGTCCAGTGTCCGATTCGCTATGATAATCTGCGCTGGGCGTTCTTGGAGAAGCGCATAGATGATTCCCCGCGCAGCGCCGCCTGCACCAATGACTAGTATGGTAGACCCTTCAAGATTAGATGTCACTTCTTCCTTCAAAGAACGTACATATCCTATTCCATCTGTATTGTATCCTGTTAGTACCCCGTGATCATTCACAATCGTATTCACAGCACCTATACGGCAAGCGGCTTCATCGATGTGATCCAGCAGCGGCATAACTTCCACTTTATGTGGAACCGTCACATTGACGCCCCGAAAATTCATGGCGCGTATCCCCTCTATAGCACGCGGCAAATCCCGAGCTAGTACATGCAGGGGAACGTAACGCCCTTGTATTGAACTTGCCTTCAAGGCCGATTCATGCATCAAAGGTGACTTAGACTGAGCGATAGGATCGCCCATAACGCCAAGCAGAAGTGGTTCAATGGGTTGACTCATGTATGAAGTACCTCCAAAGGCCCCTTCCGCCAAATAGAGCAGTCAGGCCTAAAATTAGATCAGTGACGGACGAACCAGCACTTTAACCCCTTTAGGAACATGAACAGCAATGACACAACCTGTGTCACCGTTTATTTTGATCCATCCGAGTCCCGACATAAATACATCGACATTGCTATTTTTTGTAATTCTGAACTCATGACGAGTCCAAGCTGGCAGTTTCTCTAATGCTTCACGGCTCGGAGGCGATAACATCTCACCCGCATGCTGTGCAAATAATTCATCGGCGCGCTCGAGCTTAGTCCGGTGTATCTTAATTCGACTACTCACGTAACTTGTGAACGATTGATGCTCGCCTTGAATGAAATCAAATCTCCCAAATCCTCCAAAAAATAGCGTCTGCCCTGCATTTAGCTGATTCACTGCAGGCTTAAGCGGCTTGTCCGCCATAATAATGCCGAGATCCGATGGACTAACTAGTTCACTATATCTTGAAGGATACACTATGCCTGGCGTATCAATAATATACTGGCCGTCATCCAGCGGAATGTTGACCATATCCAGCGTGGTTCCTGGGTATCTTGAAGTCGTAAGTTCCTGCTCTAGATCACTGTAATCCCGAATTAAGCGGTTAATGAGCGTGGATTTGCCCACGTTCGTAGCTCCGACCACATACACATCACGATCTCCGCGATGTTCTTGTACCATATCGAGAAGTCGATCAAATCCTTGATTCTGCTTCGCACTACAAAATACAATATCCAGCGTCTTCAAGCCCATTTCCTTCGCTTGCTTCTGTACCCAGTTCCGCACTTTGTTCCAATTCGTGACCTTCGGTAACAAGTCAATCTTATTGACAGCTAGAATCACTGGGTTGGAACCTACGAAACGCTGCAATCCACCAATCAGACTGCCGTCAAAATCGAAGATATCCACGATATGGATGACCAATGCATCTTTGTCTCCAATCTGGCTCAGCAGGCGCAAAAATTCATCCTGCTCTACCGTTACCGATGAAGATTCATTATAGTTCTTGATACGGAAACAGCGCTGGCAAATGACCGGTTCACGGTCCAGCGCTTGTTGAGGGATATACCCCGGCTTGCTGGTGTCTTCGGCTTGCAGCTGTATGCCGCACCCACTACACCGCATTCCATCTGGAATAGGTGATGCTTCTGTCATTTCGTCTTGTCCTCCTCCATCCATAATCCAACCTTACGCCAGCGACGATGCACATAACGTTCCACTTGGCGGTTGAATCTCGTACCGAATCCTTCATCTGCAATGGAAATGGGATCTACTAACACCGTGTGCAGACCCATACGATTCCCACCATACACATCTGTAAGGAGCTGGTCACCCACAACGATCGTCTCTTGTGCAGTGAAGCCAAGCATACGTAGTGCCTTATGAAAAGGTAAATTAGATGGCTTTCTCGCTTGATGTATAAACTGAATATTTAAAGGGGCCGCAAATGCCGAAACCCTGTTCAAATTATTGTTTGATACGATAATCAGTTTGAATCCACATTGCTTTACTTTCTCGAACCATTCCACTAAAAGCGGAGTGGCCAGCGGTTCCTTCGCCCCTACCAGCGTATTATCTAGATCTGTAATAATCCCGCGGTAGCCCGAAGCGTACAAGCCTTCCAAATCAATATCGAACACCGTCTTCACCCGTAATTTGGGTATCAACTTCTCAAACAATGACGTCACCTCAGTTTCTAAAGCAAACTATACCATAATCTTTGTGTCGAGTAAAAAGAAAAGGCCCCTGGAAACCCATCATCCAGGGACGTATTAACTCATTCTTATAGCTTACTATCAGCTCTATCTTCGAGTGCTCTTCTTGGCCTTTCGGTAACATTCTTCAAGAAGTCTATGGATATTCTCTATATCCGTTTCCTCTATCTGATGAGGACTATATTTCGCCTTCTCAAATATGGCTAGAATTCCTTCTAATTCAGGATGCAAGAACGGTGCATCTTGCTGCCAGCGAACTACAGCTTCTCTTACCGTCTGATGTTGATTCCGAGTGAATCCTTTTCGTTTCATCTGAGCTAACCATCGATTGGTATCCCCTACAACATGTTCACTGAACGTAAGGGAGCGACCTGCTCGAAGGCGAAGTCTCAGGAAGTATAGCGCTCTACGATGTCTCCACAGCATATATCCAGCCCAAGCAGCTAAGATGCCGACCGCAGTAAGAATAATCCAAGTCGTATTCAAGTTCGTTTCTTGTTTGACCTTTTTAGCGGGCTCTTCTGGCTTAGATTGAGGCTGTTTTTCCGGCTCATTGTCTTCCTGTGTCTTATCTACTGCCGCTTCTTGATCTACCGATGGAAGAGCAAAGCCGGGCGTAGCCTCAAACGAAATCCAGCCATACTCTCCGAAGTATATCTCTGCCCATGAATGTGCATCTGAATTTGTCACGGTGTAGGGGCCTTCTGGTGCTTTGGCTTCCTTATTACCGCTCAAATCAGGAGCCCCTTCATTTTGGTGGCCCGGAGCAAATCCCTTCACCCATCGAGCAGGAAGACCAATAGAACGTGCCATCGTCACCATCGATGTGGAGAAATAATCACAATACCCTGCCTTAATCTCAAATAAGAAACTATCTACAAAATCATCGCTTTTCTTGAGCGTAAGACTAGGTGTATTAGAGTAGGCGTAATGACCCTTCAAGTAATCTTGCAAAAGAATACTTTTCTCATAAGGTGTCTTCCCATTTTTCGTAATGTCGAGGGCAAGGTCCTTAGCACGCTTCGGGTAATTATTCTGAAGTTGCAAATACTTATTGTCGACGCCTTTAGATCCATATAGCTGGCTGTACGTCTCCGTTTTGATTGTATCTACAGGAATAATCGGGATTTCAGATATGAGCTTATACTCAGTCGGGTAATTCTCCTGCCGGGATGGAGCACGCTCGAAGCCGTTCCATCTAAGTACGCCATCCCTTGCACTCCATGACATACTAGGCCCATGATGCGCCGTATCCTCCACTACCGTAACTTGAGAAGCTGCAAAGGCACCAAATAAAACGGGGTACGTGTCTTTACCTAACATCTGAATTGTCTGTTCGACCTTGACGGTCTTCACTTTGCTGCTTACTTCATTTCCCGGCGTTAAAGGCTTGTTATCATATACATTCTCATATTGATCATCGGGAAGACTAATCCAACCCTGCCCCGTATAGAAACTAAGTGTCTCACCCCGCCAATAGGAACCTCTGGGGGTACTGATCGACATGACAGGACTATAATCATATTTGAATCCTCCCCCAAGCTCGCTATCACTACGACTATAGCCAGAAGAAGAGTTCGTGTGTCCATTCTTCGATGGTTGCTCAGACACTTTAAGCTTTCCTGTCCGATCATGCCAAGCAGAATAAGGGTCTGTGAGCAGCGGATCAATGGAGGGCATATTGATTCCGAGCAGCAGCACACAAGAGATCACAACTACTATATTTACCAACACTTTAAATGGATATAATCGCAATTGTCTCCAGCCCACAGGATACTTCGTCTGATATTTACGGAAATGATAACTAATTAAGATCAGCAGACCCGCTAACACAGTCCAAGCAATCTGAGGCCATAAATTATATAGAGTAAATGAATCCAGTATGCCAAATCCCGCGATATTGAGCGTTAAGAAGGCAAATATAAACCTTCGGCTCACAGATAGACGCACAGTCACTTCGAATAAAGCCCACGCTGGTAAAGAAAACCATAAGTAAGGAAGAACCGTTGTAAGAAATTGAATGAATCGTTCAGGAAAAAGAGGTCCAGAGCCCACGTAGATCAGATAAGATGTCATTATGTAATAATGAATCAGTACGATGGCTGCAAGCTTGACACCCCATTTCAGCCATATGTTCCAAGGTAGCAGAACTTCAGCTGCTCCTGCTGCGCAGAGTACATAGAGTACAAGTACAGACGTCTCATCATACCAGATGGGTCTGGCAAACGTGATCCATTGGAAGGATACTATCAATATCCATATCACACTTATGACGTAATACCAGGAATAGGGCATTCCCCAGCGTTTATTCATGACGGCCTCCTCTCATAGAGACCGGGAGTTCCTGCAGATTCGGTACATAAATTCCTTTAAATCCACTGCGTCCAAGAATCAAAGGCCATTTTTTGTTATCGCGCCCATCTCCCGTCAATATATGATAAGGCGTCATCTGTTTGGATTTGGCCCATTGAAGTACATCAAGTACTTCGCTACCCTTTGATGCGCTGATAAACACGAAGAAAGTACCGGGCTGAAACAGTTCTTTTTTGGCTATGAGATGCTTGGTAATCTTGCCCTCTCCTTCGCTACTCACTTCCACCAGATGCTGGATCATCCGCTGACGATCCGCTCCACTGTTGGCGGGAAAATAAGACCTAACCTCCCGTCCAAGCGTACATAGACCCATACTCATTCGCTCTCTTGAGCCATAATCGAGTAGCGAAGCGGCGGTAGATACGGCAAGTTCGAAGTCCGCAGATGTAGCATAATTGGCGGAAGTCGCATCTAGTACAAGCACCGTCTTTGGTAGAGATTCATGTTCAAATTCCTTAGACTTCCAAGTGCCTGTCTTCGCTGTAGCATTCCAATGGATTCGAGACATGCGGTCACCATATACATAATCACGCACGCCATTAATCTGGGTTGTCTCTCGCCGAGAAAGGGATTGAGCAGTCTCAGGACCTGCTAACTGGGAATTACGATCAAATAGCTGCCAGTACGGAATAAATACAGTTCTAGGTAGGACTTGAAATTCACCTGGGAAGCTGAATAAATGTACGTGTTTGACGATGCCGAAAATATCTTCTGAACTACACTCCGTCTCTTCGAAATAATATCGTCCTCTCTCAAGAGGCGGAGTATGAAAGGAAAGTTCTGCCCCATTGCGAAACTTCGGAATAACACTATCTTCAATAATCCATGACTCATCATTATGACGCTTTAGTACTTCTCGAACGACAATATACGGATGAGGCATCCACCCACTTAATTCCAGGTGCAACTTGACATGAACTTGATCACCAGCCTGCATCTGCATGCCATGCGTTCCATCTAGGGCAAGGGAGCGCATTCCTCGAATCGTAGATAGCCCAATCCAAGAACTCAACCCCCAGTAAACCATTAAAATGGTCATCATCGTGAGTAACATAACAGGTGTCTTGCCACCTTGAAACAGCATATAAAGTAGGCACCCGCACCACAGTAGTCCTGCTTTCCAGATCCAAGATGTCTTAAGTCCCCTCCGAACACGAAGTAAGATGGTATTCATAGTTCATCGCTCCAACGCTACAGGCACATGGACTTGTCTCAAAATATGGCTCAGTACAGCTTCAGTATGAAGGTTATCCATACGGGATTCGGGCCGAAGCAAGATTCGGTGCCCTAGCACATAAGGTGCCAGCATTTTGATATCATCAGGAAGGACATAATTCCGTTCATGTAAAAAGGCGTAGGCTTTAACGGCTTGAAGGAAAGCTAAAGAAGCCCGAGGGCTTGCTCCAAGCAGCACACTGTCATGTTCTCTTGTATGTCGGACGATGCTCACGAGGTAATCCATTACTTTGGATTCCACATGTACGTCTCTAATTTCACGCTGAATAGCCGCAATCTCATCCATACTCGTAACGGGAACCAATTGGTCTACAGGTTGTCCAGCATGATGAGCATGAAGCATCGATCTTTCTGTTGTTTCGTCAGGATAGCCAATTTTAATCTTCATCATGAAACGGTCAAGCTGTGCTTCAGGCAGCATATATGTCCCTTCAAAATCAATGGGATTCTGTGTAGCGCATAACATGAACGGATGTGGTAGAGCATAGGTTACCCCATCCACCGTAACATTTCGTTCCTCCATGACTTCAAGAAGTGCCGACTGTGTCTTAGTCGTAGCACGGTTAATCTCATCCGTTAGCAATATATTAGTCATGACAGGTCCTGGCCGAAATACAAAACGCTCCTCATGAGGATGATAGACGGATAAGCCTGTAATATCACTGGGTAAAATATCGGGGTTACACTGAATTCGTCGATATTCCCCGTCCATAGAGCGAGCTAGGGCCTTAATTAATTGGGTTTTTCCAGTTCCAGGCACATCTTCAATTAGAACATGTCCACCTGCTAAAAGAGAGGTCAGGAGCAATTTTATCTCAAACGTTTTCCCCAGAATGCAGGATTCTAAATTTAATCTGAGGTTCGTGATCGTCTGCACAGAATCATGTAGAACCGTCATGTGAATAAGTTCCCCTTTCGCTGTCATTACAGTTAAAAATAAGATAAGTCTGTATATATCTTCCTATTGTACATGATGAAATGGTCCTGCGTATACTTTTGTCTCCCTGTATAAAGTCACAAGAGCGGTATATGCTACGCCCTTTTATCAGGAAATCAGTTATGCACACATAGCAAAAAAGAGTATTTCATGACCATCTTCATGGTGAATGAAATACTCCTTTTATTGTATGGATAGATATCCTTTGATATAGATCCACTTCCTCATAACCTTAACCTGAAAAAATTATTCAATCCGATTTGTAACTATAGGATTAACCTTTTGGCTTAACTAACACAGCGGCGAAAAAGGAAAAAATAATGGCGGAGGAAATCCCCGCGCTGGTGACATCGAAAATCCCAGTAACTACGCCAATCCAGCCATCCCGCTGTAATTCCGTGAGCGCTCCATGCACTAATGCATTACCAAAACTCGTAATCGGCACAGAAGCTCCTGCACCCGCAAATTCTACTAATGGATCATACCAACCCAGAGCATCCATGAGTGCACCAACCACAACTAAAGTGCTCATCGTATGCGCTGGTGTTAACTTCAATACATCGAACATTAACTGACCCACTACGCAAAATAATCCACCGATTAGAAAGGCCCATAAAAAAATCAATGTGTTTTCCTCCTGTCTTCAAAGTATCGCTTTAAGTAAAGTTAGTGGACACCATTCAGACCAAAAATAATATGAACGATGCCAACCAAAAAAGCCGCTACAACGCCGAAAACGATGACAGCACCTGCTAATTTGAACATATTAGCTGCTAGCCCAAGCACCATTCCCTCTGCCTTATGTTCGATCGCCGCAGAGCACATGGAGTTCGCAAATCCGGTTACTGGAACAGCTGAACCCGCGCCCGCCCATTGCGCTAATTTGTCATATAGTCCTAAGCTTGTAACTACGACAGAGATGAAGATGAGGACAGCAACCGTGGGATTCCCCGCTTCTTTGGTCGTCATATCGAAGTAGGACATAAAAAACTGCTGAATACATTGTCCAATCAGACAGATTGCTCCTCCCACCAGAAAAGCTTTGAGGCAGTTCGTCAGGATATTTTTGCGAGGTTCATGCTGTTTGGCAATGGCTTGGTATTCCTTCGGGCTCAATCCTTTTACCTGTGAACGTGAGCTTGTTGGTTTTGTCGCCATATTTACTCCTCCTAACCCTAGTTCTGACTATGGGTTGATCCGGGAATGCTTTTTCTTCCTTATCAGTATGGTTCAAATATTAAATTGTTATGATTGGTAAATCATCCATATGGCTGAAGTGTATAAGGCTCAAATGGACATTGGAATTCAGACTTCAACATAAAAAGAACCCTTCCAAAGGATGGAAGAGTCATCGGTGCTCTGCTGCGCTGTTACATGTTCTTAGTGGACTAAAGATAGCCGCATTGATGAAGCACATATAACACCAATACCAACACAATAAATAAAAGACAAATGGTTAGCAGTTCCTTCACTTGAATCGTCAGCATACTAGTTGCCCCCCGCCTGAGATTCCGGCATTCTTCAACTAACGTATTCCTCTAGGCATCAGGTTGTGCCTGTCTTCTCTAAATCAGGTACGGGTTGCACAACTCGGCTGGATGGGTTCATACTAAGAGTACTGAACTTAAAGGAGGACATCATCATGAATGAACAAACACTGGATTTATTTCGTAATCTCACCGAATTCCCTTCAGCACCGGGCTTTGAACGTGAACTTCGGGGATTCGTAAAAGACAAACTGTCTGCTTATACCGAGGAATTTGTACAGGACCGACTCGGAAGCCTTTTTGGCGTTCTACGCGGCGATGAACAAGGACCTAAAGTTATGGTCGCAGGGCATTTGGATGAAGTCGGATTCATGGTGACCGGGATTACGGCCAAGGGTATGGTCACCTTCCAACCGCTAGGTGGATGGTGGAGCCAAGCCGTTCTAGCTCAGCGTCTACAGATTATTACGCCTAAAGGCCGCATTGTAGGAGTTGTCGGTTCTATTCCTACCCATCTTTTAGATGAAGTGACTCGTAACAAACCTGTGGATCTAAAGACCATGTACCTCGATATTGGTGCAGACAGTCAGGAAGAAGCGGAAAGCTTTGGCGTACGTCCCGGGCTACAAATTGTGCCGATCTGTGATTTTACACCGATGGCGAATCCTAAGAAGATCATGGCCAAAGCTTGGGACAATCGTTACGGAGTTGGACTTGCTATAGAACTTATGGAAGCACTACATACCGAACAACTTCCGAATGTATTATACTGCGGCGCTACCGTACAAGAAGAACTTGGTCTTCGCGGCGCGCGTACGGCGGCGAATTTGATTCAGCCGGACATCTTCTTCGGACTCGATGCCAGTGCAGCGAACGATATGATGGGTGATAAGCGTGCTTTTGGACAACTAGGGGAAGGCGCGCTTCTTCGGATCTTCGATCCAACGATGCTCACGCACCGAGGTATGGTCGAATATGTGCAGGATACGGCAGATACACACAAGATCAAATATCAGTATTTCGTATCTCCGGGCGGTACGGATGCCGGACAAGTGCATTTGAGCGGAATCGGTGTTCCCTCCACGATCATTGGTATCTGCTCCCGTTACATTCATACTTCGTCCTCCATCATTCATACGGACGATTATGCGGCTGCCAAAGAGCTGTTAGTGAAGCTGGTCAAGGGACTTGATCGCACAACGCTGAATACCATTTTGGAGAATAGCTAATAGGCTTGGATGCTTGGATGGTTCATCTAATGGACGCAGATATGCGCTAAGAGAAAGAGACAGTTCTGGATGAAAATTAGTGCTTAGAACTGCTGAATAGCTATGACTTTATAGCTTTGGAATTGAATAGAAGAATAAAATCAGCATAGAAAATCAGATGCAAAGACAAGAAAAGACCCTTTTTTGAGCTACCGGCTCGGAAAGGGTCTTTGTTCTGTAAGATCTATATGGAATTTGCTGTTGGATGAACTGTTGGATAATGTTGGATATACGATTGAATATCTGTATAAGTGAAGAGTTGGAACATTACTAGTTAAGTTTTTTAGTATTATAAGATCTTAGTAATAATTGATTTTTACTGTAGAATGGGTAATCGCACAATATGGATTAGTTATAAACTTCTACTCAAATACATTTTTACGAAAAACATGGATACGCAGTGTGTTTGCATTGAAGATATCTTTGCTGATGATTTTTGAGGAGCTTTTGCATAAATATCAACTTATAGTTATCATCTCTACTAATCTGAATCTAATACATTAATTTTTTTCTATGAATTTACTCGATTACTTATACTCTTCTATTCACTTATACTATTTATTCACTTATTGCATTTTGTACTTTTTTGTTTCATACAAATTTTCTGTTGTTTTCTTTTTATTCTTTTTCAATTGTCTTCTTCATCTAATTTTGTTTTTCACCCTCTCTTGAGTCTATTAATTACTATTAAGTTCAATTAAGTTATTTGAATTCTTTTTTAATTTCATGATTCTTTTAATCTTTTTGCTCCTCTTTTTAATTCTTTAAATTCCAATGAATTTCTTTGAAATTCTTAAATCACTTTGTTCTCTATCTCTGCTCTCTTTATTATTTATTATTGTTACATAGTATTAGCTTGGTGAAGGGGAATCTAGTACATACGTGTTCACTAACTGCCGAATGACATCGCCCCGGCTGATGACGCCCACTACTTTATCGCCATCAACGACAGGTATTTTTTTAAAATGATGTTTAGATAAAATGTCCAGCGCAGTGTCTATCGGATCATTCGAAGAGACCTTATAGAGCCCTTTTTTCACCATAACCTTGTCTACGCGTGTTTGCAATTTACTTGTCACGGATTCATCCAACGTCTGTGCATCCGTCTGAATAGTATAAGAGAAGAAATCATAGACTCGTCCGCTCATCGGCCGAATATACCTCAGAACGTCGCCATCGCTGATCATCCCAATAAGCTGATGTTCTTCGTTCACCACAGGAACCCCACCAATTTTGTTATCCACTAAAAGCTGAAGTAACTCTCTTAAGGTTGTACTACCACTTGCTGTAACGGGAGTCTGAATCATAAACTGTCTGACTTTCATAAAAAATCCCCCTTCTCTGGCTGTGTGTGACATGTCATACTTTGACTATACACTTCTATGTACATATATTATGTGCATTTTGTCACATACTTAATTGTTATTTTGTTATTTTGTTATTTTGTTATTTTGTTATTTTGTTATTTTGTTATTTTGTTATTTTGTTATTTTGTTATTTTGTTGTTTTGTTATTTTGTTGTTTTGTTATTTTGTCAGGCTTACAGGAGGTTACTCTATTGGCTAAAGCAGATTATATGATGTCCATTTTGTGGATTCTTCAAGCACGCCGCAGTGTCACTGCGCAGGAATTAGCTACAGAATTAGAAATTAGCACTCGCTCTGTCTATCGATATATCGATGGTTTATGTGCTAGCGGCGTACCTATTATTTCAGACGCTGGTCATCATGGAGGATACCGATTACACGAGGGATTCACATCAGCCCCTCTTTTACTAGATGTGTTAGGTCAGAGAACGTTAATTCAAGCCGTAAATTTTGCACTGGACACCGGCTTTCCCCATTCAGAACAATTACGCAAGATTATACATAGCTACAAACAATATATTGGCCCGGATCAAGTGGAATTAGCCAAACGCCATGAGAAAACACTTCAGGTGTTAGCGCCTTCCTCTTCTGCATGGGAAGTTTATTTGAAGTGCTTAGAACAAGGAGCGGCTGAGGGTTTTTCCGTTCAGATGCGCTACCGTAAACATAGTGACACGGAGGATGTTCAGCGAACTATTGATCCGTATGGCTTAGTCCAGTGGAAAAGTACTTGGTATGTCGTTGGCTACTGCCATCTTCGGCAGGATATTCGCAGTTTCCGGGTCGATCGCATGGCGGATGTAAGACTAACTGAGTGTTCGTTCGAAATTCCGGAGAATTTTGCAGCGGCTGATTATTCATTCAGCATCTAGTGCCAGGTGTTCAATCGGATGACACGCTGATAACAGTCATTATTTCCGGTCAGAACCAAGCTCTTGACGAACTATGTCGTCACTGGCTATTTTCATATGCCCTACAAGAAAGAGATGTAGAACGAGCGGTATTTCGCATTCAAAAGAAGGCAATACATACGTATGTACCTTATTTTCTACTTCCTTACGGACGGGCGATTGCTGTCGTGGAACCTGATATTTTACGCAAACGAATGATTGAAGTATTAGAAGAAATGATGGGTCATTATCGGCAACAAATCTGACATTGAACTTCATTGAAATTCACTCAACTCCACTAAATTTAACTGAACTTTACTGATCTTTACTGAACTTTACTGATCTTTACTGACCGTAACTGTCAGTGAATGCCCCATATAATGAATGAGAATCTATAATCTAAGGAGGTTTCACTTTACATGCATCCCTTAAAATATCAATTTTATATCGCGACCACACAAGACAAAGTATGGAAAGCCTTGGTGGAGCCCGAGTACGTTGCTCAAATCTATTTTGGTTGTATTATTCAGTCTACATATGAGAAAGGGAGTGCTTTAGCCTACGTTGGGCCTGGCAAAGATGGTGACGAGACGGTCCACGTGTTCGGAACGTTGCTGGACTACGAGCCGGGTCGTCTGCTTCAATTCACCCATCAAGTAGGTCCCAGTTATTTAGAGCAGCCGGACAGCTTCAATCCGACGTCCCGAATTACTTGGGAAGTAGAACCTGCTGGCTCAACTACTAAACTTATCCTTACCCATGATGAGTGGCAGGCAGAAGATCCTAACTATGAGCGCAGTGACGCATCATGGTGGTTTATTTTAAGCAGTTTAAAGTCGCTGCTGGAGACAGGCAGGCCGCTGGAGTATAGTGCTGAATAGTTGGGAAAGGCTAGATAAAGAGGAACTGGAGTAAGATAGAGATAGAACGAATACAGATTTAAAAAACGAAATGCACTGTTTAGATAAACACCTGAAATTAACCTATTATTTCAAAGTGTTCTCTGAATGGTGTATTTTATTATATGAATTATGGGACGACAGTACTCAAATATGCTTTTTTCACCTAAATAAAATTGCATCCAATCGTCTATATAATTAAAGATAAGCTAATTGTGTTACATGTAATGAGTTGTGAACAGTTGAATTTGGATGGAGGCTTAGGAGACAGAACTAATGTTATTTGTAATTGTTATCATTAACTCACTGCTATTTGGATTTAGTGGACCAGATCTCTAGTGAACATATCTAAGTAAATAAATCATGTATTCATGCCCCTCTTAGCCTCTTCAGAATACAATTTAAAGACATGGACGGAGCCTAGATTCATTTTATTAACTTTTTGAACTTTACTAGGATCAGTTCCATTTTTGAATTGTCAAACCAATGAATTTCCTTCCAATAGTCATTATAATCCTTAATTTGTGCATACATGGATAGAAGGATGCTTTTATCATAGGATGTAGATTCTTCGATAAGTAGGCTATGTAATAGAGCAAAACATTGTAATGGTAGTCCATTGACTTTCATGTCTTGGCATAGTTCTTTAGCTAACTTTATTTCTTCAAGTACATCTTCCGTAAAAATCTGCTCTCGAAAGTTCAACTGTATCCCTTCTTTACTATTGATTTCTCAATTTTTGTCGATTATGAATATAAGGATGTTAGGCTTGGTTTCAAAATTGTATATCTTAAGAAAAAAAGTGTAAACTACATAATTTCCGAACTAGCAATGGAGGATTCACATGAAAAAAATTTCCGTAGCCGCATTTATCACCGATGGAACACAGTTTCTCGCTTGCCACTCGACCGGCAACTCATTTTATGATCTGCCTAAAGGGCTACAAGAACATGGTGAATCACCTATTGAAGTGTGTCTAAGAGAGACGCAAGAAGAGACGGGACTGATATTAGATATACATGAACTTCAAGATTTATCTGTATTTCCTTATATGAAGGATAAAGATCTGCATGTATTTAGATGGCTGACGCCTCAATTGCCAGAGCTAGAAAAGTTAGAATGCACCTCCTATTTTAAACACTATCACAGCCATCAGATGCTACCCGAGGTAGATGGATATAAGTACGTGAAATATGAAGAGACTGAAAAGTATATGACGAAAAGTATGGCTGGGGTGATCAATAAACTTTTATGAGCAAGTTAGATATATTTCTATTATGTAAGATTGGGATTAGAATGAAAATTAGATTTATTATTCTTTTTTATATGATTGAATTCATAAAAATTGTATACCTAAAACATACTTTATTATAATGCTAGCTCACTTTAAATTACCTACCGAAAGAACCCCATAATTTAATGAAGATATACTGCAAATAAGACCTGATTAATGGTTGAGTGATAGATTCGTTCGTCCCAGGGTAACCCCACAAAAAAAGAAACCTTGAAAGGCATGAAGCCAATCAAGGTTTCTTTTTTAAAAAGTTAGCATAGATACGGTGAAGCAAATGGCTCTACAAATAACCCTGCCTTCCTAATTTCGTTTAACTTAAGTGGACACTCTTTTTGCAGTCCAATATACATATAGTAGTCGTAACCAAAATGAACAAACATGGAAGACATCGACAGCTTACCCCATAAATGATTTCGAAGAATTAGTTTACATAAATCGGGTACATTTGTAATGTCAATATGATCTCCATTTTTTATAGTTGCTAAAAGCTCAGTCATGCTTCTCGAAATATACTGATTATGACTTGCACTATCGTTATATTTCTCTACATTTGTAATTTTCAGTGAAAATAAATTCATATATTCCATTAGAGACGTTACTGCATTAATATATTTACTTTCTATAGACAGATAATCTGTTATGGTAAATTGACTTCCTTCATAAAATCTCCCAATATCAGAAAATGATGTCCATTCTTCTTTTTTAAATCTTCCTTCATTATCACGAAAAACTGGGTCATACTTTGTTATTCTCCAACAATACATTTTATTAATCCCCTATCCTTTTTAAATCTTTATTATAAGTACCCTTTCTTGTAGACTTGCTTCCTAAATTTTTTACTGAATCAGCCATTTTCCATACCCCACCAATATGACTATCGACATCAGGGGTAATATACTTGTTTCCCTTCCTAAAGACAGGGGCTCCATTAGAATAGAAGTTTGTCTTAGTATATCCAAGCTTTTTTGCTGCCGCTTCGGCCGCTTGAGAATTCATACGTCCAAACAGTTGCAAATCTAACTTTAACCTATACGTGCTCTCAACTTTAGTACCTCCAGTAATGGCTGTCTTAACCCATTTAAATCCATTCCATGCAAATCCAGCTCCCTTAACAATAACGAATTCGCCTCCAGCAGCTGGTGGATAGGCTAAGGCTGCTTCATTGGCTATATACCAAATTGTTTTTGCCGTTACTGTAATTACTTTAGCAGCTTTTACAAAACAGTCTCCAGCATCTTTCCAACTTTTTATACCGCACATTCCCGAGGGATCAATATAAATTAATGGATTGTTCGTAACATACGTATATAAATTAAGGCTCATCGGATTATTAATCTGGCCCTCGTACGTATCCTCACTAATAAATCTTCCTTCGCTTGGATTGTACCATCTAGCTCGAAGATATTCTAATTGAACAGTATTATCCCATAACTCCCCTGAATACCGGAATGGATTATATACAGTTTCCTCTTGCTTTAGGATGTTTCCCCAAATGTCATACTCATAGTGGTTTAACTCTGCTCCATTCTCATCTCGAATCTCAGTGATATCACCATGTCCATTAGTAAATGGATATACTTTCTTGCCATCTGGGTATTCAATAGCTTCCAGCTTCTGACCTCTTATATATCGAGCTTTCAGTTGAGGTTTATCATTAATAATTGATGCTTCCGCAATAATTTGATCGCCATCATAATAGTATCTACTCTTGGTACCATCCTCGGTACGATTTACGAGAAGTCCATCGCCATCATATTGATACTGTACCGATTTACCATTGACTTTCACTTGGATCAATTGATTTTGAGTATCAAATGTGTTCGTTTTTTCCTCAGCATTATGAACTTGATTGGTTGTTAATGATGAACGATTGCCTACCTTATCGTAAGCATATTCTTCATCAAATGCAGATGAAGCAGAAATACGATTCAACTTGTCATACTTGTAGGAATTCAACGTTCCATTGGGAGCAAGATCACTGATGATATTACTATTGGCATCATAACCATACTCGAAATTAGTTAACAATTGATCGCCTTTTTTGCGTTCAACTGATAATAATTTCAACCCCTCATAATTGTTTTTCGTGGTGATGTTGGACTTCACACTTGTCTGTTGCAACAGTCCGTTTGCTTTGTAAGCATATTCAGCTAACGGAATATCATCTTTACTACTTCCAATAGTCTTAAGTCTATTCATGTTGTCATAGGTATACGTCACGTTAAGTCCAAAAGGACCTGACAATGCTGTACGATTGCCCGCTGCATCATAATCCAACTTCAATATTTGACCATCAGAATATGTCTTCTGTTTTAATTCCTCTGTAGATGGATCATATTGATATAATGTCGTGCCCGTCTTATCTGTCATACTCACTCGTTTACCAGTATCATCATAAGCAAAGCTCACTGTCTCATCGGGGCTTATGCGTTGTATCAAACGCTCCTTCAGATCATACGTTAGATTCTTCGTAATTCCATTGCGGTCCACACTCTTAATTAGACTGTTGTTGGCATTATAATACTGCTTAGTTAGTTGTCCTACTTTATCTTTGGTTATTATAGCTCTTCCTAATTCGTCATAGGTACTTTCTTTCACACTCCCATTGGGATCTGTTTTAGAGATGAGCTGACCAAACATATCATAATTATACTTAGTGGTGTCTCCATTTGCGTCAGTCACACTCATTAATTGACCTAAGAGATCATAATTATAATTTGTGGTATTCATATTCGCATCGGTCTGAGTGAGTAACGACCCATTGATTTTATCATAGGTACTCTTGCTCATCACTTTCAAGGAAGTAGCCGCAGCAGTTTTTTCTTCGATTTTTTCTGTTCTTCCATATATATCCGAACTACTGGTTTGTACATTTCCTTCCGCATCGATTTGTGTCTGAGTTCTTGCACTATCATTGTAGGTAGTTCTTGCTTCCGTTCCATCTGCGGAAACTGTGGAAGTATTGCGTCCCCAAGAGTCATAACGATATTTCGTTCGATTTCCTAGAGCATCTTCACTCCAGTCTACTCTTCCATAGGGATCATACCCAGATTTCTCTTTTACTTCATAACCCTTGTTACCTATTATCCCCTTTTCGATCTGGGAACCTAGAGGATTCCATCTTGTCATGGACTGTATCCCTAATTCATTCGTTACTGTCCCTGTATTCTGAATATCATCATAAGTACTACTTAACGATGTGTGGTCAGGATATATGACTTTGGTAGCTCTACCTAAAGCATCATATTGATACTCCGTCCGATGATTCTCACCATCTACACTAGCTGTTACGTTGCCTCTCAAAGAATCATATTCCAAGGAGGAACTGACTGTACTCACTTTACCATCTGCATCAGTAACATTGACACTTTGCTTTGTCGGAAATGCTGATTGATAGACTGAGCTGTACTCCGTTGTCGTAGTAATTTGTTTGGAACCATTTAATAGCGTCTGCAAAGTCATATTACCAAAAGAATCAAACCCACTATAATTCACTTGTTGTAATAACGGTCCTGTGTTACTTCCCTTACGAACCACGATTTGAGTAATATCTCCAAATGAGTTCCTAGATAGTTCAGTGTATTTAGAATTATTCATGTCTACTTGTTCAGTAGAACTTACAAGCCAGTGCTTGTTGGAATCATAGGTATTGGTTACTGCAGCGCCCTTCTCATTCGTAGAGCTAGTTACATTCCCGTAATCATCATATTGCGTTAAAGTGGACAAGGAATCCCCATTTAAATTGTTAGTTGTTACTGTTCCTGTAGGGGTAGCTGAAGCAAGAGGATGATTAGCCACCGTCTTCCCATACGTATACGCTGTCGTCTTCTCTAATCCATCTGCTTTTATTACCATCTGATCCAGATAATATTGTGATGACTCTGAACTATATCGCTTCTTATACGTAGATTTAGTATTTGTTAATCCATTGTCCATGACGGTAGAGAATGTCATATCTTGATCGTACGAGGAACCTAAGTCACCATTATAAAAGAATGTCTGACGGTTATTATCACTCTTCGTACCATCTGCGTAAGAGATTTGATCTTTACGTGAACTCATACGATAATGATCTTCCACAGAACTCGTTCCTAAATAACGCTTGACTGGTGTTGCTTCGTACGTATAAATTGTTGCCGCACCGGTTGGATACTGAACTTGAGACATTAATACATATGGATTGGAAATTGCTCTTTCTGGATAATCATTCATCAGGTTGAATTTAGCATCGACTAACTTATAGGAATATGTCGTCTTTCTTCCGATCTCGTCCGTCACAGAATCTAGGAGTTCTATACCTTGTTCTGTATGCTTGTTATACTGCACCACTTTGTTACCTTTGCTTAAGGTCACTTGGGTCGCAGAGTAAGAGATTTGAATTGTATTACCAATTGCATCTTTCACTTGAGATAATAATTTACGGCCATAAACCGCATTCTGTTCGTACATGAATTGAACTGTATTCTTATAAGCATCTGAAATTTGTAAAATGCGACCATCTTGTGCAAAATATTGATTCGATGTTCCATCTACATTCGTCAGTACATATTGTGAAACTTCCCCATTGACTGTAACGGTTGTGTCTTTATTAAAAGTAAGTCCTTCCCAATCGCTTCCCTTGAGCTTGGTTCCCTCTACTTCATAGGATCCACCCTCTGCAAGATAGACTCTCTGCTTTCCATCTTGTGTGTCTACATAAGGAAGTTTCCAAGACCACCCTTTTCCAATAGGATAGAGTTTTTCATTGAGAGGCTTAGATGTGCTATTGTAATACGTCTCGCCTTCTCCAACATCATATACAAAGGACTGAACAGTTGCATTTGGGCTTGAAGATATATAATCATTATATTCGCCTTCATCATCATCATATAATTCTCCGGGATTATTCATAATTAGATTTTTAAAATCATTTGCTTCGGACCATGAATCAATTGGAACCGAGCTTAGCGATATGCTGGTACCTGGTCCTTCAATTATGGAAGTCTCCACGAAAGGTAGTTCTTTCAATGTGTATGCATATCTCTGCTTCGCACCACCTCCTAGAGATTCCCATTCTGTATATTTGGTATCTGTAGTATAAGAGGGTTTCGTTATCGTTCCCTTGTAATTCTGCTTATATTGACGGGTATCATATCCTGGCTTAGTTACATCACCTTTATACGAAGCCACATAAGTAACGGTGCAAGTATAAGTTGCGGAAGCTTTGCTAGGGGAAGGACAAGCTTTGGTCTGATTTGTATCGACCCGATTTAATGTTCCGCTGAAACCTCCTGAATTATAACTAATGGATGTAGGGCAAGGATGGTCGGATTCTGTGGGAGACCACACACCATTTTTGTCATATTTCCCTTGCTGTGCATTGGTACAAGAAGTACTTTCAGTCCTTGACTGCGTAGCTTGATAAGAACCTGATGTTACAACAGCAGCTCCATCTTGATATAAAGTTCCTCCCAAACCATTAGATGTGTAGAAAATGGATGAAGGAAAGCTATTCGAAGAGCTTGTTCTAGAATCCTTGATTTCTATAAATTCTGCGGGAATGGTATATGTGACACGTCTACTAGCCACTTGATTTGCTTCTGCTGCTGTTGCATAGACTCCCTTTGTAAGGGTCTGTGTGTCCAAAACGCCATAATCTGTGTCCGGAACCCCATCATTATTAAAATCAATTTGAGGAGTACGACTCTCAATGTACTTGACAGTATACTGAGGAATTTTTTGTTTCCTAATTCCATTAAATTGTACAAAATACTTATACATATTGTATGAATACTTGTTAACACCATGACCTACTTCGTAAAATTTAGAATCATCTGAATTATATTGACGACTCAGGGAGAAGGATAGTCCATTTCTACCAGGTAATGTTGCATCGGTCTGCTGTAATCCTAATCCCCCAGAAAGACTAGATACGGATTCATTGTTACTCCCAATAGAGAATGGCGCTGTATTAAACGAATTTTTATCATATTTCGGAGCTTTTTCTAATACAGGCTTGACTTCTTGTGCATCTCGTAAGAGCGATTTATTAGACTTTTTCTTTTCTTTAGCAGATTCTTTCGACTCTGTGGAAGCTCCTTGCTTCCCTTCATCTTTTGCTTTTTCTGTAGTTCCTTCTTCCTCATCTGTAGAGGCTTCTGTATTGCCAGTTTTATCTTTCTTATCCCCCTCAGAAGTGAGATTTTGTATATCAGCCTTCTGGTCTGTTTCTATAGTTGTCTTATCCGTCTCTTCTGTAGCTGCTGAATTTTTGCTATCTGTTGCAGAGTCTTGAGGATTTCCTTCGTCAGGCTTAGTATTAGGATTATTGTCTGTTGTTGGCTTCTCTGTTGCAGGTTTTTCTGTTGTTGGCTTGTCTGTTTCTGATTTATCCGTTGCTGGCTTATCCGAATTCACTTCATCTTGAGCACAATCCGATGGTTCACCCTTTTTGCTATCCAGCGTGCTCTCTTTTTCTGTATCTGTTTCCTTATTTTCCGGTGAAACTTGATCATCAGAAGGTGTACAACCCTTCTCCTCCTCCGTAGGCTTGTTCTGATCTGGCGTTCCTAGATCATGATCTGCTGGGAAAAAGTCTTTCGTCTTTACGATACTAGACTGACTACTTTCAACGGCATTAAATTTCTCAAATAATGGATTCACTAGTTTGTTAATTACTTTGGTTGTAGCTTCAGCTGATTTATTAACTTCTTTGGGATAAAGACTTGCTAAGGCAACGTCAAAGCTAGTCTTATCTTGCCTCGCTTTATAAAAAGCAGAACCAATCTGTCCAAGAGAATAGCCCTTGTCTCTATAATCTTGAATCACTGCTTCTGTTGTAGAAAATTGACTAACAAGGAACTGGATCTGTGGATCCGAAGTATCCTCTTCTGCATAGGCCGCTGTAGGCTCTATAACATCTGTTGCAAAGCTAGCAAGTAATGTAGCCGTTAATAAAACAGATAAGGCCTTTTTAAACTTCAAAAAATACATTATTTAATATTCTCCGTTCTATTGTTAATAGGTTGGTTTAATTGATAGTTATCTTGCTTTGTAACTGATTCCCTTGTGAATCATAAGTGTAGTTCATAGTGTAGTTTTTATTATTCAGCGTGTATTGAATCGTTAATAATCTACCTGCAGCATCATAGGTATATTTATAATTCTGCTTTGATCCATATCCATACATAAAAGTATAAGAACTAATTACTTTTCCTAATTTAAGAGCTGCTACTTTTACTGTAACGTTCTTGGCGATCGTTATAGGAGATATGAACACAGTGCCTGACTCTGGTGCTGAACCATCTAATGTATACTTTATTTCATCTGAATCTACCGAGCTAAATGATAGATTAAACGCAGTATTATAGGTACCAGAAGGTGAACTAGCCATAATAAGACTAGGTTGTTTCCAACTGTCTCTCTTAATCTGTGTATAAGACCATGCATATACTTCACCGAACTTTTTGTTGAATCCATCATTAATTGCCTGATTCATCCTGTTCCAAATTTCAGATTTATTAGGATCTTTCACAAATCCTGTAATGTAATGAATTTTATTCGAGGGATAATTTAGATTGCTTTGAATAAGATCTAGAGTTTGTAAATGTTGATCCATACGATTGTCAATAATATAGTCATAGTCTTCGAACATAACAAAATCCAGATTAGGATATTTCCACTGTTCCTTCGGGAAATTTACAATTCCCATCATGGGAGGGGTCTTTTCCTTATCCATAATGGCTGGCGTGTATAAGAGAACTGTAAATTTAGCGTTAGCAAATTTTGCTTTCAGAGCATTTTTCAAATACAGCGAGAATTCACCGTTCTTATCTCTCAACCAATTTAGCATTTTCTCATGTCCCTCGATGGGGTCATGACTCGACTTGTATTCGTACATGCTCTCGCCTGACTCTTGTTGGTATAACTGGCGTGTAGATTGGTCATAAAATGCAGGAGATGAAATAGAATTACTATCTGCTGTCCACCATGCAGGCTCTCCCAGTTGAACAATTGGCTCTAGATTATTTGTGGAAGCAATGCGTCCAAGCCCTTCAACCAAGGATTTATAATAATTTTTCACTTCCGCATTGGTAAAACTGAGTAGATAAGGAGTAGGGTCCCATCCCGATGTAACTGGTGTATTGTTCCAAGTTCTCTGCCACCAAGTCTCAGGGGCATTCACATTCTCCATGGATATGGAATTGATTAATTTGTAATGATTGCGTTGTAGATTTTGACAGTAATTGGAGTACCATGATTCAAATGCAGCATTAAATGGATGATCTTGAATAATCTCCATGTGGGTACCATTATACTTTCGATCGTAATACCTAGTAGTCCCAATATAGTTGCTTACCGTGCCTGTATATCCTAGTTTGCTATAATCTGAGACTATACGTTCTGGGGTTAGATTGTACGTATCATCATAGTCATCAGTCATTCTTAGGGATGTCTGGGGAGAGGTAATTGGATCTCTCATTAAAAATGTATTCCCTGTAACATTCCAATTGGACATTGTGATCGTGAATTCTTCTGAATTCTTCAAATAGGGTGAAGCGGAATTATAGTCATAATTTAAAGGAGCATAAGACCACATAATTTTTTTGATATTATTCACAGGAACTTTCACCCAGTCCGGATTAGGACTCCACTTGTCTACCATCATCGGAACACCATCGCCATATTTCATTGGCTGTCCATTGGCATCTAATAGGGGAACACTGGACCACACATAAGGAGTCCATCCAGCATACAGATTATTGAAATCTATCTGAATAGAACCTGTTGCACCATCTGCTTGTCCAGCAACACGATGCTGAGGGAAAGTAGTTCCAGTTGAAGTTTCCCAATTATCAGTTGGTCTATTAACCACGTAATTCCAGAGCCTCACATAATAATACTGACCATCATTCGTCTCAACTGTGAGTATAGGAGCTGCTCCACTATCCAGCGTGGGCGTATATCCCGTTATATTGTAGTTATAGCTGAGATTCACATCTGTAAAATCGGGCTGAGTTGGATATTTTAACGAAGAAGGGCTGTATTTATCTTCTACTTCCCATGCCATCCCACTTAGATCTTTTGTGGTTCTGAAATTTCCTTTTGTTATAAGGGTATGTTCATCATTCGTTACAGTGGACGAAGACATATCTGAGGAAAAATTATTCGTCATATATTTGGATTGGAATTTATAAATGTCCGTTGAAGGAATACTTCTCGGGTTCATGGTGGAAATAACTTTGGAACCTATACTAAATGGTTTGATAGGCTTATTAAGCTTATCTGTAGGTGCCATCTGCGATTTCCATTTTTTCAACTGTTCCGCATACTGGCTATTTAGTTTATCCATGTCTTCATTGGGATTCGAGCCATTTGACTGTCTGCTAGATTGCCTACTCTCTTCAGACGAAGCTGAGTTCGCAAACAAAGTTTGTGAAGGAAGAACTAACCAAATTATTATGCAAGTAACGAACAAAATACTAATCTTTTTCATATTTCCCCCTAGATTCTTAAATGATTGTTATGAACTAAGACTTTCCTCCTATATTTTTAAGCGCAAGATTTAATATACAAGATCTTACTTAGAAAAAACAACCATTTTTTAGGGGGGGGGAACTTTTAATTTTTCACCATATTTACTCGTTACACTTGGTAATATTATCCGTTATATTATTTTGAAATTGAAATGTGCATTTAATTAGTTATTAATGTCTTCGTGAGATGACTAGCAATACAGTTCCCATTGCTGTCGTAATCATATTGGATCACATATTGATATAGACCTTGTTCGTATTCAAGCTTGGTCAAACGACTCGCAGCATTATAGGTATAGACCTTATGCGGTGGTGGTGAGATTCTTATGAGGTAAGGACCCGAGCCATACGCTCCTAAATCATCATAAATGCGTAAATATACCGATTCATCATTTGCCACACTAAAAGATACATCGAGATCTTGTTTGTTAAGCGTTGTTCGTATAGCTATTTTTTTACCGGATGCATTGACTGCCTCTAACTTGTAATTCTTCACGGTAGGAGATTTCAATGTAAGAGAGTAGCTCCCGCCTTTTGTAGGAGTAAACTTATAATAATCTTGATCCGATGCACTAGAGATATTCGATGAGATTGTGTGAGATAGAGGTATATCTGATGCCGTTTCTATAGAATTGTTAGGTTCTAATGTGTCTTCAGCTACAGCTTCTTTAAGATAAAATGCATCAAGTGCCACAATATAGTTGCTGCTTGCCGTGTTCTTACCTGTTATCACAAATTTGATTGCATGTGTAGCACGGCTATCTAATGTGACATCCCCAACTGTGATGTTCTTATAACTTGCACTTGAATTGTAAAAGTCGATAGGTTTGCCAACAGCAGCTCCATCCACATACATCTGTGCCATTCCTCGGTTAGTGAATTGTTTTAATCTAAGATCAAGTTGATATTTGCCTGCTTTACTTATCTGAAAAGGATACTCAATGTAATCATCTGTTACATTGGATTCATAAAACGTATGATATCCATCACTAGAATCCTTTTCTCCAATTTTAGAAAGAACTTTTCCAGAGTGTTTGACACCTGTAAGAGATTCGAATTCCAAAACCGTCATACCAGTTAACGTACTAATATCTAGTACATTACTCCAGTCCGAATATACATTATCCTGATTTTTGGCTTTCACTTTGAACTTGTATGCCTGTCCGGAAGTTAATTTGGTTGCAGTGAAGTAGGTCTGAGTTCCTGGTACAGCTCCTATCTTCTGATTCTGTTCATAGATTTCATAACTAGATATCCCTTTTGCATCAGTTGCGGCTGTCCATTCTAAATTCACGCTAGTATCCGATTGAATCGTAGATTTCATTGCTGTAGGTGCTGAGGGAATTGTTGCTGCTTCTTTCTTACTTAAATAGAAACTATCAAGTGCCAGTATATAATTGCTACTCGCTTCATTTTTCCCAATTAGCTTAAATTTAATAGAGTGTTTTATAGACGCATCCAAATCCATAGACCCAATCATCGTATTTATATATCTTGCTGTTACATTATAAAAATCTACAGGATCACCGACTGGAGTATTGTCCACATAAACTTGTGCAATTCCACGATTTGTGAACTGCTTCAATCTGAGATTAAATTCATAACTCCCATTAGCATCAATTTGAAAGGGATATTCAATATAATCATCTACCTCATTCGATTGATAGAAGACGTGATATCCCCCACTTGCTTCTTTTTCATTTACTTTAGATAAGGCATCTCCAGAATGTTTAACATCGGCTAATTTCTCAAATTCGTAGACTTTTTTTCCTGATAGAGTTGTAAGGCTGAGGCTCTGACTCAAATCGGAATAGACTCCGCTAGTATTCTTGGCTTTCACCTGTACCGTATATGTTGTTCCTGCAGTCAAACCAGTAACTGTATAAAATAGCTGAGTTCCTCCTACCGTACCAGCCAGAGCATTATTAATATAAATCTCATAATTTGCTATACCCGAATCATCTGTTGATGCTGTCCATTCCACATTCAACGTAGTATCCGATTGTATTGAGGATTTAAGATTAGTAGGTGTTGTAGGAGCAAGAGCTTGGACTGCCAATTTGGACATAGTTTTGGATTTCGCACTTTTTAAGTTGGAGCTTAGAGCTTCAGTAACTCCCCCTGTACTTACGGAATAAAGAGTAAACAGACTAACGACCGATAATGTGAGTGTTTTTTTAAGTGAAATCAAAAGTAATTCACCTCTTCTAAAAATTTTACATCTTTTTTTAATAAATTTGATAAACCTCTAACATTTGAAGAACCATTAACCGATAGAATAATAGACTAGAATTATTCATTATTTATCCGCCATTTGTCTTATATATTTATATTTATCAGAGCCTTTCCGCCTATATTTTGAGTCGCAAGGACTAATATACAAGAATTAACATGGCAAAAACAACCATAATTTTAAGATTTTCAGTACTTTTTTTACTTTTATCTTAAAATATGGTTTTTTGTGATGATATTTTTATGTAATTTGTAATTTTTTTACTATTTAATACTAAAGATACAGCTAAGCTGTTATTGGATTATTCCAGACTATATGAGGCTCGTAATCTTGTAATATGTATATTCTAATAAGTTCTTTAATTTAAATATTAGAGCTAAGAAATCGCTTACAATAATTGGAGGAAATTTGTTCCAAATGTTGTAAGTCACCATAGTCTGTAGTACTATATGTATAAAGAACATCTGCGTAAGATACAATGAAATAAGGGACCGGCGGCTACCGATCCCCTGCACAACAACTTGAGTGGGCTACTCCCTCGAGACTAGAATTACACGAAGAAGTGACCTGCACGGTTCGCCAACCTTGCGCAGGTCACTTCTTTTTTCGTTCGATGTAGGTCAATAGCGCAATCAATAATGCACCAAACCCAATCACATCTGAAAAGGAGAAGTTCATAAGCCTCACCTCCTTCCGGAGGGAGACTTGCCTACTCAAGGCGTGTTGTACTAGCTAAGTATAACATGAGTATTTGGTTTTTATTAACAGTAATTTGAAATGCATACAGCCTTAAATCTGATTTGCGAGTTCTTGAAACAGGACAAGATAGATGCTACCCATGTTTTTATGTATCTTTAGTGAATTCGTAGTTCATTTTGTCTTTTCACTAGTTCTTTACTCAGAGGTACACACCAAAACTTACGTGTGTAAGATTAACATAAGCATTACAGATTTGAGAAGAATAATAAGGTTGAAGTTTTGGTATAATTCGCCTAGTAACAAATGATCCAAAATTTTCTATATTCTCATTGTTCTGTTCGTAGCTTACTACTGCAAAATGAGTGTCGTCATTACCTGCAATGAAATCGATTTCATGTGATACTGTTTTTAGAATCTCTTCATAAGCAAAAATCAATTTGTCAATATCATCGTAAATCCGTTCACTGGAAAAATCCACGTCAAACAAATCATTATCAAATTCACGATATTTGCTGTCATCATAATAAAAACTTTGAATTTCATACTTCTTGTTAAATTGAGATCGTAGAATATCTGTAGCTTTTGAAATATCGCTATCTGACATTTCTGTTTCTGTCATCATTGTCGTTACTAATCTCATTTAACTAACTACCCCCGTCTTCTCAATTAAGTATGCCAATGGGCATGACTCACTTTAATCGAATTACTCTTCCCCTCACCCCTACCATATTGATAGTCCAGCGCATTATCTATTCAGCGGAAACATTTTACCAAATTGTGGAGTCTAATGAATAATACATTTCAATTAAAAGGAGACCTCTAACGTGAAAAAGATCAATTGTACGTTAATGATCATAACTTTACTTTCGGTTTCACTTATAGGATGTGGTAATAGCTCTCCTCGGGTGAGCCAAGAACAGTCCTCTACTCAGACTCAGCTTCCAGAGAAAACTGCTGAAAATCAGAAAAAGGTAACGGTGTCACCTACGATGAAGAATAATGATAACGAATACGAAAGACTTAATTATTTTATGCCTAGCAACAAGGCGGAGATCACATCGAGCAAAAATCAAATTACGTGGAAAAAAGATAACATCTCCCTGATTGCCAGAACCTCATCTACAACAATTAATTCCATACAGGTCACCAACAGTAAGGCCCATTATGACATCCACATTCCAAAAGACATTCAAGTTAATCATGCTAAACTTACCTCCATCGCCTTATCCCCAAGCGGACGATTTTTAGCAATCAACATCTTTGTTGCAAATGTAGGTAACCAGTTAATTGTCGTTAATCTCGAGAATGGAACAAGTACAATAATGAATAAGTTAACCCAAGTTACTTACGAAACCATTCACGCTTATAACTGGGCCCCTCTAGGCAATAAACTTGCTTTTTCCTATGGAGATACAAGCTCCAGTACAATAGCTATATATGACTTTAAACATCAAGAGGTAAAAACCTTACCTCATAATAGCAATTTAATTAACACCCTATACATCATGTGGAATACTGAAGGTACACATGTAGATTTCATAAGTGAGGCCCCCTCTGATAAGTTCAAATTATATAGATATGCGGCAGGTGCGAATACCCTAAAAGAAATATCTGCGATCGCTCTAGATGAACTACCTAAATATAGTAAATATGCTCCACAACCCTTAAATCTTTAAATTAATGTTGTACTCGTGAGACATAGCTTAATTTTTTTGTTAATCGTCTAGAATTTTCAACTTGCTAAAAAATAAAAGGTAAACCATATTCGAAAGATACCGCTCTATATTAGAAAGTAGTGATTTCTAGATTGGATTTTCTTAGCCAATCAGAAAGCAATCTTATACAGAGTTATTAGAGTAGCAAAACGATAATGATAAAGTGATGGTAAATTTAATCAATAACGATTACATCAAAAAAACTCCCCCAATCTGCCAAAGCCTAAGTTGAGGGAGTTGTTTCTTTACTCTAATTTTTCCGCTTACAAACTAAATTTATTGAACTTGCCACAAAGCAGGAACGTTAGACGGTTCCCAGCCTACCAAAGATGTATGAGGCTGACGGCATACATAAGTTTTGCCACTATACGATACAACATCGCCAACTTTGTAGCTTACATTCGGTGCCCAAGCTTGCGGACCATTGTTAGCCGCTGTAGTAACACTAACATTGGACCCTGTGGACACGTTTCCAGCAGCATCTTTTGCCGTCACCGTGAACTGATATGCTGTGTTCGCTGTTAGTCCATTAATTGTAGCTGTGGTACCTGTTACATTTACACTGTTCGTACCATAAGTCACAGTATAACCAGTTACACCCACGTTATCTGTGGAAGCTGTCCACGTCAGTGTTACGCTAGTCGCTGTTTTTGCAGAAGCAGTTACGCTACCCGGTGCTGTTGGAGCTGTTTGGTCGCTACCTGTGCTTGCCGCATCTGTTTTTACAGTTAGAGCCGTACTAGCGGCGGAAAGATTGCCTTTTGCATCCTTAGCTTTTACTGTGAATACATACGAAGTGTTCGGCGTAAGACCTGTGATAGCAGCGGAAGTTCCTGTAGCGTTAAAAGTCTGTGTGCCATAAGACACAACATATCCCGTTACACCTACATTGTCTGTCGATGCTGTCCAACTCAAATTGACCGTAGTGGAAGATTTGGATGCAGCTACTACATTCGTAGGAACCGTTGGAGCTTGTGTATCTACTACTGGAGGACTGAAGGAATCTAGGTATGCCCGGTGGCTATTAGAAAATTCAAAATTGTTGAATTTGTCCCAGTTAATTGACCAAGTCATCAGACCGCGGAAGTCTGGGAAGCCACTTGTGCTACTGCGCATTTTATAACTGGATAGTTGAACGCCTTTCATTAGTGCATCGAGTGCTTTTTGCACTTCGGCTACAGAAGTAAATCCTCCACCTGCATTTGCATTAGCAGGCAGACCAAGTACGACTTGATCGGGACGAAGTGCCGGGAAGAAACTATTTGCATTTTTGGCAATAGGGAAACCGGCCAACAACATATCAGCCATAGCTACATGGAAGTCGGCGGTGCCCATATTGTGATATTGATCATCTAATCCAGTAATTGGACCAGAGTTGTAGTTCTGTACTTGAAGCCAATCTAAAATATCACGAGTCGCATAGATGACTGGTAAGTAGGCACCTGCACGACTATCACAGCTAATGCAGCTTCCACCATAGAAGGAATATCCCAGTTGTACAAAGAACGTCTCTGGAGCCATAGTCAGATAAAATTTATCTGTACCAAAGTGGCTGTTAATAGAACGTAGTGCCGAGATGAGATTAACGATAACTGGAGTTGTCGGATTTTTAAAATCACTGTCTCCTGCATTTAGGAAGAGAGAATGACCTTCAAAATCTACATCAAGACCATCAAATCCATATTTTTCAATAATAGCGGTTACTGAATTCACGAAATTATCGCGAGCAGCTGTAGTACCCAGTTGCACTTGACCATTGGCTCCACCAATCGAAATAATGACTTTTTTGCCTTGGCTTTGCAGATAAGCTACGTCTGCTTTGAAGTCCGCATCCGTATAGTTATAGGGTACGAATCCAATCGTTCCGTTCGTAACCCCCGCACTAGGTTCTGCAAAAGAAACGTTGATCACATCAAACTTAGGCGATACATCCCGCAATTTAATAAATCCCGAACCATTATCGAAATTGTGCCAATACCCTACAAGTGTCTTGCTTGCTACAGCGGCATTCGCTTTCGGAGCTCCCATACCTGAAAATGCAAAGAGTGACAAAAATAAAGCCGTGATTAATGCGATCATTAACGGCTTGCTTGAACGTGTGTGATTAACATTCATTCGTAATTTTCCCCCTTTTATAATAAAACTGATATCGTATCGTGACTAAGGCCTTTTATGTTCGTGGTCATGAATTGACTAACCTTTCTCACCTCCTGATAGACTGAAGTTATGGAATGAAATCAGTCTTCAACAAGTTTCGGAACCGCTTTCATTCTCCTTCATTATCAAGAAAATACGCTAGGCGCATAAGGGGGAATATCCAATTATAGGGGATAAATTCTTCTGTTTAGGTTAAGAAGATGACAAAAAAAGCCTGAGGATTCAGGCTTTTAAGAGAGCAATATCATATTTTATAGGATATGAGTCTGCATACATTAGGGCAACAAAAACTACAGGCGAGAGAAAGTGTGTCAATCTATCCACGCACTCACATGGAGTGCGACATAAGCTACACGCAATTCTTAAAATATGCACCGAAATTTCAATCCACGCACTCACATGGAGTGCGACCTCAGCCCATATATCTAAAGGCACACCGCCCTTGCATTTCAATCCACGCACTCACATGGAGTGCGACTGATCTTGCTGATGTACCATTGGGAACACAAGTTATTTCAATCCACGCACTCACATGGAGTGCGACTTACGCAAAGCTTCTTGATGCTAAGAACCTTCAAGCCATTTCAATCCACGCACTCACATGGAGTGCGACTCGATGAGGAGAGCGAGCTAATAGCAAGTGTGGAATTTCAATCCACGCACTCACATGGAGTGCGACTATTCCCCATTTGTTCCTGGTAAATCAAGAGCTGATTTCAATCCACGCACTCACATGGAGTGCGACAAAAACATCAAGTATCTCAATGACATTTTGTTAATTTCAATCCACGCACTCACATGGAGTGCGACTTCACACTGATTGGAAATGCGGTTTTAGGTCCTATTTCAATCCACGCACTCACATGGAGTGCGACTGTGTTTGGTAGGGGGTAGGGTATGCATACCACGTGATTTCAATCCACGCACTCACATGGAGTGCGACAGCAAAAATACGTTAATTTTAGTATTAAATTGATAAATTAATGCGTTTCATACTACATAACCTTAACAAGAATAAAAATTGATCATATTATTTTAAAAAAACGCGTCAACATCCCTCTAATTTCGACAAATTATGAGGTGCGAATCTCCCAGGGATTTCGTGGGAGCTTGAGGTTCGCACCTTAAGGTCCAACTCATCCAATGTTATTGGGAACTGCACTCAAATCTAAGTCTGTTCTCCATTTATTTCAACAAAAACTCCGTATCCTGCGTTCGTTTTGGCCCCAATTCCTTCATAATGGAGAGCTTCCACAAGGATGTCTTTAGCGAGATTTAGCCATGGGGTTGCTTCAGCTTCATTCCCTTCAAAAGATAATGCGATAGTGAACTCACCTTTTGCAATCAAGAAAGGAATAGGAATGGGTGAATCCATATCACTGGGTGCTGGATAATCCTGAGTGTCATTGTAAAGATCTACTGAAATCTGATTATACAGTTGATGGTGAGGAGTAAGAACATCTTGCTTAAGTGAATTTGCAGCCGTAGATGGTGTAATCCAGGCATCATGAAAATGGACATATCCCGCACACCCCTCTGTTCCAAACAACACCTGATAATCATACTCTGTTTTACCTAGGGCTGATGTATGAAGACTCAACGTGTGAGAAGCATATCTGGCTGCTAGTCCCTTTAGAGCTGAAGCGGGAATGTAAGGTATCCCGTAAATCGGATGAAGGGATAGATTGGTCTCCAAGATGGACACTCCTCCATGTCCAACAGCCAGCGGAGAGATAGAGCGGACCAAGAATGAACACATCACATGGTTCCCGAAATGACGCATATTGTAGTACCGCTCATATCCTTTTTGGTACACATTATACTTTTCTCTATCCCATGATTTTATATAGAATTCAATGAAATCTGAATAAAACTCACTCTTTTTTTCACTTTTTTGTACTACTTGATCTAACGTCGGGCCGAAAGGTTTCAGACTCCATTGGCTTTTGTGAAGTTCCAGATAGGCATTCATAATGAACTCCCAGATGAGGACGGGCCTATAGAATCAAGCAGACTGTCATTCATTTCGGTTGCCTGTTCCACTTTCAGAATAGCCTCCGCATATCTTTTGAACCACACTGAAGCACGCAACACCTGCTGAGAAATGAATAAATATTCATTATTAGCAATATTAGCATTGAACTCAGGACCTATCGCTTTCTCCATATGTATCAGAAACAGAGCATAGGGGTGTTCCTGGGATGTGGATACATTTGCCTTAGAAGATTTAGCTTGAATAAATATCTTAGCTAGACGTAGCCCATTCGTCAGCACTAATGAGGGGAACCGGTGGCACAATTGCCCGTATTCGCTTGCAAATACATTTTTCCCAGCCTGTTCAGATAGCTTCTGAACCTCCATAATGCTCTCATAAGCTACCTGAGCATAGTAGTGTTGACTCGACTTCATGACCGTCCTCCTGTGATCCGGCAACGTATTCTACCCTTGCCAAGGGTAATATTCCCGCCCATATGTAGCACCGTTTCACGCTCAAGTTGATCTAGAAATTGATCTCTTCCGATCGTGCTGGAACTTCCTCCTACACGATCGCACCAAATTAGTGCATAGAACACTGCCTCAGTGGGGACATATTCTTCGTACCATAATGCACCATGTTGGACGGTTTTGGTATCTTCGTTCATACGAATTCTTGGCACCACTTCGCAGCACATCGCCGCGAAATATTGAAATGTCTCATCACTCACGAGGACAACACGCTTCTGCCATAACTCCTGCGAAGGTTTATCTTCAAATAATTGTTGGCCCATCATTTGAGCCCAGTCAGCTAGACTCTGTGCTCGTATTCCGTTACCCGTAAATTCATCTAAAAACAGATTATCCGCATCTCTTCCTACATTAGGATGTAACAAGCCTGTATCGCTAACCCATGCTAACTGGGGTTGTACCGTTGCTTCTTGCTCGAATCTAGTCATATCAGGGAGCGTCATGGGAAGACCTGATGCCACTGCATCACGCTGAAACCTTTTTAATACTAACGGGCATGTCACATAAGCAAATATTCCGAAACGACTGGCCACGGGGAAGGCGAGCAGACGGCCATCCGTAAATACCAGAGCGCCTGCATTTCCCTCAACCTCCCCCTGTTGTCCAAATGCTGCATCTAACCATTGTGCAGAACGGTAATATCCACGCTGAGCTCCCTTAAGACTACTGCCCGGAATGAACGGCCACTCCGTTACTTTCTCACGTTGAATAGGCATATCTATATTACCCAAACCTTCTCCCGAACCTATATGTAGTGGTGACAGACAGTGCATCCACAGCCATCGACTTACTTGTGATCTCTGAACTTGTTCCATGAAATTTGCCCCTCCATCATTCTTTCGTTTGATCTGGATTCCAAGTGCCCCACACGGCTAATCCAGCACCATCTTCGTGGTCGAATGCACTTTTACGCCGATTGGCATCGGACACCGAGTGTAACCATGCATGCTCGGCTAATTGTGCTGCATTTCCTTCTATAACTTCAAAGAAATACACACTTCCTGCAGGTACCAACCTGCGAACTGCTTTTTCTCTACCTTCTTCAATCTTGGTGGAGTGACTCCATCCTGATATCGGTTGCCAGCGCGAGATGCAGGCCCATACTAGACGCAACTTAACGTTTGTTCCTTGGAACAACGGAGATTCTAATTGTTCGCTCAACCATCCGGGCTGCCACCCTTTTTCAAAAAAAGCAGGGGTGACTAACATCATCCGTACATACTTTGCGTCGTTCATAGCTGTGATGATTGCTGAAGGACATGCCCAAGAAGAGGATGCCTCGGGGGCATCATGAAAATGCACCAATCTTCGTTCTCCGCCCATGGTGTGTATGTCGGATAAATTTCCAGTCCAACCCTGATCCTCATTTGATAAATGAACTGCGGTCTCAAGCACCAGATCGTCTGGATATACGATAGACTCTGTTGAATATAAATGCTTATCCTTAGCGATCCCTCGCTCAAGATCTATTTCAATGTGTGTACGTTCTTGATGGGGGAATGCATTTAGGAATAACGGACTTGTATCACTTGAAGAACCTTGTAACCAAGCTGTCATCTGGGCGGCGCCAGTAGTCGTATCCAAAGATTCAGTAAGCCAGTCCTGTAGCCACTGAGCAGATACATAGGCTGGCCATTTCTGTACCTTCTTTCGCGTACCCGATCCTAGAGGAGGCCATAATTTGTCATGCAAGCGTCCTTCCGTCCCAACACCGTAGAATCCTAATCCGTCTTCTTCCAACCTCTCCGGACGTATGGGAACAATACATTGCAACCTAACTTGATCCTCATCTTCAAAAAATTCAGCATCTTGTGGCATAGGAAAATACAAATTCCCTCTCCAGCGGTGGAGGGGTCCTCTAATGATTAATTTGGAGAAATAAGATAATGGCGAAGCCTGCCCTAGCTCGTGTTGTCTTCTCTTAGCTAACATCGTCCTTATGGTACCTGCCATTACACTCGGAGTTACATCATTTAGCGTATACGCCCGAATGCCAGGTGTTCTGTTAAATGGCCTCCCATCACGAATCATCAGCGGATCTAATGGAGTAGCTTGCAACCATTTAATCATAGCTACATTCAACCTCCTTCATCTGCATCATGACAATACATTGTTCAGCGATACGTTGCAAAGACTTAAGCGGTTCATGCTGAAGATGTATCCATGGTTTCCACTCCGCTATGAACCAATTAGTCAACTCTTCGGTACTTATACACTCTGGCTTCTTTTTATATATGAGTCGCTCTATTTCCATGAGAAGCAAATCTCCCAAGCTAGACGGATCTTGCGACCACGCCGAGTGCTGAATCATACGCATATATGTGCGATATAGTTCTCGGAGTTCGTAAGCGAACTGAGCTGAGAAAAAGTTTTTTTCTTTCCAGCCTTTCATTTTTTTCATCATTCCAACCGGATCAGATGAGAATGGAAATGCCACCCTCATGTGATCTCCTCCGCTTCGTTTGTAGAAATGAATAGCCAGTGTATCTCTAGTTTCTTTGGCTAATTTCTCTGAAGCGCTTGCCATCCTGCGTACTTCCTCCAAAGGTTCTAACATATGTGCTATTACGATACCTATGGAAAGAGTTGAAGGTTGCCTAGAAGGGGTGTTCCCTTGCATACATGTGGAGAAACAAATTCTCAACTCCTCGGCAGCATCAAGGCAACGGTGCACAGGTAAGTAGGCCATAACATCATCCCCTCCACCATATACCAGTCTTCCTTGATGTTGTTCCATAATCGAAGCCGCCTTGTTAGCAAAGTTGGACAGCGCTTCCGAGAATTGAATATGCTGTTCCGTCTCTCTGATTTTACGTAATTGCCGTCCCATATGGTCACCATCGGCAACCAGAAAAGCATAGTAAGGTGAAGGTCTGCCTAACGCACGTCCATATTTCTCATCTTGACTGAATTTGCCTGTATATAGTAGTTCAAGACGTTCCAGAATTTTTTGCTTTACAATTATGTTAGTATCTTCGGTAAGTTCAAACCTCTCAGCTAGATAATCTTCTACACGGCGTGGATAAAAAAGCCGCGCATCTACAGGAGTCTCAGCTTGAGTTACCTCGCTAACTTGATCCAGATAGGCCTTAACCGCTTGTTGAAGATTAGGATTGTGTCGGATTTCGTGCTCGTAAGGTAAAAAAGCAGTCTCACACACCGACTTGAATGCCTGCTGCTCAGGAACAAGACGTAAAGACAGGCGCTTGATAACAGATATCGCATCTAATTCTTCATGGATGTGGATGCCAAGTGCAGGAAGCTTCTCCCTCTTATCTTCAGGTCGTCTCCATACCGATTCCCGTCCTCCATCTAGGGAAGATTTCTTCTCGCCATAGAGCATGCCAGGCACGTTCGGTTTGAAATCTCGGAGTAATTTTCTTGCTGCCATTAACGATTCCACGTGATGTAAGGCATAACTGTAGGGTGTAACATGCTCTGAAGTATGTATGGCAGTCTTGTAACGCCCCGATGATTCAATTTTGTCCAGATCTGCCCAAGTCGCATAAAATTCTACTAAATCGCTAACCTGTCTGTTCCAAGTACCGATGTTCACGTATGGCTCGACAAGCTCCATTGCCGCACGAGCATATCTTTTCCAGATTCCTGTAATTACATAGCGGATCTGCTTCGCTATTGCTTCAGGATGATCGCTGTGAATACGGCCGAGAATCTTATTAGGCGCATTAGAGCGATATCCTTCTGTAGTCGCATGTTCTTCCTTAACCAGTGCAGGATAGATTAATCTGCCGCCAAGACGAACAAATTCGCTAGCACCAGCACGACTCATCTCAGAGAGTAGAAATGAACCAAACCATAGATCTCTCGTCCTCCGCGCTTGATTAATAAATTCTTGTACAGGACCGATAGAGAACAGCATTAGGTATTCAATTACTTCCCTTTGTAGTGCTTCTTGTCCTGTTCGAAGTTCGTTGACTGACAAAATTTTCTAACCTCCCAGCTATCTAAAAATGCCTCTATGGCAGAGTTATAAAAAGTGTGACCATGTTTCCAGAGCGGATTTTGCTTGTACACAACGCGGTGTTTCACTTTAAGTTTCTTCAACAACCCCTCACCATTATGTTTCAGGGTCTGCCCAGAATTGTATTGTCCCTCTTTAAGCTCCTTCAACCTCTGACCCTTCTGTTTCAGTTCAACCTCTTCTAGAGGAGGATGATTCAATACAGCAATAACCCCAATGGCTCCCGTCTTACTATAGGCTAAAGGCTTCAAAATAACGGGTGAAGTGAGACGTTCTCTATCCACAGGCAAAAGCTCAGTGTCTTTAGGGTCTTGTTCTATCCCGTTCTTAACATCAGCGTCATTCTTTCGAAATTTAAAAATGATAGGAAGACCAAACTCGGCACGTGGAAAAGCGATTAATTTCTCCTTTTCCTCAGGAAAAGGTATTTTATGTTTAGGATGGGATGTATCAGTTAAGGCCCGAATAGAATCTGCCTCAGGCCAAAAGCTTCTTTTCAAATTATTCTTGTTCGCACGACCGCGAAATAACTTGTAAGCTTCAATGACTTCATGCCAGTTCTTATTCACACTAGAAGAATGCGTTCGCACTTTCATCTTTCGGGATAAGGTTGGCCACTCCCTATAGGTACCTGGCTGTAATTCAGAAATGTCTCGCATGCTAAGTTCATGTTCGAACCAAGACATGAACTGACCATTATGAATATCCTCCCTCTTTGGAGAGAATTGAGGGGAGTACAGACTCCCACAACCTCTTCGTGTTCTGGAACCCAGTCCTCCGAAATTAATCCAAGCCCATAGTGCTGCCTCCACCTCTGGTTTAAGTTCGGAATTTTTATAATTAATAGTTAGAAAAAAGGTAATACCGCATGTTTTTAAGGCTTCTGATTTGTTCGATTCATTACCAAAAAACAAAGCATATTTAGGAAATATCATTGTGTTATGTTTAGAGGAATGTTCTTTATCATTTTTAAGTATGACGGTTACTCTAATGTTACTGGGAAGGGTTGTGTCACCAAAAATCTCAATCTCATGCTTCCGAAGATCAAAGACATTTGTATATTTTGCTCCGCGAGTGGCTCTCCACCAGAAACGTAACTGCCCTCGAATAGAGCTCTCACGAATAATATGATCGGTGTCAATTCTCCCAGCAATATATCCCCCACCATACATGGGTGTAACAAGTGTAATCTCGTAATTTGCCTTACATGATGTAGAACTCTCTAATGAAGATCTAGAGGTATTAATTTTTGCGGTATGTGGAGTTCCCGGGCTTTGTCTCAAGACAAGATGCTCCCTTCTGGAACTTCTGTACTATTAGCTGTGAGCTTAGCAAAAGTTCGAGCATAAGCAAAGTGAGGGAACAACATAGGATTGTTAATTAGCATCAATAGTTGATTCAGTTGAAAGTTCAGACTTAACAAATCATTATTAGGAATGCGCAAATCGCTTAGTGGTTGCTTGAGTGCTTCTATGACGTGACCACCTTTACCTATTTCCTCTGCTTCTCCTATCCCATTTAGTTGCCTTCCCCACCAACCCAGAGTGTTATCTTCAAAGGGAACTTTTAACTTATACTCTTGTCCGCCATCGGTAGTAGAAGATTCTAATTGCTTTAATAGAATAAAATCGAAAGACTTTTCAAGTCCCTTAACAGTTTTACTTAGAGTACTATTATTTACCCTTTGAAAGTTACTAGCTAAAATGCGAATCGGCCGTGTCCTTGGCTGCATTGTATTGGTATCCCCCGTTACAAAGCCACTAAAAATTCTAGCTAATCCCGATGGCACAGGTTGTAGTTTCTTAATACTGTTAGCCCATAGTTCTAGATCATCAATATTTAATTTTTTGCTTTTACATTCAATCACAATAGCTACTGCTTCTATAGGAATGAATTTGAGGGTATTATATTGAAAAACATACGGCGTGTATTGTTCATCGTATACGGCGATATCCACTTCACTTGAGCGACGATTCTCCGAATCTATAATAATGACCCCTTGAGCTAACGAGTACTTAAGAGGAATAATATTACGAAAAAAATTCATCCACATGACTTCACGATTACTGCCAGATACTCCATCATGTGAAGAAGCCATATCAATTTCCTCAGACATCATTTTGTTCAACTTCTGATAATTACTAGAAATCAGTTCCATTGCGCTTTTTTCATTATTAGAACTCATCGCTTCCCCTCCTCACAAAATTTTACATAGGTTGAATTATATTATATAACCTAAAATTCCCCTTTAATTTTAATATTCGACATTTCTGACTAGCAAACCTTTAACAAAGCAAGAAATTAAAAAAGCGTAAGCAAAAGAAGATAGATTCAAACAACAATATAATGTGGTGCGAACCCCAAGCTCACATAAAAACACTAGGCGATTCGCACCTCAGTTTTTGTCGAATTATGAATTAATTAGGCTGCTTGCTGTGAAGTCAAGGATTGATTTATACTATTAATCAGGAAAATATACTGAAGTCATACCCAATTCATCTAGTTAATAGATCATTTGTGTGTAATTTTGCTGTCGCACTCCATGTGAGTGCGTGGATTGAAATTCCCAAGTGAAGCACCTCCATGTGGTTTGTTTGTCGCACTCCATGTGAGTGCGTGGATTGAAATTGTGTAGTGAGTGACTTTGTAATAATCGTCTGGGTCGCACTCCATGTGAGTGCGTGGATTGAAATCAAAGTATAAGGATACTGTTATTGATCTTGCAGCTGTCGCACTCCATGTGAGTGCGTGGATTGAAATATAAAAATCGTAAATGGCAACAACGAAAAAGGAAGTCGCACTCCATGTGAGTGCGTGGATTGAAATATAAAAATCGTAAATGGCAACAACGAAAAAGGAAGTCGCACTCCATGTGAGTGCGTGGATTGAAATAAAAACAGAAGCGGAAGCAGATTTCGTAATATATACGTCGCACTCCATGTGAGTGCGTGGATTGAAATCTGAAAAACCGTATCCGGGAAACCCGTACATTAGTCGCACTCCATGTGAGTGCGTGGATTGAAATAGTCAAGTCACCACAGTTTTCAAAAAACACTTCAGTCGCACTCCATGTGAGTGCGTGGATTGAAATACGTCTATCTAGTCCCGATGCGTCACCAATTTTTGTCGCACTCCATGTGAGTGCGTGGATTGAAATTTGCTAGACATTTCAAAGGTATCTCGGGAACGTCCGTGTCGCACTCCATGTGAGTGCGTGGATTGAAATTGCTGTCAAAGGGACTTCAAAAGCCAATGATCCTTGTCGCACTCCATGTGAGTGCGTGGATTGAAATAAACTATTCGGAGGTGTCAGGTAAGTATGAATGAGTCGCACTCCATGTGAGTGCGTGGATTGAAATTATGGATGACAAGACGCTCTCTTGGAGAGCTAAAGTCGCACTCCATGTGAGTGCGTGGATTGAAATCTCTATTTTACCTATTCTTACATGGGTAGATGCCGTCGCACTCCATGTGAGTGCGTGGATTGAAATATTACTGTTACTGAAACGCTTGGCGGAGTCAAAGTCGCACTCCATGTGAGTGCGTGGATTGAAATCATGACGCTTGCCAATCAGATAAAAAAGGTACAGTCGCACTCCATGTGAGTGCGTGGATTGAAATAACGTGGTCATTATCCAACCCCCTCTGCAATACCTGGTCGCACTCCATGTGAGTGCGTGGATTGAAATTACAAAAATCAATGATCTCAGATCCTTTAGTGAGTCGCACTCCATGTGAGTGCGTGGATTGAAATTTCTGAGTCGTCCGAGATACCCCGGGCAACAACTGTCGCACTCCATGTGAGTGCGTGGATTGAAATACCTTCGCTCCGCTTGATTGTTGTGGTGCAATTGCGTCGCACTCCATGTGAGTGCGTGGATTGAAATATAGGTGGATTGGCTTATCCATTTACTGATCTAAGTCGCACTCCATGCGAGTGCGTGGATTGAAATATAGACGACACTCCGGCGTTATCTGTCCATGAGATTGTCGCACTCCATGTGAGTGCGTGGATTGAAATATCTAATTCCGCACTGCTTGTCTTGTCCGGATCCTCGTCGCACTCCATGTGAGTGCGTGGATTGAAATTCCGTCTACTCTTACAAATTGAGCATCAGCGCCGTGTCGCACTCCATGTGAGTGCGTGGATTGAAATATAGTGCATATCAGCGGGTACCTGATAGTACCGACCGTCGCACTCCATGTGAGTGCGTGGATTGAAATACCGTTATCAATCCGTTTAGCTCTGTACTCTCTGTCGCATTCCATGTGAGTGCGTGAAGAAAAATTTTTTCATGATGTAACCGCATATACAGGTCCTCAATCGCACTCCTTGCAAATATCTGATTTCAATTAGATATAGTCTCTATTAAGTTCACTAACCTTGGATCTCCACATTATTCCTTGATCTCTTAGAAATCTTTAAATTCTGCTTTACAGTACAATTATTTTTCTCAAGTCGTCCTGTACATACAGGATGCCTTTTTTTTAGATGTTCCTTCTAATCTTAATGATCGGGGTCTTCATTCGATGTCATAAAAAAACGGATTTAAATCATCAAAGTTACTTTGCAGCGTACATGCACTTCTAGGCGACGGCCTACATACAATGAACAGACCGCAAAGCCAGGTTGCATGCATTCTGCAGGAGGTGGCACCATTGCCCGGATTATTTACCGCAATTGCCCTGTTCATTAAGCAGCTCACACTACTCGTATCGTATGTCAAAAACAATGCATTCCCCCAACCTCTTACCGAGGAAGAGGAAACCAAACATCTCCTCCGTATGGCAGAAGGAGACCCCGTCAGTCGAAATTTGTTAATTGAGCATAATCTACGGCTTGTGGCTCACATTGTGAAGAAGTTCGACAATACCGGCGAGGATCTGGAGGATCTAATCTCTATAGGGACGATTGGCTTAATCAAAGCCATTGAGAGTTTCCGTCTTGGAAAAGGCACCAAACTTGCTACTTTCGCGGCACGCTGTATTGAAAATGAAATTTTGATGCACTTACGTTCCTTGAAAAAGACACGTAAAGATGTCTCTCTTCATGATCCTATCGGTACGGATAAGGAAGGGAATGAGATTACATTAATTGATATTTTGGGTAGCGAAGCAGATGACGTAGCCGAACATGTACAACTCAAAATGGAGAAGAGCAAAATCTACCAAAATCTTGACATTCTCGACGAGCGGGAGCAAGAGGTCATCCGTGGACGATTTGGACTGGAACAAGGTGGCGAAGAGCGAACGCAACGAGAAATTGCAAAAGAATTAGGCATAAGTCGGAGTTATGTATCACGTATTGAGAAGAGAGCATTAATGAAGTTGTATCATGAATTTTATAAGAAAAAGTAGAATTACTGATAATTAAAAATATAAATAATGAGGTGCGAACCCTAAGCTCACATAAAATCCCTAGGAGATTCGCACCTCATATTTTGTCGAATTTTAAATTAATTAGGGTGCTTGTTCAAAAGTCAAGGATTGATCTATACTAGTTATAGCGATAAATTACAAGTTTCCTATTAATTCATCTATTATATGGATGAATTAATAGGGATTTCGCTGTCGCACTCCATGTGAGTGCGTGGATTGAAATATCAAGTACCAGGTTGTAGAGGAGAGTGTTTATGTGTCGCACTCCATGTGAGTGCGTGGATTGAAATAATAATATCCTCCAGAGCATGATACGACTTGCCCGGTCGCACTCCATGTGAGTGCGTGGATTGAAATCACCGGAGGACTTCAGACAGCTTGATATCCGGTTAGTCGCACTCCATGTGAGTGCGTGGATTGAAATCAACGGATACGTAGGCATAGCGAATACAGATCCGTCGCACTCCATGTGAGTGCGTGGATTGAAATAATATCATCAAGATGATAGAGACTCACAAGGTTGTCGCACTCCATGTGAGTGCGTGGATTGAAATTACATTGGCTTTGTTCTTGCGTTTCATAATGTCGTCGCACTCCATGTGAGTGCGTGGATTAAAATTATCCTCTTGCGACTTTAATCCATCGAGCGGGTCGCACTCCATGTGAGTGCGTGGATTGAAATAGCCCTTAGCGGCAACAGGATCTAAAAATATAGTCATAGTCGCACTCCATGTGAGTGCGTGGATTGAAATACCAACCGCTTATCCTAAACAGCTTCCAGATTATTGTCGCACTCCATGTGAGTGCGTGGATTGAAATAAATATTGTCGAGGGCGTTGTCAAAACGATTAGCGTCGCACTCCATGTGAGTGCGTGGATTGAAATCAGGAATGCCCTTTAAACATCTTGATATAGTTAAGTCGCACTCCATGTGAGTGCGTGGATTGAAATTATTCTGGGGTGAGAAATATTCCAGTAATCCTTCGGTCGCACTCCATGTGAGTGCGTGGATTGAAATTTCGACTTTCCCGAGATGGGCCACCTCATCGAGATAGTCGCACTCCATGTGAGTGCGTGGATTGAAATACCGGACGCTCCGTTGCGTTTTACTCCTCTATTGTGTCGCACTCCATGTGAGTGCGTGGATTGAAATCAGTTGATTTAACCGCCGGTTTACGTGTTAATCCAGTCGCACTCCATGTGAGTGCGTGGATTGAAATATGCATGTGACTTACTGGAAACAGTCACGGCAGCGGTCGCACTCCATGTGAGTGCGTGGATTGAAATCAGTAGTCACGGAAGTGTCCGTTTTCTCGGCACGTCGCACTCCATGTGAGTGCGTGGATTGAAATTAACTCAGCTAAACTGCTATATTGCGGCACTATCGTCGCACTCCATGTGAGTGCGTGGATTGAAATTCTCATCTGGTTTGGATGGATGTTTCCTATCCTTGTCGCACTCCATGTGAGTGCGTGGATTGAAATTCTTTGGGCTCGTCTATCATCACCTCATCATGTACGTCGCACTCCATGTGAGTGCGTGGATTGAAATTTAATTTCATAGATCTCTCCGTTAATAAATCCGCATAGTCGCACTCCATGTGAGTCCGTGGATTGAAATAAAGCAGGTATCTGACCTCAACAACGGTTTTGCGTCGCACTCCATGTGAGTGCGTGGATTGAAATCAATTCTGTGTCTGTCATCTGCAATCATTCCTTTTCGTCGCACTGAATGTGAGTGCGTGGATTGAAATCAGCTCACCATTCATACGTGCTAAGGCTGCCTCGTCGCACTCCATGTGAGTGCGTGGATTGAAATCTTCGTATACTTTTGTTGCAACACAGTTTGAAAGCGTCGCACTCCATGTGAGTGCGTGGATTGAAATTTTTGGCCTTTGCACATAGCACATACGCATTGCGTCGCACTCCATGTGAGTGCGTGGATTGAAATATCTTAGACCTCACGATTTCTAGAACATCTTGATGTCGCACTCCATGTGAGTGCGTGGATTGAAATCCCAGAGGATATGAAGCTTTTTATCGCGGCCGGAGTCGCACTCCATGTGAGTGCGTGGATTGAAATTACATTCTGAAAAGTACAATCGCTTTTTGTTACTCGTCGCACTCCATGTGAGTGCGTGGATTGAAATCTCCTAGAATACAGGTACAGGCGGTCGATGAATGTCGCACTCCATGTGAGTGCGTGGATTGAAATTCCTGTCCACTCTCTGTGACGGGCATCTTGGTTTTGGTCGCACTCCATGTGAGTGCCTGGATTGAAATCACTACGGCAGCCACTGCCAAAGATGCGGCAACAGTCGCACTCCGTGTGAGTGCGTGGGTTGAAATCAAGGACGAACGCTCTGCAAGCTCATCCATGATGTCGCACTCCGTGTGAGTGCGTGGATTGAAATATCGAATGGATCTCGCAGCAGCTCAAACATAACGTCGCACTCCGTTTGAGTGCGTGGATTGAAATCTCCACGTGCATCTGCGCTGTCAGCTTTATTTTGTCGCACTCCGTGTGGGTGCGTGGATTGAAATAAGTAAGGTTAGTTGCGCCCACAACAAGAAAAGGACGAGCTAATTAGCTCGTCCTTTTCCCTCTTCTATCTAACTATCTTGCCACTGACCTAGGACCAAGAGTACGTATAAAACTTCTCTGTTCCGAAGCGCTGTAGCAACTCAGCCTCAGCCATCTCTTCTTTGCCCATCAGTTCGGCAGCTTGGAACTGGGAACGGTGCGCACGAATGGATTGCAGCTTGTTTTGTAGAAATTCCTTAATATCTACACTTACGTCTGGATTGCCCAGATCTTTTTTCGTGTCCTTGGAGAAGGCCAAGCACTGCACGATTGGTCGTTCCGAAGCAGCTAGTCTTTCCACAATACGAACGACCGCTGCTCCAGTTGCATCATGATCGGGATGAACGCTATACCCTGGATAGAAGGTGAAGATCAGCGTAGGCTGAATTTCATGAATGAGATCGAGTAACGTCTGATCCAGCACCTTCGGATCTTCGAATTCAATTGTCTTGTCATGAAATCCCAGCATTCTGAGATCTTGAATACCAATAGCTCGGCAGGAAGCTTCCAGTTCTTTTTGACGAACGGCTGGCAAAGTGACGCGATTGGCAAAGGGTGGAATTCCCATGTTCCGCCCACGTTCACCCAAAGTTAGACATGCATAAGTAACCTGAGCGCCTTGCTCAATATATTTGGCTAGTGTACCTGATAATCCAAAAGCCTCATCATCTGGATGAGGAAGGATGACCAAAATTTTATCGTGATTCATATGCTCATCTCCTTTGGTAAGTTTAGAAAGGTTCCCGGCTCAATTGCAAAGACACAACAAGCTTACCTTGTGCATCATGCCCCGCTAGAATCAGCTGATCCGCATCCGTCTCGTCCCACTCGGTTAAGCCCTCGGTATAAATCCAGCCATGATCCATCTTCAAGCCGACGCGATAAAATGGTCCATCCCCTGCAATAGTACCGTGCGAATAACGAACGACAGCGTTCGTAAGAAAGTTCGCGGCAGGCTGTTTGTTGCTATCAAAATGGGCGGCATAGGCCCCCATCGTCATTTCCAAATGAACATAAAGATCCTGGTCTTGCCAAGAATCGATTCGATGCTGCACTTCTTCCTTGTGAATTACCTGCATGGGCCTGCTCCTCCTCAATATTAAGGTATCAATCTAGATTCAAAGCTAATTGAACTACTATACCACATTATACATCAAGTTGAAAAAAACCTACTAATTTTATCGGCAATTGCATTCAGACGTAAATTTAAAATTACAGAGCTGCTCCTATGATTTAAAAAAGGATCTGTATTCTGAATTCGCTACGATTTTCTTGAATTAATCACATGCATTACATGTACCTCATACACCTCTTACACAGCATGTATCTCATGCACCGCATACACCGCCTGTACCTCTTACAACTCATGCATCCCAAGCACCTCAAAAGCTTAATGGTTAAGCTCGGAATTCAAGCTACTTTCGTTCTCAAGACTCGTACAGTTTGATCTGGCCATATAACCTCTCGGACACCGTCATCAGTTCGAACTCTTTCATCTGAATTGCTAATAAAAGTAATGCATCTGCCTGTTGTTTTAGCAGCCGCACTCCTTCGGTAACTTTCCCCTGCTCAATCTGTATAAGCGCCGTCTCTACTGCTGAAGCCGTATTTAGGAGAACTTCATTTTTATTCAAAAGATACACATGAGACATAGACAAAAAGGATATTACATCCTCATGATTACACGATGGTGTGGATAAATGGTTATCATAGACATCGATCGTTGAGTTTTTATTAGACACCACAAAGCGACCTCCTTCAACATGTTCCGACAATTTATAAAACTTGAACACAGAGAAAAGAAGTTTAGTTTGGTTAATGTGCAGTAAAAAATTAAAAAAGCTCATCTAATAAAAATAAAAAAGCTTATCTAATAAATAAAAAATCGCTCTATAGACCAGACCGTGCTCATCTCTCAGCAGGTCTGACAATATGATTATCGACTTAGGAAAGATAAGTATACAGATTAATTACTTGAACATGGCTATGCATGAGCTTTACAGCAGCGGTATTGTCTTCTTTTTCCATTTTTAATAGAACCATCCATAAGCTGAAAAAGGAATTCATTCTGCATGGATCGAATCTTTATATACAATCATAAATTTTAGGAGGCAAATGGATGAGTACGATTCATAAGATGTTTGAACATGTGCACTGGGCAAATCAGAGAGTGCTAGAGACATTACAGCAAGCGGAGTCTGTTCATGCGGAGACTATTAGATTGTTCGCTCATATCTTGCATTCAGAGCAAGTGTGGCTTACTAGATTGCAGGGAAAGGATAGCTCCCATCTCCCCATCTGGTCCGATGCCAACTTGATAATCTGTGAACAGCTCGTGGTACAGAATGAACAAGGCTATAGGAGCTATCTACATGCTACTGAGGATAAAGATTTCAATCAGTTGATAACGTATAGAAATAGCAAACAGCAGCAATTCAGTAAGAGCATTGGCGATATACTAACGCATGTGGCGCTTCACGGACAGTATCACCGAGGCCAAATCAACCTGCGGCTCCGTCCAGAAGGAGTAGAACCTATCTCTTTGGACTACATTCTTTTCGTCGATTAAAGAAACATGAAATTTCAGGAATGACCATGATGAAGCGGCCAACTCGCGGCAATACTTTTTATAATATGATGGCTTATATCTTCTCTACTTGCACTAAGGGAATCGTTCGCACAGCAAATGTCTGCGCTAACTGATGTTCACTCAAAATATTTAATTTTAGAAGACTTGTGACTTTTGCAGGGTCTACTTTAGATAATAGCCGCCATAGGCCGGCTTCAGGGAGCGCCTCATACACTTTGAGATCATCATAGTCCTTACGCTGCTGCAAAGTCACTTTTAACCTATACCCGTCTACTTCTTCTACGATACCTACATCTAACGCTCCGTAAAAAGCCAGAATGTGTTCCCGTAAAATTGCGAGTTCCCTTTCCATCTCCTTCTGCTGTTGTTTAAGTGCATAATATCTCTGTACAAGCTGCGAATCTATCATCTGAATCACGCTCCTTTTATTCCTATGTCTATGAACAGGAAATAAATAATAGGACTTGCGGATAGATCAGCCTGATATCTACGACTCTGGAATATATTATAATAGGCATAGATTCAGAGTCTTATGCATATCCTATATCATAATAGAAAAGAGGAAACCTATTGGGACCTTTCAATAACGAACTTTTGAAAGATAAGGTGATTCTAATCACAGGTGGCGGAACAGGCCTAGGCCGCGCGATGGGCGAACATTTCCTTGCTCTAGGTGCTTCCCTAGCTATTGCCGGGCGCCGAACAGAAGTGTTACAAGACACTTGTGAAGCTTTTATTGCAAACGGTTACAATAAGGTTTTCTACAAAGGCTGTGATGTTCGCGATCCAGCGCAAGTAGAGGCGCTCGTCACTGCCGCGGAGGATCACTTTGGACGTATTGATATTCTGATTAACAATGCCGCAGGTAATTTTATCAGTCCGACTGAACGTCTATCTCCGCGTGCCGTTGACTCCGTTCTAAATATTGTGCTCCATGGCACGTTCTATACAACACTTGAGGTAGGCAAAAGATGGATCGAACAGGGGAGGGGGGGCACGATGCTGAACGTTGTGACAACCTATGCTTCCACGGGTTCGGGATTTGTAGCTCCTTCCGCGGCAGCCAAAGCTGGCGTATTGTCCCTCACGCGCTCCCTTGCAGTAGAGTGGGCCAAATACGGCATCCGACAAGTAGCTGTAGCCCCGGGTCCTTTTCCTACCGAAGGGGCATGGTCTAGGCTATCGCCAACCCCCGAACTAGAAGAACAAATGGTGAACCGCGTACCTCTTGGACGGGTGGGAAGCCCTGAGGAACTAGCAAATTTATGTGCTTTTTTAATCTCGGATTATGCATCTTATATCAATGGAGAAGTTGTTACGATTGATGGGGGAGAGTGGCTTCAAGGCGCAGGACAGTTCAATGATCTTCGTCAGGTTACGGACAAGCAGTGGGACGTCCTTGCAGACTTAACTCGCAAACCTAAAACATCATCTTAAACGGTTCCGATAACCTACAATACAATTTTAAAATAATTTAAAAGAATTTAAGAGAATTTAAAAGAATTTAGTTGAAGACACCTAAAAGGATTTAAACAAAGTTGGCTCCCCAATGTGTAACCATTTTTTACAAAATTGTAAATATACAAATCAGAAAAAAAGGAGTTACAAAAGAAGAGATGAATATGACACAGCGTAACAACGATTCTACTGCGAAGTTACATTACGAACTCTCATTACGAACTCTCATTACGAACTCCCATTACGTTACTAAAAACTAATATTCTTCATTCGTCAAAAGCTCCACTCCAAATCATAGGTTCTGCTTATTATTAGGAAGTTGATGGCTTGAAGTAGTTGCGCTACCACCACTAGGATGTGAAGCATCCATTTCTGCTTTCCATTGTAGAACAACACAAATAGGCAAGCAAAAGACCTCGTCCTCAGCTTGCCTATTCATTTACGCTCGCACCTCATATACGCGGATAGTTCTTCAAAATTTCTTGGAGTTTCAAAGCGAGACCTAGCTTGCCCTCGACTTTTAGCGTTCCCGTCATAAAAGCCATCGTCGTATTCAGCTCATCATTCAGTAGTTTGCGAAGATTCGCCTCGGACAGAATTAATGTACAATCGGGACTATATGTGCATCCATCTACCACTTCTACGGAACCTTCGCGAAAAGCCACTTGTACATCTTCCGCATCTTTCATCCTAAAATCGTAAATGGCATACAGTGATTGAATGGGCTCAGGTTGACTCGTCATATGGGCAGCAAGCTCGGCTAACTCTTCACGGATACTCATCCCTTCATCCTCCCTTAACCTCTTGAATCTCCTTTATCCTGTTTTTCAGGAATAGCTTTATCCAATACACGGAACGTTCCCGTACCGAAAGCTAGCAGTTCCCCAGTCTCTTGACGTGCATAAGCCTCAGCCGTAATCAGTTTGCGCGTGCTGTGAATGATATTCGCAGTTACGAGCACTTTGCCCTGCTTCGTAGGGGCTACGTAGTTCATATTCAGATTAATCGTGACCACACTAGATTCCGGTCTAGCTAGCATCACAATCAGACCCATGGTCGAGTCAATTACAGAGGCATGCACCCCGCCGTGCAGGATGCCAATCAAGTTCAGATGATGCGGCTGTATGTCGAAAGAAACGACGGCCTTCTCCGTGTCCAGCGACTCGATCTGGCACCCTAAATAATCCCAGAAAGTATCCTTGGCGGCTCGTTCCATACGTCGAAGCGCAGCCTGATCCACTACTGCATTAGTATCCATATTCCAGGCCTCCTGATGTCTAGTTAAAGGGTAAAGCCCTTCGCTAACGATCATCATCATTATGCGAAGAGCTTTCAATGTTATACACTTTTATTAAACGTGTCGGCTTCCTCATCAATCAGCTTGCGGCGTAATACTTTTCCTACCAGTGTCTTAGGAAGCGCTTCCCTAAATTCATATACCTTAGGAACCTTATACACAGCCAGCCGTTCTTTACAGAAACTTTTTAACTCGGCTTCGGTAGTCTCGCACCCGTCCTTCAATACGATATAAGCCTTCACACTCTCGCCCCGATAGGGATCTACGATGCCTGCCACGACAGCTTCAGCCACATCTGGATGTTCGAACAGCACTTCTTCCACTTCGCGAGGATAGATGTTGTAACCCCCAGCGATGATCAGGTCTTTACGACGATCCAAGATGAAAAAGAATCCTTCTTCATCCATTCTCGCCAAATCTCCTGTATATAGCCATCCATCTCTTAACGTAGCCGCCGTATCTTCTGGACGCTTCCAGTAGCCCTTCATTACTTGCGGGCCACGGACAATAAGCTCCCCAATCTCTCCAAGAGGTAGATCTTCACCTGTCAGACCATTGACAATTCTCGCTTCCGTATCGGGAAAAGGAAGACCAATCGATGCGGGCTTACGCCGTCCCCATATGTTGTTCACATGGGTCACGGGGGAAGCTTCTGTTAGACCATATCCTTCAATGAGGCGCCCCCCCGTAAGACGTTCGAACTTCTCCTGCACTTCTACAGGAAGCGGAGCTGCCCCGCTAATGCACGTCTCAATCGAAGACAGGTCATATTTGACAACTTCAGCGTTGTTAATAATAGCAATATACATCGTAGGCGCACCGGGAAAAATAGAGGGTCGCTGCTTATCAATCGCCTTCAGCACCTGCTTAATCTCAAAGCGAGGCATCAAGATCAGTGTACCTGCCGTATATATTGCCAAATTGAGTAGCACCGTCAAGCCAAACACATGAAAAAACGGCAACGCCGCTAGATACTTCTCCTTGCCCTTCTCACATTTGTAGAACCAGAGATTGGCTTGAATCGCATTCGAGACCAGATTCATATGCGTAAGCATAACCCCTTTAGCGAACCCTGTAGTGCCTCCCGTATATTGAATAAGGGCAAGGTCTTCCTCGGGATTCACCTCTACATGTACAGGGGCATCCGAAGAAGATTCAAGTAATTTTTTAAATGAAAGCACATGGTTACTATACTTCACGGGCACCGCCGCCGTTCCATCCTTCTTAGCTTTTAGAGGATAGAGCACATTTTTGGGAAACGGCAAATAATCTTGAACACCCGTCACTAAGGTGTATTCTAAGGGATGGTTCTCCATTGCTTTGGTAACTCTGCCAACGAGAGCATCGAGTGTCACAATCATTCGCACACCCGCATCCGTTAGTTGATGCTCAATCTCACGCGGGACATAGAGTGGGTTCGTCATAACGGCGATTCCACCAGCAAGCAGCGTCCCATAATAGGCAATGACGCCCTGAGGACAATTCGGAAGCATGACCGCAATCCGATCCCCCTTGCGAATACCCAACTTTAGCAGGGCATTCGCAAAACGGTAAGCGGATTTCAATAGTTCTCGATAGGATATTTTCTTTCCCATGAAATCCAGTGCCGTGTGGTTCGGATAAGCCAGCGCCGAGTCGACCAAAATGTTCGCAAGGTTCATTTTTGGATAATCATAAGAATGCGGGACCTCTTGCGGGTACTGATTCATCCATGGTTTGTTCGGCATTCAAGACACCCCAATCTAACGAATGGTTACAGTGCGTACTTCTCTGTCGCTATGACTCGATCCCCAATGTTACGTTTAATCTCCAAAGTGTTCATTACCGGCTTGCGCGTGAGCTTCTTGAGTATGGATAACTGAGTACGTAGCGTATCTCCCGATTCCATCGCAGCCAAGGTCTCTCTTGTGTAATTCTCAATCTGTCCAAAAGCTTCCTGTACAAAGACGGTGGTCATATATATAGCCAGCTGTGCTTTCGCTTCACCGGAACGATCAATGAGTTTGCGTGTACGCAGAATCGCACTTTCCATAGCAAAGACTTGAATCATAATGTCGGCTAGATTCGCTAGAATCTCTTGCTCTTCTTCCAGCTTCATTTGATATTTCTGCACCGCTTGGGCACCTGCCATCAGGAAGAGCTTTTTGGCCATTTTGAGCAAGTGTATCTCTTGATCCAGCGTATTCTCCAGCACGGGGGCAGGAATCGGTTCCATGAGTTCAGCTTGCAGGGCCATGGCCTTTTGCATCAAAGGCAGTTCGCCTTTCATCGCCCGCTTCACAAGTGTACCCGGTATAAGCAATCGGTTGATTTCGTTCGTGCCTTCAAAAATACGGTTAATGCGGGAATCTCGGTAATTCCGTTCTACACGGTACTCTTGAATGAATCCATACCCACCATGAATTTGTACACCCTCATCTACGACAAAGTCTAATGTCTCGGAACCAAACACTTTGTTAATCGAGCATTCCAATTGGTATTCCGCAATTGCTTTTGCAGATTGTTGTCCTACGTTATCGCTATTGTGGTCCACTTCGGCAAGGCCCGTGTCGAAAAGTCCCGCCGTACGGTACACCATGCTCTCCAGCACAAACGTACGAATGTTCATGTCCGCTAGCTTTTTGCGAATCAGAGAGAAAGAAGAGATCGATTTGCCGAATTGAGTACGTTCATTCGCATATTTAGCAGCATATTCAATCGTATCCTTAGAAGAACCTACACAACCTGCGGCTAATTTGAACCGACCAATGTTCAGGATGTTGAACGCAATCAGATGTCCTTTACCCACTTCCCATAGCAAGTTCTCTGCTGGCACTTTTACATCTTCTAAAATAAGCGGACAGGTCGATGATCCTTTAATCCCCATTTTCTTCTCTTCTGGTCCGATACTTACCCCATCCATCGTGCGCTCCACAATAAAGGTACTGAAGTCTTTGCCATTTACCTTGGCATACACAATGAAAATATCCGCAAATCCCGCATTCGTAATAAATTGCTTGGTTCCATTTAATGTATAGTAGGTTCCATCTTCACTTAGCACTGCGGAAGTCTTCGCACCAAGCGCATCCGAGCCCGATGAGGGTTCTGTTAAGCAGTACGCTGCGATCTTCTCTCCGGATGCAAGCGTCGGCAGATACTTTTGCTTTTGTGCTTCGTTACCGAAATAGACGATGGGCAAGGTACCAATTCCTACATGTGCCCCCACAGACAAGGCAAAAGAGGAAGCTTTCGTCAAACGTTCATTTAGCAGTGTAGCACTTACTTTATCCAGACCTAGACCGCCGTAAGCTTCGGGTACTTCTGCACCTAACAGACCGACATCCCCCGCTTTGCGAAGCAACTCCCGAGTAAGATCATAGTTCAATTTCTCAATCTCTTCATGACGCGGCTCAATCTCACCTGCAACGAATTCAGTAGTCGTCTCCCCTATCATGCGATGTTCTTCGGTAAAATCCTCGGGCGTAATGATCGTGTCAACATCTTCGATAATAAAGCTGCCACCAATGACTTTGTTATTTAATGTTGTACTCATAATTTATTCGCTCCTTTGTTCCTTCATGTTATTGAGGATGAACTTCGAATACACCAGCCGCGCCCATACCGCCGCCAATACACATCGATACCACACCATACCCTCCGCCTCGGCGACCTAACTCGCTAATTAAGGTCGTAGTAAGCTTTGTTCCTGTGCAGCCTAGAGGGTGACCAAGTGCAATAGCACCTCCGTTGACATTTACTTTATCTTCATCAAGCTGTAGTTCCCGGATGACCTGTATACACTGCGATGCAAATGCCTCATTAATCTCGAACAAATCTACATCGGCAAGCGTAATACCTGCCATATCCAGCGCCTTAGGAATGGCCTTAATCGGCCCCACGCCCATAATTTCTGGCTCGACGCCGCTTAGCGCGAAGGACTTGAACGTAGCCAGTGGCTTGAGTCCCAGTTCATCGGCCTTTTCCCGGCTCATCAGCACCACCGCTGCTGCACCATCGCTGATCTGCGAGGAATTACCCGCAGTGACCGAACCACCGAGCTTGAACACAGGCTTTAACTTACCGAGCCCTTCTGGTGTAGTGTCTCGGCGTACGCCCTCATCTGTATCGAACAGGAATGTATTTCGAACTACTTTCCCTTCCTCATCCACTTTCGTCAGCACTGCCTCAAAAGGCACAATCTCGTCTTTGAATTTACCTTCTGCAATCGCTTTTGCAGCTTTCTCATGAGAACGTGCAGCAAAAGCATCCTGGTCCTCCCGAGACACGCCGAAGCGTTCCGCAACTTGTTCCGCTGTGTGTCCCATGCCTATATATACTTCCGGCATCTCGTCAACAAGACGGGGATTCGGCGAGATCTTGAACCCTGTCATGGGCACATGACTCATGCTCTCTACTCCTCCGGCTACCATCACATCCGCATTCCCCAGCATAATACGCTCCGCCGCAAAAGCGATGGACTGCAACCCTGACGAACAGAAGCGATTAATTGTAAGCGCTGGGACGGTGTTCGGATATCCTGCATACAAGGACATAATTCTTGCGAAATTCAGTCCTTGCTCACCTTCAGGCATGGCACATCCAATGATGACATCCTCCACGTCTTCTTTACGCAGTCCAGGCGCCCGCTCGATAACAGCCTCTAGCACCACTTTGCCTAGATCATCGGCCCGTGTCTCTATGAGACTGCCTTTATTCGCTTTCCCGATGGCCGTCCGTGCCATGGACACGATTACAGCTTCTTTCATGGAATTTCAACTCCTTCAGAAAGTTAATAAGAATGACTAGAATTAGTTGCGTAGTGCTTTGCCTTTGGTGAGCATATGCTGCATCCGTTGCTGAGTTTTCGGTTCTCCGCACAGACTAAGGAATGCTTCCCTCTCTAGATCAAGCATATATTGCTCCGTCACAAGCGTACCTGCAGGGACGTCGCCCCCCGCTAGAACATGCGCTAGCTTCTTCGCAATCAGGAGATCATGGTCACTAAGATAACCGCTTTGCTTCATGCCAAGTGCTCCTAATTGAAGCACCGCTTTACCTTCTGAACCTACTACCTGAATTTTGTCATGTGGAATCGGCTCGTAACCACTTCTAGCTAAGCCAAGTACGGCTTGCTTCGCTTCATAGATCGAATGATCTTGACTGGCTACTACACGATCAGTAGCTCTTAAGTAACCAAGACGTTTGGCATCGTGTCCACTTGTAGATACTTTCGCCATACCTACCGTCTCGAAGATTTGGGTGATATACGGCTGCAAATCCGAACCTGTCAGCTTTACACTTTGACTAGCGCGCTGCGTAAGTTCCTTGCATCCGCCTCCGGCAGGGATTAGACCTACACCTACTTCCACCAATCCGTAATAGGTCTCTGCATTGGCTAACACAAGATCCGCGGGCATACACGCTTCTACTCCACCACCAAGACACATCTTGTGCGGAGAAGCAACGACGGGCTTCAAGGAGTGCTTAAGCTTGAACATCGTGCTTTGGAATGTATGGATGATGTTATCAATCTCATCCCACTCTTCATCTTGAGCTTCCATCAAGAGCAACATGATGTTCGCACCTACGCAGAAGTTCTTGCCTTGGTTAGCGATGACCATCCCTTCAAAATTGCGTCCCACTTCATCTACACTCTGGCTAATCATGGATAGAATGTCTTCGCCAATTGCATTGTTAGGAGAGTGGAATTCGAGGCAAGCTACACCGTCGCCAAGATCAATGAGACTTGCACCGGAATTGCCCTTTACGATTTTGTTTTGCTCTTTCAAATTTCGCAACGAGATGATCTCTGGTACGTGCTTAACTTCCTTGAACTGTCCCGTACTGATATTGGCCGTGTACAAGCTGCCGCTATCTTTCTTATAAAAGGAAGTATTACCGGCCGCAATCCACGATTTCACCCATGCGGGAACGAGGAGTCCTTCGGCCTCCATACGCTCCACAGAACGAACCAGCCCAATGGCATCCCAGGTCTCGAATGGACCTAAGTCCCAAGAGAAACCCCATTTCATCGCATCATCAATATCTTGAATGGAGTCCGAGATCTCCCCGACTTTATCTGCCGAGTAGATCAATACTTGCTTCAAAATATTCCACGCAAGCTGCGCATATCTGTCCTTGCCTGATATCATTGCTTTCGTCTTTTCCGTAGTCCCTTTGGCGGCCTTCGCCGCTTCAAGCGAAGCTCCCTTTGGCTTCTGCTGTACGGCATAGTCCAGCGTCTCCAGATTCAGAGCCAAAATCTCATTCCCTTTTTCGCCTTTTACTTTGCGGTAAAAGCCCTGACCTGACTTTTCGCCAAGCCATTTCCGCTGGGCCATCCCCTTGAGGACTTCCGGTGTACGGAATACTTCCTTCTCTGCCCCTTCCTCTATCTGATGAAATACGTTATCTGCGACGTGTATGAATGTATCGAGTCCCACCAGATCTAGCGTACGGAACGTAGCACTCTTCGGGCGACCCATCGCTGGCCCTGTAACGGCATCCACTTCTTCTACGGTATAGCCGCCGTTTTTTTGCATTTCCTGTAAGGTCACAAGCAGTCCATACGTCCCGATACGATTACCAATAAAATTCGGTGTGTCCTTGGCGATAACAACGCCTTTACCAAGCACACGCTCACAAAATTGCTTCATGCTCTGTACTAATTCAGGATCTGTATGTTCACCTGGAACAAGTTCCAATAACTTCATATAACGAGGTGGATTAAAAAAATGTGTGCCTAGAAATTGCTTCTGAAACTCTGCACTGCGCCCTTCAGCCATCGCATCGATCGATATACCTGAGGTGTTAGAAGTAATGATGGTGCCTGGCTTACTATACTGCTCTATCTTCTCAAAAAGACTCTTCTTCACATCCAGATTCTCCACAACCACTTCAATAATCCAATCTACATGAGCAATTTGAGATAGATCATCTTCCAGATTTCCCGGTGTAATACGGCTAGCGAACGAAGGATCATATAAAGGGGCGGGTTTGATCTTGGCTAATTTGGCGATGGCCGATGCCGCATATCGATTTCGAACAGCCGGGTTATCCAATGCTAGACCCTTACGGGCCTCCTCCTCCGATAACTCCTTCGGTACAATATCGAGCAGAAGTGTTGGAATCCCTACATTAGCAAGATGTGCAGCAATTTGTGAACCCATGATCCCTGATCCGATGACAGCAGCTTTACGAATCGTTCCATTCATCATTTGCTTACCTCCAATTCAAGTCCTTGGTTACGTTCAGCCGGTGTACCGCCGAATACAGAGAGTTCTAATATTTCTGCGATATCCTTAGCTTTCACGTGGTCGTCAACTTCCTTCATTTTGGTACCATCCTCCATCATGGTTAAGCAGTACGGACAAGCGCTACTGATAATGGTCGGATTCACTTCCAGCGCTTGCTCAGTCCGAGCCAAATTAACTCGTGTGCCGGATGTTTCTTCCATCCACATCATCCCTCCCCCCGCTCCGCAGCACATACCATTCTCGCGAGAACGTGCCATTTCTGCCAGTTCCACGCCTGGAATTGCACGCAGTACATTACGAGGTTGATCGTACACATTGTTGTATCTGCCTAAGTAACAGGAGTCATGATAGGTAATGCGTTCCTTGACTTCATGCTTTGGATTCAGCTTCCCGGCTTGAATCAATTGATCCAGCAGCTCAGAGTGATGAAGCACTTCCACATTCTCCAGACCGAAATCTGGATATTCATTCTTAAATGTATTAAAAGTATGAGGGCATGCCGTAACGATTTTGCGGACGCCATACTTCTCAAAGAGTTCGATGTTCTCCATGCATAGCTGCTGGAATAACATCTCGTTGCCCATCCGGCGAGGGGTATCCCCTGAGTTCTTCTCCTCGTTGCCAAGGATCGCGAAGCTTACACCTGATTCGTTCAATAACCTTGCCAAAGCTCTGGAAATCTTGCGACTACGCAGATCATAAGAACCCATCGATCCTACAAAAAATAAATATTCAAATTGCGGCTGATCCTTCACCGTTGGCACCTTGATGCCTTCGACTTCCCCGCTCCATTCCGCGCGGGCATTCCGGCTTAGACCCCAAGGGTTCCCTTGTCGCTCAATATTCTGAAGAGCGCGTTGCCCTTCGTGTGGCATGTTGCCTTCCATGAGAACTAAATGTCTGCGCAGGTCGATAATTTTATCTACATGCTCATTGCCAACAGGACATTGATCTTCACAGTTCCGGCATGTGGTACAGGACCAGATTTCTTCTTCAGTCATAACATCGCCAATGAGATTCAAGTGTTCAGGCGCTTTATCTTGCACGCTCCATGTTGATTTCTGCCAAGCCAGTGTGGGACGAATGTCCGTGATGCCCTCACTGTTCCACTGTGCCCCTTCACTTTGCACCTCTGTAGCTAAGGCATGGGCACCGTGAGTAGAGAATGCAAACTCAGGCACATAAGGAGACTTCCCGGTAACTGCGGTCCCTTTTTCAGTAAGATGATCTCTAAGCTTTGTAATCAGATGCATAGGTGAGAGCACTTTACCTGTATTGGTAGCAGGACATACATTGGAACATCTACCGCATTCCACACAGGCGTAGAAGTCAATCATTTGTTTTTGCGTGAAATCTTCGATCTTCCCGACACCAAAAGACTCGGCTTCTTCATCTTCCAAATCGAGCTTACTCAGCTTGCCTACTGGTGTAGAGCGACGCAGCCAAATGTTAATGGGTGCAGTAATGATGTGAAAATGCTTGGATTGCGGAACATACACCAGAAAAGATAACAAGATGATTAGATGCGCCCACCAACATATATAGAACAGAACTTCTGCGGCCGCAGGAGATATGCCCGAGAATACAGCGGCGATCCCCGAAGAGATCGGTGCATAAGCGGAACCCTCCATACCTAACCACAGTCGTTCGAATCCCAGCGATAACACGACAGAGAACATTAAAGTGAAGATAAAATAAACTACGATACTTGGCTTCACACCTCGTTTTAGTCTAGCTAGCTTCTCCCCATAGCGGCGGTATGCCGCATACCCCATCGCCACTAAAATGGCGAAGACGGTAAGCTCTTGAGAGAGTCCGAACCATGCATACAAAGGGATGGGAAGATGCCATTTCCCTTTGGATAATCCCTTGATAATGAGATCTAATGCTCCGAACTGCAGAATAATGAATCCATAAAAGATAACAATGTGCATGATGCCACTTTTTGGATCTTTGAGCAGTTTCTTTTGCCCAAATACCTGAGATAGGAATTCTCCCCACCTTCCTTTGCTCTGGATGCGAAAGTCTGAAGGCTTACCCATCTTGATGTACAAGTACCTGTGATACACAGCCTTGTAGAACAAATACACTCCATACGCGGAAATTGCCAAGAATAGTAATAAGTTCATAATCTGTCCTGCCATCATTCATCCGTCCTCTCTGTTACTTCAGAATAAGTTGTGACGGCTCTCTCATTAGTAAGCGGTTACATTTATTCTTCAAAATAAAATCTTAGTCTGAAACATTGACATCCCTTGCTGTTTCCCATAAGATTAAGAAAAATGAATGAGTATTCATTCAGTTGTTAATTCGAATTCTAACACCGAGGTGGCATAATGGCAAGTAGAAAAATGGATAAATATGAGCTCATTCTGGAAGCGGCCCTTAAAGTCATTGCAGAGAACGGCTTTCATGGATCGCAAATTTCCAAGATAGCTAAGGAGGCGGGCGTTGCCGACGGTACGATATATTTATATTTCAAGAAAAAAGAAGATATCCTTATTTCTCTATTCCAAGAACGATTGGGCGGACTGATTGCGCTCTTCCATGAAAGTGTTAAGGATTCAGCTTCGGCAGATGAAGCTCTAAGAACCGTATGTAACATTCACTTAAGTGAGCTTGAGAACAATGTAAATTTAGCCTATGTCACGCAGATTGAACTTCGTCAAAGTAATCTAGAACTTCGCGTAGCGATAGGTAATGTAGTGAAGCCCTATATTCAATTGATTGAGCATATTCTGGAAAAGGGGGTTCAGGAACAATCGTTCCGCGCAGATCTGGATATCAAGTTAACTCGGTTACTGATCTTTGGTAGTCTGGATGAAGTCGTCACCTCTTGGCTGATCTCAGGCCGTAAGTATTCACTCATCGGACAGGTCGACAAGACGGTCGAATTCTTCTTAAGAGGACTTAAATAATCTGATTATTTTAGAGGGGAGCTTGGCACATGAATATCTATGTATTGTTGAAGCAAACATTTGACACGGAAGAAAGAATCGTGATTCAGAACGGGGAAGTCTCCGATGATGGGGTGAAATATGTAGTCAATCCTTATGATGAATATGCTGTGGAAGAAGCACTTCGTCAAAAGGATATTCACGGCGGCAACATCACCGTCATCTCTGTAGGACCTGATCGCACAGCAGAGGCGCTTCGTACTGCACTTGCGATGGGAGCAGACGATGCCGTTCTTATGAACGATGATCGCATTCCAGCGGATGAATACAGCATATCTCGTGTATTAGCAGCATTCCTAAGCAATCAATCCTATGATCTGATTCTTGGGGGTAATTTCTCCGTGGATACTGGCGGCGGACAGGTAGCCGTTCGGCTAGCCCAGCTTCTTGGTATTCCTCACATTTCCTCTATAACGAAACTTGATGTGGAGTCCGGCAAGGCCAAGGTCCTTCGTGATGCGGAAGGAGATACAGAGACTTCTGAAGTGACGCTTCCTGCCGTCTTTACAGCGCAGCAGGGTCTGAATGAACCTAGATATCCCTCTCTTCCTGGCATTATGAAAGCGAAGAAAAAGCCGTTCCAGAACCTTACGCTGGATGATGTGGGACTTAGCCTAGCCGATATTACTGCCAAAACTCAGCGTCTCTCACTCACGTTGCCTCCTGCACGCAAAGCAGGTCAAATGATTCAAGGAGATCCAGCACAGCAGGCCGCTTCATTAGTTCAACTGCTTCGTACGGAAGCCAAATTAATCTAAGTAGATAAAAGGAGGATTTCACATATGAGCCAGACTTATTTGGTAGTTGCAGAAGTTCGTGGTGGAAGCTTGCGTCAAGTCACCTTGGAAGCGCTTCAAGCTGTGTCCCAAATCAAGAATCAGGATGATCTTGTGGCAGTGGCCTTAATTGGATCTCAAATCACTCCCCTTGCAAGCGAACTCGCCGGGTATACTCAGGGAAGTGTCTACGTTATCGATCGTCCAGAACTCGAGACCTATCATCCAGAACTGTATCTAGATGCGCTTCAGATCGTAATGGATAAAGTGAATCCCGAAGTCATTCTACTGGGTCATACAGCTATAGGTCGTGATCTTGCCCCTGCTGTCGCTTCTCGTCTGCACGGCGGGCAAATCTCTGATGTCATCTCTATCGCTAAGGAAGATGGCAAAGCTATATATACGCGCCCTCTCTATGCAGGCAAAGCTTTTGAGACCAAGCAGTTCTTAGAGGGCCCCCAAGTTATTACCATTCGCCCTAACAATATTAGTGCCGCAGCAACCGTCCCTACCCCTGGAGATATTGTGGAGCTTGAATTTACACCCAAAGCAGATCTACGATCCATTATCAAAGATGTCATTCGCAAAACCTCCGGGAAAGTAGACCTGACCGAAGCTAAGTTTGTTGTATCTGGTGGACGAGGCGTGAAAAGTGCAGATGGCTTCAAGCCACTGGAAGAACTGGCCGAAGTATTACAGGGTGCCGTAGGTGCCTCACGGGGAGCTTGCGATGCAGGTTACTGTGATTATGCCCTTCAGATTGGTCAGACAGGAAAAGTCGTAACACCTGAGATTTATATCGCATGCGGCATTAGCGGAGCGATTCAGCATTTGGCCGGCATGAGCCAATCTCGCGTCATTATTGCAATAAATAAAGACCCCGAAGCTCCAATATTCAAAGTAGCAGACTACGGCATCGTTGGTGATTTGTTCGATGTTGTACCTCTACTCACTCAAGAGTTCAAAAAGGTACTCGTCTAATCTAATCTCGGACTCGGTTTGGGGTATAATGTATACAATTATACTTAGATGAACAGGAGGCTATCTGGCTCATGCAATTTCCTGAACACATGCTTCCCCGAACTGAGACGATTACGTTAGCTATGGGATGTTTTTGGTCCCCAGATGCCTTATTCGGGCATCTCCCCGGTGTAGTTCGTACACGTACAGGTTATGCAGGAGGGACTACACCTCTTCCTACTTACCGCAATATGGGGGATCACTCCGAATCGCTTGAGATCGACTATGATCCTGAGATCATTTCTTTGAAATCACTGATCCATCTGTTCTGGAATTCGCATCAACCTTTGAACATTAATGATTACAAAGGACGCCAATATCAATCCCTCCTATTCTATAGAGATGATTATCAACAAGAAGTTAGCTCACACGTCATTCATGAACGACTGCAACAGGGCCATGATGAACCTGCCACAGAAGTCCTTCCCTATGAAGGTTTTGAACTAGCAGAAGAAAGACACCAGAAATACTATCTCAAACGCTTTCCTGATGCACTCGCTACTATGCTGGAACTCTATCCTAGCTTAGATCGTCTTACAGATTCGACCTTAGCCGCCCGATTAAATGGATTAGCTAAAGGCTTCACCAATCGTGAACGCATCATCGCTGAGATCGAGCAATGGCCTTTGCCCTTGGAAGAACGCGAGAGAAGGGTGTACTTAATCAAGTCGATTAAATGGTAATGCAAACAAGGAGGGACTTACACAGCTTGTTATAGCTGTGTAAGTCCCTCCTTGTTAATTTGTGATGCTAGAAAGAACGGGTATACTTGTGATTCATTTCGTTGTAAAAATTGTTTTCCATGTCATTGTAAGATTATCTCACTCTTAGATCATATAGGATGTCTCATTTTATGTCATTCAGAGTATCTTATTCTATATCTCATTAATAGTATCTTATTCTATATCTCATTAATAGTCTCTTATCCTATAGCCTATTTAGAGTACCTTGTGCTGTAACTCATCTATATCTTTTCCTATAGTTCCCGCGCTCCTGATTTTGCGGTATACTGCATCAATGCATAGCCCAATATAGCAAAGACGATAGCTGGTACTAGCGTAGACAGCGTAATATTCGGATATTCTAGCAGTCCGATAAGAGCGTAGATCCACAGCGCATAGGGAAGATATTTTACATTTGAGGAGACGAGTGAACCCCACACACCGACCCAGAATGCTAGACGACCTAGCTCATAGAGAGGCAGGTCAATGAAGAAGATATCTAAGGATGGATAGGCGGTGTAAGGCAGAATGAATTTTAAAAATATAAACAGCAGCATAATGCCAAGCCCACCGAATAGTAAGTGCAGTTCATAAGGTTTGAGAATGTAATAGATTTTGAACTGTTCCAACCATGCACGAATTTCCCGCCTGACCACAGAGAATTGATTCATTTAGGCTCCTCCCGCGTAGAGGACTGCTCATCTGTATCGGATATTCTAGCAGCATGGCCGTGCTGTTTAGATTGTTCCTTACTATCATCCAGGTCATAATCCACTTCGCTATTGTGACTGATCTCGAAAGTCGCTCCACAGGCTGTGCAGAATTTGGCTTCAGCAGGCATCTCTGCTCCACATTTTTTACACGTTTTGTGATCCTGTAAGTTCTGTATATGTAATGTATTCTGCTCGATCTCCTGCTTCAATGCACGGATTTTATTAAAAATCACATTCATTCCAGCATTGGAGATGTCTCCTCTTTCCGAATTTTGATGCTGATCTGGACCAAATTTATCATAGACCAGACGGCCGATATCTTCGAAATGTTGATTCATTTGATCTTTCAGATCTTTATTCTGTAACTTAATTCGATTGATCTCTACAAGCAGTTTTGCCTTATTCCCGGCTTCCGTCACTCCTGCTTTAAATTTATCAAAAAAACTCATCGTCATACACTCCCTTTTATAACATGATTCGACATATTCGGTATCTCTTCATAGATTTACCTATCGCTCAACTAATTGAAACAAAAAGCCTGATTCTCCCCCAATTACCCTAGACTCACTGGACTTTTGAGCTTTTTGTGCTTTTTGTGCTTTTTGTGCTTTTAGTAAATTCTATGATTTTTTTGCTTCTGAAACATTTTCCTATGCTTTATGCCTTTTATATTTATTTATATTTTATGTTTTTTTCATGCCATAAAGCGAACGACAGACACTTTCTGCTTCAGTTTGTCTCCAGCTTTTTCTTTGAAGTCTGTTATACTGTTATACTGTTATACTGTTATACTGTTATACTGTTATACTGTTATACTGTTATACTGTTATACTTTTAAACCTTTATACCTTTTTATCTTGTTGCCTTTATACCTTGATGTCTCGTGTAATTCTACAGTTTACTTGGTATAATAAAAGCACTACTCAGATTAGGGATGATCGATATGGCATTTGGCATTCAACGTTCCGAACTTAAAGCGTGGAAAGCAAGCGTGGCTGATGGAGAGATCGCTTATCTCACGCATTTTTGGTATGATTCACGCTTTCCAGACATCACAACCGTAACCAAGGTAGGTTGCTCTGATCTCACGAAACTCACACAGTGGTGTCAAAAGCATCAGCTTAATCCTAAATATATTCATCTTCGACCACCCTTTCCACATTTTGATCTTATGGGAAGAAGACAAAGAGAGATCCTCAGGCAAGAAGAAGTCTGGGAACAGATTGATAGATTTCATCTGACGGACTAACCTTCGCAGATGACCCTTTATTGCATCGTGTCGGCCATGTTTAATTTCTCCCCTCTCAGAAAATGCAACACAAAAGATGTAACACAAAAGATGTAACATAAAAGATGTAACATAAAAGATGTAACATAAAAGATGTAGATCAAAAAAGGTTGAGCAGCTAACATAGCCGCTCAACCTTTTTTTGATCTACATTTCTTTTAAATTATAACTTATACTTATTAGATCTAAATTTTATGAGTTCATACTTTTCTTTAAAAAACTAACGTTATCAGCAATCAGTGATACTTTTATAACCAATACTTAAACCTCTTCATTAATTCATTGGGTCTATCTAAGGTTACCTCACCCATTCCCGATTTATTCCTTCCTCCTCATCCATATCTAGATCCGGATCTTCTCCGCGTCTAGCCACAAACAAAAAGATCGTAATGAGAGCAAAGGCAATCAGAGCTAACAATGGAATTGTAATGAAACCGAACCAATCTAAGTAATCTGCATTGCAGGGTACACCTACTTTACAGGGTAAAAGCTTAGCGAAAGCCGGAATCTTTTGCTCCGCATAATGATAAATAGAGATACACCCTCCGATGATACTCATTGGGAGTGCATATCGGATAATGGAACGGTCATTGCGGTAAGCTGCGATGCCAAGCCATAATACTAATGGATACATGAATATACGCTGGAACCAGCACAACCGACAAGGCTCAAACAGCATCACTTCGCTAAGAAATAGACTGCTAGCTGTAGCTATAATAGCAACAAGCCAGGCTAAATATAATCCATACTCTTGTACAAATGAACGTTCCGTTCTCTGATTCATTCCCTACTCTCCTTCTGCAGCTTTATTAATCATCGTCTTCAGACTATTATAATCGAGATAGTTCCCAGTATACTGCAAGCCATTCACATAAATAGTAGGGGAGTATTGAATTTTAAGCTCATTGGTCTTTGCTGTATGCTCATCTAATTCTTTTTGATATGCCGCCTTTTCGATATCTTGCTTCAACTTATCATAATCGATAGGGAGCTTCTCTTGCTTAGCTAGGTTCACTAGGTAATCCGTGGTGAGCTTCCCGCCATTTTCTTTTTCATTTTGCTCACGGTACAAAGCTTCATAGTAGGTCCAGAACGCCCCGTTATTCTGATGATAGACCGATTGGGCTGCTAAAGCGGCGCGCGTAGATTCCTCACCTATAAAGGCAAAGTTCATGAAATAAAACGCCGCCGTTCCTTTATCAAGAAAATCCTTTTGAATCTCAGGCTTCACAGTATCTACAAAGCGCTTACACGAAGGACATTGATAATCACCGAACTCCACGATCTTGACCTTGGCATCCTTGTTACCTAGAACTGGTAATTGGTCGTAAGGAAATGATTGTGTCGTAGTGCTGGACTTATCCTTCGGTTTGTAACTGAATACAGCTGAGATGAGTACAATCAGTACGACAACGGATGTGATCCAGATCAACATCTTCATTCTTTTTTTGCGGATAGCTTGTTCCCTTTTGCTCTGAGCATAGACATTATTCTGTGGCTTAGGTGGCAGTGTAATCCCCTCTTTTCTATAAGTAACCTGCCCCAATTTTATGTTAACTTGGAAGCGTTCGTCAAGTTAAGCTAAGCCAACTTCCTTGCGAGATATTCATAAGCAGGAGTAAGAATGAACTTCGCTAGGACTTCAGGTATAGTCCTTTTGTAACCGCTATCATATTATTGAAAAAAAGATCAGGCACCAAGTGCCCAATCTTAAATTTTATGCTCCCTGCGCACGGCCGATGGCAATCCAGTTGATGATGACTTCATCCACCATACCTGGCTCATCCGTTCCTTGATCGCTAGAGTACACTACTTCATTTCGTACCGATACAAAAACCGCTGACTGAGGTGTTTTTTCCTTAAGAGATACTCGCCATGCAACATGGTTACTTGTAGCTACCATAACATAGTTCGCATCTACGAACGGTTGCTCGAACTCCACTACCACCTGAATGCTAGCTTCTCCTTGAGTAGAGGAGAACGGAACAATTCCGCATTGCTGAAATGTAGGTTGGCCCTTCTCTGTTCTCACAGCAGGGAAAGTCAGGTGCTTAGGCTCAATGCATGCACTAGACAAAAGATCTCCGGTTATCGCCTCTTGTGCAACATGATGCGATTGGACACTAGAAGCAGCTAGATGGATGCTCTGAACAGCTCCCTCGGCAATTTTAGCAGAAGTGACCGCTTGATCGTGCAATGTCGCTTCGCCAACAGCCCCTGCAGCAACATGATATTCATAGATAGACTCTGCTTGAAGATGAGTGAAATTCACAGCATTCGGTGCTAGATGAGCCGATTGCACGGCACCTTCCCCAATCGTCTTGGATCTCACACTGCCTGGAGCAAGGTGTTGATGATGTATGCTCTCCGTGGAGAGCTTGAGACTTGTCACTGCGTGATCCTGTAGATGATGTTCAGCAATCGATTCTTCGGCCACATGGATGGACTGGACCGCATCGTTAGCCAGAATCTCACTGGTAATAGCTTGGAGGGCTAAATGTTCCGTATTCACACTGCCGGTTGCTATATGACGTGAGATAATTGCTTCATCTGCCACTTTATTGGCTACCACACTTTGATGAGCCAACTTCCCCGAAGTAACACTCTGATCAATTAAGTGCACAGTACTGATAGATTTATCTGCAATTTTAGCTGCATTCACGCTTCGATCTGCTAGATGTGCACCTAGTATCTCTCCATGACTAATTTCCTTATGCCCAATACTCCCATGACCAATATGCTGTTGACGAATCGCTTGGGAAGCCAGATGCTCCGGCTGAATACAGCCCTCGGCAAGATGATCAGAGATGATCGCTTTTTTGTGGATTTTTGTAGAGGTAACCGCCTGATCTTGCAGAGAATCGCTATGAATAATGGCTGGGCTTAGATGCTGCGAGTGGATGGAACCCTCTGCAAGTTTTTCACTCCGTATCGATTGATCTTTCAGCTTTTCGGCGGATATTGAATTATCCTCCAAATGTTCCCCGGTTAAGGAATTCAATTGAACTTTAGAGCCGACAATTGCACGGTCTGCAATATTCATGGTGGTTACGGCGTAATCTGCAAGCCAAGCGGTTCCAGCTGACCCTTTAGGTTCATCTATACTGTTGATTTCTTCGCTATCCCTACGTAGCTCGCAAGTTTCGGAATGAGTTAACATGGTAGCTTCTTCTTCATCATCTTTTTGCCCAAAAGATTCAGGCTGCACATAGAGGCGACTTACTGGGGGCAGTTTATCTGAAGTACCTACAGTACTTTTCTGTTGTTCCTTAGTCAAAGTAGATGCTGCGTTTAATTCAGACTCATCGCTCTTAACTTGACGTAACAATACTCCCAGCTGCTCATCCCCCTCATCCGCAAACTTACTTTCCGCCTGATTCCGTTCATCTATAGATACCTCTGCTTGAGCAATTCTGACCTCCGCCTGACGAGCACGTCGATTGTTCTCCTGATCTATAAGCCGTAATTCATTTAAGTTCGGATTCTCGTTACGGTAAGCTTTAGACTTGCTCCTCAACGTCTTACTTGTTCTTCCCTTCTTCAAGTCATCGCTCCTTTCTACATACCTCTATTAGAGGCATTCTATGCAGGAAGATAGGCGAGTGCCACCCGTTCTCTAACCATCAAAGAAAATATCTCATTGCCTTCCACACAAAAAAACAAGCGGACAAGGATAATCCCTTGTACCGCTTGCTTAATAAATCTATAACCCGTGGGTTTCTTATTCTTTAGTGGACTCCGCTTCATTGGAAGCCTCAGCACTTTCAGCTTCTTCTGTCTCTTCTGGAAGTTCAACCGCACGTGGGATCACTACAGAAGCAAGAAGAGTGTCATCTGGAGTAACTAAATTTACGCCTTCTGGAAGAACAAGTTCTGCTGCTGTCAACTTATGACCATTATCGAAAGGCGTTACATCGATATCAATGCCCGCTGGCAATGCATCTGGAAGACCTTCCACTTCTACTTGATTCTCAGAAATTTCAAGCATCCCGCCTGATTTTGTACCTTCTGCTGTTCCGTTATAATGAAGAGGTACATTTACGCGGATCGATTTATTTTTAGATACATGTTGGAAGTCAACGTGAAGGATTTTACCTTGTTGTTGTTGAACATCCTTGATCAAAGCTGGGAAGCTTTCGCCACCAGCAATGGTAAGCTGGAAGAACTCAGAACGGCCTGTCCGAGCGACTTTAGCCAATTCCTTTGCATCTACATGAAGAGATACGCTTTCCATCTCCGTACCATATACTACGCCTGGAACGCGACCTTCTTGTCTTAGTTGACGCATAGAGCTATTCGATTTACCGTTTCTTTTCTCTGCATTTAATTTCACATTATGTTCTGACATCTGATTACCCTCCTCAAAGTTTTGCCAAGGCCTAAAATTCATCCTTCGCAAACTGACACAAAGACTACGATTTACTTCTAGCTTTTACTTATTTAAGAAGTTTAAGCCACCTACGAAGCAAATTCCTTATTTATTATGTACCCAAAAAGATCTAGATGCTTTCACTTTTGGGTAAAAAATATTTAGAAAGTAAAAAAACCTTACATGCCGTCGTAATTTTTACATAGAGATTACAAAAGTCGGCTTTTCAATTCTCTACATCAGAGTAAAATGATAAGGATAGCGCTCGTCCACAGACTGAATCGATGTGAAAGGTTGTTATATATGACACAAGTAGAAATGAAAGACACGGGTTCACGTTATCTCAACCGAGACTTGAGTTGGATTGAATTCAACTGGCGCGTACTGCAAGAAGCCCAAGACCCCCTTACTCCTCTTTTAGAAAGAGCCAAATTTTTGTCGATCGTCTCCAGCAATTTAGATGAATTCATGAGTGTACGTGTAGCTGGCATTCAGGACCAGATTCGTGCAGGGTATAGCAAAAAGGATTTCACAGGATACACTCCTGCGGGCTTGTACAAGCGATTGATTAGTAGAGTAGATAAAATGGTCAGCGCTCAGTATCGCACATACAGAGAAATTTCGAGACTTCTCGTCAAAGAACATATCCAGCTTCTTAAATACGACGATCTGAATGCTACTCAGTGTAAATCTATGGAATCCTATTATCATGATATTATCTTCCCAGTTCTAACGCCTATGGCCGTGGATCAGAGTCGTCCTTTCCCCCTAGTTCACACACAGTTCGTCTATCTGGCTGTCGTCTTGAAAAAGGAAGGTGACCGTCCCGAGGAGGAACCCTATTTCGCTATTGTACAAATTCCTTCGAATTTAGCGCGCTTCGTTAAGCTTCCCCTGCATTCCAATAGTAAGAAGCAGGCTTACATCTTAATTGAAGAATTGATCAAGCATCATATTCAGACCTTATTTAGTGGCTACATTCCACTTGCTGTTCACGAATTCAGAGTAACCCGGAATGCGGATTTGACCATTGATGAAGAAGGTGCAGAAGATCTACTAGAAGAGATTGAGAAAGAACTACGCAAGCGCCGCTGGGGTGCGCCTGTTCGGTTGGAAGTGCAGAAAGGATTCCATCCATATGCCTTGGAGCTTCTGCAAGAGGAATTTGAAATCCCAGATGCTATCTTTGAAATAGATGGCCCGCTAGATCTTACCTTCTTGCGCCATTTTACAGGAGCAGTAAAAGGCAATCCCAAACTTCGTTACCCTCAAGATGATCCACCGTATCCTCGGGAGTTCGAGGGGCATGATGATTTCTTCGAAGTGCTGAGAGAACGGGACGTACTCATGTATCACCCTTATGAATGTTTTGATGCGCTCACAGATTTCATCGTGCAGGCCTCTGAAGACGTTCAAGTTATGGCGATCAAGATGACGCTGTACCGGGTAAGTGGAAATTCTCCGCTCATTCAAGCACTAGCGGATGCTGCGGAGTCAGGCAAGCAGGTAACGGTTGTGGTCGAACTTAAAGCACGCTTCGATGAGGAACGGAATATTGCTTGGGCGCGTAAGCTGGAAAAAGCAGGCTGTCATGTCGTCTACGGGCTCGTTGGGCTTAAGACACATGCCAAAATTCTTTTGATTGTCCGTCAAGAAGGTAAAGACCTGAAACGCTATGTTCATGTTGGCACAGGAAATTATAACGACAGTACAGCACGCCTTTACACGGACATTGGGCTATTTACGACGCACCCAGCAATTGGTGAGGATGCTTCCGAATTATTTAATCTCATGACAGGCTACTCCGCTGTACAAGATTGGCAAGCAATCACACTCGCACCAGACAATATGCGAACCAAACTTGAAGAGCTAATCGATAGAGAGACTGAACATGCTAAGGCCGGCAGACCTTCTCGAATCATAGCTAAAATGAACTCTTTATCAAGCCAAGATATTGTCGATGATCTGTATGCGGCTTCCCAGCAAGGAGTCTATATCGACTTGATTATTCGTGGTGTATGTTGCTTGCGGCCAGGCGTTGAGAATTTAAGTGAACGGATCACCGTTCGAAGTATTGTAGACCGCTTCTTAGAGCACTCACGTATTTATTACTTTGAGAACGGGGGACAACCCGAAATCTGGCTATCGAGTGCCGATTGGATGACCCGTAATCTTACACGGCGTATTGAATTAATGTGTCCCGTCTATGACGAGAGAGCCCGCAGCATCGTGATTCAGATTCTTCGTTTATCCCTTGAAGATAATGTAAAAGCAAAGCAGCTTATGCCAAACGGCAAATACGAGAGCATCGCGAACGACCTCCCGTCTTGCCGCAGTCAATTTGCTGCGATGGATATTAAGATGTGGAAGAAGGATCAATCTCCCACTTCAATTTAATGTCCCATACCTTTTGAAAATGTTTGGCTGCCGCTTCCAGCTCTTTGAGTTCCACAAAGGGTTGGGCGCGGCATTTTAATTTTAAAAGGAGAACTCCGTCCTTCTGCTCTGCTTCTAGACGAACAACAGGCTGCGTCTCAGTCACGTCCAAGGCAATAGCTAACTGGAGAAGCGTACTGAGCTTCGGAATCCACACTGCATCTTCATCTGTTATAATGTGTTCTTGGTACTGATCGGTACTGAGCTGCTTCCCTTTGGCCGCGCGGTATTCAGCGATGAGTGCAATCATGACTACCTCTCGGTGAGTTAACGCTCCAAGCGGAGCATTCAACAACCAATAAAATGTATGCTTCTCATATTGATGATACCAAAGTGAGCTACCAATTCGGTAAAGCATAGAAGATACATAGATGAGTCGCTCCAGTTCAGCCTCCTCATCTTCTTCCTTTAATTCGGACACCAACGAACGAAGAATGCCCTGCGCTAATGTATGCACTTGGTCCAGATGAACTCTAGGTGAGGAAGAGTGGAAGGCCAGCAGACCATTCACTTGACCCTTAATTACATCCTTCGCTCGCGGGAGCTGCACTCCTATTCGATCTTGAAGCAATCCTTCCCGCAGCCCCGTACCGCTAATCATGCATACTTCTGATTTCAAATATTTCAGAACCGTATGGAAAATAAGCACGCCCGGCACAATTAAGTCCACACGATTTTTGGAAAGACCATTCAGTCGCTTACGCTGCTCCACAGAAAGAGAAGGAAGCAGTTCAGCATAATGATCGACATCCTCGTCTCGGATGACATAGTGATGCGTCATGGGAAGAGGATATTTATTGCGGCGTTGGTCGAGCTTCCCTAAAGAACGGATCGTTCCTCCAAGCCCGATCATGGGAAGTCCTGCATGTTCCTTAATCCAAGCATGCTCTTTAAGATGCGTTCCTACATCCTTACATAATTCATGAATACTTTCTTCAGACCATTTCGTCCGATCCGCTGGACCAAATCTCGCATTAGAATTCACGGCTCCAATGGGTAAAGAGACACTCTTTTGCAGCTCCCGATTGCGGTACAGCGTAATCTCTGTACTTCCCCCTCCAATATCAATAATGAAGCCATTCTCAATCGGCATACCATGAGCCACGCCGAGGAATCCATAATATGCTTCTTCTTCACCAGATAAAAGCTCAATCGCAAGTCCTGTTCTCTCATCTAGCATCTCTACAATTTCTGTTGCATTGACAGCATTCCGAATCGCTGCCGTTGCGGCGCATCGAACCGAACTACATTGATAAGCATCACATATGTTTTTGAATTCGCGCAAAACCGGTACGATGGATAGAATCCCTTCTTGGGTCATCGATCCAGATAAATCTATTTTTTCACTTAGACGGGCAGACTCCTTGGACTCCAATATCACTCTATAGAAACCTTCCGGTGAGATTTCATAGACAACTACCCGAATGGAGTTCGACCCAATATCAATAATGCCGATGTTGCTCAAGGTGCTTTTCATGGATTTACCACTCCTTTATCTTCTACCACTTTAGCCCATTAGCGCCCAAAAATAAACGTCCACCCATTCAAATTGCAAAAAAAAGACCGATATCCCAAGGATACCGGTTAGGCATAGACCTAATATGAATTGGAAAAAGAAAACGTACAGAACCCAAATGACTATACGTCGAGACTATTCACCAAAGCGATAACTTGGTCATTCGTCTGCATATCCAGTGCTTTCGCAGCAAGTTCTTGCATGTCCGCTTTGGACAATTTCGAAATTAAAGAACGGGCTGGAAGTATGGACGTTGCACTCATACTGAACTCATCCAGTCCAAGACCTAATAACAATGGAATGGCCGTAGTGTCGCCCGCCATCTCTCCGCACATTCCGGCCCAGCGGCCTTCTTTGTGGGCTGCATCAATAACCATTTTTACCAGACGTAGAATGGCTGGGTTATAAGGTTGATACAGATAAGATACACGTTCATTCATCCGGTCAGCAGCCATCGTATATTGAATAAGGTCATTCGTTCCAATACTGAAGAAATCAACTTCTTTGGCAAACTGATCCGCAATAATGGCCGTGGACGGAATTTCAACCATGATACCGAGCTGGATACTATCGGAGACCTCTATACCTTCAGAAGCAAGCTTCGCTTGTTCTTCCTGAAGCAAACCCTTCGCATTTCGGAATTCATCCAAAGTGGCAATCATAGGGAACATAATTCGCAAGTTACCATACACACTTGCACGAAGCAAAGCACGAAGCTGGGTACGGAAAATATCTGTACGATCCAAGCAGAGACGGATGGCACGGAACCCTAAGAAGGGATTCATTTCTTTCGGAAGATCTAAATAAGGAAGCTCTTTATCTCCACCGATATCCAGGGTACGCACTACGACCGGCTTACCTTCCATACGCTCAAGTACCGTCTTGTAGGCATTGAACTGAATTTCTTCACTCGGAAGTTTGTCCCGGCCCATATAGAGGAACTCTGTACGGTAAAGACCTACGCCTTCGCCGCCATTATCCAGAATCCCTTGTACATCGTTCGGCGTACCAATGTTGGCTGCAAGCTCTACATGCACACCATCTTTGGAAACGGTATGCTCATCACGTAGCTTGTTCCATTCTGCCCGCTGCTCTTGGTACACCTTCTGCTTGTGCTTGTATTGTTCTAGTAACTCTTCGGTCGGATTAATGATAACCTTACCATCCAGACCATCCACGATAATCAAATCGCCGTTATTTACTTTGGCTACGACTTCTTTAGTTCCTACTACCGCAGGAATTTCAAGGGAACGAGCCATAATGGCGGAGTGGGACGTACGCCCACCGATGTTCGTGGTGAAACCTAGAACGTATTTACGGTTCAGTTGCGCTGTATCCGATGGAGTCAAATCTTCAGCGATCACGATCACTTCTTTATCGATCTCTGCGGGATTCACATAAGTTAGTCCTAGAAGATGCGTCAAAATACGCTTTGTAACGTCCCGCATATCCGCCGCTCTTTCTTGAAGATAAGCGCTCTTCATATTTTCGAACATCGAGATGAACTGAGCAGCCGTCTCATTCAAGGCATACTCTGCGTTTATGGAATCTTCCGTAATTTTATCTCGAACGGGATTAATCAACTCGGGGTCATTCAAAATAAGCAAATGAGACTCAAAAATCTCAGCCTTCTTATCTCCTAGCTCCTGGCGTGTACGTTCCTTGATACTTTCAAGTTCCTGTTGAGATTTGGCAAGCGCCTCGTCCAACTTTGCGATTTCAGCGGGAATATCTTGAATATCCCGCTTCGTCACGGTGTAATCAGGGTGTTCAAGCTTGAAAGCAGGAGCTATCGCCACGCCCGCAGATGCGGCAATACCCTCCAATTTAACCATTGATTTCGCCTAGCCCTTCATTAACCATAACTTCAGACAAAGCGTTCAATGCAGCTTCTGCTTCTTCCCCTTCGGAAGAAAGAACAATGGAATCTCCTTGTTCAAGGCCCAGAGAAAGAACACCTAGAATGGATTTTAGTGTAACTTTTTTACCATTTGCTTCAGCAAATGATTCAGCACCTTTAAATTTATTAGCTGTATTTACCAAAGCTGTAGCTGGGCGTGCGTGGATTCCATCTTCATCAACGATTTTAAAGTTCTTTTGCATAATTCAAACATCTCGCTTTCTTCTTATAATTTGGATTGTTGTTAGCTATATAGATGAGGTAAGTTACCTCGGATAAAAACAATTATTTGATCTCAATGATGTCGCCTTGGCCTCGCTTCGTCGTGCCTGGTGTGAGGAGCGTCACCTCTGAGCCTTCCGGTAAGTTAGAGAAGATGATCGGTGAAATGATTGAAGGTGCATGGGCTTTCACATAATCTAAATCCACTTCCATGATCGGTTGCCCTGCGGAGACTAAGTCTCCTTCTTTGATCAAGACATTAAATCCTTGACCTTTCAGCTTAACCGTATTCACACCAATATGAACGAGTACTTCCTTACCGCCGTCTGACATGATACCAATCGCATGTTTGGTTGGGAAGACATTGAATACTTTGCCGTATACGGGCGACCCAATGGTGCCATCCGAAGGTAAGAATGCAAATCCATCACCCGTCATTTTCTCAGCAAATACAGGATCGGGTACTTCGGTAATCGGCAGCAATTCACCATTCGCAGGAGCGACAATGTCTTCTTTAATTAGAGCATCTCCGTCTTGCGCAGCTTCTTGTTCCGCCTCGGCTGGCTTAGTTCCCGCATTTACTTTAGCTGTATCTTGATTGAGTTCATCTTTCTTCAATACTACTGAATCCGAACCCGGAGTACCTACTTCTGGAATTGTCTCTGCTACTTCTTCAGCAGAAGGGACTTTTACTGTAGGCGTCTTGCCACTAATGATGTCTTGAATCTGACTCTTAATTGTATCTGAACGTGTCCCGAAAATCGCTTGTACGTTGTTACCGACTTCGAGTACACCGGAAGCACCTAGTGATTTGAGACGATCTTTCTTCACTTGACCTTTATCCTTAACCTCTACACGAAGTCTTGTAATACAAGCATCCAGATGAGTAATATTCGCCTGACCTCCAAGAGCCGCTAGAATATTACCAGGTAATTCATCATTCGTAACTTTACCCCTTGGAGCTTGGTTATCCTCTGCTTCATCTGTAGGATCTTCGCGACCCGGAGTCTTCAGATTGAACTTACGGATAATAAAGCGGAATCCAAAGTAATAAATAACCGCGAACACAAGACCTACCACAATTACTAAGTACCACGGCGTTCGGTTAGGAATGACACCGAAGATTAAATAATCAATTAATCCACCCGAGAACGTCATCCCGATCTTCACGTTCAGTATGTACATGGTCATAAAGGAAAGACCTGCGAACACACAGTGAACGGCGAACAAGATAGGAGCTACGAATAAGAAGGAGAACTCTATCGGCTCTGTAATACCAGTTAAGAAAGATGTCAGTGCCGCAGAACCCATAATCCCTGCAATATACTTCTTATGTTCTGGGCGGGCTTCATGATAAATCGCTAGCGCCGCAGCAGGAAGTCCGAACATCATGAACGGGAATTTACCTGTCATAAATGTACCGGCAGTGAATGGCACGCCATCACGTAATTGTTGCATAAAGATATGCTGATCTCCTCGAATCACTTGCCCTGCCTTGCTTGTATATTCTCCGAATTCGAACCAGAATGGCGAATAGAAAATATGATGGAGACCAAATGGAATCAAAGATCGCTCGACAACACCAAAGATAAATGCTGCCAGTGTTTTGTTGGTATCAATCATGTTGTGAGACAAGTAATTCAGTCCATGCTGAATCGGGGGCCACACAATAACCATAATCAACCCAAGCAAAAGGGAAGTGGCCGCCGTCATAATGGGAACGAACCGCTTTCCTGCAAAAAAGCCTAAGTAAGAAGGTAACTCAATTCTGAAGAAGCGATTGTACATGGATGCGGCTAAAATCCCGACAATAATACCACCGAAGACGCCTGTAGCCAGTGTCGGTATACCGAGCACACTAGCATACGCTTGATTTTGACCAACCATCGCAGGGGTTACACCGATGACACCACTCATCGTGATATTCATAACTAGGAATCCGACAATGGCTGCCAAAGCGGCTACGCCTTCTCCTCCAGCTAATCCTATCGCTACCCCCACTGCAAATAGGAGCGACAAGTTATCAAAAACAATTTGTCCTGCATTCATGAGTACAAATGCTACGGCATGCACACCTGAATTATTAAGGAATGGTACTAATTTCAAGAAGTCCTCACTAATTAACATGTTCCCAATTCCCAGAAGCAGGCCTGCAGCTGGAAGAATCGCAACCGGAGTCATCAAAGCCTTACCTACTCTTTGGAGAACACCGAAAAACCTCTTAAACATTACAAATCCTCCTCAAGGAGCACAAAAAAGGCATGAGCTCGAAAGTAATTTATGTATTTCCTCGTTAGGGATATAATACCCCGCCAAGTGAAAATACAATCAAATTCCTCTCATCAACTCATGCCTGATCGAATCAGTTACACATTTGATGTACACTTATTTAATTCGCATGCCTATAAATGGATTATAGCATTCTCCTAAAGCGCAGTGCAACACTTTCCAGAACGTGTAAATTTTTAGGATTTCTCTGTCAAATCCCCCTCCGGAACAACCCGGTGTAAATGCATCGTTAGATAGGATGTCTCTGCTTGATATACAGGCTTCTGTAGACGCGCTTCCATCATTTGTGTTAATTCCATAGCAAGATGATATAGACTCGGATATTCCTGACGCAAAATTGCAGCCAGCTTGTCCGGTTCACTGACTTTATCTCCTTTACGTACCCGTTCTATAGCGAATCTGAGGTGCGTAAGTAACCGAGCATAGTCTAAAGAACTACGTTCAAGCTGAATAGCTAAGCGAGTCTCGATCATCTGAACTAAGTCTACAATCAGTTCCGAATGCATCTTGACGTCCGTAATATGTTGATTCGTTAAGGAGCTATGAATATGCAGGGCAATGAATCCAATCTCATCTTGCCCCAAGTCAATCCCAAGCTTCTTGTGTATCAACTTAATTGCATATTGAGCTAGATCATATTCCAGCGGATAGATTTCCTTCGTCTCGAATAAAAATGGATTGTGAATCACGATATTCTGCTCTAGTCGCTTGATGGCAAACGCAATATGATCTGTAAGAGCAATGTGAATATGCTCATTTAATTTCTGATCGATCTTGGAACTAATATAAAGGATCACTTCGTTGATAACTTCAATTAATTGTTCATCCACTTGAGGAAGAAGCTGCTTATATTGTTCTTGTTCTTGTATGTTTTTCAGAAAAAACATCTTCTCAACCGAATGGCTAGGAATACTCTCCCCTGCTTTTCGATTGAATCCGATACCTTTACCAATGACCACCACTTCCCCTTGATCTGGATGCTGGGCAATGATGACATTGTTATTCAACACTTTACCTACCACTATACTACTCAATATGTGCACCTCTCTACCCGTTGCCATGAAAGGGTTCATAGCTTATAGGCTAATTATAATCTTTCTAGTCAACCTTGGCAAAGATGGTGCACAATTTATTGTTTTCACACTTGGAGTTATACTTCTTTGGTAGCCACGGCTTCACTATAAGCGATTTCCCGCACAGGTTCGGGTTCAGGCAAAGTTGGATTAGAGCGTTGTGTAAGCCCTTTAACCAGCCCCTCCAGATCAATTCCAGATACACTTCGCAGCATTTCAGGCGCAGTAGCCATAAGTTCCGTTACATAGTTACTAACTCGAGCGGCCCCTTCGCCTTTCCCGGTATCCACTACTGTCAATTTATCAATTGAACTCAGAGGTGCAGCGATTTTGCCTGCAAGTTCTGGAAGCATTTTGACCACGATATCCAAGATCGCAGCTTCGCCATATTTTTGAAAAGCCTCGGCTAGCTTCTCTTTGGCTTCCGCTTCAGCCAGACCTCGCAGACGTATAATTTCGGCATCTGCTGTCCCTTTAGCCCGCTCTGCATCCGCGATAGCCAATCCTTCAAGTCGCTTCTGCTCAGCTGAAGCTTTGGCCTGAGTCTCGATGGAATATTGAAGAGCATCCGCTTCCCGCATTCTCCGTGCCTTATCTGCTTCAGCCGCTTGTTCTACAGCATAACGATCTGCATCAGCTTTCTTCTTCACTTCTGCATCATATTGCTTCTGACGTACCAGAATCTCCTTCTCTTGAAGATCAATTTCGCGATCTTTCCTTACTAACTCCACCTTCATTTGTTCTTCTACCATGGTCTGCTTGGCCCGCGCTTCTTGAATGTGATAAGCTTGATCGGCTTCCGCCTTAGCGGTATCTTGATCTTTCTTAAAAGATGCTACTTTCAGTTCCTTTTCTTTGCCCGCTTCGGCAATGTTCGTATCCCTTAGCAATTCGGCCTTCTGTCCTTCTTCCTCAGCACGCGCTTTTTGAATTCTAGAGTCACGAATCGCTTCCGCTTCCGCAATGTCAGCATCTCGCTTCACGGCAGCAATACGAGGTTTCCCAAGCGCTTCCAAATATCCATGCTTATCGCGTACGTCTTTAATTGTAAACGAAACAATCTGAAGTCCCATTTTCTTCAAATCTCGAGCGGCGACACCTTGGACTTCTTGAGCAAATTTATCACGATTACGGTATACTTCTTCGACGGTCATTGAGCCTAAAATAGAACGCAGATGGCCTTCTAACACTTCTTGAGCTTCGCCTTTTAAGGACTCTATAGGCTTGCCCATGAACTGCTCTGCTGCCGTAGCAACATCTTCAATGGAACCCCCAACTTTAATGATAGCAACCCCATCAGCAGAGACTGGTACCCCCTGCTCCGTGTAGACTTCAGGCGTAGTCACATCCAGCTTATGAGATAACAAAGACAAAAATTCAGATTTCTGAAATACAGGCCAGATAAAGGCTCCGCCGCCGCGGACAATTTTAATTTTGCGTCCCGCCTCATCGTCTGAAATATTTTTGTTCCCTAGGAACGTACCCGTTACAATCATTGCTTCATCCGGACCCACTGTCTTAAATCTTGCCCAAAAAGCCAAACCCATGATCAAGATTACACCCACGACGATTGCAGGAATAACCAAATATTCTGGAATCATATACAACATCTCCTCAAGATTAGACTTAAAATGCTGCGACCTGAACTACGCCTTCCTTCACATCGACAACTACTACGCGTGAACCCACCATAATTGCCGTTTGATCACAGCTGGAAGCAATATGTAACGTATTGCCTGAGATCATCGTAATCATAACCTCACCATACCCTATAGCAGGCAGGGGAATCGTTACCTCACCAATTTTGCCAGGTAGATCCGTATTGGAATAACCTGAAGAATTCTCACTATTCTCCATCGGTTTAACGTAGCTATAATAGACAAGGATACCTAGAGCTACAGCTATAAGCATAGATAGAATGAATTCAACGCCCCAACTCATGTTAAAGTACTTGTGAAAAAGAATGCCCGCGCCTCCAAAGCCTGTAATTGATCCGGCTAAGATCATCGGTTTGAGGATATCTAACGATAAAAAATCAAGTAAACCTCCTAAAACATCACTGATGACATCTCCAACAAGCACACTTACTAAGGCAAACATTACGCCTCCTATCAGACACCCCCAATATAGGGCTTCCAAGTTTGCTCCCCCCTTTAAATATCTATACCTTACATACGTATTAGATTTTACATTGTTTCAATATATTCCCTTTATAGTAAAATAACTAAATAGCAAAAAAGCCCCGCACAAGGCGAGGCTTAGGATCACAATGCTTGATATTAAATCAGGTCTACAAAGAGGCTTTGTAGATTTCCAGCACATCAGCTTTGTCCATTTTGGCAAAGTTACCGAAAGATCCAAATTTCACAGCCTTATCGGCCATAAGCTCGAGATCACTATCATTGATGTCATAATCATGCAAGCGGCTTGGCGCTCCGATAGAAGTCCAGAATGCACGAAGCGCGGCAATTCCTTCTTGACCCACTTGTTCATCCGTTTTACCTTTAGCATCTACACCGAATACATTCACAGCCAGACGTTTGAAGCGTGCAGGATCCACGTTCAAATTATGACTCATCCAGTTCGGGAAGAGAATCGCTAGACCTCCGCCATGAGGAATATCATATACGGCAGACACCGCATGCTCAATGTTATGTGTACCCCAGTCGCCTACAATACCCATACTGATCATACTATTTAAAGCCATCGTACTGCTGTACATAACCGTTTCACGGAGTTCATAATTTTCTGGATCTTCAATCAGTTTGGGAGCCGTCTCAATGACGGTCTTGAGAATCGTCTCACAGAATCCATCTTGAAGTGGGGCATTCACCGGCTTATGGAAATAGTGCTCCAATACATGGGACATGATATCTACAACACCATACACCGTTTGATCTTTAGGCAAAGAGTACGTATGCTCTGGATCTGTAATGGAGAAAACAGGTGCGGCAAACGGACTTCCCCAACCTAATTTTTCCTTAGTGTCATCATTAGTAATTACGGAACCCGAATTCATTTCGGAACCTGTAGCTGACATTGTCAGCACGGTAGCGAGAGGGAGTCCATCGGTTGCTGCGGCTTTGCGCTCTGCAAAGTCCCACATATCTCCGTCATATTTTGCACCTACGGCAATAGCCTTCGCACAATCAATTACACTACCGCCGCCCACAGCCAAAATGAGATCGATGTTTTTTGCTTTGCATAGATCTACACCTTTATGTACAGTGGATAAGCGAGGGTTAGGCTCTACACCTGCAAGCTCAGTAACTACAGCACCAATTTCACTTAAGTTCGCAAGTACACGCTCGTATAGACCACTGCGTTTGATACTTCCTCCACCGTATACTAAAAGCACGTTATTACCATATCTCGGGACTTCTGTCTTCAAGGCTTCTAATTGGCCCTTACCAAAGATCAGACGAGTTGGATTATGAAATGAGAAATTAATCATATTGTATTTCCCTCCATCAATGCTAAATTGGTAAATCGCAAAAACTAAATACAAGTTCGGACTTCATTATAACGCTTCTCCCCTCTGGAAAACAAATCCGCTCTTGGCATGCCCTGAATCATTCTCTTTTATTCAAGATAATTCTCAACTTGCTTACAGGTACAAAAAAAGCCGCCCAATTAGGACGACTTTGAATACCCTAGATGTGTGATGAACTTGTGGAGAGCTATACGGCCGGCATCTGTTCGTTTGAATACACCCGCATGGGCTAGTATTTCGGAGAACTTTCTTCCTACCTCTTGACGAAGAAGTTCTTCGGCTGCCTCGAATGTGAATGTATTGCCATGTTCCAAAATAAGCTCCTTGATCCACCGCAGATGCGGAGACAATTCTGGATGTAGCCCTTCGGTTGTCTCGTTGTACAGTTGCTCATTCCCCGCAAGGATCAAGGCAATGGTTCCAAGCTCATCCTTAAGACGACCCGGAAGAATGGCTAGACCCATCACTTCTATAAGTCCGATATTTTCTTTCTTAATATGATGCATATCCTGATGTGGATGATAAATACCATCAGGATGTTCAGCGCTCGTTAGATTACTCCGAAGCACTAAATCCATCTCGTAACTACCTTCAGCTCCCCGGCGTACAATGGGCGTCACGGTATGATGAGGAATTGCATCCTCCCCCAGCGTTGAATGAGTGTAAGGAATGATCTCTGAATCGGCATCTTCATACTCTTTCCAAGTGCTATAGACTTCATCAGCGGCATGTAACAATGCATCGGGATCTTGGCTATTTAATCGCAGCACAGACATTGGCCAGTCTACGACGCTCAATTGAACGCCCGGATGTAAAGTGTGTCCATAATTCGCATCGATCTTGGCTTTTTCCAGCGGAAAGACATGTCTTCCGGCCTGGAAATGATCATGCGTAAGAATAGAGCCTCCAACAATAGGCAGATCTGCATTCGAACCGATGAAATAATGAGGGAACTTGCCTACAAAATCTAACAATCGTTTGAATGTACTTTTTGTGAGCTTCATAGGTACATGATCATGATGGAATACAATAGAGTGTTCATTGTAGTAGACATACGGAGAGTATTGGAAGAACCAAGCTTCCTCATTTAATTCCAGCGGAATTACCCGTAAATTTTGTCTACCTGGATGATTCAACCTTCCCGCATAACCTACATTTTCTCTACATAACTGACACTTCGGATAAATCGGTGGTGGCAAAAGCTTTGCCATAGCAATCTCTTTGGGATTCTTCTCTGGTTTGGATAGGTTGATGGTAATCTCCATCTCCCCATATATCGTCTCCTTTGTCCAATAGAGATTCTCTACGACGCGGTCCATGCGGATATAATTAGATGCCACCGATAATTGATAGAAGTCATCTGTAGCCGCTGCAATGCCTTCGCTCTCTGACAAATTTTGAAACTTTGCAATCACTTCGGATGGGCGAGGGGTAAGCAGACCCATAATTCGCGCATCTAGCAGATCTCGGTAGGTTGTACTATTATCTGGGATTAATCCAATCTTATATCCATAGTCAATAAGGGTGTGCAGAACATCTGCTGGGGTAGTTGGTATGTTAATGGTTTCTTCCCCTTGATAATTCTCATCCATTCCATACAATTCTAGCAACTGATTCCGTCCATAATCCGCATCATAGGTGCCTAAAAGACCTTGATGTAATGCATAGCCTACGAGTTGTTCGATCGCATACTTTGCCAGCTCGGATGGTACCTGTGTATCGCCTTCATTCATCGCTGTCATGGTAATATCCTCACTTTCACAAAAATCTACTAGTTCCCATATCCATCTGGATGTTCTTGATGCCATGTCCATGCACTGGAGATGATCTGATCTAGTCCACTACGACTTGGATTCCAGTTCAAAGTTTCACGAGCTTTCTGCGAAGATGCAATGAGCACCGCTGGATCACCTGCACGTCTTGGGTGTACGGATACAGGAAAATCGATTCCAGTGATGTCTTTTACTTTAGCAATCACTTCTTTTACTGAGAAACCTTGACCATTTCCTAAGTTGAAAATGTTGCTATCCGCACCCTTACGCAAATATTCGACCGCTAACACATGTGCATCTGCCAAGTCACTGACATGGATATAGTCCCGGATGCAAGTCCCATCTTCTGTAGGATAATCTTCTCCGAATACAGAGATCTCTTTACGCTGACCAAGAGCTGTCTGTAAAATTAGTGGAATGAGATGGCTCTCTGGACGATGATCTTCCCCAATTTTGCCACTATCATGCGCACCTGCTGCATTGAAATAACGTAAGGACACGTATTTTATACCGAGAACCTGGTCGAACCACTTCATCATTCGCTCCATCGTTAACTTTGTCTCGCCATATACATTCGTAGGCTCAGTGCGGTCTGTCTCCTCAATCGGCACTTTCTCGGGCTCTCCGTAAGTTGCTGCGGTCGAAGAGAATACTAATTTTTTCACGCCAGCCTGTTCCATCGCTTCAAGCAGACACAGCGTGCCATAGACGTTATTATCATAATAACGAACCGGCTTTTGCATACTTTCACCTACAAGAGAGTTGGCTGCAAAATGAATGACGGCATCTATTGTATTCTCAGAAAATACATTCGCTAGAAATTCCTTATCTCTCAAGTCCCCAACGTATAACTTGCCTCCAAGCAAAGCTTCCTTGTGTCCTGATTGCAAATTATCTACGATTACGACCTCTTCACCACGAGCAAGCAATTCGGCTACCGCATGCGAACCAATATAACCCGCACCACCTGTGACTAATACTGCCATTTTAATTCTCCTCCTTCAGTTCAGATACGCCTTGCCCTACACTGCATACATAGAACTCGCCTTGAAGTTCAGTACGCTCTTGATAAGCGGTTCCTACCTGATCTACAAATTGTTCCACAGAATCCTTATGGACTAGAGACACGGTACAACCACCAAATCCGGCCCCGGTCATCCTTGAACCTAATGTGCCTTCAATTCTCCTAGCCTCTTCTACCATCACATCAAGCTCCCTGCAGCTCACTTCATATAAATCTCGCAAAGAATCATGGGAAGCATTCATATACTGACCAAAACGCTGAAGCTCACCTTGAGATAAAGCATCTACGGAAGACAGCACACGTGCATTTTCTTGTACTACATGCTGCGCTCGTTTCTCCAATATATCGTCCTGTAAAGTCCCTTTTACTTGCTCGAACTGCTCTGGAGTAAGTCCAGCTAAATGTTTAAGTTCTGGCATAAGCGTATGGATTCGGCGTAAAGCTTCATCACACTCACTTCTGCGCTCATTATATTTGGAATCTACGAGTCCTCTACGCTTGTTCGTATTTCCAATGACCAGTTTGTAATCGCCTGCTTCAAAAGGGACCAGCTTGTACTCGAGCGTACCGCACATCAATAAAATTGCATGATCCTTTGCGCCATTAGCGGATGCAAATTGATCCATAATACCGCTGTTCACACCCACATATTTGTTCTCTGCACGCTGAGATAATTTAGCAATTTCAACCTTGTCGATTGTAGCTTTTTCCATTTGAGAGAGTGCATATGCTGTAACTACCTCAATAGATGCAGAAGAAGATAATCCAGCTCCGTTCGGAATTTCTCCGAAATACATCAGATCATATCCACAGGTAAGCTTCACACCCAACTGTTCTAATTCATGGATGACACCGCTAGGATAATCGATCCACTGGTCTATTTTACCTTGAGCCACTTCTTCTAGTGGAAGAACGCTAGTATATTCGTAATGGTGAGATTTAAATGAAATCAAAGAATCCTTACGTCTACGCACCAACAAAGTCGTGCCAAATTCTAAAGCTGCTGGAAGTACATAACCTCCGTTGTAATCAATATGTTCTCCAATGAGATTGACTCTCCCCGGAGCTTGAAAGCTATACACTTGCTCTTGGTGTTCCCCATAATAATTAGCAAACTGTTGTTTCATTTCCTTCAAGTTCATGCCCTTCCACCTGCTTCTTCAAATTGTTGGTAGCAATCATGTTGTCTATGAGTAAAGTATATAGGTTCGCTTCAGTTTTGATAATGCAACTATGCGTTTTTCACATGGATTAATGTGACTTTTTAAGCTATGCTAATTTCATATCGTATTGTCAATATAGAAAGAAGTGAAATTCTGTGCAGCCTGAGACGTATGTTGCCGCCGCGAATCCCGCACCTTCGATTGATAGCCCTGTACAGGTTCTTTTTTGCGGGGCGAGTCAGACTCGCCCGAACCACTTGCTTGGGCCCAAAGTTGTTGATTATTATTTGTTGCACCTTATTGAAGAAGGACAAGGTACTTTCACGAACGAATGGACAAGCTATAGCTTATCCGCAGGGGATGGATTTCTAATTCACCCCGAGCAGCTGATTAGCTATGGTTCTCATTCTGAGAATCCTTGGCGCTACCGCTGGATTGCTTTTACGGGAATAGGAGCTTCATCAATCGTTGCTGAAGCTGGATTCGATTTACATCATCCAGTTATTCATGCCTGTAATGTGGAGAAATTCTCGCAACATTTTATTAACGTACTAGCCGCTTTTCAGCAGCGCCAAGGTCATGCACACCTCCTGTCTTTAGGGCATCTCTATATGTTACTAGCGGAAGCTGAGGACACGCTGAAGGAGACCGCTATCCCTCTAGAAAGTGAATCCGGCCTTCAATATATTGTGAAACAAATGATTCAGACGATGACTTCACAATATGCGTATCCTGTATCTATCGAAGAAATGTCCAAGAGTATGGGATATAATCGGGCCTATCTCTCCCGCATTTTCAAAAAACAAATTGGCGTATCTCCAGTAACCTATCTATTAAGGCTGCGTATGGATAAAGCCCGTCTTTTGCTGCGAGAACGTCCTGATTTATCCACTCAGCAAATTGCTGCGTCTGTTGGGATGCCTGATGCCTTATACTTTTCACGCCAATTCAGCCGCCTTCATGGCCGCCCACCTAGTAGTTATCGCAAAATGACCGCAGGTGATCTCAATGGATCAGCTCTAATCCAAGATTCAGAACACTAGATCAAGGAATATCCCTATATTATTGCACACAAAAAACCCGCTACAGTGTCTGTTAGCGGGTTTACTTTTTTAGAACCTATTACACATAGATTTGATTATTTAGAGTTGATTATTTATTGTTCTGAATCATTTTCTGTCTTTAATATAGTCTCCACACGACTCAGCTCTTCTTCAGTGAAATCAAGCTTGTTAAGTGCAGCTACATTCTCCTCAATTTGGCTAACTCGACTTGCCCCAATTAAAGCAGAACTTAATCTACCTCCACGGAGCACCCAAGATAAGGAAAACTGAGCTAGACTTTGACCTCGGGAAGAAGCCACTTGATTCAGCGCCCGGATTTTGCGAAGGGCTTCTGGCGTAATTTGATCCTTCTGTAGTGCTCCTGTGGAACTCGCAGCGCGGGAGCTCTCTGGCACACCATTCAAATATTTACTGGTCAGAAGGCCTTGTGCCAATGGACAGAAGGCAATGCTCCCCACGCCTTCTCGGTCCAGAACATCCTGTAATCCATGCTCAATCCAACGCTCGAACATTGAATATTTAGGTTGGTGTATCAAGAGAGGCGTACCTAATTGTCTCAGGATATCCACAGCTTTCTCCGTTTGTTCCGCAGAATAGTTGGACAAGCCAACATAGAGAGCTTTACCTGAACGAACCATGTGATCGAGGGCCTGCATCGTTTCTTCCAAAGGCGTATTGGGATCTGGGCGATGGGAGTAAAAGATATCAACATATTCAAGGCCCATCCGCTTCAAGCTTTGGTCGAGACTTGCGATCAAATATTTACGTGAGCCAAAGTCTCCATAGGGACCTGGCCACATCGTATATCCTGCTTTGGAGGAAATTATAAGTTCGTCTCGGTAAGGAGCCAGATCTTTTTTCAGCACTTGTCCGAACATTTCTTCTGCTGAACCTGGAGGCGGGCCATAATTATTCGCCAAATCGAAATGTGTGATGCCTAAGTCAAATGCTCTTAAAAGCATATTCCGTCCATTCTCAAATGTATCTACCCCGCCAAAATTGTGCCAAAGTCCCAAAGAGATTGCCGGGAGTTTCAGACCAGAACGGCCAACACGGTTGTACTTCATAGTCTCATAACGGTTCTCTTGCGCACTGTATACCATGTTTTGTTTTCTCCACCCTTCTTCATGTGTCTAGAGGTATAATAGCTCTTTCCTGAATGTGATTGCAAGAAACCGCTTCCTTTTGAAACCTAATTTTATCGACATTCAAATTAAATTAAGCCGTTTACGAACACCGCTGAACACGCTGCCTATAGGAGCTTGGAGACACAAATCCACCTTGGTATCATAAGAAGTTGAGGTTATATTCACGAGTACGCTATGTCTGCCTTCGAAATAAGAAACAAAATGAGCCGCTGGTTGCACCGTTAGAGAAGTCCCCCCAACTAAAAGCAGGTCAGCTTGCCGAATCGCATCTATGGAAGCTTCCATGATTAATGGATCTAGCATTTCTTCATATAGGACGACATCAGGCTTCACCATGCCATGGCAGACATCACATCTAGGGACTAACTCGTCTTGGTTCATTATCTCGGCAAGTGAGAAAAATTTACGACAATAAATGCAATAATTCCTATGAATAGATCCATGTAGTTCAAGGACCTGCTCGCTTCCCGCTTTTTGATGTAGTCCGTCTATATTTTGAGTGATAATCGCATGTAATTTCCCTTCACGCTCTAGCTCCGCAAGAAGTTGATGCCCTGCATTAGGCTGGGCTTCTGGATGAAGCATCTTGGACCTATAGAAGTCATAGAACACCTCAGGATGCCTATCAAAAAAGGATCGGCTCAAGATCTGTTCCGGCGTATAAGGAGTTTGATGTTCGGTCTGATACAGTCCTGCGGCCGATCTAAAATCCGGAATGCCGCTCTCCGTTGAGATCCCAGCCCCTCCGAAGAATACAATTCGACTACTGTCCTGAATCCATTCACTCAGTTGGTCCAGTTGTTCTTCCATATTCCCTAGTTGCCTCATTCCCGCACCTCCAAATCAGCGTAACTACGTATACATATCTCGGCATCCTTTAGCAAGACCTCATCTTTACGATCTGGACAGTAGCCGATAGTTAAGCCTACGTTAGCCGCTTTCCCCATCTGCATATCGGCATTGCTATCTCCTATAATAACCGCATCTGATAGTCGTGTCCCAAGTTCATTACAAGCGAGAATTACAGAATCTGCCGCAGGTTTGCCCTGCTTGACTCGATCATTACCTACAATGGTATTAAAATAATACGTTAAGCCATCTAGATGTCGAACTGCATGTTTAGTAAGATCGGTGCTCACGACGCCCATAGGAATACCATGTGCGCGGCAATTATTTAGAAAAGGAATTAGATCTGGCATAGGATCAGCCTGTTTCTTATACTCTATCTCTGCGCTAGCTGATGCACAAATTTCGCGTATTTCGCTGATCGCCTCGTTCCAAGGCATGCCAGCAGCATATAGTTGCCAAGCTAGCAGACCTTCCGTCTCTTGAACGGATGCCATAGCAAGCGGCCCCTTTTTATCATAGCCTATAAGCTGATTCAGTTCATCATAATACAGCCCGAGTATATCTCTTCCTCTGTGAGGAAGCTGACCACCTAGCGAGGTAACCCGGGTATACATCTGATGTGTTACCTGCTCAGCCCAATGTCCCCAAAGTCGCATGAAATCAAGTAAAGTTCCATCCTTGTCGAACAAAATACAAGAACATGCATAGGCCTTTCCATGCACATGAAGCGTAGTCATAACCCACCCCTCATCGATCAATTCTTCTTTATTTAGTTTACAGGAATTTACTGTGTTAGCCAAAAAATTCTTGTCCTGCTTAGTCTATTTCGGTAATAACCCACCTTACTTTTCCATTTATATGGCTGTTTTATGTTTCAGCTTCCAGCCCGGTGGTATATACAACTAAGCAATGTAACAACCTAAATCCAATACTTAATAAGGAGTGATTTTTGATGGCACGTAACACCAAAGCAAAGCTGAGTCGGGAAGAAGCAGGTCGTCTTGGAGGCGAAGCAACAGCCAAAAATCACGGTAAACAATTCTATCAAAATATTGGTCAGAAGGGCGGACAAGCTACCTCTAAGAATCATGACCGTGAGTTCTATCAAGAAATCGGTCAAAAGGGTGGCGAAGCGACTTCAGATTCCCATGACAAAAACTTCTACCGTGAAATTGGAAAAAAAGGCGGCGAAGCCCGCAGTAAAAACAGTTAATTTGGGTTCATCCCCATATAGTTAAGATTAAGGTCAGTCTTCTCTCCATTTAGGGACAGGAGACTGGCTTTTTTCTTTAAATTTTCACGGATAAAGTGAGTAGGTGTCTATGCTAGAAAAAAATTCCCGGTTGTGATAGACTTTGATAAAGCTTTAGCGGATTACATTCTTAAACTATTATCATATACAGGGGGAAGCGACATCATGAAACCAAAAAAAATGCGTTCAGATATGATCAAAAAAGGCTTTGACCGAGCACCTCACCGGAGTTTGCTCCGTGCTGCAGGCGTGAAGGAAGAAGATTTCCACAAACCTTTTATTGCAGTATGTAACTCTTATATTGATATTGTACCGGGCCACGTGCATTTACAAGAGTTCGGTAAGATTGTAAAAGAAGCGATTCGTGAAGCGGGCGGGGTACCTTTCGAATTCAATACTATTGGAGTTGATGACGGAATCGCCATGGGTCATATTGGTATGCGTTACTCGCTTCCTTCCCGTGAGATTATTGCAGATTCCTTAGAGACTGTAGTATCCGCTCACTGGTTCGATGGCATGGTCTGTATCCCGAACTGTGATAAAATTACACCCGGCATGATGATGGGCGCACTTCGTGTGAACATCCCAACAATCTTTGTGAGCGGTGGTCCGATGAAGGCTGGCGTGGATAGCAAAGGGAATAAATTATCACTTACGTCTGTATTCGAAGGTGTAGGTGCTTATCAGGCGGGTAAGATTAATGATGCTGATCTTCTTGAACTCGAACAATTTGGTTGTCCAACCTGTGGATCTTGTTCAGGGATGTTCACCGCGAACTCTATGAACTGTCTTGCTGAAGCTATGGGTCTTGCACTACCAGGTAACGGTACGATTCTAGCGGTTGCAGAAGAACGTCGTGATTTTGTTAGACAATCCGCTCGTCAATTAATGGAACTAATTCAACTAGATCTCAAACCACGTGATATTGTAAATATAGAAGCGATTGATAATGCATTTGCTCTAGATATGGCTATGGGTGGATCTACGAATACTGTACTTCATACTTTAGCGCTAGCGCATGAAGCTGGATTAGAATATCCATTGCAACGCATTAATGAGGTAGCTAATCGCGTACCGCATATTTCCAAGTTAGCACCAGCATCGAACCATTTTATTGAAGATGTGCATCGTGCGGGCGGCGTAAGTGCCGTAATCAACGAATTGCTGAAGAAACCAGGTGCAATCCATGGAGACTGTATAACGGTGTCCGGCAAAACATTGCGCGAAAATGTAGAAGGCGTTGAAATTCAAGACTTTGAAGTCATTCATGCAATTGACAATCCTCACTCCGAACGTGGAGGACTGGCTGTACTATATGGTAACTTAGCACCTGAAGGATCTGTAATCAAGGTGGGTGCTGTGGATGCTTCCGTAGGAGGCTATCACAAAGGCCCAGCCATTTGCTTCGATTCCCAAGAACAAGCGCTCGAAGGCATTGCGAACGGCAAAGTTAAAGAAGGCCATGTTGTCGTGATCCGTTATGAAGGACCTAAAGGTGGACCAGGTATGCCTGAGATGCTTGCCCCTACTTCCCAGATTGTAGGTATGGGCCTTGGTGCAAAAGTCGGCTTGATTACCGATGGACGCTTCTCTGGCGCATCACGCGGAATCAGCATTGGTCATATTTCTCCAGAAGCTGCAGAAGGTGGACCGATTGCCTTCGTTGAAGATGGTGACATCATTGAACTAGATCTCAACAATCGTAAAATCGAGTTGCTAGTAGATGAAGAAGAATTATCCGTTAGACGTTCTCATTGGAAGGGCTTTGAACCTAAAGTGAAGACAGGTTACTTAGCTCGTTATTCCAAATTGGTTACAAATGCTAGCTCTGGCGGCGTTCTGAAGATCTAATCCAGCACTTATTTTATTTCCTATATTGCTTTTAACTTGTAACAAAAAACCTATCCTAACCATGATGTAGGTTGGAGATAAATATTTTTCTTATTATACAGAGGACATTACAAACTGCGACAGTTTGTAATGTCCTTTTCCTTTCACAACGCTTGAGGCTATTTAAAATGAGAGGAGGATGTTCGTAATATGCAGAGCGAATTTATTAGTAGAGATGAGGGCTTCACAACCCACTTTTTACACTGGACACCCACTATTGCATCGGATAAATTACCTATAGTGTGTATACATGGGAACCTATCTAATGCACGAATGTTCAAATGGATGGGAGAATTGTTGTCCTCCGAGGTGAGCAAGAACCCAAGACAAGTTGTAGCTGTGGATCTCCGAGGACGTGGAGATAGTGGACTCCCGGATACCGGATGTACCTTACAACATATGAGCTCTGATATCGAAGCTGTACTTCATCATTTGGGTATATCAAAAGCTCATTTTATAGCGTATTCTATGGGTGTTCCTTATACACTTCACTATGCGTTAATGCATTCAACACATGTGCATGGGCTTGTAATTGGAGACTATCCTACACAATATCCAAAATTCAATGAAGAATGGGCTCAGAGAATTCAACAGTCTAACAAGCCCTATAAATCTTGGAATCAGTTGTTCACAGAAATCTCTACAATTCATAATATTAGCCGGGAAGAATTTGAATATAAGAAAGATGAATACTACGTTGAAGTTGACGGAATCATTCGCAATAGGTATTCCGCAGATCTACCCATGCGGATATATCGCGATTCAACAGCATGTAATGTTTCAGCGGGGTTAGAATATGTTCAGGGGAAAATATTAATCTTCAAAGGTACAGAGGAAGGATCTTTATTAAATGAGGAACAATTGCAAGTGTACCAAGCATATGATCCTGCACTTGTCCATGTAAGTAACGCAGGGCATGATGTTTCTGAACCGAGACCTCATGTAAAAAAAGCATTATTAACTTATTTTAATGACGTTATTTAAATAAAAACACAAAAAGGATGGCACATACATAGCCATCCTTTTCACTTTCATTACCTCTATTTGAATTCCTACTTTAGATAAAATTAAAATCATTTTTCATTTAGATCAACATGGAATGGTAGCTTCCAGCCCTTCGGGATCGTTCACATGATTAGCTATAGGACGATGCGATCCTTTATCAGCAAAACGACTTAATAACAAATCGGTAGGCATCACAATAAGCTTAGGAACTAGCTGCTCCGCATGTCTTCGTACATGTTGGTTCCCTCCAGGATGAATGACTCTCATCAAAAGCTTCAAATAGAGCTGGGACGATAAGGCAAAGAATCCTTTGGGTAAGTCTGCTACGGTAAAGCCAAACTGTTCAGGACCTCTGTTCAGCATACTCACGCCATACAGTGCCTTAATTTTACCGAGTTCTGGATGATTTCGGATGTATGCAGCAAGTTCCGGGAGTGTCTTCTCTACTCCACGAATCATTTGAATAGCTAATTGAACGGTTGATTTGGAACGTGAACCAATCTCAAATAACTTCTTGTTATCAAAATGAAGTTCCAGCACTCTATCTCCTTTTTCAAGGCGGGCTCCCCCCTGCATTACCACGGCTTCCCCTTGGTAGGAACGACTTCTGAAATGGAAGATGGGATCTTCTTCATTCGTAGTCTCCAAATGGAACACCAAATGAAATATCTTTTCCCATACCAGCCAAAGGAAGACCAGCACTTTTTTGTACCACGGTAAAATAGGCACCTTATGCCGACTTTTCCAAGCTTCATCTAGCCTTGCGAGATTACCGGGATTCGATAATTCAATCATTTCGTCAATTCTAATGCTGCGCAGTCCTCTCTTCGATGCTTCATGTAGTACATGCTCTAGCGCTTCAAGCATATGAGAAGGTGCGTCACGGTTAGCACCTAGCGTAGCCCCACAATCGTGAAGGAGAAAGATTTCACCAGGTGACAGCTTTTTCAGCATGCGCCGAGTCAAACGTTCTGTCCCTACTCGGTAACGCCAATCTCCGAACATAGAAGACCATAATACGATTTGAGTATCATTTTTCTTAGAGAAATCAAACAAATTAACAATGCCCCAAGGCGGTCTATAGAAGTAAGTTCGTTCTCCAGTTATCTGGTGTATAATATGATCGGTCTGGGCTATTTGTTTTTTTACCATAGCTGGACGCATCAGCCAATTGGTCTTGTGGACATAATTATGAATTCCAATCTGATGACCCTCTTCATGGATTCGCTTGATTATTTCGGGGTATCGCTCTGCATTCGAACCCACTACAAAGAAAGTAGCCTTGGCATCGAACTGCTTGAGTAGATCAAGTAGTTGAGGTGTGTATAACGGATCCGGCCCATCATCAAAAGTTAAAGCAATCTGTCGTTGTGTCCGCCCTTTCCTAAATACCCGAAAACCAAACATCCGGCTGATCATCCCTGGAATAAAGGCGTAAAGCGTTGAAATGTAGAATAACCACAGTAGTAAAGTCTCCATGTGCTCTCCCCACTTTTTTGTATCTCGTATCTAATTATTTTATCATAGGTGAATGAATTATAGACAGTTTTTTATCTAGCTAATTGATTCATAGCTTCTTTAAATACAGCGGTAGCTTGATGTTCAGAACCTGGTGTTCTGCTTTGAACTAATACGGCTACTGCATATTTAGGTTGCTCGGTAGGACCGTAGCCTATGAACCACTGATCATTTAACTTATGTCCTGAGCGTTCCACTTGCGCTGTTCCCGATTTTCCAGCTAAGTTCCATTTTGCATTCTGTAACGATTTACCTGTTCCTTCTGTGACGACTTCTCTCATCCATCTCAAAAGTTTTTTCGAGGTTCGACCGCTTACTTTACCTTGTGTAGAGATCGATGTGTGCGGTTCGAGGCTTGCCATTAAGCTTCCATCGGCATATCGAATTTCACTAACCAAACGTGGAGACATGACCTTTCCTCCATGCAAAAGAGTGACTACTAAGTTGGCTGCCTGCAAAGGGGTCACCAGCACATCTCTTTGTCCAATCGCCGCTTGTGCACGAGTGCCCCCATCTGTATTAGAGTTTGCTTTTGCAAATATCACTCCACGCTCTTCTTGATCAATCTGTTGCAAATTACCTCCTCCGAGGAAGTGTTGTTCTTGCCATCCTATTTTACGACCCATCCCTAATTGATCTGCGGTCCGCTCTATCTCTTGAGAAGTAAGACGCTCCCCTAGTGAAGCAAATACAATATTACAGGACTTAGCAAAACCTTCTTCTAATGTAATTCGTCCATGTCCATGTATTGCAGAGCATGATAAATTATATTTCCCATAATCTCCATGACACTCAAAATTTTCACTTGGTTTTGCTTTGTTGGTATCTAAAGCCGCTGCTGCAATAATGCTCTTAAATATAGAACCCGGAACCGCTGCTTTCACCGCTCGGTTACTCCAATTCCCCTGGTCTAACTCAATATGCTGAGGGTTGAAAAAAGGCCTGGACACCATGGCTACTATATCCCCTTGATGTGCATCCAGTACGACAATTGCTCCTTCTTTCATGTGCATATTTTCTGTCATTTGTTCTAATCTGCTCTGGATCCCTTGATCTATAGTAGTTCTAAGACGAAGAGGATAATAATGATTTGTGGGGCTTGAAATTCTACTAGGTGTCTTTGGCAGAGGTTGTTTTCTTCCATCAACCATAACCATGGCTTCCGTGACCCCTTGCGATTGCAGCAATGAATCAAAACTTCGTTCGAGCCCGGCACTTCCCACTTTTACATTTGTAGGCAGATGTTGTGTTCCAAGGGAACCTTTTGCTCTAACTACATAATCAGGCCGCTCGGAAATGAAGCCAAGCCACTGACTACCTGAAGAAGTAGAGGGATATCTTTGTGCAAAAGGTAACAATGCTACACCTGCAATGCCTAAATTAGTCCATTCTTTCGAAGGCTGAATATCTGCCGTTTGCGTGTGAATATTTTTCCAGATATAAGGCTGTTTTATCGTGGACCACGTATGAGAAAGTTCTTTCTCCGATGTATGAAGCAAGGCAGCTGCCCTCTGCATTTGTCTAGCAGATGTACCCGTATGTATAGGAAATAGAACGGGAGACCACTTGATGTGACCTGTAAGGAGATGACCATGTCGATCTGTAAAGTGCCCTCGACCAGAATCAAGCTGAATTCCCAATTGCCGTTGACGCACAGCCATTTCATTCAGACTATATCCAGCAGCGGTCCAGTTTTTACGAGCTGCCATCCATTGTATCCAGCCCAAGCGTACAGCTAATAAAAGCAACAATGAGGTCAGCAAGATGAGCACCCACAATATGCGTTTCCTCTGTTCTAGTCGCGTCACTCCTTGAGCTGCCAATTCGTTTCCCTCCTTTTGTGGTTAGTCTTTCCGTTATGACTACAATTCACTCTTGGTCTAATTCATTAGTGTATACAAAACAAGCTATGTTCCTCTCCATTTAGAGAAGACCATAGCTTGTTAGTAAGGACTATACTGTGAACTCCGATAAAGCACTCTTCAGTTCATTCGAAACACTGCTGAGCTTGTTAGAAAGAACAACAAGTTGCTGTCCGATATTCTGCTGCTCATTGCTTAAGGATGCTACTTCCTCTGATGTAGCGGATGATTCTTCGGCAACAGCACTGACGTTACTCATCGCATCGGACAATACAGACTGGGATTGATTTAAATTATCTATTGACGCGGTGACTGAGTCCAAATGATTAATGAATGTACCCATCTGATCCTGCACAGATACAAAAATTTGGCTAGTCTCTTGAACTGAACTAATCTGCTCTTCAAATAATGGATTGGCCGCGGCAATAGCTTTCACGGTTTCATTCATTTCCGTTTGAATCTGATCGGTTATCTGACCCACCATTGTAATAGATTGGCGAGATTGCTCGGCTAACTGGCGAATTTCATCGGCAACTACCATGAATCCACGCCCCGCAGCTCCCGCTCTTGCAGCTTCTATCGTTGCATTGAGGGAAAGGATATTGGTCTGCTTCGTAATATTTTGCATCACTTCCAATACTTTACGAACAGAGGTAGTACTGGCTCGAAGCGATTCAACTTTATCACTTAAGGAGTGAGTAATCTCAACGGTCATATGCGTTTTTTGAAGTAATGCATGTAAATATTCTGTTCCCAACTGACTGACTCTTTCAACTTCTTTGGCTGACGTCTGCATTTCTCCGTTGGCCTCAATAACAAGCTCCATCTGTGAGCCAATGGCTTCAGTCAGTGCGTTCCCCCGTTCTGCTTCACCAGCAAGACTTCCTGCTCCGTTAGCAATTTCTTCTGTAGCAACGGCAATCTCCCGAGCAGATAAAGCGGTTTTGTGCGAGGCATCTTCAAGCTCTGAAGCTGTATCTAATACTTCTTGCGCAGAAGTATTGGTCTTCTTCACTAGTTCGGTAATCTGTTCCATCATCAGATTGAAACTGCCTGATAGCTGTCCAATCTCATCTTTGGAATGGTGATCTATCCGCACATTCAGGTTACCTTTCGCACCTTCTTGCATGAGGTTCATCAATTTTCTCAATGGCAATGAAATCATTCTTACCATCCATAACCCGATTAGTACAGCAATCAGAGCAACTACAGCCGCAGAAATATACGTAGTCATGAGAATACCTTTGGCATCTTTGACTAGAATATCTACAGGGACAACACCAAGTAATCTCCATCCCGAAGTGGAAAGTGTACTATAGATGCCAAGAATAGACTTTTTGTTAGCATCCTTAGTATAGGCACTATTCGACAAGGATTTATTCCCGTTAGCATAGGTATACGGAGTAGGCTTTCCGTTATCTTCTTCCTTTGTAGCAGAAACAATAATTCCTTTGCTATCGACTAACTGAATCTGAGATCCTTCTCCTAAATTTATTTTCTTCAGTTGATCTGCAATCATTTGAACTTTGATATCTGCAATTACATAATAGCTATGATTGCCGTTCACGTTAGACATCGATTTCACAAGACGGAATACGGGTTCTATAGTTGACATCGCATTAGCTGGCTTCACTACTTGAACCCACATCTTGTTGTTGCTAGCCTTCAAAGCATCCTTGGTATACATCTTGCTGTAATCATTTAGTAAAGTCTTATCTTGAATACCTGTTGTAACTGGTGCGAACGTGTCATTCTGAGGGATAATATATACAGCTTGAACGCCTTCAGATGAGAATGCCCAGTTGTTCAATTTGGTCGAGATCTTCGTAGAGACCGTAAATTTCTCATAATCATCTGCACTTGCTGCTGCTAAATCTGTGAGCCAACCCTGAACATCTTTGTCAAAATACGCCTGTTGCAGTCCTTCTTCATACCTTTTAAGAATAATGTCCAGCTTTTCTGTCGTCTGATTAATCGTCTGTTGATTAGCTATTAGTGCGTTGTCTTGAATAGTTTTCTTAGCCATCTGGTAAGATAAAATCCCTAAAGAGAGCACAAAAATCATTGTGGCTACAAAAAAGATGAGAAACAGTCGTACGCCTACCGATTTGGTAGGATCCATTCGATTAAGTTTTATGTATTTTACTAATGATACTGCTTTGTTCTTCATATTTTCTAGATTATTGGACTGTTTCGTGTGAACTTCAGGAACGTTGGGGTCTTCAGCTTGCTCTGACTCAGGCTGTTGTAACTTAGAATCTTTTTCAAGTTGTACATTGTTTCTTTTCCCTTTACCCGGCTTGTCCTTCATAGGATTCCACTTCATCAACATCACCCGCCGATTCTATAATATGACCTCCCAATAGGTTCTCAGACCTACAAGAGTATTTCGATCTTACCATAACATTCCTTTCTTCTCCATTTTAAATCAAAACATCTACCAAATGATAGGGGTAATTCTAGTATTTTATTATAAAATACAAGCTTTTTCGATAAATTACTACATAAAAAACCCCCTCATCTAAGATGAAGGGGCTATAGACCTATTTCCTATTTATGCTTACGCATCATATCAAAATATTTCACTGGACGATCTACTTTAAATTTCACTTTTTGTAGAGGATGACGAGCTGCATCAAGTTCATTGCCCGCTTCATCAAAGAGTTGGCCCACAACTTGCTCAAAGCAAGCATCTCCTGGACCAAAGAATTCAACGATTTGCCCTGGCTTGAAATGATTACGTTGTTGAACGGTCGCCATGCCAGTCTGAGCATCATAATCCATGACAAGTCCTGCAAAGTCATAGGGTGCAGCCTTCTCTTCTGGCTCGTAGATATGATCTTCATGGTCTGGCGTATCATAGAAGAATCCTGTATTTAAAGGACGGTTGGCAGCTTTATTCATCTCGTCTACCCATTCCGGTTTCAGTACATAATTCTCTGGGTCCGCCATGTAAGCATCAATCGCTTGACGATAGACGTTCACTACTGTGGCTACATAGTGAATGGACTTCATACGTCCTTCAATTTTGAAGCTATCTACCCCTACATCAATCAAGTCTGGAATATGACCGATCATACATAAATCCTTGGAACCCATTGTAAATGCATTGTCTTCTTTCTCAAAAAGAGGCAACTGCGTTACACCCAAGTTAAACTGCTGAAGTACACGGCTATCTTTGGCTTCCTCTTCTGAAATCCACACTTCTTCAGGACGGCCATCTTCGAAGAGGTCATATTTCCAGCGGCATGACTGGCAGCAGCCCCCGCGATTAGAGTCCCGATCTGTAAAGTGATTGGATAGCACACAGCGACCCGAATAAGAAGAACACATTGCCCCATGAATGAATGCTTCTATCTCTATATCCACGTTGTTCTTTATTTCTGCAATCTCATCCATACTAGTCTCTCTACCTAATACTACACGGGGAAGCCCTTCTTCTTTCCAGAATTGAACGGCTTGCCAGTTCACTGTAGACTGCTGTGTGCTTAAATGAACTTCAAGCCCTGGCACCAGACGTTTGGCCGTGTCGACAATGACCGGGTCCGCCACAATGATAGCTGAAATTCCAGCTTCATATAAATTTCTAAGGTATTCTTCAATACCTTCGACATCCTCATTATGTGCATAAATATTTGTAGCTACGAACACTTTTGCACCGTATTTCTTAGCGAATTCAACACCTTCGCGCATTTCTTCAAAGCTAAAATTGTCGGCGTTGGAACGCAAACCGTATTTTTGTCCTCCGATATATACTGCATCTGCTCCATAATGGATGGCAAATTTCAGTTTCTCTAGATTCCCAGCTGGTGCTAGAAGTTCTGGACGATCCAGACGATGACGTTTACCTGTATATTTAGGCGTATGTTTTACCGTAGTTTGCATGAGTAGTTCACCTCTTCGTGTTCAATTAATAGACTTGCTCTTTATAAAAGAATCCAAACGAAAGTTCACGTTCCGGGTCTTGAACATCACGGATACGATCCATCCATTCCTCTTGGAATTCATATTGTTCAGGATTATTGTAATAGGCTTCTATAGCCTCTCGGTAAATGCGGATGACAAGTTGGTTATAAGCAGTAGGTTTCAGAATTGTCTCAATTTTAAGACTATCTACCCCAGCTTCAAGAATCATATGCAGGTCTTCCAAAATACAAATATCATCTGAACTCATAATATGTGTTCCGTTACTATCTTCATAGATCGGGAATTTCTCATCTTTGCGTTCTGCTTCAATCAGGAACAAAGCTCTATCGATGCCTAGAACTTCACCTTCTACCGGTCGACCTTGTTGTGTCATATAACTGCGTACCAAGCTTCGCTTAGAATGATATATATTTGTCATGCCATGAACCTGCACTTCGGATTCAATCTTGAGGCCTGGCTTCATGTTCGTAATTTCATCCATATTCAGTTCTCGGGCTAGTACAACTCTAGATGCCCCCCGCTCACCCCAATAATTGGCCGTAGCATAATTCGTTGAGGTCATCTCCGCGTTCCAATGCAGTTTCATAGTAGGAGCATACTGACGAACTGCTCGCAATACGGCAGGATCACCAAAATCAACACCATCTACACCCGCTTCAGCTAAGAACTGGATATAAGCAGGTAGATCATGTAGTTTATCATTATCCATTAGATTATTCAGACTTACATATACTTTAGCACCTAGAGCATGAGCCTCTTTAACTGCTACCGCTACATCCTCCCGGGATACATTCCCAGGAAGACGAGTACCAAACTTCTCCTCACCAATTAAGACAGCCGTAGCGCCGGCCTTAATATAATCAACAACCTCCTGCACAGAAGCGGCAGAGGCTAGTAATTCTGGTTTTTTAACCAAGTTATTCACACCTTTATTTAGCTGTTTCTTGACTCTTCTTAATATTTACAAGATGTTCTGCGTACGTCTTCGCAAATAAATGTTCTTGGCTGCCATCCTTCTTCGTCACGTAAAATTTATACGCTGTGATCTCAGGGTTCAGCACCGCTTCAATCGATTTCAGACTAGGGCTTGCAATAGGCCCAGGTGGTAGTCCTTTGTAAATATACGTATTATATGGATTATCTATTTTTCTCAGATCACTGTTCACTAGACGTTCTTTAGGTTTCCCCAACAAATACTGTACAGTGGCGTCAATTTCAAGCTTCATGCCATCTTTCAGCCGATTATCAATCACACTCGCAACCCGACTTCTTTCTGGATCGGCTACAACTTCTCTTTCAATCAGTGAAGCAGCGGTGAGCAATTCATTCAGTGACTTATGGCTTGTCTCAAGCTTTGCCTTGAAATCTGGTATGGAATCCAACTGGGACTGCGTCTCGTTCAGCATTCTTGTGATAATCTCTGCTTCGGTACTTCCCTTTTTCATGTCATACGTCTCTGGAAAAAGAAGACCTTCTAGTCGATACAACCGCTTGTTATCCGCAGGAATCTCCTTTAGAAGAGGACTATTTATCCCCTCAGGATTCTTAGCAAGGGCTAGAAATTTCGCGGAATCAACATCGTGTTCCTGACTTAATTTCTCAGTAATCTGCTTAATCGTATAGCCTTCCGGAATCGTGAACTTCATCATTGCTGCCTTTACAATGTCACCATGATTTAGCTTGTCTATAATCTGATCATACGTAATGCCAGGATTCATCTCATAGACTCCCGCTTGAAAATGGCTACCTTGTGATTTTACTTTAAGATACACCTTGAACAATAATCCATTTTTTATTACGCCTTCTTGCTCCAGGCGGTCCGCAATGCTGGCTGTGCCTAGACCTTTATCCAGTGTAAGTTTCTTCGATAAGGTGCTTACTTTGACGGGTTGCATTTGAGTGTAGACATAGGCCGCGGCGCCGCCCACAAGGATGATGAACACGATGATGAGGGCAAGCAGGACCTTCAACAATTTCTTCAACCAGGTTTCAACTCCTCTGTACCATACAAAAAGAGCGGTAGGCTCCGCTCTTTTTGTAGACATGCTATAGCTTCAAGAACAGGGGTGCATTCAGCAGATGCTGAACGCATCTATTCTAACTTGGATATTTATTCAGGAAAACTAAGTTCATCATAGAGTTCAGAAATGTTTTCCCACTCATCATCATCATCAATCGTTACAAGCTCCAATTGACCCTCTGGTGAGGTTACAATCTTGAGGATTTCAGGTTCCTCAGCTTTGCCTTCATCATCCGGAAGGAGAACTACATAGGCTTGACCCGCAATATCGAATTCCTTCTCAATGCGATAATATGAAGCGTGTCCTTTCTCATCCTGTAATTCCACGATTGGACCAAATGCTTCTTGCACACATGATGTATAAACGACTTTGTCTAATGAATACTCAGTCATTCTTACCTTCACCATCCAGTTCATCTAGTAGGGTATTGAAAGTCTCTTCAACAATCTCCCACTCTTCATCACTTTCAATCGTGTACAGCTTAAGATCGTCGCCATCCTCTTCATAACGGAAGGCGTACACTTCTTCACTCTCGTCATCTTCATCGGAATCCATCGGAACGACCATCATATACTTAGCATCAGAACCGTCTACTTCGAATTTCATAATAACTTCGAATTCTTCTTCTTTTCCCTCTTCATCAGGGATATAAATAATTTCCGGTTCTTCTTCTTGATTCACGCGATCGTTAGCCATTTGCCATCACCCTCACCTTATACTCTTAGAATCCAAAAAATTTTGCAATATGAAGACCGCAGCCAATTTATCCACGACCTGCTTGCGTTTTTTGCGGCTGACATCTGCCTCAATCAGCGTCCGCTGAGCCGAGACGGTTGTTAGTCGTTCATCCCAAAGGTGAACAGGTAAAGCCAGAGCCTGCCTTAGTTCTTCGGCAAAAGCTATGCATATTTCACCACGAGGACCCACCGTACCGTTCATATTCTTAGGAAGACCGACAACAACTTCTGTCACATCGTATTCGCGAACAAGTTCCGCAATACGTGTGTGTTCAGCTCCATTCCCACGGCGTTCAATTACCTCAAGGCCTTGAGCTGTCCAGCCAAAAGCGTCACTTACGGCTACCCCAATCCGGCGGTCTCCATAGTCCAAACCTATAATTCTCATTAAAGCTCTCCTATAAACCCGTATGAACCTTACCGATGACCAGCAAGGTAATATCTTACCATTTCCTCAATCAGTTCATCGCGTTCCTTTTTACCGATTAAGCTTCTTGCATTGTTGTGACGCGGTATATACGCCGGATCTCCCGACAATAGATAACCGACAATCTGGTTGATCGGATTGTACTCTTTCTCCTGCAGTGCCCCATATACCGTGAGAAGAATTTCCTGCGCTGACGCCTCTTGCTCATCGCCCTTGACGTTAAACTTAACAGTCTTATCCATGGAATCCATGATGACACCTCAATTCTTCAAACATTTATACTGCAGCATAGCCATGGTTTAAAGAGCCTGCCTACTTCACTATAACATATTCCATGTTCTATAAGGAAATAATTCAGGCTCTGTACCCATCTAATTTGTGAATAAAATTAGGCCCCTGATGCTATCAATTGTTCGGCTAATTTCAGAGCTTCATCCAGCTTAGAAGCATCCTTCCCTCCAGCTTGCGCCATATCAGGACGACCTCCGCCGCCTCCACCGCATAGTGTTGCCACTTCTTTAACAAGCTTGCCGGCATGAAGCCCGCGCTTTACTTCTACAGGAGGGACAGCGACGATAAAGTTCACTTTATCTTCTACAGCCGCACCAAGGACCAATACTGCATCAGGCAACTTCGTTTTTAGTTCATCAGCCAATGTTCGAAGTGTATCCATGCTGCCTGCTTGTACGCGGGCTACCAGAACTTGAGTACTACCTACGGTTTGTACTTTGCTCGTTAATTCTCCGGCTTCGATCACACTAAGTTTACTTTGAAGCGATTCATTCTCGCGCCCTAGATCTTTAAGTTGTTGATGGAGAGATTCGACACGGCGTGGTACCTCATTTACATTTGACTTCAATAAGCCTGCTGCTTGTTTGAGCACATCAATTTGACTATCCATGTACTCGTAAGCTTGTCGCCCCGTTACAGCTTCAATCCGGCGTACACCAGAGCCTATGCCACTTTCACTTATTAGTTTGAAAAGTCCAATCTGCGAAGTATTGGATACGTGAATACCCCCGCATAACTCCAAACTGTAAGATCCAACTTGAACGACACGTACGATATCACCATATTTCTCTCCAAATAGGGCCATAGCGCCCATAGCTTTAGCTTCATCAATTGCCTTATTCTCAATGACAACATCTAGGCTATTCCAGATTTGCTCATTTACCTTCTTCTCAATCTCCACTAGCTCTTCCGGGGTAATGCTTCCTAGGTGAGAGAAGTCAAATCTTAGACGCTGAGGTTCTACAAGAGATCCTGCCTGATTGACATGACCACCGAGCACTTCTTTTAAGGCCTTGTGAAGTAAATGGGTTGCCGTATGGTTCTTGATGATGTCCCCACGCAGTGAACGATCTACTGCTGCATGAACGGATGTCCCTGTATGCAGCTCACCCGATTCGACTGTTACTACATGAACAAATTGTCCATGCGGTGCTTTGAACAATCCTTCCACTTTAGCTTGTCCACCATCATTACGAATAGAACCTTGGTCACTGACTTGTCCGCCGCTCTCTGCATAGAAAGGCGTCACATCCAAAATCAATTGAGCGCTCTGACCTTCAGACACCATATCAACGAACTGATCATCCACAATAATAGCCATAATCTTAGCTTCTATAGCAAGCTCATTATATCCAACAAATTCCGTTTTAGTCGTAAAGTCAGACAATACCCCGCCCTGAACTTTCATACTTGCATTATCATGCCGAGCTGCGCGGGCACGCGTCCGTTGCTCTTGCATCGCTGTCTCAAAACCATCCCTGTCTACAGTAAGACCTTGTTCAGCTGCATAATCTTCCGTTAAATCTAACGGAAAACCATACGTATCATACAGCTTGAAAGCGTCCGCCCCTTGAATCATCTTACGGCCAGCTGCCTTTGCTTCTTCACTCATCGCAGACAAAATGCCTAGTCCATCACTTAACGTTTCATGGAAACGCTCTTCTTCATTACGAATTACTTTCTCAATAAATTCACGTTTTGTGACGATGTCTGGATAGAATTCACCCATAATCTCGCCAACGATATCTACTAAATTGAACATAAATGGACGACCCAGTCCAAGCATTTTTCCGTACCGAACAGCTCGGCGAAGCAGACGGCGAATGACATATCCCCGACCTTCATTAGATGGAAGAACACCATCTGCTACAGCAAAAGCAACCGTACGAATATGATCCGCAATCACTTTCATAGCCACATCATGTTCAGGGGATGAACCATAGGCCACTTTGGCAATTTCACTTGTCTTAGCAATAATCGGCTTGAAAATATCTGTATCGAAGTTGGAATCCACATCTTGCAGAATGGAAGCAAAACGTTCAAGTCCTGCACCCGTATCAATATTTTTGTTCGGAAGCGGCGTATAGCTGCCATCTTTGTTGTGATTGAATTCGGAGAATACCACGTTCCACACTTCTAGGAAGCGCTCATTCTCGCCACCCGCGTAACATTCTGGATCTGATAAATCTCCGTATGCATCTCCCCGGTCATAGAAGATTTCCGTACAAGGTCCACATGGTCCTTCCCCGATGTCCCAGAAGTTATCTTCCAGCTTAATGATACGTTCAGCAGGTAACCCTAATTTCTCATTCCAGATTCGGTACGCTTCTTCATCTTGCGGATATACGGTAACTGACAAGCGCTCAGGATCGAAGCCAATCCATTTGGGGTCGGTTAAGAACTCCCATGCCCAAGTCACAGCCTCTTCTTTGAAGTAATCTCCAATCGAGAAATTCCCTAACATTTCAAAAAAAGTATGGTGACGACGCGTTTTGCCGACATTTTCAATGTCATTGGTACGGATACACTTTTGTGAGTTCGCCATACGTGGGTTCTCTGGTTTCACTCGGCCGTCGAAATAGGCCTTAAGTGGCGCCATACCGGCATTAATCCACAATAAGGAAGGGTCATTGTGAGGAACAAGCGATGCACTAGGCTCAATTGCATGCCCTTTAGAAGCAAAGAATTGAAGCCATTTGGAACGTATTTCATTAGCTTTCATAAAAGAAATCCTCCTTAAAATATCTAAAAATATAAAAAAGCCCCTGTTAAATACAGGGACGAATCGAATCGCGGTACCACCCTGGTTATCGTTATAGCTAAGCTATGAACGATCTCCTTGATTAGCTTCATAACGGGTGCAAACCGGCGGTATTTACCCGCACTCTGAGATTAGCTTTCGGTCCACCTATCATTCAGGTTCTCTCACCCATCAAAATAACAAAGTATTATGAAGGAACCTCTCTCTGGACAATTCAAAGTGTAGACGTACTTGATCTCATTAACGTGTTCTGCTGTAAACTTAATCATAGTTCAGTATATAAGCCCATATAAGGCCTGTCAATCTATCACTAAATCGTCTTACGGCGCAAGTAATACGCATAAAAGTGTTGAATGATTACCTTAATGACAGCGAAGAAGGGAACGGCAAGAATAAGTCCCGGAATTCCTCCAATCTCCCCGCCAACCAGTAACGCAAAAATAATAAACATCGGATGCAAATGTAGGGTTCTGCCCACCACTTGTGGAGATATCACATTGCTCTCTAGCAACTGACAAGCTAAATTCACGAGGCCCACCATCAGCACCATTTTCCAAGATATCGTAGAAGCCATAATGATAGCCGGCGCCGCACCCAGAAACGGACCTAAATACGGAATGATATTACAAACGGCGACCACACTTGCCAAGAGCAGGGTGTAAGGCATCCCAATAATCATATAACCTACATAAGCCAGCACTCCGATAATAAGACAGACTAGAAATTGGCCGCGAATGTAGCTCCCCAGAGCTTCATCGATCTCCTTAAATAACATCACAATTGATTTGCGGCGTGAATGCGGTAGATACGTGATGATCATTCGCTCGAATACTTCGAAGTCTTTTAACATGTAGAATATAAGAAAAGGGACGATAAAAGCGTTGAAAATGACACCGATCGTCGTTCCAATGTTATTAAGAAAATGTGAAATGCCACCCGCTAATTTCTGTTCGAATTGCACGAAATAATTGTTCATCCCCATGCGAACGCCTTTAGGTAAAAGAGTAGCATCCCAACTATCCATAATCTGCTGCGTATGTAGGGTCAGTTCAGGTAAATGTTCTCCTAATTCCTCTAACTGATTCATAAATAGAGGAATCATGTTCGCTAGAATGATCCCCAGACTCGTCAGAAACACAGCATAAATTAACAGTACCGCTATAGTCCTTGGCACTCTACGCGCACCCAACATGTTCACAATCGGATTTAGGACATAGGAAATAATTAAGGCAATGAGAAATGGAGCAAAAATGACTTTAAGAAACGCATAGATAATCATAATTACTGGTCGAAGCAGCCAGAAAAAATAGGCGATGATCAGTCCCAATAACAGCCAAAGGGCATAGCGGAACATCTTATGATTCCAGAATGGTTCCACGCCTTTCCCTCCTTTTCGCACATACAGCCTGTCTTTGTAAAGAGTATATGCGCAGAAAGTCTAAAATAATCAGTTAGACCACCACAAAAGCAAAAAGACTACCCTAGATCAGAACTCCTTAAAAAGGAAATCTGTATAGGATAGTCATGTTAGGCAGCTTGGCCTCATATGTATACCTTACGAGGAAGCATGAATATGCGGGAAGTCTTGAGGCATGTCATCACTGAAGAATAAATCATCCAGTGAACTAAGTGTTCCGTCTTCCTCTACTTGATAGACAGACATTTTTTCTCCATTTACCGTAAGTTCAATGAAACAACCCCAACAATAAAATTGGTGAGAGCCGATTTTACCGATATCTTTGGAGCTGCAATTTGGACATTTCATCATATCGTATCACACCTATTCGTTAGCAGTATATACGCCCTTCTCAAGACGCTCTTCACTAAGTGGAGGCACAATTACTGCACTTTCACCCCGAGTCATCCCGGCCGTGTAAGGCAGCCATTTCCGGCCTTCCATCAAATCTGAAATAAACCCATCGCTTATTTCAAATCCTACTATTGTATTTCCCACTTCTTGGTTAAAATAAACATCGCTTACATGTCCAATCATAACCCCATCGCTCGTCAATACCTGAAGCTCCTTGACTTTGTTATTCCCGAGGACGAATGTTTGCTGTATATTCTCAGCTTCCATCTTACGGATAGCTTGTTGATTACGAATCATTACGGCATCCTCACCGTATGCTACGATATCATCCCATAGTACTGCCTTAATCGTTGAAGAGAACAAGCCTTTACCTTCAAGTTCAATAGCCACTAGTTCCCATTCGCTGCTCAGCAGAACATCCAGGACTTTACCGATTTGCTTGCCTTCCTCTACATCGAACACCGACAAACCAATCAACTCTTGTAGTCTCATGTCCCGGATCCCTCCTAGTACTTTTATAACCTATAATACGGAACACGCTCCCTGCCGGTTACGAATAAAAGTGAAAGACCTTATCTCCTACTACGAATGCGTTGAAGAATGGTTTCAATTTTATGGGCAGTGTATTCCAGTTCTTCATTAGTATTACCCAAACCAAAGCTGAAACGAATCGCTGTGGTTAAAAGATTTTGGGGAAGGTGCATAGCAGCTAGGACATGAGAAGGCTCTAAGGAACCCGACGTACATGCTGAGCCGCTAGCCACTGCAATTCCATCCATATCCAGGTTCATCAGCATTGTCTCTGTGCCGCATTCTGGGAAGCTTACATTTACGATATGAGGAAGTCTATGATCCGGATCTCCATTGACAACATAGTGCTCTTCCCCAATCTGCGAGCGAAGCAAATCTAGGAAAGTCCTGCGCATCTGTTCGTCTCTCACATGCTTTGCTTCAAGCTCGGCTACTGCAAGCTGAATCGCCTTAGCAAATCCGGCAGCTCCTGCTAAATTCTCTGTACCTGCACGGCGTTTGCGTTCTTGTAACCCTCCGAATAATAACGGATCCAGAGCTACGTCTTTATGCACATAAAGGGCTCCCATCCCTTGCGGTCCATTAATTTTGTGCGCAGAGAAGCTCACCAAATCTACGGGTAGTTCGTGGCAATTGATAGGTAGGGAACCCAGCGCTTGAACCGCATCCACATGAAAAAGAATACCCTGCTCCCGCGCTAGTCTACCGATCTCTTCAATGGGCTGAATGGTACCTACCTCATTATTGGCATACATCACACTGATTAGCGCTGTATCATCCTTGATTGCTTCCTGAATTTGATTGAGATGTACTCTTCCATGACTATCCACAGGTAAATACGTGACTTCGTATCCCTGTCGTTCTAATTCCTCGCAAGTATGCAGTACGGCATGATGCTCAATTTCAGTAGTTATGATATGCCGACCTTTATTACGTCCCCCTTTAATCGCCCCGAACAGGGCCAGATTGTCACTTTCTGTACCCCCAGAAGTCAACACCAGCTCATCCGAGCGACAGCCGAGCGCAGCAGCAATCTGATCGCGAGCCCCGTTAACAGTACGTTTTGCTTTACGGCCGAACGCATGGATACTCGAAGCATTACCAAATTGGGTCTGCATGACACTCAGCATTTCCTTTGCTACTTCAGGATGAATAGGTGTGGAAGCTGCATGATCCAAATAAATATTTCTCATCTTCAAATGCCACCCTTACGCTATAATATCTAGCACCTCTAAATTATCTAGCACCATATGTATAACTTCATTAGTAAGTTTGAGCACTACGAACTTCATTTCACAAATAGCTGTGAAAGACTATTCTATACGTAATAGTCAAAATGAGCAATTAGAATGTACCACTGTCAACCTCTTGCTTTCCTATAAATGGAACGAAGAAAGACTCCCGCATGGGAGCCTTCTGATCTTCATCGTTGAGACTAGATATAGAACATATAGTTCTCTTTCGCTAACTGATCCTCATAATTCACTAGGTTGTCCAGTGTTGTGGAATCTAGAACGTCTGCAATTCCATCCCGAATACGCAGCCATAAGTCACGCTTAGCTGGATCATCTTCTTCGGTAAAATCTACCGGTGAGATGGGGCCCTCTAGCACTCGGATGATGTCACCCGCAGTGATCTCTGTAGTCTCCCTAGATAAAATGTAACCACCATAGGCACCACGTATACTTTTTACAAGACCTGCATTACGTAACGGGGCAATCAGTTGCTCCAAATAGTGTTCAGATAGTTGATTTTTCTCCGCAATACTCTTCAAGGAAGTGGGACCTTCACCAAATCGGGCTGCAAGTTCCATCATTATCGTTAATCCATAGCGTCCTTTTGTCGATATTTTCAAGAAAGCCACCTCTTTCAATTTTCGCTAAATATTTATATAATTGATCTTTGACCTATAATAGTGAGAAGTCGAGGGTATTGTATACCGCCGTATTCCGATCTTTGATCTATGCTTATCGTAACATACCCGCAAGGGTTATGGAAACAAATCACGGTTTTGAGACCTGTCTTTTTTTACAGTAATTTACATCCAAACTACAGGAGTGATATACATGTCGAAATCTAATAGCGAAACTCGCGTCGTCGTAGGCATGTCCGGTGGTGTAGACTCCTCCGTTACAGCACTACTGCTCAAGCAACAGGGCTATGATGTCATTGGTATTTTCATGAAAAATTGGGATGATACCGATGAATTCGGACACTGCACCGCTGAAGAAGATTCAGAAGATGTGCGAAGAGTCTGTGAACAAATTGATATTCCCTACTATTCCGTTAACTTCGAGAAGGAATACTTTGATAAAGTATTTACCTATTTCTTGGATGAATATAAGCTTGGCCGCACCCCTAACCCAGATGTCATGTGCAATCGGGAGATTAAATTTGGAGAATTCTTGAACAAAGCGCTGGACCTCGGTGCAGACTATGTAGCTACGGGCCATTATGCGAGAGTGATTGAAGAGAATGGGATGTTCAAACTCCTCCGCGGTGTAGACAATAACAAAGATCAGACCTATTTCTTGAATGCACTGAACCAAGATCAACTCTCCAAAACCATGTTCCCGATTGGTCATCTACCTAAGCCGGAAGTTCGTAGAATTGCAGAAGAAGCGGGACTTTATACAGCTAAGAAAAAAGATAGCACAGGGGTCTGCTTCATCGGGGAGCGGAATTTCCGTGAATTCCTCAGTCAATATCTTCCCGCCAAGTCGGGAGAGATGGTCGATGTCGCTACGGGCGAAGTAAAGGGTAATCATGATGGTCTAATGTACTATACGCTTGGTCAACGCCAAGGGCTAGGCATCGGGGGTTCAGGCAATGGAGAACCTTGGTTCGTAGCGGATAAAGATCTGGAGCGGAACATTCTATATGTCGTTCAAGGTGATCAACATCAAAGCCTATATTCTACGGGACTCACAGCAAGCGGCGTGAACTGGATTGAGGGTAAGGGTACAAGTGGCGATGATTTGCTAGCGAAACCATTCCAATGCACAGCAAAATTCCGTTATAGACAGCCGGATCAAGGCGTTACGCTTACGCAAAGGGAAGATGGGTCGATTCACGTTGCATTTGACCACCCTCAAAAGGCGATTACACCGGGACAGGCAGTCGTCTTCTATGCAGGGGAACAGTGCCTTGGCGGCGGAACGATCGATCTCGTAGATAAAGTGCCATATACTTATCCGCAATTAAAGGTAAGTAAATAAATAGTTACACATTATACACGCGCAAAAATACCCTTATTATACTTAACGAGGGTGTTTCTGCGCGTATTTTTTTGAAGTGGTAAGTTCGATTGGCACCTAAGTATTCATGATATATTAAATTTCAATTTGTCCACGTAAGAGGAGAAATTTTGGAATCATACCTGCACATTTTCCATTCCGCCCACTGCAATGAACATACGATTTACTGCTCGTCTCATATAGGGCTTATTGCTGGGAGGAATCAGCCAAAAGTCCCTTTTACATAATTATACATAAATATATATTATTCCTCACCGTTTTTATTACCTCTAATTATTTTCCGCCGAAGTTCCTGATTATGCTTAATCTTAATCTCATTTCCCTGCTGTGACGCTTGGTATAGAACCATTTTGCCTAACTCGTTAGGCAAGTATTGCTGTTCTACAAAGTGACCCGGATAGTTATGAGGATATTTGTAGCCTGTATGTCCGAGCTTTACTGCTCCCTTATAATGCCCGTCTCTCAAATGCAAAGGTACTTCGGCATGTTGAAGTTGATCCATAGCGCTCATTGCATTGGAAATGGCCGTATATACGGCATTAGATTTCGGACTTTCTACTGCGAAAAGTATCGCTTGAGCAATATTCAATTTGGCTTCAGGCCACCCGTTATTCCGATAGGCATCTAGCGCACTCGTTGCCTGAACCATAGCTTGTGGATTAGCTAACCCAATATCTTCGCTACTTGCGGCAATGAGGCGGCGAATGAAGGTCATTGGGTCCATACCTAACTTCTCAACGGCATAAAGAAACCAAAAAAGTGCGGCGTCGCTGGAGCCTCGGATGCTCTTGTGAAAGGCGGATAAAATATCGTATTGAGTAGACTCGTCCGCTTTTACAATGGGTCTACGAATCGATTCTTCAGCAACATCCATCGTAATATGAATGGTGCCATCCCCTTCAGGAGCAGTGGTCATAGCTGCCAATTCAAGTGCATTCAAAGCCCGGCGTATATCCCCGTTCGAGACCCAAGCAATGTGCGTGAGCGCTTCTTCGTCCGCAATGAGCTTCAAATACCCAAGGCCCTTCTCATCGTCCTGTAAAGCCCTTTGCATCGCAATCATCGAATGTTCCTTCCCCAGCGGCTCCAATTGAAACAGCGTCGATCGGCTTAGCAAAGCTCCATTCACATAATGAAATGGATTCTCGGTGGTCGCCCCAATGAACGTAATCGTTCCTTTTTCCACAGCCGGAAGTAGTGCATCTTGCCTTGAACTATTGAATCGATGCACCTCATCTAGAAATAGAATTGTCTTCGTTCCGTAGAGTGCTTTATCATTTTGAGCTTTTTCTATAACCGCTCGTACATCCTTCACCGTGGCATCCACCGCGTTGAGCCGGATGAATTCACCTTGGGTATGGCGAGATATGATATGAGCCAGCGTTGTTTTGCCGCATCCGGGAGGACCATACAAAAGAATCGAGGAGACTTGATCCGCTTCAATCGCTCGGCGTAGTAACTTACCCGGGCCCACGATGTGTTCCTGACCTATATATTCATCCAGTGTTGACGGCCGCATGCGGTCCGCAAGCAGGCGTGTACTGGGATTCTGTTCTTGACCATAGGAGAATAAATCCATGTTCAGCTGTCCTCCTTGTAAAAATCATTCATTTTCTCGTCATTCTTTCATCCATGACCCTATTATTCTATCATATGCGCACTGCAATTCCGAACTTACGTTTGCCTTATGGTCTAATTAGCTCGTAAAGAATACTTATAACTGTTCTTTCACTTTCATCCTTTCGGTGCCTATGCGTTAATATAGATGTCGGGCCGACAAGATGTAACTAGGAAAGGAGGCTGGTCAAATTGATCACAGTATACGAGGTGGCTTTCGCGTAAATCGCGAGGGCTCATTCCAGGGGGCCGCAAGGCCTCCCTTTTTATAAACGTGAAGAAGGAAATCCCAAGTTGTAATTAAGACTATAAATGCGCTATGCTTTTAACATAAAATACATATTCCGGAAAAGAGGTGCTGAGAATGAACAAGTTACGTTATTTCGTCAGCCATACGGTGTTCACAACTTAATCTGCATGCTCAAAGTCACTGGAAGCCAAATCAATATAGTTAAGAAAATAAGAATTCCAAATTACGAAAGGAGGACACGGCAATGAATATCTTAATCGATAGCGGGATACACGTCGGAACACGATTTAAGGAGGAAATTGAACGTGAATTACAGAAATGGGAAGGATGTGCTTCCCCCTAGGCTGCTGAAAGAACTGCAGCATTATATTCAGGGAGAACTCGTATATGTCCCGAAGCTTGATACCAAAAGGGCCCCTTGGGGCGAGGTTAGCGGATCACGAAAATTAATAGCAAGGCGGAATGAGGAAATTTACCACGCCTATTGTGGAGGGCATTCTGCTCCGGAACTTGCTGCATCTTATCATTTATCCATTGACAGTATTCGTAAAATCATTACCAAACTGCGTTCGGAAGCCAGGCGGCGTGAATGCTCTACTAGTCAAGTTGCTTATGGGCCGGCTCACAGCCCAACATGATCTATAACCGGTCAAAGCTACAAAAATTACAATTATGGAATATAGATAAAGGCTGTCTCGTCGAAGGGAGAATGCAACCCTCGGAGACAGCCTTTTGTTCGTGGAAAATGGTATTCACTTCGTATGGCCGCTTAGCAACTGTACTTACGCCACACTAATTTATTAGTAAACTTTAATTTGCTTCATAATACTTATACTACACTTTTACTAATTGGATTCCTTTGATTCCATAGGAGTAGGCCAACCTTGAACAGCCACCTCAGGATCATCGATTGGAACATACATGGGAAGCGAATCTCCATATAGTAACCACAGTTCATGCAGTGCCCGGGTACAACCTACATAGAGCAGCTTGGCATCGTAAGAGCTATATTCCTCTGCATTTACATCGGGTATGATGACCGCATCAAACTCAAGTCCCTTGGAAAGATACACAGGTAATACAGATAATCCCCCCGCATATTCACTCGTTCGGCCATCAATAAGATTCGGATCTAACCCCTTATGCTTCAAATAAGCATGAAGCTCTTCCGCAGCCTGTAACGTTCTCGTGAGAACAGCTACCGTCCGGTATGGGCCTTGTTGCACAAGTTCTAATGCCTTTAAAATCTGCGCCTGTCGCTCGCATCCCTCTTCTACGAAATGAATTAATCGCACAGGTTCGGCACTTCGGAATACAGGAATAGCCAAAAAATCTGTATCTACACCGCGGCTTAGAATTTCGTTGGCAAAATTAATGATCTCCATGGTGGAACGATAACTTCGAGTCAAGGCAAACATGGCCGTCTCCTCAGGCTTGAAGAGAATCTGCATTTCATCCCAAGTCCGAACTCCCTTATAGTAATGAATGCCTTGCGACAGATCTCCCAAAATAGTAAAAGAATGATTCTTCACAAAACGATCCAGCACCGCCACTTGAAAAGGAGAGAAATCTTGGGCTTCATCAATGACGACATGGTCAAACCGTTCGTTTCCATCCAACTCATTTGTTAGCGTGTAAAGATACAATAATGCAGGAAGATCCTCTTCGCGAAGTTGATTTTTTTTCAAATAGGCCTGTGTTTCTTTGAGAATAGCGGGCGGCATGTGTTCAAGTGCTTCGGAACTATCCACACCATTTTGTTTTTTTACACCCATCATCGTCTTGAACAGGGTCAGGGCAGAAAGATCCGGCCACTTTTTAGCATAGGCTTTCTCTCGCTGCGAAGCCTTTGTTTTGCGTTCTTTGAGAGCTGCAGCCGAAGGTGCCTTCTTAAGTTCCATCTCAATCCAGCGATGAATCCGAGCCAGAACACGCTCTTTACGCATCACAATGGGGTAAGGTTTATATTCCTGCATATACCATTCTCTAATCATACGTTCAGGTAATACGGCTCCATCCCACGGGCTAAAATCGCCATCAGGTAGACAGGAGGATTCCAATCCTTCCGCGAACTGTTCGATCATATCTCGGTAGGCTAGCGAACCTTTGAATCTACCTGGCAAGTCCTCATCCAAGCGGGATATATCTTTTCCTTGGTCGAACCAATGCACATACGTCTCAGGTCCATCCTGAGGGATGTGTTCTAATTCCAGTATCCGCGCCGCCCAATCACTGAATGTACTTTGCTGGATATCGCCTACACCTAGTTCGGGCAATACATCCGAGATGTAATCAATAAACATTCGGTTAGGTGCAAAGATGACCATTTTCTCGGCCGTAATCTGTTCTTTGTATTGATATAAAAGGAAGGCTAGACGATGCAGAGCAACCGTCGTCTTTCCACTTCCAGCGACCCCTTGAATAATAAGCGCTGTATTCTTAGCTGCTCGGATGATCTGATCTTGTTCCGCTTGGATCGTAGATACAATGTCGCGCAGGCGGTTATCTTTATTCTCCCCTAGACGGTAGACAAGGAACTCATCGGAAACCGCCGGGCCATCTGCCTCAGCATTAAACGTATCGGAGACCCGCTCCAAAATTTGTTGGCGAATGACCACATTTCGTTTGAGGTACACGAGTCCTTCAATAAGTCCTTCGGGGGCATCATAGGAAGCGGAATCGCCTCCGGTAAAAGAGTAAAACAAACTTGCCACAGGGGCCCGCCAATCTATAACTAAAGGCTGAGGGGAGTCGCTTCCTACTCCAACTTTACCTATGTAGAGGGGGACACGTTCTCCCCCTTTTTCCTCGAAATCTAAGCGTCCAAAGTAAGGTTCCTGCGTAGATTTAGCAAGCTGATGGCGCTGCTGATCGCGCCCGGCTTCGAGCACCTGCTCCGTATAATCATGCCCCGTATACACCGGGGTATTTCTTAACTTGTCTAACTGTTCGTCTATCGTCAGTAAAGTGCGATCTAGCCGCTCTTTCTCTTCTTGATAGGCACTTTGAACATGATCCATTTCAGTTACCTCCTAAGGAATGTTGGTTCAGAATTTTTTTGGAAAAAGAAGATTTATTATATCACTTGCTGTAGGAATAGGCTACATGCCCTCAGAAGTCATAATGAGTTGACTCTATTCTAATAAATTAAGAAAAGATGAACGTAAGCGAGTATGCATGGATTGCATACTCGCTTACGTTCATCTCAACATGTGAAATTACAACTCTGAATGCATACTGTCATCCTGTTTCATATAACCTGAATGCATATCATCATCGAACATATCATCTTATTCATTCATGTAATGCATATCAAAATCAAAATTCCGATTTCATTGAAGCCTTAAGCATTAGCTTTCTCAAGCAATTCCCGTATAGCTACGCTCACCATAATCAACCCGACTGCTGGAGGCACGAATGAAATGCTCGCCGGAGGCTGCTTGGCTTTACGAATTGCGGGGGCATTGGGAGATACAATCTTCTCTGTTACATCCGCGCGTGGTTTGATCGGCTTCTCGGTGGAAAAGACGACCTTCACGCCCTTTTTAATGCCTTCATCTCGTAGTTTCCCCCGGATGACGCGAGCCATCGGGTCCATGTGGGTCTTGGAGATGTCCGCAACCTCAAATTTCGTAGGGTCCATTCGGTTCGCTGCGCCCATGCTGGAAATAATGGGGATTCCACGTTCACGGCATTGTTTGATCAAGTGAATTTTGTAGACAATGGTGTCTGAAGCATCCAGCACATAGTCTAGATCATACTTGAACAATTCCTCATACGTCTCATCTGTATAGAACATGTTCAGCGCTATCGCTTCACACTCGGGGTTAATGAGCTTAACCCGATCTACCATCAGATCCGCTTTCTTCTGCCCTACCGTGCTCGTTAGCGCGTGAATTTGCCGATTGATATTGGTAATATCCACAACATCTTTATCGATCAAGATGATTCGGCCAACGCCAGTTCTTGCCAAGGACTCCACGGCAATGGAACCTACGCCGCCAATTCCTAATACGGCAACTGTGCTATTTTTCAGCGTATCGAGGCCCTCGGCTCCAATAGCGAGCTCCGTCCGTGAGAACTGATGAAGCATAGCTTATCGCCTCCTTGTATACCTTAATTCTATTGTTTTTTCGCTTCGACTGGCTTCTTAGCTACACGAATATGAAGCTGTTCAAGCTGCGGTGCATCTACTTCCGACGGAGCATTCATAAGCAGATCAGTCGCACTCGCTGTTTTAGGGAAAGCAATCGTCTCTCTAAGGTTAGTACGGCCGGTAAGAAGCATGACTAAGCGGTCAAATCCGAACGCCATCCCACCATGCGGAGGTGTACCATATTCAAAGGCATCGAGCAAAAAGCCGAATTTCTCTTGCGCTTCCTCCAAGGATAAGCCGATAGCTTTGAACATTTTCTCTTGAATATCCCGTTTGTATATCCGCATAGATCCTCCGCCTACTTCATATCCATTCAGGACGAGATCATAGGCTTGAGCGCGGATTTGGCCTGGATCTGTATCGAACAAAGCCAGATCTTGGTCTTGTGGACGAGTAAATGGATGATGTAGCGCTACAAAGCGCTTCTGATCTTCATCCCATTCAACAAGTGGGAAATCAACTACCCAAGCGAATTTGAATTCTTTTTCATTGATAAGACCCAATTCACGACCAATTTTGAGACGTAACGCGCCTAGCACATCCGCGACAACTTTTTTCGTGTCTGCTGAGAATAGAAGTAAGTCTCCTTCTTCAGCTCCCGTACGTTCTTTCACGGCTTCGATCTCTTCTGGTGTGAAGAATTTAACGATAGGTCCTTTGAATTCTCCATCTTTCACTTGAATCCAAGCCAGTCCCTTCGCGCCATAACGCGCAGCAAATGGACCTAGATCATCGATATCCTTACGACTCCAAGTGCCACAGCCTTTAGCATTCAAGACTTTGACCTCGCCGCCTTTTTCGATTACAGAAGCGAATACTTTCACCCCACTTGAGGAGACGATTTCGCTTACTTGGATTAACTCCATACCAAAACGTAAGTCTGGCTTGTCTGAACCATATTTGTCCATCGCATCTGCATACGTGAGACGCTGGAATGGAGCAGCGATTTCAACATCAATTGTCTCTTTAAGCAGACGCACAACCAACTTCTCCATCATGCTAAGTAGCTCATCTTGGCTTAAGAAAGAGGTCTCAATGTCGACTTGCGTGAACTCTGGCTGACGGTCTGCACGAAGATCCTCATCACGGAAACAACGAGCGATTTGATAATAACGTTCCAGTCCACCCACCATGAGTAACTGCTTGTATAACTGTGGAGACTGTGGCAAAGCAAAGAACTCGCCCTCGTGTACACGGCTAGGTACGAGATAATCACGGGCTCCCTCTGGCGAACTTTTGGTCAAAATAGGGGTTTCAACTTCAATGAATTCTTCGTTGTCCAAGAAGTCACGGAATACTTTTGCCGCTTTCGAACGAAGCCACAATGTTTTTTGCATTTCTGGACGACGAAGGTCCAAATAGCGATATTTCAGACGAAGGGACTCGTCAATAGGAATGCCATCTTCAATGAAGAATGGAGGTGTTTTAGCGGTATTCAGCACTTCGATCTCGGTAATTTGCACTTCGATTTCGCCCGTTGGCAGGTTTTTGTTAATCGTCTCCGCATCCCGCTTAACGACTGTACCTGTTACGGCTAGTACGTACTCACTACGAACTCTGTCCGCGATTTCTAGGGCATCTCCGGAATAAGCTGGATTAAATACAACTTGTACAATTCCGCTACGGTCACGAAGGTCAATAAAAAGTACGCCGCCTAAATCACGACGAGTCTGTACCCAACCGTTCAGTGTTACTGTGTCCCCGATATTAGCCGTGCTAAGTGTTCCACATTGATGTGATCTTGTCATGGAATAATGGTCCTCCTCTTATTTTAAAAAAGATGGGTAAACCTATGATTGTTGTAGCGCTGATACCAAATCTTCAATATTTACCAGTTGCTGCTCACCTGTATCCATACGTTTCACTGTTATTTCGCCGCGCGATAATTCATCATCACCCAAAATAACGGTATAACGAGCCTGCATACGATCGGCTGACTTGAATTGAGCTTTCATTTTACGTCCTAGATAATCCCGTTCAGCGGAATAACCTGCTTGACGAAGTTTGAACAATTGCTTGGTAATTTCGCGATCTGCCGCCTCTCCCAAAGCAACAAAGTATACATCAAGTGGCTTCACCGCTTGCAAATCTATATTCTGATTGTCCAGAATGAGCTGAATTCGCTCCAGACCAATCGCTAGTCCCACACCGGGCTGATCGGGGCCACCGACTTCAGCTACAAGCCCGTTATAACGTCCACCACCACCGACAGTATCAATAGCACCAATACCTTGCGCTTTATATTCGAATGCTGTGAGCGTATAGTAATCCAAGCCCCGGACCAAACGAGGATTCAAGCTATAATCTACACCCATATCATCCAAATACATTTTCACCTGTTCAAAGTGCTTCAGGCTTGTCTCATCTAGACTTTCTACCAGTTCAGGAGCATCTGCGAATTTGTCCTGATCCACCTTGCAATCCAATACACGCATCGGATTTCGGTCCATTCGGGACTGACAATCTTTGCATAACGTGTCTTTGATCGGGGTAAGGAAAGCTAATAACTTCTCCTTATAAGCCGCACGACTATCTGGATTCCCAACCGAGTTGATCTCTACAGTTACGCCTTGGAGACCTAAATCTTTGCACAATTCATAACCAAGTGAGATGACTTCGGCGTCAATAGCTGGATCCAATGCGCCAATGGCTTCAATGCCGAATTGATGGAACTGCCGCTGACGTCCGGCTTGAGGACGCTCATAACGGAACATAGGACCAATATAGTAGAGCTTGCTCACATCAGGTTCCCCATACAACTTGTTCTCTACATAGGAACGAACCACACCTGCTGTACCTTCCGGCCGAAGGGTCATACTGCGCTGCCCTTTGTCTAGGAACGTGTACATTTCTTTTTCGACAATATCTGTGGTCTCTCCCACTCCACGCTCGAATAAAGCTGTCTGCTCAAAAATAGGGGTTCGAATCTCGCGATAATTGAAGCGTCGACAAAGATCTCTAGCCTTTTCTTCAATGAATTGCCAGCGCTCCACATGACCTGGCAGCAGATCTTGCGTGCCTGTCGGTTTCTGAAAACCCATAGTTGATCCTCCATTCTTCTGTGCTATTCTCGGTATAGGATTTGTTACCAAAACATAAAAAATCCCCCATCCCTGTCATTACAACAGGGACGAGAGATTGGATATCCGATCATCTCGTGGTGCCACCCACATTCCGTCAGCCTGCCTGTTAAGGCATATAGTACTCAAGTCTGACGCTCTAAACGGTTAACGCCCGTCTACGCTGCCTTGTTACTAAGATGTCTTGCATCTAGTTCACAAGCAGTTCTCAAGGAGGTCTTTCATTCAATCATCAACGGAATTCTTCCAGCCTGATCCCTGACACAAGCGATAGCTGCCGAAACCTTGGAATTCCTCTCTGAAGTTGTGGGGTTGAATTACTTTTTCCCTTCATAGAAGATACTGTCATATAGTTTTTTATCATTGTAAGAAACGTGACGTACAAAGTCAAGACTTGCTGAAAAGAAAAATGACCTGCAGCTAAGCCGCAGGTCCAATCATGATATATTAAAAGGGGGTCATGCTGTTATTATAAACAACCTATATTAAAGGATTATGAAACAAAGATTACAGTTATATTACATAATTGAAAGCGTTTTCTGACTAAGAATAAATAAAACCCATCTACACTACTTGATTGTAATGTAGACAGGTTTTCATCAGCCTTTGCTGATATCCGACAGCATCTCTAAGGAGAGTCCTGATGCATGTTGTTAAAATTAACTCAAAACTTCAACATGTGCTCCATTTTCACGCAATTTTTGAACAATATCATCGACTTCTTCGTCTTTGACTTTAGCGCTAAGTACATATTTTAGATCTTCCGTTGAACCACTTTGCTTCACTACAGAATCTTCTCGGCGATCTTGCTGATGAACATCGCGCTCACGATCTACACCTTCGTAATTCGCCTCAGCATGATCCACTGTATCATTGTTCGTAGTTACAAACGGGACCACTGTCTGAGGAGCCGTAGTTCCAGTTAGTCCTGCTGCTCCAAATACACCGCCACCAATAATGGGTGAACTTGCCGTATCTGGATCTACGGGATCTAGAATTTGATTCCCTCTTGTGATCTCATGATCTAACCGGCCCACTTCCAAATTGTCTGTCTCGAATGAAAGCAGACTGGTTCTAGCCCCTTCTGCTTGGCTTTCCGTCTGAAAATAAGCTTGAATATGTTTACTCATCGTAATCTCTCCTTAGCATTCGAATTACAAACGTTGTAGTAGTTCGCGTACAAAAGCCGGCTCGTCCTTAGGTGTGCGGGACGTGATGAAATTATCATCTAATACCACTTCTTTATCTTCAAATGTAGCCCCGGAATTGGTCACATCATCTTGCAGTGGGGGATAAGAAGTAAGGGTACGTCCCTTCGTCAATCCTGCACTAATCAAAATTTGTGGTCCGTGGCAAATTGCCGCTATCGGTTTCTTGGAAGCATCGGCTTCTTGTACAAATTTCAATATATTAGAGTCCAGACGAAGATTTTCAGGAGAAGAGCCTCCTGGAATAACCACCGCATCATAATCAGATGCTGTTACACTTGTGATGGCTTTGTCTGCTTTATATTCAGCCTTACCTTGTTTGCCCTTTAGTGTCTCTCCTGCTTCGAGACCAATAATGTCTGCTTGATGTCCGGCTTCTTTCACCGCATCATATGGAACCTGCATCTCAGAATCTTCAAATGCATTCGCTAATAAAAAGGCTACTTTACTCATCGTATGTCATTCTCCCTTCAGATAGTTCGTGATCCATATTTCTCTTCTTGTTGTTATTACCCGAATGAGAATGCTTTATAACAGAACTGTGGAGATCACGCTTAAATGCCTGTGGATACATTAAAAAAGAGCTGTCTTCTATTTAGGAAGACAGCTCTTTGTATGGGCAACAGCTTTGTTATGGGTTACTTTAATTTAAGAAGAAACTACTGGACTATCTAGAATGATGGTCACAGGGCCCCAATTCGTAAGAGACACGTCCATCTCTGCTCCAAAGCGGCCTGTAGCGACCGTAAGACCCTTTTCACGCAGGATCTGATTGAAGCGATCATATAAGGCAGATGCTGGTTCTGGAGCGGCTGCACCCATGAAATTGGGACGCCTTCCCTTACGGCAATCTGCATACAGTGTGAACTGTGAAATAGATAAGATTTCACCATGTATATCCTGAACACTGTCATTCATTTTCCCAAGATGATCTTCAAAAATACGCAAACCCGCTATTTTATCCGCTAGATAGATCGCATCTCTCTCCGTATCTTCATGCGCAATACCTACAAGCAGCATTAGGCCTTGTCCAATTTCACCTACGATTTGATCATCAACCGTAACTTTAGCCTGCTTGCAGCGCTGGATGACTACTCTCATCCTATATCACTCCTCTATTGCATAATCCGGTGAACGGTGTAGATGTCTTTGATGCGCTTAATTTTGTCGACAACCGATTGTAGATGCTCGGTATTCCGAATCAGGATGGTCATATGAATCAAATCCATCTTGTTCTTGTCAGAACGTCCGGACACTGCTGATATATTCGTCTTGCTCTCCGATACGGCTTGAAGCACTTCATTTAGCAGTCCGCGGCGGCTGTGACCTGTAATCTCAATGTCTACACTATAGTTAGCCTCAATCGATTGTTCCCATTCTACTTCAATCACACGCGCTGCTTCTTCGCCATCATCCGGTGAAGGAATATTGGCACAGTCCGCTCTATGCACCGACACACCCCGACCCCGAGTAATATAGCCGATGATGTCATCTCCGGGTACCGGGTTACAGCACCGTGCGAAGCGAACCAGCAAGTTATCAATACCTTTAACACATACGCCGTTGGTAGGACGCTTCTTTTCTGCCGAAGGAGATTTCATCTCTTTAATCTCAGATGTTAATTGAATAATTCCTGCGTCTTCTTGTTCTTTGCGCAGTTTCTCCGTCAGCTTGGTTACGGCTTGAGAGGCGGTTAGACCACCAAATCCGATGGCAGACAACATATCATCTACATCGTTAAAAGCGAATTTTTTCGCCACTTCCATCATTTTATCATCGGACATAAACTGCGAAGGTTCTAGGCCTGCACGCTTCAATTCGCGCTCAATGAGATCGCGGCCCTTCTCCACATTTTCTTCCCGCTTCTCTTTCTTGAACCACTGTTTGATCTTGCTCCGAGCATGGGAGGATTGAGCGATCTTCAACCAGTCCTGACTTGGTCCATAAGAATGTTTGGATGTAAGAATCTCTACGATATCACCCGTTTTTAGCTTGTGGTCCAGAGGAACAATTCGGCTGTTCACCTTCGCACCAATCGTCCGGTTACCTACTTCGGTATGAATTCTAAAGGCAAAATCAAGCGGTACAGATCCCGCCGGCAGCTCAATAACTTCCCCTTGAGGAGTGAATACAAACACAAGATCTGAGAAAAAGTCCATCTTCAACGATTCTACGAACTCAGATGCATCTTTGGCTTCGTGCTGCAGTTCCAGAATTTCACGGAAAAATGGCATTTTGTTCTCCGGTCCTGCCGGTTCCGTTCCTTCTTTGTAAGCCCAGTGAGCCGCAATCCCGAACTCCGCGGTTCTGTGCATTTCCCAGGTCCTAATTTGCACTTCTGTAGGCTCGCCTGTAGGTCCCACCACGGTCGTATGGAGTGACTGATACATGTTGGCTTTGGGCATAGCAATATAATCCTTGAACCTCCCTGGCATAGGTTTCCAAAGCGTATGAATAATACCTAAAGTTGCATAGCAATCTTTAATATTATCCACAATAATGCGAATGGCCAGAAGATCGTAGATTTCATTAAATTGTTTATTTTTCGTTGACATTTTTCTGAAGACACTGTAAAGATGCTTGGGTCTTCCTGACAAATCGGCTTCTATACCCATTTCGTCAAGTTTCTCCGCAATACGTATTATGACATTGTCGATATATTCTTCACGTTCTGCACGCTTTTTGTGCATTAGATTCGCAATTCGGTAGTACTGCTGAGGGTTAAGATAGCGGAGTGCAATATCCTCCATCTCCCACTTGATCGCAGAGATCCCAAGCCGATGAGCAATGGGACAAAAGATTTCCAGCGTTTCGTAAGCAATTCTTCGCTGGCTTTCTTCGGACTGATATTTAAGCGTACGCATATTATGAAGCCGGTCTGCTAGTTTAATGACAATAACTCTAATATCCTGAGCCATAGCAATAAACATTTTCCGGTAATTTTCGTTCTGTTGTTCTTCTTTTGATTGAAAACGAATCCGTTCCAGTTTGGTTAGCCCATCCACGAGCATGGCGCAATCTTTACCGAAATTCTCATCGATTTCCTTCAGGGAAACGGTTGTGTCCTCCACAACGTCATGAAGCAGAGCTGCAATGATGGACAACGCATCCATTTGCATACCCACAACAATTTCTGCTACCGCTAACGGATGCAAAATATAGGGCTCACCTGATTTTCGCACCTGTCCATGATGGGCTTGTTCCGCGAAATCGTAGGCTTCCCTTATGCGGTTCAGATCTGGTTCTTTAATGTAGGCGGACGCCTTTTCAAGTAATCGCTCAATGCCCATTGAATCCTTTTCGTTTCCTTTCGTGGTAACAAGGCCCTACTACTTTCCTAAACATACAGGTGTAGTATCCCCATTTTCGATTTTATCTAATTATGACGCTTGCCGGGAATCCCGTCAACTCTGTGGAAAGCTATACATCTTATCATTTTGACAAAAATATCTTCTTCCCTGAAAAATTTTGTTGAATAAAAGGGAATGAATCATTATTCTAGTAAAGATGCTTTTTTAGACAACAAAATATAAGGAGTGTGTTCAAGCTTGCAACGTGAAATTCAAGTCAATCAGAAAGTCCCTGTAGGCCCCGGCATTCTTCTCAGTATGCAGCATTTGTTCGCTATGTTTGGAAGTACGGTACTAGTTCCCAACTTATTCGGAGTAGATCCAGGCATGATTCTGTTAATGAATGGGATTGGAACATTATTGTACATCCTCATCTGTAAAGCAAAGATTCCGGCTTACTTAGGATCTAGCTTTGCCTTTATCTCACCCGTATTGAGCGTATTAAGCTTACATAAGAGCAATGGATATTCGCTCGCTTTAGGCGCCTTTATCATTACAGGGATTATCTTTATTCTGGTTGGACTTATCGTCAAATACGCCGGAACTGTTTGGATAAATGTTGTCTTCCCCCCTGCTGCTATGGGAGCTATCGTAGCTGTCATTGGACTTGAACTTGTACCTGTAGCCTCGGGTATGGCTGGCATCATTAACAGCACACCCGGTACAGCTTGGACCCCCAATCTTACGGATATAACATTATCTATGACGACACTTGGCGTGACTATTATCGGAGCCGTACTCTTTCGAGGCTTTCCTAAAATTATTCATATCCTAATTGGGATCGTGACAGGTTATGTACTAGCTTTAATATATGGAAAAGTGAATACGGATGCGATAGCGGCTGCCCATTGGATCTCCCTTCCAAAAGTGTCTACTCCGCAGTGGGACCTCTCTGCAATTATTACGATCGTCCCTGTAGCTCTCGTTGTCATCGTGGAACATATTGGTCACTTGCTAGTTACAAGCAATATTGTTGGTAAAGATTTATCGAAGGATCCAGGTTTAGATCGATCCCTAATCGGGAACGGAATCTCGACCGTTTTATCTGGATTCGTAGGATCTACTCCCAACACAACTTATGGTGAGAATATCGGTGTTATGGCTCTCACCCGTGTCTATTCCATTTATGTCATCGGTGGCGCTTCCATCTTTGCCATCTTGCTATCCATCTGTGGTAAATTCTCAGCCATTATTGCTAACATTCCGATTCCTGTCATGGGCGGGGTCTCCCTCCTTCTGTTTGGCGTCATTGCTGCATCTGGTCTCCGTATCTTTGTGGAGCAAAAGGTAGATTTCTCTAAAGCCACGAACATGATTTTGGCTACCGTAATTCTTGTGATTGGAATTAGCGGAGCCAAGCTAACTTTAGGTTCTGTAGAACTTAAAGGCATGGCTTTAGCAACCATTGTCGGCATTCTCTTCGCCTTGTTCTTTAAATTCATTGATGTCATGGGTTGGTCCAATGATAAGGATGAAACGGTGCAAAAACATTAGCATGATAAATAGTTCTTCTATTTAGAAAAAAAAGGTGACCTGACAGCCTAAGCGGCTCAATCAGGTCACCTTTTTTTTTTAATGTTCCCAATGAATAGTTCTAAAATTTATTTCCGGGGAAATCAACGATTTTAATAAGTTAGTAATGTGAATACATCAATTCCATCTAATTTAGCTCGTCCATTCAAATCAACAAGCTCAATCAAGAAGGCGGTACCAATAACGTTACCACCAAGCTTTTTAACAAGCTCAACGGAAGTAGAAATGGTCCCCCCAGTAGCTAGTAGATCATCAGCTATAAGTACATTCTGTCCAGGTTTGATCGCGTCACTATGCATAGCTAGAGTATCTTTACCGTATTCCAAGTCGTAACCAATTTCAATCGTATCATAGGGAAGCTTGCCACTCTTGCGAATCGGCACAAAACCTACACCCAGCGCATAGGCAAGTGGAGCACCAATTACAAATCCACGTGCTTCCGGACCTGCAATAAGATCTATTTTAAGTTCGGACACTAGTTCCTTTAATTCATCAATCGCTTGACGATATTTAGCGCCATCATTTAGCAACGTCGTAATATCTTTAAAACTAATACCTGGTTGCGGAAAATCTTCAATTACACGGATATAATCTTTAAGATCCAATTGTATCTCTCCTTCATCTGCTTACCATGTGTTGTATATTATCTTGTTCATTCTTGGAACCACCTATAATCAGCATGCCCCTTGAATTCTGGAACTTATCCATTGTCTCACTTGCTCAGTTTCTCCGTAGGAAAGAATCTGTTCCATTTCAGCCAGCAACTGAAGACTCTGATACTTCACAGAGGAATCCAATGGTTGCTTCGAGGGAGATCCATTAAGAGATAGATTGCCATCATTTTGCTTAATGAAGTCCAAATCTTCAAATACATCTAAAATGAACTGCACCATTCTTTTTGTCAGTCCACTATGACGAACGAGTAAGTTCACGATTTCATCTAAAGTATGTGAACTCTGGCAATAATGACGAAGTAATGCATAAATCTGCTTGAACTGTTCTCTTGAAGGGGCAACTAATTGATGCTGTCGCTCCTGCTTTGCTTGGAGTAACCAAATCCGTTCTAAATGTGGCCACTGAAGCAACAGTGTATCCCAATGATCTGAAGTGGAAGGAAGCTCAAGTACATATAGACTTGTAACTTTAGCTTGTGAGGAACTTTGTGATGGTGTGAGTTGATTCTCCACCGTTCCCGAATCTCTATCATATACCCTAACCGCTGTCTGCGACAATTGTTCATTATAACGAATAGCTAATTCCTTGCCACATACGGCGGCCGATGAAGCAGCTGAACTGTAAGGCAACTGCATCTGTTTGAGATGAAGCTCCTTGAGTACACGTTCAGGAGATACTGTCCCCCTATAGTCATATACCTGCAATTGGGAGACATTAATGTCCTGAATCATTAACTGCGGTTTTCTATTTCCATTCCATTCGTTGATCTCTGCTTCAACAATAAGTTGGATAGCTGTATTTATAGGAATTAAGTCTGCAAGATACCCTCTACCAAAAGCGACAGCCTCCATCGTGGCACGCCCTTGCTTGACCGTCATCTTTAAATGTCTGCCTTCTTGGCCCATATGGCGAATATCCACCACTGCGGCATCTCGAATTAATAATCTTGGACAGGAGTTTCCCATTCCATAAGGAGCTAGCAAACCTAGTTCTTCAATCATTGGAACTGTGATGTCAGCTAGTTGACATTCCAAATCGGCTTGAAGTCCCGGAACAAAATGTTCGGTGGTCAGCCAATCAGCCCCCCATTGATTCAGCCTAAGCTCAAATTCATCCAAATGAACTCGATCCAGTGACATCCCAGCCGCAGCAGGGTGTCCTCCATAATGTTCTAACAGGTCTGCACAGGCTGTTAAGGCTTGATACATGTCATAGCCAGGTATAGAACGAGCTGACCCTTTACAGTGCCCTGTATCCGCATCGATACCGAGTACGATGGTCGGTCTATAATAACGATCCAGTATTTTAGAAGCCACAATTCCGACAACACCCACATTCCATCCCTCACCGGCAATTACAATGACATCAGGAACTGATCGATGCTCACGAATCTTAGCTTCAACTTGCTGCGTCGCTTCGCTAACGATGCGTTCTACCATCTGCTGGCGATCACGGTTCAGAAGATCCAGCTCCGTAGCCACCTCATCGGATTGCTCCGCATCCTCTGTAATAAGCAAATGAACCGCTTTATTCGCATGCTCAAGTCGACCACTTGCATTAATTCGAGGCGCTAATCCGAATCCAACCGCCGTTGAATGGACTGATTTATCACGATGACCCGCTAGTCGTAGTAAAGCAGCTATACCGGGAATAGGTTCCTCTGTCATGGACGCAAGCCCAAGCTTGACAAGCACTCGATTCTCACCCGATAAAGGCATGAGATCTGCTATAGTACCCAGAGCTACAAGCTGCAACCATTCTTCGGGTACATCGCCAATCAGTGCACAAGCCAGTTTGTAAGCTACGCCTACACCTGCTAACCCTTTGAATGGATAGGTACATTCAGTCAGCTTCGGATTCACAAGGGTGTAAGCATTCGGCAAAATAGCAGGTGGTTCATGGTGATCTGTAACAATGACATCGATACCTAATGACTTTGCATATTCTATCTGCTGAACAGCACTTATTCCCGTATCTACCGTAATGACTAGCGTTACCCCACGATGTTTAGCTTGGTCTAAGGCATGATTATGAAGTCCATATCCTTCCTTGGATCGATGAGGAATATAATATTCAAAAGATGCTCCGATATGCTGCATCAATCGAATCATTAACGAAGTCGAAGATACACCATCTGCATCATAGTCTCCATAGATAAGAATATGCTCTTTCTGCTCCAAAGCTTGTCTAATTCTAGATACGGCTCGATCCATTCCGTGTAATAGATAAGGATCATGTAACTGCTCTATCGAACTTTTTAGAAATTGCTCAGCTTCAAAAGATTGATTGATTCCTCTATTAACAAGAAGGGCAGCCAGTAATGTAGAAATGTGCAACTCGTCTACTAATCCTTTTACTTTTGTAGCATCGGGCTCTTTACAACTCCATACATATTTAGACGGTATCATTCGGTCTTCCCCCTGTTCTTAATTCAGTTACTGAAGCAACGTAGGGATGTCCATAGCGTCTGATTCATGATTAGATTTATAAGGATAACCTGGATCATAAGGTAAAGCTTGAATCATAACATCACTTACATGGGAGAATCTCCCCATTAACAACGCTTTAGCACGATTAGTAATCTCTCTTGCCTCTAGCACAGATATTCTCGGATTCACACTAACCTTCACTTCAATAACTATATAATGGCCATATTCATGAGCCTTCAGATCTTCTACACGGATGATGCCATATACCCTTTGTACCGTGTCTATGAAGTCTATCGCATTTTCCTCTTGCAACTCTCGAACCAACGTTCCGTATACAGAACGTGTGACCATTTGATAACCTCGCAGCAAAATAAGACAAGCAATAAATAGAGCCGCTGCAGGATCTAAATATAACAAAGGCTCAATATCCAGCGCTCCCCCAGCCATTGAACCGAACACCCCGACAAGAACCGCGATGGATGAATAAAGAGAGAATCTACGACTTTCCATAAAAGAGTCAAGGGCTTGCTCCCTTGTTTTTTTTAGAGCCCGATATTGGAACTGAAAAAGAGCCTCTTTGAGTGCAACCGCTATAACAATCGATACTCCCGCCATCATGGTTGGAGAAGTCATATTATTAGCTGACATGGCTTTAACAGCTGAGATCGCCGTCTGCACTGCCCCCATTAATAAGAATACTGTTAGGATCATAGTAAGAATAGGTTCTTTGGATTCACTGCTAGTTCTTCTTCCTGCCGAGGGTAAGCGGTCCTTCTGTAAAGGTAGACGAAATTTCTCTGCCAGGCCTTCTGCCGCTTCCGAGGCTGTAAACAATGCATCCGCAACTAGAGCCTTGCTGTCGCATAATAGACCAATGGCCCCTTTAAACACAGCAAGAATCAAATGACCCGTAATTCCCGTCCACGCCGCAGCGTTGGAGTGAATAATTTGTTTATGAGACATAAGTTCCCTCCTGCTTCATTAACATGAGCACAAGCGTAGAAAGCCGCGTCACCCATAGACGCGGCTTTCTCTCTTGTCCGGATAGACAATTTAATTATACCGTAGATTTAGGCGCATTCGGTTTGACATCTTTGTTAAGTCCTTTAAGAGCGTACCACAGTGGGCTTGCAATAAAGATAGATGAATAAGCACCAAACAAAAGTCCAATAACCATCGCAAGCGAGAACATACGGATGGATTCGCTTCCGAAGATTAACAAACATACAGAAGCAATAAATACAGTAAATACCGTATTAATCGAACGTGTCATCGTCTGAGCGATACTTTGATTCACTACTGTCTTGAGGTCGGAAAGATTTTTAACTTTCGCAAAGCGCATGTTCTCACGTACCCGGTCAAAAATAACAACTGTATCGTTAATTGAATAACCGACAATCGTCAGTACAGCGATAATGAACGTCAAATTCACTTCCAAGCGGAAGATAGAGAACACGGTGATTACCATGAACGCATCATGCAGCAATGCCACAATGGAAGCCACTGCAAAACGCCATTCGAATCGAATGGTTACATAAGCAATAATCCCTAGACTGGCAAGTAGCACAGAATAGATCGCATTACGTTGTAACTCTTTTGCAATTTCAGGATCTACGGTGTTCACTTCTGGTGATGCCTTAGCGTCCAGTCCTTTTAATGCACCTTTAAGCGTTGCTTCTTGGGTAGGACTAAGTACTTCAGGGAAACGAATGTTCACCCGGCCTTCACCTGGTGTAATATGGACATCTTTTTGATTCAGTTGGGTATCTACCAGAACCTTCTCAATTTGTTCCTTGGACAAGTTAATGCTTGTCTTTACATCCACATTCGATCCAGCGCGAAAATCAACGCCGTAATTCAGCTTGAACACAGCCAAACAGATGATTCCTACAATTGTAAGAATAATGGAAGCGGTATAAAAATACTTACTGGCTTTTACATAGTCAAAATTCCAATTAAAGCGCACGAATCTCACTCTCCTTTACACCGAGCATTTTAGGGCTCTTGATGATATTCGCCTTAACTAACAGATGCAGGAGGTAACGTGAGAAGAAGATATTTGTAATGATACTCACGATCAAATCGAGCATGAGCACGAATGCAAATCCTTTAACTGGGCCCGTACCCAGTCCATACATAACTGCCGCTGCAATAAATGTAGTAACGTGAGCATCCATAACGGTACGGAAGGATGTCCGGCTTCCCGCTTTAACAGCAGACAAAATGCTCTTACCGCTACGAAGTTCTTCTTTTATCCGTTCATCCGTGATGATATTGGCATCTACAGCCATACCTATACCTAATATAAAAGCCGCAATCCCCGGCAAGGTTAAAGTTACCCCGGCGAAATAGAAGAAAGCGATTAACATCCAAGTATAGACAATCAGCGTAAAGCTGGCTACAAGACCTGGAATACGATACACACTAATCATAAAGATTAGAATAATTAAAGAACCAATAATACCCGCTCTAAGTGTCTGATCCAAAGAAAGCTTACCTAAGGTAGCGCCTACACTTTGGGAATATTTCTCTGTTAATTTCAACGGAAGTGCGCCTAGATTGATGGTATCACGTAATTCTTGGGCGGCTTCACGGGTGTACTCACCACTAATAGAGGCCGTGCCATCTGTTAATTCAGCTCTTACGGTAGGTGCTGACAATAAAGTCTCATCTAAATAGATAGCTAAATTTTTTCCGAATAACCTTTTAGAAATTTCAGCTAATTTACTTTTGTCTTTCACTTTAATAATTACAACATAATACTTATTAAATTCGTCAATATGATAGGTGGCCCCATTCTCTGTGAAATCCGTACCGTTCAATTCAATCTTATTGTATTGGTCCGCAGATTTCTCCTTACCATCCTTACTACGGAATGTAAGTACAGCAGGCTTTTGAATCGTCTTACGTACTTCGTCTTCATTCTTCACCCCAGCAAGTTTTAACCGAATACGGTCCGCTCCCTCTGTGGATACTTCTGGCTCGCTTGTCCCCAGCTTATTGGCACGTTTCTCCAAGCTCGCTGCGGTCTGATTCAGTGATTCTTTAGTGATTTTGCCACCGGGTACCATAGGCTGAGCTTGATATAAAATCTCAAAGCCTCCTTTTAAATCCAGACCCAGCTTCATCTTACTCAGCAATGTGGGGCTTGTCCCTGCCATGACTGCAATACACACAACGATTACAGCTACGAATGTGATGATTCTTTTCATCCCGCTCTGTTTTCCCCTTTCAGTCTCAATGTGTCTATTATATCGATGTGGGAAAAGACCGTCAATTTATCATATTTTGTCACACAAAAAAAATCCCATTAGTTAAAATGGGATCCCTTATAAGCGGATATCGTAAGAAAATTCATAAATTTCATAACTTTTAGTGACAAAATATCATTAACCAACTCGTGCATAGGAGGAATGATGTCCTTCTTATATTTGGAACTCACGCACTCCCACACATCGGAATAGGTGACATGTTCATACCCGATAAGACGAAATTCATCTGCTTTACTTTGACAAAGCTGTTGAATGGCCGCTGTAAGCTGACTTTCCGTAAGCTGATGTTCATCTTCCATCGGAATCCTCCTTCTAGTTCGTTCCCTATTATCTCATTCGACCTCTCTTGCTCAATTCCTGCTTCTTAGGACTAAAAACACATGTCATGAAGCAGGACAGGTCTCGCATAAGGATAACTGAGAGCTTGTATTGTGCCCCTTCGGGTACGTATGACACAAAGGGGAGAAGAGGATGAATAGTGAATAGACAATCTTTTATCCACGGGACTATGATTTTGCTCGCTGCCGGAATTATTAACCGAATACTCGGATTTATTCCCCGCATTCTTCTGCCTCGGATTATTGGTGCTGAAGGGGTAGGACTGTACCAATTAGGATATCCCTTTTTTCTAGTTATTGTAACCATTATATCCGGGGGGATTCCACTGGCTGTAGCCAAGCTAGTAGCCGAAGCTGAAATTGCAGGCAAACCTGAACGAACTAAAGTCATTTTACGTACAAGTCTAGCCCTTTCCCTTGGTGCTGGATTTCTGTTCACCTTTATTTGCCTGTTCGGTGCTTCATGGATTACCCAGTACATCCTTCCGGATAGCCGAGTATACCATACCTTCATTAGTATGAGTCCGATGATTGTAATTGTAGCCGTCTCCTCCGTCTATCGTGGATATTTTCAAGGCAGACAAGATATGATCCCCTCTGCCAGTTCCTCCATTATGGAGACGCTAACCCGTATTTTATGTGTATTATGGTTCTCCTATCTATTACTTCCCATGGGCATTGAATATGGAGCTGCTGGGGCCATGTTAGGCGTAGTTGCGGGAGAAATCGTGGGGATGATTGTACTTCTCCTTCAGTTACGAAGAGTACGATCTAAGAACCATGGAGAGGAAGCTGAGCTTGAAGGAAGTAATATCGCTGAAGAGCTGACTCCTCGCAAAGCTGTGCACAGAATTCTAGGCATTGCTCTTCCCGTAACCGGAGGACGCCTCATCGGTTCCCTTTCTTATTTGCTCGAATCCATTACTACCGCACGAAGTTTAGCTCTTGCTGGGGTGGCTACCGCAGTAGCTACTGCGCAGTACGGTGCATTGCAAGGCATGATCATCCCCATCCTGCTGCTTCCCGGAGCCCTCACTGCTTCTTTATCCATTTCTTTGGTACCATCGCTCGCAGAGGCACAAGCTCGTGGGGATATGAGAACGATTCATAAGAGACTTCATCAATCCATAAAGCTCGCACTCGTATCAGGCGCTCCTTTTGCCGTCATTATGTATGTCATGGCAGAGCCGTTATGTGTACTCCTTTACCGTAATAGCGACATTGCAGGCATGCTTAGATGGATGGCTCCCTTTGCACTTCTTATCTATTTGCAAGGTCCCCTACAGGCAGCCCTTCAAGCACTCGATCAACCTGGAAAAGCCCTTCGTAATACTCTGATTGGAGCTATTATCAAAATTGGACTCATTCTGTACCTAGCCTCGAATCCTGCCTTTGGTATTTATGGTGCAGTTCTTGCCATTATCGCCAATGTTGTGATTGTTACGTTATTACATGCCTACTCCGTAGCTAAAGTATTGAATTATCATATTCCTTGGCTAGACTTCACAAAGATTGCGGCGGGCATGATCATTATGGCTGCGGGAGTTAGCTTATTATTCAACGAAATCCAGTTAAGTTCAAAAATGTGGCTCCATTTCTTCCTCACTTCGGCGGCAGGTATACTATTGTATCTAGCCCTTATCGCTTTGCTCCGTTTGGTCGACCGAAGTGATTTACAGCGCGTACCTTACATTGGAAAATGGTTTGCTTAAACTTTAGTTACCTGCGTCCACATAAATTCTGCCTTTGTGATCAATCGTGCACAGAACTACCTCTTTGAAGTCATGGAATCCCTTGAACTGAATCTGATTCTTCAACCAAAATCGGGTTTGCTGGATTTGCTCTAAATTACGATCCTCTACTTTTCCTTGTGTAATTAAAGGCAGAGGCAAAGCGGCATATTTAATCAATACAGGCACGATCTGATTCCCCTTTCCTAAGTAGATGTATTTTGCCCCACCCTCTTTCGGACATGCAACAGATTACAATTCAAAAACAGGACGAATTTACAAATTAACCAAACATACTTGTACTATCTCTTCCCACTTGACCATAGAATGGGTTATCAAATGAAAGAGTCTAGGAGGCCAAGAAATGGAATCGAATCGAAAAATCCTCCCGTTTCGCATCTCTCATCCTATCGTCTCGGGAATCTGGTATGCTTTCTTATGGATGATGATTGGAGCCTTAATCTTATCTATATGCTTGAGAATTAGTGAACTTCGAGAAGACAATCTTACCGTCTACACGTATCTGATTCATGCCGTATCTATCGCATGTGGAGGCATAGTTGCAGGCAAGCGTACGGGGCGGAGAGGATGGTATCAAGGTGCATTAATTGGGTTCATCTACGGACTAATTGTGCTTCTCATCAGCTTTCTTGCCTTGGATTCTTCACTTACTTTAGGAGACTTAGGGTATTTGATTCCTGCTATGCTTATTGGGGCTGTCGGCGGTGTGATGGGCGTAAATCTCAATCGGAATTAACGATCCTATGTACTGGTCAATTTAGGATGATCTAGACTCGAATATATATGTTAAACTGGTGTAAACACAGATTCCACGTACAAGGAGGAACCACCAGTTTGCTGTATCATTCGATGACCACCATTTCAATGTTCACCGCAGGAGTTACGCTTTTATTCATCTGGTTTGGCTCAGGCAAAAACCCTTTTGTGGCCGGTTATAGTTTTATACGAGAACTTATCACCTCTAGAACTTTCCTTATCTTATTTCTCGTTATGGTAGGTGTGCTTCTAATGAATAGTTACGAATTAAAATGGGAAGCTCATCTAACTAACCTTACCGACTTCACTCCTTTGTTCCACCAGATTGAAGGAGATTTTGTTAAAAACTTTCAGCAGTTTTTCCATTGGCGTCCGATTACTGAGATCACTGCTTTTTTCTATATTATAGTATTGCAGGCCTTATTAATTGCTTCCATGGGAATCTATGCAGCCGATAAAAATAGGACGTATGTACACGCTGTATGCTATACCGTAATTATTAATTATGTGATTGCCATTCCTTTTTATTTATTTTTCCCCATTCATGAGGTATGGTCATATGCTCCGGCTGGTGTAAGTTTCTATATGCATGAGGTGTTTCCAGGATTTGATACCATATATCGGCCTTTATCGGGGATCGATAACTGTTTTCCAAGCCTTCATACCTCGATCTCTGTGTCGATGGCTATTCTAGCCGTTCGGTCTGGTAACAAACGCTGGGCTGCATGCGCTGTACTTAGTGCAACGATTATTGTTTTTGCTATATTCTATATGGGTATTCACTGGTTAATAGATATGTCTGGTGGACTTGTGCTTGCTGTAGTCGCCACGTCACTCGCTATTCGGCTTGCGGAACGGTCAACCCCCCGCCTTCGAGCGCCTCATGCAGTTGGATCGTCCTTATAAGCAGCTAGTATGTGTTCTAAAAGAAAAAAGAATTCAAAAAAGGCTCTCAGGAATTTCTCCTGAGGGCCTTTTGTTATCGCAATTTACGCTTCCGTAACTGGAGTAGTGTCTACTGCGGTATTAATGCTGTGACTGATCGCACTACGTTCGAACGTAAGCTTAGTCACATCGTTCACACGAAGAACAACAGTATCGTCACTCATTTCAAGAATGGTTCCGTGAAGTCCACCAATCGTTACGATGCGATCGCCTTTTTTGAGGCTACCCAACATCGAATTACGGGTTTGCTGTTTTTTCTTCTGTGGACGAATCAACAAGAAGTAGAATACTGCAAACATAATTACAAAAGGGATAATCACAGAAAACAAGCCCCCACCGCTTGAAGCTGCTGCTGCATAATGGAACATAAGTTTCAACCTCCTAGTTATTAATGTTCTTAAAATCCTTTGTCATTGTTAAACAATCCATATTGTTCAAAGAACTCATCTCTGAAGTCTAATAGACGATCATCCATAATGGCTTGACGCACATTCTTCATCAAGTTTTGCAGGAAATATAAGTTATGGTATGTCGTAAGACGCAGGCCGAATGTCTCATCTGCTTTGATCAAATGACGTAAATATGCTCGTGAATAGTTCCGACAAGTATAGCAATCACATTCAGGATCCAACGGACCGAAGTCATTGGCATATTGAGCATTTCTCACTACAAGTCGGCCTTGGCTCGTCATGGTTGTCCCATTACGGGCAATCCGTGTAGGAAGTACGCAATCGAACATATCAATGCCTCGAATTGAACCTTCAATTAAAGCGTCCGGAGAACCAACTCCCATTAAATAACGAGGTTTATTGGCTGGCATTAAAGGCACCGTGTAATCGAGTACATCATACATCAGATGTTTGGGTTCACCTACACTGAGTCCTCCAATAGCATACCCCGGAAAATCTAGGGAAGTCAAATCAGCTGCACTCTGTCTGCGTAGATCCTCATACATCCCACCTTGAATGATGGCGAACAATGATTGATCCGCAGGTCTTGTATGACTTTCTAGACAACGTTCTGCCCAGCGTGAAGTACGCTCCAAAGATTTTTTAACATAATCATGTTCTGCTGGAAAAGGAGCACATTCATCAAATGCCATCATGATGTCCGATCCCAGTGCATTCTGAATCTCCATGGCGATTTCAGGGGAGATGAACAGCTTATCACCACTCAAATGAGAGCGGAAGTGAACGCCTTCTTCTGTAATCTTACGCATATCACTAAGCGAAAATACCTGAAAACCTCCACTATCCGTAAGAATGGCACGATCCCAATTCATAAATTTATGCAATCCGCCTGCTTCACGAATGAGTTCATGACCCGGACGAAGGAACAGATGGTATGTATTGCTCAAAATAATTCTAGCATCCATTTCCTTTAATTCTTCTGGGCTCATTGTTTTTACGGTAGCCTGAGTTCCTACAGGCATAAATGTGGGTGTTTCGATTGTTCCGTGGGGGGTGTGCACGCGTCCTAACCTAGCTCCGGACTGCTTGCAAGTTTTAATCGCTTCGTATGTCACTGCTGCTGTCAATATCATCAACCATCCTTACTTAATAGATAAACATAGCATCGCCAAAGCTAAAGAAACGATATTCCTGATCAATAGCTTCATAATATGCCTTCATAATAGCGTCTCTTCCCGCTAAAGCACTAACCAACATAACTAATGTAGATTTGGGAAGATGAAAATTAGTAATTAATGCTTGCACTAAGCCAAACTTATACCCTGGATAAATGAAAATTTGCGTCCAACCACTACTTTTTACAATTGGACCCTGACCGCATTTCTGCGCAACCGTCTCCAGCGTCCTAGCCGAAGTTGTCCCTACGGCGATAATACGTCCACCTCGAGATTTGGTTTCATTAATGATGTCAGCGGTCTCTTGGGGAAGTGTGTAATACTCCTCATGCATGACATGATCCTCAATACGATCGACAGACATCGGTCGGAAAGTCCCAAGTCCTACATGAAGTGTAACAAACGCCACATGGATGCCTTTAGCTCGAATTGTATCGAGTAGTTCTTCTGTAAAATGAAGTCCTGCTGTAGGTGCTGCGGCTGAACCTTCATTCTTCGCGTATACGGTCTGATAGCGATCCTTATCTTCAAGGGTCTCCTTAATATATGGAGGAAGAGGCATCTGACCTAGACGATCTAAGATTTCGTTAAAAATGCCCGTGTATACGAACTTCAAAGTTCGTCCGCCCATGTCCCCTTCTTCTGTAATTATGGCCTTGAGCTCTTCACCGAATACAAGAACAGAACCTTGTTTGATACGTTTGGCTGGCTTGACCAATGCTTCCCATGTATCATGTTCCACATTTTTTAGGAGCAGCACTTCTGCTTTGGCTCCCGTGTCTTCCTTTACACCAAATAATCTAGCAGGAATCACTCGGGTATCATTCAGCACGAGAGTATCCCCTGGGTTCAGGTAATCTACAATATCCTTGAAATTGTGATGCTGTATGCTTCCGTTCTGCTTGTTCAGTGTTAGAAGTCTTGAAGCCGTACGGTCAAGCAAAGGTGTCTGTGCAATTAAATCCTCAGGGAGTTCAAAATCATATATATCTACGTTCATACAATCATTCAGTCCTTTGTTATCGTCACATTCTGATAGTAATATTGCAATATAGTCTTATAGTCTTTGCCTTGATCCGCCATACCCTTAGTACCCCATTGGGACATACCCAGACCATGACCATTTCCTTTTCCGGTGAACACAAACCCGTTCGTCTGGTCTACAGTCCTAGCTTCCCCTGCCCCATTCAGCACCACGATAGGGGTTCCACTAAGTTTACCTGTTCCAGATGCAGAGAGTACAGATGCACCTGTTGCTGCGGACGCCGAACTTTTCGCATCCGCTGCGCCTAGTACAGTATACCTTCCAGTAGGGGTAATATCAAACAACGTACTCGGTAATCCATTCAACGCTGAGCGATAGAGATCGGGGTATTTCACATCTAAAAGTTGGCCGTTAGATTTCACTTCAAGCGCTCGTCCTGACGGTCCTCTTTTCGTTACTTCCAAATTCACAATCGGCGAAGTTATAGATGTTGCCGTCCTCCCCTTAATAGTGGAGAGCAGTTGATCTGAAGTATAAGGACCTTTAATCCATGCATACTCTCCCGATTGCGGCACTTTCTTAAGTACAACAACTTGATCTCCCGGATTTATTTTAGCTACAGGCGTCTCCCCAGATTGAATAACTGGAAGAATTCTGACCGCTGTACCCGTAGCTGTAGCTGTCATATAAGATAGACCCGCTCCATTTTTACCCGTTATTTTGGCATTATCTTCTCGAACATATCCAGTCTTCCCGTTATCTAAAAGAACTTGATACCACATTTTCAGCCCTGCTTGAGAAGCTTGATCCCCTTCGCTTTTCACCGCTTTATACGTCGGATCGGGAGATTTCCACACTTCCATGGGATCAGCCGACATCCCCCCACTATTGGAGGAAAACACACCTTCGACTAGCTTCCCGCCACTCTTCATCACTTCACCTGACGTTTGATCAACGGCTTGGATAATACTTGCAGCTTCTTTCTCAATGCCGTTATAAGCTTGACTTAACGTAGTATCTACTAGACCTGCTACTTTGAATTTAGTTGTTCCCTGAAATGTAGCGTAGCTTCTGGCGGCGACGGCCTGAGCTTTCAGCGCCTCTTGAGGCCAACTTGAATATACTTCGCCACCCACAACTGAATATAAGTATTGATCCATAGGTAATTCATTGACCAAGGCAAGTTGTCCATTTTGCTTGCTAATCTCAAATCCGCCTCTATATTTTCTTACGGAACGCTCGTCTAGCTGAATCGATCCTTTGGTAGGATCTGATCCTTGTACCCACATAGGCATAGTTCCCGTAACTACATAATGTTTCACTGGAACTGGAGCATTTAAGTTCAACGTAACATCACTTCGTACAATTAGTCCGGATGTCGTATTATTTACTGGGGATAAGTTCATAGTAGGCATTGTCTGAATCAGTTGTGATTCTATTTGATCTAATTCATCTCCCGTGGTAGTATCCCCTACCCATACCTGGTAACTAGCTGCGTTCGAAGGACCTGTGAGCACAACTACAGCATCTACCCCAGCAGTCATAATACTTTGTCGCAATGATTCTGCCTCGGATTGAGATTTGAAGGTTCCCGCAGATAAGTACTGCCCCCCCTTAGCTTCCGGCGTACCCCCAGATAGAAGACCAGATAAAGTCTGTGCGTCTCGTGTGGCCGCTTTCTGAGCCTCAGCAGCGCTGAGATACGGTCCTGTATAGACATCATATACGGTGCTGCCGGCATTTGTGGAGGCAAAAATCACAGGCTTATCCGCTGAAGTAGACTGCAACTTCTTAGCTGCTGCTGAAGCAGTTTTCCAGTCTACCTGCTGAAGAGCTTTTACTTTGTATCCATCTATACTAAACCGAACTTTTTCTCCAGCATTTAAAGGGACCCATGATGCGGCACCTTTTGGGCCAGCCATTCCAGTTACACTAGACGTAAGCGTTACTACAGGTGTCGTTGACTTAAACGTACTTCCGGCATCTACAAACAGGGCTACCCGTACCGTATCTTGGCTTGCCGCACTCGTGTACACAGGTAGCTGAGTTGATCCTAGCAAAAGAATGCCCGCTATAACTCCCTGCCTCCATGAAAAACTCACGAGCTTCCTGACATTTCCCTTATTCTTCATCCTAACTCCTCCTCGGTTAAATAAGTTTTATCCGTTTGTATTTGGAATAGGCAATCCTAAATGGGTGTAAGCCGCTGGGGCTACGATTCGTCCACGTGGTGTGCGTTGCAGAAATCCAATTTGCATCAAATAAGGCTCGTATACGTCTTCTATCGTCTGACTTTCTTCTCCAATCGTCGCGGCAATTGTATCGAGTCCAACAGGCCCACCACGAAAGTTGTTAATCATCGCATGCAGCATTTTATGGTCAATCACATCCAGACCCATCGGGTCTACTTGGAGAAGTTGCAAGGACTCTTTGGCTATAGCTGAAGTAATAATCCCATCACCACGTACCTGGGCATAATCGCGCACACGTTTGAGCAGTCGGTTCGCAATCCGAGGTGTCCCTCTAGAGCGCAGTGCAATTTCATCAGCGGCATCGCCCACGGTCTCAATCCCTAGAATATCTGCACCACGGCTTACGATGTAACTAAGCTGGTCCACGGAATAAAATTCAAGTCGGCTTACCACGCCAAAACGATCCCGCAATGGGGCAGACAATAGACCCGCTCTTGTAGTTGCACCTATTAACGTAAAGGGAGGCAGATCTAATCGAACGGATCTTGCGCTAGGCCCTTTGCCGATCATTATGTCTAAAGCGAAGTCTTCCATCGCTGGATACAATACTTCTTCTACGGTCCGATGCAATCTATGAATCTCATCTATGAAAAGGACGTCGCCCTCTTGAAGATTCGTAAGCAGCGCAGCTAAATCACCAGGCCGTTCAATGGCTGGACCTGACGTGGTACGCAGACTCACACCGAGCTCATTTGCTATTATATTAGCTAGCGTAGTTTTTCCGAGTCCGGGTGGTCCGTACAAAAGCACATGATCCAACGCTTCTTTTCGCATTTTCGCAGCTTCTATATAAATTGTTAAATTTTCTTTGATTTGATCCTGACCAATGTATTCCGCTAAATAACGGGGACGAAGACTAAGCTCTACCGCCTGATCTTCCATCATTAAGTTTGCCGATATAATTCGGTCATCCATCTACTTTTCCCCCTCTACCTAACACCTTTAGCCCGCATATAGCATTCTCAGTGCCTTTTTCATTACCGAGTCTACAGATTCTTCTGGAGCTATACCATCTTTCAGACTATGCCATACTTTATCTAGCTCACCATCCGTATAGCCAAGCGCTTTAAGCCCTTCTCTAGCTTCCTTCCAACCAGAAAAGATCGGATTGAATAAATCATGTTCCCCTTCTACAGGAACAAGGACAGGCATAACTGCAATGCCATCCAATTTGTCTTTCAGATCTAGAATAATCCGCTGTGCCGTCTTCTTCCCGATACCCGGTAACTTTGTCAAAAAAGTAATGTTCTCTTGGTATATGGCTGCGACTACTTGATCAGGGGTACCCCCTGCAAGAATGCCCAAAGCTACACGAGGCCCGATTCCTGTCACTTCAATAAGCTTGCGGAATAACTTTTGCTCTTCCCTAGTGGCAAATCCATATAAAAGAATTGCATCTTCTCGAACGTTATAATGGATATAGACCGTGACGCTATTCTCGCTTTTAGCAAATACAAATGGATTAGGACAAAATACGCGATAGCCGATATGCTGTACATCCATGACAATATAGTCCGATTCATAATGAACGACCTGTCCATGTAAATAATCGATCATGAGCGCAGTACCTCATTTATTTTAGAATTAAGCGTATAAGAATGTGCGTGACAAATAGCAATGGCCAGCGCATCAGCCACATCATCAGGTTTTGGAACTTGCTGCAATTTCAGAAAAATCTTTGTCATTTCCTGTACCTGTTTCTTCTCCGCCTTACCATATCCCACAACCGCCTGTTTCACCTGCATAGGCGTGTACTCCCCAATCGGAAGACCTCGCTGAATAGCTGCAAGTACGAGCACACCTCGCGCTTGGCTTACCGACATTGCTGTCGTTACATTTCTGTTGAAAAAGAGCTTCTCCAAGGCTACAGCATCCGGCTGGTATTTATCCATCAATTGATTAATTCCTTCATAGACATGCAGGAGTCGCTCTTCTTCAGGGGTGTTCTTCTCCGTCTGAATACATCCATATTGAACAGGAACAATTTTGCTTCCTTGTTTATCAATAAACCCAAAACCGACAATCGCGATCCCGGGGTCAATTCCTAAAATTCGCAAATCGATCTCTCCTATAGTTCATAAAGCGAACATATGTATTCACCTTATTATAACAAAAGAAAGCTCCGTACACAGAAAAAAGTTATGCCATTATATGTAGACACAAAAAAAGAAGCGTAGAATACGCTTCCTAATCTGGAACTGATTCTGTTAATGAGATAGGGATCAGTTCCTCTAATTTAGAGGACTTTGAAATCTTGAGCTCTTCTTCAAGGCTAACGATGCTGCTGCATCACCTTCTGTGTCTGTTCTTTCGCATAATCACTGAACGTAGAGATGACACTGTTATATTCCTCTACATCTTGGATACGGATGCCTTGCTTCAGCTGATTAACAACCTTCTCAGGCAAAGAGCTTTCAATTCGTTCCATATCCATCTGAAAAAAAGTGTGGATTACATTCCTATCTTGAGGTGGACCATCAAACAAACTCAAATTCCCTTCGGCATCTAATCCCATATAACCTCTACGTTTACATGCTTCGGAAAGATCGTTCACCGGAGACTCCAACCAGACTTCACCTTGCTGATCTATTCTTCCTTGCCATGTTGGATGTTGCTTAAGCCGATCTATAATCTCTGACCCCTTCAACCTACCTAGACTCTGTGTTTCTTCTCCACATTTATATACTTTAATCAAATGAACAGACATCTTTTTGGAATGAGAGGCCTGTAATTCTTCCATTAACAAATCAGGAGATCGCGATACATTTTTTAATTTAAGCAAGGTTTCTTGGGTTAGAGGCTTCGCCGCTTGGGTCATGGTCTCCTGTAATTGTTCCGATAAAGGCATGCCCAGCCATGCCATAAAGGCCACGATGCTACATGCTGTTATAGTCCAAGCGGCTCGCTTCCACCTTCTCCATCGTCTCTTGAACTGTTTCTTTATATTGAAAATGTTCACGTGACAATCCCCTTTTACTACATTTTTAGCTTAGTGTGACCTTGGGATTGTCGAAATATACAAAATAAGCCATGTCATGATGCTTGAATCTAAGGGGACAAAAAAAGTTCATGAACTATACCTAGTTCACAAACCCTTTTCACGTGTAAACAGCACGAAAAATCGTTCTTCAGTGTTCCATTGAATTACATATACGTTGCAAATAATCAGCTAATTTTCCCCATTGATCTAACATATAAAAGTGATTACCAGGAAATTCAACGAGTTCAAATTCCTTTTCCGTTAATAAAGACCATTTTTGCATATCACTACGCTTAACCCCATAGTCTTCGCTCGCTTGAATACCGTATATGGGAACCGCAACTTTATATGCTTTGGTTAAGCTGAAATTTCTTACTGCGTAGAGATCATTTCGAACCGCAGGAATAATCAAATCTAACATCATTTTATTCTCAAAAATAATATCATCTAGACCGCCGATAGATTTTAAATACTCAATAATCGAATTATCCTCATCCATATTAAATTCCCTACTAGCTTTTTTAGTTGAGGGAGTATGGCAGGACACGATTAGGCTAAGGATGGAGGTTAGCTTATGTCCATGTCTATTTAACATATTATATGCGATTAAAGCTCCCATACTGTGCCCGAACAAAACGGTTGGTTTATCTCCATCCATTACACTTAAAACTTGTGTCACCCTATCGGCATAATCATCAATAGTATTAACCATATCTTCGAGAAGTCTTTCTTGTCTCCCGGGATATTGAATGATGATACATTCAATTTCTGAGCTCAAATAATGTACTAAATCTCTATAAAAATTTGCATTGCCACCCGCATGGGGTAGAACCACTAATCTCACGGTAGACTCGGAATGATCCCGGAATCTTCTGATCCATTTTTCCGCTTCATTTATGTGCATTTCAGTTACCGAGAATAGTCTTGATACAATGCTGCTCTTTATTTATGTTGAGCGAATCCGCAAGCATGTTTTCACCATCTCTCGCTTGCTTAAGAAGAGTAGGATCTAATTCAGCTATTAACAATTCTATTTCGCCTTCAGAAGCACCCGTAATAGGATCACCTAAAGGGCTCCATACACCGCTATGTCCACAGGCATCCCACACTCCTGTTTTGCCAGCGTGATTACACATCGCCGTGAATATTGTATTATCTAATGCCCGAGCAGGAAACCATATACGTGACTCTTTATATCCCATCCCCTTGCTAAACAGAGAGCTACCCATATACAAATGACATCCACTCTGCGCTAAAAGACGAGCATGTTCAGGGAAACCAGCATCATAGCAGATGGCCAGTCCGATATTCCAACCCTTTAATGTAATGATGATCTGCTCATGATTCGTAGAAAATAATTGCTTTTCCGTCTGAAATAAATAAGATTTATCATAGACGCCGACTTCTTTTCCATTTGAATCAATAATAATCGAGGATATGAAAACTTCTCCCTCTCTTCTTACCGGGCTTCCAATGATTGACCAAATTCCATACTTTTCACATACGTGACGCAACTTTTCAATTCTCACATCATGAATTTCAAGCGTATATTCAGTTACATTCGATGCTACGATTTCGGGTACATAACCGGTTAGATACTTTTCTGGAAACATGATGATATCCACGTTATTTTTTCCAGCTTCTTCAATTAGTTCATAAGCTCTGCTCACATTCTCTTCAATGTCTCCATCCTTGGAGGAACACTGCGCTAAGGCAATTTTCAACTTCTCTTTTGGCAAAACGTCTAGTGCAACACCCATAATATCCACTCTTTCCTTATATTCAAATATCAAATCTATGAACTAAGAGTCCCCTGAATATATTTCACAACATCAGCAGGAATATTTCTCAAGAAGTAGTGCCCACCCTTCTCGAACTCCACTAAATCACATTGAGTGATCCAATGATTCCAATTCGTCCACAATGCGTTGTAATCCTCTGTAATAGGATCATCTTTAGCTATCACTATGGAGGTAGGTGTTCGTATTAATTTTTCCTTTTGATTCCATAGATTGCTCAGATACGTATTTGCTTGAATAGAATCATGTTTGAAAATGTCGACTAATTTGGACTCGTAGCTCTGCCCTAAAGTCGATAGGTTACTTGTACCACTCCACTCCGAATATAATTCAGCTATATCTGAAAATTGTAAGTTCGTAGCATTGCGGACACGCATATCACAGTCTTCTTGACTAATCATATTTTTTGCGGCTAAAAATAGTCTTTGGGGATAGAAGTTTCTCGATTCTAGTTTTCTTACTACTTCGAAGGCAAGAGCACTTCCAACACAATGTCCCCAGACCATGAATGGTTTATCTTTCATCGCTGAACATATCTCTTCTACCAATACATTCACTGTATCCTCAAAGTTAACAAATGTACTGTGCTCTAAGTTAGGATCATGTGCCGGTAATTCTGCAGCAAACACGGAAATGTCGACATTATTTTTCTCGAATTCTTTAGCTATGGGGATAAAATTTAAAGCGTTGCCCCCAGCATAAGGTATAAAAATGATGTTGCACTCAGATTCACTTGATTTACTTAAGCAGGTTAAGAGAGAAACCTCTTGCGATAATTTAATTTTTTCTTTATTTGCAAGTTCACTTGCAAGTTCGAGTAGAATCGATTTTTGCATAAGTTGTTTTAAAGAAATATCCTTTTTGAAAAAAAGAGCTACCTTCATAGCAGCTAAAGAATTTCCTCCAATGAAAAAGAAATCATCATCTAATTTGAGATTCTCTTTTGATATTTTCAAAACATTTGACCACACATCTTTGACGCGATTAATCGCTATGTCCAAGTCCAGATTGATATCAAGGCGTATAGAATCTTCTTCATTCCGCGATGGTTGATCCATCTTCTCCGTGTAATATTTGAACTCGTCTAACTTTTCTTCCTCCATTAGGATTTGATGATTTTCTTCGGTCCGGTGAACCATGCTCTCGAGAATATCAACGAAAATTGTACCAAAGAATTCAATGTCTTTAAGGTCATATTTGGATGTGTGATAATGCAAACTTAATTCAATCTCATCGGTATAAAAATGTCTTGAATACTCAATTCTTAGTGGGAATTCTGTAATTGCTGCCGCTCTTACATCAATATTATCAAATCCTGGAAGCCCGCGTAAATCTTTCAAGGAATAAAAGTGTGTAAAATTAAATACAGTTTCGAATAAGATCGTTCTTGAGGTTAGATCTTGTTTTACTTGTGCCATGGGATATCGTCTGAAAGGTAGAATGTTAGCTTCAACGCCATATACATGCAGAATGAAGTCTTTCCAACTAGAATTAGAATCAAGGATGACACGAAATGGCATGGTGTTCAAAAATACACCTAAAGCATTTTCCGAACCAAGAAGTTCGGGTCTCCCACCGATTTCATATCCCATGAAAACATCATCTTTGCGGGTCAGTATAGCAAGAAATTTGACATGTGAGGCGAGCAGGATATCTTTTACGGGGATTTTGAGTTCTTTAGCCAAGGTAACTAATTTTGCTGAAAGTCCTTCTGGTAAGATTATGTCTTGAAAAATAACTTCGTTTCCTTTTCGTGTATCTTCTTCTCTACTACGCGGGATTGTTCCTTCAGGAACATCTTTTAACATGTCTCTCCAAAAATGACGATACTCTTCTGAATGTATAGCTTTTTGTTCCAAGTAGATAAACGTACGATTATGATTGTTGCTTTCGAGCAATCTAGTATTAGGATCTACCCCATTCACCATATCGAAATAGGTCTTGAACAGGAAGGTATGGACTTTATTCATACTCCATCCATCTAGAGCTGAATTATGCTGGCTTATACTATATTTATATTGGGATTCACTTAGGATATGGACATGAAGTTGAACTAATCCTGGTTTGTCCCATTCAAACGCTCTATGTTGTTCTTTCCAAAACCATTGTTCATATATGTCTTCTTTTTCTTGTTCCGTATGCAACCCACGTAGATCATATACATGTAAAGGGAGTGTGTCGATAGTGCTGTGGACTAGTTGAAGGTATTCGGAGAAATGTTCCAAATTGTAACTTGTTCTAAATATAGGCTGCGAGTCTACTAACAATTGAACGGCTTTTCTAAATGTAGGTACATCTAGTTCTCCATCAATGGTGTATGTCACGATATCATGATAGTTATTATCACCTTCCATGATACTACTTTGATAGACAAGTCCGGATTGTAACATGGACATCGGATAGGCATCTTCAATGTCATCAGGGATGTTGGTTTTATCTTCATCCTTAATTAATTGGAAATTGGAGATTACGATATTCACATCATCATGACTTGTATCATTGAGATTCACGTGTGTAATCAGATCTTGTATCGTAGGATATTTGAATAAGTGTTGAAAAGTAAATATCAGTCCACTTTTGTGTGCTAATGCCACTACCGATACAAAGTTTATTGAGTTCCCACCCAGCGCAAAGAAATTCTCATTGATTCCTATATCAGGAATTCCCAATACATCTTGCCAGATTCCACAGAGCATTTTTTCTTCTCTTGTTTGGGGTGCAATTTTTTCATCGACAGCTCTTTCATTGCTCATTTCTAACAGCAGCTTACGATCAACTTTTCCATTTCTAGTTAAAGGGAATTCACTAAGGATTACTAATTTTTCTGGAATCATATAATTCGGCAGTACTGTAGTCAATGCTTGTCTAATATCTTTAACATCAACCAATCTATCTTTTTGAATGATAAATGCATATAAATGTAGCATCTGATCAGCTTCTAGATTAGTTAACACTAAGGCATCGCTAACACTAGGCAGGTTCGTTAAAGCCGTTTCAATTTCTCCAAGTTCTATTCGGAATCCTCTTACCTTCACTTGCCGATCATTTCGGCCAAAATACTCGATCGTTCCATCCTGTCTAATTCTCGCTAAATCTCCAGTAAGATATACTTTTCCTTCTTCCAAATGTGGTATATCGATAAAGCTGCTCTTCGTTTTAAAGGGATCATGAATATAGCCTTTCGCTACACCCGTGCCAGCTATCGCTAACTCTCCTATCATCCCTATAGGTCTTAACCTTCTGGTCTTGTCTAAAATATAAATGTGAGTATTATCAATGGGCTTACCAATCGGTACGGGATTCTCGCCTTTTGATGTTCGATGCCATGTAACATCGACTGTAGCTTCTGTCGGTCCATATAAATTTATCAGTTCTACATCACTTAAGTATCGATGAAACTTTTCGACATGATTTGGAGTTAATGCCTCACCGCTACTGAAGACTCTTTTTAAAGATTTAATTTTTTCATAAGATGAAGAACTATCTACATAATCTAAGAAAGCGTTCAGCATGGAAGGGACAAAATGCAGCGTAGTGACCTTGTTTTCTTCTATTGCTTTTATAATCTCAACAGGATTTGCTTCTTCGTCTGCTGGCAGAACTGCTACTTTGGTTCCAGTAATCGCCCACCAAAAAATCTCCCACACAGAAACATCGAATGTTGAAGGCGTTTTATGCAAAATGACATCACTGCTCTCTAGTGCGAACATATGCTGCATCCATTCAATTCTGTTAATGACACTTTTATGTTTTATTTCTACACCTTTTGGCGTACCCGTAGAACCCGATGTAAAAATGACATAAGCCAAGTCATCCGGAGAAATAGGTTCAGCATAATATTCAGCATTCGTTTGGTAAATTTCACTTATGTTGAATTTTTTTAATTCAATTCCTTCAAGAACAGCGCTATGTTTATCTAGATATAAAACGGTTTGACTATTCGCTTGCTTTAGAATGATCTCATTTCTTTCTTGGGGCGCTTTGGGGTCCAGCGGAAGATAAGCTTTGCCAGATAGTATCACGCCAAAAACCGTGGCTAGAAAATCTATGGAACGTTCACATAATACGGCAATGATGGACTCCGACTTTTCCGTATTTTTCTGAATAAATGCAGCTATTTTTTTAGATCTATCCTCTAATTGTTTGAAAGTCACTTCCTGCTCATGACTCACTATACTTTTTTCATTTTCAAACTTACGAAAAACATGTTCCAATAGACTCGCTATACTATCTGAATTGGAGAATTGTCTATTTGTCATATTTAGTAGTTCATAACTTAGGGCATCCTCAGTCTGAAATAAATCTGAGGCTTCAATATTTTCATCTGCATTAGCTGTGATTAATTCCATTAGATAGGATAGCTTTGCTGCTATGCTATCCAAAGTTTTAGTCATATAAAGAGAAGACACTCCAGCAATAATGAACTTCCAATTGCCGATACTATCCATCTCAAGGTTACAAGAAAATATATATTTGCTATATATATCTGCTAGGTCTACAAATGTATCTTCAATAATATTTATTTGTATGGGTGTCGTCTCAATGATTAGGTCTGTAGGGTAACCTGCATATTCTTTGTGATTTGATATTTTATTGTGTATTTGGTCAAGAATATCTCTATAAGTATGTCCATGCTGTATATTAGCTCTTATTGGGAACTCTAATATTCCCCCATCTTTATATTCGGCAAAACCGACCAAGAGATCCTCATTCATCCCATTGTCGATGGAATATAATAAGGATAATACTAATAAAGTAAATACTTCATTTGAATGTTGTATATCACATTCCTGACAATTTAAAAATGCATCCACTTTGGAAGCTTCAATTTTAATCTGCGAAACATTATAACTTTGTGTAATGGGATTTGAGGTATTCTTTCGATGATCGGGTAATAGATTAGAAGGTACGGCATCAACCAATTGCTCTTTCCAGTATGCTCCTGCCTCAGGCATCTGTAATGCAGCTATTTTTTTTTGACCCAACGTCTTATTTTTGGTTATCATACTAATCTCCTTTGCATTATTGCTATCTATCTAATCAGAAATTAATAGCAATAATTATATTTATTTACCTAGCATGGCATCGAGGGTTTCCTTGAAGAGATCCTCTAAACTTTTTATCGTTTCATATTCAAACAGCTCGGTTAGATATTCCCACTCTATCTCTAAAGACTCGTCCCCATCATAAATTTGCATATTCAACGAGAACATGCCCTCCGGTGGAATAAGCGGCTTTATCCGTATGTCCTCTCCTAAAAAACTCACTTCCATTGATTCCTTATCATGGTAAGCGATCAACGTCTCATGAAGATGTGTATCCCCCATAGTTCTTTTTAATTTATAGATAAAATCAACAGGTACATTTTGATTTCGCTTAGATTCCCTCCATTGATCAATAAATTCTTTTAAATATTCATGTGTGAAAATACTAGATTTAGACACAACCCATAAGGTATTGGTCAGCATGGAGACGACAGGTAAGCTTGAGACTTTAGAGTACTCGCGACTAGGCGTTGCAAATGTTACATCTTCACTACCCGTGATGAGATGTAAAAATTGAGAATATCCCATAGCAAGTGCTTCAAAAATAGTAATTCTATTGTTCAAACTCCACTCTTTTAACAAAGCAGTTCGTTCTGTTCCCAAAGAAAACACAATATGATTATTCCTATTCGATATCCCCTCCACATCCATTCGATCAAATGGAAGATGATTCATACCTTTATACCCTTGAAAATGAAGTTGCCAAAATTGTTCAGCTGCATCTTGATTCTTATAAAACTCACTTCTAGATTCTTCAATTAAGGTTGAGTAATTCAAAGGTAATTCTCTAAGTTCCTCGTTAAGATAAAAACTGTTTAGATCTTGTACAATGTTCCTTAAGGAGAACCCGTCTACTACGATATGATGAAAGTCCATGAACAACCAACTTCCCTCACTGTCTTCATGAATCTCAAATTTGTATGGGGGATCATGCTGTAAGTCGAAAGGGGAAATTAATTCGTGTACATTCACTTGAGTAGAACACTCTTTTACGTTAACACTGAAGTTTTCTTGAATAATCTGAACTGCATGTCCTTCGCTCAATAGAAATCGTGTCCTCAGACTATCATGACGTTCAACAAGCTTATTTAAAGATTGATGCAAGAGATCAAAGTCGACTGTATCTGGAAGCTTAAGCAGAAGGGGAATGTTATATCGTGTAGTATGAGGATGAATAGTGAAGTCTATAAAAATGGGCTCTTGTTGATTGAGCAACTTTAATTTTTTCTCTTGACTAACTAATGCGATTTCATTAATCATGTTGATCTTTTCTTTTTCCATAACCAGACGAATGAATTCATCTATACTTGAACTCATCAACAGATCTATGGGTTCCATATCCATGCTAAATTCCTTATTGATCTCATCGGATATATATATACTTGTTAAAGAATCTAATCCTATTTCAAAGAAAGAAATAGAAGTATCTTTTACAACACAATTCATATTTTTTTCAATGATTTTCATTATAGTATTTTCTTGCCCATCCAAATCGTGTTCTTCTAATAAATCACTCTGGTCAGCTTGATCCTCAATAATGCTTTTAATTTTTTTATAGTCTAGTTTACCGTTAGAATTCATGGGAAGATGTTCTACAACACATACTTGTGCCAATACGATATGAGAGGGGGCTATTTTTTTGAACTGGATGCGGATCTCTTCCTCAGATAAATCAAATTGTTCTCGGATGACAACACAGCATGCTATCCCTTTCTCACCGTGTCGATTTTCAATAACTGTGACCGCAGAAGATTGAATCTCCTTCATTTCATTTAGAATACTTTCTATTGCATTCAATTCAATTCGAAAACCCCGTATTTTAATTTGGCGGTCTTTTCTACCTTTAAAAATTACGTTACCGGCATAATCTAGAGATGCCAAATCACCGGTTTTGTACAATTTCCCAACTCCGAATGGATTTTTGATGAACTTTTCCTCGGTTAGTTGTTCATTATTGATATAACCAGCAGATACACCCTTCCCTCCGATATAAAGTTCTCCATCATGATTAGGTTCTACTATGTCGAGGTTCTCGTCCAAGATGTATACTTTCGCATTTTGAATGGGTTTTCCAATCGGAATATAGTTCTCCTGAATTGCAGCATCGATTTTATACATCGTAGAAAATGTTGTGCATTCCGTCGGTCCGTACCCATTGTAAATAATTAGACTCGGATTACTTAAGAGCGCTTTGTTTACATCTTTTGGATGAACGATATCCCCACCCACAATTAATTCTTTTAAGTTAGAAAATAACTCCATATTTTTCTGAACAGCAATAGAAAATAAAGGAGCCGTTAACCACATCAGGTTCACTTGGTATGTGCTAATCAACTCACTTAAATAGCTAAAATTCGTCACTTTTTGGAGATCCGGAATAACTAATTGTCCTCCATTTAAGAGGGCACCCCAAATTTCAAAGGTCGAGGCATCGAAATTAGGTGCACCCGTTTGAAGAATAATAGTCTTGCTGGATAGTTCAAGACAAGCATCTTCAGTAGTCAAATTAATAATATTGCCATGGGTAACTTTTACCCCTTTCGGAAGCCCCGTAGTACCCGATGTGAACATAATATAAGCGATATCCGTGTCAAGGATAGGTTTACTGCCGTAGTTAACTGGGGATACTTGAAGCCCCTCGGCATCCCTCACCATTCTTATGCCCTTTACATTCCAATGCTTATCTGCAAATACGAATTTGATGCCTGCCGACTGAATAAGACTTTCTAAATAATACTCATTTTCTTTGTTCGATAATGGAATATAACTAGCGCCGATCTTAGCTAAAGCAATAATAGAAATGACGAATTTTAGACCGTTGTTAAATAAGACTCCAATTCTATCACCAGAATTCACTCCAGATTCCAAGAAAAAATTCGCCATATCATTTGCGCGCTGATTCAGATCTTGGTAAGTTAATTTTTCATCTAGATAGACAACTGCTCTTTGGTTAGGATACTTAGATACTATCTTATTGAAGTAGCTGCCTAAGCTCACATATTCAATCATGGTCTCCATTTATTGCAACACTTCTTTCTGTTGGACTATCAAGGGGTTAGCTTGACTACGAACCAGATTAATTGTTGTAACAAATTGTTGGAAGTCCTCTGACTCCCCATACACGATCCCGATATTATTTTCAGTTCCTAAGCGAGAATCTATAGTTTCGCCCTCTTTTTTAGTAATTTGTACATGAGTAATATCTTTGTAATCCTTCAATGTCTCGAGTCCTGTTATGCCTTGATAAATTCCATTTTCAATACTCGGCGGAGTTAAAAATATTTGATAGTATACTTTGTTCATAGGTATCGGCTGAATGGATACTTCTTGATTTAAAGATATTTGTAACGTTAATCTTATTAAATCAACACCTGTTGCTCTTTTTAGTATTTCTGAAACGTATCCGCCCATTCTACCGTTGACTTCGATTATTTTCGGACCATCATCCGTAATTTTAATTTCCGTGTGTGTTGTACCACTGGTGATATTCAATGCCTTAATTGCTGCTGCATCTACGGACCTGATTTTATCTTCCATCTCTTTAGAGAAAGGATGAGGTAAGAACATTCCACTTTCTGCGAAATGTGGTGTTAAAGGTAACTTTCCCGTGATTGAGATTTGAGTTGATTTGCCTCCTTGATGAACAGATTCCACCGATACATAATCTCCGTAAAATGAATCTGCACTTCCTTTATGCCCCGATAAAAATTCTTCTAAAACATATTCGTGATCTAGAGGAAACTCATGAACTGCATGCTCCAATTCCTCGTAAGAGTTCACCTTCTTGGTCCATTTACTCCCGGCTCCTACAACAGGCTTAATAATAGCGGGGGTGCCCACTTCAGACAAACTCTGTTTCATATTATTCTTATCTAATCTAGTGAACCTGACAGAAGTACCTTTGGCTGTCGAAAGAATTTGTCTTTGCATAAACTTGTTAACTAATGCGTTTGCAGTTTCCGTAGAATTACCGAACAAACCCATTTTTTCTACGAAAAGAGAAGTTTCTAACAACTTATATTCACTAAAGGTAGTAATTCCTTGAACTCTCTCATGAAGCAAGATCTCTTTGATTTCCACTTCAGATACATTCGAGATATTATAGGATTTCACATATTTATCTAACACTTTAATCTGCGACAAATCACTGCTCGAGCAATCTTCTCTATACAGAAATACGATGTTACATACTCCAACAGATGCAGCTTGTATGGAAAGAGGGCTTGCAGAACCCTGGCCATAAAAAATAGCTACTTTAGGAAGAATCGAATTCGTCATACGCTGACTTCTCCCCGTTCCTTTGCTTTTAAGAAAGCTCGCATACTACTTGGCGATGAATGCACGTAAAGATCTCTAAGCAATATATCCTTACTAACCTTTTGTTTCAATTCAGATAACAATGACACGGCAAGTAGAGAATTCCCGCCACAGTCAAAGAAATTATCCTCATCTGTAATTTGTTGACCTAATATCTTACACCATACTTCTAAAAGAACATTTTCACCTGAATTAGCAGCTGTTTTTGCTTGATAAGGCTCATTCTGTTCATCTAATAACTTTTTGAAATCAATTTTTCCATTTATAGTTAGGGGAATGTCTTCAACGTGAACTGATTTTGAAGGAATCATATAGGAAGGTAGCTCTTTCATTAGGATATCTCTAATATCATTAGAACTATAGTCTTTATTACTTTCAAAAAAAGCGATAATTTGCTTATGTTCATCCTTGTCGTTATTTTGAACGGTTACAACAACTTCCCTCACACCAGGGATTCGACTCACATGTTTCTTGATTTCATCAAGTTCAATCCGATACCCTCGTATTTTCACTTGATTGTCAATTCTGCCTAAGTAATCGATGCTGCCATCTGATTTTATTTTTCCAAGGTCTCCACTTTTATACCAGCGTTCTCCGGATAGCTTATCGATAATAAATTTTTCTGTATTAAGCTTTTCTCTATTTATATAGCCATTTGAAAGGCCAGCACCTCCTACCCAGATCTCACCTTCCACTCCGAGGAGACAAGGTACTCCATAAGGATCTCGAACAGATATTTTCCACCCTTTGATAGGAACGCCTATACTCTGACTACTTGTGTCCAAATTTCTTTTGAAAATATTTTGATAGGTCACATGAACAGTCGTCTCAGTTATGCCATACATGTTCACAAGCCTACATTTACTTGATGAGTACCTTTGAAACCATTTTTTTAGCTTTGTGTTATCCAAAGCTTCCCCGCCAAAAATGATCAACCTAATTGAATTTAGACGTGGTATTCTTTGTTCAGACTCAATATTTTGTAAAGCATAAAAAGAAGAGGGGGTTTGGTTTAATACAGTCACATGATGTTCAATAAGCAAATCGTAGAAATCGTACATTGAGGTAGCTGTTTCTCTTGGAACTACAACCAGTTTGGCGCCACTTAATAAGCTCCCCCACATCTCCCACACAGAGAAATCAAAAGAAGAAGAATGGAACATGGTCCACACATCATGAGCTGAAAGCTCGAACTCTTCTTGAGTCGCTTCTACTAAAGCAATAATGTTATCACAAGAGACTTGAACACCTTTAGGTACACCGGATGTTCCAGATGTATAAATTACATAACCCGATTGAGGGGTATAAGCGGGGAGAAGCAAGTCATTGTGTGGTTCCAGCTGCGTCTGTTGCAATAAGCCGGATGGTTGTATGGTTATATAGTCCGCATCTTCATCTTGTGAATTTTGAATAAGATTAGATATAAAGAATTTTGCTCCAGAATCTTTTAAGATAAAGGATATTCTTTCTTCAGGATAGTTAGGATCTACAGGAATGTATACACCGCCAGCCTTAATCACTCCAATCATTAATAACACAAGTTCATTATCCTGCTTCACAGAAATAACAGCCTTATCTCCTGTTTTTAACCCTTCTTTGATCAGATGTGTGGCTATACTATCACTTCGTTGTGCTAATTCTTCAAAAGTGATGTCTCCCTGTGTGTCTGAGAGAGCTATATTCTGAGCAAATTGTCGCTCTATTTTTTCTAATCGATCCAGTATATTTTCCTGCTCCAATACAACTGTCCTTCTACCAAATGGAGTCATTAATTCATTTATTACTTCATTCATGCTAGAATCTGAATCCGCCTGAATAGGGGTTAAGAAATACTCAAGCATTGTACCGAATTGTCGGAGTACTTCGGAATCCATAGTGTCGACGCTAGCCTGTAGTGATACAGAATGGACAACTCCTCCATTTTGTTTTATTACGCACGTTAATGGATATTTAGGACTTAGACAGTACGTATAATCAAACTTCTTATTATCTACATCAATACTAATAATGCCTGTTGTGTAACCGGCGCTCTCCCCATTTTGAATAGCTTGCTGGTTGGGATTAATCGTTCCATCTTGGTTTAGTTTACCCTTTAGTATAGTCTGTCCGCTCATAGTTAGACTTTTAGCATAGACATTCAGGTCTTCATCACCGTATAGCTTTAGAGTTTGTGCAAGCGCCGCATATATGGCCTGATTTTGAAGAGCAAAATGAGATACGCTTTGACCTTTTAATTGAACAATATTATATTCATTAAAATTCCCTTGGGTTGCTTCATCCAATAGAGGAACTCCCCATTTAATTGAAGCTTTTGCAGGACGCTCAACCTCATCTGCATCCAACTCGATCATCTGAATATTATCTAATAGATCATTGTATACCTGTAATAATCCAGACAAATTAGCTTTAGTGAGATCTGAGGTTAGTACTAATGTTGCATTATTTTCATTTAAGATTAGAGTAATTCTGATTTTCTCCGCCAACCCGATGGCTCGATTTTTTTCCCTCTTAATATACTCTTCATACATTTCTGGACTAGGAACTTGTTCCACCGTAATGAAAAGATCCACATGATCTTGATTAATAGATTTTTGATGAATTTTTGAAATTTCTTCTATTGTTAATTTTTTTACAAGCAAAACATTTGTTGTAGTTGAAGTTTGTACTACTGCCTTTGTCTCTAAGACATTCATCATAGGTTCTCTCCTTTATTTAGCAGAATAACCAGCATCAACTGTAATATTTGTACCTGTAACTCTCTTGGATTCGTCGCTACCTAACCAAATTGCAGCTTCCGCAACATCTGTAGGAGATACAACCGAATTCATTGCCACCGACTGCAGATCAATTTCTTCTTGTTCACCTAATTGAATACCTAAGGAATCCGCCACTACTTTTGTCATACTTCCATCCACGAATTCATCATCATAGACTGGTCCGGGACATATGGCATTGACCCTAATATTATCCATGGCATAATCCAATGCAGCAGATTTGGTTAATCCAACTAATCCGTGCTTTGAGGCTACGTACCCAGCGAAATGCTTATATCCTAAGAGTCCAGCAGTTGAAGCAATATTGATGATGCTTCCTTCTTGCTGCTTGATCATAATGGGGACTACAAATTTTATAACTCTCCATGGCCCAGACAGATTAACATTTAATAAAATGTCCCACTCTTCACTTGAATAGTTGTGCGCTGCCTTCCCTGCTGGAGCACCAATTCCTGCATTATTGATTAGAACATCGATTCTACCAAAGCGATGAACGGCATCTTGGACTAAAGAAGCAATCTCTTCTATTTTAGTAACATCCGCATGTTTTTTTAATACATTTACACCAAGCTTTCTACATATTTTCTCCGTGTCATCCAATTGACTTGTTCTCGAAAGATCGTACGGCACAGCATCAATATTACTGCCGATATCTGAAATAATGATGTCCGCGCCCTCTTTAGCAGCTTTAATAGCGCAAGCTTTTCCTATTCCTCTGCCCGCACCTGTAATGAGAACAACCTTGTTTTTTAATCTATCCAAGTCTATTCACTACCTTCTGAGTAATTTAATAAACTTTTCTCTACGATATGAAGTGCAAGATCTGCTCTATCAAGCAAATACATATGTTCTCCTTCAACTTCATAAAGCTCGTAATCTTTAGATGTATGCTGTTTCCATTGTTCTACCTCATCTCTGCTTACAAAAACATCATGATCCGCATATATAGCTGAAATGGGGATGTTAACAATTGCATGACTCACAGGATATTTAATATCCATCTCGAAATCCGCTTTAAATGTTGGCATTAATAGCTCTTTTAGATCAGGAATATCAAATGCCTCATTTTTAAGCCCCGTCAGCTTTTCAACTTTTGTGATGAACTCATCCTCTTGCTCTAAATCAATCCCATAATCGCGGATACTACTGGGTGAAAACGCAGCCGAAGCAAACAGATGTTCAATGTTTAACTCAGGCACACTTTCAAGCCTTCTTATTACCTCGAACGCCAATGTAGATCCTAGAAAACAATGTCCAAAAAATGCAATTCTTTTATTTACATATTCAGCTTCAATAATTGTTGCATAATGATCCGCTGCTTTATTCAAATCTGTGAATGGATCTTCTCCAATCTCTCTTTCTCTGCCTGGAAGTTGGATGGGTACTACTTTAATTTTGGGTGACAGTTGCTTGTTCCATTCACTATAGACACTTGCTCCACCACCCCCATATGGGAAACACAGGAGGTATATTACATCGTCATTTTTCATAATTAATCTCCTAGACTAATATTTTTTGATTTCTTTAATATTATTCCTTTAGATAGATAATCACTTCCAAATACAAACTTTCTCCCTAGTAAGTAGGAAATGAATGAGTATGAAAAAAGGACAACACCCGAGGCCAGAAGACCATATTCTATAGAAATATCAAACATTCGAGAAAGAATGGGGATTAATGTAATTGTCAGTACAGACACTATGAAATTCTTCACAGAGTTGATCCGCCCCATGAATTCTGAAGTACTTCTTTTTTGTAAATTTGTATTAAAAATAGTGATTGAAAATGAATTTGCCGATCCATAGACGATGATTAACAAGAATGCAAATATTACATGAATTTTAATAGAAAGAATGATAAGAATCATAGACTGCAAAAACAATCCAACTACAGCAGAGTTATTCGTCCCTAATTTTTTAGAAAAACTAGCGATCAAAGCGACAATGATCATGGAACCAATGGCAAACCCGCTGTCGAATAAAGAAATATAGAAGCTGTTGTTATTATAGTGAACCGCAACCAGAGGAATGAGCATCAGATTAAAAATATTTACCGCCATATAGTCACCAGAACTCATCAGCAAATGAGCTAACACACTTTTCTCTTTCCCAATTTGTTGCATTAGATATTTCCAATCTTCAAAAAATCTTACGCCTGTACTTTTTTGTTCGTTGACTTCTTTAATTTGTTTGCTGTATTTAATTAATTTGAAATAAAAGGCAGATATAAAAAACATACAGCCAGATATAATCAATGCCGTCGCAGGACTCATAAAAAAAATAATAGAAGCAACAATAGCACTACCTAAAAGCTGGCCGGCTTGAAATAGAGTGGTGATTATACTATTTGCCTGTAGCAGTTCATCCTTATCTCTAACAAGTTCAGGAGTTAATGTGAATTGTGCATTCGAGAAGAAAGGCACAACAAAATTCACAATGATGAGAATAATAAATAGATAGCTTAACCCCGTATCAGGATGAATTAAGAAAATGGTACCTGCCCCAGTTATGAATACACCTTTGGTAAAATCGCTAATAACGAGAATTTTTTTTTGATCACTTCGATCCACCACCGTCCCAGAAATAAACTGGACTAAAAACATCACAACGTATTGGAGAATGATTACAATTCCGATCGAAGTGGCACTATTCGTTTTATCGTACAATAGCTTGCTAACAGCAATGAGTTGCATGCCACTTCCTATATTGGAGATAAAAATGGCTAATGCCAACAATCTAATATTTCTTGCGTTTCTTAAAAATCTCAAGATTATCTTTCCATTATTCATATGTTTCTCCTACATATTTCATTTAATTTCGACCTCAAACTCAACTTGATTCAAAATTTCATTGGCAATTCGATTTACTTCATCGTGCGTTTCTCCCACTACCACAAAGTGTCCTACTCTATCCCATGAAGATTTTACAACGGGAATGATATCTCCTATACTCCTATCTATCGAGAAATCAACTACTTCAGGAACCATTAAGCTGTCTACACCTTTAATTTCTTTTAATTCACCTGCAGGACAGTTAAAATATCTTATTGTACTCACTTTGGTAGCAAGTTGCTGTATATTCGTAGGTTCGCGCATTAATATCATCGAATATTCCTTTAAGAAATCAAATTCATAAGCATTACTAATTAAATCATAGATATAGTCACCCGGCATTCTTCCTGCACACTCAATCAGTACGGGTCCATCTTTTTCAATTTTCCATTCCGAATGCAATAATCCTGAATCAATTTCTAGTTTTTCAACTAAATTTTTCTTTTCATATAATAATTTTTCCGTATCAGCTGCTGAAATATTGGCTGGAACAATGTGACCCTCTTCAACAAAATTATTATCAAATGTTATTTTTTCAGTAATATTTGAAAATATAATTTCATTGTCTCTTACTAAAGTCTCAACGCTAAATTCTGGCCCATTTACATAATCCTCGGCAATATGTTCTCGGTTGATTTCTCTTGATACTGTAATTTTCGGATTGTCGAGAGCTGACGTTGTATTTTCCCATGCCTTTTCAATATCTCCAACGGATTCAATCTTGCTAATTCCTATGCTAGCTTGAAGTGTAGCAGGTTTGAATATGAATGGATTCCCTTCATAAAAATTGAAAAGATCTTCTTTTCGAATTATTTTTTTGTATCTTGGATGGGGAATATCATATCGTTCACATGCTTCTCTTAGTAGAATTTTGTTTGTCAGTATTCTAGCATTTTTTTCTTTTAATCCAGGCAATCCTAGCAAATCTGCAATTTTCCCAGTTGCTTTCACTGCATAATCTTTTGAAGGGAACACTGCATCAAATTCTATTTCATCATGCAGTACTTTTGCTATGGCCACACAATCTTCGGAATCAATATAGTTACCAAACACAATTTTCTTTACTAGATTCGTCTTAAATTCACTTAACTTATTCTTTTCATATAATTCTTCCTCTTCAATAATATAGACTTCTATATCCGTGCGATCTTTGAACTGCTTTAAAGCTACCATCGAAAAGCCTATCATTAAAATTTTTTGTTTCATTGTGCTTAAATCTCCTTTTTGGTATGAAAATAGGCTTTTAGTGCTTCGAACATAGTACAGCACAGAGTTCCGATTTATTTTAAAAGACAATCTTTCCATCATTTTCAGTTGTAGAAGTAAGTAGATTCATTGAATGGTTAAAGTAGCTTTCCAATCAGACAAACACATCTTCAGCTTCTATTAGACCTCATCCAAATCATTCTCTATTCATTTACACAATGAGGGGTATAGAATAGTTTAAATCAAGCACCAGAACTAGCGCTTCAGTGGAGTTAAACTTACGAATAGATTGGCCACCTCCTATCCGGTCCAGTCAAGATTATCTCTAAAACGAAGTCAACATACATAATTCGCTAGAGTATAACCATTTCCTTCCAAACAAGCGTTCCATTTAAATCTAATTATGTATAAAATTTGTTTAATTTAATATTTGTATTAGAGATATTGACCTATGAGATCAAAATGATATCAAATATTGGTTTGAAACTTGTGAATTCTGTAGAATTAGAGATGATTTATATGAAAAACTCTGCTGCCAACAAGATATAAATAAGCTTAAGAGACATTAATTGTCCATTACACAATGATTATTAATAATTACGTTGCAAAAACAGAACCCCTACCAAGACTGCACACAGCAGTCTCACCCATGATTTTTTTCCTGAAAGGTGTTCTCTTTGATCTTAAAGGGTGCAAATTTATAACCCGCGAAGGCTGATCAAAATAGGATAAATTTGAAGAAATTTATATAAATACCCCAAGAGCGTGGATAATACAGCATTCTTGGGGATTGGCTTTTTAGTAATATAGATTCGGGAGTGAACTTCAGGATAACTCAGTCCAAAATATTTCCCACACTTTCCTACTTGCTTGTTGAAGGCATAATTAGTTGGCTGTCGACCATATTTTTTAGAATAAGCTTTTTTATCCGCTGTAAAGAACATATAGAGCGTTAGTTCCGATCGAAAGAGGATTATGGGCTTGAGGATATGGACTTCAAAATAAATGCTAGAGGATATGCGCTTGAGGGTATGTAGTTGAGTTATATGTTTGTTTCTATGTATTCGAGATTCTCTGTTTGTTCCTATGTGTTTGAGGTTATGTGTTTGATCCTATGTATATGAAGGTTATATGTTTGTTGCTATCTATTCGAGGTCTTATGTTTATTCCTATATATTTGAGGTCTTATGTTTATTCCTATGTATTTGAGGTCTTATGTTTATTCCTATGTATTTGAGGTATGTGTTTGATCCTATGTTTTATAGGTTTTAGTCCAAAATTTCAGTCTCAGTAACAAATGAATATTCGAGATTATTTACCAATATAGTTATTTTATAATTACACAATAGTATCAAATATATATTTAGACCTTAATATATAGTACAAAGATCTCAACTACCTACAACAATGATTAAATGCATATAACCATTTGCATTAAAAAAGGGTTATAAGACTGCTTTAAAAGCAATCTTATAACCCTTTTGGTATACCGGCGAGAGGACTCGAACCTCCACGGTTTCCCACTCGATTTTGAGTCGAGCGCGTCTGCCATTCCGCCACGCCGGCATATACAATTTTAAAATGGCGCGCCCTGAGAGATTCGAACTCCCGGCCTTTTGATTCGTAGTCAAACGCTCTATCCAGCTGAGCTAAGGGCGCACATATATTGGAGCGGACGACGGGAATCGAACCCGCGACCCTCGCCTTGGCAAGGCGATGCTCTACCGCTGAGCCACGTCCGCAAATAAGTAAATTTGCATTCATAGGTAGAATGGTGAGCCATGAAGGGCTCGAACCTTCGACACCCTGATTAAAAGTCAGGTGCTCTACCAACTGAGCTAATGGCTCTCATAAAGAGAATTATTACATGTTCTGTTTATTCTTAAAATATAATGGCGGAGCCGACGGGATTCGAACCCGCGGTCTCCTGCGTGACAGGCAGGCATGTTGGGCCTCTACACCACGGCTCCACATTATAAAAAAGAATTGGTTGCGGGGGCAGGATTTGAACCTGCGGCCTTCGGGTTATGAGCCCGACGAGCTACCGGGCTGCTCCACCCCGCGTCATTGAAATATTCATCCTTA